>LXTR01000063.1 GCA_001683825.1 Flavobacteriaceae bacterium CP2B | reverse complement strand
TGTATATGTACTATAACCCCAGGGGTGTATTCACCCACTATACCGGCTATGTAAACATCTATAACAGGCATTACGTATACCGGCCCTGGCATGGCTATTTTGTTCGCCCGGCGGTAGGGTTTTGCCTGGTGTACAACAGGCCTTACAGGAGGTATTACAACCCCGTACGCTATACCTATTACAGGCCGTATGCGTATAACTACCGCAAGGCCCATGCCCGGGTTGGGCATCATTATAGGTATCAAAAATCGCATAACAGGGACCGCATCTATAGAAATGACAAAAGGGTGGTGGCCAGGAACCATTCCGGAAGGCGGAGCGATAGCTACCGAAACAACAGTTCGGCCCCGATACGGCGGGAAGCGGTGGCTACCAACAGGAGTTCGGTAAAAAGATCGGATGCACCTTCATCCCGAAGGACGGTTACCCGGAGTTCCAGCAGCACAACCCGTACCATAAAACGGGCAGAGGCGCCAAGGGCCAACAGGGCTGCCAGCGTTCAAAGGGAGCGGACGGTAACACAGCGTTCCGTGACACGCGGTCCCGCCAACAAAACGGTAACCCGCAGTAGCAGTACCACCGTCAGGAAGCCTGTCGCCAACAACCAGAGGGTACAGACGCAATCCCCGGCCAAGCGGACAGTACGTACCAGGAGCAGCGCCCCCACCCGAAACAGTGGAACTGTTAGCAGGAGCAGCGCGAAACGAACGGTCACAAAAGCCCCGGCAAGGGCCAACCGCTCCAGCCAGGGTGTGAGGGAAAGAAGCAAAAGCACGCGAGTGCAGTAAAAATAGTTTTTAGGTTGGTTAGTTGTTAAGCCCCGTAGCGGATTCGTCCCTGCGGGGTTTTAACTTGATGTTCCGGGCAAGGCAAGGAGGAAGCGGGCCAACAACGGCCTCACCCCCTGTAAGGTCCGGTGGGGGCACGCTTATGGATGCCCTGGTCCACCGGCCTGCTTTATAAGCTTTGACAGCAAATCATGGATATCATCCGAAAGCCTGAACCGGTATATGACCCCCAGGTAGACGGCGACGAGAAGGATACTTTTTATGGCGATATTCCACAGGGGGGCAAAAGGCAATGGCAGCAGGAAGAAGAACGTCCCCGTGCTCAACAGCAGGAAGGCCACCTTGCCACTATTGGCGGAAAAAGGATGTATGCCAAACTTCTTCCAAACATAGAACAACTTTATGCTGTCATAAATACCAATCGCCAACAGACTGGCCAGGGCCGCGCCATTCATCCCCAGGAGCGGGATGAGCCAGAGATTGAACAGCACAATCAACAAGGCCAGTATAAAGCCCATGACCAGGACTTCACGGTAATACTCAGAATTGTACAGGATAGCGCTGTTGATCCCCAGGAGGGCGTCGTACACCCGGACCAGTCCTATGAAGAAGACGACCAGGGTACCACCCCGGTACGCCGGGGGCAGCAAGAGGTACAGGTCTTCCATATTCAGCAAAATCAACAGGAAAATAAGCCCGGACAGGATAAACAGGGTAAGGGAACTCCTTTGATAAAGCCGTTTCAGGGCCGTCAGGTCTTGACGGTTCATGATCTCGGCCGTGAGCGGATAGGTGACCTGGTGCATGGACCTCAGGGGAACGGCAATGACCGTTGCGATAAATACGGCCACGCTGTAATAGGCCACATGCTCTATTTCAATAAACTGGTTGATCATGAAACGATCGAGTTCCAGCAGCAAGACCGAGGCCGAGGCCCCGAAAATAATGAGGAAACTGTAGTACAGGATGTCTCGCGTATTGGACGGCCACCGAATGGCGAATTCCGGGGGCCGGAGCCGGAAGGCATAGAACATCATAAGGAACATCCGGAGGAGGTAGAGGGCTACCAGGGCATTGATAAAAACCGCCACGGAAATAAGTTGCAGGTAGAGCCCCAGCAACAACAGGCTCACCCCCACGCGTACGAATACCTCCTTCATGAAATTGCCGAAGACCGATTTCAACTGCACCTTGGACCAGGAATAAAATACTTCAAAATAGGCCATTCCCAGGCCGATACTAAAAATATGCCAGACATAATCCCCCACGATGGCGTTTTTTCGTGCCAGGAACAACCCAATGGCCTCATTGGCAAAGTAGCTCAACAGTCCGATGGGGATCATGATGGCCAGGGGCAGCAGCAGCATCAGGCTGAGGAAGCCGCTGGTCGATCGCCTGTCGGTAAAGGCACTGTAGTATTTGACCATGGTGTTGGGTACGCCAAAGGCCAGTAGTGGCATAAGGATGGCCGATGTCGATAAGATCACCCCAACCAGCCCATAATATTCGGCGGTCATGAAACGGGTATACAGGAAAAGGGTATTGACCGCCCCTATCCCGAATCCGAGATAGGTGATCACCGTATTGCTCAATGATTGCCTGAATACTATTCCCATTTCAGTTCCCTGGCCAGGGCACGTGTTAATTCCTTCCTGCTGTATGCTTCTATCGGTGCGTCTGTGGCCGGCAAAGGCCCTTTCTGAAAGGCTTCAAACCAGCGGAGCAATGCCGCCTTAATGCGGTCTGCCTCATCGTAGCTAAAAACATCCCCCGCGCCCATGTCCCGGATTATACCCCCGGCTTCCCAGCCACCGGGGCCTATGGCGAGGATAGGTCGCCTGGATGCCAGGTACTCAAACAATTTGCCCGGGAGGATCCCCCGTGTTTCTGCCGCGTCTATTTCAACGAGCAGCAGCAACTGAGATCGCGTCTGCATGGCAACGGCTTTGTCATGGGGAAGGTAGTCCTCGTACTCGGTATATTCGTCCAGGCCAAACTCCCTGATGCTGTCCTGTACTTCCCGGGCTACCACCCCCACCAGGCGGAGGCGGAAAGCGGCCCTGAAGGCCTCGTTCTCCCGGCAAAGTGACTGCAACGCCCTCCATAGGGCCCGGGGGTTACGGCCGCTTAAAAGCGAGCCGATATGCGACAGGCTAAAATACCCGTCGGGTTGCCGCGGGACCGCTGCGTAGTCACTGGCCTCATACCCGTTGGTAATGACGATGACCGGTTGCCCCGTAAGGCCTCTGAACTCGTCCCGGGTGGTCTTGCTCGTGACCAGGATCTTATCGGCAGCACCCAGGACGGTTTTCTCGAGGGCCGTATGTTTTTTCCTGGCCCTGGGCCCCATCCGCAATTTATCATGGTATCCGATACTGGTCCAGGGATCACGAAAATCCGCGACCCACCGGACCCCGGCCTGTCGTTTGAGCCGTAACCCGATCAGGTGCAGGCTGTGGGGCGGACCGGTAGTCACCACCGTGTCAATTTGTTCCTCCCTGAGCACCGTTTTCAGGTAACGGACCGAGGGCTTCACCCACAACACCCGGGCATCGGGGATAAAAAAGTTGCCCCTTACCCACAATAGCAACTTTTCCAGGGGTGTGGGTTTGCGTTCCGGGATGATCCCCTTGCTGATACGTTTCACCTCCCTGCGGAATATGCTTCCCGCCCATTGAAGGGGTTCTGATATCTTTTTTTTGTAGATGCGGAGCCGGGGGGGCACCGCCTCTTCGAGGCTCGGGTCCAGCATCGGATAGGCCGGGTTTTCTGGGATATAAAGTACCGGTTCTATGCCAAATTCGGCCAGGTAGGAAATGAATCTAAGCCATCGCTGTACCCCGGGGCCACCAGCCGGAGGCCAGTAATAGGTGATGACCAGCACTTTTTTCATCCCTCCTCGTTCTTAGGGGGCACCGGCCGAAGTTGGTACCACAGCCCTGCCAGGATCAGGGCAACGAGCAGGATACTGCTGGCCAGGCTGACCTGGCTCCCGGTGGTGACCACCCGGGGCTCAAATTTGAATTCAATCGTATGCCGGCCCGCGGGAACCTCCAGCGCCCTCAGGACATAATCTACCTTAAAATGGGCAACCGCTTTTCCATCAATATAGGCCTCCCACCCATTAGGGTAATAGATCTCCGAAAAAACAGCCAACCCGGGAAAGGCATTCGAAGACGCATAGGTTAGGTGGTTGGGTTTATAGTCGGAAAGGACGAGGGTCGCCGTTGTATCCCGCTCATAGTGTTTCGCGATCTTTTGTGGGAACTGCCCGGAATTCACGACGGCCTGGGTCCGGGTATCCAAACTGTCTAACGCCATGATCTCGGCATTGGCGTTCTTCACCGGGATCAGCGTCTCTACGAACCATGCATTCCCGTTGGCTTCGGGATTGGTCGCCGCATAGCTCCTTCCTTCCTCGTCTTTCTGGACCACATATTTTACATTCAGCATATTCAGGACTTCCAGGTGGTTCTGGTAAATATGGAAATCGAACAGGTCCTGTATGCCGGCCGGTTTGGCCGCGTGGTAGCCTCCTATGGATTGATGGAAATACGAGGTGCGCGCGCCGTTGAGACCCTCAGCGGGGTCGTATACCCTGAACACCGAAGGGTCTTTCATGAGTTCCTTGTCCATGGCCGTTTGCCTGAAGGGCTCGGTCATTTCGCGCTGTCGGACAAAATCCTTTGAATTCACATACCTAAGGTCTACCCCAATCAAATCCAGGGCGATCAGGAGCCCCAGCCCCCCCAGCAGCAGGTTCCTCCCAATACGCTCTTTGAGGTATAGCCAAAGGGCCAGGGCCGCCAGGAATACAAACACCAGGGAACGCAGGGTATCATCTATATATACCGCTTCCCTGTCGCGGCGTATCATGGTCATGACCTCATCCCCAAAATACTGCTGGTAGGTGGCATCATTCAGCCCGGTAAAATCAAAGAACCCCTTCATTAAAAACAAGGCGACGCCCAGTCCTGCCATGATGAGGAAGCTTCCCTTGAGCGCCTTGAACTTCTCTGCCGCGGGTACCTCAGGTTTTAGTAGCTGCGCAACCCCCAGAACACCCAGGACGGGCAGGCATAGCTCCAGGATGACCTGGATGGAGGACACCGCCCGGAACTTGTTATAGAGGGGGAAGTAGTCGATCATGAAATCGGTGAGCAGGCCAAAATTCTTTCCCCACGACAGCAGCAAAGAAAGTATGGCCCCTCCCAAAAGCCACCACTTGCGCTTCCCCTTAACCAGGAACAGGCCTAACACAAACAGCAAGCAGATTATCGCCCCAACATAGGCGGGGGCGGCCACTCCTGGCTGGTCGCCCCAGTAAAGGGGCAGCCCGCTGGCAAACTCCAGCGCCCGGGACCTCGATAGCCCCTGTTCCGTGAGGTAACGGTACGTTTTGGAATCTTCCCCCAGGTCTTCGCTGTTAGACCCCCCAAAGAGCCGTGGCACAAAAATGTTCAGTGATTCGGAGATGCCGTAACTGTACTGGGTGATATACTCCCTGTCGAGCCCGTCGGTTTTGGCCCGGGGCGAGCCATCGGGTTCTATGCTCAGGGCAGACGTCCCCCGGGTACTCCAATCGGCATATTCCTTGGTGGCCAGGATAGAGGTGGCATTTACGGCAATCCCCAGCGCAACGGCCAATACCAGGATGCCAACGGCCGTAAAAAAGGGCTTAAGTGTTTTCCCCCGGATGGCATCCGCCAGGTAGACCAGCCCCAGGATAAGCACCAACAGCATAAAATAATACGTCATCTGGTAATGGTTGGCACTGATCTCCAGCGCCATGGCCAGGGACGTTAGGGCAAAGCCCCATATATACCGCCTGCGGAACGCAAGTACGATACCCCCCAACAGCATGGGAAGATAGGCAATGGCATGCGCTTTTGCATTGTGCCCAACCCCCAGGATAATGATTAAATAGGTCGAAAAGCCAAAAGCCAGCGCCCCCACGATCGTCAGCCCGTAATCTACCTTCAGGCAACACAACAGGATATAGAACCCCAGGAAATACAGGAAGAGGTAATCGGCGGGCCTGGGCAGGAACCGCAACGTACGGTCCAGTTGCTTTACGTAGTTATGCGGGTAGTTGGCCCCCAGTTGATAGGTGGGCATTCCCCCAAAGGCACTGTTTGTCCAGTAGGGTTCCGTTTGGGTGGCATCCCTGAACTGATTCTGTTCATGGGCCATCCCGGTATACTGTACAATGTCCGACTGAAAAATGACCTTCCCCTGCAGTACCGGGTGGAAATATGCCAGGGCGGCAATGATAAAGAGTACAATGACAAAGAAATGGATAAAAATCGCTTTGATTCCGGTCTTCATAGGTTGGTTATGGCTAAGGACTAATCGATCTCCTCAAATTCTATATACTCCCCCACTTTATCGGAGTCATTCCCGTTTTTATTTGATTTTTTATCAACGGTTACTTTCCCTTCTGGCTGCTCCTTCTCCCCAAACCGGTCCTGCGGCATCCCGTACATCTCCCTCAGCCGGTCCTCGGCCTTTCTGGCAGCATAGCCAAAGAGCTTTGGCGCCAGCCAACGGGACAAAAAGCTGAGTACGACATAGCCCAGCAGAATGAACGCTATCGTTCGCAATAAACCCATATTGTTTTATCTATTTATATCAAAAGTACAATTCCAACGTTGTATAAGCAGTACAAAAGTCTTAAAATAATAATAAAAAACCCTGCCGAAGTCAACCATAGCAGCATGAAACCCAGCACAAAATCTACCCTCCTGGCCCTATTCCTCCCCGTGTTCGCCCTGGCACAATACACCGATGTGATCAACTCTAACCGCCCGGGCCTGTCGTCCGGGGCCTATGCCGTGGGCAAGGGGGTCATCCAACTTGAAACAGGGGTTTCCTATGAACAGCGGAACCATTCCGACCTTTCCAGGGATGCTACCATCCTGGGGGCCGACCTCTCCCTGAGGTACGGCTTGTTCTTTGAAAACCTGGAAATAACCTATGACGGGACCTTCGAGAACCAGGACATTACGTTTACGGCGCTGGGACTGGAAGATTCCAGGACCAATTTTTCACGCAACCGGCTGGGGGTGAAATACCTGCTATTTGACCCCTTTAAAGACCCCGAGAAAAACAAGCCCAACCTTTATAGCTGGAGGGCGAACAACGTCTTCCAGTTAAAGAACCTGATCCCCGCTGTTTCGGTCTACGCCGGGGCCAATTTTGTCCTGGGAGATAACCCATTTTACCCGGAGGACCCCACCGTTTCGCCAAGGGCGATGGTTGCCACCCAAAGTAAATTGTCCCCAAGGTATACCTTCATCACCAATATTGCCTATGACCGTATTGGCACAGATTTCCCCGAATGGAGCTACCTTGTCTCCCTGCAGCGGGCCTTGCGCAACCCCAAATGGAGTATTTTCGTGGAAAACCAGGGGATTAAAAGCGATCGCTATTCGGATGTCTTGCTACGGGGTGGGGTAGCCCACCTCTTTAATGAAAATTTCCAGGCCGACCTGCAACTGGGCGGCAGCTTTAAAACCAGCCCGGGTCGCCTGTTCGCCACGGCCGGGGTCTCGTACCGGCTGGATTACCACAAAGACACCCCTATTGCCATTGAAGACGGAAAAGGCGGCCCCATCCGCAAGAACAGTATGAAAAAGAAAAAGAAGAAACAAAAGTTCAAAAAGAAAGGGAAAGGGGCCGAAGACATTATCCTGGACCCGCCCAACTAAGGCCGCAGGGGCCCAGGGCAAACACACCGGGGTTTACGCCGCGGGCAAAAACCTGATTTAAGTTTTTTCTAAAGGCAAATATTCCTAATATTGGGCTTTAAAACCCAATTATGGTTACCCTGAAAGAAGCTACCTCAAGGGCCGAACTGAAGAAGTTCGTCCAATTTCCCTTTACGTTATATCGGGATTCCCCCTATTGGGTTCCCCCCATTATCAGAGAAGAACTGGCTTCCTTTGACAAAACCAGGAACCCGGTGTTCAAGGATGCAGACGCCTGGTTTTTCCTGGCGTACAGGGGCGGCGAACTGGTGGGCAGGGTGGCCGCCATCATCAACTGGATCGAAGTAAAGCAGCAAAAACTGCCTAAAATGCGATTTGGCTGGTTTGATTTTATCGATGACCAGGAAGTCTCAGAGGCCCTGCTCGGGAAAGTAGCCGAGATTGGGCGTAAATATGAGCTGGAATACATGGAAGGGCCGGTGGGGTTTTCCAACCTGGACCGGGTTGGGGTATTGACCGAAGGCTTTGACGCCATTGGCACCATGATTACCTGGTACAACCACGCCTATTATCAAAAACATTACGAAGGCTGGGGCATGGTGAAGGAAAAGGAATATATGGAAAACCGTTTCCCCGCCAAAAACGCAGACCCCAAACTCTTCGCGGATATCCAGCGGCTGATTAAACAACGGTATGGCCTGAAGGCCCTGAACTTTACGAAAACCAGTGAAATAATGCCCTGGACCGACCAGATGTTCGATCTTTTCAACGAGACCTACTCCAGCCTGTCGTCCTTTGTCCCGATAACCCCGATACAAAAAGAATACTTTAAAAAGAAATACATCAGCTTTATCAACCCGGAATACATCAAGTTTGTCCTCGACAAAGAAGATAAACTGATTGCCTTTGCCATAGTGATGCCTTCTTTCAGCAAGGCACTTCAAAAAATGCGGGGCCGGTTGTTCCCCACCGGGTTTTTTCACCTTCTAAAAGCCAAAAAACACAGCAAGGATGTTATTTTTTACCTGATCGGGATCCACCCCGACTATCAAAACAAGGGAATTACCTCGGTGATCTTCAACGAGTATCACAAAACATTCACGGAAAAGGGTATTGTCAATTGCATCAGGACCCCCGAACTGGAGGAAAATGTTGCCATACGGCAGATGTGGAAGCACTTCAGCCCCGAAATCTACAAGCGCCGCAGGACCTATCGCAAGGATCTGTAAACAAGACCGGCCAGGGGCATCCCGGCCCTGAATGAAAAGGACCAGGCCCGTACGGGGCGGACAGGGGCCACTGCCTACTCGCCCATGGCCGAGGCCACAGCGGCAGACAACCTTTTGTAAGTACCGTTTTCGAGGCGCTCGCGAATAGCTGAAAAAGCATCGAGGGTCTCCAGGATATCTTCTATGGTGTGTGTTGCGGTAGGGATCATCCTTAAAAGGATCAGGCCTTTGGGAATAACCGGGTAAACGACTATGGAGCAGAAGATACCGTAATTTTCCCTCAGGTCCTTGACCAGGGCCATCGCTTCCGGGATGCTGCCATTGAGATATACGGGGGTCACACAACTGGAGGTGGTGCCGATATCAAATCCGCGTTCCTTGAGGCCATTCTGGAGGGCATTTACGTTCTCCCAGAGCTTTGCCTTGAGTTCGGGTTTGGTCCGCAGCATTTCCAGGCGCTTCAAAGCCCCTTTCACATAGATCATGGGCAGCGATTTGGCAAACATCTGCGAACGGAGGTTGTATTTCAGGTAGTCTATGATCTCCTGGTCCGCCGCCAGGAAGGCGCCGATCCCTGCCATAGATTTGGCAAACGTGGCAAAATAGACGTCTATATCCTTTTGGACCCCCTGCTCTTCCCCCGCTCCGGCGCCGGTTTTACCCAGGGTTCCAAACCCGTGGGCGTCATCCACCAGCAAACGGAACTGGTATTTCTTTTTCAGGGCAACGATTTCCTTGAGTTTCCCCTGTTCGCCCCTCATACCAAAAACCCCTTCCGTGATGACCAGGATCCCTCCCCCGGTCTGTTCCGCCATTTTGGTGGCCCTTTCCAGGTTCTTTTCAAGGCTGTCAATGTCGTTGTGTTTAAAGGTAAAACGTTTTCCTACATGCAACCGGACCCCATCGATGATACAGGCATGGGAGTCCACATCGTACACGATAATATCGTCTTTGGCAACCAGGGCGTCTATGGCAGACATGATTCCCTGGTAGCCGAAATTGAGAAGATAGGCCGCCTGTTTGTCTACAAATGCCGCCAGTTCGCGTTCCAGCTGTTCATGGTAATCGGTATGCCCACTCATCATCCGGGCGCCCATGGGGTATGCGGCCCCGAATTCCATGGCGGCTTCCCCGTCTATCTTCTTGATTTCCGGCCTGTTGGCAAGCCCCAGATAGTCATTGATACTCCAGGTAATCACCTCTTTTCCCCTGAATTTCATCCGGTTCGAGATGGGGCCTTCCAATTTTGGAAATACAAAATACCCTTCTGCCTGTGAGGCCCATTTTCCAAGGGGCCCTTTGTTTTCAATGATCCTATCGAATAAATCTCTCATGTAGTTTAGCTTGGTTTTGTCCTAAATCCTTCCCGGAACCTGTAGTTTTTTAGCGGTCCCAATCATCTTTATTACAAGGTGGTAAAAGTATGGATTTTTAGCAAGGATTCATAAAAATTTCTTGCGCATTAAAAAAAGCAACGGGGTTTTAAAAACGCCGTTGCTTTCCGTTCTCAGGTTGGTTGTGGTTTACTTGACCACTTGTATTTGTTGGGTTTCCTCCACACGTTTGCTGTCAAAGAAGCCCTGGTCGCTCATCCACTGGTCGCTATACACTTTGCTCATATAACGCGACCCATGGTCCGGGAAGATCACGACAACGTTGCTGTTCTCGTCAAACTCGTTTTGGGCACTCAGCTGTTTCACCGCCTGGATGGCAGCGCCACTCGTATAGCCCACAAACAAGCCCTCACTCCTCGAAATGTCACGAGTCATATGGGCGCTCTCTTCGTCAGTGACTTTTTCAAACTTGTCAATCACCGTAAAATCCGTGGCTTCGGGAATAAGGTTCTTGCCAAGGCCTTCTATGCGGTAGGGATAGATCTCGTCATTGTCAAACTCCCCTGTTTCGTGGTATTTTTTCAAGACGGATCCAAAGGCATCCACCCCGATCACTTTGATATCGGGATTCTGTTCCTTGAGATAGCGCGCAGTCCCCGATATGGTCCCTCCCGTACCGCTGCAGGCGACCAGGTGGGTGATCTGGCCCCGGGTCTGTTCCCAAATCTCGGGCCCGGTGGTTTTGTAATGGGCTTCCATATTCAACACATTGAAGTACTGGTTGATATAGATGGAGCCCTTGGTTTCTTCATGCAGGCGCTTTGCTACCTGGTAATAGGACCTGGGGTCGTCCGCACTTACGTGGGCCGGGCAAACATAGACCTTGGCCCCCATGGAGCGCAGCATGTCTATTTTATCTTTGGAGGACTTGGAACTTACCGCCAGGATACAATCATACCCCTTCACAATACTCACCATGGCGATACTGAAGCCGGTATTCCCGGAAGTCGTCTCAATGATGGTACTCCCCTTTTTAAGGATACCCTGCCGTTCAGCCTCCTCGATAATATAGGAAGCTATGCGGTCTTTGGAAGAATGGCCGGGGTTAAACGCCTCTACCTTCGCGAAAAAATTCCCGCTAAAGGGGGCCGTTATTCTGTTTAGTCTGATAAGTGGGGTTTTCCCTATGAGATCCAGGACGCTGTTGTAAGCTTGTATCTGCTGTTTCATAAAGTAAGGTTAGTATAGAGGTTCCCGTGAGAAACCAATACTCCGGGACAAAAGTACTATTTTTTTTGGATTATGGAATTTTCCCCTCCAAATCCAGCAAAAATGTATACTCCCTGGCGGTCTCCTTTAAGGCCCTGAAGCGACCCGAAGCCCCGCCATGACCCGCCTCCATATTGGTTTCCAGAAAAAGCAGGTTATTGTCGGTTTTGTATTCCCGTAATTTGGCCACCCATTTAGCGGGCTCCCAATACTGTACCTGGGAGTCATGCAGCCCGGTGGTCACCAAAAGGTGGGGATATTCCTGTGCCCTGACGTTGTCATAGGGGGAATACGATTTCATATAGCGGTAATACTCCTCCTTGTTGGGGTTGCCCCATTCATCATATTCGCCCGTGGTAAGGGGGATGGACTCGTCCAGCATGGTGGTGATTACATCGACAAAGGGAACGGCTGCGATCACCCCATGGTAGCGTTGGGGGGCTTCGTTAAGGATGACCCCCATCAGTAACCCCCCTGCAGAACCCCCATAGGCATACAGGTGTTCGGCGCTGGTATATCCTTCCTCGATCAGGTAGTCAGAACAATCCATGAAATCGGTAAAGGTGTTCCTTTTGTGCAGTAATTTCCCAGATTCGTACCACGACCTCCCCAGGTATTCCCCGCCCCTCACGTGGGCAATGGCATACACGAAACCCCGGTCCAGCAGGCTGAGGCGCACCGTGGAGAAATACGGGTCCAGCGTGGCCCCGTATGAGCCGTAGGCATGCAAAAACAAAGGGGTATCTGGCGTTAAGGGGGTGTCTTTATGGTATACCAGGGAAATAGGCACCTTTTTCCCGTCCCGGGCCGTGGCCCATTTGCGCTCTGAACGGTAATTTTCCTTTTTGAACTTTCCGCCCAACACCTCCTGTTCCTTCTGAACCACCGAGGTCCGGGTCCGCATGTCGAGATCGATCACCGCATAGGGCGAGCTCATGGAATTATAGACATACCTGAGGGTGTCTGTGTCAAATTCGGGGTTGATATAGGGGTAGGCCACATAGGTCTCGCTCTCAAAAGGCAGGAAATAGCTTTCCGCGCTATCCCAACGGGTAACCTTTATGCGGCTGAGGCCGTTGTGCCGTTCCGACAAGACATAGTAGTTCCTGAAAATTTCCAGGTCTTCCAGCAAGATGTCCTCCCGATGGGGTATGAACTCCTGCCAGTGGGCCGCATCTGTCTTCCCCTCTGCTGCCATCATCACCTTAAAATTGGTGGCTTTGTCCTTGTTGGTCAGGATATAAAAATTAGTGCCGTAATGATAAATGGCGTATTCCAGGCCCCGGGTCCTGGGTGAAAAGACAGAAAATTCGCCTCCGGGGGTCGCTGCGGGCAGGATGCGATATTCTGACGTAAGGGTACTCACCGAACCGATGATTAGATACTTCTCCGATTTTGATTTGGTCACATAGGTGTAAAAAGTCTCGTCTTTTTCATGAAACACCAACTCGTCCTGTTCGGAAGGCGTGCCCAGGACGTGCTTGTAGATCTTGTCTGACCGCAGCGTCTGAGGGTCTTTCTTGGTATAGAACAGGGTTTTGTTGTCATTGGCCCATACAGAACTGCCAGTGGTATTGTCAATCTTATCCGCGTAGACCTCCCCCGTGTGTAAATCCTTCACCCGGATGGTATACTGCCTTCTCGAAACCGTATCGACCCCAAAAGCCGCGAGGCGGTTATCCGGGCTGATAGAGATCCCCTTCAGGTTGAAATAATCATGCCCTTCGGCCAACTCATTACAATTAAACAGGATTTCCTCCTCCGCTTCCAGTGCTCCCTTCTTCCTGGAATATACCGGGTATTCATGCCCCGTTTCGTAGCGGGTGATGTACCAAAACCCGTTCTTTTTGTATGGGACCGATTCATCGTCCTCTTTAATCCGCGATTTCATTTCCTCAAAGAGCGCCTCCTGGAACTCGTTGGTATGGGCCGTTAATGCCTGGTAATAGGCATTTTCGTCCTCCAGGTAACGGATTACTTCCTCATTTTCCCGGTCCCGGAGCCAGTAATAGTCGTCTGTACGGACATCTCCGTGGATCTCCAGTTTTATGGGTTTTTTTTTGGCTGCAGGGGCTTTTGCTGTAATCATATGCTTCGCTTGTGTCTGAGAAGTGACGGCAAAAATACTACTTAATAAAAAAAAGACCGCCAAATGAATCCGTTTCCGCATAATTTGTATGGTGATAAGGTTGGCAATTTAGTATTTTTGAAAGCATAACCAATAAAGTGCAAAAAATGTTCGGAGATCTGATGGGAATGATGGGAAAGTTAAAGGAAACCCAGGAAAAAGTTAAGGCGACCAAGGCGCGCCTCAGCTCGGTCTTAATGGATGAAAAATCGACAGATGGCATGCTCCAGGTGACCATTACCGCGAACAGGGAAATCAAAGGTATTGCGATTGACCCGTCGCTACTGGAAGACCGGGAACAGTTAGAAGATTACCTGGTCCTTACGCTGAACAAGGCCATCTCCAGGGCGTCAGAGGTGCATGAAGCAGAACTGGCCGCCGTGGCCAAAGAAGGCATGCCCAATATCCCGGGTATGGATTCTCTGTTCAAATAGGGGCTTGCGCCCCCGTATGGGGACATTGCAGAAAATGTGGTATTTTTAGGTAAAACCGTCATCCTGATGATCGAAATAAAGAAGGAAGGGCCAAACGCCTACCATTTCTACCTTAAAACCAGGGAAGGCCATACCCTTCTTAAAAGCACCGCATTTTCCAGCAAGGAGGAAATAGATGCCGTGGTAGACCAGTTGCCTGCGCTCATTGATAAACCCGCGGTTTTTGAGAGGCAGACCAGCCATGACGGCAAATTCCTTTTTCAGTTGCGCGACGTAGGCGGGAAACCGCTCGGCAGCAGCCAGTACTACAATTCCGAAGCGGGAATGGAGAACGGGATCAAAAACCTCAAAAACAGCATTGCCAATCCCCGAACCAGGAATCTATAGGTTCTTCAGGGTTTTGAGCACATATTCGTGCATGGCCCCCGTGTAGTCCATATGGGTGACCATCCGTATTTTACCCTGGCCCATACCTATCATTTGAATGTTGCGGGCCTTTAGCTTTTCAATACACCTTTCAGAAGACATCAGCCGGGTATCCGTCTCGAAGATCACGATATTGGTATCTATGGGCGCTATTTTTGACACAAAGGACAACCCTTCCAGCACCGCTCCAATTTCTTTTGCTTTCCGGTGATCTTCGGCCAGCCGTTCCCGGTGGTGGTCCAGCGCGTAGATACCGGCCGCTGCCAGGTACCCGGCCTGCCGCATTCCGCCACCCAACACTTTGCGGATGCGCAACGCCTTGCGGATGTGCTCTTGGTCCCCCACCAAAACCGAGCCCACAGGACACCCGAGGCCCTTGCTAAGGCATACGCTGATGGTATCGAAGACCTTGCCATATATTTCGGGGCTTTCCCCGGTGGCCACCAGGGCGTTCCAGAGGCGTGCGCCATCCAGGTGGTAACCCAGGCCGTGTTTATCGCACACCTGCCGGATCTCCTCCAAGGCCGTAAAATCGTAGCAGGCGCCACCCCCCTTGTTGGTCGTATTTTCAATACAGACCAGGGTGGTAAGCGGACTGTGGTAAAAATCGGGCGGGTTAATGGCCTCTTCTACCTGTGCCGCGGTAACCATGCCCCTGTGACCGTCCAGCAATCGGCAGGACACCCCGCTGTTAAAGCTTACACCGCCCCCTTCATAGTTATACACATGGGCGTATTTATCGCAGATGAGCTGGTCACCCGGGGAGGTCAGCAATTTAATGGCGGTCTGGTTGGCCATGGTCCCACTGGGGAAGAACAGGGCCGCTTCCCTGCCAAAAAGCTTCGCCACCTTTTCTTCCAGGGCGTTCACCGTAGGATCGGCCTTAAAAACATCGTCTCCCACGGCTGCCGACATCATCGCCTCCAGCATGCCCTTGGAGGGCCTGGTAACGGTATCACTTATCAGGTTTACTTCCATATGCTTAAAACAGGGGTTAATTCATGCAATCCATGCCTATGGGCGAGCCATCCGGGATTTTGGGGACGTCGGGGACTTTGAAGGCCTGGGGCCACTCATAGAAAGCATTGATGCGACGGACCATTTCGGTCTTGTGCAGGTCTGCCCCTTCCGTAACCCAGGCCGACCTCAGTTCCTTCAGCTGCCGGTGGGCCATGGCGTTCACCTGTGGGTGTACCGACGTATCTGCCGCCAAACGCATTATGTGGTACAATACCCTGTAATTGACGGTATTCTGCACTTCTTGCAGATAGGGATCTCTGTGGGTATTGTCAAAAGTTTCTTTGGACAGTGCCTGTAATACATCCTCCAGCCCCAGTTGGCCGGGATCCAGGCTTTTCTGCTGTATGAGCCGCGACGCTCGTTCGGGGTGCATTAGCAGTGTCAGGCTCAGCTCTGCCGCCGTTTCGGGAGCAGACAGGGCATCAAAGGCGATGCCGGTCTTGCCCTTGAACGATTCCCGTGTCCTGGGATACCCTATGGCCCTTGGCGGGAACAGGGACAATTTTTCCTCAGGGATCGCGATCCGTTCGGCATCCAGTGTTTGCAGCACCGCCTTGAGCGCACGTTCTTGCGTATTTCCTTCGGCCGTTCGAACCACCAGTTGTTGGTCCCCTTTTAACGCATAGTTATAGTCTAATCCACCAATGAGCTTGGCTGTAGCCTCCGTCTGGTACCGGTGGAAAAAGTACAGGGGCACAAAGACGTCTTCCAGTACGGAATACGGTTCGTACGACCGGATATTATCTTCCGAGAAATTGGAAATGGCCTCTTCCCTAAGGTCCAGGACCTCTTCCAGTTCCAATGCGGCATCCCCGCCATTGTCCCAAAGGTGTCCAAGGATATGGGCTCCGCCCTGTGGCCGTGCATCGCTGTCGGATATATACCGCAGCCCGTCTTCCCGGGCTTTGTCCAGGATGGCATTCAATGCCTGCGTTATATCCGTGTTTTCTGGAAAATCGGAATAGGCATAGGCCACGGTCACCTTGTCCCATTCCCCAATCCCCGTATCATAGGCCTGGGAAAAGTCGATATCATTTCCACTCAGTCGAAAACTGGGATGCGGATAATCCATTACCGAAGCTTTGTCATTGGTGCTGGCGGCAAAATTATGGGCAAAACCCAGGGTATGCCCGATTTCATGGGCCGATAATTGCCTGATACGCGACAATGCCATTTCGAGCATGGCTTCCTGGGCATTGCTCCGGGCGAAAGGTTGGTTGCTTAGCGCCTGGGCGATCAGGAAATCCTGGCGGATCCTCAGGCTCCCCAGGCTCACATGGCCTTTAATGATCTCACCGGTCCTGGGGTCGGTGACGCTATTGCCATAACTCCAACCCCGCGTAGAACGGTGCACCCATTGGATTACATTGTATCGCACATCCAGCGGATCTGCATCGTCCGGCAGCATTTTCAACTGGAAGGCGTCTTTAAACCCAATGGCCTCAAAGGCCTGGTTCCACCACCGCCCCCCTTGGAGCAAGGCGGTACGCACCGGCTCGGGGGTGCCATTATCCAGGTAATATACGATGGGTTCTACCGCCTCGCTGAGCGCGGCCCCAGGATCCTTTTTCTCCAGGCGGTGCCTGGTGACCAGCCGTTTTTCAAGCGCGGTTTCCACTGGGGAAGCATAGTCATAATAACTAAAGGGATAAGATCCCGACCTGGGGTCAAAGGCCCGTTCCTCATAGCCCTTGTCGGGCAAAGCGATAAAGGAATGATGCTGGGCGACGGTAACCAATCGGGGGTCGGGGGTCACGGACCGAACCTCCTCCCCTTCCGGGTTCCCTTTAAAGGTGAGCAGGACATCAAACTCCACGTTCATGGGAAAGGCCCGGGTGCGGTCCGTGGAAACGGCGCTTTTACTGTTGTCCAGGGAATAGGTGCCCTGCCCTGTCGCTTTCAAACGGGTCGAAACCCCGTGGGCATCCTGCATCAGGAACTCCGTGATGTCTATGATGTGCGGCCCGCCCTTGTTTTCCTCCAGGGGGAAACCAAAAAGGACCGATTTGGCAAACGCCTGTTCCACGGACTTCCTTTCCAGGGGATTCCCGGTTTGCGCCCGGTACCTGAGATTGGGTTGTACCAACAACAACTTGTTCCCCGCCTTGCGGAAATATACCAGCTGTTCATTGCCCAACTGCCCCCGGTCCAGGCCTATATCGTTGCTGCCTATCCCGCTGCTCAATGAGTACACATAGAGGAACTCCTTGTCGGTTTCGGGGACTTCAAGGTATACCTTGCCACTGCCCTCATCATAATAAAAGGTGAAAAAGCCCTCGTACTTTTTGAAATCCTTACTCTTTTCGGAAAACTGTGCGTAGCCTTCCAGGGCGACTGTTAACAACAGGGTAAGCAGGACTAATTTTTTCATGAGCGAATGTTAAGGGCGCTAAATTTATAGAAAAACGCCCTAATAAAATAACTTGTTACTTTTTGAAGGCCGCAGGATGCAATTTGACAATTAAGGCCCACGCCTATTATGTACTCCTCAAAAGAAAGCGATAAAAGGGGGGGGACGCTTTACCGATTGGAGAAAATCCCGTACCTTAAAAAAAAGTTGAAAGGGAATGATTACGACGAATAACCAGATTTTTGCCTCCTACCAGAAGGATCCAACCTTATTTGACGAGGTTTTTGATGCACAGGGGGAGGTCAGGGAGGTATATGAGAAACTTTTTGAGCTGTATGGAAACCACACCATATCCAATTATGTACAACTGAATAACAAGGCAAAGGCCTCATTTTTCAACCAGGGTATTACCTTCCAGGTGTACGGAGAACACGAAACCAAGGAAAAAATCTTTCCTTTTGACCTTTTCCCGCGCATCATTGGTCCGGCAGAATGGGACCATATAGAAAAGGGGGCCATACAGCGCAGCAGGGCCTTAAACCTATTCCTTTGGGATATTTACCACGAAAAAAAGATTATCAAAGACGGGATTGTCCCCCTGGAACTCCTGAGCAGTTCGGCCAACTACCTGCACCAGATGTTTGACCTGGACCCCCCCGGCGGCATATACAACCATATATCTGGCACAGACATTATCAAACACGCGGACGGGCAATACTATGTTCTGGAAGACAATATCCGTTGCCCGTCAGGGGTAAGCTATGTGGTTTGCAACAGAACCGCCCTGAAAAGGGCGCTATTTGGGGTTTTTAACCATTGCCAGGCACACACGGTAACCAACTATGCCGAGAACCTGCTGGAAATCCTTGAAAGTGTAAAGCCCCAGGGGGTAGATATCCCCAATGTGGTGGTGATCACCCCGGGCATGTACAATTCTGCCTATTACGAGCATTCCTACCTGGCCAAGGCCATGGGGGTGGAGCTGGTGGAGGGGCGGGACCTTTTCGTGGAAAACGACTTTGTCTACATGAAGACCATCAAGGGGCCGGAACGGGTAGACGTGATCTACAGGCGTGTGGATGACCTCTTTATCGACCCGCTTGAATTCAGGCCGGATTCGGCCCTGGGGGTGCCCGGCCTTTTCGCGGCTTACCGCAAAGGAAATGTCTGCCTGGCCAATGCCCCGGGTACAGGGGTCGCCGATGACAAGGCCGTATACACCTACATGCCGGAGATCATTAAATATTACCTGGATGAATCGCCCATCCTGAAAAACGTACACACCTACCACTGCAACCGGCCGGAAGAACTTAGATACGTACTGGAGCATATCACGGAACTGGTCGTGAAACCGGTAGATGAATCCGGCGGGTACGGGATTTCTATCGGGAACCGGCTTAGCAAGGCAGAAATTGCCGCGGTAAAGGAACAAATCAAAAAAGAACCCCGTAAATATATCGCCCAACCGATCATGTCGCTCTCTGTACACCCCACCTATATAGACGAAAGTGAGTCTTTTGAACAGCGGCATGTAGACCTGCGTACCTTTACGCTGCTGGGGAAAGACAAAGAATTTGTGCTGAAGGGTGGATTGAGCCGGGTAGCGCTGAAAAAAGGGAACCTGGTGGTGAATTCCTCCCAGGGCGGGGGTTCTAAAGACACCTGGGTACTCAAAAACGACCAAGGCCCATGCTAGCAAGAGTAGCCAACAACCTTTACTGGATGGGGCGCTATATTGAACGCTCCGAACATGTAGCCCGCTTTATGCATGTCAATTATTTCTCCTCCCTGGACGCCCCCAATGAGCATTCCCAGAAGCGGCAATTTGTGTTGCGGTCTATGCGTTTTATGGTAGGCGACCCGGTAAGCGACCCCAATGAGGTACTGGATGAGGAACAGTTGCTCTACAACCTGGGCATGAACCCCGACATCCCCTATTCTATCATCAGCAATGTCCAATGGGCCCGGGAAAACGCAAACAGCGCCAGGGACCTCATCTCCACCGAACTCTATGAGGCCATCAACAAATTCTACCACTTTGTACTGAACTACGATGTGGACCTCTTTGTAAAACGGGGATTGTACGACTTTTGCGTAAACATTACCGAAATGACCACCATTCTCAGGGGGAAAATCCGGGGTACCCTGTTGCACGACGAAGTGTATGCCATCATTATGATGGGGATGAACCTGGAAAGGGCCACCCAAATCATTCGAATTATCTACACCAAGTATAACGATGTCCTCCTTGCCAGGGGCGTAACCGGGACCGAGGATGCCGGGCAGAGCTTTGAATGGGTGACCCTGCTCAAATGTGCCGAATCCTATGATATGATGCGGCGATTTTACAAAAAGGCGCCCAATACTTCCAGCACGCTCGAATTCCTTATCCTGAACCCCGATTGCCCGCGGTCTGTCATCAATAGCCTTAACCAGATCACCAAGCATATCAATGTCCTGGACCAAAGTAAAAACCCGAAAAAAGACTCTACCGCTTTTCTTGTGGAAAAGGTGCGCGCCGACCTGAAATTCAAATACGTGGAGGAGATCCATGAGGATATCAGGAATTTCATAGAAACCAAGCTGAACGACCTTGTCAACATCGCCCAAAAGATGGAAAAGGAATATTTTAACTATTAAATCAGGTACATTGCGCTACTTTTGCATGCTGAAATTTCCCCGATATGCCTCTTGACTACGTGGTGACCTATAGGGCAGAAAACCATTATGACACCCTTGTAAACAGGGCTGTATGGCAATTCCTGATCATTCCGGAAGACAATGACAGCCAGGAATTGGTATCGGTAGATTTTGAAAATTCCCTGGGGGTACCTGTCCAGCATTCCGTAAACGGATTGGGGTTTACCACCCTGCAGTTGCATCCGAATGTCCCCTTTTCCGATGTGCGTTTCCGGGCTACTTTTAAGGTGATGAAACAGGAAGTTAACCCTTTTGATTTTATACCCCTGGAAGACCCTTCCGGAGGATACCGGCAAATTGAAAGCCTGGAACTGAAGGCGCAGTTTGAACCCTTCCTCCGGGTTACCCCGTATACCCGGCTTCCCGATGACAGGCAGGAGCTCTATATCTTCGACAGGGAAATCTCCGTTTTCGACAATTTGCTGGCACTAAACCAATGGGTCTACCGCCATCTGTTCTTCCAGTCCGGCATCACCCATATAGACACCACCCTGAAGGAGGTCATCGAAAGCCGGCAAGGTGTTTGCCAGGATTTTACCCACCTCTTCTGCGGGCTCGCCCGCAGGAACCAGATCCCGGTCCGTTATGTGTCGGGGTATTTGCATCAGGGCAACGGATACTTCGGCGATTCCCAAATGCACGCCTGGGCAGAAGCCTATGTCCCCGGGGTAGGTTGGATAGGTTTTGACCCCACCAATGATATCCTGGCCGGAAGCAATCACATCAAGGTGGCCCATGGCAAGGATTACGGGGACTGCTCCCCCCTAAAAGGGGTGATCTTTGCCCCAGGCAACAACCGTACATCGCACAGCGTGGAAGTTACAGCCCAACAGGCCCAGCAATGAGCACCGCCTTAAATGAGGGGCTATAAAGCTGCCAAAAATCCAAAAAGAAGCGTACTTTTGACACAAAATATAAAGTATATGGTAACCCAGGATCAGCAAAAAGATCTTATGGAACGCCTTGGCGCGTTAAGGAGGTATCTTTGACATAGATGCCAAGAAAATAGAGATTGAAAACGAAGAAGAAAAAACCCTGGCCCCTGATTTTTGGGACAATCCGCAGGAGGCCCGGGAAAAGATGAAGCACATACAGTCTAAAAGGGACTGGGTGGAAGGCTTTGAAGAGGCCCTCACCCTGGCGAACGACCTGGAGGTATTGCTCGAGTTCCAAAAAGAGGGAGCGATTGCCTGGCCCGAGGTGGAAGAACAGTACGACAAAGCCGTGGATGCCATCGAAAAGCTGGAATTCAAGAACATGCTTTCGGAGGAAGGAGACGACCTTACCGCTGTACTACAAATCACGGCCGGGGCCGGGGGTACAGAGAGTTGTGATTGGGCCTCCATGCTGATGCGCATGTACCTGATGTGGAGCGAAAAAAACGGCTATAAGGTAAAAGAACTCAACTACCAGGAAGGCGATGTAGCGGGTATCAAGACCGTGACCCTTCAAATTGAAGGTGACTATGCTTTTGGCTGGCTGAAAGGCGAAAACGGGGTGCACAGGCTTGTGCGCATCTCCCCTTTTGACAGCAATGCGAAAAGGCATACCTCCTTCGCCTCGGTCTACGTCTATCCGCTCGTGGATGATAGTATCGAGATTGCCATCAACCCGGCCGACATCGAAATCACCACAGCGCGCTCCAGCGGGGCGGGCGGGCAAAACGTGAACAAGGTAGAAACCAAGGTACAGTTGTACCACAAACCCACCGGAATACAGATTAGCTGTTCAGATTCTCGCTCCCAACACGACAACCGTGCCACAGCCCTTAAAATGCTTAAATCGCAATTATACGAGATTGAACTTCGGAAAAAGCAGGAAGCACGGGAGGAAATAGAATCCTCCAAGATGAAAATCGAATGGGGTTCGCAGATCCGCAATTATGTCATGCATCCCTACAAATTGGTTAAAGATGTGCGCACCGGGGAAGAAACCGGGAATGTAGACGCGGTGATGGACGGCTATATAGACCGCTTCCTGAAAGCCTACCTGATGATGGCCGGGCAAAAGGAAGAGCAACCCTGAAATGCAATGCCCTGCCCATCCCCCGGACCTCGGGAAACCCCGGATGTAGTGTAGTCAATAACAAAATAAAACAAGGAACCCATGATAACGATCTATCACAACCCACGATGTCGTAAATCCCGGGAAGGCCTGGCCGTACTGGAAGAAAGCGGGAAAGCATTCCAGGTGGTCCACTACCTGAATGAGGCCCTGACGAAAGACGATGTTACACGGCTATTGCGGTATCTGGACCTGCCCCCTATGGCGCTTATCCGGACCAATGAAACGATCTGGAAACAGGAATTTAAAGGCAGGGAGCTTTCTGACGAGGCCCTGGTTGATGCCATGCTCAAATACCCAAAACTCATAGAGCGGCCCATTGTGGTAAAGGACCAGAAAGCCGTGATAGGGAGGCCTGCGGAAAAGATCCTGGAACTACTCCACCACTGAGGTGGCAGGACAGTCGGCACCATCCCTCTTAAAATGATGGAAGAGATTTATATTTTTAACAAACATTTAACCAAGAGGCCCTAAACCTTCATAGGTATTCAAAGTCTTAATAAACGCTTGATCATTATGAAACCAAGTAAAAACGTTCTCTTAAGTGTCATTGCAATAGTTTGGTCGTTGTCATTTGCCAGTGCCCAATACGGGTATGGTTATGGAAACCCCTATTCTTATGGAAGGCAGCGCAGTATCGTCCCCCAGGGGCCTGAGCCCGAAAAGGAAGTAAAAGCCCGCACAGCCGACGAAATAGTGGCGGCCGAAATGCCGAAAATAGCGGAAATACTGGAGCTTAACGAGTTTGAGCAGGCAGTGGTTTCTTCCATTTTGACCAAATATGTGCAACAGAGCATTGAACTCCAGATCCTGAACCTGGAACCCGATAAAATGCGGGAAGCCATGGAAAAGATACGGATCAACCAAAAAGCCGAACTAAAGGAAGGCTTGCCGGAAGAAAAGTTCAATGAACTGATTGAATTACAGGAAAACGGGATGAAAAAGCAAAAGAAGAAAAAAAAGAAAAAAGGGAAAAAACCTAAAGACTAACATGCACAAACTCCTCCCCTTCGCACTCCTCTTATCATGTATCTTCTCGTTTGCGCAAAGACCCCCCGAAAGGCCGGCACAGATACGCATCACCGGTACCGTCCTCGACAGTGAAACCCAACAGCCCCTGGAGTATGCCACCCTGGTACTCCAAAACACCGAAAACCCAAACCGCCTCAGTGGGGGCATTACCGATAGCAATGGAAAATTCGATGTAGAGGCGGCGCCCGGGACCTACAACATCAGTGTAGAATTTATCTCCTATAAGACGTATCGCGTTAACAACCAAAAACTTACAGGCTCTACAGACCTGGGTACCATCAACCTGGGCATTGCGGTGGAACAACTGGCCGGCGTGGAAGTGATCGGGGAGCAGACCACGGTAGAGGTACGCCTTGACAAGAAAATCTATAATATAGGAAAAGACATCACCACCAGCGGGGGTACCGTTTCGGATGCCCTGAACAATGTCCCTTCCGTAAACGTCGATGTAGAGGGCAACATCAGCCTGAGGGGGAATGAAAATGTCAGGATCCTGATCAATGGCAAACCTTCGGCCCTGGCCGGGTTTGGGTCTACAGACGCCCTCCGGCAACTGCCCGCCGATGCCATAGAGAAGGTAGAGGTGATCACCAGCCCTTCTGCCCGGTACGATGCCGAGGGTACGGCCGGTATCCTGAATATCATCCTCCGGAAAGAAAAAACGCTGGGCTTTAACGGTTCGACCAATGTTTTTATAGGGCAACCCGCCACCAGCGGGGTGACGGTGAACGCCAATATCCGCACGGAAAAGTTCAACATCTTCAACACCACCGGATACCGGTACCGCGATGCGCCCGGCAACGCGTTCTTTGACAATACCTATACCTCGGGCAATATTGACCGGCTGATTGAAGACCGTATCTACAACAGGCTTGACAAAAGTTTCAACACCAACCTGGGGATGGAATATTTTCTCACCGAGCAATCGTCCATCACCGGTAGTTTCTTCTTCCGGTTTTCAAAGGACGAAGACGTTACCGACAACACCAGTGACCGGTTCAATGAAGGGCAGCTGGACAGCCGTACCTTCAGGCAGGAGTTTGAAAATGAAGATGACAAAAGCTACCAGTTATCGCTGAATTACATCAACCGTTTTGATGATGACGGGCACCAATTGACGGCTGATTTCCAGTATTCGAGGGATAGGGAAGACAAAAACTCCGTGATCGAAGAGAACAGTACCTTCCCCAGCCAGGAACTCGTGGTGCTGGAAAATATTTATGAAACCGAAAGCCAGAATGAGTACCTGATACAGGCAGACTATGTACTCCCCATGGAAGACGCGCAGTTTGAAGCGGGTTACCGGGGTACTTTTGAGCAGGAAATAACCGATTACCAGCTGGATTCCCTGAACCAGGCAAGCGGGCAATTTGTGGTAAACCAAAACCTGACCAATAAATTCACCTATGATGAGAATGTCAATGCCCTCTATACGCAGTATGGGAACAAATTTGGAAAGATCTCCTTCCTTTTGGGCCTGCGGCTCGAGAATACACAATTGATAGGGAAGTTGGAGTCTGAATTCGATACTTCGGCCCTGGAAGAAGAATTGGGGGTGGATGTCGATGTGAATTTTGACAAGAACTACCTGGGCCTGTTCCCCACCCTGAACCTGATCTATGAACTGAACGAAACGGAAAACATTTCACTGGGGTATAACCGAAGGATCAACCGCCCGCGAGGATGGTTCATCAATCCTTTTCCCTCCAGGTCGAGCCGGACGAATATCTTCCAGGGAAATCCGGACCTGAACCCCGCTTTTTCCAATGCGTTTGATTTGGGTTACCTTAAGAGGTGGGGCGAAATAACCCTTACGACCTCCATATATTACCAAAAGGAAACAGATTCCTTTGAAAGGGTACAGGAACAGACAGGCCAGACAACAACGGATGGGATAGCGATTGTCCGCACCATCCCGGTGAACCTGGCTACCAATGAGCGTCTGGGGGGCGAAGCCGCCGTACTCTACAACCCCACAGATTGGCTACGGTTAAACAGCAGCTTTAATATATTCCGGTTTAACGTGGAAGGTACCTTTAACAATGTGGACTACGGTACGGAGAACCTTAGCTGGTTCGCCCGTTTTAGTTCCAAAGTATCGTTGCCGGCAAAAATAGATTGGCAAACCAACGCGTTTTACCGAGGGCCACAGCAGAACGCCCAGACCGAATCAAAAGGTATCTTCTCCCTGGACCTGGCTTTGAGCAAAGATATCATGAACGATAACGGTACGGTATCCCTGAACGTGAACGACCTGTTCAACAGCCGTAAAAGGAGGTCTTTGACGAATACCGAATTCTTCACTTCCGAAAGTGAGTTCCAATGGAGGCAACGACAAATCAGCCTGGCTTTAATATACCGTTTCAACCAGGCCAAAAAACGAAATGGGGAGCGCCGTGGTGATGACGGGGAAGGAGAGTTTGAAGGAGGGTCTTCTTAAAATAAAAAAGTAGCCGGAAGGCTACTTTTTTTTATCTATGCATCGCGTTTGGCCCTGCGGGCTTCGCGTTTTTCTTTCCAAAGTTCTATCAGGTTCCCGCCCAGCCAGTAGGGGACAATAAACATCAATAGCAGCATCATCAACCAAAAACCAATGGTAAGGATGGTCAGGAACGCCAAAAAACCTAGATACTGATCAAAATCAAACATAGCGGATGTCTTTGCTGAACAAAGATACTTTTAAAAATAGGAACCATGCAAATCTAAGGGCCAAAAAATTCCTGCCCCGGCAACTTTAAAACCCCTGGCGGCATAAATAAAGCGGCAATATCCTACCTTTGTAACCACTATCCAAAATTAACATCCGATACCATGAAATTCAGAATAGAGAAGGACACCATGGGCGAGGTGAAAGTGCCGGCCGACAAATATTGGGGGGCCCAGACAGAGCGCTCCCGCAACAATTTTAAAATCGGGCCCGAGGCTTCCATGCCCCTGGACATCATTTACGGGTTTGCCTACCTTAAAAAGGCCGCTGCGCATGCGAACCATGAACTGGGCGTACTACCCCAGGCAAAAAGGGATTTGATCAGCCAGGTGTGCGATGAAATCCTGGAGGGAAAACTCGATGATCAGTTTCCCCTGGTCATCTGGCAGACGGGTTCGGGTACCCAGAGCAATATGAACGTCAACGAGGTGATCGCGAACCGGGCGCAGGAATTGGCCGGGAAGAAGATTGGCGAGGGTGAAAAGACCATCCAGCCCAACGACGATGTGAACAAGTCCCAGTCCTCAAACGACACCTTCCCTACCGGGATGCACATTGCGGCCTACAAAAAAATTGTCGAGGTAACCCTGCCGGGCGTAGTGGCCCTAAGGAATACCCTCCATAAAAAATCCGAGGCTTTCGCCAACTGTGTCAAGATTGGCCGGACCCACCTGATGGATGCCACCCCACTTACGCTAGGACAGGAGTTCTCGGGCTATGTATCGCAATTGGACCATGGCATGAAAGCCTTAAAGAACACCCTGGACCACCTGAGTGAACTGGCCCTTGGCGGCACGGCGGTGGGAACCGGCCTGAATACCCCCGAAGGTTACGATGTATTGGTCGCCCAGTATATTGCCAAGTTTACCGGGCTGCCATTTAAGACAGCCGGGAACAAATTTGAGGCCCTGGCGGCGCACGACGCCCTTGTGGAAAGCCACGGGGCCCTGAAGCAACTGGCGGTATCCCTGAATAAAATCGCGAACGACATCCGCATGATGGCCTCCGGGCCGCGCTCGGGGATAGGAGAAATCACCATCCCCGCCAATGAACCCGGCAGCTCCATCATGCCCGGGAAAGTAAACCCCACCCAATGCGAAGCCCTGACAATGGTTTGCGCCCAGGTTATTGGAAACGATGTGGCCCTCTCCGTGGGAGGCACCCAGGGACATTATGAACTCAACGTTTTTAAACCGATGATGGCCTCCAACATCCTTCAATCTGCCCAACTCCTGGGCGATGCCTGCCAAAGTTTTGAAACGCACTGCGCTTCGGGTATAGAACCCAACAAAAAAGTGATTGAGCAATTGCTGAACAACTCCCTCATGCTCGTGACCGCCCTGAACACCAGGATTGGGTACTACAAAGCTGCTGAGATTGCCAATAGCGCGCATAAAAACGGCACCACCTTGAAAGAAGAGGCTATCAGGCTAGGATATGTTACCGCCGAAGAATACGACCAATGGGTACGCCCGGAAGACATGGTGGGCAGCCTGAAGAAGTAAAACGGGCAGGACAAAAAAAAAGGGACAATCGTTGGATTGTCCCTTTTTGGCTCTATGCGTCACTCCTTACTTGAGGGTGAACTTGGAAGTTCCAAGCAACTTTAATTTATCGTCGTAAACATTGACCATATAGTTGCCATCCTGGAAGTCACCATTGGGCTTGTTGATAAAGTCACAAACATCCAGGTTCTTGTTCTCGTAGTAGAAGTTGGTTCCTTTGCTGTAGCTGATAGAAGCTCCCTGGTCGTTGGTGGCAGAAGCGCCGCCGCCCATTACATTCCCCTGAGGGTCCAATACTTCAATAAAGAACTCCCTGTCTCCGGCTTCGGCGATTACGTTATCGGCCACGGTAAAACAGATCTTGAACTTGTCGGTGCTTCGGGCCCTGGAAGTGGAAACCAGTTTTCCGTTGTTACGCTCCCGTACCGCATCTACGCTGAACTTTGTAAGGTTCAGGGCAGATCCCCTTTCAACGGCGTCAGCCAGTTGGGTATTTTGAACCACAAGGGAATCGTTGAATACGGTTTGCTTTTCCAATTCCACAAAGGTACTGTCACGCTGCATAGCGATCAGCGCATTGGATTGCTTCAGGGAATCAACGGTAAGCAACAACTGCTCCCTTTCCTGTTTAAGCACATCTACCTGCCTTCTGTAGCGTGAAAGTGCTGAAATATCAGCTTTCATGGTCTTCACGGAATCAATGTACTTGGCGATCCTGTCTCTGGCGGCAACCAATTCTTCATTGGTGGCATTGCTCTCAAGAATAGCCTTGTCATATTCAGATTTCAGGCTGTTCAGGTCTTCAACCACCAATTCTTTTTCCTGGGTAAGTAAGGCAGTGGTCTTCTTCTTATCCTGGTAAAGACTCACAGTGTAGATAATGGTTCCTAACAAAACCACCCCCAGCAATCCTGCGATTACCTTTAATCCGTTGTTACTTTTTGTCTCAGTCATAGTGTAAAAATTAATTACTTTTAATGTTCCCTTTACGAGGGTATTGTTTGTGTTTGTTCTATATACGTTACAATTAACATTTTAGATTACCCGGACCAAAAATTTTCTTAAAGAGTTTCAGGTACTTGGCCCGTTCCTGTACCTTTAGCCCTAAAACAATATGTATCCATGGCGCTGAAGATCATCCCCTTTGAAAGGCGGTATACGAAAAAATTCCGCGACCTGAACCTCGCCTGGCTCGACACCTACTTCTGGGTGGAGGAAAAAGACAGGCTGTTGTTGGAACGCTGCGAAGAAACCATTATTCAACCGGGCGGATCTATCTTTTTTGCCTTGTGGGATGAAGAGGTCGTGGGGTGTTTTGCGCTGATAAAATCGGAGGAGGGCATCTATGAACTGGGGAAAATGGCAGTAGACCCCGCCTACCAGGGGCGACAAATCGGGCAGGAACTCCTGAATCATGCCATCGCTTTCGCTAAAAGGGGACGATGGAAAAAAATCGTGCTGTATTCCAGCACCAAATTGCCCAGCGCCCTACATATATACAGAAAATACGGTTTTAAAGAGGTAGAACTCGAAAAAGACCTTCCCTATGCCAGGAGCGATATCAAAATGGAATTGCCTCTGGATGGCCCATCTTAAAAACAACATCGTCATGAAAACATTATTTTTTAGCGTGCTAGGCGGCCTGTTAGCCTTTATGGGATGTAAGGAGGCCCCTAAGAACAACGCCGGCGACAGGGCATTATCCGAAGTGGTTCCGGTCAAACCGGCGCTACAGGTACCCAAAATTATCCCGATCGAACATGCCACCGCGGTGGTGCAGTGGGGTGAAACCACTGTTTATTTAGACCCGGTAGGAGGAGCAGCCGCTTTTGAAGGGCAGCCTGCACCGGACCTTATCCTCATCACCGACATCCATGGAGACCACCTCAGTGTGGAAACCCTGGAGCAACTGCATACCCGCGACGCCAAAATTATCGCCCCGAAAGCGGTTGCATCCCAGCTACCCCGGGAATTTACCCCCCAGGTGGATGTACTGGACAACGGGGACGTGAGAGAGCGCTACGGCATCCGGGTAACCGCTATCCCTATGTATAACCTGAGAGATGAAGCCAGGGAGTTCCACGTTAAAGGGCGCGGGAACGGGTATGTACTTGAAAAAGATGGGGTTAGGCTATACTTTTCCGGGGATACCGAAGATATCCCCGAAATGCGGGCGCTCCAAAATATCGACAAGGCCTTTGTTTGCATGAACCAGCCGTATACCATGACCGTGGAACGCGCTGCGGATGCCGTACTGGAGTTTGCGCCCAAACAGGTATACCCCTATCATTACCGCGGCCGGCCCGAGGTTAGCGATGTCGCCAGGTTCAAACAACTGATCAATGCCGGCAACCCGGCCATTGAAGTCGTACAGCTGGATTGGTACCCCAGGGAGGCGTACTAGCCTCCCGGGCAAGGCATCCAGCCCTTAACGGATAAGTTTTTTGTATTTGATGCGTTTGGGCATGATATCCCCGCCCAGGCGCTTCTTTTTGTTTTCCTCGTATTCCGAGAAGGACCCCTCAAAGAAATACACCTGTGAATCTCCTTCAAAAGCAAGAATATGGGTACATATCCTGTCCAGGAACCACCGGTCGTGTGAAATGATGGCGGCGCATCCCGCAAAATTTTCCAGGCCTTCCTCCAGGGCGCGCAGGGTGTTCACGTCCAGGTCGTTCGTAGGTTCGTCCAGCAACAACACATTCCCCTCCTCTTTTAAGGTCATGGCCAGGTGCAGCCTGTTGCGTTCGCCACCCGAGAGCATGTTCACCTTTTTGTTTTGTTCGCTGCCCGAAAAATTAAACCGGCTCAGGTAGGCCCTGGAATTAACCTGCCTTCCCCCCATCAGCACCAGTTCCTGCCCCCCGCTGAAGTTTTCCCAGATAGACTTGCCGGGGTCAATATTGGAGTGGCTCTGGTCCACATAGGCAATCTTGGCGGTCTCCCCTACGATAAATTCGCCCTTATCGGGTTGCTCCTCCCCCATGATCATCCGGAAGATGGTGGTTTTCCCGGCACCGTTTGGACCGATAATCCCTACGATCCCGGCCTGCGGCAATTTAAAGTTGAGGTCTTCGTAGAGCAGTTTGTCTCCATAGGCCTTGCTCACCCCCCTGGCCTCTATGACGTTGGTACCCAACCTGGGCCCATTGGGGATGTAGATTTCGAGCTTTTCATCCAGTTGTTTCTGGTCTTGCTGGAGCAACCTGTCATAATTGTTCAGACGTGCTTTTTGCTTTGCCTGCCGTCCCCTGGCCCCCTGGCGTACCCATTCCAACTCCCGTTCCAAGGTTTTCTGGCGCTTGGAAGCCTGTTTGCTCTCCTGGGCAAGCCGCTTGGATTTCTGGTCGAGCCAGCTGCTGTAGTTGCCTTTCCAGGGGATCCCCTCCCCTCGGTCCAACTCCAATATCCATCCGGCCACGTTATCCAGGAAATAGCGGTCGTGCGTCACCGCAATCACCGTTCCCTTATACTGTGCCAGGTGCTGTTCCAGCCAGTGAACCGATTCGGCATCCAGGTGGTTGGTGGGCTCGTCAAGCAACAGGATCTCGGGCTCTTGCAGCAATAGCCTGCACAAGGCCACCCGCCGCCTTTCACCGCCAGAAAGAACTGAGATGGGCTTATCGGGTTCCGGGGTCCTCAGCGCATCCATGGCGATTTCCAGCTTGGTGTCCAGCTCCCATGCGTTGGAGGCATCTATCTGGTCCTGCAGCTGCGCCTGCTTGTCCATGAGCTTTTGCATCTTGTCCGCATCTTCATAGACCTCGGGCAACCCGAACATATCGTTGATCTTGTTGTATTCATCCAGGATGGCCACGGTCTCGGACACCCCCTCTTTGACCACTTCCAGCACCGTCTTTCCTTCATCCAGCAGGGGTTCCTGCGCCAGGTATCCCACCTTATACCCCGGGGAAAAAACCACATCGCCCTGGAAGTTTTTGTCCTCTCCCGCGATGATCCGCAATAGGGTTGATTTCCCCGAACCATTGAGGCCGAGGATCCCGATTTTGGCCCCGTAGAAAAAACTGAGGTAAATGTCCTTAAGGACCGGGGTGTTGGCGTTTTTATAGGTCTTGGTCACCCCAGACATGGAAAAAATGACCTTTTTATCGTCAGACATAGGTAAGCTTTCTTATAGTTAATCGAAAGGTTATATTAATTGATGGTGTGTATCAACCGCGTTCGCAAAAGGAGGAAAAACCTGCGGGGCCTTTTATACCCTACCCTTCAAGGCGTTAAAAACCCAGGCAACGGCAAAGAAACCCACGCCCACCGAGGCAAAGCCCCAACCTGCCACATCATCATAGCGAAAAGCACCCAGTGCAATCAGGAGCACGCCTACAACGATCATTATAAAAGTGGCCCAGGCCAGTACAGTGTTCTTGTTCATTCCCATTGGTTGCTGAATTTATTTGGTCCCAAAGATCGTAAATTTCTTAAAAATTCGCCGGAATGGCCGGTTTTATCCTTCAAAGGGGAATACCAACCCGTTCTGTTCCCTGATGGTGTCCAGCAGGCCTATGAGGTCCAGGCTGTTGCGGTGCGTCCAGAGGTCTGATTCCCGCTTTTTAGCCTTCAGGCAGCTGTGTACCTCCGCGATCTCATGGGTGTACCCTTTCCCCAGGGTAGGAAGTTCAAAAGCTTCCAGGGCACCTTCAATTTCCCGGGAATATCCCTGGGCCTCATGCCAACGGGGGTGCATGTAAAAGCTCCCGGCTGTCCCACTGAGTTCTGCCTTCATTTCAGTCCTGGAAGTAAGCCCGCTGTACAACAGGGCCTGGCTCTTTGGGTAGTCAAAGAGCATGGCTGCCTGCACTTCCACCCCAGTATCCAGTGTTTTGACGGCGGATTGAATGCGCTGGGGTTGCCCCATCATCAGGTAGGCCAGGAATACGGGGTAAATCCCTATGTCGAGCAAAGACCCCCCCGCGAGATCGGGGTTCAGCAAGCGGCCGGCAGGGTCACGGTCAAGGGCATAGAACCCAAAATCGGCCCGGAGGTAGCGCAACTCCCCTATGGCCCCTTCGTCAACCAGGCTTTTAACTTTCCGGATGCTGGGGTTAAAGCGGCTCCAGAGCGCCTCCATGAGGAACACCCCATTGCTTTTGGCTGCGGCGATCATCTGAGCGACCTCCGCGGCATTCACCCCCATGGGTTTTTCGCAAAGGACATGCTTCCCATGTTCCATGGCCTTGATGCTCCAGGCCGCGTGGGAAGTGTGGGGGGTGGCAATATAGACGACATCCACCGCGCCGGAACCCAGGAGCTCCTCGTAGCTTCCATAGGCAAATTCGGCCCGGTATTCTTTCCCAAATTCGGTCGCCTTTTCCAGGCTCCTCGATGCCACGGCCGTGAGTACCCCGTCTTTTGCCAGTTGCAAATCCCTGGCAAAACTGTGGGCGATCTTCCCCAGGCCCAAAATACCCCAGCGTATCTTTTCTTCCATGTTTCCTTGCGTCTTTAGGCAAAGTTAATCAATATTACTCCTTATCTTTAACGCTATCAGAGAAACCTCAACCGGCATATGGATATTACCTTCAACAAGAACGAAGACCATCATAAATTACAACTTTCAGAATTACGGAAAAAACTGGCCCGGGTAAAACTTGGAGGGGGCAAGGGGCGCATTGAAAAGCACCACAAGCAAGGAAAATTAACCGCCCGTGAACGCATTGCCTATCTGTTGGATGATGATTCTGAACAGATCGAGATTGGCGCTTTTGCAGGGGACGGCATGTACCAGGAGCACGGTGGCTGCCCCTCGGGCGGGGTCGTAGTGGTGATCGGGTATATCCGGAAGCGGCAGTGTGTGGTGGTAGCCAACGATGCCACGGTAAAGGCTGGGGCCTGGTTCCCCATTACCGCGAAAAAAAACCTGCGCGCCCAGGAAATTGCCATGGAAAACCGGCTACCCATCATCTACCTGGTAGATAGTGCCGGGGTTTACCTGCCCATGCAGGACGAAATCTTCCCGGACAAGGAACATTTTGGCCGTATATTCAGGAACAACGCCATCATGAGCAGTTCAGGCATCCCACAGATCGCCGCGGTGATGGGGAGCTGTGTGGCGGGCGGAGCCTACCTGCCCATTATGAGCGATGAGGCCCTGATTGTTGACAAAACAGGCAGCATCTTCCTCGCAGGGAGTTATCTGGTCAAGGCCGCGATTGGCGAAAATATTGACAATGAAACCCTGGGGGGCGCCACCACCCATTGCGAGATCAGTGGCGTGACCGACTACAAGGCAAAGGACGATCATGACGCGCTGGACACCATAAAAAGGTTGATCGATAAAATGGGGGCTTCCGCGAAGGCCGGGTTCGACCGGGCAGAACCCGGGAAACCCAAGGCAGATCCGGGGGAACTCTTTGGCCTGCTGCCCGTTTCACGTACCGAACCCTACGACATGCTGGAAATTATAAAACGGCTGGTAGACCATTCAGCATTCGACCAGTACAAGGAGGGGTTTGGGAAGACCTTGCTCACGGGGTATGCACGTATAGACGGTTGGGCCGTGGGGATTGTGGCCAACCAGCGAAAGGTGGTGAAGACGAAAAAAGGGGAAATGCGCTTCGGGGGGGTCATCTATTCCGATTCGGCCGATAAGGCCACGCGTTTTATCGCCAATTGCAACCAGAAAAAAATTCCGCTGCTGTTCCTGCAGGATGTCACCGGATTTATGGTGGGAAGCAAAAGCGAGCACGGAGGCATCATTAAAGATGGGGCAAAAATGGTCAATGCCGTGAGCAACTCGGTAGTCCCCAAATTTACGGTGGTCATTGGCAACAGCTACGGGGCGGGCAATTACGCCATGTGCGGAAAAGCTTATGACCCCAGGCTCATCGTGGCATGGCCCAGTGCGGAACTGGCCGTGATGAGCGGAAATTCTGCCGCCAAGGTATTGCTGCAGATTGAAAAGGCATCCCTGGAGAAGAAAGGGGAAAAAATCACCCCTGAAAAAGAAAGCGCCCTCTTTAACAAGATCAAGCAGCGGTACGATACCCAGATATCCCCGTATTACGCAGCGGCACACTTGTGGACCGATGCCATCATAGACCCCCTTGAGACCCGCAAATGGATCTCTATGGGCATCGAGGCGGCCAACCATGCCCCCATTGACAAGGCATTTAATATGGGCGTATTACAGGTATGAGATACTACTCAATGTGAATTTTTGCCACCTCCGATTCACTGCCGATTTCGTGCATCCGGATAACCCGTTCCTCGGCACGCTGGTTGGGCTTGCCGTAGTTGTACTCAATACGGCAACGCAGAAAAACGGGGCCGGGGGTTGCAGCTGTGCCATTGCCCAGGTACCTGGCATTGAGGATCCAATCACCTTGTACCCCCTCTCCAAAGATTTCAAATTCCTCCAGGCCAAAACCCAGTTCCTGTTCCTGCCGCAAGCGGTTGTGGTTTTCCGACGGGTTGTGTTTCCAGGTAAAAAACCGCTTCTGTGGGTTGACAAACTGCAGTTCAAATGCCGCCCTGGGAAGGTTCCATTCACATATGATCCGTGCATTGTACCGTATGGCATTGCGGTACTGCGACGGCAGTTTGCCAAGGTCCAGTTGCGCCTGCTGCGTGTTTGCCAGTTGGTACAGCTCACGGTCGACGCTCTTGTACAGCGGGGCAAAATCCAATTCCGGGGCGGCACTGCCATCCCGTATGCCGAGTAACAGGTTGAGGGCCACCTGGTAATTCCCCAAGGCGCGATGCGCCAAAGCGAGATCGAGATAGGACTGTATGGCCCCCGGGAATTGGTCCGCTATATGTCGGGCGGTTTGGTATTCCAGGGACGTTTCGCCTATTTCCCGCGCTTTGTATAAAAGGGATTTGAGTTCCGGAAGACCGGCATCCTCCTTGTCGAGGATATTGGTCAGGATACGCAGTGCCAGTTCGTGCTTAGCCGTTTTGAAGTATTCAAAAACATCGATAAAATAGGCGGGGTCCGACTCATAGGTTTCCCGTTGCTCCAGGTATCGCTCATATGCCTCGGCTACACTTTTCCCATTTTTGAGATCCCTGAGATAGGGGGTGGTCAGCACGGCATTGCTAACCCGAATCTTCCCGTCATAGAGGTTATCGGTGAGCAGGGCAAGGTCTTTTTTTACCCCGGCCCGGGCCCCGGCCGCGGTTTTGGTGGTGATGAGGATGGCCCCGTTAGACCCCAGGCTCCCAAAACGGTTGGTAGCTGCCAAGCTTTTAAGTACGGTAATGCTGGCGATGTTTTTTGGGTCTATAAACCCGGTGCCCTTCACGGTAGCCCCGCTGGCATAACTGCTGGAGTTTGATTTGGCCATGGGGACCCCGTCAATAACAACCAACCCATAATTGTTAGAGAGGATAGAGGTCTTTGACCGGATTTCTGCCTGGCTCAGGTCATCGTTCTGGCCAAGGCGCACCCCCGAAAACTTACCCTGTGCCGCGTCTGCGGCATTGGAAGAGATATCGGCAATCTGTTCCTCTGTGATAGACTGCACGGCAAAGCCCACGGCTGCATCGTTGCGTTGCCCCCCGGCAATAGATGACGGTTCCCCGGACGGCGCAGCGCTTTGGGTCACTACCACCTCGTCCAGCCGGATCTCCCCTGAATCTTCCAGCCAAAGGTTGATGTGGGGGGTATCCCCCAGTTTTCGTTCCGCGGATAACCGGCCGTCTATGGTAACCAGCAGCACCTCCCCCGCTTTCGCCCCAATGCTGTATTCCCCTGACGCGTTGGGGCCCACCGCTTCAGATTCCCGTCCCCTGACATACAGGCGGATGCCCTGCATATCGGCAAATTCCCCATAGATCTTCCCGTAGACCCTATGAGCCGCTTCCGGGGCCGGGGAGGCCTCTCTGGCGGCTAACTGCACGAAGTCTGCATCGTTCAGAATAGTCATTAAGTTCAGGCTCGCGGGATCATAGGCAGCACTGCTGTTCACAATGGTCAGCTTGCCATTAAAAACCGGGCTTACCTCCTCCAGGTTTTGCCGGCCATCCGTACATAACAGCATTTCCCCGCTGTTGCTGTAGTCCGGCAAGGCTGCATAGGAAGTACCCCCGTCATATCGTATTTGTCGCAAGCGCCCTTCCAGGGCCGACCAATCGCCTTCGCGGATCGCGAATGTTTCCCTTGTCCGGATAGCATTGCTGAAAGGCAAGAGGGTTACCTCCCAATGGGGATGCGCAGAGAAATAACGGTCGAGGAACGCCTTTTCCTTGCCAAAGTCCCGCTGCCTCATGGATAGGGAGGCATCCCAGTACAGGGTAACCTCCCGGGCATCCGGTTGCTGGGCTGGTGCCGTACATCCCCATAAAAAGCACCAAAGGAGGAGATACCAGGGTTTCATAGCGCCGCTTTTAATGGCCAAGGTGTGGTTTTTGACGCGGGATGAGCAGCAGGTCGGTTTGCCGTCCGTTCACGTAGCGAAAGCCATCTTCCCCATAAAAACCGGCCTCCTCCAGCATAATGCGGATTTCGCGCTTCCACTGTGGCAGGTCCACGGTGGTATTGAGTTCTATGGCATAGACTGTATTGGAGCGAAGGGGGTAGTTTTCCCCATCATCGCCTATGACCCCCTCCTGGGCATCCCACATGCCAATGGTGGTACCGGCAGAGTGCCCATAGGATCCCAGTGGATGGGTGTAAATAGCCGGTTTGAGCCCTTCATTCCGGGCTTGCTCTAGCGATAGGGCCAGGATCTCGTTCCCGGTCCGCCCTTGTATCATATTTTTTGTCAGGAAATCCTGTACCCTGTTACCATCGTGCAGGGCATCCTTCAGGTATTGGGGCGCCGCCCTTTCTCCCGGCTTAAGCACATAGGCCAGCTCCTGGCAATCGGTATTCAGCCCCAGGTACCGGATCCCGAAATCGCAATGAAGCAGGTCGCCCGGTATGATCACCATATTTTCCGGACGATCGGAGAACGAATAGAGGTGCCCTTCCAGGATGTCGTTGCTGCGCTGCACATCCACCGTCGGGTGGAACCACGTTTCCAGGCCAAGGTTGGTTACCCGTTGCCTCATCCACCACTCCACCTCGGTAGTGGTGGTCTTCCCAGGCGTAATGACCTTTTCGGAAAATGCCTCGGCAATGATATCGTGTGTAATATCCACCAGCTGCGAATAAAGGACCATTTCACGGGGCGTACGGGTCTCTATCCAGCGTACAGCCAGTTCTTCTGCCGACACTACCCGGATGTGGTATTTCCGGGGCAGGTACGTCATAAAGGTGTCATAATCGGTTTTGTCCAAACCGTCGGCAATGTTATGGTCTTCAGAGAAATTAAGCCCGATTTTAGCAGGGTTCCTGGCCTCTATCAACTGCATCAGCCGTTTCCATTGATCGGGCTCCCGCTCCTTATCCCAGGCAGACTGGATCTGTTCCCCTATATTATAGCGCGCCACAGCCAGTTTGTCCAGGCTGCCATTTTGCTTGTCGCGGTAGAAGAACAAAATGGTGCGCCGCCTCGCGCTAAGCCAGGTGGCCGGGAGCATGGTCTTTAAAACGGGGTCTTCGTTATATTCCCTGGAGATCAGGATCCAAAGGTCGATCCCCGTCTCATCCATGATTGCCGGCAGCAAGGTGTTCAGGCGTTCCTCCAAAAGGGCGTCCCTGAGAACGGCCCGCTCCTTTTCGGGCAGCACCTGTTGCGCACTGAGCAGTTGGAAACATAACATGGCTACTAGAAAAGGTAATTTATTCATTCTTAGACTATTTAGGATGCCGAACATTCAACTTATACGTTCCCCTCGTTTTCCAGCCGGCGAAGGGTGGCTTTGCGATCTATCTTCCCACTGCCCGTGTTGGCAAATGCCGGAATTGAAAATACCTCCCTGGGGATTTCGTAGGGAGCGAGTGATCCGAGTCCCCGGAGTTTTTGCATCAGCACTTCGGGATCTGTTTCGGATTCCAGGACCACCACCAGTTTTTGCCCCAGCGTTTCATCGGGCAGGCCCGTCACAAAAAACCGGCCAGGTATGGCCGCCTGCAGCTTCTTTTCGATTTGCTCGGGCATCAGTTTAATACCGCCCGAATTGATCATGTGGTCAAACCGCCCCAGCCATTCAAAAGCCCTGTCCGTTTCCAGGCGGACCAGGTCATTGGTCATCACGGGGTCCGGGGCAATGTCGGGCGCATGCACGATAAGGCACCCCCGTGGATCAACCGCCACACGGACCCCCGGAAGGGTTTCGAACAGGGGTTGGAAAGGATTGATCCTTCGCACGGCAATATGGGTTATGGTCTCCGTCATCCCAAACGTCTCATACACCTCGGAGGACAGCGATTGTGCGGCGGCCACTCCATTTTCACCGAGGGGCGCCCCACCGATGATCGTTTTTTTGATACGTCCCATATCCTCAAGCGAATTCAGGAATTGCTGGGGAACCATGGCACAAAAGTCATACGGGCCATCCATGGCCTTGAGAGGAGCAGAGGACGGGTTGCAACAATCCAGTGAAAGCCCCAGTACCATGGCCCTGACCAACATCATTTTCCCGGCGATATATCGCGCAGGCAGGCACAACAAAGCAGTATTCCCCGGGAGCAGGCCAAAATAACGGCCCGTGGCCAAAGCAGAATGGACCATATGCTCCTTTTTAAGCCTAAACAAGCCCGGGCTGCCGGTTGAACCAGAACTATATACCGGTACATCTGCTTGCCCGGAGAGCCAGTCAAGTAAAAAATCGCCTATTTCCCACTCATACGGCTCCCCTTCCTTGACCAGGCTGTACCCGACTTCCAACAGGTCCCCGGCGGTGAGCGATACCCCGTTCAGCCTGAACTGGGGGTGGATTTTGCTGTATGACATCATCCTTCAGGGTTTTGTGCAAGGAACCGCTCCCTGCTCATTACTTTTCCCGACAGCCTTTCCTTCCATTGGGTCCAGCCGTATTTCCTGCCAAAAGCATATAGCAGGATCGGGTAAATCACAAACACCGGGATGAGCACATCCCAACCCAGGGCCGGGGCCGAAACATCCTTGAAAATGGAATTCGTCTGGAATGCCGTCCAGTCAGCCGTTACCAGGAGCGCCGTTACCAGGTTGTTGGCCGCATGGAACCCCAGGGCCAGCTCCAGGCCCTCATCCATTAAGGTGATTACCCCCAGGAATAACCCGGTCCCGATGTAGAAGATAAGGATTCCTGCCCCCAGTTTTTCTACTTCCGGATTTCCCAAATGCATCAGTCCGAACAAGAGGGAGGTTAACAGCAGGGGCACCCAACGGTTACCGGCCATCAGCCCCAGCCCCTGCATCATGTGCCCGCGGAAAAGGTATTCTTCAAAACTGGTCTGCATGGGGATCAGGAGGATGCCGATCAGGAACAATTTAAAAAAGGGGGCCGGCTTAAAATTAAACTCATAGTCTTCCGGGGAGAACAGGATATCTGCCCCTGTGATTAGCACGGTTGCCAGGGCCCATATCGCAAAGGCAAAAAGGATGCGTTTCCAGTCTACCTTTTTCCGGGAGGTGGTCAGGGAGGTTATGGATTGGGGATGTACCAGCTTAACCCAACCCCAGACGATGAACAAGCCGATGACCAGGGGGGCCAGCAGCAGGATGAGGACCATATTGGACCCCAGCTTTTCGATCAGGTCGGCCATCATGTCTTCGACGCTTACGGGCGAGTAGAGCATGGAGACATAATTAAAAATCATAAAGCCAATAAAGCCCACAGGCAGGATCCAGAATTTCCACATCCCAATGTCGCCCTTATACCCTTGTTCTATATACATAATTCAGAAAGTATTTGTTCATTCCAATGCATGTTGCTATCGTAGGACAGGTATCCACCCCCCACCGATAAGGGGCTGTTAAAATTATTCGTGAACAGGCTGCCGGTGCCGAGGCCCTGGGGCATCCCGCCGGCTTTCAGGTAGGTCCACTGAGCAATTGCATTCAATCCGATATTGCTCTCCAGGGCACTGGTGGCCCACCAGCCCGCACCGGTCTTCTCTGCCAGCCTAATCCACTCATCACAGGCGGCATAGCCCCCCAGCAGGCTGGGTTTCAATATCAGGTACTGCGGCCCGATGGTTTGTAGCAAAGCTTCTTTCCTACTTACATCCCCGATCCCGATTAATTCCTCGTCCAGCGCTATGGGCAGGGGGGTGTGCATGCAAAGATCCCGCATGGTTTCCCACTGCCCCGGACGAATGGGCTGTTCTATGGAGTGCAGCTCCATTTCCGAAAGCCGCTTTAGTTTCTCAAGGGCTTGGGGAGCGGAAAATGCCCCATTGGCGTCTACGCGCAACTCTATGGTGTCTGCCGAATATTCTTTCCTTATGGTCTGCAGGATATCCAACTCGGATTCAAAATCAAGGGCCCCGATCTTCAGTTTGATGCACCGGAATCCCTGCTCCAGTTTTTCATGCACCTGCCGGAGCATGAATTCCCTGTCGCCCATCCATATAAGGCCGTTAATCGGAATCCGGTCTTCGCCCCTGGTGAAATCAGAAGGAAACAGTTCAAAGGGGTGCCTGGCAGAAAGGGAACGCAGTGCCTGTTCCAGGCCAAACGCTATACTGGGGTACCGGCCCAGTTGGGGTAAAAGTTGGATCCTCCCCCCTTCTAGCTCCCCGCAAACCCATTGGAGTTGGTCTTCGTACCCCTGGACATCATCACAACTCAGCCCCTTTAGGAGCCCACACTCGCCAATCCCAATCTTGCCCTGGTCCTCCAGGATGAGGAACCAACTGTCTTTTTCGGTGAGAATACCCCTTGAGGTCCCGCTGGGACGCTTAAAGTTCAGAGTGTATTTGCGGAAGGTGGCTTTCATGCAATTAAACCCTCAAATTTAAGTATATTTTCAGTCTAATTACGATCCTATGAAAGGAATGTCGGAAAAGGTAGTCTGGATCACCGGCGCCTTTTCGGGAATAGGGGAAGCCCTCGCCCTGGCCCTTAGTGAAAAGCATTGCTTTCTTATCCTGTCTTCCCGTAATCGCCGGGAACTTGAGCGGGTTAAAAAAGCGTGCAGGGATCCATTATAGGTGGCGGTGTTGCCCCTGGCCCTGGGAGACCACCGGGCCATGGAAGGCATAGCCCGACAAGCGGTCTCCATATTTGGAAAGGCAGACCTGCTGATCATCAACGGGGGGATCAGCCAACGTTCCCTGATCATTGACACCCATATGGAGGTGTACCAACAACTTATCCAGGTCAACTATATAGGAACAGTGGCCCTGACCAAGGCCTTGCTTCCGTACTTTGTCCTTAGGAAATCGGGGCATTTTGTCACTGTGACCAGCCTTATGGGAAAATTCGGGACGCCATGGCGTTCGGGCTATTGCGCGGCCAAACATGCCCTGCATGGTTTTTTCGATGTACTGCGGATGGAACACGAGAAAGATGGGGTCTGCGTTACCATGGTGTGCCCAGGCTTTGTCAATACCGGGGCGGCCAAAAACGCCCTCACGGCCGATGGAAGTACCAAAGGAAGCAACGACCGTAAGACGGCCAATGGCATGGAGCACGACCGGTTTGCCAGAAAAATGATCGCGGCGATTGAAAAAAGGGAAATTTGAAGCCTATATAGGCGGCCGGGAAGTCAAAGGCATTTTCCTGAAGCGTTTCCTGCCCGGGCTCTTGCACAGGGTAGTACTAAAAAGCCAGGTGGTCTGAAACTGCTGCCTCACAGGCTCAGGGAAGCCCCGATTTCGAGCAGGTGCAGGGTCTTCCCCGCTGCCCCAAACGTCTTGAGGGCTTGCTGGTGGTCTATTTCTATGTACCCAAATGTATCGTAGTGGTACCCTAAAACCGCGTCGCATTCCACAAAATCGGAGGCGCGTACCGCATCGGGTATCCCCATAGTGAAATTGTCACCAATAGGCAGTACCGCGAGGTCGATGGCAGTGGTCATCGGGATGAGTTTCATGTCCATGGTAAGGGCGGTGTCGCCGGCGATATAGACAGATTTGCCCCCGCTGCTCAGGACGAACCCGCCGGGCTGCCCGCCGTACGTGCCGTCGGCAAAGGAAGAAGTGTGGATGGCCTGCACGTATTTCAACGTGCCAAAATCAAACGCCCATTGCCCTCCATGGTTCATCGGATGCCCTTCATATCCCTGTCCCTGGAAATGGGAGACAATTTCAAAATTACTCACGATGGTCGCACCGCTAAGGTCAGCGATGGCGGCCACATCCAGGGTGTGGTCCTGGTGGGCGTGGGTGACCAGGATATAGTCTGGCCGCAGGTCCGAAAGCGAAATTTTGGCAGAAGCCTTTTCGTTGCCGGAAATAAATGGGTCTACCAGTAATCGATGGTTCCCGGTTTCAATCAACAGGCTGGCATGGCCCAAAAAGGTAATTTTCATGGATGCGTATTTTGGTTCAATTTAACTAAAATTAAACCAAAACCGAACCCCTTCCGTTGTTTTGTCCGTATTCAAAGTAGACTGTAACTGGTTGACCAGCCGGTTCATCAGCCGGATCCCCATGGAAGAATTGACGCGTTCTTCGGAATCCTCGGGCAACCCCACCCCATTATCGGTATATTCGAAAAAGCCCTGGTCCCCATTTTTGCGCAAATGGATGTAGATCTTATTGTTCTCCCTGCCTTCCGGGAAAGCGTACTTAAAGGAGTTGGAGACCAGTTCGTTGAGCACCAGCCCAAAGGGGATGGCCCGGTCAATGTCTAACTCTACCCCTTCCGCGTCTATGGTGATATTGATGTTGTGCCCCCCTTTGCGAAATACCGATTGCACGCTGTTGACCAGGCTTTCTATATACCCTTGCATCTCTATGACTGATAGGTCGTCGTTCTGATAGAGTTTCTGATGGATGAGTGCCATGGCCTTTACCCTGCTCTTTCCTTCCTCAAGGGCTTCGATCACGGCCTTGCTTCGGGTATTCTTGGTTTGGAGGCTCAGCAGGCTGGACACCATCTGCAGGTTATTTTTCACCCGGTGGTGGATCTCTTTCAGCAGCGAATCCTTCTCTACCAGTGAAGCCTCAATAATGTGTTTTTGTTCCGCGATTAACCGCTGGTTCTTAATACTTTTCAAATAGGCATAGACCAGGCCGGCAAAACCCAAAAGCGTAAATATCAACGAGATAAATACCAGGTTGATCCGTTCGTCTTTGGCCTGCATCTCGTTGCGCGCCCTTTCCATTTCCAGCTTTTGCTCGTCGATCATCCGGCGGGAGTTAGCCAGGTCTTCCTGGGCTACCACGGCTACCAGCTGTTGTTTTTTAATAGAGGATTCATTGGTGTTTATAGAATCCTGTATGCGAACGTTGCGCTTCAGGTAATAGGCTTCGTTTTGGAAATCTGCGATTTCCCCGTAATAATAGGCCAGCAACCGGTTCCTCCTGATCACATGGTCTACCCTGGTGAGGTTGAGTTCCTGGTCCAGTAGCTTCCTGGCCGTTTCATGCTGGTCTAATTGCAGATGGCACTCGGCTAGGGCCAGGGTATTCTCAATGACATCTTCGGAGTATTTACCGATGTTGTTTTCCCGGATAATGGCGATACTGTTCTCCAGATAGGGAATACCTTCCTTGAATTGGTTGAGCTGCACATAGCATTTCCCGATATTTCCTTCAACGATTCCCTTCAACAGGTTCCCCTGGATAATTTCCTTCTCGGTTTTAACCGTGCTAAGGTCGTTCAGGTATACCTCTACAAAACCCTTGGCCTTGGACAGGTTGGTAATGGCCGTTGAAGCAGACTGGTCCAGCCGCAGGTAATTGCCCACGTTGTTGTGGTATTTGGCCAGGGCGTAAAAATCGTCCTCGGGGATGGTTTTCTTCACCTCCATGATATAGTCGTTCATGGCCTTTCTGTGTAGCCCGAGGTTGGCGTAGATATCGTAAAAGGAAATATTCTCCGTGAGCCCTAGTTCCCGTTTCTCTTTGCGGACCTCTATTTGCTTGTCAAAAAACTGTAGTTGCGCATAGTCATCATCGATGAGGTCCAAGAGCCATTTTTTGGTTTCCAGGTCCATTTCGGCCATTTCGGCATGCAATTCATTGGCAATGGCCACGCTTTTGTCAAAATCGCCCAGGTCGTAATAAATCTGGGCCTGCATCAGCTGATAGTTTCGTACCGCCGTGGAATCCCCGGTCTTCTTGGCATTACTGAGGTAGGCATTGACTACATCCAGCCAATCATAGGCTGAGTTTTCCTCATAGCGGTTCACGGTAAGGAAGAAGTACTGGAGTTTTTCGTTGGCATCTACGGCATCCTGAAACTCCTGCAAAATATTTTGTTCAGGGGTAAGGGCATCCTGCCCCATGGCACTGTGGCAGGCCATCAAAACAATCCATAATAAAATACTGCCAAGTTTTTTTGCCATAACATCCATAAATTCTGAAATCCTGCGTTGGGTTGTTCCTTGCGCACCGGCGGATGTGGCCTGTGCATTGGGCAATAAACCCTTCCTTAGCTTAACGATACCACTATGGTTTTGTTGTGGGCCCCGGGGGGTACCGCCAGCAATTTATCGTGTCGCCACCACCATTATTGAAAAAAGCGGGGAGACGGTCCCAAAAACGCCATAACACCCTACCAACGCCTTAAGCCAGCCGGGCCATTGTATCAGGGCCTGTCGCCCGGGGTGTTGGCAAACAAAAAGACCATGCCTAAAGAGCATAGCCTTTCTGGAATAAGGTAAAGAAAATGGTAAGATTTGGGTTGATATTGCTATCATTCCAAAAATAGTACGAAGGGCCGTACCCTTTTCAATATTGTTGTGTAATGGCCCATTTCTGTTGTGAAATGAGCGCCTGAATTTGCGCCCGGCAGTTCATCGGACTTATTGGGGTTTTAACGAGAGGGTAATTCCGGGGTTTAGTTAGGGGTTTGCCAGTGGGCCTACCCCGGTTGGCGCTCATCCCTAAACCAAAAAGAGCCCTGCCGAAATCGACAGGACCCTTTTACGAGAACACTATATGAAAATGAAAAAAATTTAACCTGATATGAACACTGCTAAAGTAGCTACAGCCTCTATCCCGGCCAAACTATTGTTGTGAAGCAGTCGAAAGTTGTGGTGAAATCAGGTATGCTGGCGGTGGCGGCCGTAAGGCAAGCTAAACAGATGCCTATACGGACCTAAGGGCTGGCTCGCAACCTAGGAATTCATCGCTGATATAATGAATTCCTTGAAGTCTTTGGAAATAGGGATAAGCGTATTGTTGATCAGTATATCCTTGGAATTGATAGCATCGATATGGTCTACATTGACAATGTAGGACTTGTGAGCCCTGTAGAATTTATTTTTGGGGAGTTTTTCCAGGTAATCCTTCAGGGGCGAGCGTACCAGGAATTTCTTATCCTTGGTGTTTACTTCCAGGTAGACGTTATCCGCCTTGATAAATTGTATGTCTTCGAATTGGATGCGGTAATACAGGTGTTGCTTCTTGACGAAGATGGAGTCTTTCAGCACAGAGTTGGACATGGGTTTGTCATCCTCGGATTCCCCCTGCTCGCCACCATCGGATTTTCCGCCATAGGCGAAATTGGAAAGTGCAATCTCTATGGACGTATACAGGTCTTGCTGCTCAAAGGGTTTTACCAGGTAGCCATTGGGTTTGACGGTCTTGGCGTTCTCTACTGTAGCCCGGTCCGAGTTGGAGGTGACAAAAATAAAGGGGATGTTGTAATTCTCCCGGATGTGTTTCCCAAGGTCGATCCCCGTTTTGTCCGAAGCCAGGATTATATCGATAAGGACAAGGTCAACTTCCTTGTTTTTAAGGACTTCTTCGGCCTGTTCATAAACAATGACGTTGTCGACGATTTCGTAGCCAATCTCCTCAAGCATCGATTGCATATCGTCAGCGATAATCACGTTGTCTTCAACGATGAGAATCTTAATAGGTTGTTCCAAGGCAGGTGAGGTTTAGATGGTTATCCGCTATCAAATTTACAAAAAATAATTAAACAGCAGATAGGAAAGTGCCGCCAGCAAAAAGGTGCTCAGGGCAAGTTTTTTTAATTCAGGGTCAAACCGGGCGGGGTCTTTTATCAGGATAACGCTTCGAAGGTGTATGAATACGGGGACAAACGCGAGCAGTGGCAAGAAGGTTTTCCAGTCTTTAAAATGCACTGAAAAAAATCCCAGCATACACAAAAAGGCCATGCCCAGCAGTGCGTAGTGGTAGCGCTTGCCCCGGGTTATCCCCATCAGGACCACTAAGGTTTGCTTCCTGGCCTTGCTGTCCGACTGATAATCCCGAAGATTGTTCAGGTTCAGTACGCCCGTACTCAGCAACCCGATGCTCGTAGCAGGCAGCAGGGCACTCACGGGAAGCGCTTTGGTAAAAAGGAACATCGATCCCAGGACGCTGAGCAGGCCAAAAAACAGGAATACGAAAAGGTCGCCCAACCCCATATACCCGTATGCCTTCTCCCCCACCGTATAGGTGATGGATGCCCAAAGGCTGGCTATCCCCAAAAAGCCAAAAAGGAAAACATACCAAATACTACTGTCTTTAAAGGCATAGAGGACCAGGGACATAGCGAGCAGGAAGCTCAGGAGCACCGAAAGCACGATGCCATTCCTTAATTCCTTCCGGCTGAGCCGTCCGCTTTGCAGTGCACGGCTGGGGCCAATGCGGTCGGCATTGTCGGTGCCCTTTACGCCATCCCCGTAATCATTGGCCAGGTTGGAGGTCACCTGGAAACCGACCGTAGTACACAGAGCCAGCACGAAGATGGTGCTGTCGCTACTGCCAAAAAGCGCCGCCAGGGCGGCACCCATAAGGATACCGGATACCGACAGCGGAAGCGTCCGTAAACGGGCTGCGCTGACCCATGCTTTAACCTTCGACAAAATTAGTAGGGATCTTCTATTTTAATTCGTTTACCTTCCTTGTAGGATGCGACAAAGGCATCCTGAAAGCCCATATCTACCAACTGCTTCCTGAATTTCTGGGCTTCTTCGAGCGTTTCAAAATTACCCAGGGAGTACGAATAGAACGGGTTGGTCTTCACAAACATGGTATTGGAAAGGGCCTCGGAGGCCAGGGTGATATTGTTGTCTACAAAAGACTTGATCTGGACCGAATAGATTTTCTCTTTGTCCAGGAATTGCTTGGCCAGGTAAAATTCCTTTACAAGGCTTAATTCCTCGTTTTGCTGCCTTAGGTTGTCGATCCTGGATTTTATGGCATCAAGGCTGTCTATGGAAACCAACAGGTTGTGGTTCTCATAGCCGTTGGAACTACTGCTCAACCCGGCGGTAAAAGAGGTAATGGCCAGGGTCCCAATCAAAAACAGGCCCGTGACCACTGCCAGTGCGTTCCGCTGCAGATTGCTCTTCCTGAGCTCCTTGTTTTTAAATTTAATCTGGTCCAGTAAGCGCTCATTGATAATCTGAGCTTTGTCTATGTCCTTGTGCAATTCCAGCAAATCGCTTTCTTCAATGAAAGGCATATGTACAAAGGTTTAGGGGTCTGTGAGGTAAAAGTAATTAAAAAGCTAACAATCAGCAAAATAAATGTAGTGCCAGTACAGTCCCGGGCTGCCTTTTGGGCAAAACCTGTGTTAATCAACCCCTTACGTCCCGGAACACCCCCCGAAAGGGCTCAGACCTTGTAGATGCCGTCTTCCCGTATGTCTATTTTCCTGTCCCGGTAGAGGGTACCAATGGCCTTTTTGAAGTTCTTTTTGCTCATTTGTAGCGCATCGCGGATGTCATCGGGGTCCGACTTATCATGCAGCCCCAAAAAACCCCCTTCTTCAAGCAGGCGCCCGTAAATCTTATCCGCGGCGGATTCCCGGCTTTTGGGGCCGATGGGTTCCAGCACCACATCCAGCTTCCTATCGGGCCTTATATTTCGGATATAGCCTTTCAGTCGCTCGCCCACCCCGATTTTCTTGAAAACATCGCTGGTAAAGACCAGGCCTTTGTGCCGGCCATTCACAATAACATCCCAGCCCAGTTCTGATTTACGGCTGACAAGCAGGTCTACCTCCTCCCGCGGTTTTACGCTTAATTCCTCGTTATCCAGGAAGGCGTCCAGTTTGGAGGAAGCCACCAAACGGAACGATTTTTCGTCCAGGTAACAATACACCACGTACCACTTTCCCTCCTCCATCCTGTCGCGTTGCTGCTTGAATGGCACCAACAGGTGCTTTTCGAGGCCCCAGTCCATAAAGGCGCCGTATTCATTAACCTCAGCTACCCTCAGATAGGCAAACTCATTGCGCTTTATAAAGGGTTTCAAGGTGGTGGCCACGGGCCGCTCCTCGTGGTCGAGGTAACAAAATACTTCGATGGTATCCCCTATGTGGTAGTCCTTGGGAACATACTTGTTGGGAAGCAGCAAATCGTCTACATCCTCGTCTCCGAGGAACAACCCTACACTCGTACTGCGAAGAATGCTAAGTCGGTTATAATTACCCAGTTCAATCATGGGGCAAAGGTATGCCTAAAAGGGGGGAATAAAAAAGCCGTCCTGAACAGGACGGCTTTATACAAAGTTCAGGAGCTCCTTATTTATAAACGGCCTCTTTTTTGAAGTGCTTGGCCAGCATGTAGTAAACCACAGCCCTGTATTTGGTCCGCTCTGAGGTTCCGTACGTGGCAAGGACCTTTTTAATGGCATCCATTAATTCCGGGCTTTCTTTCATCCCTAATTTTTTCATCAGGAAATTCTTCTTCACCGTTTCGAGTTCCTTGTCATCAGTCCCCGATACGGTAGAGGCATCCCGGTTGTAGATTGCGGGCCCAAGGCCTTTGGCTACGCTTTCCAGCAAGCCCAAATCCGGGGTGGCTCCAAATTTTTCCTTGACATGTGCGGCATACTTTTGCACCAATTCGTCTCTTTTACTGCTCATAATGTTAGTGTTCTTAGATGTTATTTTACAATACCTTCCTAAGATAGGAAATCGAAATAAGTAAGCAAAATTTTGTTATTCACCAACCTGGGGGTCCGTACCTCCAGAAGCCGTGGGGCAGCAGAAGGGCTGTAAAAATCCTCCAGGATATCCAACAGCCCTTTTTCATCGGAAGCCATATAATGTTCCACTCCAAATAAGCCACATAACTTACTGATATCCAAATCCTGGATGGTTTCAAAGAAGGTTTCAAAGTTTTCGGAATCCTCCTTTCCCGGAAGAATCCTGAAAATACCGCCGCCCTGGTTGTTCATAACTATTATCCGGAAATCGGGGCGGAGGTAATTATTCCACAAGCCATTGCTGTCATAAAACAAACTCAGGTCTCCCGTAACCAACAAGGTGGGGTGCTTTTCAACCAGCGACGCCCCAATGGCGGTAGAGGTACTGCCATCTATGCCACTGGTCCCCCGGTTGCAGAAGACCTTGATCGATGGATGCAATTCAAAAAGTTGCGAATACCGCACGGTCGAACTGTTGGCCAGCTGCAGCTGGTATCCATGGGGAATACGATCCTGGATATGGTAGAATGCCAACAGGTCCGAAAACTCAATTTTCCCCAGATAGTCGGCGCGCCGTTCCCGGTACCGTTCCCTATGGGCGGCCCAGGTGGGGTGGTAGGTGCTTTCCCTACCCTCGAGGTAAGGGCTGAAGGCTTTAAAAAATGTACCGGGGGTGGCCTTAAAATGCTGGGTGAGGCTGTAATAGGTGTCATAGGCATTTTTAGGGCCGATATGCCAGTGGTGTTCTGGCCGGTACTGACGCAGGAAAGCCTTGATCTTCTTGGAAACCACCATCCCCCCCAGGGTAATCAGCAGTCCTGGCTGCAGTTCTTTAAAGCGCTGCTCACGGTCGGCGGCCTTTTCTATGGGGGCAATGATGCTGTCAATACTGGGAAAGAATTCCTCGTGGTGGCAATTGGAAGTGGTTTCGGTAAAGACCAGTACAGAGGGATCCCCTGCCAACGCACGAAGGTGTTCCGCGTCCAACATGCCCGGCGGGCTCGCCCCGATGATGACCATTTTTCGGTCGGTCCCCGCCCAAATCTTTCCGAAATGATCCAGGGAACCCAGGGGGGCAGGTCCTTCTATTGGGGGGCCATCGACATTCGGGATGACAATGGGGCCATCCACCAACTGGTACAAGGGTTCTTCCAGGGGGACATTAATATGGACAGGGCCTTGCAGGACATGGGCGCCAGACAGGGCTTCATTGAGTGCCGAATCGTTATAGCGCTGTATTTCCAGCTGCCAGGCCCGCAAATCCGCTTCCCCTGCCGGGAGGCTTCGCCCGGAGGCGCGGATGGCTTCAGGGGCATGTACCACATCCTGCCGGAGCATGGCACTGTGTACCAGGTGGCGGTGAAAAACATCTTCCTGCCTGATGGTCTGGCCATCGCCGATATCTATCTTGTACCCTGGCCGGTCTGCCGATATCACCAGCAGAGGTATGTTGCTGTAAAATGCCTCCGCTACCGCAGGGTAATAATTGAGCAAGGCGCTCCCGGAGGTACAGACGACCGCCACCCCTTTTTGCAATTGCTGGGCCATCCCCATGGCGAAAAACCCGGCAGACCGTTCATCTACGATACTGTAACAACGAAAATATGGATCGGCCGTAAACCCCAGTGTAAGCGGTGCGTTTCTGGAACCCGGCGAAATGACAATGTGTTGGATGCCCCTGGCTTTGCAATGCTGAATGACCGTATGTGCCAAGGGTATGTTGGTATATCTCATAAGCATTGCAAAAATACGACGGAAGCCCTTTTCTTCCCAATCATTCCCCCGAATAAAACAATACGCGCAACATGGTCCCTGCCTTGGCTTTGGTTTCCTGCCATTCTGCCTCCGGGGAAGAGCCGGATGTAACCCCACCACCCACATATATAACAGCCTCCCCTCCCTGCAGGGACATACAGCGGAGATTGACAAACAACTGGCTGCCAAGCCCGGCACCTTCGGGTGACACGGATAAATTGAGCTCGCCCAGATAGCCCGTGTAAAAACCACGGCGGTATCCTTCGTTCTCCATCAAGAACCGCAGGCTTTCGTTTTTGGGGAGCCCGCAGACCGCGGGAGTGGGATGCAGCGAACGGAGCAGCTCTTTTAGGGATGCCATCCCAAGCTCGCCGCGGATATGGCTCCGTAAGTGCCACAAGCGTCCCGCCCTGACGGTTTCCGGACCGGTAATGTCCAGGGTAGCCACCCTGGGCTGCAGCACTTCCTCAATATAACGGGTTACCAACGCCTGCTCCTCCAGCTCTTTTGGGCCCCATTGCGGGGATACCCCTGCCTGGTACCTCAGGGTCCCTGCCAACGACATGGTTTGGAAAGACGTTCCGCTCAGGTTCAACAGGCTTTCGGGGCTTGCCCCAAGCCAGGTGCCCACCTTCGGATGGGACCAAAAATAACAGAAGGCATCCGGGTATAAGGCCAGCAGCCTCCCAAAAGCCTCCGTAGGTTCTGATGTAACCGGCAGGACCAGCCTGCGGGAGCAAACAATCTTTTGGCAACTGCCTTCCGATATTTCGGCCATGGCCCTGCCTACCAGCGCCATATAACGCTGTTTTTCTGCCCTGGTCTCCTCCCACGTGATCCCCGACGGGCCAGGGCTGTCCTCCCAGATGGGCTGCAGCAGCGTCTGTATCGAATCGGCTGGTATTAAAACCGGGGCGGCGGCGGGGTCAAAGGGGGCAAAAACAAAACCCGATTCCTTAAAATCGCGCACCTGCAATACTTGTGTGTCCCGTTGTTGGAGGACTTTGAGAAACGCCTCTCCAGGCTTGCGGTAGGCAACAAAAGGAAGCCCCTGGGAAACGTAGTCTTGCAGCAACTGCACAGTGGTATTGGGCATCTTAGGTTCTTGGTAAGGCAATGGTGGTCAGTTTGCACTGGGAGACCAGGGCACCGTCCCCGTCTGTGATCTGTATGTTCCAGAGTTGCGTGGTGCGCCCCTTATGAACGATGGTCGCCCGGGCGAAAACATCCCCTTCCCTTACACTTTTTACATGGTTGGCAGCGATTTCAATGCCCCGTACAAAGTACTTTGTCCCGTCCATGAAAATATACGACGCGGCACCACCAACACTTTCTGCCAGGGCCACTGTGGCCCCTCCGTGCAATACGCCGTCGGGCTGGAAAACTTTGGATGTAACGGGCATTTTTGCGACCAGGTAGTTTTCACCCACATCGACGAACTCAATGCCAAGGGTCTCCATCAAGGTTCCCTTACATGTTTCATTACAGACGTTGAGAATTTTCTCCTTGTATTCGTTCATGAATTTATTTTTTGTAAAATTAAGCATTCAAAAACAACGGCGGGCATCCATAATTCCAAAGCATGAAGGAACGGGAAAACCAGGTAACCTATACAGCGGCCAACACCTACCTAAGCCTGAACGACCTAACGGCTAAAACCCGGAATATTTGGTTGGTTTTTCACGGCATAGGCTACCTGAGCCGATATTTTCTCACCCATTTCAGGGAGTTGGATCCGGAGGAAAATTATGTTATCGCCCCCCAGGCGCCCTCCAAATATTACCTTAACAACGAGTACAAACACGTAGGCGCGAGCTGGCTTACCCGGGAGCAGACCGCTATGGAAATCGACAATGTCCTGAACTATGTGGATGCCGTTTACAAAGCCGAACCCCTACCTCCCCATTGCAGCTTGCTGGTCTTTGGTTACTCTCAGGGGGTTTCTGTAGCCTTGCGATGGGTGGCGCGTTCCAAAATCCGTTGCCAACACCTGGTGCTGTACGCCGGGGGTATCCCTAACGAACTAAGGGCACAGGACTTTGATTTCCTGCAGAAAAATGTGAAAATTACCCTTATGGCCGGGGACCGGGATGAATTCCTGGACGAAGGCCGGTGGATGCAGGAAACGAAGAAAGCTACCGCCCTCTTTGGAGAAAGGGCCGAAATAAAAAGGTTCAGCGGGGGGCATGAAATACAAAAGCAATTACTAAAGGAACTTTTGCCATGATCACGACCCAACTCGAAGACGAACGTGTACGGCTGGAGCCCCTGACCCCTGAAAACGGGGCTTTCTTGCTTGAGGTAGCGGCCCAGCCAGGATTGGTGGCCTATTCCCCTTCGCAAATAGAAACCCCTCAGGCACTGAAAGCATATGTCGACAAGGCCCTTGAAGAGCAGGAACGGAAACAGTGTATTCCGTTCGCGGTCTTCGACAAAAAAGTTGCGGCCTATGCCGGGTGCACCCGTTTTATGAACATCCATTGGCAAAATAAGGTCTTGCATATAGGGTCTACCTGGATCGGGAGGGAATTTCAGGGAACCGGGCTGAATGCCCACATGAAGTTTTTGATGCTGCGGCATGCCTTTGAAAAAATGCAATTTGAAAAGGTTGAGTTCCGCATTGATGAACGAAATATATGGTCTCGCAAGGCCGTAGAAAAACTGGGTGCCACCCTCGAAGGGGTCTTGCGCAAAGACGTTTACCTCACAGATGGCTATAAGCGCAATACCTGCTGTTATGGCATCCTCCTTGAAGAATGGCCCGGCATCAGGGCCCGTCTTGCTCTGCAACTGGCCTAGCTCCCCGCCGATGAGGCCAGGCCCGCTGCCCCCCCCTGGCAGGCCATCCCCGGCCGGGTATGGGTAGGCGGTACCACAAGGTGCACAAAGCCGCAGAAGAGCGCGGTTGCCGGGCAAAAACCCGATGAACGGCACGCTTTTTCCGCTACACTACATTTTTCTGCAGCTTCACAACATATTTTTCGAACTACCGCTGAAAGGCCGCATCTTGGGACGCGAAAATTAAGGACCCCAAAACTAGCTGACCTATGAGAATAATTACCCTGCTCTTATGCTCCTTTAGCATTGCCACTGCCTCTGCAGATTGCACCAATGCGTATGCTTCGGCCACTTACGGGCTCGCTCATGCCAAGAAATCATTGAGTGCGAATAATTTCGACCACCAGCAATACTATGCCGAAAGGGCCCTTACGGCCTTTGAGAAAACAGAAGGCCTGGCACAAAATTGTGGTTGTGAAGGCTCAAGGAACCCTATTTTAAACGGGATGGACAACCTGCGGAAGGCCATAGACCCCAAAGACTGGGAAATGGGGCGCTATTATACCAAAAAAGCCCTGGCCAATGCGCAGGAACTCATGGCCGCCCTGGATGTATGTACCAGTGGCGGAGACCCGGTAAGCTATTCCGATAGTTTTGAGGAGGTGTCCGAAGGTTCAGAAGACCTGAAAAACCCCGAGGAGCTGGAAGCCCAATTAATGCTCAAACGATTGGCCGAACTCACCCTTTTAGAGATGGAAAAATCGGTCAGGGAACTCGGGCGTGTCCTCGATTGCCCTGCTGTGGCTGACTTGAAGACCCAATGGAGCCAAAAGACGGAGGAAGCCCTGGAAGGGGAAGGCCTGGAGGATACGCGGGCCTATTACAGGAAACAAACCATGATGGTCCAACAACAGGCAATGCAAGCACTTTCAGCGTGTACGGGTACTCCTGCGGATGAAGCGGCCCTTTCCGGCAAGAACTAAGCGTCCCCGGGCAGGATACCCCGGTTATTCGCCCCCCCTATCCTCCACCTTGTCCGGCAGGTAGTATTCAATTTTACGGGTTGTATAGGCATTCTCAGGGGTGATGATCTGCTTGATCCAGTTCCCCTTGGGGTCGTATTGGAAAATATAGTTTTTGGAGCGCTTCTGTCCATTGGACGTGGTACTCACATTTGACAATTGCTGGTTATCTCCATACTCATAGGAAATACGGCTTACGGGGACAAATGATTTCTCTTTCTGACTGTATTCAAAACGTTGTTCGGTAACCAGGTTCCCCCCGGCATCAAAGGTTTGTTCCAACGCCTTGTCAGGAACCCCGTTGATATATTCTTTGGTTAGCAGGATGCGTTTTTCACCTCCGCCCTGGGCAGGAATAAACGATTCCCGCACCGTTTTCTGAAGCACTTCGTTGAGGAAATAGGTGGTGGTAAATTCCCCTTTGTGGGTACTGTAGTCTACCCGTGTTTCATCTATGCCCTCATTGCTGGACCTGAGGATGCGCACCAACTTGTTGTCCTCGTCAAAATAGTATTCATAGCGGTCTAAAAATTCCTTGTTATAGGTGACAATCTGCTCGGTGATCCTCTTTCCGGGCACGGTATCCAGGTTAAAAAAGTGGGCTATGGACGAATTAGCGTCAAAAGCGCCATCGCGATAAACCTCATCCCTGCGTTCCGCCATGTGTCCATCCCGGTATTTGTAATAGGTGATACTATAATCATTGTCATTATAGCGCGTTACCGATTTGGTGAGCAGGCCATCGCGGTTAAATTCAAATTCCTCCTTCCCGTAATCGGTCAGGACAAGGCAACTTTTCACCTTGCCGAGCAGGTCGAAATCACGGGTGGTGAAAATTTTGATTTCCTGGGCAGAGCTTTTCTGGGAGCCTAGCAGCGCGCCACATAAAATACTTACACCGTAAACAAGCCTCCGGAAGTGATGATTCATACCCACAAAATTAGTGTTTCTCATGCAAGGGTAAAACAAATTCAGTGCCGAAATAAAAAAGGGCGGTGAGTACCGCCCTTTTTATTGTTACAGGTATTGTTACCTTACTTTACTTCTTCAAAATCAACATCCTCTACATTGTCGCCTTCCTTGGCGTCACCTTTAGAGGCCGTTTCTTCACCATTGGCAGAGGCACCTCCCTTTTGGGCTTCTGCCTGGTCTTTGTACATTTCCTCTGAGGCCACTTTCCAGGCTTCGTTGATTTTCTCCAGTGCCGGGGCAATGAGGTCCAGGTCTTTGCTTTCAAAGGCTTTCTTGAGTTCCTCCAGGGCAGATTCAATGGGCTTCTTCTTGTCATCAGACAATTTATCCCCGAACTCTTTCAACTGCTTTTCGGTCTGGAAGATCATACTATCGGCCTCGTTCAGTTTATCCGCCTTTTCCTTAGCCATTTTATCTGCTTCGGCATTGGCTTCCGCTTCGGCTTTCATTTTCTTGATCTCCTCTTCGGTAAGTCCGGAAGATGCTTCTATGCGGATATCCTGTGATTTTCCGGTGGCCTTGTCGGTAGCCGAAACCTTGATGATCCCGTTGGCATCGATATCAAAGGTTACCTCAATTTGCGGGGTTCCCCTCGGTGCTGGTGGGATACCATCCAGGTGGAACCTTCCGATGGTCTTGTTATCTGCGGCCATGGGACGCTCTCCCTGCAGGACGTGGATCTCTACAGACGGCTGGTTGTCGGCAGCCGTTGAAAAGACCTGTGATTTCTTGGTGGGGATGGTCGTATTCGCCTCTATCAATTTGGTGAGTACGCCCCCCATGGTTTCTATACCCAGGGAAAGCGGGGTAACGTCAAGCAACAGTACGTCTTTTACGTCTCCTGTAAGCACTCCTCCCTGTATGGCAGCGCCTATGGCCACGACCTCATCCGGGTTCACGCCTTTAGAAGGCTTTTTCCCGAAAAATTTCTCTACGGCCTCCTGTACGGCAGGGATCCTGGTTGATCCCCCCACAAGGATGATCTCGTCAATGTCACTTTTCGAAAGGCCGGCCGCTTTTAAAGCGGTCTCACAAGGCTTGATGGTGCGTTTTACGAGGTCGCTGATCAATTGCTCGAACTTAGACCGGGAAAGGGTACGCACCAAGTGCTTGGGACCCGAAGCGGTGGCGGTTACGTATGGCAGGTTGATCTCTGTTTGTGAAGAGGACGACAATTCGATCTTGGCTTTTTCGGCAGCTTCCCGGAGGCGTTGCAGTGCCATGGCATCCTTGCGAAGGTCCAGCCCTTCGTCTTTGTTGAACTCATCAGCCAGCCAGTCGATGATCTTCTGGTCGATATCGTCACCTCCCAGGTGGGTGTCCCCATCGGTAGACATTACCTCGAAAACCCCGTCACCCAACTCCAGGATAGAAACGTCATGGGTACCTCCCCCGAAGTCAAATACGACGATTTTCTGGTCTTTGTCCTTTTTGTCCAGCCCGTATGCCAAAGATGCCGCGGTTGGCTCGTTAATGATACGTTCCACCTTGAGGCCGGCAATCTCACCCGCTTCCTTGGTGGCCTGGCGCTGGGCATCGTTAAAATATGCCGGTACGGTAATGACGGCCTGTGTAACCGTTTGTCCCAGGTAATCCTCTGCCGTTTTCTTCATTTTCTGAAGGATCATGGCTGACAGTTCCTGTGGCGTATACAAGCGGCCGTCTATGTCTACCCTGGGCGTATCATTGTCGCCCTTTACTACGTTATAAGGTACTCTTTCCGCTTCTTTACTGGACTCAGAATATTTGTTGCCCATGAACCGTTTGATGGAGTAAATCGTTTTGTGTGGGTTGGTAACCGCCTGCCTTTTGGCCGGATCCCCTACCTTGATCTCGCCGCCTTCCACAAATGCAATGACAGAAGGCGTGGTACGCTTCCCTTCTGCATTGGGGATCACAACGGGTTCGTTCCCCTCCATCACGGAAACGCAAGAGTTCGTTGTTCCTAAGTCTATTCCGATAATTTTGCTCATTATACTGTACTTTAATAATTAGTGTATCCAAATTTAAGGTCGTTAGCAAAGTGTCAAACAATATGCCAACCAGGCAAACCTGACAGGTTGTCATTATAATTCTTCCGTTCTCCATAAATGGGGCTTGTTCTCAGTACATATGCCTGGAAGGAGGCCTCCTGAAAAATGGCAGCCCTTTCCCGGTTGTGGCCCGCTTGCCATAAAAAGTAGTGGATAGCAACAAAGCTTTGTATCTTAGGCGGCATGAAAAAAGTAGCGCCACCAGCCATGGAATGCATCAGCGTTTTCGATATGCTGAAGATCGGAGTGGGACCCTCCAGTTCCCATACCCTGGGGCCCTGGCGTGCAGCCGAGCGCTGGGTTACGGAACTACGGGAGGCAGGGCTCCTTCAGAAAGTCGGCAAGATCCGCATCAGGGTTTTTGGTTCCCTGGCACTCACGGGAAAGGGCCATGCCACGGACCTGGCACTGATGCTGGGGTTATCGGGGGCAGACCCCGAGGAAATCCCCGTAGCAGAGATCCTTCCCACGGTAGGACGGATCAAAGAGGCGAAAACCCTCTGCCTGAACGGGGGGCAACCCATCCCTTTCAACCCAGATACCTGTATCGTATTTGAACGGGAGTTCCTGCCCTTTCATGCGAACGGGATGATTTTTGACGCCTACCTGGATGATGGGAGGCATGCACAGGATACCTATTATTCTATAGGCGGGGGCTTTGTGGTAAAGGAGGAACGGGTCAATGCCAGGAAGAAAAAAGAAGTTTTCAGGAACTTTCCCTTTCCCATACAGAAGGGCACGGAACTTCTTGCCTATTGCCGGCAGGAAGCGAAAGCTGTTTCCGCCATCGTCCTGGAGAACGAACGTTCGCTTCGCACCGATGATGAAATAGACCGGCAACTGGCCCGGATTTGGGAAACCATGCTGGAATGCATGTATCTGGGCTGCCACACCGAAGGCACCCTGCCCGGGGGGCTTAACGTAAGGCGAAGGGCCTTTGACCTGTATCAGAACCTGAAATCGGAGATCCCGTATTCCAGTCCCGCAGAATGGCTGGAAACCATCCGGAAAACCGAGGTGAAGTTTCGGCAGATCCTCAAATGGGTAAGCTGCTTCTCCCTGGGCGTCAACGAGGTCAATGCCTCCCTGGGCCGCGTTGTTACCGCCCCCACCAACGGCAGTGCCGGTGTTATCCCGGCCGTGCTCATGTACTATATGGTGATCGAAAACCACCAGGCCGGGTTTGAGCACGTAAAGAAGTTCTTGCTGGTGGCGGGCGAGATTGGCAGCTTATTTAAAAAGGGGGCGACTATTTCTGCGGCCATGGGTGGATGCCAGGCAGAGATCGGTGTTTCTTCGGCCATGGCGGCGGCGGCCCTGACCGAATTGATGGGGGGTAGCCCGGAACAGGTGCTAATCGCTGCGGAAATAGCGATGGAACACCACCTGGGGCTCACCTGTGATCCTATCGCAGGCCTGGTGCAGATCCCCTGTATCGAACGGAATTCCATGGGGGCCATCAAGGCGATCCACGCCGCTGAGCTCGCCCTGGATGCCCGTCCCGAAAACATCAAAGTACCCCTTGATAAGGTAATCAATACCATGTGGGAAACAGCAAAGGACATGAGTTCCAAATACAAGGAAACCTCAAAAGGCGGGCTGGCAGTGGAGGTTTTCCTCAGTGATTGCTAACGGCTACCCTGAAATAGATGGCCCTTTAGGGCTGTAAAGGCCCGGGCTGTTTTTCTTCAAAGCAGCGGAACGCCCCCTTCGGTAAGAGGTCTGCTGTCGCGTCGGGTACCGGGTCCGTTTCCTTTTTTCGAAATACAGCACTTCCGGCCGGGAGGTTAAGGACAATTGTTTTTCCTCCGGGTATCGATAATATAAATAATCTTCCATTCCCCTTGTAATTTTACTAATTGAAATGCGTTGACACCGCAATGGCTAAATTGCCCGTTCCTCAAGAATTCGTAAGGTGTCCATGCCTGGGCCATCGGGCCGTCGGTCCGGATCTCATAGGACTTTATGACTTCCCTGAAGGCCACGGAATCCGGGATACTGCATATGGCTTTGAGGAAATCCCCGAAATTGCCGTTCCTGACTGCAGGTGCCCCTTCCCCGGTGATACCAATCGTTTGCATGATTACCGTTTCACCCGAATGGGATTTCATCTTTACGGAATCTTTCTCGTGGAATCCCTCAAAAAAAAGTTCAATGGCACGCTGTACCTCCAGGTTGGCAGATTGTTGCGCGGATAGCAGGGGGGAAACGAGGAAAAAAAGAAAGACCAGGTACTTCATAACAAGCGGATTGTCTCCCGAAATGTAGAAAATCTTTTGCAAAGTTCCTCCACTTCCCCTTCAAATTCCCGCGAGCGAATACCGGCTGCTCAAAACTGCAACGCACACGGCAAGGTTAGCCAATCCAACAAATCTCCTTACATTTATCCGGCAAATCAAACAACTATGTCGGTAACTAAAAAAGAATACAAGCGTATCACTGTAAAGTCGCTGGTAGATATGAAACAGCATGGGGAAAAGATCTCCATGTTAACTGCCTATGACTACTCTATGGCCAAGATCGTGGATGCAGCCATGGTCGATGTAATCCTGGTAGGGGATTCTGCCAGTAACGTCATGGCGGGGCACGAAACTACCCTGCCCATTACACTGGACCAGATGATCTACCATGCCTCTTCGGTGATCAGGGCGGTAAAGCGGGCCCTGGTGGTGGTAGACCTGCCCTTTGGCAGTTACCAGAGCGACCCCAAAGAGGCACTGAGGTCGGCCATCAGGATCATGAAGGAAAGTGGGGCCCACGCGGTTAAACTGGAGGGAGGAGAAGAAATCAAGGAGTCGGTCAAGCGCATATTGAGGGCCGGGATCCCAGTGATGGGCCACCTGGGGCTGACCCCACAGTCCATATACAAGTTCGGCACCTATACCGTACGTGCCAAAGATAAACAGGAGGCCGAAAAACTGATCGCGGATGCAAAAATGCTCGAACGGTTGGGATGTTTTTCCATTGTACTGGAAAAAATCCCCGCGGCCCTCACCAAAAAGGTATCCGACAGCCTCTCTATCCCTACCATTGGCATAGGGGGCGGCAAACATGCCGACGGGCAGGTGCTGGTGATCCATGACCTGTTGGGGATGACCCATGAATTCCACCCCCGTTTCCTCAGGCGCTACATGAACCTGTATGATGGGATGAGCGAGGCCATCTCCCTCTATGTCAACGACGTAAAAAAAGGCGATTTTCCAAGTGATGAGGAACAGTATTAGTCTGGATTTCTGTATCCTACGATGGAAAAAGGAATGAATTGAGGCAAGATACGGATCCCGAATTATGAAAACCCGCCGGTTTGTTTCAGGGGCATCAAGAATTAGCAGGTCAATTTCAGAAAATGCCGGTGCACAACGCCAAAGGTTTCAAAGTGATCTGGGTTGTTCCAATGCAGCTTAAATGCAATCAGGAGGTGTCTCGCAATTTCAAAGGGAGTACCCATGGCAAGTTCAAGGTACCGGTCTAATTCTTTGCCTGAGGTTCGGGAACTCTTTTCTGCCGTGTTTGAGGGAACAGCTACCTCGGTACGTCTTAATTGCAAAACCGTATATTTCCGAGGAACCCTTAGTATTTCATTGTAGTATTTCAATAACGCGTCCTATAACCCTATAATCCATCACAGTGTCTTCCCAATCCACCCCTAAAAACCTGCAGGTCCTTTTTGAAGATAACCACTTGCTCATCGTCAACAAACGCCCGGGGGATATCGTACAGGGTGATAAAACCGGCGATACCCCGCTCAGCGAGCACGTAAAGGAATTTATAAGGGTCAAATACGACAAACCGGGGAATGTCTTCCTGGGCGTCACCCACCGCCTTGACCGCCCCACCTCGGGGATCGTGGTTTTTGCCCGCACCTCAAAAGCGCTCGCCCGGATGAATGCGCTTTTCGCAGAAAAGGAAACCAAAAAGACCTATTGGGCCATCGTGAAGCAGCGGCCGCCCAGGGAGTCCGACAGGCTTGTGCACTGGATGATCCGGAATACCCGGCAGAACAAATCCTATGCCCATGCCGAAGAGCGCGCCCATTCAAAGAAAGCTATTCTGGAGTACCGTATACGGCAACAACTAGACCGTTACTGGTTGCTTGAAATTCTGCTGGAAACCGGAAGACACCACCAGATCAGGGCGCAGTTGGCTGCCATAGGCAGCCCTATTAAAGGCGATCTTAAATATGGGTTTGACCGGAGCAATGCCGACGGGAGCATCCATCTCCACGCACGCGAGCTCACTTTTACCCATCCCGTGCGCAAAGAGCCCCTGCATTGCATAGCCGACCCACCCAGTGACCCCCTATGGGATGCCTGCGGCTAAGGCCACAGCATGATGGTGTTTAACGGCTAACAGCCATGGCCTTTTCCCGGATGATCTGGCCGACAGGTTTGTTTTCGAGATGGCTTTCGAGCCATGAAAGTATGTCCAGGTATAAGAACGCCCTTTTTTCGTAAGGATGGTTTTCGTATTTCTTGAGCTGGTCGTATAGCTTTCGGAATTCGTTCCTCAATTCGTGCGGGTAGATATTCCCCAGGTTGCGCAGGAATTTGATCATCTCCTTCTGCACGGCGTGCAACTCGTTCATCTTTAGTAAGAATTTGTAGGTGCTTTTAAGCTGCACCTCCAGATGGTAGTCCATCCCAGCCTCATAATGGGCCACCAGGCTGAGCACCCGGGCAAAGCACATGAGGTCTTCCCGCATTTTAAGGTTCTTGTTGTTGATGATCTTCTTCAGGTAGAAGATGCACTTCTTATTATCGCCCACCCCAAAGTAAAGGCAGGCTATTTTGTAGTAAAACACCATGATATGGTGCTCATCGATCCGGTCGCGGTGCTTGCCAATGCCATACTCGATAATCTTGACCAGGTACAGGCCCTTGTCAAATGTGCCCTCCAGGAAATGAAGGTTGAGTTTGTTGAAATTGGTATAGAGGAAGGCCAGGGAGCTAATGTTGTCGTTCTTTGGAAATTGTTTGCTTTCCAGGATGTTTTCCAGTTTCTCCAGGGTTGTCTTGAATTGCGAACTGTATTTCACAAAGAAGAGCGATTCCAGCAAATAATGGTTGCCTTTGAGGAAGAATACCGGGTTGAGGTAGATCATTTCCTCGTTTTCGTAAAAGAGGTCAACCCATTTGCTGGCGTATTTATAGCAGGACAGGAAGTCCTGTACCAGGAAACTGTACCAGAGGTGGGCCTTGTACAGCCATAACTTTTCCCGGAACCCCAGTTCGTCTATTTGGTATTTGGGAAGGTGCGATTCAAAATAGGTTTTCACCTCCTGATAGTCATCGTCATTGCGCACATAGCCAACTTTCAGCATCATGCCGTACAACTGCAGGGAAAGGTTAGAGAGTTTGCTGGTCATGACGTTTTGGGCCGACAACTCCTTCGCCTGTATGGCCAACTCGTCTGCCCGGTCGGGAATACTGCGGGTAATGTATTGGGTCTCTATGATCTTTTCCAGTTCCACGATCTCGTAGGCGATGTTCTTTTCCTCGTTCTCTATGGCGACCCCCTTGACCTTGTCAAGGATCTTCAGGCTTTGCTTGTAAAGGCCCTTTTGGTAGAGGATGGTGGCAAAATCGAGCTGTTCCCTGATCTGTAACCGTATCGTCTGGTTTACGGGATTGAGGCGCAGGCTGACCAGAATTTGCTTATACAGGTGGGCCTTCAGGTTAGAAAGTTGGGTCTTTTTGACGATACCGCTGTCCAGGATGGCCTTTTCGTCATAGGTTTTCATCTTGTCCAAGAGGTTGAACAGGGCCAAAAATTTGGCATCGGTATTTACTCCAAGTCGACCGACATACAGTTTGAATTGCCGTTTCTCCGATTTTGACAGGGATTTTATCAATACGTACAACGCGTCTTTGGGGGCACTTGTCATCGTAAAAAAAGTAATTTAATCATTTGTAAGACAGCTATTTACGTATGCTGCATTAACTGTTAACGTTGTAAATGCTTTTTTTCTACTTCCCTAAGGGTCTAAAAGCCACCCTATATTCGTAATTGGGTGAATTAAAAGTATGAAATAAAGATGAGTAAAGATAAGGTAGATATTTTTGATACTACACTGCGGGATGGGGAACAGGTTCCTGGGTGTAAACTTGATACAAAGCAGAAGCTGGTCATAGCCGAAAGGCTCGACCAGCTGGGTGTGGACATAATAGAAGCCGGATTTCCCATTTCCAGCCCCGGGGATTTTGCATCGGTGGAGGAAATCGCCGCGATCGTAAAGTACGCCAGGGTCTGCGGGCTTACCCGGGCTGTCAAAAAAGATATTGAGGTGGCCGCCCAGGCCCTGAAAAAAGCAAAAAGACCCAGAATCCATACGGGCATCGGTACTTCAGATTCCCATATCCAGTTCAAATTCAACTCTACCCGTGAGAAGATTATCGAAAGGGCCGTAGAGGCAGTGGCCTATGCCAAGACCTTTGTGGAGGATGTTGAATTCTATGCCGAAGATGCCGGGCGTACCGATAATGAATACCTGGCACGGGTATGTGAAGCGGTCATCAAGGCCGGGGCCACCGTATTGAATATCCCCGACACCACTGGTTATTGCCTGCCTGAAGAATACGGAGCCAAGATGAAATACCTCAGGGAGAACGTCAAAGGGATCGATAAAGCCGTCCTCTCTTGCCATTGCCACAACGACCTTGGGCTCGCTACGGCCAATTCCATTGCCGGGGTGATCAACGGTGCCCGCCAGATTGAATGTACCATCAACGGCATTGGCGAGCGGGCCGGGAACACCTCCCTGGAAGAAGTAGTGATGATCCTGCGGCAACACCCCCACCTGAACCTGGACACCAATATCAACAGCAAACTGCTTTACAGCACCAGCCAGATGGTCTCGCAAAAAATGGGGATGCCGGTACAACCCAACAAAGCAATCGTGGGGTCTAATGCCTTTGCACATAGTTCGGGCATCCACCAGGACGGTGTGATCAAAAAGCGGGAGACCTATGAAATTATAGACCCGGAGGATGTAGGTGTTACAGAATCTTCCATTGTCCTTACCGCCAGGAGCGGCAGGGCAGCCCTCGCCTACCGCGCCAAAAAAGTAGGGTACGAACTCACCAAGGTACAACTGGACAAGGTGTATGAGGAATTCCTCAAATTCGCCGACGTCAAAAAAGAAATCCTGGATGAGGATATCCATGAAATCATCGAGTCCAGCAACGTCAACCTCGAAAGCCTCGCCTGATGAACCTCAAAATCGCCCTGTTGCCCGGAGATGGGATAGGTCCGGAGGTAACGGCCCAGGCCGTTAAATGCCTGCAGGCCGTCGAGGAGAATTTTGGGCACAGGTTTCGTTTTACGGAAGCCCCTATAGGCGCCGTGGCGATCCAAAGGAGTGGCAACCCGCTCCCCGACAATACCCTGAAACTCTGCAAACAGTCTGATGCCATCCTGTTTGGTGCCATTGGCGACCCCAGGTACGACAATGACCCCGATGCCAGGATACGGCCCGAACAAGGCTTGTTACAGCTGCGCCATGAGCTGGGGCTTTTCAGCAACATCCGCCCAATTAAGGTCTTTCCGACCATTATGGACCTCTCCCCCCTCAAAAAGCACGTCCTCACCGGTACGGATATGGTGATTTACCGGGAGCTTACCGGAGGCATCTATTTTGGCGACAAAAAACTGAGCGATGACGGCAGCCGGGCTTTGGATACCTGCGAGTACTCAGAACACGAAATCAGCCGGATTGCCCACCTCGCCTTTAAAGCCGCCAAAAACCGAAGGAAGAAGCTTACCATGGTCGACAAGGCCAATGTACTGGAAACTTCCCGTCTCTGGCGCAAGGTAGTGGGGCGCATCGGTGAAAGTTATCCGGAAGTGCAACTGGAGTTCATGTATATAGACAATGCCGCCATGCAAATGGTTCTTAACCCCAGCCAGTTCGACGTGATGCTGACCGAGAACATGTTTGGCGACCTCCTTTCCGATGTGGGAAGCGCCCTGGGGGGCTCTATCGGGCTGTTACCCTCCGCCTCGGTGGGCGAAAAATATGCCATGTTCGAACCCATCCACGGATCGTACCCACAGGCCAAGGGAAAAAACATTGCCAACCCCATAGCCTCAATCCTATCAGCAGCCATGATGATGGAACACTTTGGCTTAAAAGAAGAAACACGGGCCATCGTGATCGCCGTCTACCAGGCCATGAAAAATCATATTGTTACCCCCGACCTGGAACCGAAAAGCAAGTACAGTACGGAGCACGTGGGCGAATTTATAGCGAATAAGGTGGTAGATTCCGACGAACTCTTCAACATCAACAAAGAAAACATTGGATTGGGGAAATCCACGATCATCTGACCATTTTCATTTTTATTTCAACACCCAGAAAGGCCTCTTGCTGTTGCAGGGGGCTTTTTTATTCTGCCTGCAACACACGCACCAGAGAGTCAAATTGCCTTTTAAAGGCCTCGTACGGGGCTCCCGTGGCCGGCCCGTTGAACCCCGTATGAATGGCACGTACGTTCTTTTCCTTATCGATAAAAAGGGTTGTGGGATACGAAATCAGCTGGTTGAGCATGGGTAGTTTTTCCTGGGCCAGAAGTTTATCGGAACTCCCGTACTGCGCCAGCAATATCGGGTACTCCATCCCCAACCGCTCACGTAGCCTTCGGATCCTTGAAAATGCCGCTTCCCGGGTCCTGGCATATTCAAAGGCCAGGGCGACCACCTCCAGGTCCGCAGTATCCTCCAGTGCCATATAGTCTGTGAGGAAACGGGTCTCGTCAAGGCAATTTGGGCACCAGGTGCCCATGATCTGCACCACCACGGCCTTCCTGTTGAACCGCTGATCCCGCAGGGATACCAGGGCCCCGTCAGGACCCGGGAATTCAAACTCCAATTGGTCGTATCCGGGTTTCAGGTAGGTGAGCGTACGGGCATCCGGGAGCTGGTAATCAGGGCTCCTGCGGCCCACAAAAGGTTCTTTGAAATGGTTTCCCGAATAAAAAGTGCCGCGCATCACGCTGTCGGCCATCCCTGCCAGGAAAAGGAAGGCATGGGCCCCGTCAAAGGTGGAGAGCTTGAGGGAATCGCCCGTGACAACTCCTTGCAGGTACCGGTAATCTCCGGTGGTGGTCCTGAACGTCCCGCTGAGCTGGTCGCCTTCCTGCCTGAAAATGCCCTTGGCCGGATATTCGTCTGCCGTGCCCGGGCTGAAGACCACTTCCCAGGCGCCACTTAAATCCACCAGGGGGGCAGGCCCCACCAAAAAACGCGGCCGCTCACCATACCTGGCCATAAAGGGAACCGACCTGTCCAGGCTTTCAATCCGGAAACGGCCCCGGAGTTCCTCACCGCTGGACCTAGCGGAAATATACCCCTCAAAAACAGGCATATAGATATGGATGGAATCCCGTTCCATGCGGATCTCGTCAATAGACACCACTTCCCCAGCATTGAAAACCTCCATGCGGTAAGTGCCCTCTTGTTTACCAAGCATAAAGGTAAAGGGCAGTTTCCGCCCGTCCATAACCTCCAGTTGGGCGTGCCATTTCCCTGTCCGGGGAGCCTGTGTCCCGGCAGGGGAACACGATCCCCATAAAAAAGGAAGGCCTGCCCAGAATAGCCATTTTTTCATAGTCATCTTCTTTTAACAAGCCAACGAAATAACAACATAATTCCATGAATAAAAAATGCCCCCTTTAAACGCGGGGCTTGTTGAATGGTTCTCCTCATTGTCTTATCTTTGGGCGATTAAATCTGACCGATGAATATTTCCTATAACTGGTTAAAGCAGTTTGTACCCATCAATTGGGAAGCCTCCAGGACCGCAGAGCTATTGACGGACCTCGGACTGGAAGTGGAGGGCATTGAGCCCTTTGAATCTGTGAAAGGGGGGCTAAAAGGAGTCGTGGTAGGCCATGTGCTCGAGTGCATCCAGCACCCCAACGCTGACAAGCTAAAACTTGCCACTGTGGGTATCGGGGCGGCCGAGCCATTGAAGATTGTATGCGGGGCCCCCAATATAGCAGTGGGCCAGAAAGTTCCCGTCGCTACCATCGGTACCAGGCTGTATACCAGCGAAGGAGAGGCCTGGACCATCAAAAAAGGAAAAATCCGTGGAGAGGAAAGCCATGGGATGATTTGTGCCGAAGATGAATTAGGGCTTGGCGAAAGCCACGAAGGGATCATGGTCCTTGATGACGACCTTGCCCCCGGCACCCCCTGTTCCGAACTATTTAACATTGAAACCGACGAGGTTTTCGAAATAGGCCTCACGCCCAACCGGGCAGATGCCATGAGCCATTTTGGGGTCGCGCGCGACCTGAAGGCCGGGCTCCTGCAACGGAAAATACACGCCCAGCTCCATACCCCTTCGGTGAGCAACTTCGCTACGGAAAACCGCTCGCTGAAAATAGATGTAGAGGTAGAACAGAACGCCCTGGCTCCCCGCTATTGCGGTGTTACCATCAGCAACCTGATTGTACAGCCATCCCCCTACTGGCTGCAAAACCGCTTAAAGGCCATCGGCCTTAAACCCATCAATAACGTGGTGGATGCCACCAATTACGTGCTCCACGAACTGGGACAGCCCCTGCATGCCTTTGATGCCGACCGTATCCACGGGAAAAAGATCATCGTGCGCAATGTGCCTGCTGGTACCCGGTTTATGACCCTTGATGGAGAAGAGCGGAAGTTGCATGAAGAAGACCTGATGATCTGCGACGCCGAAAAACCCATGTGCATCGCCGGTATCTTTGGGGGGATCAATACGGGCGTCACCGAAAATACGAAGGCGATCTTCCTGGAAAGTGCCTATTTCGACCCGGTCTCGATCCGCAAAACCGCCAAGCGGCACGGCTTGAATACCGATGCCTCCTTCCGGTTCGAAAGAGGGGTGGATATCAACAATGTGGAATACGCCCTGAAGCGGGCGGCGCTGCTCATCCGGGACCTTACAGGAGGGCACATCAGTTCGGATATTGTCGACCTGTACCCCAAACGAAAAGATGATTACCAGGTTTTCCTGACCTTCGAAAAGATCAACAACCTGATCGGGCAGGAAATACCGAAAGATACCATAAAATCCATCCTGGCCTCCCTTGATATCCAGGTGAAAAACGTTACGGAGTCAGGGCTGGGCCTCATCATTCCTTTTTACCGCATAGACGTTCAGCGTGAGGTAGACGTGATTGAAGAAATATTAAGAGTTTACGGGTATAACAACATCGAGACCAAGGAGAAGCTACACGCTTCGGTGGCCGTTACCTCCAAATTTGAGAATTACCGTTTGGAAAATATCATCGGCGACCTGCTGGTGTCCCAGGGCTATTTTGAGACGCTTTCCAACAGCCTTACCAATCCGGAGTACCAGGAACTGCTGGATCCGGAACGAGCGGGCGTTCCCGTGCGTATCATGAACCCGCTCAGCACGGAGTTATCCGTCATGCGGCAATCGCTTTTGAGTTCCCTGCTCGAATCTGCCCGGCATAACGCCAACAGGAAAAAACAGAACCTCAAGTTGTTCGAATTCGGGGCGAGCTACCGGCAGGAAGGAGCCTCCTTTAGGGAGCAAAAACAACTGGGCATCCTGGTGACCGGGAATAGAAAGGAAGAAAGCTGGGTGGCAGGGCAACAAAAATCGGATTTTTTCTATTTCAAGGCCATTGTAGAACAGGTTTTGCTGCGGCTTGGAATTTCCGATTTTCAATCGGCCCCTGCTGACAACCCACTGTTTTCAGAAGGACTTGGCGCGATGCATGGAAAAGTACCCCTGGTGGAATTTGGCGTCCTTCAAAAAAACATAGGGAAAAAATTCGACCTTAAATCAGAGGTGCTCTACGCAGAATTTAACTGGGCCGGCCTTGTGCAGCAAGCTTCGGATAGCAAAATGATCTTCAGGGAAGTTCCCAAATATCCGGAAGTTAGGCGGGATTTTGCGCTGCTGATCGACCAGCAGGTAACTTTCAGGCAAATCCATGACCTGGCGTTTAAAACCGAAAGGAAGTTGCTGAAGAAGGTAAACCTGTTTGACGTATATACCGGTAAAAACCTCCCGGAAAACAAAAAATCCTACGCGGTTAGTTTCCTGCTGCAGGACCTCAAGAAAACGCTTACCGATGCCCAGATAGACAAGGTGATGAAACGCCTGCAACTACAATTCCAAACCGAACTGGGGGCAGAATTGCGCTAAGGGCCCCGCTTTGCTAACGGGGCAATATTACCCGGTCTATGACATGGACCACCCCATGGGGCCGCTCGGAATCCGCCGTGGTAATACGAGCAGTATTTCCAGAGCAATCTGTGAGTACAATATCGATACCTTCCATGCTCGCGAGGATCTCATTCCCCTGCACCGTGGTAAAGGTCGCGCTACCCATCCCCCTGCAGAGGGCCCTCAGAATGGAAGCGGCCGTCAGTTTCCCCGCGATGATATGGTAACTTAGCATGGCCCGGAGCTCCTCCCTGTTTTCGGGGAGCATCAGTCCTGAGAGCTTTTCTGCAGACCAGCGCTGGAACGCCTTGTCAGACGGGGCGAATACGGTAAAATTCCCGCCATTGTCAAGCAATTCCGCTAAATCGGTGGCTTTTAGGGCTTTCATCAGGGTCTGGTATTGGGAAGATTCGTTTTGGCCCTCTGCCAAACGTCCATCGGGACCTATGTGGTCCAATAACGGAGGAGCGTACTGGGCCGTGGCCAGGCTGGTAAAAAACAAGAGCAGAAGCGTGTAAGGGTTTGCCAGGCAATCCATAAGTGGGTCTTTCTAAAATTTGGAGTTTGAGATCCGACGAACGGTCAGATTTCATCGACAATATACAATATTAGCCCACCCTCCCCGGGGTGGCATGGGCTATTTTCAATTATTTAACAAAATATTAACATTTCTTATCCATTCTATGGAATTGGATTGCAGAGTCTTAATGATTATTTTTGAGGGGATTGCTAAAAATGAAAAAGAATGCTATTAAAGAGAACCGATATCGAGGCCAAACTCTCCAGGGCCTCGGCGCGAGGATTACCGGAGGAAAAATTGCTACAGGAAGTCGCCCTTATTCTGCAAAGGGATACTGAACACGACCAGCGGATACAGCAGAACCTGCTTAGTGCATCCTCCAAGGCCGAAAACCGTTTTGAATTTGATCTGTTGGAGCGTTCCCGCATATATCATTTGGAACAAATACGCGGGATTTGTATCGACTTCCGCCTGCGATTTTTGGATGCCAAATTTTTCAAGGGGGCGATCCCCCCCGAAGGGCTATCGGAGATCAAACGACTCGAAAAGGAACACGGGTGTGAACTGAAAGGTTTTAAGGTCCTGGCCCCCTCCAGGTTATTTAAACTGGAAGACAAGGACGACCCCATACTTTTCGCGCCTATTGGCAACGGGTATTACTACCTGATCCATAAATGGGGGAACGACCTGCATCCGTTGCGCAAATGGTTGGTGTGGCCTTTTAAGAACATTGTAAACCGCGCTGCCCTGGTGCTTCTTTTGAGTTACCTGGCCACGCTTATGGTGCCCGATGGGCTTTTTTCCAAATCGGGTTCCGCGGCGGAGTTTTGGATCATTTTTTTCTTTATGTTCAAATCCATTGCCGCCGTGGTTATTTTTTATGGATTTGCCCTTGGAAAAAACTTTAATTCGGCTATCTGGAACAGCAAGTATTTTAATGCCTGATCCCGGGCCACCGGCCCTGCTCTGCCGTGTGCACGCCCTGGCCCTCTCCCCTCCTACTGTACCGCAATATGCAGTGGAAGCCCGTGGAGTTCGGTCTTATCGATCAAGCGGGGGTCAGGGATGGGTTTGATGCGCAGCAACCCCCCTTTATCCCCTGTGCCCGACTTGCGGTAGCCGATAAGGATATACCCGTTGTGGTGGTCGAACCCCACCGCCATGGTATCTCCTATATTGTACAGGGAGCGTGTTTCTTCACTGAGGAAGTTTTCGTAATAGTAGAGGTAGGCGGTATGGTTGGCAAAATCATACACCGCGGGGATATGGTCATAGTTAGAATTTTCCAGGTTTGTTGGCATTGCATAGTACAACCTGCCCTTCGGATCAAAATAGGGGGCAATCGCATCCCCGAAACGCGGCTCTTTTCCTGAGGTATACTGCACCCGGCTAATGGTTTCCAGGCTATTGGCATCTACCTCCAGGTGCCTGCTGGTATAGCTCACCAGGATATTGCCGTCGGGATTCTTTAAGATACTCAGCACCTCGGTACCCAGGTCCATCTGATGCAGGGTATGCCCGGTTGCACTGTCAATGACCTCCAGGGCATTCTTTCCCGTTCCGAAGTCAAATGTGAGCACAAAGATCCGTGAGGCGGAACTGATCAGCCGCAGTGGCAGGTAATCCAGGCTGGTTTCGCCAAAGCCCGCGGGACTGTCGTCCAGCGAGACCGAACGAATACGGTAATAGATATTCTTGGGGCCTTCACCGGGTTCGCTATAGGCGACAAAGGCCGTATGGGAGTTATGGGCCAGGGCCAATAGCTGCCGTTCGCAATCAGGCGCTTCCTGGAATACCGATTTGAGTTGTACCGCAGTTTCCCCCGTCTTCCAGAAGTTGATCTCCGCACTGCAGTCGGGGAGGGTATGGAGGAAACTAAAGGACTCCTGGTCTCTGAAGCTCAGTGCGGCTTCGGCAAATGCTTCCAGGGGCGTGGCTCCATTCACCGGGTTGATGTCGAGGCCATTGGCGGTGTAATCCTGCCCTGTGACTGACCCGGCTTCAGAAAGTACGATGGTGTAACGGGTATCCACGCCTTCTTCCAAAGGCGGGGGGTTGGCGGGGCCGTCTTCCGACGTGCTGCAAGCCAGCAGCAACAGGCCCAGTAGCAAAACTGCCAGGCGTTCGGTATTCATGACGTAAAGATTTGGGTGCCGAGGTGGCTATGCAGGAACTGCGTACATTTTTTCCCGCTGTTCCCTTATGCTCTTATCGGACATATATTCATCAAACGTCAAATAACGGTCTATATTACCTTTGGGGGTTAATTCTATGATACGATTCGCGACGGTTTGGGCAAACTGGTGGTCGTGTGTCGTAAACAACACGGTGCCTTTGAACTGCTTCAGCGAGTTGTTGAATGCCGTTATGCTTTCCAGGTCCAGGTGGTTGGTCGGCTCGTCGAGCAACAGCACATTGGCCCGTAACAACATCATCCTGCTCAGCATACAGCGCACCTTTTCACCGCCTGAAAGCACCGTGCACTTTTTAAGGGCCTCTTCCCCGCTGAACAACATCTTACCCAGGAAGCCCCTCAGGTGCACCTCCTCTTTCTCCTCCTCGGTTTTGGCCCATTGCCGGAGCCAGTCTACCAGGTTGATCGGTTCCCGGAAAAAATCGGAGTTATCGGCAGGCAAGTAGGATTGGGTGGTAGTCACCCCCCATTGAAAGCTGCCCTCCGCGGCCTTCCGGTTCCCGGTGACAATTTCGTAAAAGGCGGTCGTAGCCCTTGAATCCCTTGAAATTACAGCCACCTTATCCCCTTTGGCCAGGTTGATATGCACATTGGAGAACAAGAGGTCCCCATCCTCACTACGGGCCGCAAGCCCTTCGATATTCAGGATCTGGTCCCCTGCTTCCCGCTCTCGATCAAAGATGATCGCGGGGTACCTCCTGCTCGAAGGCTTGATGTCTTCTACCTTGAGCTTTTCCAACATCTTCTTTCGGGAGGTGGCCTGTTTGCTCTTGGCGACGTTGGCACTGAACCGCTGGATGAACTCCTGCAGCTCTTTGGCTTTTTCCTCGGCCTTCTTGTTCTGTTGTGCCCGTTGCCGCGATGCCAGCTGGCTGCTTTCGTACCAGAAGGAATAATTCCCGGAATACAGGTTGATCTTCCCAAAATCTATGTCGGCCACGTGCGTGCACACCTCATCGAGGAAATGCCGGTCGTGCGATACGACGATGACGGTGTTTTCATACCCGGACAGGAAGTTCTCGAGCCAGCTTATCGTCTCGTAATCCAGGTCATTGGTGGGCTCGTCCATGATGAGTACATCCGGGTTTCCAAACAAAGCCTGGGCCAGCAAAACCCGGACCTTCATTTTGGATTCGAGTTCTGACATCTGCGTATAATGATGCGATTCAGGGATGCCCAGGTTGGAGAGCAGGGCCGCGGCCTCACTCTCGGCATTCCAACCATTCATTTCTTCAAAAGCCACCTGCAATTCCCCTATCCTTTCGGCATTCTCATCACTGTAATCGGCATACAGCCGGTCCATCTCCTGTTTGATGGCAAAGAGGGGCTTGTTCCCCATCAGAACCGCTTCCAGGACCGGGTGGGCGTCATAGGCGTTGTGTTCCTGTTCCAGGACCGACATGCGTTTTCCGGGTTCAAGGTGCACATGGCCCGAAGTAGGATCGCTCTTGCCGGAAAGGATCTTCAGGAAGGTAGATTTACCTGCACCATTGGCCCCAATGATCCCGTAACAGTTTCCCTGGGTGAAATTCACGGATACCTCGTCAAACAGGACCCTTTTGCCGAATTGTACAGATAAGTTGGAGACTGAAAGCATAGGCTGTGATTAAAATTTTTGCAAAACTACTAAAATTAAATGGCCGTGCCAATAAACGGCAGTACCAATCTGATCATCGGGCTTATGGCCCGGCAGGGCAATATTTAACGGGTCATTAACAGGGCTGACCTCCGTGTTTTGTTAGTTTTGTTACCAATTGCTCTGGATCATTTGTGTATGATAAGAATTCTATTTTTCTTCCTGCTTCTATCCGCGATAAGTTGTAGCACCAGGGAAAAGGGTTCCCCTCAGGTATATTTCGCCGGGGAAATTGTCAACCCAACCAGCAATTTTGTGGTGCTTTACAAGGATGATATAGAAATAGATTCGGCCAAACTCGATGCCAATAACCGCTTTGTCTTCCTCCTGGACACCATCGATGAGGGCTTGTACAACTTTAAGCATTCCCCGGAACTGCAATATATATTCCTGGAAAAAGGGGATAGCCTGGTCATACGCCTGAATACTACTGATTTTGACGAATCGCTTGTTTTTGCCGGGGAAGGGGAAGGCGTGAATAACTTCCTGCTGGAAATGTTCCTTACCAGCGAAGAAGAAGAGTCTGTCATCTACGCGTTTTACGAAGATGATCCCGAAGAATTCAGCCGTAAAATCGACTCCCTGCGCGAAAACAAAATGTCCCTGCTCCTCGAAGTGGACAGCCAGTATGGCCTGTCGGACAATGCCCGGGAGATCGCACAGGCAAGCATTGATTACAATTACTTTATATACAAGGAGCTATACCCGTTCTACCATAAAAAGCGCAAGGGCATGGAGGAGGTTCCGGACCTCCCCTCCGGTTTCTACGCCTACCGGGGGCAGCTGGACATGAACAACAAGCACCTTACCTATTTCAGGCCGTACTACAAATTTATCAATTACCACCTGGGCAACCTCACCTACATGCAATGCATGAAGGACTGCGATTCACATGACCAAAGGCTGGAAAGCTACCTGCACTTCAACAAGCATAAATTGGGGCTTATCGACAGCCTTATTACAGAAAAAGCCCTGCGCGATAACGTCTTCAGGCACGTGGCCATTGATTATTTGCTGAAAGTACAGGACAAGGAGGCCAACAATATTGAATTCATCGAAACCTTCCACAAACTATCCGGGAACAACCGGCATATCAAGGAAATAGACAACCTTTACCAGGGGATCATGAATATCCAACCCAACCGTCCCCTTCCGGATATCGAGTTAACAACCGTAGACGGTCGCAATGTGGGCCTGAAAGAAATCGCCAAGGGCCGGAATGTGGTATTTTACTTCTGGTCGGGGACTCAAAAAGGGCATTTTGACAATATCGCGAATCGGGTAGCCGAACTTTCGGATGAAAAAAAGGAGTACTCCTTTGTGGGCATCAATTTTAATACGGATGAGGCCCGATGGAAGGCACTTATAGAATCCAAGGGCCTGGATAAGGACCTCCAATTCCGTTCCGATGACTACGAACATCTTACCAGCACCCTGATACTCTACCCGATGAATAAGGCGATCATCACTAAAGACACCCTTATTGTGAATGCCTTCGCCAACCTGTACGCCTCCTTCTGAGGCCCATACGCTATTAAGGCGGGGTGGTAGCCCCCGCAAAGGTTATTGGATAGCAAAGCGCCCCGCCAGGCAGTACCGCCCTTAATTCCCCTTTTTGTAGTCCGCCAGGAATTTTTCAAGCCCGATATCGGTGAGCGGGTGGTTAAGCAACCCCATGATCGCCGAAAGCGGCCCGGTCATTACATCGGCCCCCAGCTTCGCGCAATCTATCACATGCATGGTATGCCGGATAGAAGCCGCCAGGATCTCGGTCTCAAATTCGTAATTGTCGTAAATCTGCCGGATCTCCGAAATAAGGTTCAGCCCGTCTGTGGAAATGTCGTCCAGCCGGCCGATGAACGGAGACACATAGCTGGCCCCGGCTTTGGCTGCGAGCAGCGCTTGCCCGGCAGAAAAAACAAGGGTACAGTTCGTGCGGATCCCTTTGTCGGAAAAATATTTCAACGCCTTCACCCCATCGCGGATCATCGGTACCTTCACGACAATCTGCTCGTGTAAATCGGCCAGTTCCTCTCCTTCGGCAATAATCTTTTTGAAATCGGTGGCAATGACCTCGGCAGAAACATCCCCATCGGTAAGGTTGCAGATATCCACATAGTGTTTCAGGATATTGTTCCTGCCCGTAATACCCTCTTTGGCCATGAGTGAAGGGTTGGTGGTAACGCCATCAAGGACGCCAAGGGCGGCCGCTTCGCGAATCTGGTCCAGGTTTGCAGTGTCTATAAAGAATTTCATATGGTGATTTGTTAGATTAGGTACTCGTAGCTTCGTATAAATAAACCCGGGGTCAACCGGCTTCACAAAACTACAATTTATAATGGTTTAACAACAGCTTCTCATAGAGTTTATCGGGCAAAACCTTTTTGAGCAGTAGCGAAAAACGTTGCATGGGACTGCCCACGGTATAATGCACTTTGGGTTGTTTGGACCGGATAATGCCGTAGACCTTTTCCGCTACCCGAATGGGGTCCTGCCCCTGGTCTACGTGTTCATCCATCAGCGTAAGCGACTGCCGGTACCTAGCTTCGTAGGGAGAGCCCTCCAGGACCGGGGCATGGTAGCGCCCTGCGGCTATATTGGTGGCAAAGTCGCCCGGTGCCAGGCTGGTAAGCCGTATACCACTGCCGGATGCTTCCATCCGAAGGCTTTCGGTCAGTAGGTCAAGCCCCCCCTTGGAAGCGGAATACCACCCCCGGAAAGGCAGTCCCATAGCACCTGCGATGGACGTTATGTTGATGACAAGGCCTCCGCCCTGCCCCCGCATCACCGGCATAACCTGCCTGATCATTTCAACGGGCCCCAACAGGTTGGTCTCCATCACCTTAAGCACTTCTTCCCGGGGTGTTTCCTCTACCGGCCCGGTGATGCCGATGCCCGCGTTGTTGATAAGGATGTCGAGCCGGCCTTCGCGCCCCAGGAGTGTGGCAATGGCTTTTTCAATAGATTGTGGGTCGCGCACTTCTAACGGAAGTAGTGTAAAATCCGTAAAGCCGGGATAACGGCCCGGGTCCCGGGTCGTCCCGTAAACCTTGAACCCCCTGGATGCCAGGTAACTGCCTATGGCCTTTCCAATCCCGGAGGATCCTCCCGTAATCAATACCACCCTGTTTTCCATACGCTGCAAATAAACGAATTATTGAGAGGCGTTACAACCTGAAAAGCCAGATTCCCAAAAAGGGGATGCAAGAGGACGAGGGGGGTGGGGCTGCCCTATTAGCAGCAGCGAGGAAATAGTGGATTCCCTGACTTTCGGGTACAAAAAATGGCAAGCTACCTACATCGCACCGCTACGACCGCATACCCTTGCTGCGTTCCCACCCTGGGGGATTCTGCAGGAGCTGGTCGTGTAGGACTTGCCACGTGCAAATATACAACCTTTTAAATTTGGGGCAATCATTTTACATTCTTAATTTAGCCCGGATAGCAACTACAGGGGCCCCGGTTCTTTACTTCCACCCGGCCAGGCAGGGGGTACAGGGGCCCAATCAGAACCAAATACAGTACAACCCATGAACTCCCTCAAGTTATTTGCCTGCAGCAACATCCTCCTTTTTTTTATGGCCTGTGGAGGCGAGAACAACCCGGCACGGCTCTTTCGCATCCAGTTGGAGCAGGATGAATTCCCCGTAAATGCCCCGGTACGGGTATCACTGGAAAACAAAAAGGATAAGGCCATCACTTCGGTCGCTTATTTTATAGACGGGAAGGAGTTGCCCCGGGAAGGCAACACCCTTACCCTGGATGTCGACAGGCTGGGCATCAAGAACCTTATTGCCCGGGTAGCCTACGAGGGGACTACGGTAGAGGTGCCCAAAGAAATCAGGGTTCTGGCTTCAAGCGCCCCGGTGGTCTATACCTATGAGATCGTGCAGGAATACCCGCATGACCGGGAAGCCTTTACACAGGGCCTGGAGTTTTACAGGGATACCCTTTACGAAAGTACCGGCAAAAAGGGGGCCTCATCCATCCGCAAGGTAGATTTTCGTACCGGGACCGTCCTCCAGAAAACCGATCTTGAAAACACCTATTTCGGGGAGGGGATCAGTTTGCTGGGCGATAAACTCTACCAACTTACATGGCAGAATGGCAGGGGGTTCATCTACGACCCGCAAAGTATGGAGCGGCTTGAAAGTTTTACATACGGGGCCAGTAAAGAAGGTTGGGGCCTGTGCAATGATGGCACCACCCTTTACAAAAGCGATGGGACAGAGAAAATTTGGTTACTGGACCCGGCGCAACTGAATGAAATCGGGTATATCCAAACCGTAACCAATACCTCGGTCTTTAACAAAGCCAATGAATTGGAATACGTAGATGGCAAGATCTACGCCAACGTCTGGCAAAAGGAAAGCATGATGATCATCAATGCGGAGAGCGGGGCCATTGAAGGGGTCGTCAATTTTGGGGGGTTAAAGGACCGGGTGACAAAGCACAGCCAGTTGGACGTACTCAACGGGGTGGCCTACCACCCCGGAAGGAAGACTTTTTTTGTAACCGGGAAGTATTGGGACAAGTTGTTCGAAGTCCGGATTAAACCCAGGGAATAATGGAGGCCTATTCCAAGAGTATCACGGTTCAGGAAGACGACCTGGATGACCTGGATCATGTGAACAATGTGCGGTACGTACAATGGATTCAGGATATTTCCAAAGAGCATTGGCTCAGTGTGGTGACGCCGGAATTGCGAAAGAATGTGGTGTGGGTGGTGCGAAACCACAACATAGATTACAAAGGCGCTGCGGTCCTGGGCGATACCCTCCATATCAAGACCTATATCGCCGAAACCAGGGGCGCCCTCTCCACCAGGGTGGTAGAAATGCACCATGCGGATAGCGGCGCCCTCCTGGTCCGATCAAAGACGTCCTGGTGCCTCCTCCATGCTGGCACCCTACGACCCATGCGTATCACGGAATCCATCAGCCGCCTGTTCATCCACCAAACCGGCCCGCCGGAACCATAAATTAACCCCCACCAAAGCTATGCGCCCCCTACTGTGTATTTCCGGCCTGGTCCTGGCACTGCTGTGGACCGCTTCCTGCAGGAAGGACTTCGACTATGCCCCCGGTACAGGGCAATTGCAGTTCTCTAAAGACACGGTTTTCCTGGACACGGTTTTCAGCAATATCGGCAGCGCGACCTACACCCTCAAAGTCTATAACCGCGGGGGGCAGGACATCCGGATCCCACAAATTGGGCTGGAAGGGGGCGATAGCAGCCGTTACCGACTGAACGTAGACGGCAGGGCGGGCAATTCCTTTGAGGACGTCCCCCTACTGGCGGGCGACAGCCTCTATATCTTCATAGAGACCACTTTTGATATCCGCCCCCTCAACCAGAACACCTTCCTGTATACCGATGCCATCCTGTTTGACAGCGGCCCCAGGGAACAAAAAGTTCCCCTGCTAACCCTGGTAAGGGACGCTGTTTTCCTGTATCCCGCCCGCCAGGCGGATGGGCGCCGTGAAACCCTGGTTTTGGGAAAGGATGCCCAGGGGAACGACCTTGAAGTGCCAGGTTTTGAGCTGCCGGACAGCTTGCTGGTCTTAACGGATGAAAAACCGTATGTGATCTACGGCTATGCAGGGGTTGCCCAGGGTAAAACCCTGGAAATCCAGGCTGGTGCCCGCCTGTATTTCCACCAGGGTTCAGGGCTTTTTGTGGATGCGGGGGCCCGCCTGACCGTGGCGGGGGAACTGAGTGAAGACCCCGGGGCCCTGGAACGGGAAGTGGTCATGGAAGGAGACCGGTTAGAAGCCGCTTACAGTGACACCCCGGGCCAATGGGACGGTTTGTGGCTATCATCCGGGAGCAACGGCCATGCCGTAGAATACCTGACCATCAAAAACGCCATCAGGGGCATCTTCCTGGAAGGGAACCCGGGATCGGGCACCCCGGTACTGCACATGCGGAATTCGCGCATATACAACAGCGCCCTGGTGAACCTGTGGACACGAAACACCTATGTCCTGGGTGAAAACCTGGTATTGGGCAATGCGGGTGTTGCCAGCCTGTTATGTGAAAACGGGGGCCGGTATTCCTTCAGGCACTGCACCCTGGCCAACTACTGGAGTGAAGGAGGCCGGTCCGGGCCCACCTTGTTGCTTGATAACACGGCGGATGGGGCTGGTTTCCAGGCCTCGGATTTTACCAGCTGCCTCATCACCGGAAACGCCGCCCAGGAACTCGGGATCCTGGGCGAAGAAGGTGGGCTCTCCTACCTGTTTTCCCATTGCCTGATCCGTTATGAAGGAGGCGGCGGACCCGGTCCGGGCTTTACGGACGGGGAAAAATTCATTCAGGTCCTGTTGAATGCGGCACCCGGTTTTATCAACCCGGCCCGGCAGGATTTCAGGATTGGGCCCTCCTCCCAGGTCCTTGGGTTGGCAAACCCGGATACCGCCCTTTTACTTCCCCTGGACCTCCTTGGGACCGACCGTACTTCGGAACCCGATATGGGAGCCTATCAACACCTGGCATCGGAATCTCCCTGATCTAATCAGGTTGTTTTGTAAGATTTTTCAACCAATAATGTCTCATTTTCAACAAATTATGGAGGAAAACCATAAATATTCTATGGTAAACCTATAGCCCTTTTTCATTCAGGTTCACTAATTTGTACTCATGTATTTTGGGTATGGATTATAGTTACACCATCATCGATTCTGACGCAGCCTCCAACCTGCAATTACAGCATTACTTGGAGGAATACGGGGACTTTGTCTGTGCCGGGGAAGCGACAAACAGTTCGGATGGGCTCAATGCGATCCTCAAGCACCTGCCCGACATTGTCTTCGTGAACCTGAATGACAGGGCATACGAGTATTTCCATATGGTGAAGGAACTGCACCAGTATATGAAAGACCTTCCGGTCGTCATCGCCTTTTCCAGGAGCAAGGACTACGCCTATGAAGCCATCAAAAACAACTTTTTTGATTACTGGCTGCTCCCCTTCAATGAATTTGATATCCGCAAGACCATCCTGAGGCTTAAAAAGCAGTTGCCCAGGGAGACTTCGCATACGCTCTGCCTGAAGTCCTACAAGGACTTCCAGTACCTCGATACCGATGAGATCCTCTATTTAAAGGCAGACAACAATGCCACGGATTTTATCATGAAGGACGGCAGTACCATCAGCGCCTTCAAAACCCTGAAATCCTTTGAGGACAAGTTGCCCTGCAATTTTGTCAGGGTACACCAGTCCTACATCCTCAATGTCAACTATGTAAGCCGCATCAACTACGGGAAATCTATCTGCGCGCTGAAGACCGGTAAAATGCAGCTGCCTTTTTCCAAGACCTATAAGGACAACATCGACAGCCTGAAAAAACTCCTTTCCAAAAACACCATCACCACGCTTAATTGACAAAATTCTTTCAGATTTGGTATGTTTACTCTCAGAAACGGGTAGAATACTAAAACCTTTCATTTTACACAATACACATTTAAAGGGCTTCTTAGATTAGCAACAGAGAACTAAAGGTTTAACCACTAAATTTTAAATGAAATGAAAAAGGTATTTAGCATTTTGGCCCTGGTAGTATTCATGAGTGCAGGACTCGTTTCCTGTGAGGCAGACAGCAGCGAGGCGTCGCTCTATGAGACTGTAAAGGCCACCGATGGGGACGATATCCCAGTTGAAAGAAGGAGTACTGACGGCGATGATATACCTGTTGAAAGAAGAAATTAAATTTCAACCTTAATAGCGTCATAAAATATCCTGGCCTTAGACTTTTGTCTAAGGCTTTTTTTTTATCGTAAATTTACCTTTCTTAGACCTGCCATGCCGACAAAAATCCTTTTTACCGCCGTTTTCCTCGTGATCACCGCTGTCCTGGTCGGCTGCCAGGACATACAGGAAACACAGGGCTTTACCCAAAAGCAAAGTGAAGGAAACCCTTTGTTGGAGACCATAGAACAAGTAAGAGACTCCAGTATTGGCAGGGAAGAACGCAAGCGGTTACTTTTGGAAATTATGGAAATGGCCGCCGATGAACCCCGGGACTCCGTCAAAAGCCAGTACTACTCCAGGCTCTCGCTAACTTTTTTGCAGCTGCCGGATTCCTCCCTCTTCAGGGAAACAAACCGCCAGGCGATCTATTTAGCACAAAAAGTACGGGATACGCTGTCTCTAGCAGATGCATACTGGGACCTGGCGGATTTGTTTAATTCTTACTCGATTCCAGACAGCTCATTTTACAATTACTCTGAAGCACAAAATCTATATAGTCAAATTGGCAATGAGTTTCAAGCGGCAAGGATGCTGTACAACATGGCGGTGATGCAGGCGGAAGTCAAGGACTATACCGGGAGTGAGATCAACACCATCAAGGCCATTGAGCTTTTCAAACCTTTAAGCAAGTGGCCGCAACTTTATTTATGTTACAGCAACCTGGGTTCCATCACCAAAGAACTGGAGGAATACGGCAAGGCCATCGAATATTATGAGCAGGCAGGCAGCTACCTGGAGAACATGCAGGGGGAGCATACCTTCCGGCAATCCCTGTACAACAACCTGGGGGTGGTATACCAGGAAATGGGGCGCCATGAGGAAGCCCTTGCCTATTTCAGGCCGGTAACGGCCACCCCCCGGTTGGAACAAAAGCATCCTAAATTGTATGCCCGCGCCTTGATCAACCAGGCCTACAGCGAGCACAAACTGTCCTTGAAAACCAATGTCACGGACGAATTTAAAATAGCCGTTAAGATTTTGGACAGTATTGAAGACTGGCAGGGGGTTGCCAGGGGGCATTACAACGGGGCCGAATACTATAGGGACCGGCGCGATACGGCCCATGCCCTGGCGCACGCCAACCTGGCCATGGAATACGCCCTCAGGAGCAAAAACAACAAACGCTTGCTGGAGACCATGGAACTGCTGGTTAGCCTGGATCCGGAAAACGCCGTGGGCTACACCCAGGCGTACATAAAACTGGACGACAGCCTGCAACGGGAAGAAAGGGCCATCCGCAACAAATTCGCGCGTATCCGTTTTGAAACCGACGAGTTCATCGCCCAAAACCAATTACTGGCCCGCCAGCGCCAGTTATGGATCGGGGTGGCCGCCGGCGTCTTCCTGCTGGCGTTCTCAGTGCTTATCATCATCCTGCAGCGGATTAAAAACCAGCGGCTCAAGTTCCAGCAACAGCAACAGGAATCCAACCAGGAGATCTTTAACCTGATGCTGGCCCAGAACCAGAAACTGGAGGAAGGCAAACAATCGGAGCAAAAAAGGATCTCAGAAGAGTTGCACGATGGCATCCTCGGGGAGATGAACGGGGTGCGTATGGTGTTGCTGGGCCTGAACAAGAAGGCAGATGAGGCAGCCATAGCCCTGCGTTCGCAGGCCATTGGCAAATTGCAGGAGATCCAGGAGGAGATCCGCACGATTTCCCATGCCCTGAGCGATGCTTCCTACCGCAAATTCCATAACTTTGTAATCTCGTTGGAGGAATTACTGAAAACGATTGGTGACACGGCAGGCCTGCAACACGAATTGACCTACGACGAGGATATAGAATGGGATGCCCTGAAGGGCGATGTAAAGATCAACCTCTACCGTATCGTACAGGAAAGCCTTCAAAACTGTGTTAAACACGCCCAGGCAGAAAACATTGCGGTGAACCTGCACGGGAATTCCAAATATATCGAAGTGACCATCAGTGACGATGGAAGGGGGTTTAAGCCCCAGGAAGGTAAAAAAGGAATCGGGCATAAAAATATTAGCTCCCGTGTCAAGAAACTCAAAGGCACCTGGGAAATGACCAGCATACCCGGAAAGGGAACCACGGTTAAAGTCCGGGTACCCTACAGCGAGATTGGCCAACAGGATGTCCTGGGAAGCAGGAGGAAAGCAAAATTGCAGGAAGCTTAAAATTGGATAGTTGCATGATGAAAACGGTTCGGATATTGGCGGTAGACGATCATGAAATGACGACCTTAGGGTATAAGTACATCCTGGAGGATACAGAATTTGAAGGGTTCCAGGTGAAGATGGATACCGCAAAATCCTTTGAGGATGCAAAGAAGAAGATCCAGGAATCGCTCAAACTCTTTCCGTATGACATCCTGCTGCTGGATATACAACTCAGCCAAAGCACTGACGGCCCCGCCAAAACGGGGGAAGACATCGGCATCTTTGCCAGGGAGGTCTCCCCGTCTACAAAGATTGTCTTTATGTCCTCCTTTAGTGACAACTACCGCATCAACAGCATCCTCCAATCTGTAGACCCCGAAGGGTACATGGTAAAGACCGAAATTGACCAGCAATCCCTGCAGGCCATGGTAAAGACCGTAATGCACTCCCCCCCCTACTACACACAAAAAGCCCTGGCGGCCATACGGAAAAAAATGGCCAATGACATCAGCCTGGATGAAAATGACAAGCAGATCCTGTATTACCTTTCCATTGGCACCAAGACCAAGGATATGACAGACTACATTTCCCTTTCCCTCCCCAGTATAGAAAACCGGAAAAGGCAGCTGAAAATCCTTTTTGGGGTGGAAAAACAAAATGACCAGGCCCTGATCACGGAATCCAGGAAACGCGGTTTCATTTAAACGCAGCCCGGCAGGAAAGAAGGCAAACCTTCAACAAAACACCCAAAACATCCTATTTTTTACGGCAAACCATAATATTTCTATGGTTTTTCTATAATGGCTTCTTGTGAATTAAGGCTAATTTTGAGATAAGGTGTTCACAAACTAATAGGAGTGTTTAAGGATGAACGGAGACAGCTTTAGAAAAAATTCAAGGTTCCAACTGGATGACAATCCCCATTTGAAGGGGTTGGAAGCTTTTAAACGCAGCCTGGAAAAGGATTATTTTGCCCATGTTTCGGTACGGAACTGCAGTACCAACAAACAAAATAACGATTCCGTGGCCCACCCATGGAACCTGGTCATCGATATAGAGTGTAATTTTGACCTCATAGAGGTATTGTTTCACCTCGAAAAAGGGAGCTGGGGCCGCGGTTTTACTGCCATCTCCGAATTGGAGAACACCTGCACCCCCTTTTACCGGGCACTGAACACCTTTCGTGACCGGAACAGCCTGGAAATGGATGTGGAAGAACTCTCCCTCATCCTGAAAGACACCACCATTGTCATCAAAAAGATCTACAACCAGAGTATAGGGTACCAGTTGGGAGCTATCCTGGAGACACTGGCCGCCCATTATGTGCATATTACCAAGGGCCTCACCGAAACCCCCTATGAAATATACCTCCCTGTTTTTGAAGAAGAAGTATCTAACGGGGAACCGCTGGTTGGTATCCGGAGGGAAATGAACAGTGCCAGGGATTATATGAGCTTCTGGGCCCTCTATTTTGATTCGATTCCCGAGGCCAAGATTTACGACCTACAGAAAAAAACCATCATCTCCGGAGACCTGCATATGCTGAACCAATAAGGTTCTTTGGCAAGCCTTTCATTGACAACGCGACTAGCCGTTGAAAAGGGGCTTGCCATTCATCATGGCATTCACCTTCGCCTTGACGCTTTCCAGGCTGGTTTCGTTTTCAGGTTCGCTCAACACGGCATCGATCAGGGCTACAATGGTTTCCATATCCGTTTCGTTCAGCCCGCGCGTGGTCACAGCGGCCGTGCCAAACCGGATTCCGGAAGTCACAAAAGGCGATTTATCATCAAAGGGGACCATGTTTTTATTCGCCGTAATATCTGCACGAACCAGGGCGTTTTCCGCTTCTTTTCCGGTAAGCCCTTTGTTCCTGAGGTCGATCAGCATCATATGGTTGTCTGTCCCCCCCGAAATAATATGATATCCCTTGCGGACAAAAGCTGCTGCCATAGCCGCTGCATTCTTCTTTACCTGTAGCATATAATGCAGGAAATCATCGGAAAGGGCTTCTCCAAAGGCAATGGCTTTTGCGGCGATAATGTGCTCCAGCGGTCCTCCCTGGTTCCCTGGGAAAACGGCCATATCGAGCAGGTTCGACATCATTTTTAACTTTCCGTTTTTCAACCGTTGGCCAAAAGGGTTTTCAAAGTCTTCGCCCATTAGGATCAGGCCGCCCCTGGGGCCCCTCAGCGTCTTATGTGTGGTGGTGGTTACGATATGGCAGTGTGGGATGGGATCGTTCAGGATCCCCTTGGCAATCAGGCCGGCGGGATGGGCGATATCGGCCAGCAGGATGGCGCCCACCGCATCGGCGATCTCCCGGAAACGTTTAAAGTCCATATCCCTGGAATAGGCCGAGGCGCCCGCAATCACCATCCTGGGTTTTTCTTTCTTCGCAATCTCCATGATCCTGTCATAGTCCAGGTAGCCGGTCTCCTTGTCCACCCCATAAAAAACGGGCTGGTAGAGCGTGCCCGAAAAATTGACGGGGGATCCATGGGTAAGGTGGCCCCCATGAGACAGGTCGAATCCAAGGATTTTATCCCCGGGTTTCAGGCAGGCGAAATACACGGCTGCGTTTGCCTGCGACCCCGAGTGCGGCTGTACATTGGCATAAGCCGCACCAAATAGCGCCCTGGCCCGATCGATGGCCAGCTGCTCTACTTTGTCGACCACCTGGCAACCCCCATAATACCGCTTGCCGGGGTAGCCTTCCGCATATTTGTTGGTCAATACGGAACCCGCGGCCTCCATCACCTGCGGACTGGTGAAATTTTCCGAAGCGATGAGTTCTATTCCGTTAATCTGCCGCTCCCTTTCGGCATCTATCAAATCAAAAATTTCCGTGTCGCGTTGCATGCTGATGGTTTACTGTTAAATGAAGGGCAAAAGTACGAATTGACAGGGGTTAATTGGAAGAAAATAATATATTTGATCAGGTTTTTTATCAAATAAAAATTAACAACGACCCCTATGCCCCTCAAAGCGAACGACCCTTCCCGCAAAAGTTGGATCCCGGTACCGGCCGATTCAGATTTTCCTATTCAAAATATACCCTTCGGGGTATTCCTTACCAGGGATGATGTGATTACCATTGGGACCAGGATCGGGGATCACGCGATTGACCTGGGTGCTTTGCACCAATTGGGATATTTTAAAGATATCCCCCTGACCGATGATATTTTCCTGCAGGACAGCCTGAACGACTTTATCTCTGACGGCAAGAAAACATGGAGGCTGGTCCGCAACCGGATCAGCGAACTCTTTGAACAAGGCAACCGCGAATTGCAGGATAATGAGGAGCACCGGGGCATTGTGTTGTTTACCATGGACGAGATAGAGATGCAACTGCCGGTGCAGATTGGGGACTATACCGATTTTTATTCGAGCAGGGAACACGCTACCAATGTGGGGAAAATGTTCCGCGACCCGGAAAATGCGCTTTTGCCCAACTGGTTGCATATCCCCGTGGGCTATCACGGCCGCAGCTCTACGATTGTACCCGGCGGAACCCCCATTCGCCGACCCTACGGGCAAACCATGCCCCAGGGTAAGGACAGCCCGGTTTTTGGCCCTTCCGGGCTGGTGGATTTTGAACTGGAGATGGCCTTCATCACCACCGATGCCAATGCCATGGGAGACCCCATCCCCGTGACCGAAGCCGAGGATTACATCTTTGGGCTGGTACTTTTTAACGACTGGAGCGCACGCGATATCCAGAAATGGGAGTACGTCCCGTTGGGACCATTCCTGGCAAAGAATTTTGCTTCTTCCATTTCGCCCTGGATCATTACCCTGGATGCCCTTGAACCTTTCCGTGTGGCTAGCCCAAAACAGGAGCCCGAACCCCTGCCGTACCTGAGGCATTCGGGCAAGAACAGTTTTGATATCCGGCTGGAGGTGGAACTTACCCCTGAAGACGGGGAACCCACCACCATTTCAAGATCCAATTTTAAATACCTGTACTGGTCTATGGCCCAGCAACTCGCCCACCACACGGTCAATGGCTGCAAGGTCAACAGTGGAGATATGATGGGCAGTGGCACCATTTCCGGCCCTACCCCAGATTCCTATGGCTCCATGCTTGAACTGGCCTGGCAGGGTACCCGGCCCATTCGCCTCAAAAACGGCGAAACCCGCAAGGCGATTGAGGACAACGATACCGTGACCATGAGGGGGTACTGCCTCAAAAACGGGTTGCGTATTGGGTTTGGAGAGGTGTCTACCAAGTTACTCCCGGCCCTCCCCCCCAGGAAAACGAAGTAGCACCCAAAGGAGTATTTCATCGAAAGTATACGATCCTTGATCCTGATTCGTTATGGTTTATGACCATTTTGGCACAGCTATTGGAAGTAGCCAAACCAATCATAAACCGATATACCATGAAAAAAACTGTACTTATTGTGTGCGCCATGGCCGTCCTGCTGGCCTGCGGAGGCGTTAAGAAAACACAGGAAGCCGTAAATACAGGCAATTATTCCCAGGCGATCTACTCAGCCATCAACAATCTGGCCGATAACAAGACCAAAAAGGGCCATCAGCCCTATATCCTTATCCTCGAAGAGGCTTTCAGGAAAAACACCGAAAGGGAATTGCAACAAATCGCCTTTCTGGGCAAAGATGGCAACCCCGCCAATTACGAGGCCATCTACGAGGGATACGGCGCCCTGAAGCAGATTCAGGAAAGCATTAGGCCCTTGTTGCCCCTGTATATCGAGGAAGAGGGCCGACAGGCTTCATTCGCCTTCCGGAACTACGATGATGACATCCTCAGGGCCAAGGATGCCCTGTCTGACTACCTGTACAGCAACGCATCCAACCTTTTGAGCAATGCCAGCAGCAAAAGGGATTTCAGGGATGCCTATGACGATTTTGCCTACCTGGATAAAATCAATCCGGGGTATTCGGATACCAAGCAAAAAATGGAACAAGCCTATCAGCGCGGTCTGGATTATGTGAAAGTCCAGCTGGTGAATGAAACACAGCAGGTTGTGCCCGAGCGCCTGGAAGCGGAATTGCTGAACTTTAATACCTACGGGCTGGACGATTTCTGGACCCAGTACCATGCAAACCCACTGGATGACATCCGCTATGACTATGAAATGCTCGTGGCGTTCAAAGACATACGCATCTCACCCGAACAGGTGCAGGAGAAGCAATTTGTTAAAGAAAAACAGATTAAAGACGGGTACACCTACCTGGAAGATGAGAACGGCAACCTGGTAAAGGACAGCCTGGGGAACGAAATCAAGGTCGACCGGTTAAAGACCGTGCAGTGCAGCTACTACCAGTTCACCCAGCACAAGGCGGCCCAGGTTACCGGGCAGGTAAGCTATGTGGACCTCCATAACCGGCAGGTGGTGAATTCCTACCCCTTGTCGAGCGAATTTGTTTTCCAGCACGTGTACGCCAACTATAGCGGAGACAAAAGGGCCCTGGATACAGATTTGGTGGCCCTGGTCAATCTGCGGGCTGTCCCCTTCCCCAGCAATGAGCAAATGGTGTATGACGCAGGGGAAGACCTGAAACTCCGGCTAAAGAATATTGTCGTCAGGCATAAATTCTACTAACAATTAAGAACCCCGCAAAAAAAGCGGGGTTTTTTATGCGTTAAACATACTGGCTGTAGTCCATCTCCCCGATGGAGCCATGAGACGCCCAGGCCGCCACCTCCCCTTTTTTAATCACCAGCAATTGCGGCGATTCATGACGTACGCCAAATTCGGCGGCTACGGTATTGGAGATATCCCTGTAGCGGTGCAGGTCGAGAAAGTAAAAATCTGCTTCCTCATCGGTCAAATCCACCGATCCCTCGAGCATGCGCAGCACCATCCCGCTGATACCGCAGGTGGTGGAATGCTTATATATGAATTGTGTCTTTTCTGCAGAAGCGCTTCTGAGCGCTTCCAATTGCTGCCTGCTGGTCAGTGGAATCCAGGGCAATTCCTTCTTTTGCTTTCTTTCTCCTTCCGGTTTCTTCCGGAATAACTGATCAAAAATACCCATATAATTGTCTATTATAGGCATTAGGTCGGATTCTCACCCAAACCTTACAACTGCCGAAATGTCTTGAAATATGCACTATTTGCCGCCATTTTGTCTGCTAATGGGACTTGGTAGGATTGTTGCCATACACAATGCAAAAATAGCCATTAGGAAATTAAAGCAACGAAAAGATGAATATCAACAATTTTACCATAAAATCCCAGGAGGCCATCCAGCATGCACAGCAACTGGCACAGGCCCTGAACCACCAGCAGATTGAAAACGAACACCTTTTTAAGGCCATTAATGAAGTCGAAGAAAATGTGACCCCGTTTTTACTGAAGAAACTGAATGTCAACGTGGGCATGGTCGATCAAGTGGTCGACAAGGAGTTGGAGCGTTTTCCAAAAGTTACCGGGGGAGAGCAAGCCTTCTCCCGCGAAGCCGCTAAAACCCTGAATGAAGCGTCTATCGTGGCCAAGAACATGAAGGATGAATACGTTTCCATTGAGCATTTGCTGCTGGCCATTTTTAAGTCGAAAAGCAAAATCGCCCAAATCCTCAAAGACCAGGGCGTCACAGAAAAGGACTTGCTGGCAGCTATTACCGAGTTGCGCAAGGGCGGCCGTGTTACCTCCCAAAGCGCAGAAGAAACCTACAACGCACTGAACAAGTACGCGAGGAACCTGAACGAACTGGCGGACCAGGGGAAACTCGACCCTGTGATTGGCCGGGATGAGGAAATCAGGCGGATTTTACAGATCCTCTCCAGGCGCACCAAGAACAACCCGATGCTGGTTGGGGAGCCCGGTACGGGAAAGACTGCTATTGCCGAAGGGCTGGCACATCGTATCGTACAGGGCGATGTCCCCGAGAACCTGAAGGACAAGCGCGTGTTTTCCCTGGACATGGGGGCGCTGATCGCGGGGGCCAAATACAAAGGGGAATTTGAGGAACGCCTCAAATCCGTGATCAAGGAGGTAACTTCTTCCGATGGCACCATCATCCTGTTCATTGACGAAATCCATACCCTGGTAGGTGCCGGGGGTGGGCAGGGGGCCATGGATGCCGCAAACATCCTCAAGCCTGCCCTGGCGCGTGGAGAATTGCGCGCCATTGGGGCCACCACGCTGGACGAATACCAAAAATATTTTGAAAAGGACAAAGCCCTTGAACGCAGGTTCCAGAAAGTCACCGTAGATGAGCCCGATACCGAAAGCGCGATTTCCATCCTTCGCGGCCTCAAGGAAAAATACGAGGCACACCACAAGGTTAGGATCAAGGATGAGGCGGTGATTGCCGCGGTAGAACTGTCGCAACGGTACATTACCAACCGGTTCCTGCCCGATAAGGCAATTGACCTTATGGACGAAGCGGCTTCCAAGTTGCGGATGGAGATCAATTCTAAACCGGAAGAACTGGATGTGCTGGACCGCAAGATCATGCAACTGGAGATCGAGATCGAAGCGATTAAACGGGAGAACGACCAGGCGAAACTCAAGGCTTTGAATATAGACCTCGCCAATTTAAAAGAGGATCGCAACGAGATCTTCGCGAAATGGGACAGTGAGAAGACCGTGGTAGAGAATATCCAGAAGACCAAGCAGGACATAGAAAATTTTAAAGGCGAAGCCGAAAGGGCAGAACGCAACGGGGATTACGGGAAAGTAGCGGAATTGCGATACGGCAAGATCAAGGAAGCCCAGGAAAAACTGGAAGCACTGCAGGCCGAACTCGCCCTGCAGCAGGAAGCCGGGACCCTGATCAAGGAAGAGGTAACAACCGAGGACATTGCAGAGGTGGTAGCCAAATGGACCGGTATCCCTGTGAATAAAATGTTGCAGAGCGAACGTGAAAAACTACTGAAGCTGGAAGCCGTCCTCCATAAAAGGGTGGTGGGCCAGGATGAGGCCATACAGGCCGTATCCGATGCTATCAGGCGAAGCAGGGCGGGGCTGCAGGATAGCAAGCGCCCCATTGGTTCCTTCCTTTTCCTCGGGCCTACCGGTGTGGGTAAAACCGAATTGGCGAAAACCCTGGCCGCGTATCTGTTTGATGACGAGAATGCCATGACCCGGATAGACATGAGTGAATACCAGGAACGCCACGCGGTAAGCCGCCTGGTTGGCGCCCCTCCCGGATACGTGGGCTATGATGAGGGCGGACAGCTCACCGAGGCCGTACGACGCAGGCCGTATTCGGTAGTCCTGCTCGATGAGATTGAAAAGGCCCACCCCGATACCTTCAACATCCTGCTGCAGGTCCTGGATGAAGGCCGGCTTACAGACAATAAGGGAAGGGTGGCCGATTTCAGGAACACCATCATCATCATGACCAGTAATATGGGGAGCCATATCATCCAGGAAAAGTTTGAGGACAACAAGGATATCTACAGTGCCACGGAAGCGGCCCGCGTAGAAGTACTTGGCCTGTTGCGAAAGACCATACGCCCGGAGTTCCTCAACCGCATTGACGACATCATCATGTTCACCCCTTTAAACAAAGCAGATATCATCGCGATCGTGAGGTTGCAGCTGGAACAGCTGAAAAAGCTGTTAGACAGACAGCACATTACCCTTGATGCGACCGATGAGGCGATCGGCTATCTGGCCGAAAAAGGGTTCGACCCACAGTATGGGGCCCGGCCCATCAAGCGAATCATCCAGAAGGAAGTACTCAACAAGCTTTCCAGGGAATTGCTGGGAGGCCAGGTGAAAGCCGATAGCATTATCCTGATCGATTCCTTTGACGATGGCCTCATCTTCCGGAACCAGTCTGAATTGGTGAAGTAAAATCTAGCGGCCCAGAATTCAAAAAACCCCTGCAGTAGGTACTACAGGGGGTTTTTTTTATATTAAGATACCATGCAGTATATACTTTTTTTATATTCGTAGAAAATTCCAGCTATGACCACTAAAGCCGAAAGAACTACCAGGTACATCATTGAAACCGTTGCGCCTATCTTTAACAAACATGGCTATGTGGGTACTAGTATGAGTGACCTGACCGAGGCAACGGGCCTCACCAAAGGGGCGCTTTACGGCAATTTTGAAAACAAGGAAGCCCTGGCACTCTCGGCTTTTGAATACAACAGCAACCGCTTACTGCAAGCCATCGAAGCGAAGCTTTCCATTGATGGCAGCGCCCTGGACAAGGTTTACTCCCTGACCAATTTCTATCGCCACTATGATGAATTTACCCACGATATGGGCGGTTGTCCTGTGTTGAACACCGGGGTCGACGCAGAACACAACAACAAGCTGTTGGCAGCGGCTGCCAGGGAAACGGTAGCCACCATTGAAGGCAAAATTGCGTTGGTGCTCGAAGTAGGGGCGAAAAAAAATGAGATCCGCCTTCCGGTAGCCCCCCTTCAGTTTGCCAAACAACTCTTTACCATGCTCCAGGGAGCGGTCGCCATGGCGACCATCTGCCGGGACCGGAAGTACTTGCTAAACACCGTGGCCTACCTGGATGTACTGATCGCCAGGGAAATTAAAAGATAAGGCGCCGCTATCCACAAACCACCACTCCCCCCCCCCGGGGGCACGGGGGCATTATTCGCCCACTACCCTGAAGATCCATAGGGGATCGGTGTACCTGCCATTGAATTTACTGTCGCGGGCCGCCCGGGCCTCCTCTATGGAATCATACCTCTGGAGGTAGACGTAATTGTATTTATTCACGCTCCTGTAGAACGACTTGGGTTGGAGCCCCCTGCTATCCAGGGTCTTCATAAAGGCCTCAAAGTACTTTTTGGTGCCAAATACATTGGTGATCAGGTAGTATCCGGGTACAAGTCCGTCTATAGTCCGGGTCTCTTCATATTTCTCCCCGGGTTTGGGGGTCACCTTTTCGGCCGCGGCAAGCTTCCTGTCCGCTTCCTCCCTGGCCCGGGCCAGCTGGTCAAGGGAATCCCTTTCACGCGCTTCCCGGATCTTCCTGGCTGCCGCAAGGGCAGTTTCCTGGCGTGCCTCCGCGATAGAATCCATCAGCTGTTGCTGCCGTACTTCCCGGGCCCGGTTTGCCCGGGCAATGGAATCCTGTACCTGCCTGGCCTCGGCGGCAGCGACTTCCTCCGCATCTCCTGTGGGCGGTTCCGCGGGGGCTTCTGCCACCGCTTCTTCTTCCACATCAAATCCGACGACCCTCCTCCTGGGGTCGCCCTCGCCAAACCTGTACGCAGTAACGAACTCGATACTGGTATCGCTCCCCTGGAAAGAGTTTTCCGATCCAAATTCGAGCAATGCGCCAATGGAGAAATCTTTAAAGAAACGGCCTCCCACACCTCCCGAAGCGCCATAGAAGGAATTGTAGCCCAATTGCGCCCAGAACCTGGGGGTCGAAAACAAGCCGGTAATACCATACTGGTCATCTATTCCAGGCAAGGTTTTCAGGTAAATAGTGGGTTGCACGTAGGAGTCGTCATTTCCAAAAATATAGACCGGGAACTGGTAACTCATCAATCCGATGATGATCTTGTCAGACCCGCTGGTCTCCTGCTCACTGGTAGTGAAATTGTAATCCACCAGGTTCTCACCGACCACGCCCACACTGAACTGCTCGTATTTAAAGCGAAGGCTGGGGGCCAGTTGCAGGATAAAGTCGTTAGAAACATCAAACTGGGGCAGGGGAAAATCAGGGTTGATCTGGAAGATGTCGTCTGACGGTTTTCGCTGGTACAAAAAGGAGTTGAGGCCCAGGGCCACAGAAGCCCCCCCGCCCAGGTCAAAGTCATAGGCGTAGTTGAGTACTGCCCCGGTTTGGAGGAAAAGGCCCGTATTGTGCTGGAAAAAACCCAGCCCGGCCGCGGACTGCGGGTTGATGCGGTGGGTATAGTTGAATAAAATGGTCGTTGGGTCGCCATCTACGGTCTGCCATTGCCAGCGGGTCCATAAGGCCAGGGATCGCGGCGGGCTGCGGTCCAGGGAATAGATGGGGCTGAGCAGGCTTGAGTTGTATTCCGTCAGGTTGTGTTGCCTGAAATCAGGAGGGAGTTCCCCGTCCTGGCAGAATAACAGGCAGGGCAGCAGAAGCAGCAGAAAGAATTGCCCATGTTTAAACATAAGAAGGAAAACAATGAATATTATTACTATTTTTAACCTGTTTCCAGCTTGTTCCCTGGATTTCAAAATTAGACAAACAATTTGTTATGAGAGCCATATTGCCCATAATCTTGTCCTTTCTTTTCGTGTCGCTTGCGGGCTGCAAGGAAGACACACCCCTGAATACGGACAGCAGTGATGCCGTTGTGAGCACCTTTTACTTTATCCGGCATGCCGAGAAAGACCGCTCCAATCCGGATGCGCTGGACCCGGAATTAAACCAGCAGGGATTGGGAAGGGCCATGCACTGGGCAGAAATTTTGAATGAAGTGGCCCTGGATGCCATTTATACCACCGATTTTGAAAGGACTACCATGACAGCAGCGCCCGCGGCCGTAAAACAGGAAATCACCGTACAGTATTACGACCCGGACGAACTTCAAATAGATCAGTTCAAGGCAGACAACCTGGGGAAAAATGTACTGGTGGTGGGCCATAGCAACAGTACCCCGGCCCTGGTCAACAAAATGATTGGGGAAGATAAGTACGGTCCTATGGACGAGTATGACAACGGCAGCCTTTTTATCGTCCAATTAGTGGGGGACCAGGCCAGCGACATGCGGCTCGTTTTTAACTGCCACTGCCCGGATTGACCTCGATGTCCCGCAGTTCTATCCTGGAAAGCAGTTGGAGGGCTCCGGTTTGGTAAAGGCTATCCATTAGCGCAGGGGGCACCTTCTGTTTGAACGAATAATTTTCGTAATCCACAAATCGGATCCCCTCCACATAGCGTTCGTTAAACGCCTTCCTGAAACGAACCCCTCCGCCATCCACCAGGAAATCATAGGCAAGGTATTCTAACTCAAACGTGCTCGCATTGAACCAATGCACATAGACATCCTCAAAATCTTTCCCGCCTCCTTCCCGGTCAAAGGTAATCTGCACCTTATAATAGGCCTCGCCATCGATCACGGTCTTGCCCAATAACTTTTTATTGACGGCCGGGTCATTGAGCCCGTAGGGCAGGTAGGCGAAATAATGGACCGAATTGATGGAATTGGCATAGCGGGAAGCCATAGAATCGGCCACGGACACGAGGCTGTCGTTTAACTTCCTCATAAATTTGGACCCCATCTTACTATCTTCCAGCAAGCCAGAATCAGTAACGCTGACCCGTTTTAACACCCTCCCCTGATCACTGGGTTCCAGGACATAGCGGCGCCCCCGGAACTCAAAGGAAATCTGGCTGCTGGTGTAGCGGTCACCCCCGGATACCGCAATGGCGCGGTCTACAATTTCCTGGGCAGTAGGCGTTTTCTCCCTCTGTTGCCCGCAAGCCGCCATCAGGCCTATTCCGAGTACGATAAACAGGTTTTTCATGGTGTTTTTCTTTACTTAATCGCAAAAACAGCGCAAACATGACAAAATAAAATGAATCCTGCCAGTTTGAATCCCTTGTTCCTGCCATCCTAGTTCGTATTTTTGTGCCGCATGCAGAAAAATATCAATATTAAAAACAAAAAGGCGCGCTTTGAATACGAGCTGCTCGACACCTTTGTCGCGGGTATCGTTTTGTCGGGAACCGAAATCAAATCCATACGCCTGGGGAAAGCGTCCATCACGGAAAGTTTTTGCGAGTTCAACGAGAAGGGCGAACTTTTTGTGATCAACATGCAGGTCGACGAATACACACACGCCTCCCATTTCAACCACCACCCCAAAGCGGCGCGAAAACTCCTCCTGAACCGGCAGGAACTAAAAAAACTGTCCAAAGAAGTGAAGCAGTCGGGACTGACCATCATCCCCCTCAACCTGTTCATCAGTGACCGGGGACTCGCCAAAATGAAAATTGCCCTGGCCAAGGGCAAGAAACTATACGACAAGCGGGAAACCATCAAAACCAGGGAAAGCAAAAGGAACCTGGCCCGGATAAAGAAAAGCTTTAACAACTAGGCAGGCCCGGCGGGGGGCAGTACTCCAGCCCTAATTCTTGTCTTCCAGCAAGGGGACGAACCGAAACGAACCGAATTCCTCTTTTGAGAATTCCTTTTCGGACTTCCGCTGAATGCGGGTCATGACCTGTTCCTCTTCGCCCACGGGGATTATCAGTTTTCCCCCAATTTTCAACTGCCCAAGCAGTGCCTTTGGGATTTCGGGGGCCCCGGCAGTAACAATGATCCCATCAAAAGGCGCCTCCTCCGGCAACCCCTTATACCCATCCCCAAAGACAAATTTTTTGGGCCGGTACCCCATTTTCTTGAAGAAGAGGTTGGTCTTTTTAAAGAGTTCCAACTGGCGTTCTATCGTATAGACCCTTGCTTTCAACTGTAGCAATATGGCGGTTTGGTAGCCGCTTCCGGTCCCTATCTCCAGAATTTTGTCGCCTTGTGAAACCTCCAGCAACTCAGTCTGGTAGGCTACGGTATAGGGCTGTGAAATCGTCTGGTCAGCCGCAATTGGGAAGGCCTTGTCCTGGTAGGCATGCCCTTCAAAACCACTATCCATAAAAAGGTGCCTGGGCACCGACCGGATGGCCTGGAGCACTTTTTTGTCTTTTATCCCTTTGGCTTCCACCACATCGGCAAGCTGGTTTCGCATGCCCTTGTGCTTTAGAGTATCTTTCAATGGTTTGGTTTTGGCCTACGAAGTTAGGAAAGTTTGGCAGAAGATGGAATACCCTGCTGCCCAACAATAGCGTTTTATTTCCATGGGGAAATACGACGGGCCTGCTGGGCAAACTTTTGGGGCAAGGCCGGTCTAAACTGCCAAACTATGTTTATTTTTGGCGAAAACAGAACGACATGCTCAAAGTAGGAGTACTCGGTGCCGGGCATCTGGGGAAAATTCATTTACGACTTCTCAACGAATCCGATAAATATGAGCTTATTGGTTTTTATGATCCCGACGCCATTAATGGAAAGGCGGTAGCCGAAGAGTTTGGCTATACCTATTTTGACAATTTAAACAAACTAATCGATGCGGTGGAGGTGGTGGACATCGTCACCCCTACCCTTTCCCATTTTGAATGTGCGAAGAAGGCCATGGAAAAGGGGAAGCATATCTTTATTGAAAAACCCATCACCAATACCCTGGAGGAGGCCGAAGCATTGATTGCGCTGCAGCGCGAAATGGGGGTCAAGGGACAAGTGGGGCACGTAGAGCGTTTTAACCCCGCATTTTCAGCAGTAAGGGACAGTATCCGGAACCCTATGTTTATCGAAACCCACCGGCTGGCTGAATTCAACCCCCGGGGTACCGATGTACCGGTGGTCCTCGACCTGATGATCCATGATATAGACGCCATCCTTAGCGTCGTGGAATCTAAGGTGAAAACGATCAGCGCAAGCGGGGTTTCCGTCATCAGCAATTCTCCCGATATTGCCAATGCACGCATCCTTTTCGAAAATGGATGTGTGGCCAACCTAACGGCCAGCAGGATCTCTTTAAAAAACATGCGTAAATCCCGGTTTTTCCAAAAAGACGCTTATATTTCTGTCGACTTCCTTGAAAAAAAGGTGGAAGTGGTGAAGATGAAGGATGCCCCCGAGCATCCGGGTGAATTTGATATGGTACTGCAAAACGCCGAGGGTGTTAAAAAGCAGATTTATTTTGAAAACCCGGAAATCCGGGTAAACAATGCCATCAAGGAGGAACTGGAAACTTTTGCGGATGCCATCGCCGGAGACCATGAACCCATAGTGTCGCTGGAGCAGGGGGCCCGTGCGTTGAAAGTCGCCCTCCAGGTGATTGAGGCTTTTTGAGAGGAGGCCGTTTTTTGGATCTAAACCACCCCCTACACAAACCCAGGAAAAAAAACAAATTCATGAAACACATCACAGTGATTGGCGCTGGAACCATGGGAAACGGAATCGCCCATGTCTTTGCCCAGCACGGTTACCTGGTACGCCTTACCGATATCTCGGAAGCCGTACTGCAAAAGGGAATCGCTACCATTACCAAAAACCTCGACCGCATGGCGGCCAAGGGAAGCCTCTCCCCGGAGGGTGTTAAGCACACCCTACAGAACATACAGACCTTTACCGATTTAAAACAGGCCGTCCAAAAAGCCGACATGGTGGTCGAGGCGGCCTCAGAATCGCTGGAGACAAAACTCCGGATCTTCAGGGAACTGGATGCCATTTGTGACAAAAGCACCCTGCTGGCTACGAATACTTCATCTATTTCCATCACGCAATTGGCAGCGGGCACTAAACGCCCCGGGCAGGTTATTGGCATGCATTTCATGAATCCCGTACCCATCATGCCCCTGGTAGAAATCATCCGGGGATACAGTACCTCGGCCGGGGTTACGGCCATCGTGGTGGAAACAGCCGAAAAGTTAGGGAAAACGCCCGTAACCGTGAATGATTACCCCGGCTTTGTAGCCAACAGGATATTAATGCCGATGATCAATGAGGCCATTGAAACCCTGCACCATGGGGTAGCGGGCGTGGCGGAAATAGATACGGTCATGAAACTGGGCATGGCCCATCCGATGGGTCCGTTGCAACTGGCCGATTTCATCGGGTTGGATGTTTGCCTCTCCATACTCAATGTATTGTTCGACGGGTTCAAAAATCCAAAATACGCCCCCTCACCCCTGCTGGTGAATATGGTTACCGCCGGGAAACTGGGAGTCAAATCCGGGGAAGGTTTTTACGATTATTCCGAAACGCGTAAGGCGGAGAAGGTTTCGGGTCAATTCAGTTAAAGCCCTATGGCGATCATCCGGCCATTTAAAGCTGTTCGACCCGCCCGGGGCCAAGCCAGGCAGGTGAGTACCCTTTCCTATGAGACCTATTCCACAGGGGCCAGGCAACGACTAATGGATGCGAACCCACGCTCTTTTTTACACATTATCAACGCGGGGTACGGGCAGGGGAAAAAGCCTGCGGGCACCGGGCGTTTCCAAATGGTACGGGGGCGCTTTGAGGCTTTCCTGTCACAGGGCATCCTGATCAGGGATCAACAACCTTGTATCTACCTGTATGAACAACGGCACGAAACAGGCAAATACCTCGGTTTTTTGTGTGCGACCAGCACGGAAGATTATCGCACGAACATCATCCGGCGACACGAAGACACCCTGGAGAAACGAGAACGGCTGTTTTCGCGCTACCTTTCCGCGGTTCGCTTTAACGCAGAACCGGTGTTGATGATGTATCCGGACCGATCCGAAATCGCCGGTATCCTCGAACAAGAAAGCCGGAATCAGCCGGAATACGACTTTAAAACCCCTGATGGCTATGGGCACCGCCTCTGGCCCATCAGCGACACCGCCACCCTGGACCGCCTCGGACGATTATTTGGGGAACAGGAGGCACTCTACATCGCTGACGGGCACCACCGCTCTGCCTCTTCCCACCTGATGGCACTGGAGGCCAGGGCTTCTAACCCCCGGCATACGGGCAGGGAACCCTACAATTATTTTATGAGTTACCTGCTCCCCGAATCTGCCATCCGAATCTCACGCTACCAGCGCCTGTTGCGCGACCTGAACGGGCATTCCAGAGCCGGGTTCCTGGAGCGGTTGTCATGGCACTACCAATGGGAGGATATGGGGACCATTCCCTGGCGACCAACGGAAAAGCACCATTTTGGCATGTGCCTTGGGGGTACTTTTTACGCCCTGAAACTAAAGGAGGAAAACTGGAGGTTTACCGATGCGCTCAGCAGGCTGGACACCCATATCCTCTACACCACATTGCTTAGGCCCATCCTGGGCATCGATGACCTCAGAAATGACAGGCGCATCGTTTATACCTCCGGCGATGGACAGCTCAGAAAGATGCAACGGAAGATACAAAGGGGCGAGTTTGCCGTAGGCTTTGATATGACCCCGGTGACCGTGGCGGAAATAAAGGCCATCGCCGACGCGGGACAGGTTATGCCCCCAAAAAGTACGTATATTGAACCTAAGCTCCGCAGCGGGCTTACCATTTATGAATTCTAGTAGCAGGGGCACGGCCGCAACAAGCCCCGGCACCAAAAAAGTAAGAAGCACTATGTCAATCAAACAAAACCTGCATACCATCCAATCCAGCCTCCCCGAGGGGGTTCGGCTGGTGGCCGTCTCGAAGACCAAGTCCGTGGAGGAAATCCTGGAGGCCTACCAGGCCGGACAACGGGATTTTGGGGAGAACAAGATACAGGAGATGCATGGAAAATGGGAAGCGCTCCCCAAAGATATCCAATGGCATATGATAGGGCATGTTCAACGTAACAAAGTGAAATATATGGCCCCCTATGTGGCCCTGGTACATGGAGTTGACAGCCTGAAACTACTGCGTGAAATCGATAAGCGTGCCGGGCAGAACGGAAGGGTGATCTCCTGCCTGCTTCAGGTTCACATCGCCCAGGAGGAAAGCAAGTTTGGTTTTGACGCGACGGAATTGGAAGCGATGATCCAATCCGAAGAATTCGGCAAGCTGACCCATGTAAAAATCGCAGGCTTTATGGGCATGGCAACCTTTACGGAAAACCAGGAACAGGTACGGGCCGAATTCCGCTCCCTGAAAGCGCTATTCAACCAATGGCAGGCACGTCTCCCCGATTTGCAGATCCTTTCCATGGGCATGAGCGGCGATTATAAAATCGCTGTAGCGGAAGGAAGTACCATGGTACGCATAGGAAGTAGTATCTTTGGGGCACGAGATAATCATTAGACGAAACACAGAAAGCTTTTTGGAACGCAATTGATGCATATGTACGCAATCCTGGACATAGAAACCACAGGCGGGAAATTCAATGAGGAAGGCATTACCGAAATTGCCATTCACAAATTTGATGGCGATCGGGTTGTGGACCAGTTCATTAGCCTGGTGAACCCCGAAAGGGAGATCCAGCCCTTTGTGGTGAACCTTACGGGAATCAACAACCAGATGCTCAGGAGGGCGCCCAAGTTCCACGAGGTAGCCAGGCGGATCGTGGAGATCACCGAGGACACGGTGTTGGTGGCCCATAACGCCCAATTTGACTACAGGATCCTTCGGACCGAATTTAAAAGGCTGGGGTATAATTTTGAGCGGAAAACCCTCTGTACGGTAGACCTGTCCAAAAAACTCATCCCCGAAGCAGAATCGCACAGCCTGGGGAAACTGGTCCGTTCACTCGGAATTGCCGTAAGTGACCGCCACCGGGCGAACGGAGATGCCCTGGCCACGCTCAAACTCTTTAAACTGCTGCTGTCCAAGGATACGGACAAAAGGATTATCCGCGAAATTGTCCGGACAGAATCCCAGGGGGAACTTTCCCCCAGGCAGTTGGACATGGTGGAACAAATGCCCGCGGACACAGGGGTCTATTATCTGCATAACAAGGAAGGTGAAATCATTTATCTCGGGAAGAGCCGGAATATCAAGAAACGTGTCAACCAGCATTTTACGAACAACGGGGATAAGGGACGGGCGCTTCAAAAAGAGACCAGAAAGGTCACTTTCGAAAAAACCGGCAGTGAACTGGTCGCACTCCTCAAGGAGCACGAAGAACGGCTGCGCCTTAAACCCAAGTACAACCAACTTCCTTCCCGTCAAAGAAGGTACCCTGGCAGAGCGGGCTCAATACAGCCTGTAGCACTCCCCAACGGCCTTGGGAAAGATCTGATCATTGTCGACAAAGGCAGGCAACTGGGGGAATATAGCGCTATCGTTCTCATGGACGGTTTTTTTAAAGGCCTTGGCTATTACGACCTCAACCATCAAATCGATAATATTCATATCTTAGAATCGTTGATTACCCCTATGGAACACACCCATGGGTCTTCCCAGATTATTTCCATCTACCTACAAAAAAAGAAAGTAGTAAAAATTATCGATCTGAATAGCGGGCCTTGAGCAAACGAAAATCATATGAGGAATGGAGGGCCAAGCTCCATGAAGTGATCTACGGCACACACACGCCGGCAGGGAAACTATTTGATATCGTACTGCTGGTAGTGATCGTATACAGTATCATTATCGTCATGCTGGAGAGTATTCCCCGGATTGATCGGGAATACCACGCCTTCTTTAATGTTTCGGAATGGATCGTCACCATTCTCTTTACCATAGAATACATCCTGCGCGTTATCTGTATTAACCAGCCCAGGAAATACATTTTTAGTTTTTTCGGGATCATCGATTTGCTATCAACCATCCCGAAATACCTTTCGTATTTTGTGGTGGGTTCCCAGTTTATCACCGCATTCAGGGCTTTGCGCCTGCTGCGGGTTTTCAGGATACTCAAACTGGTCCGGTTTGTGGGCGAATCCAACAACCTTATGCGGGCGCTGAGGGCCAGCCGTACCAAGATTTTTGTCTTTGTCTTTTTCGTCCTGGTTATCTCTGTGCTCCTGGGGACCATTATGTACTTGGTTGAAGGGCCCCAACATGGTTTCAACAGCATACCCCACAGTGTTTATTGGACGATTGTTACGCTTACCACGGTGGGGTACGGCGACATTTCACCACAAACCGGGCTTGGGCAGGTCATCGCGACGATGATTATGATCATCGGATACGGGATCATTGCCGTACCAACGGGCATCGTATCTGCCGAATATTCATCGGCCAAAAAGGATTCCAAAGACTACGATGATGGGCGCTCCTGCCCCAATTGCGGGACAGAAGTGCAAAGGAAGGATGCCTTATATTGCAGGATTTGCGGCGAGAAACTGGACAATGACTGATCCCGGGAAAACCCTGATTTCGGTGGTAGGCCCCACGGCCCTTGGAAAGACACGCCTTGCCATTGCCCTGGCACGGCATTACGACACAGAAATAATCTCCTCAGACTCCCGGCAATTTTACCGGGAAATGCGAATCGGTACCGCGGTGCCCTCCCCGGAAGAACTCAAGGCGGTCAGGCATCATTTTATCCAACAGCGGAGCATCTTTGAACCCTACACCGTAGGGGACTTTGAGCGAGAGGCCCTGGAACGGCTGCGGGAATTGTTTAAGAAGCACCCGGTCGTGGTCATGGCGGGAGGTAGTGGCCTGTACATCAATGCCGTGACACAGGGCCTGGATGATTTCCCCAAACTCTCCCCCAACATCCGCAAAGTGCTGAAAGACCGGCTCGAAACGGAGGGCATCCAGGCATTGCAAAGGCAATTGGAGGAACTGGACCCGGCACACTATGCCGTCATCGACCTCCAAAACCCCCAACGCCTGGTCCGTGCCCTGGAGGTCTGTATCGGTACCGGCCAACCGTACTCGTCATTCCTCCAGCGCAAAGGGCCGGAGCGGCCCTTCAGGACCCTTACCGTGGGCCTTATGGCCGACCGTGACGTGCTCTATGAAAGGATCAACCTCAGGGTAGACCAAATGCTTTCCGATGGGCTGCTGGAGGAAGCCCGGGCGCTATACCCGCACCGCCAGCTAAACGCGCTGCAAACCGTTGGCTACAAAGAACTGTTTGATTATTTTGACGAAAAGCAGGACCTTGAAACAGCTATTTCGGAAATCAAGAAAAATACCCGTAGGTTCGCGAAAAGGCAACTAACCTGGTTTCGAAAACAAGCAGGCATCCTTTGGGTGGATTACCGGGAGCCCCCCGATGCAATTATTGGTAAACTAGACAAGATCCTCTATGAAAAACCCTGATGCCGGCCATATTTATTTTGTGATGGGAGTATCCGGATGCGGAAAATCTACCATTGCCCCGTTACTGGCCGGGGCCCTCTCGCTGCCATTTTTCGACGGGGATGATTTTCACCCCCCTGCCAATGTCCGGAAAATGGCGGCAAAATCACCATTGACCGATGAAGATCGCCATGACTGGTTGCTGGCCCTGAACCAATTGGCCCGTGAGCACCGGAAAAAAGGGGCTGTTATTGTGTGTTCGGCCCTAAAGGAGAGCCACAGGCGTAAATTGTCGAGAGGGATCGAAACGCAGGTAGTATGGGTGTTCCTCAAGGGAAGTTTTGACCTCATCCTGTCACGGCTCCACAATCGAAAAGGCCACTTTATGCCGGTAGAACTGCTTACTTCCCAGTTTGAGGCCCTGGAGGAACCCGAAGGGGCCCTGGTGGTGCCCATAGGGAGTACCCCCGGGGAAATTGTTCAGCAAATCCTGAGCCGCCTTCCCCGCTGAATGGCGGCACTGGGAGGCCAGAGGGCCAGGGCCTAATTCTCGTTTTTGACGACCAGGCGGAACCCTTCCCCGTGGATGTTCAGGATTTCAACGGAATCATCCCTTTTGAGGTACTTACGCAATTTGGCAATATACACATCCATACTGCGGGAAGTAAAGTAGTTATCGTCCCGCCATATTTTGGTCAGGGCCAGTTCCCTGGGCATAAGATCGTTTTCATGCAGGGCCAGGAGGCGAAGGAGTTCGTTTTCCTTTGGGGATAGTTTTATCGCTTCCTCGTCTTTGTATTTAAGGAACCGCAGCTTGGAATTCAGGTGGAAATTTCCAATATTAAATTCATACTGGTTACTGTCTGACAAAGAGTTAGACGCCTTTCTCTGGATAATCGCTTTAAGCTTCATCAACAGCACTTCAGAATCAAACGGTTTGTTCAGGTAGTCATCGGCCCCCGCCTTGTACCCTTTCAGCACATCTTCTTTCATGGTTTTGGCGGTAAGGAAAATGATGGGGATATGTTCGTTCTTTTCCCGGATTTCCTTGGCCAGGGTAAAGCCGTCCTTATAGGGCATCATCACGTCCAGGATACAAACGTCGTAATTGTCCTTTTTGAACTTTTCAAAACCTTCCATGCCATTTTTGGCCAGGGTTACATCGAAATCGTTCATAGAGAGGTAATCCTTGAGAACGATTCCAAAGTTGGGGTCGTCTTCTACTAAAAGAATTTTCTTTTCTGCTGTTTCCATATAATTTAAATTAAAGGCAGCTTAATAATGAAAGCGCTTCCTTTGCCCTTCTCACTTTCGGCATAAACTTCACCTTGGTGATCATCTACTATTTTTTTTACATACGCCAGGCCAAGACCGTGCCCTTTTACGTTGTGGATATCGCCCGTATGTTCCCGGTAAAACTTCTCGAAAACCTTTTTTAGTACGGCCTTGCTCATTCCTGCCCCCTGGTCCTGTATACGTATGATGATATTGTTGTTCGCCACTTCTGTGTACACGTCAATTTTTGGAGCCTCCGGGGAATATTTGATTGCGTTGTCGAGAATGTTTACGATTACATTTTCGAAATGCATGTCATTGGCCAGGACCTCGGATCGATCGGCATCCAAATGCGTTTGGATATAACCGCCCCGGTCCAGAACTATGAGTTCCACATGGGCAATGGCGTCACCGATGATTTCGTGGATATCTACCCGGTCTTTGGTGATGTCCAGTTGATTTTTTTCCAGTTTGGAGATCCTGAGTACATTCTCGACCTGTGCGTGCATCCTTTTGTTCTCGTCCCGGATCATCTGCAAATACCTTTGCACCTTCTCTTCGTCCTTAATGATCTTGGGGTTGCGAATGGCCTCTATGGCGAGGTTGATCGTCGCGATGGGGGTTTTGAACTCGTGGGTCATATTATTGATGAAATCGGATTTGATTTCCGAGATCTGTTTCTGCCGTATCAATTGATAGATGGCACCGGCATAGGCCAGCACGATGATAAGGGTGAACAAAAGTGAAAGGATGGCCATACCCATGACCGTTTGTAAAATGAATTTTTTCTTTTTTGGAAAAGACAGGAGCAGGGAAAAATTGCTTTCTCCCTCACTATTTTTAAAGATCGGTGCTTTGTAGAGGGTAGCGGTGCTAAACCTGAATCCCCGGGACCTTACCTTGGTGGGCAGTCCTTTGCTGTAAATCCCGTATTCATAATCGATATTGATGCCCCTGTTCCCAAGCTCATTGTCCAACAGCAGTTCGATCTCCTGTTTGGATACCCGTTTATGGATGGGTACTTTCTCAGCGTATTCCCGGTAGACATCGTCGAAGATTGCTTTATCGATTGTGGACAACCCGCCTACCTTTTCAAGCTTTTGTATCGGATTAAGGCGGTAGCGCTTGCCGTCAAGGCCGTATTCTTCCTTAAAGATGGTTTTTGTTCGTTTGCTGGTATAATTTTTTATGGTGGTGGTGTCAGAACCATTGCCATTGTCAAAGAACGTCGAGGCTATATTGTAATCTTCCTCGAGGATCCCATGCGAGTAGAACAGGATCTCGTTGGAATTCAAATCCCGGTCAATAAAAAATATGTTGCTCAACTGGGAACCCTGCAACTCCCCTATGCTGTCTTTCAGGCTCAGGAAGCGGTCCGAATAATCCTTCATCTCCCTTGCCTCTACCTTGTCGGTAATTTTGCTAAGGACCTCTGATACGCTGTTCGAAAATTGCTCTTCCTTATCCTCTACGGAGCTTTTGATCCAATACAACTGCACCGAGATAATCCCGATAAGAGATAGGCTCATGAGGATCACCAGAAGAACAAATAATCTCTTATTCATCTGTCGTAAAATTAAAGATTTAACAACTAGTGGATTGTGTGTTTAACCTAACCTTAACAAAAATGTTAAAATGCCGCTAACCCGATGTTTCCATTAGTTGCCGGTGGATCTTTCGCACCTGCGACCGGGTTTCGTCCAGGCTTTTGTTTTCAATGACAAAGTCGGATAATGCCGCTTTTCGGGAATCGTCCCACTGATGCCCCATACGGGCTTTTACCGCTTCGCTGCTCGTATCATCCCGTTGGATAATACGTTCTATACGCGTGGCTTCCGGGGCGGTAACGAGTACCATCTTATCGAATTTTTTATAACTGCCATTTTCAAATAGCACTGCTGCCTCCTGCATTACGTAAGGGGTTTGCTGTTGCAATGCCCACTGCCGGAAATCAGCCTTAACCTCCGGGTGGATAATGCCATTGAGCCGGTTCAGCAGTTCGCTGTTTCCAAAGACCCTCCCTGCTATATACTGCCTGTCGGGCTCACCATCCTTATACGCCTCGTCCCCCATCAAGGCAAGGATGGCCTCCCTGATCTTGCCAGAACTCTGCATCAGCCTCCGGGCTTCCTGGTCCGAATTGTATACCGGAACGCCCAGCTCCCCGAACATATTAGCCACGGTGGTTTTACCGCTGCCTATGCCCCCTGTAAGACCCACTACCAACATTACTCCCGTTTTAAAATGAATTCCACGCCATCCACCAAAAGTTGGGCCGTATGTACCGCATCCGGCTTCTGTGCCAGTTGTAGCTGGAGGACCGACTGCCCCTGGGGAAGGCTGCCGTAATCTGCAACAACCCGGAAATCTGATGCCACCAGGTCCTTCAACTGCGCTATCCTGGCTTTGCAAAGCACAGGGATAACCGCCGGGAAGGTCTTGATTTGGGTTCCTTCCGGCAGGTTGACGACCTCTACGGGGACGTCGAGGATCATCTCAGAGAACCGGAATACCTTGCCGCTCACTTCCACGGTAGTCTTGGAATAACTGATTTGCCCCTGGTTTTGGGGCTGTTTAAGGGTTGTCACTACCGAAAAATCCTCGGTCAGGTTATTGAGGACCAACGGTTGGGTATACACCTGCTCTATGGTGTCTATTTCAATGTCTGGCCCACTCAGCGTGATACTGTCAGGGCTCAGCTGCAAGCCACCTTCCAGGAGATGGTTCTGCCCAAGGCCCAGGGTGACATCGGCAACCACAGCCACCTTTTTCGTATGCAGCTGGCGGAAGTCCACGTACAGCGTATCGGCATCTACCTCCAGCAGTTCCATATTGCCGGGCAATTGCTGTTGGATCTGTGTCAAAAGCGCCTGCCTGGGCAGGTAATAGCCCGAAGCGCCCTTGCGTACTTCCCGCAGGTTGATCCCCAGTGTCTGCTGGCTGAAATTCATTCGCAAAAACTGGAAGCCGCTGGCCCTCAGCCTCAATGTCAGCTGGGACCTGGACACTTCGTTCAGGATGAGGCTGTCGGGGACACTGGTGAAATTCAACGCATAGGACGTAACATCGGTATGGGTTTCGGAAAGCTTGCTCACAGACCAGGCCATAAAGGAGGCTATGAGGCATATGAGGAATACGTTCAACTTTTGCCTGGGAAGACGGTTTGTAATGTTATTTGCCAAAGTAGCGTTCTTTTTGCTTTAAAAGAATAATTCCGGGAAAATCTCTTCGGGTTTCCTTTTGCTAAAAGTAACCAAGATTGTTGATTCCAGAAAACCCAGGCCGTAGGCACTGAATTGAAGGATGGTGGCTGCAACGGCCAAAAGGGCCACTTTCGGGCTGCCGGTCTTGAAAAAGGCATTCGCCAGCAAGGTGGTCAAATAGCCTGCGTAGAGTGCCGGCAAGACGAATCGCAGGGGTGCAGGCAGCACGAATAGCAGCAAAACCGCCAGGAGCAACCCCAAGACAAAAAGTGTGGGAAACCAGTACGTAAGCCTGCTAGTCCCGGGGTGCCATCGGTTGAGGATGGGCCGTACCTTGCCAAACTTCCGCACCTGCCTGAAAAATGCCTTGAAACTGATCCTGCGTTTGTGATAGACAAAGGCTGTTGGGAAAAGCGCCAGGGAATAGCCCATTTTTTTCAGACGGATACTCAGGTCGGGGTCCTCCCCCGGGTGTATATTCCCAAAGCCCCCTGAATCATGGAACGCCCTGGCAGACAAGCCCATATTAAAACTCCGCGGTTCAAATCGCTTGCTCGCTGCCTTTCCTCCCCGGATCCCCCCGGTAGTGAGAAAAGACGTCATGACGTAGTCAATAGATTTTTGCACAGGGGTAAAACTGGGATGGGCCTTGTCGGGTCCCCCAAAACAATCCACATACCGCTCATTGAGCGAATCTACTACGCGCCGCAGGTATTCGGGGGGTAAAATTATGTCTGAATCCAGGATGATGAAGTAGTTGCCCCTGGCCCGTTGCATACCATAATTCCTGGAAGGCCCGGGACCGGTATTTTCCTTGACAAGATAGCTGATTGGCAAACTATTGCGAAAGGCGGCTACCACCGCTGAAGCATCCTCGGTGGAACCGTCCTCGACCAGGACCACTTCAAAAGGGGTATCGCCTTCCATTGCCTGCAGGCTTTCGAACAACTCCTGTACTTCCCGGGGCCGGTTATACACTGGAATGATAAAGGAAAAAAAGTAGTCCATGGGCTAGTTTAAAAACATAAAAGCCATCCAGTCAGGGGATGGCTAAATTCAGAGCTTGTACATTGCTCATTCACTGAATCGTTCTATGACCTCCTGGCTGACCCCCGTAGTCGAAAATCCCCCGTCGTGAAAGAGGTTCTGCATGGTCACCTTCCGTGTCAGGTCTGAGAAAAGCGAAACGGTATAGTCTGCACAGTCCTGTGCGGTGGCATTGCCCAGGGGTGACATCTTTTCGGCGTATTGTATAAAACCGCCAAAGCCTTTAACCCCCTGGCCAGCCGTGGTAGGGGTGGGCGATTGGGAGATGGTATTTACCCGGACCTTCTTCTCCTTGCCGAAGAAATACCCGAAACTACGGGCGACAGATTCCAGGTAGGCCTTGTTGTCAGCCATGTCGTTGTAATCCGGAAAGGTCCGCTGTGCAGCCATATAGGTCAGGGCCACGATGCTTCCCCATTCGTTCATGGCGTCGGCTTTGTAGAGCGACTGCATCACTTTGTGGAAAGACAGGGCCGATACGTCCCAGCCTTTTGCCGTGAAGTCGTATTTCTCGTCCGTATAGTGCCTTCCCTTGCGCACATTGATCGACATGCCAATGGAATGGAGTACAAAGTCCAGTTTCCCGCCCAGTATTTCCATCGATTTTTCTACCAGCTGTTGCAAGTCCTCTTCGCTGGTGGCATCTGCAGGAACAATTTCCGAACCCGTAGCCTTGGCCAGTTCGTTTATCTGGCCCATCCGCATGGCAATGGGCGCATTGGTCAATACAAAACTCCCCCCTTCCGCATGGACCCTTTCCGCGGTTTTCCAGGCGATGGAGTTTTCATCCAATGCACCAAAAATGATCCCTTTTTTACCCTTCAAAAGATTATATGCCATAATAGTCTTGCTTAGTTTGGTTACAGAATCCAAAGATATTTAAAAAAAACAGAAAGGGAGGGAGACGCAGAAACCGATTTGCGCCAAATCGACCCTTTCGGGGCACGACACCCTCCTGCAGGCAGGTCAGTTCAACAGTTCACGTGCGTGGGCCATGGCCGAGTCAGAAAGGGCTTTGCCCCCCAGCATTTCCGCCAGTTCCACGATACGTTCCTGGGACTGCAATAAACGCATACGGGTATGTGTTACCTTTCCGTCGTCTTCCTTGTATACTTTAAAATGCTGTTCGCCCTTGGAGGCTACCTGTGGCAAATGGGTGATGGCAAAGATTTGCATGCGCTTGCTCATCTGGAGCATGATCTCGCCCATACGGTTCGAAATCTCGCCCGAGACCCCGCTGTCAATCTCGTCAAACATCATGGTAGGCAGGGGTTCATAGCGGGCAAGAACGGACTTAATCGCCAGCATGATCCGTGACAGCTCCCCCCCGGAAGCCACCTTTTTTAATTCCCCAAAGGAACCTCCCTTATTGGCGGTAAAGAGAAAGTGTAAAGTATCCCTCCCGTTAGGCTTAAAGTCTTTGCCCGGTTCTACCAGCAGATCAAAGGCCGCATTGGGCATACCAAGAGAGTGCAACAACGCTTCCAATTGGGCTTTTAGCTCCGGGAGCCTTTGCTGCCGCCGGTTGCTCAGGAGGCCGGCCTGTTCTTCCAGTTCGTTTTGAAGCCGTTTTAGCACTTCCTGTTTGGCTTCTATATCCCCATCGAGCCGCAGGCTGACAGCCACCTTATCGGCCAGTTCATTTTTAATCCTGATCAAGGCATCGACATCGCCTGCCTGGTGTTTTTTCTGCAGGTCATAGAGTCGCTGCAATTTTTGCGTCACCTCTTCCAGCAGTGCCGGATCGGATTCAACGGCGTCTTTCGCCCTAACGAATTCGTCAGAGATATCGTCCATTTCGATCAGAACGGATTGGATCCTTTCAAACAGGCCCTGGTAGTGCTGTCCAAAAGCAGCGAGCCTGGCGGCCGTTTGTTTGAGTTCGCGCAGCAGGTGGTTAATCCCCAAGGGGTCATCATCCATCAATTGAACCCCTTGCCCCAATTGGTCCAGTATGGTCTCTACATTGGAAAGCTGTTCATGCTGTTCTTCCAGCGCTTCCTGTATGCCAGACTCCAGGGGGGCGGCCTCCAGTTCCTCCAGGAGAAAGCTGTTGTAATCCTGTTCCTTCAGGGCATTCTTTTGGGCTTCAAGGAGGTCTTCAAGTGCTTTTTGGGCACCCAGGTATTCCTTCCTGACCTGGCGGTATTTCGCCAAAATGGGGGCATTCTCCGCCATGGCATCTATTACCTTGAGCTGAAAATCATGCTCCGTCAATTGCAAGGTTTGGTGTTGCGAATGCACATCGATCAACCGCTTGCCCAATTCAGACATGATATCCAGCGTTACGGGGCTGTCGTTCACAAACGCCCTCGATTTGCCGTTGGGATGGATCTCCCTCCGCAACAGGGTTTGTTCTTCGTAGTCCAGGTCGTTTTTGTCAAAAAACGGTTCCAACTGGTATTTCCCAAGCTCGAATTGGGCTTCAATAATGCATTTGCGTTCCCCGTCCCTGAGGGAGGAGCGATCTGCACGGTTGCCAAGGACCAGCGCAAGGCCTTCCAGCAAAATGGATTTTCCGGCCCCTGTTTCTCCTGTAATCGTCGTAAAACCGGTAGAGAAAGCCACTTTCAGGTCATCGATAAGGGCGTAGTTCTGTATGGATAAATGGGTAAGCAATCTTCTTTCCTCAATTTGAATCCTAAAGGTAGTGGATTCAATGATCTAAAAAAAAGCGGTTAATAATTTATTTCATTCCAGGTGCTGGAATAAAAAGGGGCCACCCGGTTGAGTGTTTCCTTGAGTTGTACGACATCTACTTTGGGGCCGTCCGAAAACAGGTTTTGTATTTCCTCCGACTTCGCATCAAAGAACGTCTGTATCAACATGGCATTGGGACGCCGGCTGATAAGGGCCTCAAAAAGTCGCATGGTACCCGCGATCACCTGTTTGCCGGCGCTATTGTTATCGCCCATGATATCGAGCCCTTTACGGTGGTAATTATACATGGCGATCCGGTATTCCCTGAACGTATTTGAAAGCAGGTGATCTACCAATTGAAACCGGGTGCGGTTGTCGGTTGCCGTCTGGCTCCAGCCCGAAAAACTACTTCCCTGGGCCTGGGTGACAATTTGCTGTGCCTTCTGGTAATGCTCCGTGCCCCCCTCGAGGGAAAAGGTATCGGCATCCATCCCCAGGATGATATACACGTAGTATGCGATCACCCCTACCAGGTTGGAATCAAATACCGTGGGGTTGTATACCAGGGGTTGGAACTCGATATACTCAAAATTAAAAGCATTGTCTTTATAGTTGAAAACCGGTGACTCATAGGAAGTATTAAACACAGGGCGGGAAGATTGCACCTGCAGATTGGCCCGGAAGCGGTTAGATTCGTATTCCTCGATGGTGATGAACATGCGCGCATTCACACGTTCGTTCTCGCGGTATACCCGGTTGGTCCATTTATTCCGGTTCACAAAATCGTTCAGGGAACGCTCCAGGGTCCTGAATATCTGTTGGTTGGTCTGTCCTACCTGATCCGAGTTTACGGTAATATTGCAATTGAGCTCCTGTGCCGCTGCCGGCAGGCACATGCACCATGTCAAAAGTACTGCGAGCAAACTATGTATGGATCCTTTGGTAGATTTCATGGAGGATATCGCGTGCCACTTCGGCCTTGCTTTTTAGTTCAAACGGCTTAATCGTCAAATTCTTGTCTATAAAGGATATTTTATTGGTCTCCTTGCCAAATCCCGCACCTTCGTCCATGAGGGAATTAAGGACGATCGCGTCCAGGTGTTTCCTTTTGAGCTTTTTCTGGGCGTTTTCTATTTCGTTCTCGGTTTCCAGGGCAAAGCCCACCAGGTACTGTCCCTTCTTCATTTTACCCATGGTTTCGAGGATATCGGGGTTTTTCACCAATTCCAGGGTGAGGCGCTCCGTACACTTCTTGATCTTGTGCGGGGCGATGTCCCTGGGCCTGAAATCGGCCACGGCAGCCGCACAGATCGCGATATCGGCATCCGCATAGGCTGCCAGGGCTGCCTCGTACATTTCCCGGGCAGAAACCACCCTTTGCAGGGTGATGGATTCATTTTCCACACTGAAACGGCTGGGGCCGGAGATCAGGACCACAGAGGCCCCCTGCTCTGCCGCCGCCCTGGCAAGTTCAAAACCCATTTGGCCGGAAGAATGGTTCCCAATGTAGCGTACGGGGTCTATAGCTTCATAGGTAGGCCCTGCCGTAATGAGTACTTTTTTCCCCTTCAGCGGTTGTTGCTGTGCCAGGTGGTCCTGCAGGTATCCGAGGATGGCCTCCGGTTCGGCCATCCGCCCCTCCCCTTCCAGGCCACTGGCCAATTCGCCGGATGCGGGCGGGATCAGCAGGTTGCCGTAGGAGGACAATTTTTCAATGGCGGTTTTCGTAGCGGGATGCCGGTACATGTCCAGGTCCATGGCCGGTGCGAAAAACACCGGGCACTTGGCCGATAGATAGGTGGCCAACAGCAGGTTATCACAGGTACCATGGGCCATTTTGGAAAGGGTGTTGGCCGTGGCGGGCGCAATGACCATCAGATCGGCCCAAAGCGCCAATTCCACATGGTTATTCCAATCGAGTGTCCCGTCTTCCTCCTTGATAAAATCCATGGAAACCGGGTTTTTGGAGAGGGTGGCCAGGGTGAGCGGTGTGACAAAAGAAAGGGCCCCCTCGGTTAAAACCACTTTAACCCGGGCGCCCGCTTTGATCAGTAAACGAACGAGAAATGCTGTTTTGTATGCGGCAATACCCCCAGTTACACCTAAAAGGATATTTTTCCCGCCCAGCATGTTACTTGTCGTCTTTCTCGGTATTTCTGTAGTAAATCTTGTCTTCCAGCCACTCCTGTACCGCCAGGGCGTGGGGTTTGGGAAGCTTTTCATAGAATTTGGAAACTTCTATTTGCTCCTTGTTTTCAAATACCTCCTCCAGGCTGTCGCTGTAAGTGGCGAACTCCTCGAGTTTTTCCAACAATTCCTTTTTGATTTCCGAGTTGATCTGTATGGCCCTTTTGGCCGCGATAGAGATCGCCTCGTAAATGTTGTCGGTTTTTTCGTCAAACTCTTCACGGTTAACGGTAACCGTTGATACAGGTGCTTTGGAATTTTTCAGATCGTTCATATTCATTTTGAAAGGGTTTCTTGTGCTGCGAAGCTCTCCATCTCAGAATCGACCTTATCGATCAAATTTTTGGCTTCTTTGGCGTATTTTGTTTCCGGATAGAATTTAAGCAAATTATTGTATGCGGCCCGGGCTTCCAGGAGGCGGTCCTTTTTCTTGTTGACGGTACTGTTGAGCGCCAGGTTGGTGGTTGCCTCTACTTTTTGGTACAGCGCATCTTCCCTGAAAACAGAACCGGGGTTATCCGCAACAAAATTATCGAGTGCGGCTATGGCCGAGACACTGTATTCCAGGATGTACGATTTGCCCAATCGGGTATATTGCTTGGCAATCTCGTAGGACTTGCGCTCCTTCTTGGTGGTTAGTTCCAGGGCCATGGCGTTGGCTTCCTCCATATACTCCGAATCGGGATAGGTATTGATGAAATTCTGCAACTTCTCCAGGGCCTTGTTGGTATCGGTCTGGTCCAGGGAATAGCGCGGGGATAGCATATAGTAGCTCTTTGCGCCCAGGAAGGCAGCCTCACTCGCCTTTTCACTTTTGGGGTACGATTTAAGGAAGCGTTCAAACTGGTAGCCGGCAAAATTGTAATCCTTTATTTGGTAATAGGAATTAGACAGGAAAAACATGATACGTTCTCCCTGGGGTTTACCGACGTATTGGGGGGCTATCTGCGCAAACAGGCGGTTCGCCTTTTTAAAGTCGCCCTCGTTGTAGAGTTTTTCCGCCAGTTCGTATTTGGCGTTAACATCCTCATTCTTTAAAACCTTCTGGTACTCGCTGCACGAAAACAGGAGCATCACTACAACCAGTACGGGAAATAATCGCCTCATTCTGAAAAACATTTGGCAAAATTAGGGAATATAAGTGGAATAAAAAATTTCTTTCTATCCCTCCTCAATCATTTAAAAGGCTTGAAAATACGGCCTCCGGGACAAGGCAACAACCCTTTTGGCATAGATTTAACGTACGCTGCCATGGGCAAGATCCCCTAAACTGGTGGCTTATCCCAAAGGTTTTCCGCCCCATTCATCGGGACTACTACCCACTAGGCGTGTACCCGGGCAGTGGCCTGCATGAATTGGCGGATACTGGATTTGAGTGCGGGGGTGGCCTCTACCAATGGCAACCGCACGGCCGCGGAAGCAAGGCCAAGCATTTCGAAAATAGCTTTGATTCCGGCGGGGTTCCCTTCGCGGAAGATCAACTCCATCCCTTCTTTCAAGGTGCTATGCCAGTAGGAAGCTTCCTCCACCCTGCCTTCCAACCCCAGGCGGATCATTTTGCTGAATTCTGAGGGCAGGCCCTGTCCGAGTACAGAAATCACCCCTGCCCCGCCTTCCAACACCGTGGGAAGGGCGGTAAAATCGTCTCCTGAGACCACCATGAAATCCTGGGGCTTGGCCGTGAGTATGGCCTTAACCTGGGCCATATCCCCCGAGGCTTCCTTGATTCCCACCAGGTTGGGGCATTGGGCCGCCAGCCGCAAAACGGTCTCCGGCAAGACGTTGCTCCCGGTCCTGGCAGGGACATTATACGCGATTACCGGTATGGGCGCTGCTTCTGCCACCGCCTTGTAGTGCCTGAAGATCCCTTCCTGGGTAGGTTTGTTGTAATAAGGCGAAACCGAGAGGATCGCGTCAAAGGGCTCCAGGTTGGCGGTGCGCACTTCTTCAACCAATTGCATGGTGTTATTGCCGCCCAGGCCAATCACCAGCGGGAGCCTGCCGGCATTCTGCGCCACCACGGTCTGGATAACGCGTTCCTTTTCAGCTTTGGTCAGGGTTACAGGTTCTCCCGTAGTGCCCAGCACCACCAGGTAGTCTACCCCCCCCTGTATACAGTAATCCACGATCCTACACAGGGCCTGTTCATCAACAGACAAATCCGGTTTAAAAGGGGTTACCAGCGCGACACCTGTTCCGTTCAATTGTTTCATCATACTAGCTCTTTGAACACCTTGAGATACTTGTGCAATTCCTTTTTAAAAGTGGGGAAATCCCCCATGGGTACATGCAGGATCAGATCGTTGAAACTTTTATCCAACCCACCCAATCCCACCCGGAGGCGGGCCCTGGTTTTAATAGACATCAACTGCAGCATGAGGTTGGTGCTGTCGTAATAATTCACCAGGAGGTCGTATTCCCTGCTCAGGAATTCACTGGCATAACTATTCTCGATGACTCCGTGCCAGCCCAGGTCCTTTTCGGAGAACACCGGGGTGGCATAGGGAGAGTTGGTATCGTAAAAACCCCTGTAACCAATTACCTTTACCGCATTGGGCCTTAACCCGAAAGCCTCTATGAACTCCTGAAAGCGTTCCGCCCTGTCAAAGGCGTCCAGATCCACGATCACCCCTATGGAGGAAATGCCCTTGGGACGTTGTGGCGCAGAAGGCGGACTCTTCAGCTCTTCCCTTAAGAATTTAAGGCCCGATTTGTACTTAAATTTATCTTTGAGTCCCCTTAAAAACATGTACATTTACATTTATACAAAGGTAACTAATATCCATACAAATCTGGCGCTAAGATACGGACCATAATGCGTTTAAAAATACAACATATTGTTATATTTATAACGATCATTGCGTTGCTTTCCTGCCGGGACTCCCCGTCCATCCTCACTGAAATACATGGCAGCCAAGTGCATATTACGGACAGCCTGCCGGTATCTGATTCCCTGGAGGCCTTTATCAAACCCTATCGCGAACATGTGAACGAGGAACTTGACCGTGCCCTGTCGTATGCCCCGCATACCATAGCCAAAACCGACGGCACATTAAACAGTTCGGCCGGGAATTTAATGGCCGATATCGTCATGGCAGAGGCCTCCCCTGTATTCCGGTCGCGGGAAGGAAAGGCCATAGATTTCACCCTGCTCAATTACGGTGGCATCCGCAGTGTCATCTCTCCCGGGCCGGTTTCGGCCAGGACGGCCTATGAAGTCATGCCCTTTGAGAACACCATCGTAGTGGCCGAACTCGACGGGAAGACGGTACGGGAGCTGGTTGCCTTCCTGCTGAACGCCGACCGGCCCCACCCCATTTCCGGGTTGCAGATCGTGATCAACCCCGATCGCAGTTTACAGCAAGTGAATATACAGGGGGTGCCTTTTGATGAAAACCGCACCTATTACGTGGCAACCTCCAACTACCTCGCGGAGGGAGGCGATGCAATGGGATTTTTTAAAAATTCCCAGAAATTGATTGCGACCGATTATTCCCTGCGGAACGCCATAATTGATTATTTCAAAAAAAAAGATACCCTGCAACCCAAAGTGGACGACCGCTTTGTCATAAGACCTAACTCGTGAAAAGACGATCGTTCATCAGGCAAGTCGGGGGTACTTCCGCCTACCTGGGCCTGGGGGCCGCGGCCCTGGATTCCTGTGCCTTTGCAGACAGGAAAAAGCTCACCATCCTCCATACCAACGATGTGCACAGCCATATTGACCCCTTTCCCGCCGGGCATGCGCTGTACCCCCACATGGGTGGAGTGGCACGCAGGGCCGCCCTAATCCAACAGCTAAGGCAGGAAAACCCCAACACCCTGTTGCTGGACGCAGGGGATATCTTCCAGGGCACCCCCTATTTCAACTTTTACGGTGGCGAACTGGAATTCCGCCTGATGAGCAAAATGCGGTATGACGCGGCCACGATTGGCAACCACGATTTTGACAACGGCCTCGACGGCTTGCTGGCCCAAATGCCCTATGCCGGTTTCCAGTTCTTATCTGCCAACTACGATTTCAGCAACACCCTGATGGAAGGAAGGGTAAAACCCTATCATATCTACCTTATGGATGGAATCAAGGTGGGGGTCTTTGGATTGGGCATTCAACTCGAGGGACTGGTGAGCAAGGAGCTCTACAAGGAAACCAAATACCTGGACCCTGTAGAAATTGCCAGGGATGTCAGCCACCACCTCAAGGCTACAGAACAATGCGACCTGGTGCTCTGCCTTTCGCACCTGGGATACAGCTATACGGAACGGGAAGACCGCCCGAGCGACCTCACCCTGGCCGCGGCCACGGAGCACATCGACCTGATCATTGGGGGACACACCCATACGTTCCTGGACCGTCCCACCGTGCGCCGCAACCGTATGGGCGAACAGGTCCTGATCAACCAGGTTGGCTGCTATGGGCTGAACCTGGGAAGGATCGACTTCTATTTTGACAACCAAAAGAACATCGCATCCTCCGGCCTCACCATCCGGGTGTAACCCCCTGAGGACGGGGCGTCGCCTTTCCCCCTGCCGGGTTCGATTACAACTGCCTCCCAGGGCCACCGCTACCCGGATCACCGGAATTCTATCCAGAACGGGGCTTGGGTTTAAGGGCCTTGCCGTATCTTTAAGACCTGTCTTCATCCGAAAAAATTGTATGATGCATACCGTACACGCCTATGCCGCCACCGAAGCCGGTGGGCCAGTTAAAGAATTTACCTATGAATTGGGGCCGTTGGGGGAGCAGGAAGTGGATATCAAAGTCCATTACTGTGGCATATGCCACTCCGACCTCAGCATGCTTCACAACCAATGGGGCATAACCCAGTACCCTTTTGTGCCCGGGCATGAAATCATTGGAGAGGTCATATCGGTGGGCGCGGACGTGGAAACCCTGAAGGGGGGCGACCTGGTGGGCCTGGGATGGAATTCATCCTCCTGCATGCATTGTTCCCAGTGTATGCGGGGAGAGCATCACCTCTGCAGTCGGGTGGAAGGCACTATTGTGGGCAGGCATGGGGGGTTTGCCGATAAGGTCAGGGCCCACTGGTCCTGGGCCATTCCGCTCCCAGAGGGGATCAACCTGAAAAAAGCGGGCCCGCTCTTATGCGGCGGCATCACCGTTTTTAACCCCCTGATCCTGGCCGGGGTGAAGCCCACGGACCGGGTAGGGGTCATTGGCATTGGCGGGCTGGGGCATATGGCCCTCAAATTCCTCAATAAATGGGGTTGCGAAGTATATGCCTTCAGCTCTAGCAAGGACAAAGAACCCGAAATACGCAACATGGGAGCCACCAAAATCATCAATTCCAGGGATCCGGAATCCCTGGCAAGCGCCCGGGGCAAACTCGATTTTATTTTGAATACCACCAATGTATCCCTTGATTGGGACGCATACCTGGAGACCCTGGCCCCCAAGGGGCGCCTACACCATGTCGGGGCTGTCCTGGAGCCCATGCCCATCCCGGCCTTTAGCCTGATCATGGGAGAAAAATCGGTCGCGGGCAGTCCTACGGGGAGCCCGGCCGCAACCGCTACCATGCTCGATTTTTGTGTGCGGCACGACATATACCCCATTGTGGAGGAGTTTCCGGTCGGTCAGGTGAACGAGGCACTTGCCCACCTTGAAAAGGGGAAGGCCCGGTATCGCATTGTTTTGAAGGTTGCCTGACTTACTTCGGGTTTTCCAGGACCCAGCTCACAATTTTCTTAAGTTCCTCTTCGTGCGAAAGTTTTGAGAATGGCCTGTTCGCCCTGTCGTACCAGTAGCGGGCATTCCATTGGTCGCCCTCCACGCGGTGCAGGTAGCCGTGAATCCAACTGCCCGTTTTGGTAGGGAGGTCCTGGGCGATGTCATGCGATCGCTCCCAAACGCCTTTGGCGGCCCACCACAATGCCTTTAGCGATTCCGGCCAGTGTACGGTTGGCTCCGGTCCCTGCAGGGTTCGTTCAAAATCTTCGTAGGATGTCGGTATACTCATTACACGATTGGATAAATAATTCGATGCCTTTGGACATATCTAACAGTGGTTCGTCCTCAAATGCTTGGCTAAGATTCGCATTCCGCCTTTCTTGCCCTGGATAAAACTAATCATACTCTAACCAATTGTAAAGCCGTTATGAAAAAATGTATCCCTATTGTATGTTCATTGCTCCTTTCATTGGGGGCCCTCCAACTGGCGCCAGCCCAGGAAGCCACCGACAAGGACCCCATGTGGGAAACCATTATCCTTAGCCCGGACAACACCAAATTAAAAATCCTGGGGGAAAACCTGCGCAAGCACAATCAAAAATATCACCAGGGCGGGCCGTATGATGCCTCGGTTTATAATATCGTTTCGGGTCCCGATACCGGAAAAATGGTTTGGATCATGGGGCCATTGCAGTTTCCCCAGCTAGACAACAGGCCTTCTGCCGGGGGGCATGATGAGGATTGGCGCGACAATGTGATGCCCTACCTGAAAAAGGTAGAGCAGGGCGAATACTGGAGGGGAGACGGCAAACTGTCCAACACCTCCATGCTCCCGCAAAACCCAGCGGAATACCCCATCCTATTTACCCGGTATTGGGAGATCAACATCGCTCACCAACACCAGGTCGAAGCGAGGCTAAAGCTCATAAGTGAAACCGTCAAGGCCATGGAAGGTGTAAACCCCTGGGGGGTGTATTACAACCTCTTTCGGCAGGGCAAACTGGGCCGCCATATAGCAACGGTAGGCTTTTACAAAAACTGGACGGACTTTGACCGCGACCCGCAGTTTAAGGCAACCTTCCTGAAAAGCCACGATGAGGATGCCTGGGATTCCTTTATCAGGGACACGGACCTCCTGCTGGATGACTCCTGGGATGAAATCTGGGAATACAACAAAAATCTCAGCGGCGATTAGCGCCGTCCATAACCAACCAGAAAGAAACCCCTCAATCCCGAGGGGTTTTCTATTGGTTACCCCTGTGCCCTTCAGGAGGGCAGCATAGAAAGGAATTCCGTTTCGGTTATAATAGGGATCCCCAGGCCCTCGGCCTTGGTTTTCTTACTGGGCCCCATACGGTCCCCCGCTACCACGTAACTGGTCTTGGAGGAGATAGAAGAGGCTACCTTGCCGCCGTTATCCTCAATCAATTTTTTAAGTTCGGTACGGCTTACTTTTTCGAAAACCCCGGAAACCACAAAAGTTTGCCCTTTCAACGCATCGGTCTGGTTCGCCAGTTGGGTTTCTGAAAGGGAGAATTGCAGCCCGTAGGATTTCAGGCGCGCAACACGTTCCCGGTTTTTTTCTTCCGAGAAGAACCGGACCACACTCCCGGCTATGCGTTCCCCAATCTCATCTACTGCCATCAAAGCTTCTTCCCCGGCTTCCATCAGCGCATCGATATTCTTGTAGGCCCTGGCCAGTTTTTTGGCCACCGTTTCCCCCACATAACGGATACCAAGGGCAAACAAGACGCGTTCAAAAGGCACCTCCCGGGAGGCCTTTACCCCATTTACCAGGTTTTCGGCTGATTTCTGCGCCATCCGCTCAAGCGGTAACAGTTGGGCAACGGTAAGCGTATAGAGATCGGTGTAATCATGGATCAGGCCTTCCTTGAACAACAATTCTACCGTCTCGCTTCCCAGGCCCTCGATATCCATGGCTTTCCTGGAAATAAAGTGTTGGATACGGCCGGTAATTTGCGGGGGGCACCCCAGTTCATTCGGGCAAAAATGCAGGGCCTCCCCTTCCTGGCGCTGGAGCGGTGTGCCGCATTCCGGACAATGGCTGATATATGCCAAGGGTTCGGAATCCTTCCTGCGCTTGCTGAGATCAACGGCCACGATTTTCGGGATAATTTCACCCCCTTTCTCCACAAAGACCGTGTCGCCCTGGCGGATATCCAATTTTGCAATCTGGTCCGCATTGTGCAAAGAAGCCCGTTTTACGGTAGTCCCGGCCAGCAATACGGGCTCCAGGTTGGCTACCGGGGTAATGGCCCCGGTGCGCCCCACCTGGTAGGTGATTTCCCGAAGCACCGTAGCGGCCTGCTCTGCCTTAAATTTATAGGCCAGCGCCCACCTGGGCGATTTGGCCGTATACCCCAGTTCTTCCTGCTGCCGCAAGTCGTTTACTTTGATCACTACCCCATCCGTTTCATAAGGCAACTCATGGCGGTAGACGTCCCAGTGGTCTACAAATTCCATCACTTCTTTCAGGGAGTTGCACAGTTTGGCGGCAGGCGGCACCTTAAACCCCCACTCCCTGGCCTTCTCAAGCATTTCAAACTGGGTGCGCATCTTTAGGCCGGATCCCGCGATGGCATACATAAGGCAGTCCAGCGGGCGTTGGGCCACCAAACTGCTATCCTGCAATTTCAGGCTGCCCGAGGCCGTATTCCTGGGGTTCATATAGGGGTCCTCCCCTTGTTCGATACGCTCCTCGTTCATTTTGGCAAAGCCTTCCAAAGGGAGGATGATTTCGCCGCGGATTTCAAATTTTTGGGGATAATCCCCCTGCAGGCGGAGCGGAACTGAACGAATGGTTTTTACATTGGCGCTGATGTCGTCACCCTGAACCCCGTCGCCGCGCGTTACCGCTCGCTGCAGGATTCCATTTTCATAGGTGATACTAATGGATGCGCCATCATATTTAAGTTCACAGGTGTACGCGACACTGACCTCCCCCAGGATTTTCTGAACGCGCTTTTCCCACTCCAGCACCTCCTCCCTGGAATAGGAATTATCCAGGGAGTACATAGGCGTTTCATGGGGCACGGTTTTAAAATTCTTGGTCACCTCCCCTCCTACCCGGAGCGTCGGCGATGTCGGGTCATAGTATTCCGGATAAGCCTCCTCCCATTGCTGGAGCTGCTTTAATTTCATGTCAAATTCAAAGTCCGAAATGGTAGGCTTGTCCAGCACATAATAGTTGTGGTTATGTCGTCGCAATTCTTCGCGCAACGCCGTGATTTTTTCCTGCATATCCATTATAACTGATCTGTTTTTTAAAATCTGTGGGGGCTTATGCCCATTCATATCTGCCCATACAGCCGCAAACCAAGCCGGCCGTTGTCCCGAACTACTTTTTTACCACATGGAATCCCTTAAGCCCGGATGGCAGTTCCAACCTTTACGGCTTTTACCATTCGTTCGTTCCCAAAGATATCTTTCCTGAGCTCAATTTCCGAAAAGTCCTTTGTTTCCAGTAGCGCAACGGTCTCAGGGCCCAGGTATTGGTTGATCTCCAGGTACAGCGCACCACCCTCCCGCAAGTTTTCAGAGGCCAGTTGGGCAATTCGTTCGTAAAACCGTAACGGTGCCGTATCGGGAACGAAAAGCGCGGTGGCAGGTTCGTAAAGCCTTACATTGTTCCCCATTGCCGCCTTTTCCTTTTCACGTACATAAGGGGGATTGGAAACCACGATATCCCATTTGCCTTTTACAGCAGTCGCATCCATCATATCGGCCAGGATCCACCGGACATCCACCCCGTGGCGTTTGGCATTTTGCCTTGCCACTGCCAGGGCATCGTCCGAGATCTCCAGACCCGTCACCCTGGCCCGTGGCACGAGCTTCGCCAGGGAAACCGCGATGCATCCGCTACCGGTACCCAAATCCAGGATTTCGGGGGACGCCTGCCGCCTTTGGACGTCCTCCAGGACCCAGCGCACCAGTTCTTCGGTCTCTGGACGTGGGATAAGCACCTTTTCATTGACCATGAAGTCCATCTCCATGAACCAGGCCTTGCCCAGGATGTATTGGATGGGGTATTCTTGTTTCAGCAATGACAAGCCTTTAAAAAAAGGCGCTTCTTCGTTTTTGCCTACGGAGAAATCCGGGTTCAGCACCAGCACAAAACGGTCTGCCCCCAGGTATTCCTCTATCATCCGGTAAAAAAAACTATCTACCTCTTCTTTCGGATAGACTTTATCCAATTCCCGGTGAAATATTTCCCTGATCGCTTTTAGTTTCATTCTCCAATCAATGGGGTTTCCAGGCTTCTCTGCATCCACACGTGGCAGGAACTATGCCCCGTATTCCCCAGGGGGCCATCCAGGTAGGAGAACCCGAACTTTTTATACAGGTCTTGTGCGGCGCGCATGTAGGGCATGGTTTCCAGGTAACAGGAAGCGTAGGAAAACGCCTTCGCCTGTTCAAGGCATCGCTGTAGCAATTGCCGCCCCATACCTTTCCCCCTAAGGGCTTCTGTCAGGTACATCTTCTGAAGTTCGCAAATTTCCGGGGGTCCGCCGTGCAGGGAAGCGATCCCGCCGCCGCCGAGTACCTGCCCCCCCTTGGCCACCACATAATAGGCTGCCCTGGGTTGCTGGTAAAATTCATACAAGGTATCCAGGTTTTCGTCTTCATAGGCCGTCCCTGTTTTTGGCACCCCCAGGTCTTCAAAAATCCCCCGGATGACAGCGGCCATCTGCGCATTATCTTCCTGGCGAATGGGGCGAATAATCACTTCCTCCATGTTCGGTTCTAATATCCTATTTTTGCGGGGTGAATATACACGAAAAATATATGAATCGCGCCATCCAACTGGGGGCAAACGCCTTGGGAACCGCCGCTCCTAACCCCATGGTAGGGGCAGTTGTGGTGTACCGGGACAGGATTATTGGAGAAGGGTTCACCAGTCCGTACGGGGGGCCTCATGCCGAGGTGAACGCTATTGCCTCCGTACGGGAGCGCGAATTGCTGCCTGAGGCCACGCTTTACGTAACGCTGGAACCCTGCTCCCATTTCGGGAAAACGCCTCCCTGTGCGGACCATATCATCAAGCACGCCATCCCGGAAGTAGTCATCGGGATCAGGGATCCACATGAAAAAGTCGGCGGCAAGGGCATACAACGCCTGGAGGAAGCCGGATGCAAGGTGCGCCTGGGGGTATTGGAAGCGGCCTGCAGGGAACACCACAGGCGGTTTTTGTGTTTTCACGAAAAGAAACGCCCCTACATTATCCTTAAATGGGCCCAGAGCCCGGACGGTTTCCTCGCACCGGACAAGGACATGCGACAGGACAAACGCCGGCCCTTCTGGATATCCAATACGTTTTCCAGGCGGTTGGTTCACCAGTGGCGCAGCCAGGAGCAGGCAATCCTTGTGGGAAGCACTACCGTATTGGACGACAACCCGCAACTCAACACCAGAGATTGGAAAGGCAAATCCCCCCTCCGTATTATCCTGGACAGGGATCTTTCTGTGAAGGGCGATGCGCATGTACTCGACCGTACTGTGAAGACCCTTTTCTTCACCGCCATCAATGACCCGAGTCAGTACCAGGAGGGCATCGCCTATGATCTAATGGATTTTGAAGCCCCGCAACTGGCCTCAAGGATATGCGAGCGGCTCCATGGCCTGGACCTTTGCAGCCTGATTGTAGAAGGCGGTGCCCGCACCTTGCAGACCTTTATAGACGAGGGGTTGTGGGATGAAGCCAGGATATTTTCGGGTGCCGGTTACTTTGGGGGGGGGCTGGAGGCCCCCCGCATCCATGGACGCGAATGGGAAAGGAAACCCATTGGAGACAACATATTGAGCATCCTAAGGCATGATTAGAAATATCATTTTTGATTTCGGAGATGTATTCATCAATCTGGATAAGCCGGTCGTCACCCGGGAACTCAGCGCGCTCGAAGATATGGCGTTGGTGGGCCGACTCAAGGCGTTAAACGATGCCTTTGAAATAGGCAGCGTCGCTGCCAGGGATTTTTTAACCGGCTTGCAGGAAGCCTTCCCCGGGCGAAGCCAGGAGTCGCTCAAGGCTTTATGGAATGCCATGCTACTCGATTTTCCCGAGCATCGGCTGCACTTCCTTGAAATGCTGGCCGGCAGTTCGGATTACCGGTTGTTCTTGCTCAGCAATACCAATGAACTCCACATATCGCATGTCATGAAGCTGATGGGGGAAAGCAGGTACCTCCGGTTCCGGAACAGCTTTGAGGGTTTCTACCTCTCTCACGAGATCGGCTTGCGAAAACCAGGGGCGGCAGTGTTTGAATTCGTATTACAACAACACCGGTTGAAAGCCCCGGAAACCCTTTTTATAGACGACACCTATGAGAACATCGTAAGTGCGAGGGGATTGGGCATGCAGGCCTGGCACCTGCAGGTTGGGAAGGAAGATATTACGGACCTAAAAGGAAAACTATAAAATGGCAGACCTGGCCCTGAGCATTCTTTTTTCCAGCCTTATTTTTGTCATCTTTAAATTGTTTGGCACGTATAGAGTGCAAACGCTGTTTGGCATCATTGTGAATTATGTGGTCGCTTCCCTGGTGGGGCTCCTGTTTTATCAGGGCAGCACCCCCGTATGGGAGATTCCCCAAAAGGCCTGGTTCCCGGGGACCCTGTTATTGGGCATACTGTTTATCCTGGTATTCAACCTCATGGCCAGGACCTCGCAAAACCTGGGCGTTTCCGTGGCTTCGGTGGCCACTAAAATGTCGCTGGCCGTCCCGGTACTCTTTGGGATAGTGCTCTACGATGAACAATTGGGGCCGCTTAAATCACTGGGGATTGTGCTGGCCCTGGCCGCTGTGTATTTCAGTTCGGTCAAAGCGTCCAGGATCACCCTGCAAAAAAGGGCATTGATCCTTCCTTTATTGGTTTTCCTGGGTTCCGGGATCATCGATACCAGCCTCAAATACCTGGAGGAAAACCTGGTGCCCGGGGAAGAGTTTTCTCTTTTCTCGGCTACGGTTTTTGCCTCGGCAGCCTCCGTAGGGCTGATCTTTATCCTTGTAAAAGCATCCAAAAGCCCCCTGCGCGTTAATTTTAGAAACCTTTTGGGGGGCATCGTCCTGGGGGTCCCGAATTTCTTCTCCATTTACTTCCTGTTAAGGGCCTTGCAAAATGAGGTACTCAACAGCGCTTCGATATTCACGATCAACAATGTGGCCATTGTGATGCTTTCTACCCTTCTGGGGATCCTGCTTTTCCGGGAGCGGGTCAGCCTGCTCAACTGGGGCGGGATTGCCATGGCTGTGGTCAGTATTATTTTAGTAGCCCTGTTTTGAAAGCTCCTGGACACAACGACACCTATAAAACGCTGGCCGGGCCAGGCAGGGAAGTCCTTTACAAGGACCGGAACAGCAAGTTCTACGGCTATGCCTTCCCGCTTGCCCATGAAGATGCCGCCAGCCCTTTGCTGGAAGAGGTACGAAAGCGTCACCGCAAGGCCAGTCACCTTTGCTATGCCTGGCAATGGGGCCTGGAGGAACCCTACTACAGGGTCAATGACGACGGTGAACCCACGCATTCTGCCGGGATGCCCATTTACGGGCAGATACAGGCATTTGGCCTGACCAATGTTTTGGTAGCCGTACTCAGGATCTATGGGGGAACCAAATTGGGGGTAGGCGGACTGATACAGGCCTATCGCGAAACCGGTAAAATGGCGCTGGAAGCCTCTGAAATTGTCACACGGACCCTGAAGGGAGAATTCCTGGTCCATTGCGGTTACCCACAGTTGAACACCGTTTTAAGGTTGGTAAAGGTCCATAACATGGAACTGCTGCAGCAGGAGCTACAGGAATCCTGTACCTTTCATATAGCGGTACGCCTTCAAAACGCGGAGAAAACCGAAACGCTTTTTCAAAACATTCAGGGGGTTCGGGTGGTCAGGGTATAGGAAAGGACGGGAACGGCAACCTTAAACAAAATAAAAATCGCAAGAAGGGTCGTTCAGAATGAGAAGAAATCCGGCCCTGCCTTCATCAAGTTCAGGAAAGTGTTATAATGCAGGGTCATTTGCTTAATTTTTCCGACAGGTAATCGGGGCACCTGACAGGGCGTTTGGTCTTCATGTCGATAAAGGCCAAAACGGAATTGGCTTCTACCAGCAACTCCTTATTTTCATTATAAATTTCGTAGTCAAATTCGATACGCACCGTAGGGGGTTTTCGCAGTCTTGTCACCACCGTAATAAGGTCGTCATAAACCGCCGGTTTTTTGAAATCCAGCCTGAGCGAAATTACCGGGAGCATGATGCCGTTATCTTCCATGCTTTTGTAGGAAATCCCCAGATCACGGAGCCACTCAACCCTTCCCATCTCCAGATATTGCGCATAATTCCCGTGGTATACCACTCCCATTTGATCGGTTTCGGCATACCGGATCCGGAAAGATATTCTGTTAAATTCCATGCTAATTCAGCTAAAAACTATATATTTAAATGGAGGCTGTCAACAGCTATGGAACATGCGAAAAAAAAAGAATAAAATCAACCTAATAGGATTTTTTTTTTAGGATTTTTGTTCACATATTTGTCTCACTTTTGAAGGTCATACCCGCGACCTTTTTCAACCAACTAGCTTAAGCCACTAACCAACAAATAAGATTAACTTCAAATGAGTGTTACTGCCAATTCCGTTTGGAACAATTGCTTGGATTTTATCCAAGATAACATCCAACCGCAGGCATTCAAAACGTGGTTCGAACCCATTAAGCCGGTTAAATTATCCGATAGTGCCCTTAGCATACAGGTACCGAGTAAATTTTTCTATGAATGGCTGGAGGAGCACTATGTAAAGTTGCTCAAGGTAGCCCTTACAAAAGAATTGGGTGACAATGCCAAACTGGTGTACATCATCAAGATGGAGAACACCTATGGCAACCGGGAACCTTTTACCGAACAAATTCCCAGCGCCAACCGCGGCAATGTATCCCCCCAGGAAATGGATGTGCCCATTAAATCCAAAAACCCCGAATTAAAGAATCCTTTTGTCATCCCGGGGATACGCAATATAAAGATTGAATCCCAGCTGAATCCCAGCTACAACTTTGATAACTTCCTCGAGGGAGATTCCAACAGGCTTGCCCGTTCCGCGGGCATGGCCGTGGCCAACAAGCCAGGGGGCACCTCCTTTAACCCGCTGTTGATTTTTGGCGGGGTCGGACTTGGAAAGACGCACCTGGCGCATGCCATTGGGGTGGAAATCAAAGACAAGTACCCGGAGCGTACCGTACTTTATATCTCCGCTGAAAAGTTTACGCAGCAGTATATAGAATCGGTCAAAAAGAATACGCGTAATGACTTTATCCACTTCTACCAGCTGATCGATGTGCTGATCATTGATGACGTCCAATTCCTTTCCGGCAAGTCGGGGACCCAGGATGTGTTTTTCCACATCTTCAACCATTTGCACCAAAATGGGAAACAGGTAATCCTTACTTCCGACAAGGCCCCGGTAGACATGCAGGATATAGAGCAACGCTTGTTGTCCCGTTTTAAGTGGGGCTTGTCAGCAGAGCTGCAAAACCCTGATTACGAGACCCGGGTTTCAATATTGAGGAACAAGCTGTACCGTGACGGGGTTGAAATGTCGGATGAGATTGTCGACTATGTCGCCAAACACATCAAGACGAATATCCGTGAACTCGAAGGTGCCATCATCTCGCTTATTGCCCAGTCTTCCTTTAACAAAAAGGAGGTCACCCTGGAGTTGGCGCAGGAAGTGGTAGAAAAATTCGTAAAGAATACCAAGCGGGAAGTTTCCATCGATTACATCCAGAAGGTGGTATCGGATTATTTTGAAATGGATGTGGCTACCCTACAGTCTAAAACCAGGAAACGCCATATCGTTCAAGCCCGGCAATTGGCCATGTTTTTTGCCAAGAAATTCACCAAGGCTTCCCTTGCCAGTATCGGCTCACAGATAGGGAAGCGGGACCATGCTACCGTGTTGCACGCCTGTAAGACCGTAGACAACCTGGCCGAGACGGACAAACAGTTCCGAAAGTATATAGAAGACCTTACCAAGAAATTTTCATAACCACCGCTGAGTTTGCCTCGAATAACCGGGTTGATGCGGGTCCCGGGCCAAAATTTTCGGGCCGGTAACAGTCTTTGGGCACCATACATGCTCAGAAAATGCCTATGAAACAAGCTAAAACCAGGATATTGATGGTATGCCTCGGAAATATCTGCAGGTCGCCCCTCGCGGAAGGCATCCTTCGTTCCCTGGTAGATCCTGAGACCGTGGAAGTTGATTCTGCGGGCACCGCCGGTTACCATATTGGCAACAGGCCCGATGAACGTTCTATTGCGGTTGCCCGGAAATACGGCCTCGACATCAGCGGCCAACGCTGCAGGAAGTTCCATTCGGCGGATTTCGCGTCCTTCGACCGCATTTACGCGATGGACCTGGCCAACCTGCGCCACCTGCAAGGCATGGCGCGCTCTGAGGAAGAACTGAACAAGGTGCGGCTCCTGCTGGACGAGGCGATGGTTGAAACCCGTGAAGTTCCCGATCCTTACTATGGAGGGCCCGGGGGTTTTGCAGAAGTTTTTGAGTTGATTTCCAGGGCCTGTCATGCGATAAGCGAACAAATGGAATCCAAAAATTCTGGCAAATGAACGAACATAAGGCGGTTTATGGCAACCTATACCTGATCCCCACCACGCTGGGCGACACGGAGCCCCTTGAAGTATTGCCCATCGCTATCAAGGGCGCTATCGAACGCATAGACCACTATATCGTCGAAAATGAAAAATCGGCCCGGCATTTCATTAAAAAAATAAGTCCCAGGAAGTCACAGCCCGGCCTCCACATGGAGACCCTGAATAAATATACAGAGCAAGCGCATATTCCATCCTTTTTGGATCCGTGCCTTGCAGGGATCCCGGTAGCCATATTGTCAGAGGCCGGCTGCCCGGCCATAGCCGACCCCGGGGCAGAAGTGGTGCGCCTTGCCCATGAAAAAAATATACGGGTGGTTCCCTTGGTAGGGCCTTCTTCTATCATCCTTGCGCTCATGGCCAGTGGGCTCAATGGGCAATCGTTCACCTTTAACGGCTACCTCCCTATCGACGGGGCTCAACGCAAAAAGGCCATCAAACGCCAGGAAAAAACCTCCAAAGAATTACAACAAGCCCAAATCTTCATAGAAACCCCTTACCGCAATGACACCCTGATGGCCGATTTACTGAAAACCCTTTCGGCTCAGACCCGGTTGTGCGTAGCCTGTGACCTCACCCTCCCTACGGAGTATATCGCCACCAAAACGGTCGCGGCATGGAAGGAAACAAGCCCGGAATCCCTGCATAAGCGCCCGGCCATCTTTCTCTTCCAGGCCTGATCCCGCGGCCCTGTCCAAAAAAAAACCCCGGGAGAACCCGGGGCTGTTTTCATATCATCTTAATGCCTATACCCTGGCATTTCGCATGGCGTAGACCTTGGAAAGGTCGTACCCGGAAAATTTATGCAAATACTCCGAGATACTGGTGCCGTAGGCATCCTCCACATCTTCCTGCCCATAAGAACGCAGGTATTTCTTTACATTGCCCGCCCCCGCCAAATGGGCTGCGGCCAATATACCCGACTCGGTAACCTCTACGCCCCGGATACGTTTACCTTCAAACCTTTCAATGTCCTTGCGCAGGATCCATTTGTTCCTCGCAATGTTGGCATGGAAGGCCTTTTCCTGCAACAAGGGGTCGTTAAGGAATTGGGTGGCATTGTACACCCCCATCAATTGAAGGGTGCTGATACCAAACTGGTACTTGCCTAAATAACCAAAAGTATTGATTCTGAAATAATTGCCCTGTGACTCCTTAAAGGCCAGGGCTTCTTTAAAGCCATTGTACGCACTCCCCAAAAAGGGAGGGGCCACGCGTTGAGGGTTCAATCCGGTTTCGTTTTTGGGGAGCGAAACCACCGTAGGTTCCTTTACTTTCAAGTTTTCCGGTACGTTAACATCCGGATTGGAGTCTACTCCAAAACTCGTAAAAATAAAGATCATGATAAGAGGACAAATGATACTTATCCACTTTCTCATTCAGTATGATTTCTTAAGACTTCTGTCCGATAAAACGGACTGCTTAAATTTCACGGGGTAAAGATAGCCCTCCTTTCCTCAAAAAATCCTAAAATTTCCTAAAAAGCAGGCTTTTTTAGGTAAGTCGTAGGAATTTAAGGACAAATAGCCTAGCGGTTGATCTTCTGTTCGTTGATCCAACGGACATATTGCGCTTTATTTCGGTTATGCTGCGCCAGCGTCCTTGCGAACTTATGGTAGCCGAAATTTTCGACATCGGCCACGAAATACAGATAGTCGTGTCTTTCTGCATTCAAAACCGCATCAATGGCCGAAATATCGGGCATGGTAATAGGGCCTGGTGGCAGTCCGGCGTACTTGTACGTGTTATAGGGCGAGTCCAGTTCGAGGTCTTTGTACAGCACCCGCTTAATGACCGTGTCAAAATTCCCGGTTTTTTGTTTGATAGCGTATATGACGGTAGGGTCGGCCTGTAAGAGCATATTCCTGTCAAGCCTGTTCAGGTAGACCCCGGCCACCCTGGGCCGTTCCTCTACCTTTGCCGTTTCTTTGTGCACCACAGACGCCAGGGTAATCACCTGCAAGGGTTCCAGGTCCAGGGCAGCAGCCTTGCCGTTGCGTTCCTGATTCCAGAATTGGCGGTATTCCTTGAGCATACGCTCACGGAAGCCCCGGGCCGAAGTATTCCAAAAAAACTCGTACGTATTGGGCAGGTAGAGGGCAATCCCCGTATCGGCGTCAAGGCCAAAATCGTTCAAATAGGCCGTATCCCTCATTGTTTCGAGCAGCGACAAGCTATCGGCTTCCAATTGGGAGGCGATTCTCCCCGCGAGGTCGGCCAGGGTTTCCTGGTTGTTGAAGGAAATGCTTACCGGAATATTCCGGCTCCTGAGTGAGTTAATGATCTCGTTATTATTCATCCCCTTGTAGATCGCGTATTTTCCGGGGCGAATGTTGGATACATATTTCTTGCGCCTGGCGACGGCCTGGAAGGTGTCCATATCCCCGAGCAGGGGCCGCAGTTGGTTGAGCACGGCTTCAAAAGTAGCATCGGTAGGGATGTACACATAGGCTTCATCGGCTTCCATTTTGGTATTGGGCGCAAAAACGGCAGTATATATCAGGTACGAGACTATACCGGCGGCCAGTAACCCGAGTAACACAATGGCCATGAGAATTTTGCGGAGATACATCAGCGGTTTATTTTTTGAAACAGGAGTTCGTTTTTATACACGCCCCCAGATAAAATCCATTCCTTACGGGTGCCGGTGGTTTCAAAACCCATTTTGCGAAACAGGCGTATACTGGCGAGGTTGTCCTCGAGTACATGGGCGTACAGCTGGTGCAGTTCCAGGGCGCTAAAGGCATAGCGGCATATCAGGGAAATGGCTTCGGCCCCCAGCCCGCGGTTGCGGTCCCTATCTTCCAGGATGACGATCCCGAGGCCCGCCCTCCGGTGCCTGGGGTCAAATTCAAAAAGGTCTATGAACCCGATGAGCCGGTGCTCCAGGTTGACGATACAAAGGCGCAATTGCTTGACTTCATAGATGTCCCTGTGCGCGTTGTCGAGATATTTCTGAAGCGTGTGCCTGGAATAGGGGGTCGTTGTACCACTGATCTCCCATACCTCCGGATTGTTCTCCAGTTCGTAGAGGAATTCCAGGTCCGAAGGTTCAAGGGCCCTGAGGTAGCTATGTTCCCCCCGTAGTCTTAGCATGGCCAGCTCCCCTTGAACACCTGTTTGGCGGGGCCTTTCAGGTACACATTCTTATAACCTTCCGTCGTGGGTTCGAACATCACCTGCAACTTTCCGCCCCTGGTTTTTATGGATACCTTTGATTTATCGGTCTTTCCCAGGTGGTGCATGGCGAGTGCCACGGCCGTCACCCCCGTTCCGCAGGAGAGGGTCTCGTCTTCGACGCCCCTTTCATAGGTCCTGACGGCAAAGGTGTTCCGCGCCGCGGGTTCCACAAAATTGATATTGCTCCCCTTTTTTCCGTACAGCCCGTACCGCAACCGTTCTCCTTCCGTTTTCACTCCATAGGCCCCCAGGTTGTTCACCAGTTGCACATGGTGGGGAGAACCGGTATCCAGGAACAGGTACTGGGGCTTTTTCCTCAGGGCTGTCACATCATTCATTTTCAGGCTTACCGTTTCCCCTTCAATGGTCGCGGTATGCATCCCGTCGACGGCCCTGAATCGGGCAGCGTCCCCAATTATGCCCAGGTATTGGGCAAAGGCCACAATGCAACGCCCCCCGTTGCCGCACATGCTGCCGGGGCGCCCATCGGCATTGTAGTACACCATATTGAAGTCTGCCGAATTGTCATTTTCCAGCAGGATAAGGCCATCCGCGCCGATGCCAAATCGGCGGTCGCACATGAGGGCCACGAGTTTGGTATCTTTTTTGGAGAAGGTGTCCCCGCGGTTGTCAATGAGGATAAAATCGTTCCCCGTGCCCTGGTATTTGTAAAATTCGATTCGCATAGCTGTTTTGTAGCACAAAGATAGGACTTTATTCATCGAATTTTGACCAGTTAAAAAGGAGTTAAACTGAAATAACCGCCCTGAAAAACTTTTAATTTTACGATGAACATCATAAAACAGTATTTATGAAACGAATAAGCAGTTTATTGATAGTTTCGATATTCGCAGGGGCCATTACCCTGACGACCTACAAACTTTTCTTTGAAAAACCATCTTATGCGATGGTCACCGAGGACCAGGAAATACCTGTTTTTACTACGAGTAACAGCCCAACTTCCTTTAAGGGTGCGGGGATCAACGAAGTAGACTTTACAGTGGCGGCAGAAAACACGGTGAACTCCGTAGTGCACGTGAAAAACGTTACCGTCAGCCAGCCAGGCGGGCTATTCGAGTTCTTTTATGGCTCAGAAAGCCGGCAGCGCTCGCAGGTAGGAACAGGGTCTGGCGTGATCATTTCCCCCGACGGGTATATTGTGACCAACAACCACGTGATTGCCAAGGCGAATGAATTAAGCGTTACCCTGAACAACAACAAAACCTATGTGGCTGAAATCATCGGAACAGACCCCAATTCGGACATTGCGCTGATCAAAATCGAAGCAGACGACAGGCTCCCTTACCTGGCGTTCGGCGATTCGGACAATACCAAGATAGGAGAATGGGTGCTGGCCGTTGGAAATCCCTTTAACCTGACCTCTACAGTTACCGCAGGTATCGTAAGCGCCAAAGCCCGAGACCTGGGAAGGAACCAGTCTTTTATCCAGACCGATGCGGCGGTGAACCCGGGAAACAGCGGTGGGGCCCTTGTGAACACTAATGGTGACCTCATAGGGATCAATACCGCGATCACCTCCCAAACCGGTTCTTATGTGGGATACTCGTTCGCGGTGCCCAGCAATATTGCCAAGAAGGTCGTCGAAGACATTTTAGAATATGGCGATGTACAGAAGGGTATCCTGGGGATTACTTCGCCCAGGCTCAGTACCCCATATGCCGTGGAAAAAGGGATCAACGAGATCGACGGGGTCTATATTGACGGCGTTGAGGAGGATTCGGGGGCCGAAGAAGCCAACCTGCAACCAGGAGACGTCATAAAAAAGGTAGACGATATCAAGGTACACAAGTTCGCGGACCTTACCGGATATGTTTCTACCAAGCGGCCGGGCGATATCGTACACGTGACCATTGACAGGGACGGGGAACTCAAAGTGGTAGACGTGGAACTCAAAGAGCGGCAGTCAGTTGTAGTCCCTGTCATGGGCCTGAAGGTCAAAAACCTTTCCAAGGAAGACAAAAAACGCTTTAAGACCGATATAGGGGTAAAGATCACCGGAGTACCCGAAACCTATCGGGGTTACGGCCTGCAAGGCAAAGTAATCATTGCGGTCGATGATAAAGCCATCCATGATATAGAGGAAGCGAGGACCCTCTTTGGAAGTATCTCCCGATATGGAAAGACCAGTATCACCATGATCAACGAGAAAGGCGAAAAAGAGCGCCTCATCTTCCAGTAAGAGACCCGCACCTTAAAAAAAAACACCCCCCCTGGGGTGTTTTTTTATATACCATAATTCATTCGAAAACGTTTGAAATATATACTTTTGCATCCAAAATAACAGAACCATGAATACCTTAAAATCTTATGAAAAGGAATTGGCATTCCAGGCCGACCGTCGCAAGGCTACCACAGAATTCATAAAGATTATCAGTGACCTATGGTACGACAAGTCAATAGAAGTGGTGCTTTTCAAGAACCAGATCATCGACAAAAATGTAAGCGATATCATCAACCTGCATGAGTATGCCGGTGAGTTTGTACAGAAGCCCATCTCCATCTTCGACTCCGTAGAGCTCCTCAGGGCCATCAACGATATCCCCCTTCCCCCTTCCAAATTGGATATTGGAAAACTCACCTACGAGTACCATACCGATACCCAGGAAAACTACCAGGATGTGAAGGCCTTTGTGCTTGATAAGCTCAAAGGGGCCCAAAACAGCCGGGAAATTCAACCCAAAGACGTCATCCTGTATGGTTTTGGGCGTATAGGCAGGCTACTCGCCAGGGAACTCATGGCCAAGACCGGGAAGGGCAACCAGCTACGGCTGAGGGCCATTGTCACCCGTGGGGAACTCACCGACGACATATTGAAGAAGCGGGCCGCTTTGCTGCGGACAGACTCGGTACACGGCTTGTTCAGCGGCACTGTGGAAACCGATTTCAGGGAAAAGGCCCTGATCATCAACGGCACTACGGTACACATGATCAGTGCGGCTTCCCCGGAAGAAATCGATTACCGCAAATATGGCATTGACAACGCGCTTGTCATCGACAATACGGGAGCCTACAGGGATAAGGCCTCCCTGGGCAAACACCTGCAATCTAAAGGAACCGGCCAGGTCTTGCTCACCGCCCCAGGGAAAGATGTTCCCAACATTGTCCACGGGGTGAACCAGACGGAGTTTGACCCGGATACTACCCGCATTTATTCTGCCGCTTCCTGTACCACCAACGCCATTACCCCCATCCTGAAAGTGGTGGAAGATTCCCTGGGCATTAAAAAAGGGCACCTGGAGACCATCCACGCCTACACCAACGACCAAAACCTGGTAGACAACATGCACGGGAAGTACCGTCGTGGAAGGGCTGCCGCTTTGAACATGGTCATTACCGAAACCGGTGCAGGGAAGGCCGTGGCCAAAGCCCTGCCCTCGCTCGAGGGAAAATTAACCTCCAACGCCATCCGGGTCCCAGTACCCAATGGTTCCCTTGCCATCCTGAACCTGGAACTCAAGACCAGGACCAGCAAGGAAGGAATCAACACCATCATAAAAAAGTACGCTTTGGAAGGCGACCTGGTCGAACAAATCAAGTATTCCCTAAGCAATGAACTGGTTTCTACCGACATTATCGGAACCTCTGCCCCCGCCATTTATGACAGCAATGCCACCATCGTTTCCCCGGGGGGCAAAAACATTATCCTGTACGTATGGTATGACAATGAATACGGGTACGCGCACCAGGTGATCCGCCTGTCAAAGTATATCGCCCAGGTAAGAAGATTCACCTATTATTAATTCCTTATACCAAAGTGGCAAATACGCCGTTGTAAAAATGACGGATCCTGCCCATGGGCTAAGTTTCGTTTTGTTTTATTAATTGAGTTTATTGAACTACCTTAGTTCTATCTCTGAATCTAATTACTAACATTAAGTACCAATTACATGAACACTAAAGGGTTAGGATTACTTACCGTGCTTTTGGCATTGCTGTCATTTCAGTGGCAGTATGGCCAACAGGAGGAAGCAGAGCCCTCCTTGGACGGGGGTACCATAGAAAGTCAGTTTGAATACGTATACAAGAGTTCGGGCAATTACAACGCCGAAGGCAAAAGATATGAGGTGGTGCGTACGATCAACCTCGATAAATTGCGCGCCAACGTACTCGATTCCATTAACGCGGCCAATACCCAGGCGGCCCAGCTGAAAGCCACCATAGCCGGCCATGAGTCTACCATTACCTCCCTTAACAACCAACTCAAGGAAACCACGGACAACCTCAGCCAGGTAACGGAAGAAAAAGACAGCATGTCATTGCTTGGGGCACAGGTATCCAAAGGCAGCTACAACTTTATCCTTTGGACGATCATCCTGGGGCTTTTGCTGTTGTTGCTCCTATTTATCTATAAGTTCAGGCGCAGCAATTACCTAACGCAGGAAGCCAAAGTCAACCTGTCTGACCTGGAAGCGGAGTATGAGGACCACAGGCGCCGGGCCCTGGAAAGGGAACAGCGCATCAGCAGGCAGTTGCAGGACGAGATCAACAAATACAGGAAATCAAAATAACCAAAGGGCCCGTAACGGGCCCCTTTTCATTTTTATATGGTAGCGATCATCAAGGCAGGCAGGACGCATCTCCCCCAGCTGGTCCCCCTGTTTGACCAGTACAGGGAATTTTACAAACAAGCCCCGGATAGGGCCGGATCCGAAAAGTTCCTCTCCGAGCGCATGGAAAGGGGGGAGTCTGTTGTTTTTATGGCTTACCTGAATACGGAGCCCGCGGGTTTTACCCAATTGTTCCGGAGTTTTTCATCCGTAAGCCTCCAACCCTTATATATACTTAATGATTTGTTTGTAGCCAAGGCGTTCCGGAAAAACGGGATTGGCGCGTTATTGCTGCGAAAGGCGCAGGAGTACTGCAGGGAGACCCGCCATAAAGGCCTGGCGCTGGAAACGGGGGTAGACAACCCGGCACAGTTGCTGTACGAACGCCTGGGCTGGGAAAAAGATTCGCATTGTTTTCACTACTTTTGGCAAGCCGATAACCCCCTTCCGGGGCATCGAGAAAAATAACGCCATGCGCATTGATATCATTACGGTTCTGCCGGAATTGCTGGAGAGTCCTTTTAATGCTTCCATCCTTAAAAGGGCTGTTGAAAAAGGCCTGGTGGAAGTGCAGGTGCACAACCTAAGAGATTACACGGACAATCGCTATAAACAGGTAGATGATTACCAGTTTGGCGGAGGGGCTGGGATGGTCCTGATGATTGAACCCATAGACAAATGCATTTCCCGGCTAAAAGGCGAACGCAGCTACGATGAGATCATCTACATGACCCCTGACGGGGCCACCCTCAATCAGAAAATGGCGAACCAACTATCCATGTCGGGGAACCTCATCATCCTCTGTGGGCATTATAAGGGCGTAGACCAACGGGTTCGCGACAGCCTGATCACCCGGGAGATCTCTATCGGGGACTATGTCCTCTCAGGCGGAGAATTAGGCGCCGCAGTCCTTTGCGATGCCATCATACGCCTTTTGCCCGGGGTCCTGAACGATGAAACATCGGCCCTCACCGATACCTTTCAGGACAACCTGCTGGCCCCCCCGGTCTACACACGGCCCCGTGAATACAAGGGGTTGAAGGTTCCGGAAATCCTGTTGGGAGGCGATCTCCCCAACATAGAAAAATGGCGGGAAGAGCAGGCCCTTTCACGTACCAGAAAGCTGCGTCCGGACCTGCTCGAATAGGGCTCCGGCATGCGGCGGGAACGGGATCGAGTATGGACTGCCGGGTTCTTCCAGCAAAAACACCCTTTTTTACTTGTGTATCACCAAATAATCCCTAATTTTGCAGTCGATTAAAACCAACCTCTGGCGAGGTCCGTGAATGTTGGTTTTAACAACCTTTAAAACACAGTAGCACGATGGAATCCCTATTAAAATTTGTTGAAGACGAATTTGTTCCAAAAAAAGACTTCCCCGAATTCTCTGCAGGAGATACGATTACGGTTTATTACGAAATCAAGGAAGGCGAAAAAACCCGAACCCAGTTTTTCAGGGGGGTAGTAATTCAAAGGAGGGGCTCCGGAGCCACCGAAACCTTTACCATCCGTAAGATGTCGGGTACCGTTGGCGTGGAACGTATCTTCCCCGTCAACATGCCTGCCCTCCAGAAGGTGGAAGTGAACAAAAAAGGAAAAGTACGCAGGGCCCGTATTTTCTATTTCCGAGGCCTTACCGGTAAAAAAGCCAGGATTAAAGAAGTGCGCTCCTAAGGCGCCATACATATCATAAAAAAACCGCACCTATCAAGGTGCGGTTTTTTTTTGCGGAGTCCCCATTTTTAATGGGCCAGCAATTTTTCAAATTTCCCGAGGCTCTCCTTAATAATGGAAAGACAGTCTCTGAGTTGTGCTTCGGTCATCACCAGGGGGGGCGCAAACCGGATAATGTTTCCATGGGTGGGTTTGGCCAACAACCCATGCTCCTTCATATCCACACAGATTTCCCAGGCAGTGGAACTGTCAGGGGAATCATTAATGACAATGGCGTTTAAAAGCCCTTTCCCGCGAACCTTTTCCACGACCGGGGAAGTCTCGGCAAACCGGGTCATTTCTTCCCTGAAGATTTTCCCCAGTTTATCGGCATTCGCTGCCAACTGCTCTTCCTTTACCACCTCCAGGGCAGCCATGCCCACGGCCGCTGCAAGGGGGTTCCCCCCAAAAGTACTCCCATGGGTCCCGGGTTGTATCACTTCCATGATGGGGTCATTGGCCAGGACGGCGGAAACGGGGTACGCCCCTCCCGATAGTGCTTTCCCCAGGATAAGGATGTCGGGCTTTACCTCGGGGGTGCCGCTGCAATGCCGGTCTGGACAACTGCAGTCCCCGCAGGTAGCCAGTAATTTCCCCGTCCGTGCGATTCCCGTCTGGATCTCATCGGCTATCAGCAGTACATGGTGCTGTTCGCAAAGCGCTTTCACTTCTTTCAGGTAGGCAGCCGACGGGACGTTTACGCCTGCCTCTCCCTGTATGGGCTCTACCAGGAAACCGGCGACATCCTTGTGTGTTTCGAGCACCTTGGCAAGCGCTGAGGGGTCATCATAGGGGATTTCTACAAACCCCCCGGAGAACGGCCCGAAATGCCGCTTTGCCTGCTTATCGCTGGAAAAGGAGACAATGGTGCTGGTACGGCCGTGAAAGTTCTTTTTACAAACCACGATAAGGACTTCATTCTCAGCGATCCCCTTTTTTTCATACCCCCATTTACGGCAGATCTTGATGGCCGTCTCCACAGCCTCCGCCCCTGAGTTCATGGGCAATACCTTATCGAACTTAAACGTCTCCGACACGTATTTTTCAAACCTCCCCAACATATCGTTGTAAAAAGCCCTGGAAGTCAGGGTGAGGTTTTTCGCCTGGGAGGTAAGGGCTCCTATAATCTTCGGGTGACAATGACCCTGGTTTACCGCGGAATAGGCCGACAGGAAATCGTAGTATTTCTTGCCTTCCACATCCCATACATAAACCCCTTCTCCCCTACTGAGCACCACAGGTAGCGGGTGGTAATTGTGGGCTCCGTACTTGTCTTCCAATGCCATCGCATCCTTGGAAGTGATTGATTCCATAACAGACATGATCTTCGTAATTAAATTCCAACTTAAGCCATTCCTTCTTTAGGAGAGAAATCATCCAAATGCAGTGCCGTAAAAGTAGCAAATATTTCACGAAATAACAGGGCCTGAAACCCCTATTTACAGTAATTTCCTTACCTCCCATGGTGGCCCGGGGCCGATGATGAAGCCGGTTCTTGCCAGGAATTCAAAAAGTCATAGAAAGCTGTGTGAATACCCCTGGGAACTCGAATGTGATTAGTACATTTGTCCTATGCGAAAAAAGAAGCAGAGACTGACCTTTGAACAGGTAGCGGTGCAAACGGCCGCCGCCAGGGGTAAAGCCCTGGGCAAAGCCCCGGACGGACGTGTTATCTTCCTATCTAACGCGGTCCCCGGGGATGTGGTGGATGTGCTTACCACCAAAAAGCGCAAAGCCTATTTTGAAGGCGTTGCCACCAAATTCCATAAATATTCAGAAAAGCGAACCCAACCGGTATGCGAACACTTTGGGGTATGCGGAGGGTGTAAATGGCAGGATATGGCCTACCGCTACCAGTTGCAGTACAAGGAAAAGGAAGTTGCCGATAATCTCACCCGTATCGGCCACCTTGAACTGCCAAAGATCTCGCCCATCCTGGGATGCAGTTCGCCCTATTTCTACCGGAATAAGATGGAGTTTTCATTCTCCGACAGCCGTTGGCTGACCGAGCAGGAGATCGCCTCCGGTAAGGAGGTTGAAGACCGCAATGCCCTGGGGTTCCATATTCCGGGGATGTGGGATAAGGTGCTCGACATTAAAAAATGCCATCTGCAGGCAGACCCCTCCAATGCCATCAGGCTTGCTGTTAAAAAATTTGCCCTGGACCATGGGATGACCTTCTTCAACCCCAAAAAGCAAAAAGGCCTGTTGCGCACCCTGATGATACGCACCGCCTCAACGGGGGAGATCATGGTCCTGGTCCAGTTTTACGAAGACCATGCAGCGCACCGTCGCCGTCTTTTAGAGCATATCAGCCAGGCGTTTCCCGAGGTTACCTCCCTGCTCTACGTGATCAACCAAAAACCCAACGATACCCTATACGACCAGGAAGTACATTGTTTTACCGGCAGGGATTACATCATTGAAACCATGGAGGAACTGCAGTTCCGCATCCATGCCAAATCCTTTTACCAGACCAATTCTGAACAGGCCTACGTGCTATATAAGGCCGTTAGGGAATTGGCCGGCCTGAGCGGAACAGAACTGGTGTACGACCTCTATACGGGTACCGGGACCATCGCGCAGTTTGTGGCCCGGGATGCGTCCAGGGTGGTAGGTATAGAAGCTATCCCCGATGCCATTACGGCGGCCCGTCAGAATGCGGTAGACAACGGCATCACCAATACCCACTTCTTTGTGGGCGACATGAAAGCGCTTTTCAATGCGCAATTCATCGCCACCCAGGGGAAACCGGATGTAATCATCACAGACCCGCCCCGTGAAGGAATGCATAAGGATGTCGTCTCCCAGATCCTGGAAATAGCACCAGAAAAGGTGGTGTATGTAAGCTGTAACAG
>LXTR01000059.1 GCA_001683825.1 Flavobacteriaceae bacterium CP2B | reverse complement strand
GCCCCCGTGGTGCAGCTGCTTGCCGAACACGCAAAACCCCAGTAATTATAAGGGGCACAATGGTTGACCCACCCGGGCAGCCGGAATGGCCTGGAAGGAGATAAAACCGGTTTATCGTACCGGCTTCGCGGGTACTTTTTTGGGAATACTGATAAAATCCATGCTTCCATTTTGCAAAATGCTTTAAAGGTGATATTTTCAATGTCTTTAGACCTAAGGCTATTCCCTGAAACAACCCACCAAAGAAGATTACCCCATGAAAAAAGAAGACAAAAAAAGACTGAGAAGCGAAGATTGGTTTAACCCAGGCGATGTGAAACAAGGGTTCATCCACCGTTCCTGGCTTCGAAACCAGGGCTATCCCGATGACTATTTCCGCGGACGACCTGTCATAGGCATCTGCAATACCTGGTCTGAGCTAACGCCCTGCAACGGCCATCTGAGGACCTTCGCAGAATATGTAAAGCGGGGGGTTTTGGAAGCCGGGGGCGTACCCTTTGAATTCCCGGTCACCAGTATGGGCGAGACCCTGATGCGGCCGACGGCCATGTTGTTCCGCAACCTGGCCAGTATGGATACGGAGGAAAGCATACGGGCCAACCCGCTGGACGGGGTGGTCTTGCTTACCGGATGCGATAAAACCACCCCCTCGACCGTCATGGGAGCCTGCAGTGTCGACCTGCCTACTATCGTAGTCCCCGGAGGGCCCATGTTGAACGGAAAGTACAAAGGGGAACGCATCGGCTCGGGGACATTTGTTTGGACCCTCAAGGACCGGATCAAAAATGAAGGTTTTACCCAGGAAGACCAGATAGAGGCCGAAATTTGTTCTTCCCGGTCTGCCGGGCATTGCATGACGATGGGCACGGCTTCGACCATGGCCTGTATGGTAGAATCGCTGGGGCTGACGCTTCCGGGGGCAGCGGCCATCCCCGCGGTGGATTCGCGTAAAAAAGCCCTGGCCCAGCTTTCGGGCCGGCGTATCGTGGAAATGGTACGCGAAGACCTCCGGTTGTCTAAGATCCTCACCCGGAAGGCCTTTGAAAATGCCATAAAACTCAATGCAGCGGTAGGGGGGTCTACCAATTTCATCATCCACCTAACCGCCATCGCCAACCGTATTGGCGTAAAGCTGGACTTAAAGGATTTTGATACCCTGGGGAGCCATATCCCCCTGCTCGTCAACCTGATGCCATCCGGTAGGTTCCTGATGGAGGATTTCTTCGATGCCGGCGGGTTGCCGGTGGTCATCAACCAATTAAAAGGCCATTTGCACAACGATGCCATAACCGTCAACGGGAAACCCATTGGCGAGAACAACCAGCGGGCCGAATGTTACAACAAGGAAGTCATTGCTTCTATAGAGCAACCCTTCCAGGAGAAGGCGGGCATTGCGGTACTCTATGGCAACCTCTGCAAGGATGGGGCGGTGATAAAGCCCTCGGCAGCCACCGAAAAATTAATGACCCACAGGGGGAAGGCCGTGGTATTCGAGACCATAGAGGATTACCATGCCAGGGTAGACGACCCCGGCCTGGACATTGACGAAAACAGCATTATGGTACTTAAAGGGGTAGGCCCTGTTGGATACCCGGGGATGGCCGAAGTAGGCAATATGGACCTTCCTGAGAAAATATTGAAAAAAGGGGTGAAAGACATGGTGCGTATCTCGGACGGCAGGATGAGTGGCACCGCCTACGGGACCGTCGTCCTGCATGTATCGCCCGAATCCTCTATCGGGGGCATACTGGGCCTGATACAGACGGGAGACCATATCGTACTGGATGTCCCCAACCGCAAACTGCACCTGGAAGTGGACGACGCTGAACTGGAAAAACGCAAGGCGGCCTGGACACCGCCGGCACCCCATACCAACCGCGGTTACGTAAGCCTTTATACCGCTACCGTGCAACAGGCGCACCTGGGTGCCGACCTGGATTTCCTCGCCGGAAAATCCGGCGACACCGTAACCCGTGACGCTCACTAAAACCATCCCTTATGATCTCCATCCTTTTATTGCTTTTAAGCGTACTGCTGATTATACTGCTAACGGCAAAGTACAATGTACACCCTTTCCTTGCCTTGCTGGGGGCGGCCTTGTTTTTCGGGCTTTTCTCAGAAATGACCCTGGATATGGTTATACAATCGGTCAACGACGGTTTTGGCGGTACCCTGGGGAAAATCGGGATTGTGATCGTGCTCGGGGTAATCATCGGCGCCTTTTTGGAGCATTCAGGGGGTGCCTTTAAACTCGCGGAGCTTATCCTGGGGATCATCGGAAAGAAACGGGTGCATGCCGCCATGGGAATCGTTGGGTTTATCGTATCGATCCCCGTTTTTGCAGACAGTGGCTTTATCATCCTGAACCCGCTGAACAAAAGCCTGAGCAAACGGGCGAAACTTTCCATCGTGGGAACAGCCACGGCACTGATCCTGGGGCTGATGATTACCCACGTCCTGGTACCCCCTACTCCCGGACCCATTGCGGCGGCGGGAATCATCGGGGCCGATGTGGGCCTGGTAATGCTGGTAGGGCTGATCATTGGGGCCATATCCCTGGTCCTGGCCATTTTTTATTGCCAAAAGATGGGGTCCCGGTATTACATAGACCCCAACCCGGAAATCACCGAAGAGGAAATACGCGAAAAAATTACACAGGCCCCCGGGGCCTTCAAATCCCTGCTCCCCATCCTGATCCCCATATTGTTAATTGTAGGGAAATCGCTGATGGATTTCAACCTGCAGGAAGGTCAGGAACAGCTGGCCTGGGTCAAATTCCTCTCGTTTATCGGACAACCGGTAGTCGCCCTGATCATCGGTATGCTTTTTTCCTTCCTCCTGCCAAAGAAGTTCGATTCCCAATTGATCTCGGCAACCGGATGGGTGGGCAAGGCCATGGGCGATGCATCCAATATCATCCTCATTACCGGTGCCGGTGGGATTTTTGGGACCATCCTGCAGAATAGCGGAATCGCCGCTACCCTGGCAGACACCCTCTCAACCGCAAACCTGGGAATCTGGCTGCCATTCCTACTGTGTGCCGCCATCAAAACCGCCCAGGGTTCCTCTACAGTGGCCCTGATTACCACGGCCTCTATCATCGCCCCCCTGTTACCCACCCTGGGGTTTAATACCGATATAGACAAAGCCCTGGTGGTTTCCGCCATCGGAGCCGGGGCCATGGTAGTGTCCCACGCCAATGACAGCGGGTTTTGGATACTCACGCAATTCTCGGGAATCGACGTGAAAACCGGTTATAAAGTATATACCCTGGGCACCCTGGTTGTGGGCACCTTTGCCGCCACCCTGGTTTTCCTGGCCACTTTTTTGATCTGACCCTATTGGGTACATTAAACAATGATGCGGACCATGATCGTTCTAAAAACCCCTGCTCAACTGCTTTCTATGGTGTTCCTATTCGCATGGGTACTTGTTTCCTGCGAAAGGGGCCCTTCACCTCCTCTAAGCCCAAAAGAGGCCCTGGGAACCTTTGTTTTGGCCGACAAAGAACTCAGTATCCAACTGGTAGCCGCCGAGCCGCTGGTACAGGACCCTGTGGCCATCGCTTTTGACGCCGGGGGCCGTTTGTGGGTCGTAGAGATGCTTGGTTTTATGCAGGATATAGAAGGCAGTGGGGAGCAGGAACCTGTCGGGAGGGTTTCTGTGCTGTTTGACGACGATCAGGACGGGCAAATGGACCGGGGCCAGGTATTCCTTGACAGCCTGGTGCTCCCGCGGGCGATAGGCCTGGTGGATGGCGGTATCCTCGTCGCCGAAAACATCCCCCTCTGGTATGCGGAAGATACCGATGGGGATTTCAAAGCCGACCGAAAGACCCTGGTAGACGCTACCTACGGGGGCATCGGGATGCCCGAGCATTCGGCCAATGGGCTGTGGCGGGGAATCGACAATTGGATCTACAACGCCAAATCAAAATACCGCTACCGCCGTATCCATGGTGAATGGGTAAAAGAAGAAACCGAATTCCGGGGACAATGGGGCATCGCCCACGACAATGCAGGCCGCCTCTTCTATAACTACAACTGGTCACAACTCCATGCCGACCTGGTGCCGCCCAACAGCCTCCTTAAAAATTCCAACCACAGGCCGACCAGTGGCATCGACCATGGGCTTACCCTGGACAGGACCATCTATCCCATCCGCAGTAATACGGCCGTTAACCGCGGCTATGTCCCGGGAACCCTGGATGAGGGAGGACGGTTGCTGGAGTTTGCCTCCGCCTGCGGGCCAATCGTCCACCGGGGAGATGCCCTTCCCCCCTCCTACCTCGGTGATGCCTTTGTCTGTGAACCCACCGCCAACCTGGTCAAGCAAAACAATATCCTGGAGCATGGCTTTATGCTCAGCGCGGAGGCCACGTATCCCGACCGCGAATTCCTGGCCTCTACGGATGAACGATTCCGGCCTGTTTCCCTGGCGCCCGGCCCCGACGGGGCCCTTTATGTAGTAGACATGTACAAGGGGATCATACAACACGGCCCCTATATGACCGACTACCTAAGGCGTATAACCCTGGAACGCAAACTTGACAAACCCATCCATATGGGGCGCATCTGGAGAATCACCGCCAGAGGAAAAAAGCCGGAGCGACCCGAAAACCTGGAGAAGATGGCTCCAAAACAATGGGTAGCCTTGCTGGACAGCCCCAATGGCTGGACCCGGGACACCGCACAACGGCTACTGGTTGCCAGTGGAGACCCGTCTCTGAAAAACGATCTCGAATCCATGGTCCTATCCGGTGGGCCCCTGGGGCAGCTGCACGCCTTGTGGACCCTCGAAGGACTCGGGATAAAGGATCCCGACGTGTATTTACGGGGGCTGGCCTCTGAAGAAGTGTATGTCGCCCAGTCGGCCCTAAGGGTGCTGGAACGCCTGGGCAGGGATGACCCAAAGGTCCGGGAAGCCCTTGGCCAATATATAGCCACGGAATACGCGGAAGCCCCCGCACTGTTGCAAATGCAGATGATCCTGGCCAGTAGTGCCATTCCTGAGGCAACGGCCCTGGATAAAATCCAACAGTTCCTGGACCGCTATGGGGAATACCCTGTGGCCAGGGATGTGGCGATGAGCAGCCTGCAGGGTCGGGAGATGCCCTTATTTACCGAAATACTTGCCAAAAGCCGGGGCGCGCGCCCCGGCCAGCATAGGGAGATTTTCCTGGAGATGCTGGCCACAGCCATTACCAATTCCGGCGACATGGCCAACATCCGGGAACTACTCACCAGGGCAGCAAAAGGCGGCGAACCCCGGGCCGACTGGGTAAGGGAGGTCATTGTCCATGGGATGCTGAACGCCCGGCAGGCAGAGGATTCAACGGGTATTGCATTAGCGGCCAAACCCGAACTATTCCGGGATGACCTAAAAACTACGGAACCGCTCCTGGCACAACTGGAACACCGCTTTACATGGCCCGGAAAACCCCAAGCCCCCGTCGCGGATAAAAAAGCCCCCTATGATATAGACGCTGCGGTAATGGCCAATGGCCGGCAGCAATTTTTAAACCTTTGTGCCAACTGCCACGGCTCCCAGGGCGAAGGCATGAACAGGTTTGCCCCCCCCCTGCAGGGGTCTGAATGGGTCGGGGGAGAAGGCCATAAACTGGCCATGATCCTCTTGCACGGCATGGAAGGACCGGTCCGTGTCAACGGGAAAGAATACAATATCCCGGACATCCTCCCCAGCATGCCCTCTTTTTCTACCCTCCAGGACAAAGATATCGCGGCCATCGCTACCTATATACGCAATGCCTGGGGGCATAGCCATCCCCCGCTCAGCGGCAGGACGGTGGGGGGCATACGTTTCCGTACCCAGGGGAAAATACAGCCCTGGACGGCAGGGGAACTGGATACATTGCAGTTTGATCCGGAAAGGTAACAGGGTTAGCCATGCTGTAGAACATACACCAGGATCCCCGCGATATAGCCAAAGAGGGCCAGCAGGGTTACATTTTTGAGGTACCAGAAGAAATCAATTTTCAGGATCCCCATGATGGCTACCCCCGCGGCAGACCCGATGATGAGCATGCTTCCACCCGTACCCGCGCAATAGGCCAGCAATTCCCAGAAAGGATGATCTACCGGGTAAACCTCCATTGGGTACATTCCCATGGCCCCGGCTACCAGGGGGACGTTGTCCACAATGGCCGAGGCGGCCCCCACCAGCGTATTCACCACATACATGCTCTTGAAATTCTCATCCAGGAGCTGTGCCATGCCATTGAGGTGGCCGGCAGATTGCAATGCCGCTACGGCAATGAGGATGCCCAGGAAGAAAAGGACGCTTGGGGTGTCTATGCGTTGCAGCACCCCTGCTATAGAAAGGGCCTTCCTTTGCTTCCTGGGTTTGCTGCGATGGATAAACTCGGTTATGATCCATATCACGCTCAACCCAAACAAGATCCCCATAAAAGGAGGAAGGTGGGTCACGGTTTTAAAGACCGGCACGAAGAGCAGGGCGCCGATACCGGAAAAAAAGACGATGTTTTTTTCTGCTGGTGTTATACGAAAGGGATCTTCCTCTTCGGGCTTGCTTTCGCGCGGCCTTTGGATGCTCCCCTTGAGCCTGAAAGAAACGATTAGCAGCGGAACCAGCAGGCAGGCGATACTGGGGAGGAAGACCGCCTTGATAATGTTGAGTGCCGTGATCTGACCGCCGATCCACAACATGATGGTGGTGACGTCTCCTATGGGCGACCAGGCGCCGCCGGCATTGGCGGCAATCACCAGCATGCCCGCGAACAACCAGATATCTTTTTTATCACTCACCAATTTGCGCAGCAAGGCTGCCATCACAATGGCCGTGGTAAGGTTATCGAGTACCGAAGAAAGAAAAAAAGTAATTACCCCCAGGATCCAGAGGAGTGGCACCCTCCTGGCGGTGCGTATTTTCCGGGTAATAACCGAGAAGCCTTCATGGGCGTCAATGATCTCTACAATGGTCATGGCCCCCAGGAGGAAAAACAGGATTTCCGATATCTCGCCCAGGTGTTCCCGCAACTCCTCTACAATGAAATGCAGGGATTCTGCTGCAGGCATGGCAGGGAGTACACTTTCGCGGCCCATGATGAACAGTACCCAGCAGAGGGTCCCTGTGAGCAGTGCCGTGGCCGCCTTATTGATATGGATGGAATGTTCGGTGGCTATAAAAAAGTAACCCAGGATAAAAACGGTGGGGATCAGAAGGTACATAGGTCCGGTATCTGCTACGCGAATCTAAAGTAGGAAAAAAAATAGTCGGTGCCGAAGCGTTTTTTTGGCATCCTCCAAAGGGGGATTCCGGTATCCTGTAGCCACCTTTTTATCGCCCGTTTTCCATAGAAAGGTGGGGAACTGTTGAAGGGTTGTAGAGGGCCCGGTATGCGCCCATGGCCTTATAGGGCTGCCCACACCAAAGGCGCGGGCCCCAGAGCTAACGGTCACAGCACAAAGTTATAGCCCGATTCCAGCAGCGCTTTGTAATTGGCATGGTTGAACTCGTAGAGGAAGGCCCCTTTTTTTGAGTTGGATTTGTCTTTCTCGTCCAGCTTGATAAGTACGTTCAGGGATAAAATTTTCTTGCGGAAATTCCGGGAATCCAGGGGTTTCTGATAAATGGCCTCATAGAGGCTGATCAATTGGGGTAAGGTAAATTTTTCAGGCAAGAGCTCAAATCCTATGGGTTGGTAGCGCGCCTTCCGCCTCAGTTCCTTCAGGGCGTCGCGCACCATTTGGTCGTGATCCAGGCAGAGGGGGGGCAGTTCGTCCAGTTTATACCAAAAGGCCCCGTGTTTTTCAACCAACTCCCGGTCGTATTCATCAATCCGGATAAGCGCGTACTGGCCTACCGAAATGCAGCGATAGCCCGGGTCCCTTTCCGCAGCTCCATAGGTTTTCAGCTGGTCGAAATAGACGTTATCCAGGCCGGTAATCTCAGAAAGCACCCGTTGTGCCGCGCTGTCCACATCTTCTTCCAGTTTTACAAAACTCCCGATAAGCGACCACTGCCCCTTATGGGGTTCCACCCTCCGTTGGAAGATCAGGAGTTTTAATTCATCCGCGGAAAACCCGAAAACAATACAATCGGTCGCCACATACATTTTGTCATTGCAGGAATAATAGTCCCTTTTTTCCATGCCAGTTATTTAACTTAACCCGACTGCTATGAAAGTCCCCGGAAATTCCCGTCTAAGTTAAGAAATGTATTTCGTACGTTTTAAAAGTCCCCGGAAAATATCAGGGCCTGTTCATTTTTACCTCAAATACACTCTCCGATCGCGGGGTCTTCCACATCCTCGCGAAGCATCCAATTACCTGATCCGGTTTATCAACGGTCTTTGTCCCCAACCGGCACACCCCCTGCTGCTGTTTTGCGCTTTGATGGTTGTGCTGTGCATTTCTCGCGGGTAACCCGATGTATCCGTAGTTCAAAACGTCTACCGTGGCTATACCATACCTGTTACCTGCATGGGGCGTTCTTTGCGGCGAAAAAGTAGTCCAAATTAAAAAAACCCCTCAGAAGTGTGATTTTGATAGTCCTTGTGCGATTAATACAACAAAGAAAGCATCGGAATGCGCCAGTTGCATACAGAAAATCAAAACATTTGGAAGGCCCGGACAGCCGTATCCCGGTTTCTACCGATGGGGTTTGGTTTCCTCAGTATATTTAGTATGAGGAATATAAAGGGAGTTGTTGGCAAGGGACAAAAACGGGCGACCCTGCGTATATCCCGGCAAATTGAGAGAAGCTTCGAATGATGGGAAAAAGAGCGGAAATTATTGAACTTATCAACCGGCATAAAGCACTCATCTATAAGGTTGCCAACGATTTGGTTCACAGGCCCAGGAGCAAGAGGACCTGATACAGGAAATTATGCTGCAACTCCTAAAAAGCTATGGGAATGTTGACCACAAGGTCAAAGTGACCACCTGGATGTACAGGGTTGCCCTGAACGTGTCTATCTCTTATTACCGTAAACATATGACCCGGAAAAAACATTTCCTCCCGATGCCCGAAAAACCAATCCATGTAGTGGATCAATAGGAAGGTGAAGGTAACGAAGATCTCCGGCGGCTCCGTGCATTCATTGCAAAAATGCCCCCGTTGAACCGGGGAATCCTGATTGTGTACCTGGATGGCAACAGCCACGCGCAAATCGCGGAGGCCATGGGCATTAGCGCCAGCAATATGGGAACCAAAATAGGCCGGATCAAGAAACAATTAAAACAATCATTCAAAAATTATAACCATGGATAAAACAACCATTGACCAGCTTTGGAAAAAGCATGAGGCTGCCCTGGAGGCGAGCACGAAATTGAACCTTGGGATCCTTAAGGAAATCAGGCTGGAAAAGGCCAAATCTGCCCTTAAGAAACTACGCTATCTTCCAGTCAGTACCCTGGTATTTTTCTTACTAATCCAATCATATGGGTTGTATTTTGCCGTCCTACATTGGGGGGTATGGTACTCGGCACTTTCGGGAATGGTACTGGGTCTGTTTTCGTTCCTGCTTGTGCTTTCTTCAATCAGGCAATTAAAACTGATATTGGAAATTGACTATGGCGCATCGGTGCTTAAGCTACAGAAAGACCTTTCCAACGTGAAGATGGCCGTGGTGGACAACCTGGGGATAGGTGTCTGGATGTTGCCTTTTTTTCCGGCCTTTCTGACGATTGTTTTTCAAGCGTTGTTCGGAGTGGACCTTTGGGCCAGCCTCCCCTATGAAATGTTCTATGTATATGCCTGTATTACGGCCTTGTTACTGTTGGCCGCAATCGGGATGACGCGTGCTTTGAGGGCGAGAAACCTCCATAAAAAATGGTTGATCTGGTGGTTGCAGGGTAGCGGCAGCCAGGTAGATGAGGCCCTGGGGTTCCTGAGACAAATCAGGGAATTTGAAGAAAAGCCTTCCGAAGGCGCTTTATATCGCTGATTTCAGCAGATGGCACGGATACGGATATATGCGGGTGGCACATAAACGCCAAATAATGCTGATTGGCCATTCCGTGCCATCTCGTTGGTGGTGACAAAAAAACTAAACTGGGGTGTAATAATCCAATGATGTAGGCCACTAACCCCATATAAACAAACATACAAATGTCCGAAAAAAGAAATCAACAAGAAAAATCCATTGTAATGGGAGCTGCCTTTGGAGGGGCTTTCGGAGCGGCCTACGGTGCTACCACAGATGATATTGCTTTGTATATCGCCCTGGGGGTGGCCATGGGTGTCGCTGTCATGGCAATTTTGGGTTTTGCCAGAAGAAAGGGTTGGGTTTAACGAGAAAAGTGCCCGGTCAACCTGATCCCGCAGACTTATGAAACTGTGTGATCTTGTTGTAACGACCACGGTCTGGTAGAACCCCCGGAGTCCCGGTACGCCCCGTAAGGTGTCATCCCGTCTTTCCCCCTTCCCCGCATTTTTTTACAGGCAATGCAGGTAACTTAAGCCCGGGGGGGGGATCCAGTAACGCAAACATTTGGAAATTCGCTCCTTCCAGGGCATTCCCAGCAACTGCGCCATAAAAACTTTCAGGGGACCTTTGGTGGTCTGGTATTCATGAACAACGCAATGAAGACTAGTAGAAATGCCATCCCGAACCCTGCAATTCCGATATTGATCCCCAGCAGCGTTTTTTCACTGCCATCCAAATACTTCATGGAACCGCCGTAGAAGTCCTTTAACAGGAAGGCAAGCAAAAAACCTCCGGTAACCAGCTAACTCAGAATTGCGCTGATCTTTGTCTCCTTTTGTACCCATACCAGCCACAGGCACAACATGCCAATGCCCGTATTGGTGATTAACTGCCATACCTCATGAATCCTGACATGGGGTGTTCAGTCCGGATTAAAAACATGGGTGCTGTTGATTTCCAAAACAGGGACTGCAATGGCATAAAGCAGGATAGCAAATGTTATGGCAAACTTCCTCATTTTATTCACTGTACTAGGGATGGATGGTCTTTGTGTACATTGGTTGCTGCATTTTATGGCCGAGCTTCCGGCAATAACGGATTCCCTAAGGCTAGCATGGCGCAAAGAGCATCCAATTGGTATGCGGTAAAGATACGCATTTGGGGATTCAGTGGGTAGGGTAATGCGCCTGGGTACGCGGATTACATACCCGGCCAGACCGGGCGCACTCCTTTTCAAACAAATCTTTCTCCATTTAGAATAAATCAAGGCCCTGCCTTCCCGCTAGCTTTGTCCTGTAATCAAAAAAACAGGAAAAATGAAAACAGTAAGAGCATTGGCTATCGGAATCCTGGTTTGGATCCTTGGAGTATCTGCCTTTACGGCCCTGTATGAGGTGCCGTTCATGGAAAATCGCTATTTACAGGCCAATATCGGGTTGGCCCTGGTGGTTCCTCCACTGGTTTGGTTGGGGGCCTGGTTGTATTACCGCAAAGCAAAGTCCACCCACGGAATAAAACTCGGTTTGTTGCTGCTGTTGGCCAGTGCCACTTTGGACGCCCTGATCACCGTCCCTTTTTTGATGATTCCCTACGGTGGCAGTTATGCCAGTTTTTTTGGCTCGGCAGATTTCTGGTTGATTGCCTTTGAGTTTGTACTCGTTGCCTTAGGCTACTGGTATTTTAAGGTGCGTCCTGTGCAAAAAGCCCATGGATCCAATTAGGAAACCGTCATGGTTTCCAACCCGCGCCACTGGGCAACCTACCAGGGCTTTCAGCTTTTTCCCACTTCCCTGCAGTTAAGTTACAGACAATACAGCTAACTTATTACCGGGGCGGGGTTTAGAGAACCCCGGGGCACAAACAAGGCAAAGTCCCCACCATCCGGGTACTCGCACGGGCTATCACCCAGAGGGAGACAGAACCGCTTTTAGCCCCTGTACACCTCCCACGGTTTCGGCCTGTTTTTCCCTCTTCCCTGCATGATTTTTACAGGCAATACAACGAACTTATACCCGGGGCGGGGTTTAGAGAACCCCGGGTTACAAACAAGGCAAAGTTCCCGCCATCCGGATACTCGAACGGGCTATCACCCAGAGGGAGACAGAACCGCTTTTAGCCCCTGTACACCTCCTACTGTTTCGGCCTGTTTTTCCCTCTTCCCTGCATGATTTTTACAGGCAATACAACGAACTTATACCCGGGGCGGGGTTTAGAGAACCCCGGGTTACAAACATCCGGAAATTCCCACCATTTGTATACATACTGGATACACCGGACCTAGTATACCACCTTCTCCGGGAAAAATTAAGCATGTTACAAACACAATTAAGTGATTGAAAAATCATCCTTTAAATCAAAAAACAGGATGGTTCAAAATGTCCGTTTTTAGTGGCTCTAAACATATGCCTCTTCCACATGGATCTTTACTTGCTATTGGCTGAGTACTTCGACTATTACAATCACAGGAGGAGACACCGGTCTATAGCTTATGAAATACCCGCTTAAATATTTAAAAAAGCAACATGAATATGTATCTGAATTTGAAGGAAAACTGTCCTAAAGATTGGGTATCAACAGGCTAGAGAAAAAGTTGCCTTTTTTGGCAAAGAAAAAGGATTTAAGGCTAACAATGCCACGTGTATTTACAATTTGATTCTTTATAAAAATCACAAATCTGGAAGGGTTTGGAATGGTACAAGTCGTATTTTTGGGAACCAAACAAAAACCTAACTAATCTGTTACATGTTGCCCAAAAAGAATACAGAAAAAAATCTATTTATCATTTTTTTTCTCAACTCAATCTATCCCTTAAGCCCCAGTCTAAAAAAATATCTAGTTCAGCATATCAAGAGTTGTTCCTTCGAGAAAAACCAACACATCAGCAAAGCCGGAGAAATTTGCAATCGTCTTTATCTTATTAAAAAAGGGATGGTCCGCGGGTATTTTGTAAGCGACGGAATAGAATTAACAACTTGGGTGGACACCGAAAATGAGGTATTCACCTCCATTACCGGTTTTTTTAGAAATGAACCTTGCCAAGAAAACATACAAAGCCTGGAAGAAACCCATTGTGATTACATGGAATATGAAGACTACAAGTATTGCTTAAATAACTTTCCGGAAATGCGGCACATAAACCGTATACTGCTGGAAGAATATTACATCCTTGCCGAACGCAGGGTTTATTTGGCAAGAATTCCCAATGCCCAAAAAAGGTTGACCTACTATATGGAAAACATGAAACCCCAAGTTGCCGGGCGAATCCCACGAAAACATTTAGCGTCCTATTTGGCCATAAGGCCGGAGACTTTATCCAGGCTCTTGAAAGAAATAAATTAAGTCTTACTTTTTGATTCCAACCCACCGACAGTTTTCCGAAGGAAATTGAAGAGCATTTCTCAATCCATACATACCGTAATTTCCTCCTACTATCCTCCCGTTTTTGTCAGAAAATAACCACAATTTGATATATGTCAATTTCCGGAACTTTTTTAAATACTAAAAAAAAAGGACCTCTCGTTTCTTAAAGCAAAAGAAAGAAAAGTATTACCTGATCAAATTCCTTTTGAAAGAAAACTAATGGAAAATCTTTTCAATTAAACAAAAATAGTTCCCTAGTAATATGACATAAAAACTACGCTTCCAATCCACTTTTTTAAGACAATCCTTGGTGACCTGATTTAGCAAAGCTAAATACAAGGCAAAGGAAAAAAGCTGCAAACAAGCGGCCAGGACAATCCATGTCTTTTCTAAAACAAACCTGAACCTTTTAAAATCATGTACAAAAACCAAAACTCAATAAACAAATGAAAACCGTTATCAATTTAAAATTTTTAGTAAGCTTCCTGCTCCTCACTTCCCTGATTATGGGAGTTTCCAAGGCCCAAACCAGCGATGTTGTCGTAATGGATTCCCAATATTCCAAAAAACAGGATGTCCTGAATAGGCTCCCGTCAAACACGGACATATTGGAAATTAATCGGGAAAACAATCCTTGGAAAACCATTAGGGAATATTTACTGGAAAACACTTCGGTCCAAAAAATCCACCTGTTTGCTAATGCCATTTACAATGCCTTTGAACTTGGTGGAATAACCTATACAACCGAAAAAGTTGACCAAGAATTCGAATTGTCCATGCTCGAGGGGCTATATCAAGGAACCAACCTCCAACTTTTGGTATACGATTGCAATCTTGGATCCAATCCAGAAGGCCTTGATCTTTTACAACAGATTAGTGAACGTTCATATTTCAATATCGGGGTCCCCACCAACTGTAGTTCAGTTTTGGATGGCAGCCTGGATTTTGACCATACTACCATGAACCAGCCAATCAACAGTACAATCTTTAAATAAGACAACCAACCATGAAAAAATTTTTTCAAACCTCACTAACGCTTTTCACACTTTTTCTGCTCTGTGGTGCCCTACAGGCCCAAACAGTGGACATGACGGTACAGCAGGGCCCAAATGTGGACGTAATGGTCACCGTGGGATCGGCAAATGTGGATCTTTCCACTTTTGAAGACGACTTGGAACAGGCTATGTACGCCAAAGGAATCCCATTGGGCAAACTAAGGGTGGAAGCCTTTCAACGGAGTTCAATCTCCTCCGACCAGGCTGATGCCGGTGATATTTTCAACAGTTGGAACATTATGGACTTCAATGGGACGGAACCACCAAATACCCATACTGACCTTGATTACAATACCTACACTGGTAACTATTTCAGTTTTGATACGAACACCAACCAAATTTTAGCCGATTTTGTACGCCGAAATTCAGGAAACTATGGGGTTGCCATGTACGACCCTTCAGGAGTTGTTACGGATGGAACCATATCGGCCACCTTTGGGCTTTCTGGGTCGCCATTTATCCACGCAGAAGTTGGGTTTATCTTCAGAAAGGTGGACAACGATAATTTCTATGCCTACATTATTGACAACCATACTGCTTGCGGAAACCTTATGAACTATGCTTACGGCGACGGTTACCCGGCAGAGGCCATACTAAAAAGGGAAAATGGGGTTACCACCATTTTGGCCGTAAACACCAACAGCGGACTCTCTGGCTCCGCACCGTATGGATGGGATGCAAATCGAGCCGATATGTTTGCTGCCTTTTACAATGGTCAAAAAATCGATTTCAAAATAGAAATGTCAGGGAACGATATCAAAATTTCTCGTAGAGGTGGCGGTGGCAATGCCGGAACGGACTGGATCCAATCCTTTGACATTACCGATACTTCCTTCCCTTCGGGCAGTTACGGGTTTTATGTGCACGAACAACAAAACGCCTATTTTCAAGACATTAGCATTGAGAAACTGGAGCTGCGCGCCTTTAAGGATGTACTGCGCGAACCACAGTGGAGAAATAGTGCCCTGCGTTTTAACGTGAACTTGGACGATATCGAGGTTGCTGATTTTGACAGTGATCAAGATCTTTCCGAAATCTTGATGCGTACCATCAATGAGGATATCCACTACATCGGTTGGGGCACCAATGCCAACCAAGTACAATTTGAACGGTTTATTCAACAGAACAATACCCAAGGTATCTTTATCAACAGGGATGCCGGGAGTTGGTCAACCTGGATGGACGATATGTCGCAATACATTTATGACCAGTACCAATTTGGAACCGTCACCGCTGGCGAATTCTTTATTGCAGGTACCTCAGTTGAAATCGACGTGGACCCATCACAGTTGAAATCGAATACCGCAAACGCCAGCTATCCCTCGGGACGATGGAAAATCACCCACGATGAGACCCATTTTGACAACAATACCGGAAAAGTATCCTGGGATGGACTCTATCTAGAAGATGTGCCCGAATTTTATGAAAAACCGGGGAAGTACTCCTTTACTTTCGAAGATATGCCAACGGCGCCCACGACCCTGTTCTTTCACAGAAGACCAGTGGCCAGTTTCACCTATAGTGCGGATACCGGATTCATCAACAATACCTCCTATGATCAGGACGGAGGGGCCAACAATGGTATAGCACAGTCCGAATGGAAATGGAAAGCTGTGGATGCCGGTGCTACCAATGATTGGACCGTTGGACAGTTTGACAAGAACTCAGTCTCCGATGGAGAATACCTGGTAATGTTAAGGGTCCAGGACCACCAAGGTGCCTGGAGTAGCCCAACGAGCATATATGTGGAAAAAACGGCCAGTGCCGGAGGAGCAACCGACCTGCCGATTGCCCAGTTTAACATATTGCCCGATTTAATCAATACGTATACTGGCAACATGACGATTGCCATTGAGGATAACTCTGTCGACCCCTACGGAAGAACCCTATCTGTACAAGAATGGATCGTTACCCAACGTACCTACGATACCGACGGGAACCCATCCGACAACCAAATCTACAATGCCGGTACGCCCATGCTCGACTTTTCGGCCTACAACAACCTTTCGGCAGATTACATTATAAGCCTACGGACACAGACCGATACAGGAGTTTGGTCCGAGCCGTTCTACCGCACACTTACCATTGTGGACGACAATACCGATCCAACCGTTACGGCTACGCCTGCCAATGGAAGTCTTGACACCAATACAGACATTCAGTTGGTGTTCCAAGATGAGAATGGCGGCAGTGGCTTTGATGTGCAGCGATTTGCCAAAATCCAAAGTGCCTTGGCACCTGTAACGGACCATGCTGCATGGACATCATGGAGCAATAGCCAGTCCAAAACCACTTCGTTTAACGCAGGAGGGTCAGGATGGTACATTCATTCCGAAGTAAAGGATAATGCAGGAAATGTTGGGACCGCTACTTTTGGCCCTTACGATATCACCCTTGTCGTAAGTGCCGATGACGATCTGGCGATTTTGGATGAAGATACCGTGTCGGACCCCATCGACGTGCTCTACAACGATGTTTACGACATGGGCGCCACACCAACGATCACCATTACCGCGCAGGGAACCAAAGGAAATGCCGTAGTCAATGGCAGCAATCAGGTAGTCTATACGCCTAATGCCAATGAAAATGGTACCGATACCGTAACCTACGAATTGGATGATCAAGGCCAAAAGGTGACTGCAGACATTACACTTTCCATTTTACCTTCCGATGATGCGCCTGTGGCGAACGATGACAGTTTCAATCTGGATGAAAATGCGACATTGAACGATGATGTATCCACCAACGATGTTGAAATCGATGGAGATGAACTGGTATATCATATCATAACCAACCCTTCCCATGCGGCCTCCTTTTCCTTTAATGCTGATGGTACCTTTACCTATGAGCATAATGGGGACGAATCGGCGACAGACAGTTTTAGCTATAATTTTGAGGATGCTCTTTCTTTTTCAGGGACGGTGACCGTCACATTGAACATCACCAATGTTAACGACGCTCCAACAGGTGGCGATATTACCCTGGTAGTGGTTCAGGATTCAGGATATACCTTTAAAACCGCTGATTTCAACTTCTCAGATGCTGATGCAGGCGACACCTTCAATGGTATACAATTGATTTCACTTCCGACGAAGGGTACTTTGGAATACAATGGCTCTCCGGCTCAGGCAAATGATATGATCGATGATGTAAGCCTACTTGTCTTTACAACAGCAGATGGGGAATATGGCACATCCTATACCTCTTTCTTGTTTAAGGTAAAGGATGGTGATGATGCCTTAAGTGCAGATACACACACAGCAGGAATCAATGCCTCCCAAGATACTGATGGTGACGGTATTCCCAATGAAGATGATGAAGACGATGATGGGGATGGTACGCCTGACACTGAGGATGATTTCCCATTGGACCCATCGGAAGATACCGATACCGATGGTGACGGAACGGGTGACAATGCGGACGAAGACGATGACAATGACGGTACCCCTGACGCTGAGGATGCCTTCCCATTGGATCCTTCGGAGGATACCGACACCGATGGTGACGGAACGGGCGACAACGCGGACGAAGACGATGACAATGACGGTACCCCTGATGTTGAGGACGCCTTCCCATTGGATCCTTCCGAAGATACCGATACCGATGGTGACGGAACGGGTGACAATGCTGATGATGATGCCGACAACGATGGAACGCCTGATTCTGAGGACGCTTTCCCGCATGACCCGAGCGAAGACTCCGATATTGATGGCGATGGTATTGGCGATAATGCCGATACGGACGACGACAATGACGGAGTTGCCGATACCGATACGGATGGAGACGGTCTTGGAGACAATGTCGACAATGATGATGACAACGACGGGGTACCTGATGATGAAGACGATTTCCCAAATGATGCATCTGAGACGATTGATACAGACGGAGATGGTACAGGTGACAATACGGATACCGATGATGATGATGATGGTTATTCCGACGAAGTGGAATTGACCGAAGGAACCAATCCTACGGATGCATCCAGCAGGCCATTGGATACCGATGGTGATGGCATTCCTGACAGTACCGATGAAGATGACGACAATGATGGTGTTGCGGATGTGAATGATGCGTTCCCAACAAGTAAAGAACCTTCACTGGTACCAGCTCAAGCTTTTACCCCTAATGGTGATGGCAACAACGATGCTTGGATCATACCCGGAATCGACAACTACCCCAACAATGTGGTCAAAGTTTACAACCGCTGGGGCCACGAAGTGTTCGGCACCAAATCATACCGAAACAACTGGGAAGGTTTCTACAAAGACAGGAAGGAGAAACTCCCTGCAGGATCTTACTTGTACATCATCAACCTGGGCGATGGAAGTACACCGCTCCAGGGTTGGATATTCATAAACTATTAATGCCAAAAGAGCAAAAACACCATACAAAACAGATGAAACTTTTCAATAACATTCAATTACTGATCCTGTTCCTTTTGCTTTCCGTCTCGGTAAGCGCACAGCAGGACCCGAATTATACCTTTTACCGTTACAACATGAACATGTACAACCCCGCTTTTGTGGGAAGTTCAGAGGCTGCCGAATTCTCTTTGGGGATTCGCAGTCAATGGGCGGGAATCGAAGGGGCACCAGAGAGCCAAAGCGCTATTTTTGGGATGCCCGTGGGCAAGAACATTGGACTTGGGGCCTCCATACTCCACGACAAGACCTTTATCGAGCAACAGACCTGGGTGGCCATAGATGTGTCGTACAACATCCAACTGGACGCGGACCATATGCTCTACTTTGGTATCAAGGGAAGTGCCAACTCTTATGATGCCAATACCCATGGTCTTGTGACCTACGGTGTAGGTCAGGATGGTGCCTTAATGGATTACGATAGCCGTTTTACTCCAAATGTCGGTGCCGGGATCTATTTAAAGCACGACAGGTATTTTGCATCCATGTCCGTCCCAAAATTGTTGACCCCGGAACGGCTACAAGAGCGCGATGGCAATGCCTACCTTGGTGTAGACCGCATGCACGCCTACTTGAGCGGAGGATATACCTTTTTGCTGGGGAGGACCTTAGACCTTAAGACCATGGGGATGCTGCGCTATGTGGACGCATCGCCCATATCGGTGGAACTGACGGGGATCCTGGACTTTGGCAAACGCTTTGAGTTCGGGGCCAGCTACAGGTACGATGAAAGCATTAGTGGACTGTTCCTGTTCAATATCAGCAACGGTTTCAATCTGGGCTACGCCTATGAGACCTCCATCCAAAACCCCATCGATGGGTTGGACAACAATACACATGAACTTTTTATGCGATTGAAGATGTAACCCATTTCATACCCATATAATATTGTTATATGTGAAAAATGCCCTTTTAGCCAAGGGCATTTTTTGTTAAAAAAAATGGTCTGACAGCAAGATTTTGGACACACCGGACCTAGTATACCACCTTCGCCGGGAAAAATTAAGCATGTTACAAACACAATTAAGTGATTGAAAAATCATCCTTTAAATCAAAAAACAGGATGGTTCAAAATGTCCGTTTTTAGTGGCTCTAAACATATGCTATTTCAATATGGGTCGGAATTATGGTGTCGTTCAGTAGGAAATGGATATACCGAGTTACAATTTATGGTGAAAAAGATAATGAATTCTTTTGCACAATTATTATCTTCCGTAAAATACGACCTTTCCAATAGTGTAGGCACTAATGGAGATTGACAATTAAGAACAGAAAGAAAGTTAAGAAAACGGAGATTAGAAGGGTCGTTGAATTGAAAGTTCCATACAACCAATTGTGAGCCAATCTACCTACAATTTTCATGGAGTGGTGATAGTAATTGTATTGGTATTTTTTAATCATAAGGTATCTGTACCCTCCTCTGATACCGCCCACCGTTAAGTGAATTAGAACGAACTTAATAATTATAGATTCCATGTTCAATTTCAATGATGATCATTTATCTGTTTTAGAATCGATAACTTACCTCTATACGGCTTAAGTTCACAGTCCAAATCAACCAATTCGTTTACGCTAGGGTTGTTCAGAACGGTACAGTAATAGATCTTACGGATGTACAATCGTACCACAAGTATCACATATGGCCTTACCTTTGCGCAAACAAAATCTCCTTTTTTGTATCTATTTATTATGATATTCTTTTTCATTGAATCTGCTTTTGTGTCGATGAAGTCTATGGGTCATTCATTTTTTATGGTGACGCATATTATCTTGAACCTTTGGTTTGCTTCAATGGAACTGGAAGCAAATGCTGGAATAAGTATGGAATCCCCGCTCTGCATAAAAGTGGAATTACCGTTTATGACGACCTCGGCCTTTCCTTCAATAATATGAAGGAATCGAATAAAAGGGGATTCTTTATGGGACAATACCTTACCAAAATCAAATGCAAATGCCTGTATGACGCAATTGTTCTGAACACTGATATTTTTGACCAATATAGCATTGGAATTGAACTCCAGTATATCCGCCAGATTAAATGTGATGGATTCTTCAAATTCACCTGTCTGCATGGTTTATGATAGGATTGTGGTATTTCTATTTCTATTCCGACCTATTTTTGGCATCCCGTTTTGCCTTTTTGGCTGCCTTTTTTTCTTTAGGTGATTTTAAAGGAGTTGTCTTGTCTGATTTTCGCTTACCTTCTTTTTCTTTGGACATAGATCTTATTTTTAGTTGATATTGATTTTACTTTTTATAACATGGCCTCTAAAAACAGCATTGCCACATAGACGGTGAAGAGGATGAAACATTTTCGCATTTGGGTATTGATTTACCGTTGAATATTGATTTGACTAACTAAAATTATGCAGGCAATCGTCCTTTTGGGAGTTTAGCGCTTAAGGATTAAAAGGGGCAGTGTTTTTTAGTTCCTGCCCTTTTTTGAGACTCTGATATAAAATCAGGGACGATTACTTGATAATTAAATTGGCATTTTGTGAAACTGGAAAGTTTTTTGCCAAAATAATGTGGCTTCCCGAAGCCTCTTTTGTCTAAACAAACCAAGGAAAATCCTTGTCGTTTTTTTTCTCCATCTTGACTGCTCCATTTGTACCGTTATAAAATATCGGTCTTAGGAAACATCTTATTTTCCAAGGGATTAGTTGTATAACATTATTCTTTTTCATAGCATATAATGATTACTGTTAGTTTATTGATTAAAAATGAACAACACAAAGTTGGTGTATTCCGTTCAGGAGTTAGCTACAGAAATATTCAGAAATATTACATATATCATAGGTTAACAGGGTTTGGATTACATTCTCTATAAATAGCAATCATAGCTTGCGTTTATATCCTGTATGGTTTACATCATACTGCTTCCCTTTTCGAAAAACCGCAACTGTGCTTTAAGAAATTTGCAATACTCCTCAAATTCATTTTCTGCTATTCCTTTGTTTTCATAGTTTAAAAATAGTGGTGTTTCCAGTAAATTGTCGTAAATTAAGGGGAACTCCCTTTGAAAGGAAAGGGTCAGATCAAGAATCTCTTGCATCAGTTGATTATCTTTTCTTTTGTTATGTACAATCTTACTTTTCATATCATTAAAAGGTAAGTATATATCCCATCCTGGTGTTTATATAATTTCCAAAAAGAGTTGTATAAATCACGTATTAACGGCCATTTCGCTTCGCTTGCTCAAGAACAACTAATTCAAGAACAATGTTCCTATATATAAAATACATGGTGAGCTTGCGTTGCAAGATGGTGGTCAAGGGAGAACTAAAAAAGCTGGGGCTCCATTATGTCAATATAGATCTTGGAACCATAGAGATTTTGGAATACATCACTGATTTTCAAAGAGATGCTTTACGTAAGAACCTTAAGAAATATGGTCTAGAACTTCTGGATGACAAAAGGAAGATCATCATTGAAAAAATCAAGGCGGTAATCCTCGAAATGATCCATTATTCGGATGAACTGCCCAAGGTGAACTACTCCGATTACATCAGCGAAAAATTAGGCTATGACTACACGTATTTGGCAAATACCTTTTCTGAAGTAAAGGGAATCACCATTCAGCAATTTATAATCATCCATAAAATAGAAAGGATAAAAGAGCTTTTGCTCTATGATGAGTTGAACCTGACCGAAATATCCTATTTGTTGCATTATAGCAGTGTCTCACATTTATCGAACCAGTTTAAAAAAATTACGGGACTAACGCCTTCATATTATAAAAAACTAAAAAAGAAGCGTCTTAAAAACCTGGAGGATCTTTGATTGCTTCGGAAAAGTAAAATTACCATTTCAAATTTTTCGGTATGCAACAAAGAGGTTACTTCTCCAACTCTTGACTCCACGATAAATGTGAGAAAACTGCAACTATTCCTCTTTCCCATGTAATACATTATCCTTAAAGATTCCGCACCTTTATTCTGGTTGAATGAGGGAATAAAAGCCCCACTTCCTTCCTTCCCATAAAGTCTTAGCTATGGAAAATGTAGATGTCGAAAAATCAAAAGTCTTTATTATCGTCGAAATCATCGAATATGTCCCCAATGCCGTGGTCATAAAGACCATTATAAAAAAAACCACTGGAAATGTTACTGCCGTCTCTTTTGATTCAGGCGAAAACCTAACAGAAAAAATATCGCCTTTCGATACGTTCATCCAAATCATCGAGGGCCGGGCCGAAATCTTGATCGATGGTAATTCACAGACCTTGGAAACCGGACAGTCCATTATCATCCCTGCCCATTCCAGAAATACCATTAAGGCCAACGAGCGATTTAAAATGATCTCTACCATTATTAAAAGTGGTTATGAGTAATACCATTTTATAAAAGTTTCCCATCAACAATATTAAAATCGTCTGACATGTATCTCTACCTCATGGTTATTCTTCCTGTACTGATTGCTCTATTTATAGGGGTTAAAATCGTTCGCCCCACACAAAGGGGTTTGATTGAAAGATTGGGAAAATATTCGAGTTTTGCCGGTCCTGGTTTTCATTGGATCATCCCAATCGTTGACCGCATGTTCATCGTCAACGTTACGGAGCAAATGGTGGACGCGCAGCCCCAAGAGATCATCACCAATGACAACCTTAATGCCAGTGTGGATGCCCAAGTATATTTTAGGGTCAAGGACAACGAAGAAAGTGTAAAGGGATCCATTTACAATGTATACGATTACAGGTATCAAATCGTAAACCTTGCCCGTACAACGCTCAGGAACATCATTGGTACACTGACCTTAAAATCGGCCAACAGTGAACGGGGCAAGATCAACGCGGAGCTTTACAAAACACTCCATACGGAAACCATGGGTTGGGGCATTGAAATTGTAAGGACCGAGTTAAAGGAAATTGACCCGCCCAAGGATGTGCAGGAAACCATGAACAAAGTGGTAAAGGCCGAAAACGAAAAAATTGCGGCCATAGATTCCGCCACTGCGGCAGAAACAGTCGCCGATGGTATAAAAAGGGCAAAAATAAAAGAAGCCGAAGGGTACAAACGGGCGAAGATACTCCATGCCGAGGGTGAGGCCGAAGCCATAAAGCTCGTAAACGAAGCTGCCGATAAATTTTTTATCGGGAACGCACAAATCCTCAGGAAACTGCAGGCCGTGGAAACATCCTTACAGACGAACACCAAAATAGTGGTGCCCACGGGCAGTGAACTGGTGAACATTATCGGGGAAATGGCCGGCGCAGTGCTTCCGGTTGCCAAAAAATCGAAAATGGAGTAAACCCAAAAACGCCATGAAAACACTCAAAACCATAGACAAAAAAGACATCTTGGTCATTGTTGCACACCCCGATGATGAAACCTTGTGGTGCGGTGGAATCATGTTGATGCATCCTGAGCATCATTGGTTCATTGCCTGTTTATGCCGGAAAAATGACCCTGATCGTGGCCCAAAATTTAAAAAAGCCCTTGCCATATATAAAGCTGAGGGCCGTATGGGCAATCTGGACGATAGCGCGGAACAAAGACCACTCAACAAAAACGTAGTGAAAAAGGCCATTTTAAAACTGCTTCCCAAGCAGAATTTTGACCTTGTCCTAACGCACAGTCCCACTGGTGAATATAAGAGGCATCTACGTCATGAAGAAATAGGCAGGGCGGTAATCGAGTTATGGAGCGAGCAAAAAGTTTCCACCGATGAACTGTGGACCTTTGCTTTTGAGGATGGCTACAAAAAATACTATCCCCAAGCGATTAAAGCTGCAAATATCCATCAAACGATTCCAAAATCCATTTGGAAGGAAAAATACCGGATAATTACTGAAGTATACGAATTCGAGAAAACAGGGTTCGAAGCGAAAACAACACCAAGGGAAGAAGCCTTTTGGAAATTCGATGACCGTATAGATGCTCAAAAATGGTTGGAACACGAGGGAATTCAACAACAACCCACTTAAGATTTAAAACATGAAAGTTCTGGTCCTTTACGATTATCCTCCTTCTCCCGGTGGTCTTGCAACACAGGGAGATCTGCTTTTTCGTGGCCTATTGGAACTTGGTGTGGACGCACATGGGGTCCATTTTGAATCGGCGCAGGAAAAAGAATGGTATTACCGGTGGTTCAAGCCGGATGTGGTCGTGGGCATTGGGTATTGGGGCCATACCCCACATTTGGTCCTGCACCCACAGCGCTATGGAAATGTGCCCATCCCTTGGTTGGTTGCCGATGGCTATATTGCCAACTACCAAGAAGTCCTGAACGAACTGCCGCTGATCTTGGTAACCTCCAACTGGGTCAAGGAAATGTATGTAAGGGATGGCATCAAGGCATCAACTATCGAAGTGCTCCCTGTTGGGTGTGATACCAAATCTTTTATCCTTTTTGACAAGAACGACCCTAAAATTGTAGCGGTACGGGAGTCATTGGGCATACCCCCGGAACAATTAATGATCTTGACCGTTGGCGGCGATGCCGCTTCAAAAGGAGCCCAAGAGGTCATGCAGGCCTTGGCGATCATTGACGCAAAAGCTCCGGATTGGAAATACGTCTGTAAAGTATGGCCCCAACCCAGAACCAAGGCCCAAAACCTCTTAGATCTGGAAATGGCCACCCATTTAGGCATTGAAGAGAATGTTACCTACGCCACAAATACGGTTTCCAGAAATTTCATGCCGTACCTTATTGGTGCCTGTGATATTTATGCTGCCCCATCACGCCTTGAAGGATTCGGCATGCCCCAGGTGGAAGCAGGAGCCTGTGGCAAACCCGTGATCGGGATCAAGGCCATGGGAATGCTGGATACGCTGATTCATCAAAAAACGGCCTTTCTTTCAGAAGTAGCCCAAAAAATTGTGGTCAAAGAAGTGGTATTGGGAAAAGAATCAGGCTTTGAAAACAAACACAAAATCGAGTTCGATATCCCTAGAACCGTTGATTACCGTGCCAATGTACAGGAGATAGCCAAGTATATGCTTCAACTTATGAACAATGAAAAACTACGAAATGAAATGGGCAATACCGCAAGAAAACATGTAGTGGAACATTTTGATTACAGGGTAGTGGCCCAAAAATTCATTCAGATCGTACAGGATAAACTGGGAATTGATTAAATGACCTCAGAAAACCAACAATTGATAAAATCCGCAGAAGCGGCCGCTCTGGAAGTGCTCTTGCACAATTCAAAAGGCCCGTTTCTTAATCTGCCGCGAACAGCAGGTTGGGGGTATCCCGAACCCTATACCCGTGACCTTTTAATTTCTGTACTGGGCATTGCGGTAACGAACAATGCCGAGCTATTGCAAACTGTACGCAATGTTTTGTTGATGTTGGCCCAAAACCAATCCAAAAAAGGCCATATACCCTCTTTGGTCCATAATAAGGAAGACCGAGGTGCCAGCGATACCACACCCCTCTTTCTGATCGCTACAAGTATCTATAGAAAAGTCGTTAAGGATCCTCATTTTTTGGAAAAGGCCATAAGAAAAGCACTTTTATGGATGAAGTACCAAAGTCCGTCGGACCGTTGTTTGGTAGCACAACTACCCACCAGTGATTGGCGGGACGAACAATGGGTTTTGGGCTATGGACTTTTTGTTAATACATTGGCATACACCTATCTGAAATTAATCGGGAAGACAAAGAGGGCTGAAAAATTACGTCTTGAAATTGAGCGGCCCATCTTTAATTCAAATCAAGCAAAAAACCAAGGCCATGAAGGACTCGTCATTCATCATCAACCCTATTATGCGCTTTGGGCCTATAAAGTGTACAGTAGTGAACGGTTCGACCTGTTGGGCAATAGTATAGCCATTCTATCGGGGCTTGCCTCTCCATCAAAAGGGCTGGAAATAATCGATTGGGTTGAGACATCATGTAATTCGATGCAAAAAAATAATGAGTTGTCCGTTGACCTTCCTCCGAATTTTTTCCCATTTATCTACCGGGACGATGCCGATTGGCGGCCCAGATACGCCGATTTCAACCAACCAGGGGATTACCATAACGGTGGTATATGGCCTTTTGTATTGGGATTTTACATTGCAGCATTGGTGGCCGTTAAGCAATATGATTTGGCCGAGAAAAAGCTCTTGGCATTGACCAAGCTTATCAAAACAGCCAAAAACAAGGAACATGAATTCGGTTTCAATGAATGGTACAAAGCACAGGACGGAAAACCCATGGGGCAGGACTGGCAGACCTGGAGCGCATCAAACTACTTATACGCGACCCGATGTGTGGCAGAAAAAAGGACACCTTTTTTTGATGCTATTAGATAATAATCTTATGGAACTATCTTATTCCGCATAATTTGTAATTGCATTCAAACCTGTGAACTATGTAACTCTATTCCTTTTTTATTCAAATTTTTTATGTTGATTTTCAATATCTTATCAATGCATAATGATTAAAATCCAGAAGATCGGATTATACTAAAAACACAAAAAATGTCAAAAGGAAACAAGACTCCAGCAAAATCCAATAAACCGAAACTTATGCAAAATATAAAGGAGAAACAGGCGCATAAGGAAGCCAAGGAAAGTTTCAAAAATAGAAAATATAAAGGGCGTGTCTTATAGATGGTTTCCTTGTGCTTTTTAATGTAATACACCCTAAGATGAAACTAGCTTATATCGGCACCTATCCACCACGTGAATGTGGTATTGGTACGTTTACCCAAAACCTAGCCCATGCCATGTTGGAAAACGGCGAGGGAGTGAAAGAAATTATGGTTTTCGCAATGAACGACCATAACCAGAAATATCTCTACCCACCTGAAGTAAAACTGAGCATCAACCAAGAACAGCAAACTGATTATCTGGAAGCCGTCAACTATATCAATCTCAGTGGGGCGGACGCCTGTATCCTTGAGCATGAGTTTGGCATATTTGGTGGCCAGAGCGGCGTTTATATCCTGCCCCTCCTCCACCGTCTGAACATTCCGCTCATCACAACCCTTCACACCATACTGGAAACACCTTCCTATAATGAAAGGGCCATTTTAAAGGAAATTTGTAAAATGTCCGATAAAATTGTGGTGATGAGCCATAAGGCCATTCGCTTTCTGATGGAAATATACGACGTGCCCAAAGAAAAAATAGTGCTAATCGAACACGGTGTTCCTGACATTCATTTTGATAAACAGGAGTCGAGGACGGAGTTTAAACTGAATGAAAAGAAGCTGCTGCTGACCTTTGGTTTCATCGGTCGAAATAAGGGTATTGAAACCGTGATCAATGCCTTGCCGCAAATCATTGAAAAACACCCTGAAGTTTTGTACATCGTCCTGGGAAAAACGCATCCCAATGTGTTGCGGCATTCGGGGGAAGAATATCGAAATTATCTCCAGGTCCAAATAAAAACGCTAAAACTTAATGAACATGTGCTGTTGCTCAATGAGTTTATAGACGAAAATGAACTCTTTAAATATCTTTCTGCCTGCGATATTTATATTACCCCTTACCTCAGCGAGGCACAGATTACCAGTGGCACACTTTCTTATGCCATGGGTGCGGGCTGCGCCGTAGTCTCCACTCCCTATTGGCATGCCGCAGAATTGCTGGCCGAAGACAAAGGACGCCATTTTGATTTTAACGATTCCCATGGCTTGTCCCAGGTTTTGAATGAATTATTGGAGAACCCAGAAACCCTGAAAGAAATCCAAGAAAATGCAGCCGAATATGGGCAAAATATTACCTGGCCCAAAATTGGACAAAAATATACTGAACTTATAACACAGGTGCTATCGATACACAAGGAGCCCTCGCCGAAGGAAGAAAATGCCATAGACCCTTTGCTGTTGCCCCCGTTTTCGTTGGCCCATATTAAAAGATTGACCGATGACACCGGTATTATCCAACATGCAAAATTTGGGATTCCCAACCTGAAGGAAGGCTATTGTTTGGATGATAATGCCCGGGCGCTTTTAATGGTCTGTATGACCTACAAACAGAAAAAAGATCCACTGGCCCTGGAGTTCATGCCCATTTATTTGAGCTATATCCATTATATGCAGAACAAGGACGGTACTTTTCGGAATTTTCTGAGCTTCAACCGAAATTTTTTGGATGAAAAAGGTTCCGAAGATTCTTTTGGGCGAACTATTTGGGCCTTGGGGTATCTTTTGGGAAATGCTCCCAACGATGCCTATTATCAAACAGGCAAACTGGTCTTTTTTGATGCAGCTCCCAACTTTGAGAAAATCAAATCCATCAGGGGAATTGCCAACACCATGATCGGGATCAGCCATTATCTCAGGACCAACGCCTCTGATGATGCCATGAAACAGACCTTGCACAGATTGTCCAATATACTGGTTTGCCATTATGACCAAAACCAAACAGAAAATTGGGCGTGGTTCGAATCGCTCTTGGCTTATGATAATGGTATTCTCCCCTTGGCACTGCTTCACGCAGCCGAGGTTCTTGAAGATGATACGATTTCTAAGGTTGCCTTTATCACTATGGATTTTCTCACTGAACATACACTAAAAGACGACTATTTGTCCATTATCGGAAATGCAGCTTGGTATGTAAAGGACAAGGAACGTTCCATGTTCGCGCAACAGCCCATCGATGCAGAGGCCATGGTGCTTATGTACCATCAAGCTTATGTATTGACGGGTAATCGGGATTTTCTGAAAAAATTGTTCACCTCATTCATGTGGTTTTTAGGCGAAAACGATATGCGTATGAGCCTTTATGATTTTGAGACCAAAGGATGTTGCGATGGTTTTGAAAACTATGGAGTAAACAGAAATCAGGGGGCCGAAAGCTCATTGGCCTATATTATTTCACATTTAACCGTATTACAGGCCTATGAGGAGTCTTTTCAATCTGAGGAAATTAAGATATTAAATACCGAAAGATTGTCCCTGACTAGTTTTTAAAAGCTTCAAAAAGCGCTTCCATCTCCACCACGGCATAGGTAGCGGAATAATCCGATACGGCATAAGGGAGTATCAAACTGTCATTATGGATGATAGACCCGCAGGAATAGACCACATTGGGCACATACCCTTCCCGTTCCTCCTCCAAGGGCATTAACAAAGGTTCTTCCAAACGGCCAATCTCCTTGGATGGGTCATCCAAATCGAATAAGGAGGCTGAGATACAGTATCTTCTCATAGGCCCTACCCCATGCGTGATCAAAAGCCATCCGTTTTCAGTCCATAGGGGGGAGCCACAATTTCCTATTTGTGTGAACTCCCAAGGAAACTTTGGTTTCTGAAGTAGGATGGGATTGTTCCATAACGTGGGCCTATCCGAATACATGAGATAATTGTTCACACCATCGATTCGGGAAAGCATTGCATATTTACCCTTAATTTTTTCGGGGAAAAGCGCCAAGTTCTTGCCTATGGCACCATTTCCGTGCAAGGGCATGATCCTGAATGTATAGAAATCATTAGTGGACAGCAATTTGGGCAATATGGCATGGCCATTATAGGCGGTATAGGTGGCATACACCTTTACGCTGCCATCATTTTCGGTAAAACGGACAAAACGGGCATCTTCGATTCCCCTGCTTTCCGATTCTGAAATTGGGAATATGACGCGTTCGCTCAAGTCGGAATCATGCTCAAAGGCTATGTCGTAATAGGAATCCACTAGCCAAGTAATTTCTTCGAGTGCCAACCTTTTTTCAAGACTAATGGCCGGGTCATCCAATACTTTCTTTACAACGTTTTTTAGAACATAGTACTCGAATTTGTCCGGCAGTTCTTCCATAATACTTTTTGAATACTTTACAGGGATGCGCATCTCCCGCATCTTTTTTACAAATCGGCCTTTGTCATAAAGCTTTTTATGGGAGATTTCCGCCATGTCAATCGAAGTGCCAACGCTCATTAAATGGAGGTCGTTTTTTTTATCGATTATTCCCCTTCTGAAAACTATGGAAGAGATATGCCCTTCCCCTGTTGCCCGAAACGAAAGGATCACTCGCATTTCACCCTCTTCCAAATAAGACTGGTCAAAATCTTGGATAATGGAAGGATTAAAAAATGCCGCGGATTCTATAGAATATTCCATGGTAAGATAGGAACCGATGAGCATTTTTCGCTCAATGGAAATTCCATCAAAATCAACATTCATTTGCTCAATTATGCTTCTGACATTATCACAATGCTTATGAAAAAGCTTGGAAATGTTACGGTGCCTGCTTGCAAATTCCCTGAGGGTCTGCTCCAAGGAGTCTTTCACCTGACTTTCACTCATTGCAAAAATAAGCGAGAGCAAATCCATGGTTCGCTGTTCCCCATTCATAAAGGAGCGGGCCACGACCCTACTGGCATCGGGTAGGAATTTTCCGTGCTTGCGTGTTACCGAAACCCTCATGAGCTTTTAGTTCTGGAGAATGCTCGATGGATAATATAACTAGTAAATTCCAGGTTTTTTTTATCTATCATTTTTTACTTTTCGTTTAAAACTGTCAATTTTTGTAGAGCAATGCTTATATAAGTACTGTTTTCATGATCAAAATTCTCCTCGCATTTCTGGAAGACACCCAACAATAAAACCCAAAATGTTCAAAAAAGGACTAAATGCTGTTTTTGATGTAAGTTTTCTAAAAAGTTGTGAAGTATTGATGAATAGGCGCTTACATCCTCTTTTTTGATTCAGCTATAAAGTATTGATTTAGAAAGGATTTCAATAAAATTGAATCCTCATAAAGGTAGTCATTAAGATGTTCCATTCGACCTAATGTTTAATATTCTTTATAAATGTAAAGCGATGGTTTTGATACTTTGATATATTAATCTAGTGCCGTTGGAATCCGTTGTATAATGCATATCAATGACCAAAAAATAAATACGTTTTTAGATATACTGTTTACCATTAAAACCTAGGGTTTTTCCAACTTGATTTTTAGATACCAGCACCAAGGTAACTGCTGAATTTGTCAAGAATTTCACAACTATATTCTTGTACCATCCACTCCAGGAAATGCCATCATTAAAATGATTGAGAAGAATACAGAGCCTGCCACTATGCAAATGTGTGAATGATGTAACTAATATAAGTTAATAAGTAAGGCTTATCGATGGTTATCGAGTCACCTTTGTCCTGTGAAATGTTTCACATAAAATATTCATCATGAACTACAGAAAAAAAACATCAACCCTGATTTTTGGATTGGCATCTTTTGCCTCTGCCATTATCTTTTTTAATGGCTGCAAATCGCCAACCGAAAACAAGGCTATAACAAAAACAGCTGAGGCCAAGGAAAATCTGGCTGATGCAAAAGAAAGCCTCGATCAGGCCAAGAAAGAATATGTCCTTAAATACGAAGCATTCAAACTGGAATCGGACAATAAAATTGCAGAAAACGAAAAGATCATTGCCGAATTAAAGAAAAAGGCCAAGATGGAAAGCAATGCTGCCAAGGAGGATTTTGAAAAAGAACTTGCCCTATTGGAGCAAAAAAATCAATCGCTGAAAGAAAAAATGAGCTACTACAAAGAAGATGGCGATAATGAATGGGAATCTTTTAAGCTCGAGTTTGACCACGATATGGACAACTTGGGAAAAGCATTAGAAGACCTGACTAAAAATAACACAAATTAATTTGTACTAAGACAAAAATTATGGGTAATCTACTTTACACAGTTGCCGTGATATTGATTATTGCTTGGGCCATTGGTTTTCTAGGGTATAATGCGGGAGGAATCATTCACGTTTTACTGTTCATTGCAATCACTGCGATTATAATGCGTATGGTTCAAGGAAAGAAATCCATATAACCATGGAAATCACTATGGAAATATATCCATACATCAAACAGAAATCCTTAAAAACAAGAACATGAAAAATTCAATACTCATTGCCAGTATGATATGCCTACTTGCCATGACACAAGTACAGGCCCAAAATGACCATACGGGCACGCTGAACTCAACCACTACAAGTACCTTCAACTACATAAAAGAAGGAGTTAAAATGCCGTATTATGTTAAGGTACAAGAGAGCCGAAATTACAATGCAAAATTTGACATTGCGGATATCGGAAAAATTGATAAAGACAGGATAAGTACTCCTGTCAAAGTATCGAAACTCATTACTGTTACAAATAATTCCAATCCAAGGGACAATAGAATTATAGCCTTAAAATATGACAAGCAGGTGGCAGACACTTTTAAACTAGAGTCCAATGAGAAAGGCTTTACAATAAATGTTGATAATAGAATAATGGAATACATTATGGGCAAGGGAATCTATTTTGCGAATATCGCGGACAGAGACTTCTTTATGGTTGACGAATTTGATAGTATCGAATAAGTTCTATCGATTTGATTTATATATGTGGAATCCCTAGAAATAGGGATTTTTCATTTGCGGTGTCCAGTAATGACCGACACTATCCCGTAAAGTGTGTAAGTTAAAATAGCGAGGGTTTAACTTTATCTAAAGTTGGACCCTTTTTTCATAGATCGTCAGGAACTGATTCAGGATGATGCCCCAGTCCCTGATAGGCATCGACCACTTCTTGGTGGCCTCCCGTACTGCCAAATATACAGATTTCATTACCGCATCGTCGGTGGGGAATGAGAGTTTGTTTTTGGTGTACCTTCGGATCTTCCCATTGAGATTCTCAATTAAATTAGTGGTATAGATGATTTTTCGGATCTCCAGGGGGAACTCGAAAAAGACAGTGAGGTCTTCCCAATTGTCCCTCCAACTCTTTACAGCGTAGGAGTACTTGCCCTCCCAGTTCCGTGCAAAATCCTCCAGAGCGCCTCTGGCGGCCTGCTCATTGGGGGCATTATAAATCCCCTTCATATCGGCGGTAAAAGCCTTCTTGTCTTTCCAGACCACATACCGGCAGGCGTTGCGGATCTGATGCACCACACAGATTTGGGTTTTGGATTCAGGAAAGACATTGCGGATGGTCTCGGTAAAGCCATTGAGGTTATCAGTGGCCGTGATCAGGATGTCTTCGGTGCCCCGGGCCTTCATATCGGTTAGCACAGACATCCAGAAGGCTGCCGATTCACTCTTGCCCAACCAGAGGCCCAAGACTTCCTTTCGCGGCCGTCCCTGAGAAGCCCTACGGCTACGTAGACCGTCTTATTGACCTCCTTGGAGTTCTCCCTGACCTTAAAGACGACCCCATCCATCCAGACGATCAGATAGACCGGCTCCAGAGGACGGTTTTGCCAGGCAACTGTATCACCGGCTACCTTTTCCGTGATCCGCGAGATGGTGGAGGTAGACACATCAAAATTGTAGACTTCCCGTATCTGCTCCTCAATATCGCTATTGCTCATTCCCTTGGCATAGAGGGATACAATCACGTTTTCAATCCCATCGACCATATTGCCCCGTTTGGGAACAATCATGGGGTTGAAGGTGGCCTCCCGGTCCCTGGGGACCTGGATCTGGGATTCCCCGAAGGAGGTACGTACCTTTTTGTTGGAATACCCGTTGCGGGTATTGGAATTGGAGGAACGCTCGTGCTTTTCATAGTCCAGATGACCATCGAGCTCTCCCTCGAGCATTTTTTCAATGCCTCGCTTCTGCAATTCTTTTAAAAAACCGTTGAGCTCATCGCCCGTCTTGAATTGCTTCAGAAATTCATCGTTAAATAAATCTTCTTTGTTCATTACTGCGTAAAATTTAAAGTTAAAAAAATAGCGGGGGCTGGCCCCCGCTATTTTCTAGTTACACAGTTTATGAGATAGTCCTTACCGAAAGCTGCACAATCTCGTTACTGAAAAACTTTTCTCTTACCAGGTCATGAGAAGAGCCTATTTGAGGCCAGCTGATCACTTCCATCTGGCATATCAAAGCTGTAATCGGAACCCATTGTCATCAAATCACCGGCATTGATGTTGCCATTTGACGCGGCTTATCCATTACCTTCCAAATTATGTGCCGGTTCATACATATAGATTCCCAGCTATTTTAAATGTTATCAATGCACGTACCAGGGTCCATCACTCATTGTGAACTATTTGTCAGAGAAAAGCCATTATACCTTTTTTACAACATTCTGCTGTGTGACTTCCAGGGAACATAGCCAATTGCTGTTCAGGCAATCTTCCACTAAAGATCCATTGTAACACTTTATAAACGGATGGTCTGTTGATTTTCGCTGCATTGAATTGTTTTACTAATTTATCCTACACATAAATTATCATTTTTCATCGTTGTGCAAAATAAAATTTGCAAAAAAAAAGCAGGAGTCGCCCCCTGCTATTTTTCGATTTACCCGGAATATGAGATACTTCCTGGTACTTTTAAAACTGGTATCTTATACCTAGAGCAATATCAAAGTCTAAATCATTATTATCATAAATTTCATTGCCAAAACCAAGTTCAGGTCTAAAGTCCAATGAAATTAATAGCGGAATATCGAAATTGTATTCTATTCCTATATCACCGGCGGCAAATACAAAAGTGTCTGTAAAATCATTGCCATTATTGTTATTAAAACTATAGGATCCCAGGCCACCACCAATACCGGCGTACCAATTAAAACCATTATCAATAGGCCAAACCCATTGGTGTAAACCAGCCAGTTTAAATCCATCATAATTTTTTCCGTCCCTCCAACCCAGATCCAATTCTAGTCTATGGCTGTTACTAAGGCCGGCCTGGTAGGATATTTCACCTCCAAAACCATCGTTATCCCCTAATCGTAATCCCAGGGCGTTTTTTGATATTTCCTGGGCGCTTAATGAGGCACCCGCAAATAATAGGACTATGGCTGTTATAAAATATTTGTTCATTTTTCTAATTATTGTTTAGCTGCCGCGTTTTCGTCTGCTTTGGCTCCCATTCTATTAAATGTATACATTGGGGCAAACTTCAATTTCAACCCAGCAATTTTTCTATTGTCAGCGCTTGTTAAGCCTTCTTTTTCTACGGTGTTTTTTCTTGTATCAATAGCCTCATACAGCATTTTAATTTCGTCCCAATCTTCCCTTGAGTATGAATCTTTATTTGTTGCAACTGTAGAGACAAAGTTGTCATAAACACTTAAAATATTGTCTTTATCAATCCAGTTAAAGGTCATGTCCTCGCCGTTAAAACTTTTTCCTAATAAGGACTGTTGCATCATCAATTTTGAATTGGCTATTTCTCTCCTGGCGATTTCAGCATCAACTTCCACCTTATAAGCTAAATATTGTTTAGTTGACGCATCAATAGACGCCTGCATTTCAGAATTTTCTTTAATGGATTCTGCAGCCGCATTGGCTTCGGCCCTATTTTTATTATAATCAATCTCAACAGTTTCCCAATTCATGGCAATATCATTGGCCGCAACATTGCTCAAAGAATCTATATAGCTGCTAAACCTATCTACCTTGTTCTGGGCAACATTTTCTTTACCATCCTTACAAGATGATACCATTACTGCAGTAGCAACTACTGCCAGTGTTAACTTTATTGTTTTCATTTTATTTAGATTTAAATTAATATTAAATTTATTGATAGAATTCCTGTTTTATTTTATGTGTCATTCTAATGTCTCCCTACAAACTTCTTTTGAAATAAGATGGGTATTGCAAAGCTCAAAAAACCTGCTGCGGTGTTAACCTTTCAAAAAATAGTTATTTTGGATTGGGAGTTGCTCTCAGGTGCTTTTACAATTATTACCCCCTATATAATCTGTATGGCCATCTATGGTTAAGGAGTTATGGCTTTTGTTTATAGAAGGAATTGATTTTCGGACGCCGGTAATTTGCAAATATTCAAAGATATCGCAGGTATTTTCGTGGAGTTATGTCTAGAACCTAATAGTGCTATTGCATATATGAAATGACAAGTAGATACGAGAAAAAAACCTAAAGTATAATCATTTAACAGGCTACTTATAAATGGACAGAATCCCATAATTATTAAAAAAGTATATTTTGCCCCTGGTGTCATTTTGTCAATTGGTGAAATTCACTAGTACCTTTTATTGTTCTTCCGTCAATTTCACTCCTTACTTTCGTTCTTGTTCTATTCACTTGTGCAAAAAGAAAGGCAATCAAGGTAACCTTAGATACTCCCCTTCAACGCCCGGTAAATTGCTCAATTTCACATTGATTGTACCATAAAATAAACTTGATTGTCACTGCCATTATCCCCGTTTTTGCCGTAAAATCTACAATCCTCTTCCACTTATAAGCCTGAAAAGTATGGCAATTACCGCGACGACCAATAATATGTGGATTATCCCACCAGCACTATAGACAAAGAATCCTAAAACCCATCCAATAACTAGCACAACAGCCACTAGATATAACAAATTTCCCATAAATTTCATTTTTAAGTTAAGTTACTGATGCAAAGTTGCGACCAATTCGGCCATAATATGTTACAGCATTTAGAATGATTGTTACATAATTGCCATTAAGTGACTTTTGGAAAGCTATTGGCAAATTAAGAATTGGCGCAGTACTGCAAATAAAAAGCCAGGAAAATAGGTGCTCCTGGCTCTTAAACATCTTTACTTAGGCCGAAATGAATAGGATTAGTATTATTGGCATGGGAGTAATCCCTTATTTATACGGTTGACCTTCATTCTGAAAATACTTCATTCATCTCATGAAATAATGGTACTTCAATTAGCCTATTAATAATTCCAATCAAGGGCTTCAGCACCCAGATAATATTAAGATTTTCTGCCTCCAATTACACCAATAAGCAGAGCAATTAGGCCTAATCCTATGGTTATATAGGCATTGTTGTCATCCTTAGCCTTAATATCCAGGGAACCAATGCTCAACACCGTCTCTGGTACCGCCAGGGTATAAATACCATAGCCCAGAAGTACAATGCCTGCGATAACCAAAATCAGTTTAATTGTCTTGTTCATAATTTCTAAAGTTATATGGGTTAGTTAAAGTAAACTCCATTCTTTGATTCAAAGGTAAGGTAGCTTTGTTTATAATCCGGGAAGAAAAATGGGAATGAGATAGATAAGGATGGTGATCGGGTGCCAGGATTTGACAAACTTAAAGGAAGTACCGGATATAAATGGCTGGGGAAGGGGCCTGTTTGTCCTCTGGTTTGATCGTTAATTCTTAATCTCTTCTAAACCATATTGAAATTTCTGTCCCATCTTTAGGTGGCTAAGACAAAAGCATGCCTTGCGGCACAAGTTTTATGTGCATTAACTTTTTGGTTGGCTGTTATCCAATATATCGGTGGTTGCGGGGAGGAAATAAAAAAAATAGAAAGGTCTATATGGTTAAGGAAATTCAAAGATTTATCTAATTGTCTTTGGTTTATGATGGATTAAAATTATCCTCTTTTACCACCAATCTTCGGTCGCGCTTTAGTCGGCAAATTTATTCAAGAAGTTCATCGAGATTATAGAAAACAAGTTCAATGTTTTTGGATTGATTGGTAAGTTTCCTTTTTATCGCCTCCATCTCCAACCGGATAATTATGCTATCCACGAGCATTTCCCGGATTTTTGTAAAAACTCAGATAATTTGAGTATTTACGGCAATGGCTCTGTCACTTTTCAAAACACTAGATAGTATCAGGACGCCATGTTCAGTGAAACAAAAAGGGGCATAGCGCAATCCTTTCCAATCTTTATTGGAGATCACAAATTGTGATCTCCAGTTTTCCGATTCATCGCTGTCCATTTCAAACATTAAAATCCTCGGGGAAACGATTCTTAATCCTGCGTATCGCCTGCTTTAACACTCTGGTCTTCAATCCTTAAAAATCGGCTTGAGCCCGGTCTAACATGACCTTATGGTCACGTATCAGGTAGATCTTGCTGGTAATAATCTCGTCCGGGATGCTGATTTTATTGCTCATTCAAGTTTCAGATTTAGGGGATCCTATTTTTAGAAAAATATCAGTCTATTATTCAGACAAATTATAGAAACCGACGCAACGAACCAGCAGTTAAATGGATTACAGAAGTTTCGTTTGTGCATCATACTTATTGCATGACTGTTTTGTCCCAAACCTTACTAAAACTAATACTACTGGCGAGGCAAAAAATAATTTTGCATCAACTATAAGTAAACGACTTACTATAGTCCATGGATTTTCCACTATTTACAGTGTCTCCCGGCCTTTATGGCCCACTATGGTCCATGAATGGACCAATCATGGGTCAACAATGGCGCAATCATGGACCATAAGACTTTTAAGTCTTTTCTTTTAAACCATTGTACATCAATGGTTTAAAAATGTAAAAATCAAATGCAACACGGCAAGCCGTGTTGCTCTCTTGCTGTTCATTATAAAATTTGCACAACAAATCAAAAGAACTTTCAAAGCGAAGCGCATGAAAATAAAAGAGAATTGGATTTATGGATTTAATGACCATATATGAAATCATCTGAGCGCTGGTTTTCTTTAAATCGTTGTTTCTCCCTGTACAGGGAAATTAAATGGCCCATATCTTCTCCTACCTTCTTCTGAAGCACCCTGGCATAGATTTGTGTCGTGGATAATTTGGTATGTCCCAATAATTTTGAGACGGTCTCTATTGGAACTCCATTAGATAGGGTCACAGTCGTGGCAAAGGTATGCCTGGCAACATGGAATGTAACTTTCTTGTGAATGCCACAGGCCCGGGCGATCTCTTTTAAGTAGGTATTGGTTTTTTGGTTGGTGTAGACGGGTAATAAATGGTCTACTTTACCGGGCCAGAAAGCATCCAGGTATTTGTTCAGGATTTCGTTGGCTTTCGGTAGTAAAGGGATCTTTATACTTTCACGGGTTTTGGCGCGTGTGGTATAGATCCAGGTATTCCCATCAATGCCTCTCACCAAGTGTTTATGCGTAAGCGTAAGGATATCTCCATAGGACAAACCGGTGTAGCAGGCAAAAAGAAAAACATCCTTGACCCGTTCATACCCGATCCGCCTGAACGTGGTGTCTTCTATAAGGTCCATTTCCCGCTGGTTCGGGAAACTTCGTTCCGTTTTCTCTATGCGTAATTTGTATCGTTGAAATGGATCTCTTTCCAACCACTCCATCTTCACCGCCAAATGTACCATCTTGCATAGCCGGGCCATGTGTTTCATGGTGCCATTGTTAGAGCAGGTCTTTCTTTTTGTACGTGGCTGGTAGTTGCGGACGTAATATTCGAAATCCAGAATAAAGCGATAATCCAATTGCTTGAGGTGGATGTCGTTAGTATTCAAAACTTCCTGAGTAAAACTGACAAGATACTTTTCAGTAGTGTAATAATTTTTCATAGTACCGGGTGACAGCACAGACTTCATGTTCTTATTGTGGTATTCAATAAGCTGGCGCAAGGTCTTATGCTGGCCATCTTCTCCGAGATACCGGGCCTTTATGGCCTGAGCGGTAATATATTTGAGCTCCTGGACGAGTTGTTTATGGGCATCCAAAATTTGCCCATAAACTTCGTCCAGGTAGCTGTTCAATAACTTTAAATTCTGATTTAAGGGTTTAGGCCGACAGCGAAAGCTATCCCAGTCCTTTACTTTTATAGACCTTTTTATACTGATCTCTGCCCGCTTTAAATTGACAGTGATCCTGGCAAAGATATAGGCGTCCTCCGGGTTGGAATTCTTTCTTCGGAGGTAGAAAATGACCGCAAAAGTGGTGTCAGTTCGCATATTTTTAAGGTTTAAGATGGACAATCGAGGGTATTAAACCCTTGAAAATCACCCTTAAATCCTCTTAAAGATAGTGCAAACTACGTCTAAATTTACTCACCTGATTATACACCAAAAGGATGTATTCATATGTATTCAAATGAATACATAAAAAACAAAAAACACTGAAAATCATATGATTAACAGTGTTTTGATTCCACTTATAAGTGGTTCGTCGGGATGACTGGATTACCTCACTGGGTTCGGTGATCCGGAGGAGGGGGGTGCAACAAAAGCCAACAAAGCTGCGCTTTGTAGGTTTTTTATTTCCCGGTCGCTTACAAAAACATGTTTTTGACGCTCCCGGGAAATAAAAAAGCCAAGCAACTTTTGCTTGGCTTTTTTTGGTCGGGATGACTGGATTCGAACCAGCGACCACGCGCACCCCATGCGCGTACGCTACCAGACTGCGCCACATCCCGTTTTCGCGATTGCAAAAGTAAGAAAGTTTATTATAAAACCACCATTTAATGTCGCACTAATTCCAAAATGCACCAATTATTAGTATGCCGGCAGGGGTCTAATTGCCACATGATCAGAATCATGTTATATAAAATACGTCTGGATTACATTTAGAAAATTTTCTTAACCGCTAAACCTTTGAAATTATGAAACCAGCCAACTATTTAGGATTTCTGATCCTATTGCTGTCCAGTGCACTTTTTCTCAATTGTACGAGCGACCCCATTGCCGGACCTCCCGGCATGGATGGTGTAAACGGCATTGATGGGATAGATGGCGCTGATGGAGTAGACGGAACTACTTCCTGTGTCGCTTGCCATTCCGTCTCGTACCGCGAGCCTATTGAAATGGCCTACGAAAATTCGGCCCACGGCATGGGTGGCTCCTGGGCCAGGGGAACCAGTGCTACCTGCGCCCGCTGCCATAACAACGAGGGCTTTCAGGACTATCTTTCCAATTTATTCATCGATTCCCTTGGCTTTGCCACTGCAGACCCCTTAGGGTATTCGGTTTCAAATCCCATTACCTGCACCGGTTGCCATGACAACCACCGCTCTTTTGATTTCGAAAACGACGGGAACGATTTCGCAGTACGCACCCTGGATCCAGTGAACCTCTTCATCGATCCCAATGTACAGATTGATATCCGAAATGCCTCAGACGAACTGGGCCGCAGTAATTTATGCGTTCATTGCCATCAACCCAGAAATAGCTATGACATCCCTGGGCCAACGTCCGACTATGAAATTACCAGTTCCCGATTTGGCCCGCACCATGGCCCCCAATCCACCATCCTGGAAGGGATTATGGGCGCCAATATTGCCGGCTCTGCCGGTTATCCCGGCGTAGGGGCAGCCGGACACCGGCAGGGTTCCTCCTGTATTTCCTGCCACATGGGCGAAACCACCGACGGCACTGATGGTGGCCATACATGGTCCCCTACAGAAAACACCTGTATCACATGCCATACCAATGGCGCACCTTCAGAGGTTACCGGATATGCACAAGACTTACAAAGGCTACATGACCTATTGGTCGCCGCAGGATCCATTGACGAAGATGGAAGCGCGATCCCGGGAACCTATTCCGCGGAAGTGGCCCAGGCGACCTGGAATTACATCACATTGGAAGAGGACCAAAGCCATGGGATACATAATCCTAACTATGTCAAGGCCTTGTTGCAAAATTCCATTGAAGCACTGGAAAACTAACAGGATGGTGTTATTCTTCAGAAAGTCCAGCGCATTTTTCGTTCATCAATTAAACCAAATGGAATGAGTAAGCTATTTAAATTCGCCCTGACCGTTTGCATTTGCTTGGGAAACTACGCCTGCTATTATGACCAGGAGGCCGAACAGGAACCTGTTCCGGATGTAGACCCCGACACTCCAATTTCCTTCCGATCCGATATAGAACCCTTGTTTTCAAGAAATGGGAAGGATTGTACCGCCTGCCATAATGGGCTCATACAGAACCCCGACCTACGGGTGGGGAATGCCTTTGAAGCCCTGTTGCAAGGAGGGTATGTAATTCCCAATGACGCCGAGAGCAGTCTCCTATACCAAAGCCTTCCAGGGAATGAACATCCCGTTACACTCGGGTTTGCACTGAGTACAGAAGAAATCTCTTTGATAAAAGGATGGATAGACCGTGGAGCCGAGAATAACTAAAAGACCGCCAAGACCAATTATTATGAAAAAAGGAATCCTATTTTTTGTAGCAGGCTTGTTTTTCTCCCTTGTGTCCGTCGGACAGGAAAAGGAACAAGATACGGTTCCTGATAAGCCGGAGCGCCCTGCATTTGAAAGCTCATACATTATTGACAACCCTACCAACATTCTTTATAACAAGAACACCCTGGAAATACAGATGTCACACCGTTTCGGGCTGATCAACGGGGGCGAAAACGACCTTGCAGGTATTTGGGGATCCGCCAATATCAGAATAGGTGCTTCTTACGCAGTACACGACCGGTTAACCCTGGGGTTTGGGACCACCAAAGACAAACGCCTGCAAGACTTCAACTGGAAAGTAGGGTTACTGGAACAAACACGCTCCGGAAGGATTCCCGTCAGTGTCTCCTATTATGGCAATTTTACCATCGACGCCCGAAAAAGAGGATTAAACCTTTTTCCGACCAGGCAATCCCGCTATTCCTTTTTTCACCAGGTGATTATTGCTAGAAGGTTTAGCCCTAACTTTTCCATGCAAATTGCCCCTAGTATTTCGCATTTCAACCTGGTAGAGCAACGTATGCGCAACGATGTGATAGCACTCTCCCTGGGCGGTCGCTATAAAGTTAGCCCCCAAACCTCTATCCTGTTAGATTACAGTCAGCCATTTGTGCACCACCTGGGGGGTGAGGAACTGGATATGGATCCCAAAGCTGGTTTTAGTATCGGTGCCGAATTTGCAACCTCCGGACATGCATTCCAACTGTTTATCTCCAGCTTTAAAGGAATCGTTCCCCAGCAAAATTATATGTTCAACAGGAACGATTTTTTTGCGGGCGACTTCCTTATTGGATTCAATATTACACGGAAATACAATTTTTGAAAAAGTGCCTGAAAACCATTAATGAGCCTGCAATGAAACAAACCAACACTGTCAAAAAGCCAATTTCAAGGCGGCATCTGCTACCCCTGCTGTTGGGCACCTTGGTGATCCCCTGTTTAGGGTTGGGTAAAATGCCCAAGGAACCTCGGGCAGATCACCTGGAAGAGGGCGATACTGAATACGAGACCTTCCTAAAGGCCGATGGGTCAGTTGTGCGCGTGAAAAAAAAGTCCCTGAAAAATGCCAGGGTCGTCAAAAAAAATGTGTCGAACCAAACGCTTTTACGATGGCTTAAGAAGCTCTGAAAGCAACACCGTCTCATGAAAGAAGAAACAAATAATACCCGTCGCAACTTTATAGACAAGGGCCTTAAAATAGGCCTCCTGGGGGCCGTTGCCACAGGCGCATTAAGGGCGTTGAATAGCTGCAAAGATACCGTGACTGAACCAGAGGAAACCATTGAGCTTATGGCCACAGACGGCACTATGATACAAGTGCCACTCAAAGAAGTGGAAGAAATTCCCAGCCTCAAAAGTGAGGGCTATACCGCCCGTGAGGGATACCCCAACCGAAAATTTGTAATGGTTGTAGACCTGGCCCGCTGCAAAAATGCTAAAAAATGCATAAGCGCCTGCAATAAGTCGCATTTTATCACCGGGGAAAATGCCTGGCTCAAAGTATATAAAATGCAGGATTCCCCTGAGACAGCCCCATACTGGCAACCCACACTCTGTATGCACTGCGACAAGCCCCCCTGTGTGAAGGTATGTCCCGTAGATGCCACTTTTAAAAGGAGGGATGGCATCGTATTGATCGACAATGAACGCTGTATAGGATGCCGCTTTTGTATGGCAGCCTGCCCCTACTCTACCAGGGTGTTCAACTGGGAGGAGCCTGCACAGGGCGAGACCACCGAAATAAACCTCCATTTGGGCCACATGGATTATTCACCGGATTACACTGGTATGCCCAGCCAAAAAGGTACGGTTGACAAATGTGACTTTTGCCCGCATATGATCGATAAAAGAGAACTCCCGCATTGTGTAACCGCCTGCCCTAACGGGGTCTTCTTCTTTGGAGATGCCTACGAGGATACTGTGACAAACGGAGATGAAACCTTAAGACTCAGTACGCTCCTGGAGGAAAAAGCCGGCTACAGGCTAATGGAAAACCTGGGTACAGAACCCAGTGTGTATTATTTGCCACCTTCCAACCGCCTGGTAGACTTTAATGAAGGCCTGGAAAATTATGATGAATTTAAATCGGTAAATATCGCTGAAGACTGATGGAAACAAATCCTCAAATAATCAATGACCTGGCACCAAAGAAATTTGGCCGGTACGGAAAAGTGTGGCTTGTTTTCCTGCTGCTGATGATCCTGGTGTCATTCTATGCTTATGGCCAACAACTCATCAAAGGACTGGTAATCACAGAGATGCGCGATTATGCCCTCTGGGGGGTATATATTTCCAATTTTGTGTTCTTTGTAGCAATAAGTCTTGTGGGGTCATTAATCACTGCCATTCTACGCCTTTCCGGCGCAAATTGGAGTACCCCACTCACACGCATCGCTGAAATTATCGCAGTTGCCGCCATCATCATGGCGGGACTTACGATAATAATTGATATGGGCCGTCCCGAACGGCTCTTTTACCTCTTTACCCACGGACGGCTGCAATCCCCCATAATTTGGGATGTGATCGTTATCTCCACCTATCTGGTGCTCAGTCTTTTACTACTGTATTATCCGCTATTGCCAGATTTTGCCATCCTCAAGACCTTTTTTGGAAAGAATACAAAACCCGGTAAGTGGTATGGCCGCCTGGCTCTGAACTGGAGCGGATCGGAAAAACAGAAATCGCTCTATAACCGATCCATTCGTATCCTATCGGTGTTGATCATCCCAGTGGCATTCGGAATCCATACGGTTACGGCCTGGCTGTTTGCAACTACCTACCGCCCTGGTTGGGACAGCACTAATTTTGGGCCCTATTTCATTGCCGGAGCCTTTGTGGCGGGAGCCGGATCGGTTGTCACAATTATGTTCATCCTGCGAAAAACAAACCACCTGGAAGCCTATATTACCGACTTACACTTTGATAAAATGGGGAAACTGCTGGTACTCTTGTGCCTGGTTTACCTGTATTTTAACGTTAACGAATACCTGGTACCGGCATACAAGAATACCAAGGAAGAAGCAGTGCATCTGGCAGAATTGTTCACCGGGGAATACGCCTCGCTATTTTGGCTGGCTATCGTTGGAGGGCTGATCGTACCCATTGTGGTTTTAATCTTTCCAAGGGGGAGGAAACCTATACCCGCATTCCTGATGGGGATGCTGGTGGTCGTTGGGGCATGGTGGAAGCGATACCTCATTGTGACCCCTACCTTATTGCACCCCTTCCTACCGATTCAGGGGGTCCCGGAAAACTGGCGTCACTATTACCCCTCGGCCCTGGAATGGATCATCACTTTTGGAACCCTGGCAATGGCCTTGCTGATTATCACCCTGCTGGTGCGGTATCTACCCGTGATACCGATACATGAAACGGCGGAGGAAAAAGGAATTGAGGAACTGAAAAAATCAAAGAGAACATGAGAACAGTTGCCCGCCTATGGATATTGCTCCTGATGTTTTCGGGGATCACGACCCTTCATTCTGGCCTCTATGCCCAGGATATTAAGTACAAGGTTCGGGTGTCCTTGAATTACATGAAGATCATGCCCGAAACATCACTACTTACCATCACCGCAAAATATAAGGGTGAGGATGGTTTTATGCCCGCTACTAATTTGGGATATGACATCTTCAATGTTTTGGAATTCGATAGCCTTGTACTGCTGGGACAAACGAAAACCAACAAAGAGGGGATCGCTGTGTTCCCGCTAAAAGACCTGGGCAGTATCGCATCCGATAGTACAGGTACCTATCACTTCTTGGCTGCTTCGCTGGAGCACCCCCAATATCAATTGGTCGAAAAAGACATCGATTTCAGAGATACCCAATTGCAAATATCAATAGACACGGAACAAGGTATCAATAACCTCAATGCAACACTCACCGACACTTTTACCGGCGAGGCACTGGAAGGCCTTCCGCTACGGGTGCAGGTACAACGATTGTTCAGGCCGTTGCGCATAGGGGATGACTTTTACATTACCGATGATTCGGGGAGTGTGAAGGTGGGTGTTGAACCCGGCATCCCAGGACTGAACGGCAGGCTTGCCCTTGAAGTAATCCTCCTCGATGAAGACCCCTATGGTACGGTTAAAGTGGTGATCGAAGAATCGTTGGGAACCCCTATTGATGCAACTTCCACGTTTGACCAAAGAACCATGTGGGGTCCGCCTTCCAAAACGCCGCTCTTCCTTTTGACCTTTCCCAATTTGCTGCTCCTGGGTATTTGGGGAGCGATTGTAATGCTCATTGTGAATCTTTTCAAAATTAATAACTCCAAAAACCCATAGATTATGAAAAATTTAGTTCCCATTGCGTTAATGGCCATTTTCAGTTTCGGACTGTATTCCTTTCACACCGCCTTTCAGGATGAATGGGTAGTCCCAGCCGAATACAAGAACAAGAAAAATCCAACAGATGCCGCTGACAAAGAAAGCATGGCCATTGGTAAGTCACTGTATTCAAAACATTGTAAATCCTGCCATGGGGCAGAAGGGTATGGCGATGGCACAAAAGCCGCTGACCTCAAAGGAGACCTGGGCGATTTTTCATCGGCTGAATTCCATACGCAAACAGATGGTGCGCTCTTTTACAAAACTACTGTTGGAAGGAATGACATGCCTGAGTTCGCTAAAAAAATTCCAGAGGATGAAGACCGTTGGTTGGTTGTTAACTATATGAGAACCCTCAGGGAATAAATGCCCTTTGCCCATTTAACCCGGCCCCAGGCATTACTTTATGATATTCATCATTGGTAGCCGTTCAGACGTTTGTTTAATTTGAACCAACGAAAATGAATACAACAGTGCGCTATATCAGTATTTCTCACGAAACCGCTTCCGTTGCACAACGTGAGCGGTTCTTTATCCCCGATTCGGAAAAAAGGCAACTCATATCGCAAATACGCCAAACATACCAGGATATCCGCGGGCTGCTATTGCTGGTTACCTGCAACCGTACGGAACTTTATTTTGAATCGGACACCACCGCGGCAAAAGACCTTAGGGACTTCTTTGTTGACCTGAAACCTGCTTCGGGCAGTGATGCGAGGAAGCACTTCCAAATGAGCGATAAAACGGAACCCACCGTCCTCCACCTGCTGAATGTATCTTCCGGCCTGGCGTCCCAGGTGATGGGCGATGCCGAAATAGTATGCCAGATCAAAAAAGCCTTCCAGTTTAGTATGGAACTGAAACTACAGGGTTCCCTGCTGGAGCGGGCCATGCAGACCGTCTTTAAGACCCATAAACGGATCAGCAATGAGACCCAATTCCGGGACGGTACCACCTCAACGGCCTATAAATCCCTGAAAGTAGTGAGCGAAACCTTTACCGGGGACCCAACCCCTAAAAAGATCCTCCTGATCGGGACCGGGGATATCGTAAGGCAACTTTTAAAATACAATGCCAAATTTAATTTCAAGAACCTTTACCTGAGCAACAGGACCCGTGAAAAGGCCGTAGCCCTGGGAAGCAAATACGGGTGTCAGGTCTATGAGTGGGAAAAGGTGAAGGAGAACGCCTTTGAGGACTTTGATGTGATCATAAGCGCAGCTGGCAACTGCCACCATCTGATTAAAAACATCGCGCCGACCGGTAAAAAAAGGTTGCTGATAGACCTGGCCCTGCCCGGGAATATAGACCGTTCACTGGCCAAGGACCAAAATATTACGTTCTTTGACCTGGATGCCATTGCTGCCGAATTGGAAGAAACAAAAGACAAGCGGGTTTCGGCCATCAGTAGTGTACAAAGGATTATCGAAGAAGAATTAACGGCCTATGCACACTGGTACCGGGAAGCCCCCTTTCGTGCCCTCCTCGCCGGATATAAAATTGTCCTGAACAAGAAGGTGACGCAATATCTGGCTTCCAAAAGCGAACCCTATGACGAGGAAGCAATCGCCACAGTGACAGACCGTGTCATGCGCAAACTGATTAAACAACCCCATATAGAAAAGCCGGCAGATGTCCTGGATGGTTATATAAAGGAACATGCCGTAAACAAATAAGGCAATTCGCTCTGGGCCATACCAGTGCCTTTAAACCCCTTATATCCATATGAAGGCCAACACCTATTACCTCACAATCCTCCTAATGACCCTCCTGGGCGTATCCTGTCAAACGGGGCCCAAGGAATCGGAAACTTTTCCCTACCAGGCGCCCCTGGCGCAAATTTCCCTTGAGGGCCTAAGTAATGACCTGCATAAAGTGGTCGTGAAGGATGTATATCCAACAAATAAATACCTGTATCTAAAGGTTTTAGAAGGAAATAAGGAATTTTGGATATCCGTTAGGAAACAACCGGTATCCCCGGGCGAAACCTATTATTACAAAGAATCGCTCCTTAAAACCAATTTCAAAGGCAAAGAACGGCAGGAGGTTTTCGATACTTTGTACCTGGTCACAAAACTAATCAGGGAAGATATGGTAGAGGCCATCCATGGAATTCAGTAATTAAACCCAGGTGGATGGCTACAAAACCCGTTACGGTGACGCTATGTGGCAAATTTCCAAACAGTGAACACGCAAAACCCTTCTCCAGCCTTTTTCCTAGGCCCGGGGAAGGGTTTTTTACATACGGTCTGCCCCTGTCACGCCCCGGCGGGTGGCATAGGGGGACGTACCACGTTGTCTACCGGTTTCAGGGTTTTCAGGTAGGCAAATATCGACTTCAGGTCGGCATCGTTCAGGTTCTTGTAAAAGTTCCAGGGCATGATCGGCAGGAGGTCGCGACTGCCTTCCAACCCCTTGTATTTACCCTTACGGATGGCCCTGATGAACTGCTCTTCCGTCCAGGTACCTATTCCCGTTTCATGGGGGGTAAGGTTAGCGGAGAACGAGGTGCCCCAGGGTCCCTTAAATGCGGTACCGTCCATGTTCATCACGATGTGTCCCTCAAAAGGCCCATCAAACACAGGGGATAGTTCGGCACCAGCGGGGTGGCCCGACAAACCACGGCCCGGATCCGGCTCCGGGCCGTGCTCGGTCATGATTTTAGGCGAATGGCAATCGGCACAGCCAATAGTATTCACCAGGTAATCGCCCCGCTGCACAGACACCGTAACCGCCTTGGCGGGAAGTGCGGCAAGTTCATGCGCCGGTTTTTCTTTGGGGCCATTGCAGGCGCCCAGTATCATCGCCGCCAACAGGGGCAACAAAACACTTTTTTCCATACAGTCGAAAAATTAATTAGGTTGTTAGTGTGGTGGCCTCGTTTCTCCGCAAAGGCCGGTACGGCTAAAAGGGAACAACATACCGTAGTTTCCCTTCAGGACACTAATAGACGCTTCCCTATACTATTTGTTGCAAGAAAATTTAAAAAAGGTTACTGCACTGAAAAACCCTATGAAAATCAACCTGGAAAGGGCCTTTATAAGGCTTGAACCCTACCTCCAGCCTGACCGCTTGAAGCAACTCCATTTCCCAGCTTCTGACCACGGGAAATGCGAACCGTCTACTATGTAATTGGGCCTTGAGTTTACCCATAATAAAAATACATAAAAAAGGGATATGACGGGAGGACTATTGTGTTTTTTGCGCTACGCTAACACTTTGTTTATCAACGCCTCCCGACGGATTCAAGAGGCCGTTTCCCCGGGTTTTCACCAATCCGAATAACTGGATGAGGTGCCTTTTCCCCCGTAGGGTAAGATTTCCCAATGGCCTGATGGAAAACTGCGCATAAAGGCCCGGTTCTTAAATCCTAAGGACCTCCTGGGAAATAATAAGGTGCTGTTTGTAATACTTACACTGCTCCAGGATACGGGCCGTGGTATTGAGTATATCCCCGGAATAAACAATTTCGCGCTTCACCACACCCATTTCACCCACCACCACAGAACCACTGTGCAGCGCCGCTTTAAAAACAGGTGCCAGGCCGTACCTTTCGATGTATTTCGACACTTGGTTCTCAATGGCCTTCTCTATCTCAAAAAATCAATGCAGGTAACGCAGGCTGCCGCCCCGGTTATAGGACAAGAAAAGGCGCCCGTGATACGGGCGCCTTCCAGGAACTAAAGACAAAATACAATGCTATCTGTACAGGGTAAAATGCCCTACGTATTGTTGTTTCTCCTTGTCGTTGGCATGAACCACATACCAGTAATCCCCGGTGGGTACCTCCCGGCCTTCATAGGTGCCGTCCCATCCGGATATTTGGTCCAGTACGGCCACCACCCTTCCGTAGCGGTCATAGATCTTCACTTCGATATTCGGGAAAAAATCGCGGTTTTTGGGATACCACAGGTCATTCATGTTATCCCCGTCCGGCGTAAAGAAATTGGGGATTTCCAGCATCCCGGTAAAATCAAACGGGAATACCATAACGGCTTCACAACCCATGGCATCCACTACACGCACCGTCACATTGCTGTCCTGGTTGACATAGTATACGTTGTCTGAACCGTAGGAGACGTCCTGGAAAAAATACTCATATTCCCCATAGCCGCCATTGGCTGTGGCCGTGATCTCGTTCATGCCCGTTTTCATGGCATCAAGGGTAAGGGGTTCATAGGCATCCACACGGAATTCCACAAAGGTAGAACACCCATTCTCATGGTAGATATACACGGTATGGTCTCCCGGGCTCAAATCCCCCCAGCTTCGCTGTGTACCCGCCAGGGATGTAATGGCGTCGGTAGGATCAGCCGGATCCAGGGCAAATAGCAACTGGCTATACTGGCTGGTATCCTGGACCGAAACGGTCGCAGTACTGGTCGGGAAGATACCTTCGCATCCGTAGGCCACCCTGGCTTCCGGCTGCAGGTCGACCCCTATCCCCACGGGTACCAGGACATTGGTCTGGCAACCCATGGCATCACGTACAAAGATCACATAGGTCTCCCCGCCCCTGAGGTTGTTCCAGGTCTGGGAAGGGTTCGGGGCAAAATCCGCATCATCCGAGGAATTCAATGCGAACTCATAAGGGGCCGTTCCCCCGACAACCTGCAGGGTAACACTGCCATCCTCATCCCCCATACAGGTCTCAGGCGCGCTGTTGCCAATCCCCGCCACCAATTGCATGGGTTCGGTAATGGTAATGGTCTGTGTTATCGTACACCCCAGGTCGTCCTGAATGATGATCTCATAGCTTCTGGGTGAGAGGTCTGTAAAGGTCTTCCTGTTGGGGAACATAGGATCGTCCGGTTCAAAGAATTCACTCAGCTGGTCAGCAATCGAAAACCGGATAACCCCGGTACCACCACTGGCTTCTATGATGAGTTGTCCGTCATTATCTCCAAAACAGCTCACGGGTACGGCTTCAAGGTAATCGAGTACCAATGGCGGAGGGTCTACAATGGTAATGGGCGTGGAAATAGCCGTACAACCACCACTCTGGGCGAAAACCCAATAGGTACCCGGCCCTAGGTCCCGGAAGATTCCGGAGGCCTGCGCCGTGCGCACCGTATTGCCCGCCGTGGGCACCGGAGGCACATCAGAATTCAACAGGGTATAGACATAGTTGCCAATGCCCCCGAAGGCCTCAGACCGGATGATCCCTGTTGCCTCCCCGGCACAGTTGATCGTGGCATTGGTCAGGTCCAGGGCAATCACCAGGGGTGCCGCGGGGTCCAGTGAAATCTGGTTGGATCGTTCAAAGGGGCAACCGTTGGAATTCTGCACCTCGTATTGGAAAGGCCCCGGATCTATCGTAATATCTTCCTGTATCTGTACCGTGGTGGCCAGCGGGTCTGAAGCGTCCAGCGGCAGGAACGGATCTGCGGTCCCTGCCCTCCTGTAGAAATAACTCACCCCGGGTTCCGGGTTGGTCACCGTAAGGCCCATCAGTCCGAGGTCCCCGCAACCGGGTGGTTGCAATTCCACCAGTTCGGCAATGACGACTTCGGGGTCTGTGATCGTTATTACCACGGTGGTGAAACTACAGCCCCAACCGTCAAATACAGTGATGGTATAATCCCCGGAAGAAAGGTTCGCGAAGTCGGGCGTGGTCTGCAACCCGCTATTGGTGCCTTCCGAAATGCGGTTCAATTGGTACAGGTAATTCCCGGGACCCTGCCCGCCACTGACATTAAACGCCTGTATGGCCCCGTTGTTGTCGTTGTTGCACTGCAGGGGCGCCGTGATCTGGATATCGGCGTAAATAGGCAGCGGGAGGTTCAGGGTAATGGTATTGGTCGCGATACAGCCTTGGGCATCCCGGATGTTTACGGTATAGGTACCGGCATCCAAACCACTGAAGCTGACATTGGTATCCGGAAAATCCTGCAAAATGGTGCTGCCATCCGGGGCGATCAACTGATACTCATAGCTTCCCCAACCACCATCACCGGTGGCAAATACCTCGCCAAGCCCAGGGATGTTGCAAGTGACCTCAGCCGTTTGCTGCAGGGCCACGGCAAGGGCCCTGTCTGGCTGGCGCACGGTAGCAATGTTGCTTACGGTATCACAGAAAGGGGTGTCCAGCGCTTCGATGTGCACCACCAGGTTCCCGGCAGGCAGTCCTGAAATAATTTCCGGGGTATTTATCGGGCTTGTGGTGTCAAAGCTTCCGGTAACGCCCGTACTGGTCTCTACCCCGGCATTGTCCCTAGAGAATACCTCGTAGTTATAGACCCCGGTATAGTTGTTTACCACCAGGCTGATCTCCCCGTCCGATCCGTTATAACAGGTCACGGGGCTCACCTCGGCGATCAATGCCTCTATGGTGTTGTATTCGGGAACATTCACCACGGGGGTCAGGTAGCTGCATCCGCCATTCCCTATATCGGTCACCGCGAAGATGTAATCACCCGGGGTGCTGATATCCCAGGTAACCCGGTCGGTCCCCCCGGAATTCCGTACGGGTTCCGATCCCAAAGGAAGGATCTCGACCTCGTAATTCCCCGGTCCCTGGTCTACAATGATATCAATGGTACCGGGATTCACACCGGTGCCCGAGGCATCACAGGTAATGGGGTTCACATTAAAACTGAAGGTCAGCCCCGAAGGAGGGTCCAGGGTAACCGTATCGGTGATCTCACAACCATTTTGGTCCCGGGCCGTAATGATAATATTCTGGGTACTGCCGTTGTCCACCACCTCAAACGTATTGCTGGTCTGGAAATTGGTACCGTCAAAAGCAGGCGTACCGTCGTTCATACTAAAGGTATAGGGTGCGGTACCGGTAGGGACCCCGGTTCCGTCCCCGTTGCTGTCTGTGTACACCGTAATGGTAGCCGTATTAAAACGGTTGCTGCCAGGGTTGCAACTGAACACCGTATTGACGGTATTGATCAGCAGCGGGCTTGGCTCCTGGACAACCACATTGCCGGAACGGTCCGTACAACCCCTGTCGGAAACCACTTCTACCTGGTAGGTTCCCGGCCCCAGGTTGTCAAACATGGACGATCCTTGCGGTCCGTCCACGATGGTGCTGGTGCCCCCGTCATAAAGGATATAACTGAATGGGGCGTCGGTGTCCGTACCCGGCTGTAATTCAACACTGACATAGCCATCGTTTGCCCCGTTACAGGTAATATCACCACTGGGGGTAGCCGTGATTACCGGGGTGTCCACCAGGGTCACGTCTACTGAGGCCGTGTCAGAGCATAATGGAAACGTATTGGAATCCAGGTCGGTAACGAGGATGGAATAGTTCCCGGGTTGTACATTGATAAAAGTGGGGTTGTTATCCTGGACGATAACGGGGTTGACCCCATCATCGAGCTCAAACCTGAAATTCCCGCTACCCCCGGAGGTATTAACGGTAATTACCCCATCGCCCGCATTACAGGTAGGTTCCGAGGTGGCGCTGGCCGAAATGGCAAAGAAATCAAACACCCTGGCCACCACCGTGTTGGTACAGCCATAGCCATCGCGGACAACGATGGTATAGTCTCCCGGATTGGGCACAAGGAAGTTGGGGCTGTCCTGGAAGCCCCCACCAATATCGTACTGGAACGTCTCATCTGGCAATCCGGAGCCCGTACTCAGGGGTGAGGTTACATTGATGGTATAGTTGGCGACGGCGGTACATTGGTTGATGACATCCACCGTTGGGATAGGCACCCCAGGGTCTGACGTAACCGTTACCGTGGTAAAACTGGTACAGCCATTGCTGTCCTGTACGTAAAAATCATAATCCGCCGGATAGGGGCCTCCTATCTCATAGGTGGTCTGAGCGCTGAATACCCCTGGCGCCGGGGCGCCGTTGGGTACATAAGCGAAGGTATAGCCGGGGGTCCCCCCGTTACCCCGTACCGTTACCAGGGCCCCGACATTACAATTGGCAGGTTCATTGTTATCGACCACCAGGGCCGGTATGTCCTGGGTAATCGAAACCAGGGTGCTGGCATCGCAGCTGGTATTGTCGTCGTTCACCAGGATCTGGTAATTCCCGGGCGGCAAGGCCGTAAACACCCCGTTATAGGGGATGGGCTCATTGGTGAGTACCTGCGGGCCGCTGACAATGGCCCCGGTGTCTGTATCCTGCAAGGTGATCGTCATATCGGCAGGCGAGGCGATCCCGGTCACCTGGAAATCAATTTGCCCGTTCCCCCCCGGGGTACAGGAAGCCGTACTTGCCGTGGCGTTTACCGCAATGGGCGATGGCCCGGCAATCGGATCGATCTGTTCGATATACCGGCAGCCCAGGTCGTCTACCACTTCCACAAAATAGGTGACCCCGTAGGCAATTTGGCCTGTGAAGTCATGCGTATCTATATCCACGTTGGGAGGTCCAAGCGGGCCGCCCACCAACCCGATCTGGTAAGGGGCCGTCCCCCCTACAATGTCTACCACATAGGTAAAGGCCGTGGTACAGTCGGGCGGGGTGGTGGTGGCTACCGGAATGAGGTCTATCTGGTTCTGGGTGATGGTCACCACATCGCGGTCCTCGCACCCATTGGCATCGGTGGTAATGACCGTATAGGTACCCGGTGCCACCCCTGGAAAGTTGGCCGTACTACTCGCCGTGGGCCCTGCCGTGGCCACGGTGGCGCCACTGATATCCTGCAGCACATAAGTGAATTGCGCGCTTCCGTTGGCGACACTGTTGACATTGATCTCGCCCTCGACCGTTCCGGCCGCACACACGGCATCGACAGTGGTAACATCGGCATCAATGGGAGTGCTCCCCGCAATGGTCGCAGAAAGCAGCGGCGTGGTACATCCCCGGCTGTCGCGTATCATAAAGGTGCTATACGTACCCGGCCCGAAGCCCGAAAACACGTTCTGGCTGCCAAAGGTGGCCCCGCTATCAACACTGTACTCATAGGGAGGCACCCCGAAATTGGTGTCCGGTACCAGGGTAATGATCCCGTTGTTGTCACCACAGCTGGTATCTGTGGGGACCGCCGCACCGGCAATGGATTCGGGTGGCGAAATAGTCACTACATTGGTTTCCGTAATACAGCCGCGGCTATCCCTTACTTCGAACTGGAAGGTGGTATCGACAATGATAGACCCGTCATTGGGGATGCTGTATACAAAGGAGTTGCCCGTTATATTCGTCGCGGTTGCGGAATAAGGCCCGCCGTTAATACTTACTTCATAATAATCGTAGTTCCCACCGGATGGATACCCGTTGCTGATGACCACCTGGATCTGCGCGGGTGGCCCGCCACAGTCCAACTCCTGTATGGTGGTCGCCACGGCCGATATTTCAGGCGCTATGGTCACCGTCACGTCATCCCGGCAATTGTTCGTATCCCTGACCTCTACGGTGTAGTCGCCCGGGGTAAGGCCATTAAAGGTACTGCTTCCCCCCCAGAGGCCATTGTTGATGCGGTATTCATAGGGTGCCGCTCCCCCGGCCGCCGTTACGGCTACGGTAGCAGCGTCCGTATTGTCATAACAGTAGTCCGAGGCGCCCGCGTTCACGGTAAGTGTCGGTGCTACCAGGGGGGTCAGGGTAAAGCTGTCGGTGACCGTACAACCATTGGCATCGGTGACACTCACCTGGTAAAGCCCGCCCTGGGAAAGGTTGGAAAAGGTATTCCCGTTCTTCGGGCCCCGGGTGGAACTATCGGGTTGTATGAGCGTATACCGATTTCCACCCCATCCGCCGGTGGTATTGATGGTCACGCTCCCGATATTGCCGTTTTGGCAACTCATGGGGGTCACATTCAGGTTGCTGATGGCAAAGGCGGTGGCAGGTTCCTGGATGACCAGGGTGGCGGTATCGGTACAATTCGTATCCTCATCGGTCACCGAGATGACGTAGCTCCCCGCAGCGAGTCCGTTGAGGGAGACCATCCCGGCAGATTGCCCGGTAGAGACAGGCCCTCCGTCTATACTGTAGCTGTAGGTGGTGGCAAAGCCATCGATCAGGAAACGGCCTTCCCCATCGCTGTCACCCACACAGGTGACCACCCGGGTGGCCTGTGCCTGGGCGGCGATAGAACTGATGTCGGTGATAGCGAAGTTTTCGTTATAGGAACATCCAGCGCTGTCCGTAACCCTGAACGTATAGGTACCCAGGCCGAGCCCGGTAAAGACATTGTTGTTTCCATTGTTGATGGCACTGCCCGCCGGAGCGATGATCTCATAGGTATATGGTGCGGACCCGTTGGTGACCGCCACGGTCACCGAGGCCGTACTGCTAAGGCAATTGATGTTGGAAATGGCAAAAGCCATGTCGGTGGGCTTGTTGAGCGCATTGAACACAATGGGGGGCAGGCTTTCCACGCACCCATTGGCATCACGGATCTGCGGGGTATAGGTCCCCACCCCGAGATTGGTGAATACGGTGGTCCCGCTAAATCCCGCACCGATGCTGTATTGATAGGGCCCGGTACCGCCGGAAACCCCGGAAATACTGATCTGTCCTCCGTTCTCATTGCCACAGCTGGGCGTTGAGTCGGCCGTGGCGGTACCACTGATGGTAGAGGGCGTGCCCACCACCTCCACAGAGGCGGGGGTGGTACAAACGAAAGAATCCTGCTGGTACCGGATCAGGGCATCGTAACTCCCTGGTGCCAGGCCGTTGAAAACATGGCCGTTCTGGTAGGAGGAACCGTTATTGATACTGTATTCCAGGTTGTACCCATAGCCATTGGTCACGTTAAAAGTGATCTGGCCGTTATTGCTTCCGCCGCAATTGGCATCCTGCGTATTAATCGTATATACGGGGGGCGGGAGGTTTTCCACATTCGCGGTGGCCGTCTTGCGGCAGCCATTGGCATCTTCCACCAGAATGTTGTACGTACCCGCGGAAGTCACGGTAAAAACAGCCGAATTGTTGTAGGGGGCGCTAAAGGTGCTGCCACCGTTGAGGCTGTAACGATAAGGGGCGGTCCCCCCGGAAGTGACGATGGTGACATCTACGGATGCCGCCCCGCAGCCAAAACTGTCAGAAGCCGAAGTAGAAACCGCCAGGGGGCTGATCCCATTTCCGATGACGATAGGGTTGTTGTTTACATCCTGGGTGACCAGTTCGTTACATTTGTTGGTTTCGACCCGGACACTGTAGGTGCCGGGGCTCACATTGCTGAAGGTGTAGGAAGCAGCCGAATTGGGGCCGAAGGTATCTACCGTGACCCCATTTTTAAGCAAGCGGTAGGTATAAAACCCCGGGACGCCCGAAACCGACACGTCAATACTCCCCAATTCCCCGCTACACAGGATATCATGGGCCGTAACATCGACATTGATATTGAGGTTCTGTACGTTGACCGTGTTGGAAGGGAAGAGGCAGGAGCTGCTCGAAACGTTCTTGAGGCGTACCCAGACCCTGTAACTGCCAGCGCTGGTGATATTGAAAAAAGGGGAATCCTGGTAAGGGCCCGCACTGTTGTTCAGGCTGTATTCATAGCCCGCAGGTACGTTGGTGACCTCTACCCTGCCGGGGTTCCCGCAAATGATATCTTCTTTGATCAGCTGGGGGTTCAGGGGGTTCAGGGTGGATTTGAAATAGTAATACTGCCCGCCGTCCACGCGCACTCGGAATTCCCCGGCCGAATTCAGGTTGTAGGTGGGCCCGTTGCCCACGTTGTCGTAACAGGTATTGTCCGTATTGGCGCAATCGGCCTGCACGGACAGCGCGCAGCGGTTAGCGTCCAATTTCTGCCATTGATAGGTGGCCCCGCTCTGGCTGAGGGTGATGGTGCGGACATCACTGGTACCGCAAAGGAAGAATTTCGCCACGGTGCTGCCATCGTTGGGGCAGGTTACCTGTTCATTCGCCCCCTGGATGATGGTGGCAAACATGGGAGCGGCTTCAACACTACCGGGGGCTCCGGCGTCGGAGCGTTCAGTTTCCACACTGGCAGCCAGGGCTGCCTCAGACAAGGGGCTGTTGTTGTTTTCGGTGACAGCTTCGCCGTGTACTGCCGTAAAAAGCTCATAAATACTGGACTTGGCTGTGGCCGTGGTGCATACTACTGACAGGGATATCAAAAGTATGGCATACACGAGTTGCCTAGATTTATAGGAGAGCATAGGTTAATTTGAGTTATGGCAAGAATATGCTTGATTTGGGGTCAGTATATTCTTTGGTGTAATTGTTTATACTTATAAAATCTGTTTATATTTAGGACCTGGTCCTACCTTAGTTTATTATTTATTTTAACGTTTGAGAATGAAGAAAAGTATGTATCTCGCCTGTTTTTTCGTTGTAATGACTTATATCTCATGTGCGCAGAAAACTGAAAATGAAGTTGCTACTGTCGAAAACCCTCCTTTTACGCCAGAATTGCTGGTGGATGGGCTCCAGATACCCTGGGGCATGGAGTTTTTGCCCGATGGCAGCATGCTGATCACTGAAAAAGCCGGTGAAATCATCCATTTCAAAGCAGGAGTAAAGACGAAGGTGGGCAATGTCCCTGCTGTATACGACCGGGGGCAAGGCGGTTTACTGGACATCCAGTTACATCCCAATTACGCCGAAAATGGTTGGATATACCTGTCCTTTGCTTCGGAAGAAGGTGCGGAAAAGGGTGGGAACACCGCGATCGTCAGGGCAAAACTGGTGGATAACGCACTTGCGGACCTGCAAACGCTCTACAAAGCTACCCCCAATACCACCAAGGGACAGCATTTTGGTTCCCGCCTGGAGTTTGACCGCGAGGGCTACCTGTATTTCTCCATTGGTGAGCGGGGCGAACGCGACATAAACCCCCAGGATCGTACCCGCGACGGGGGCAAGATCTACCGCCTCCACGACGATGGCCGTATCCCGGACGACAACCCTTTTCTGGGGCTGGAAAATGGGGTCAAAGCCGCCTACACCTACGGAAACCGTAATCCACAGGGCATGGCCTTACACCCCGGGACAGGGGAGATATGGATCCATGAACACGGCCCAAGGGGGGGCGATGAAATCAACATTGTCGAAAAAGGGGCCAATTACGGCTGGCCGGTGATTACCTATGGGATCAACTATAGCGGGACGCCCATTACTGACCAAACGGCTAAAGCGGGCATGAAGCAACCCATCCACTATTGGGTACCCTCTATCGCCCCCAGTGGCATGGCCTTTGTGACCTCAGACCGGTACCCGGGCTGGAAGGGGAGCCTTCTCGTAGGATCCTTGTCTTTCCAGTACCTGGAACGCCTGGAACTGGACGGTACCAAAGTGACGCGCAGGGAAAAACTACTGCCAGGCACTGGCAGGGTACGGAATGTACGCCAGGGCCCTGACGGCCTGATATATGTAGCCGTGGAAGGGAAAGGTATTTACCGCCTGCAGCCCAGGGATTAAAAGCCTGCAGCCGTTGAAAACAGTTGATACCGGCCGGAAAGGCGGTCACACAGGCAACCACAAAAACGATTGGCAACCTTAAAACCTTACGAATGAAACTATTCATATGGGCCTACTTGGGCCTGCTTTCAGGGACGTCCATGTATCTGCACCAGGACGCCGGGCTGGAGGAGAGCATGAAAAGAGGCGAGGAAATCTATGCCGATTTCTGCATTACCTGCCACCTGGACAGCGGTGAAGGGGTTGCAGGCACCTTCCCTCCCCTCGCGAAATCCGATTACCTCATGCAGCAGCGGGAAGCCAGTATCCGGGGTGTCAAATACGGGCAGAGCGGCGAAATTGTGGTCAATGGCGTCACCTACAACAGCATGATGATGGATCCGGGCCTGGAAGAGGAGGAAGTGGCCGACGTGATGAATTATATCCTGAATTCCTGGGGCAACCGGAGCGACACCATGGTAACGGTGGAGGAAGTAGCCCAAATTCAACCCAGGTAAGCGGCTATCGTTTCAGTGCGTCCAGCGCCTCTTTGACCGAACCGTACTGTTTCAGGGCCTTCTGGGCTTCGTCATAGGACAACTGCAACCCTTCCATAAGGTAGCGGGTACCCCGGTCTACCAGTTTGTTGTTGCTCAGTTGCATATTCACCATTTTATTGCCTTTTACCCTCCCGATACGGATCATCAATGCGGTAGAGATCATATTGAGTACCAATTTTTGGGAGGTCCCGCTTTTCATGCGGGTACTGCCCGTAACGAATTCGGGGCCCACCGCCACTTCGATGGCGATATCCACGGCCTTGGCGAGCGGGGCACCCGGGTTATTGGTGATCCCTGCGGTCAACAACCCGTGCTTCCGGGCATCCCGCACCCCGCCCAGGACATAGGGCGTGGTTCCTGAGGCCGCAATACCCACCACCGTGTCGTTCTCGTTGATGTCAAAGGCAAGCAGGTCTTTCCAGGCCTGTTCCGTATCGTCTTCGGCGTGTTCCACCGAACGCCGGATGGCGGTATCCCCCCCGGCGATCAGGCCAATCACCCGGGTATGCGGGAGGCCATAGGTAGGTGGGATCTCAGAGGCATCCAGGATACCCAGCCTCCCACTGGTACCGGCCCCGATGTAAAAAAGGCGTCCGTCCGAGTAAAACCGTTCTTCCAGCGCATCGACCAGGCGGGTGATCTGTGGGATGACCTTCGCGACGGCTTCGGCCACCTTCTGGTCTTCCCGGTTCATGTTCTCAAGGATGGTACGGGTGTCCATCTGCTCCAAATCGTGATAGTGGGAGGGCGTTTCGGTTATTTTTTTAAAATCAGGCATGTTACAACAGGTGAATCTCGTAGTTTCTAAAAAGGTTCAGGAGGTTGTTATCCGGTTTAAGCTCCGTGATCATGGTATTGATGGCATTGATATCGCAGGTTTTATACCGGTGCTGGGAGTTTAATTTTTCGGAAATACATAAAAGTACCGTTTTTTTGGATGCGTTGATAACGGCCTTTTTGATTTGCACAATATCCCAATCAAACTCGGTGAGCCCATGTACGGAATCTACATAACCGGTGCCGATAAACCCATAATCTACCCGAATCCCCGAAAGGTTGTGTACCGCGTTGGCCCCTACGGAAATCTGTGCTTCCCGTGAAATATTGCCCCCGATAAAGATCACCTCCACATTGGGTTTTGACAGCAACTGCATGGCCACGGGCAGGCTTATCGTAAAACAGGTGAGCTGCAGTTGTCTCGGGATCAGCCGTGCCAGTTCCAGGCAGGTGGTCCCCCCGTCGATGAAAATGACGCTGCCCTCCTTTAGAAGCTTTACCGCCTTCCTGGCGATAGTGGTCTTTTGGGGCAGGGCGTAAATATTCTCGTTTTGGGCAGCGGTTTGGGTAAACCCCAGGGAGATGGCCCCCCCGTGTACCTTGCGGAGCTTGTTCTCCGCGTCCAGCTCCTTCACATCGCGCCTCACGGTGTCTACTGACACATCGAGCAATTCGGCAATGTCGGTGAGCAGCACCCGGTTGTGCAGTTCCACTTCGTTGAGGATGGTTTGCTGACGCTCTTCTTTTAACATGGTAATACGCTTGCAGGCAAATATAGGAAATAAATCAACATGCCGTTTTTTGTCACTTTATTTTTGTTAAAATCTCCATTACGGCATAAACTTGCAAAAATTGTTGCAAAAAACAGCAAAATAAAATTATTTTACCTATCTTTGGGCCATCACACGCAAACAGTACTCTATATCATGGCAGAAACACTCACAAAACCCAGTATTTTCGGTTATCCTTCCGATGAGGAATCCCGGAAATTCGAAAAGATTGACACCCACATCCACGACAGTTCCGATGAGGCCTCCTTCTATGTCGCCAACGAAATTGCCGAACTCATCCGGCAACGGCAAAAGTTGGGGAAAAACGCCGTACTCGGACTCGCGACAGGGTCTACCCCTACCAAGGTGTACGACTTCCTGGTAAAATTCCACAAGGAAGAGGGGTTGAGTTTTCACAACGTGATCACCTTCAACCTGGATGAATACTATCCTATGGAGCCCGACTCCATCCATAGTTACGTGCGCTTTATGAACGAACACCTGTTTGATCATATCGATGTCAAAAAGAAAAATATCAACATCCCCGATGGGACCCTGGACAAAGAAGACGTACGCGAATTTTGCGAGGCCTATGAAAGGAAAATCCACGAGGCCGGCGGAATCGACATACAGGTCCTGGGGATAGGGCGTACGGGGCATATCGGTTTTAACGAACCCGGCTCCTCCATGGTCAGTAAAACCCGTATGGTTCGTCTGGACCGGGTAACCCGCCTGGATGCTGCCAGTGACTTCTTCGGACTGGAGAATGTGCCTTCCAAAGCCCTTACAATGGGGGTAGGAACCATCATGGCCGCCAAACGCATCATCCTTATGGCCTGGGGCGAAGGAAAGGCCGGGATCATCAAACAGGCGGTAGAAGGTAAAATCCGTGAATCTGTCCCTGCCACCTTCCTGCAACAACACCAGAATTGCGACTTTATCGTGGATCATGCCGCGGCTTCGGCCCTTACCAGGGTATGTACCCCCTGGCTGGTTTCGGAATGCAAATGGACCGACCCGCTGATAAAAAAGGCCACCATCTGGCTTTCGGAAAAAGTTGACAAGGCCATCCTTAAAATCACCAATGAAGATTACAATGAATTTGGAATGGGGAGCCTGGTCGCCGAAATCGGCTCTGCCGAGGACATCAACCTAAGGGTTTTCAACCAGCTCCAGCGCACCATAACCGGCTGGCCCGGAGGCAAACCGAATGCAGACGATTCTAACCGCCCGGAACGCAAAGACCCCTACCCGAAGCGAAGCCTGATCTTCAGCCCGCACCCCGACGACGATGTGATCTCTATGGGGGGAACCCTCTTACGCCTGGTCGACCAGGGACACGAGGTGCATGTGGCCTATCAAACCTCGGGCAACATCGCTGTTTTTGATGATGAAGTGATCCGGTTTCTGGATTTTGCGACGGACATACAAAAGGAAAACAAGGAATTGCTCGAACAGTTCCGCGAGGTACGGGAATTCCTGAGCAACAAGAAACCCGGGGAGGTCGATAGCCCCCAAATCCAAAAATTCAAAGGCCTTATCCGAAAAGGGGAGGCCCTGGCTGCCTGCCGGTATTGCGGAGTAGACGAAAAAAACGCCCACTTCCAAAACCTGCCCTTTTACGAGACGGGTACCGTGAAGAAAAAACCTTTTTCACAAGAGGACATCCGCATCACCTATGACCTGCTGCAAAAGGTGCAACCCCACCAGATTTTTGCCGCAGGAGACTTATCGGATCCCCACGGTACACACCGGGTATGCCTCCAGGTCATTTACAGTGCGATCGAACAGTTGCAACAGGAAGGGGCCGAATGGTTGAAGGATTGCTATGTATGGCTGTATCGCGGTGCCTGGCAAGAATGGGACATAGCCGATATGGAAATGGCGATCCCGATAGGACCCAAAGATATGGAACGCAAAAAGAACGCCATCTTTAAGCACCAGTCGCAAAAAGACAGCGCGATGTTCCCCGGAAACGATGAAAGAGAGTTCTGGCAACGGGCCGAGCAACGAAACAAAGAAACCGCCCGGAAATACAATAAGCTGGGGATGGCGGAATACGAAGCCATGGAAGGTTTTGTACGCTATAAATTCAATTGATAGATAAGCACCATACCGCAAAAGGCCTGTTTTGGTGAAAAATGGGCCTTTTGTTTGTACCCACCCCTATGATTAGAATAGCAACCGTTCTGGGAAGCCTCTTGCTGTTTTCCTGTGGCATGTTTAAACCCGCAATCCCCCAACCCAAAGAAGAATTCCGCGCTGCCTGGATTGCGACGGTGGCCAATATCGACTGGCCCCCCAGTGGACAGGATTCCTGGGAAAGCCAACAGCAAGCCTACCTGGAATTACTGGATTTCTATCAACAGCTGAACTTCAATACCGTGATTGTGCAGGTACGCACGGCCGGCGATGCGTTGTACCCTACGGATATGGCACCCTGGTCACGCTACCTCAGCGGCACCGAAGGAATTCCCCCCCGAACCGCAGAAGACCCGCTGGAATGGCTCATTGACCAGGCCCATCGCAGGGGAATAGACTTCCACGCCTGGCTCAACCCCTACCGGGCGACCATGAGCCTGGATACCACTTCGCTTGCCGCACAGCACGACTATTATCGCCACCCGGATTGGATGCTGGCCTATGGCAACCGCTATTACTACAACCCGGGCCTGCCCGGGGTACAGGAACACCTGGCTGCCATCATGAGGGAAGTAGTAGCCAATTATGAGGTAGATGGCATCCACTTTGACGATTATTTCTATCCCTATAAGATAGCGGGCGAGGTCTTTGCTGATTCCGTGGCCTACCAATCCCTGGCCCCTGCAGGCCAATCGCTGGCCGATTGGAGGCGGAGCAATGTGGATTCGCTGGTATTTAAAGTACACAGGGCCGTAAAACAGGAGAAACCCTGGGTCCAGTTTGGCATCAGCCCGTTCGGCGTTTGGCGCAACCGGGATCAGGACCCCGGCGGTTCAGACACCCAAGCAGGACAGACCACCTATGACGACCTGTATGCAGACCCGCTGAACTGGATCCGGCAGGGATGGATCGATTATATCGTGCCCCAGGTGTACTGGAGCTTGGATTATCCGCCCGCTTCCCACCGCAAATTAGCATCGTGGTGGGCATCAAAAAGTGACGGGGCCCACTTGTATATCGGCAATGCCGCCTATAAAATCAGGAATAATGCCGACAAGGCCTGGAAAAAGAAAAAAGAACTCGCAAAACAAATATCCCTGGCCCGCAGCATGCATGGCATTGGCGGCAACGTGCTTTTCAGTGCCAAATCACTACGCAACCAACCCGATGTAACAGCCTACCTGAAAAAACACCTGTACCCCTACCCCGCCCTGACCCCGGGTACACAAGGGGAA
>LXTR01000056.1 GCA_001683825.1 Flavobacteriaceae bacterium CP2B | reverse complement strand
CGCGTTCAGCCCGCGGCTGGCTACCAGGGGTTTGGAAATATAACAGGATACAATGGCCTTCCCGTCCTGTCGCGATGCCAGTAGAAGGAAAAGGTTGTCCCGCTGTTGGCCCATGGCGAAGGAAAGGTCCTTGATACCCGAAGCATCCAGGCTCACCTCCTTTGCGAGGAAATTTACCCCGTCTATCTCCCGGAGCTCGCCCAGGAGTTCCTCTTTAAGTCGGCCTGCTTTTTCCTTGAGCATTTGCTCCAGCTCCTTTTGCAGTTTTTTGTTGTCTTCCTGAAGGGACTGCACCGCCTGCACCGGGTCCTGGGAGCCCTTTAACAACTCCTGGACCGCCTGCAGCTGCCGTTCGTTTTCCCGGAAATACTCCAGTACCGCCCCGGAGGTGATGGCTTCAATCCTGCGGACCCCGGCGGCAATGGCCCCTTCCGATGTTATTTTGAAATGCCATATTTCCGAAGTATTGTCCACATGGGTTCCCCCGCATAGTTCTATGGAATCCCCGAAACGCACGGTGCGCACATGATCACCGTATTTTTCGCCGAAAAGGGCAATGGCGCCTTCCTCCTGTGCCTGCTTCATCGGGATATGCCGGCGTTCCTCGAGCGGTAAGCGCTCCGAAATGCGCGCATTGACGAAATCTTCCACATCCTGGATTTCTTCGGCTGTCAGCCTGGCAAAATGTGAGAAATCAAATCGCAAATATCCCGAATGCACCGCGGAGCCCTTTTGCTCCACATGGGTGCCCAGGATCTGGCGGAGCGCCTGGTGCAGCAGGTGGGTAGCTGTATGGTTCCTGGCGGTTCTCTGCCGTTGCTTTTGATCTACTACCGCCATAAGGCTTTCCCCCAGGTCCCTGGGCAGGGTCTCACTCAGGTGGATGATCTCGTTGTTTTCCTTCCTGGTGTCCAGGATATAGACTACGTCCCCATTGGCAGATTCCAAATACCCCTTGTCGCCTACCTGGCCTCCCCCCTCAGGGTAAAAGGGGGTTGGGTTCAGCACCATCTGGTAGTGTTCGCCTTCCTTTTTAGACCGCACCTTGCGGTACTTTAGCAGTGAGGTTTCCGTCCGCAGCGTATCATATCCGACAAATTCCTGGCCGGCCCCTTCTTTCAGCACCGTCCAATCTCCCTTGGTAACTTCGGAGGCCTTTCGGGAGCGGTCCTTTTGCTCCTGCATGGCCTTGTTGAACCCCTCCTCATCCAGGCTGAATCCTTTCTCCTCCAGGATGAGCGCGGTAAGGTCTATGGGGAAACCAAAGGTATCGTACAATTCAAAGGCCTTGTGGCCCTCTATGGTTTTGTCACTGGCTTTTTTGATCATGCTATCGAGCAATACCAGCCCCTGTTCCAGGGTACGCAGGAAGGAATGCTCTTCTTCCTGGATGACGTTTTCTATCAGGTGTTTTTGATCCCTGAGTTCGGGGAAGGCCTGGCCCATTGAATCGGCCAGTACCCCAACCAACCGGTACATAAAAGGCTCCCTGGTATCCAGGAAGGTGAAGCCGTAGCGGATGGCCCTTCTCAGGATCCTGCGGATGACGTAGCCAGCCCCGGTATTCCCGGGTAACTGTCCGTCGGCTATGGAAAAAGCCCCCGCCCTGAGGTGGTCGGCAATTACCCTGATGGCAATGTCCACTTCGGTTTTCTTTCCGTAGGCAGTGTTGGTGATGCCTTCAATTTCACGGATGAGCGGGCCGAACACATCGGTATCATAGCTGGATTGTTTGCCCTGGAGCACCATGCACAGGCGTTCAAAACCCATCCCGGTATCCACGTGCTTTTTGGGCAGGGTTTCCAGTTGGCCGTTGGCCTTGCGGTTGAACTGTATGAACACCAGGTTCCATATCTCCACCACTTGTGGATGGTCCTGGTTGACCAGGGAAGCACCGGGTACCGCGGAACGTTCCTCATCCGACCGGATATCGATATGGATCTCCGAACAGGGGCCGCAGGGTCCCTGTTCCCCCATTTCCCAAAAGTTGTCTTTCTTGTTCCCCATCAGGATCCGGTCTTTGGGTAAGTGGGTTTCCCAAAACCGGAATGCCTCATGGTCCATCTCAAGGCGGTCCTCGTCCTTGCTACCTTCAAAAACGGTAGCGTACAGGCGGTCTTTATCAATTTTATAAACCTCGGTGAGCAGTTCCCAGGCCCAGCCAATAGCCTCTTTTTTGAAGTAATCCCCAAAACTCCAGTTCCCCAGCATTTCGAACATGGTATGGTGGTAGGTATCCTTGCCCACCTCCTCCAGGTCGTTGTGTTTCCCACTGACCCTCAGGCATTTTTGGGAATCGGTTACCCTGGGGTGTTTCACCGGGGAGTGGCCCAGGAAAAACTCCTTGAACTGGTTCATTCCGGCATTGGTAAACATCAACGTAGGATCATCCTTAATGACCATGGGGGCAGAAGGCACAATTTTGTGGTTCTTTTCCTTAAAAAAGTTTAAAAATGTAGTCCGGATATCCCTGGAATTCATAGAAAATGGCAAGGTTTTACTAAATTTAAGGCTTCAAGCAAAACAATTTCTATATTTGTTTGTTTAGTTAAAGCAGGCGCACAAAAATAGGATAAAATCCCGTTTATGTCTAAGGTAAAGTATTATTACGATCCGGATACCCTATCGTATCGCAAGATAGAACCCAAGAAATCCAGGAAGTACAGGAATATCCTGTTTTTCATTCTGGGAGCCGCTTTATTTGGATTATTAGGACTTACCATCTTGCTGAATACCAGCCTGGTAAACACACCCAAAGAACTCTCGTTGCAGCGGGAGGTGAAGAATTACGAATTGCAGTTCGAATTGCTCAACAAAAAAATGGAGCAAATGGAACAGGTGCTGGCCAATATAGAAGACCGGGACAACAACATTTACCGCCTCTATTTTGAAGCAAACCCCATTCCTGAGGAGCAGCGAAGGGCCGGCTTTGGAGGGGTGAACCGCTACAAATCCCTGGAGGGGTTCAACAACTCGGAAATGATCATCGCCACTTCCAGGCGGCTGGACATTATTCAGAAAGAAATGGTCATCCAGTCCAAATCCCTGGATGAGATCACCAAACTCGCGGAGGAAAAAGAGAAACTACTGGCGGCCATCCCGGCGATCCAACCCATCAAGAACGAGGAAATGACCCGTATGGCATCGGGTTTCGGCTGGAGGTCAGACCCTTTTACCAAAGCCCGGAAAATGCATTGGGGGATGGATTTCACCGCCCCAAAAGGCATCCCCATCTATGCAACGGGAGATGGCAAGGTTACCCGGGCCGACAACAATTCCTCCGGCTATGGCAAGCATATCCGTATAGATCACGGGTATGGCTATATGAGCCTCTATGGCCACCTCAGCAAATACAACGTGCGGCGCGGGCAGAAAGTGGAAAGGGGCGACCTTATCGGCTTTGTCGGGAGTACCGGCCGTTCAGAAGCGCCACACCTGCATTACGAAGTCTGGAAAGACGGGGAACGCATCAACCCCATCAATTTCTACTACGGCAGTTTGACAGCCGAAGAATACGAGGAAATGCTCAAATACGCCTCCCAGGAAAACCAATCGCTTGATTAATGCATATAGATCTGCCTGAAAAACGATATTACGGGATTGGCGAAGTCGCCAGGGCGTTTGACGTCAACACCTCCCTGATCCGCTTTTGGGAAAAGGAATTCGATGTCATCCAGCCGAAAAAAAACGCGAAGGGCAACCGGAAATTTACCCCCAGGGACATCAAGAACCTCCAGCTGATCTATCACCTGGTCAAAGAGCGTGGGTTTACCCTCGAGGGCGCCAAGACCCATTTAAAAGAAGAGCGGCAGAAAACCCTGTCTAATTTTGAGATCATCCAGAAACTGGAACGGATCAAAGCGGAGTTGATCAAAATAAAAGACCAGCTCTGACGTAACAGACAGCCTGTTGCTGCTACCTATTGTTTGTTAATCATTAAATAAGAATTTGTATGAAAAGATGGTTAATTCCCGTGATTCTCCTGGTGGTCCTGGCCATAGGCCTATACCAGTGGGCCGTTGGCTTCAACAACAAAGCCGTTGAGCTGGAAGCCAATGCAAAAACCGCCTGGTCCAATGTGGAAAGCGCCTACCAGAGGCGAAACGACCTTATAGGCAACCTCGTAAAAACCGTCCAGGGGGCCGCTGATTTTGAGCGCGAAACCCTTACCGATGTCATCGAGGCCCGGGCCAGGGCAACCGCAACCAATATCAATGCAGAAAATTTAAGCCCGCAGAACATCGCCGCCTTCCAGGAAGCCCAATCGGGCCTCACCTCGGCCCTGTCCCGTTTGCTGGTCACCGTTGAACGATACCCCGAATTGAAAGCCAACCAGAATTTCCTGGAACTCCAGGCCCAGCTGGAAGGTACAGAAAACCGCATCAATGTGGCCCGGGACCGTTTTAACGAACAAGTGAACCTGTACGACATCCATATCAGCAAATTCCCGAACACGCTGTTTGCCGGTTGGTTTGGCTTTGAGGATATGGCGCGCTACCAGGCCGATGCCGGCTCCGAAAATGCCCCTGATGTCAACTTTGAATTCAATTAACCCATGCCCAGCTCCCAGGTAGAAGGATTTTTAACGAAAGAAGAGGAACAGCAGATCATCCGTGCGATCCTGGAAGCCGAAAAACATTCCTCAGGGGAAATACGGGTCCATATAGAAGCCCACTGCGGAGGCGAAGCCTTTGACCGGGCCAGGGAGCTGTTTTATGCCCTGAAGATGGACAATACCCGGAACAGGAATGCCGTGCTCTTTTATGTTGCCGTAGAGGACCATTGTTTCGCCATCTATGGTGACCAGGGAATAGACAAGGTTGTCCCCGGCGATTTCTGGAACGAAACCAAAAACATTCTCGAATCCAATTTTAAAAAAAGGGCCTTCAAGCAAGGGTTGGTGGAGGCTATCCTGAAGGCAGGCCAGGAACTCAAAGCCCACTTTCCCTGGAATCCCCGGGATGCTAATGAATTAGGCAATGAGATATCAAAAGGCTAGCTTATTACTCCTATTGTTTTTTGCCTGGGCGGCCGCATTAGCCCAGTTCAGTATCCCGGAAAAACCGCAGCTTCAGACCAGCGTATACGATTATGTAGACCTGCTACCGCCCGTTCAGGAAGATGCCCTGCGCCAAAAACTCATCCGTTATTCCGACAGTACTTCTACCCAGATCGTGGTAGCCATTATAGCATCTACCGAAGGGGAAAACATCAACTACCTGGGCGCCCAATGGGGGCAGAAATGGGGTATCGGGCAGGCCGATAAAGACAACGGCATCCTGGTATTGCTGGCACAGGCGGACCGCCGTATCGCGATCAACACCGGCTATGGCACCGAGGGCGCGCTCACCGATGCCCTGTCCAAGCGCATCATCGAAACCGTCATCATCCCGGAATTCAAAAAGGCGGATTATTACAGCGGGCTTGACAAAGGGGCCGATGCTATTTTCCTGGCCCTGAAGGGAGAATTCAAGGAGGAACGGACCTTTGGCGATGGGGACGGGGGCTTTCCCCTTAGCGCCCTTCTCCCTATTCTGATCTTCGTGGTCATACTCATCATCCTGGCCAACCGCAAAGGACGGGGAGGAAGGGGTCCCGGCGGCAAACGCGGGCCAGGCCTGGATATTTGGGACATGATCATCCTGAGCAATATGGGCCGTAGCAACCGCTCCGGATCCGGGGGTGGCTTTGGCGGCGGCGGTTTCGGTGGCGGTGGTTTCGGTGGCGGTTTTGGCGGGGGTGGTTTTGGTGGTGGCGGTGCTTCCGGAGGCTGGTGATCTTCATCCGGGTAAGGAATAGGTCAGGGGGAAGTGGTATAACCCCCACATCGTGTCTGGGGGCTTTTCAGGGGCTGCTCGCGGGGACGGGCCTATATTGGGGGAGGTCCCCCTCCCACCCCGGCGTTTAAGGTAACCTCAGCCGCCGCAAAAAACATGCATGGAAGCGAAATCCGATAGTTTTGTAGGTTTCCCTAAGCCATGTCGTGATGTTCCTTTAGGAAAACCTCTGGCAGGCAGACTCCCCTGCCCAACTGCGAGCTTTTGTCAGGGAACAACGCTACCTTTGAAGTTGGGGGGCGGGGTTTGGCCCCCAGCCGGTGGCAATCGTATGCAATTGACAGCCATCCGGCAGGTACGAAAGCGCATGTGAAAATCCGTAAATACCCCTATGGGACCTCCGCTGCTTTCAAAGAAGGGCGAGGTCGATGTCGGCAGGACCGTAACGGGTCAATCAGAAACCCCATGGCGTGGCGCCTTAGCCCAGTGTCAAACGTACCTTACGGTCCCGGCCCGGGCACCCTATTTTTTCCTCATAAATATCGTCACCGGCACTCCGGTGAAGTCAAAATGTTCACGGAGCTGGTTTTCCAGGAAGCGTTTATAGGGCTCCCTGATATACTGCGGCAGGTTACAGAAGAACGCGAACTGGGGGTAGGCGGTGGGCAGCTGGGTGCAGTACTTGACCTTTACATATTTCCCCTTGTAGGCCGGTGGGGGAGTCTTTTCGATGATGGGCAGCATGGTATCGTTCAATTTGCGGGTAGGGATGCGTTTGGACCGGTTCTGGTACACCTCCACCGCGGTTTCAATAGCCTTGTAGATACGCTGTTTGGTCAGGGCCGAAATAAAAAGGATGGGCACATCGGTAAAGGGTTCTATGGCCTGCTTGATCAGTTTTGTATATTCTTTTACAGAATGTGTGTCCTTGTCTACCAGGTCCCACTTGTTCACCAGGATCACGATACCCTTGTTGTTCCGCTGGGCCAACCAGAAGATATTCTCCACCTGCCCATCAAAGCCGCGGGTGGCATCAAATACCAGCAGGCAAACATCGCAATGCTCTATGGCCCGGACCGAGCGCATGACCGAATAAAACTCCAGGTCTTCCTGAACCTTCGATTTGCGGCGTATCCCGGCCGTGTCCACCAGGTTGAACTCAAACCCAAACCGGTTGTACCGGGTATCGATACTATCCCGCGTAGTCCCGGCTATCTCGGTTACAATATACCGTTCTTCGCCAATCAGGGCATTGATAAATGAAGATTTCCCCGCATTGGGACGCCCTACTACGGCAAACCTGGGCACTTCGTCCTCTTTTTCCCCTTTTTCGGGCAGCACTTCGACCAGGGCGTCAAGCAGGTCGCCGGTTCCGCTGCCATTGATGCTGGAGACCGTAAAATAGTCGCCCAGGCCCAGGGAATAGAACTCGACGGCATCGTCCAGCCGCTGGGGGTTGTCCACCTTGTTCACCACCAGGAAGACGGGCTTGTCTACCTTGCGAAGCATATTGGCAACATCCTCATCCATGCCGGTAACCCCGGTCTCTGCATCGACCATAAAGAGGATGGCATCGGCTTCATCGATCGCCAATTCCACCTGCTTGTCTATTTCCTTTTCAAAGACATCATCGCTCCCCAGGACATAGCCCCCGGTATCGATGAGTGAAAACTCCCTGCCGTTCCAGTCGCTTTTCCCGTAATGCCGGTCGCGCGTTACCCCGCTGGTCGCATCCACGATGGCTTCCCTGCGTTGCAGCATCCGGTTAAAAAAAGTTGATTTTCCAACATTTGGCCTTCCCACTATGGCGACAATGGCACCCATATTTCGGTATTTTGCGACAAAAGTACTCTAAATATCCGAAGAAAAAGCGCTATCTTCTTAATGGTAAAACCGTGAACGTGAAAATAGTACCCAATGAGATTGCCCTAAGGCCCAGGTTCCAACTGGAATTGGGCCAGCCAAAAGAAGATGCGCTCGAAGCTTTTGAAGGACCCGTCCCCCCCCCTTTTGTCGTCAATCGTTCGGATGACCATGTCTTTATTAAATTCAACCGGATAACCAACCATTTTTGGTCGCCCCAACTGCACCTGGAGATCAATGAGCTGGAGGAAGGTTACAGCAGGGTTTATGGGCTGTATGGCCCCAACCCTACCTTGTGGACCTTTTTTATCTTCCTGCATTTTGGCCTGGCCACCCTCTTTGTGATCTTTGGGGTCTGGGCCTATTCCAGCGCGGCCCTGGACCATTCGTATTTTCCCCAACTGGTGGCCATGGGCCTGCTGGTGGTCCTTTGGTTTGCGTTTTACGCCTTTGGGAGAGCGGGGAAAAGAAAAGGAAAGCCACAGATGCTGCTGTTACATCAGTTTATGATGGAGGCATTGGGGGCTTCCGTTATTTCTGCTGATAGCCGAAGCGCCGAAGCTGGTTAGGATTAGACCGCCAGTTCTTGTTTACCTTCACATAGGTCTCCAGGTGTACCTGTTTGTCAAAGAATTTCTCAAGGTCTTTTCGGGATTCTACCCCTACCCGCTTCAAAGCGCTGCCCTTGTGTCCGATGATGATGCCTTTTTGGGAATCGCGCTCAACCATGATTACCGCGCGAATCCGGATGATATCCTCCTCTTCAAAAAATTCCTCGGTTTCAATTTCCACGGCATAGGGAATTTCCTTTTTGTAGAACTGCAGGATTTTCTCCCGTATGGTCTCGTTCACGAAGAAGCGCTCCGGCTTGTCGGTTAACTGGTCTTTGGGGAAATACGCCGGTCCTTCGGGCAACAACTCCAGTATCCGCTGAAAAACCTCAGGTACATTGAAGCCTTTTAAGGCCGATATGGGGTAAATCTCGGCCCTGGGTAGCACTTCCTTCCAATGTTGCACCTGCGCTTCCAGGGTTTCCTGGTTGGAGGTATCAATTTTATTGATCAGTAACAGGATGGGGGTGTCGCTTTTCTCTATACGTTCAAAGAGGATTTCGTCTTTCAGCGCCTGCTCCCCGATCTCTACCATGTAGAGCAGGATATCGGCATCTTCCAGGGCAGAACGCACAAAATCCATCATGGATTCCTGCAATTCATAGGCCGGTTTGATGATACCGGGCGTATCGGAGAGAATCACCTGGAAATCATCCCCGTTCACAATCCCCAGGATGCGGTGGCGGGTGGTCTGGGCCTTGGAAGTGATGATCGACAGCTTCTCGCCTACCAGGGCATTCATAAGGGTCGACTTCCCCACGTTGGGGTTCCCGATGATATTGACAAAACCCGATTTATGTTTTTTCATCCGCATGTTTTTGAAAGTACCGTTTCATTTCGGCGTTTACCCTGGGTGCAAGATACAAAACCGCAATCATGTTGGGGATGCACATCAGGGCATAGGCCAGGTCGATCAGGTTGATGACCAGGTCGACTGAGGCCACTGCGGCAAAGGTAATGGTCGCCACGTAATAATAGTTAAAATACTTCCCAATTCGCGCATTGGTGAGGAATGAAAGGCATTTTACCCCATAATAGGAATAGGTGAAGAGGGTAGAGAGGGCAAAAGCCGCCACAATAAGCATGAGCAATACATCACCAACCCCGAAGAGTGATTTTTCAAAGGCGATGAGGGTCATAATGATCCCATTGCTTTCGGCCTCCAGATAGGCCCCGCTCAGGATGATCACCACAGCGGTAAAGGTACACACGACAATGGTATCGATAAATGGCCCCAGCATGGCCACCAGTCCTTCCTGGACGGGCTCTTTGGTCCTGGATTGCCCGTGGTACATGGGAGCGCTGCCGAGGCCTGCCTCGTTTGAAAAGACCGCCCTGCGCACTCCCAGGATGACCATCCCCCAGAACCCTCCCTGTACGGCGGTTTTAAAGTCGAAGGCTTCGGTAATGATCAGTTTTAAGGAAGGAAGGATCTCGGTATGGTTGGTAAACATTACAGCAAATACGGCTACAAAATATAGCAGTACCATAAAGGGGACAATAGCGGTGGCCACCCTGGCTATTTTCTTCAAACCCCCGAATATGACAAAGGAGGTAATGACGGAAAGGACAATGCCGATGATCAGTTTCCAATTAAATTCGCCCAGGGTGGCTATATGGGTATTGGGGTCTACCACGCTCATAAAGGTCTGCGTAAACTGGTTGACGGTAAACACCCCGAGGAAGCCTACCAGTCCGGCTATGCAAAAGAAAACGGCCAGGGGTTTGGCCTTGGGCCCTATTCCCTTGGTGATATAATACATGGGTCCCCCCTGCAGGTTTCCGCCGCTATCTTCATCCCGGTACATAATGGCCAGGCTACAGGAATAAAACTTGATGCACATCCCCACCAGGGCGGTTACCCATATCCAGAAAATGACCCCCGGGCCACCCATATAGATGGCGATGGCCACTCCTGAAATATTCCCAAGGCCCACAGTGGCCGCCACTGCCGAAGAAAGCGCCTGGTAATGGCTTACCTCCCCGGGGTCGTCGGGATCATCGTACTTGCCGGCGGTAATGCCAATGGCGTGGCGAAAGTAACGGTAGGGTTTGGCGCGCGAATACAGCACCAGGAAAAGCCCACCCCCGATCACCAGGAAGAGCATGGCCCATTCGGCAAAAGGGATCAGGGTAGCGAGAAAATCATTGATTTGCGACATAAACAGGAAAAGCCCGAAGGTATGAATTTTCATGTTTAATACTTCCTAAGGGATGTTCACATTCGGAAGATTGCCCGTGATCCTGCCATTGAAATGCAGGATATCCATACCGTGGTTCCTGGCACCCGGAAAGTACGGCAAACCTTAAATACCTGGTGATTGGAAAGGGGAAGTGTCAAATTCGAATCCCGTATAAATGGATCGGAAATGGCACAGAAGGGCATAAGATACCTAAAAACCCCAGAGGCCTTGTTACTGGCCAAGGACACACGTTCCATATATGGTTGACAAACTTATATTTTGACGGGGATCGCTACAGTCAGGTGTTGTAAATGCGATAGTCCGATTTAAAAGCTGTTCGTCGTTTTAAATGCACTTGCAGAAACCATTGGCTTATTTTGTTATCAAATTGTAAAATTTATGTCACCTTATTGTGGATAATTCAATTGAAAGGCACCCCGTCAAGCGGTTTTTACAAGGACGGTGGTCGAGCTCCAAATATGCAATAAATGGGTTCTTCCTACTGCTAAGAACGGAACACAGCATTGTAGCTCAATCCATTATTTGCTTGTTGCTTATCCTGCTCGGATTTAGCTTTGATATTTCAATCCAGGATTGGATACATCAAACCTTTGCCATGGGTTTGGTACTTGCTGTGGAAGGGCTGAACACGGCGGTAGAAAAACTGGCCGACTTTGTACATGCGGAAAATCACCCCAAAATAGCATTCATAAAAGATATTTCAGCCGGAGCCGTCGCCTTCGCCGTATTCGCCGGCATTGCCATCATCTTCCTCATATATATTCCGATTATCATGCAACTTCTATAAGGGATAACGCATCACTACACGCTGGAAAGCCCCGGGGGCAAAATCCTTACTTGTACCCGGAGGCACCCCGCAAGAGACAGAACCCGGCCCTCCAACATACATAAAAAGCTGAACTCAATATGTCGAATGCCTCAACATCCGTTTACCGGAAAAAAATCACCACTGTATGCAAGCTATTGCGCATACTCTTTTCGCCCTATCTTTTAATCCTTGTATTGTCTCCTATTGTGGTGGGGTTTATTATCAACTACGAGACTTCAAAAATGTTCTGGGTACCGGTTAACCTCATTTGGATCCTACCATTCAGCTTGCTATTTGTCCTTATAAACAAGAAAATAATCTACCAATTGACTGTTATCTTCTACTACCTGATTGGCGTTATTGAAATAGGCCATTGGATCATCATCGGAGGTCCATTACGGGTCAACAGCATCCTGGTGATCGCGAATACAAACCTGGAAGAAACTGTTGGGTTCTTTGATTTACAATCAACCAGTGGCTTGCTTTTTCTGATCCCTTATACCCTGGTTTTCATTTTGGCCTTGATTAATTCGCCAAAAGTGGAAGAAACGAAGCACTTGAAATATAGTCTTCTTGCCCTATCGTTGGTTTTTATTGTATTCCTGGGATTCGCGGCAACCTCCAAAAACAAGCACCAATACATCCCTCGCATAGCCAGCACCATGTACATCTTTTCGACCCAGTGGAGTAATTATCAAAAGGCCCTGGAGGGAAGGGAATTAAAGCCGGTAGATGCCATACCTACCATTAAAAAGGCACAGGTATTTGTTTTAATCCTGGGGGAATCGAGCAGCAGAAACCATATGTCGTTATATGGCAGCAAGGTTAAGTCGACCCCCTTGCTGGATACGCGTGAGGATATCATTGTTTTCAGGGATGTCATTTCTGGCTATTCCTTGACCAGGGAAAGCGTTCCCTCCATGTTGTCTCAATCAAACCTGGAAAACCAACTTGACAGTTATGAAGGGATCGACTTGTTGGATGTATTCCATTCCGCAGGTTTCAGAACGTATTGGTTATCCAACCAATCCCCCCTGGGCATATTCGATAATATCGTAGGAACCTATGCCAACAAATGTGATTTTGTGAAATATGTTGATGCTGAGGTTGGCGCGCCGCTTCAGACCTTCCTGAATACCTCTTATGATTTCAGTCTCATGGAGCCCTTCACAAAGGCATTGGAAGAAGATTATGAAAAAAAGTTTATCGTCTTACATCTGATGGGTACCCATGCAGCCTACAAGAAAAGGTATCCGCCGGAATTTGATGTTTTTAAGGGGGCCACATCCAGAGAGCAGACTATCGCCGAATATCATAATTCCATGCTTTACAACGATTTTATCATAGATAGCCTTTTAAATACGTTAAAAGCAAAAACGGCATTATTGGAGCAGGCAGTGGTATCTGCGATTTACGTATCGGACCATGGAGAAAATCTATACGACGAATCCGACAGGGTCGGTCATTCCTATGCCGATCAAATACCAAAAGTAAACCTGGAAATTCCGTTCTTTGTATGGCTATCCCAAAACTATGTAGAAACGGACCCTCTAAAGGCCTCGATTATTGCTTCAGGTACAGACAGGCCCTATGTCACCGATGATCTATTCCACAGCATACTGGATTTAAACCACATCCAAAGCCATTTGCTGGAAGATGAGAGAAGTATTTTTAGCGAGAACTTCAACCACACCCGTAAGCGCATTGTGGCAGATGGTATGGATTATGACAAAAAATAAGGCTTCCCATTTCATACGTGTTAAGGCAGTTACCTGGTTGGACATAGCCAACTGTTCGTTCCCGGGGGTTAGAACAAGTTCCAGTTGTCCAGCACTATGTATTGCATTGGGCATTTTTTGAGAAACCTGTAGGGCAAAAATCAACAAAAACCATATAGTGCTTTGGAAGTAATGACAACCAGCCACTTTAGAGCAGAAGAATTCCAAAGGATTTACGAATGCCTTAGTTACAAGAGAATAGTCGCCTATTTAATAGTCGGAAAAATGAGAGAGGCAGGTATCAATAAAAAATGGACCAGTACTTTATATAAGTGAAGTTTGACAATGCAGCAATGATACATAAAATTCGTGGACAGATTTCTTCTGCCATAAATATCAGTCAATCAGAGGTAAGGTCAAGGAAAATTGAAAAGTGGACAGTTGTTTAATCTAGTGATCCTTTTTAACATATTCCTTTATCAGGTTGACATTACTTTTCTGATACTTTGCAATTAGCCTGGTATCCAAATCCCTATCTGTAATAATGTAATCAATAATTGAAATCGGGGCGAAATTTACAAATGAGTTTTTTTCAATTTTTGTAGAATCACAGAGCAAAAAGACTTCATTGGCGTTCTCAGCCATTTTCAATGTAATCAACGATTCCTTTTCATCATAGGATGTCAATCCTTTGGATATCGAAATTCCATCCGCACCAATAAAAGCCTTATTTGCATGATAATGCGAAATGCTTAGTTCAGCAGAACGGCCATAAGTTGCTTTTCGCTCATTGAGAACTTCACCGCCAATTACGATCAGCTTTATATTTTCGAAATTAATAAGTTCAGATACAATGGGAAGTGAATTGGTAATAACCGTTAATGATTCCTTCTTGGAAATATACTTTGAGAGGAAAGACAGCGTTGAACCGCAATCAATAAAAATGATATCGTTGTCATTGATGAATTTAGAGGCAATTTTGCATATATACTCTTTGCTTTCCTTGTTCTGATTCATTTTGTTGTTGAAGGTAAATAGATTTTCAGAAGCCGTGTTCTTGATTGCACCGCCATGCGTTCTGATCAATAGACCTTTACTTTCCAATTCCGTTAAGTCACGCCGAATAGTAACTTCCGACGCATTGCATTCATTAACTATTTCCTGCACTGATACGGCATCTTCGGCTTTCAATAGATTTAAGATTATCTTTTTGCGCACCTCCGGTGTCGTAGTTTTTGCTTTTTTGCGACTCATTTTGTTCGATTATGTTTCAGAAATCATCAATATATGATTAAATCAATCAAAAATACATGATATTTATCAAAATCTATCGATATCATTATTATTTAAATAACCTTGTCTTAACATAAACCCACTGAAGCCTCCAATGCATGCCACACATGACTCTCTTCGATGCAGATAAAATCCTTCCTGCGATCATTCAATTTTTACTGTGCCATCCGCCAAATTATCTCTTATAATTCCTTTTAATGAATAGGCCAGCCTACAGACCTTAACCTCCTATCACTAAGCATCTTTCCCCAGCCCGATCAAGTAGCCGGGATGAAAACCAATACCTTGGAGAAGACAGGCGTATAAGTACTCGTTAATAGGTAGGGCACTTCAATCAACCCTCTGGATCGGCTGGTCCAGGGGAATTCTGAATGAAGATTTAGAACAATATTTTCATACACTTCGGCATCAGGGATACTGCCGGTAACATAAGGGGACTACAGCTAACAACGATATGTGGCCTGTTGTTCATTCCTCCTCACTAGTAAGGCCTAATACTATAATTTTATTCAGGATGCATTTTTCCGTTGGAAGGCATGAGCTATTAAAAATTTTAAATACTGCCAAGCGAGCAATGTTGTGTAATGCGGTAGACGTATCAATAGGAGCCCATTCCTAATCCAAGGGTTAAACAGGATGAGGCCCCTTTTAGTAAATATTGAAAACCCTTACTGACAAGTACTTAAAATGAAAGGGGCCATTGGATGTAAACTCTGGGAACTTTGTAAAACGCGGGTAAATATAGACCCGCTGTTTTCATCATCCAGCGTCCAATTAACAAGTAAAATGGCGTATCACCAGCACATTCTTGAGTAAATCACAACACCATATGCAAAGGGCAGTAATGAGGCTTTGTCATCATCAACCGATTCAAATAATTGATAAACTATTTGCAGATAAAATTAATATGATTATATTTGATCGTATATGATTATTACGAACATATATTTCATTGTACCGGTCCGCTATTAGCATAAAATCAATTGTTTTTCAAAATAATTTATTCCTTGTGGGTTCATGTCTTTTATGAACCAGACAAAAACGAACTATAGCTGAAACGATAGCAGTATTCTATTAGAAAATGAAACCTCATTAATTTAAAAAAACAACTATACAAGCATGGCAGTTAAATACATTAAAAAAGGTGTGAACTTTGAGACATCCGCCGCAGACCAATCGCAGACCAGAAAAATAGTTGAAAATATTCTTTTAGATGTAGAACAACGCGGAGATCAGGCTGTCCGAGAACTTTCGGAAAAATTTGACAACTGGAATCCAATATCTTTTCGTTTATCAGATGTTCAAATTCAAGAGATTATTGCTAAAGTTCCGGAAAAAACCATTGAAGATATTAAATGGGCCCAGGCCCAGGTCCGGCGTTTTGCGCAAATACAGAAATCGGCACTTCGTGATATTGAAATAGAAACGATCCCGGGAGTAATCCTCGGGCATAAAAACATACCGGTGAATAGCGTAGGTTGTTATGTGCCCGGGGGTCGATACCCCATGGTAGCCTCCGCTCATATGAGTGTTTTAACGGCCAAGGTAGCCGGGGTAGGCAAGATAATCGCTTGTACCCCACCCGACCCTAAAACAGGGTTTCCGCCGTCAGAAACAGTTGCAGCCATGTATTTTGGAGGTGCAGACGAGATTTATATCCTTGGCGGGGTTCAAGCTATGGCGGCAATGGCCCATGGATGTATAGGCATGCCCGAAGTAGATATGATCGTTGGTCCTGGCAACCAATATGTCGCCGAGGCGAAAAGGCAATTGTTTGGCAAAGTAGGCATAGACCTTCTTGCGGGTCCCACGGAGACATTGGTCATTGCGGACGAAACTATGGATGTTGAAATGGCAGTAACTGATTTACTCGGTCAAGCAGAACATGGCCCGAACTCCCCCGCCATATTGCTCACAAATAATGTGTCTTTGGCAAATTCGATTGCTGCTGAAGTTGAAAAGCAACTGGCAGTACTCTCCACTGCGGATCTTGCACGCAAATCCTGGGAAGATTATGGTGAAGTAATCCTGGCCGATAGCTATGAAGAGATGCTGGCAGTGGCCGATGAGATTGCCAGTGAACACGTTCAGATAAACACGAAAAATCCGGATTATTTCCTGAATAATATGACCAATTACGGGGCATTGTTCTTAGGCAATAGGACAAATGTAGCCTTTGGGGACAAAACGATTGGGACCAACCACACCTTGCCCACCAAAAAGGCTGCACGTTTTACAGGCGGCCTCTGGGTTGGTAAGTTTATTAAAACCTGCACCTATCAAAGGGTTACAACGGATGAAGCCAGTGCCTTGGTCGGGGATTATTGTTCTCGCCTTTGTGAAATCGAAGGCTTCATGGGACATAAGAAACAAGCAGACATCAGAGTTGAGCGCTATGGAAAAGTAAAAGCATAGGGGTATTTCTTATGGTGGGAAGCAGAATATCGGTCCGGATAAAGGCTGATATTTATCAAGGTTTTGTCGTTAAGTTAGCCCCTTTGAACCTGTAGTGATATTCATTTGGCAAATATACAGGCAACTCCGGATGCAATATGCGAGTACAAATTGAATGCATCAGATATTTTCTTTATGAGTGATTAACAACTCATGCTGGATTTTACCATGTTTTTACGAATATCATCCACTTATTCAGGGGCTCCATTTACGAATTCATGAAGTATCCCTGGGTGGGTGCAAATAAAGGCCCTGTTACAAAGTACATCCCGGTATGCCACCCTTAAGAAAGCGGATACGATTTGCGGTATGGCCTTTACGACAAATCATCAGGCGAAGGCTCAAAAGCGGTTATATGGACCCGATGTACTGCTAACATTGTATTGCAAGACCATATAAAGGTTTCACCTCCGCCTCAATCTGCCAGGGCAGTTTTTGCGACATTTGCCCTTGGCATCTTTAATATCAGCTTCATGATTTACCTATAGGCATTCCTGATCTGGCCAATCCGGTAACTTTGATTTTATATGCGAACTTAACCGTACCAGGCGACCCCAGCCTGGATATCCAAAACAGAAGCATGGGCCTCTACCGCTCCAAGTCTTTTCATATACCCCTGCAATTTCGCCAAAAGACCATATACTCCTTTATGTCCATCCATCACCCTAAAACTTCGTATTACCGATCCCACAACATGAGATAGAGTGAATGCCATGATGACTATGTTGCAGCTGCCTGCCTTGGAGTCATTACTCATGCGCTTCAAACAGGCTCTCAACCATGTTGTTGCCAGACCAAAATATCTCGGAGTACAACATAGCTTACCTGGAGATAGTGCACGAGCAAAGACAAAAACCATATGCCCCAGTCGGTCCGTTTTTAACAACACATACGCATCTCATGGCCATCAAAACAGCCCACAACGTTACATGTGCCTTTTCCACAACATTATTCATAAGAGCAGCTATCCGGTCAGATCGTCCATACCTCAGAGAGGCACCCTCTTCCCCCAGTATACTGCAATCCATTTTCCAAGGATAGCAATAGGTACTATTTCCCTTTTTGAGTGGATCGTCACCCTCAATGTTAAGATTCACGAGGCCTAATTACTGATAGCTTCTTCTACACTTTTAGAACCGCTTTGATAAACACAGTGAGCACGTTGCTGGTATAAAATGCCAAAAACATCATACAATGAATTCCATTAAACGGACAAACAACAGGAACTTAAAACGAAAGCGCGATATAAAACATTGTCAGGCCTCCTTAGCTCCTATATGCCACACCCTCACTATTTTAAAGTATTATTTGATTACATTTATTTGTATATGATTGTTTTTATCATATAACAAAAAACTAATAAATACGGGCCTTTAGGGTGTGTTCTTAGTTTTTTATCGATAATAAATAACAATATTTTATTATGAAAATATTTGGATATTAAATAAATATGAATATTTTTGATCGTAGATGATTGATACGAACATATTGAATAGCGGCAGCAACCCCTTATGGCTATCGGGATTGTTTGATCATTTAAGGTTGATTAATTAATGAAGCTCCTGAATTTTTGGGTGCGATGTAAAGAAAAGTGTGAAAAATGATTTTTGATCAAACGAAGGCATGAATTTGAAAAAAATTACTAGACGATTCTTAATGAACAATTAGCAAGCCAAGTTAAAGCGAATAAAAAACATTTGAAACTAAAAATGGAAAACAGACGGAAATTTATCAAAAGACTGGGGCTAACTACGGGAGCACTGGGACTATTAGGCTCCTCGCCATTATTCGCCATAAATTCAAAATCATTCAGTTATAATCCAGTTAAAATAATCGGTAAAGTATCCGATGGAAAAAAAGGTATCGCCCATGTTGCTGTTTCAGACGGGGAAATCGTTGTTACTACCGACAAAAATGGTGACTTTGAATTTTGGAGTACTGGAAATCAACCATTTGTTTTTCTGTCGACACCTTCAGGTTTTGCCTTAAAACAGCAAACCAATGGTTCTGCCCGTTTTTTTGTACCCATAAATCCAAATCGAACCAAAAACAAAATACACTTCCAGTTAGAACGTCTGGCTCAAAAGGATGAAAACCACAGTTTTCTACTATTAGCTGATCCCCAAATCCAGGACGAATACGAGGTACAACAACTTCTTAATACTTCCACCCCCGACGTTATAAAAACAATTCAGCAAATTGATGACCCCAACACCTTTGGGATTGGTTGTGGTGATCTTGTCTTTGACAGACTGGATCTGCTTGAAGATTATGATCAGGCCATCAGCAAAATGCAAATACCATTTTTTCAGGTTATTGGAAATCACGACATGGATGTGAATGCAAGAACTGACGAATTTTCCGCAAACACATTTCAAAAAAGATACGGCCCGACATATTACTCCTTCAACCGTGGTGAAATACACTATGTAGTTTTAGACGATGTATTCTTTACTGGTGCAGGAAACGACTTTATTGGTTACCTGACAGAAACACAACTAGCCTGGCTTGAACAGGATTTGGCCTATGTAACCAAAGGAAGTACTGTTGTAGTATCTACCCATATCCCAACCCACAACCTTGTAAAAAACAGGAAGGCTCTTTATGACTTACTGAGTCCCTTTAAGGTACACATCCTGTCCGGTCACACACATAGAAATGACAACTATGTCACCCCATCTTACTTTGAACATTGTCATGGTACAGTTTGCGGCGCATGGTGGAGTGGCCCGATTTGCGGGGATGGTACACCAAGCGGGTACGGCGTCTATAATGTAAAAGGCAGTGAATTGGCCTGGCACTATAAGGCTGTTGGAAAACCAAAAGACCACCAATTTAGGTTTTATCAAAGAGGCAGCCTGGAAGAATTTCCCAATTCCTGTGTCTTGAATATTTGGAATTACGATCCCGAATGGAAAATCGCATGGTATGAAAATGGCGAACGCAAATCACACATAAGAAAGATCAGAACGGTCGACCCATTGAGCGTCGCATTGCACTTGGGGAAAAAAATACCTGAGAGAAGGCCCTGGGTTGAACCCTATGCCAACGACCATATGTTCCTATTTGAGCCCAATGACCATGTAAAGGACATAACCATTGAAGTTGAGGACCGATTTGGAAACAAATACCTGGAAACTGTTCAGGTGGGATAAGGGACATCAGGAGAACATTGGTGCTACTGTCTTTTAATGTAATACATAAGCCATAGTGTACTTATGAAGGCACTTCAAGCAAAAAATAAAATACCAACCATCTAAACCAGCGTCCTATCTGTAAATGCGGAAACTACCTTTTTTACACCTAAATATTCACCCTAACTACATAACATGAAATAATGAAAGCAATCTTACAAACTATTAACGGCCCGGTCCTGAGAGCAGCAATATTTCTTTGGGCATTGAATGTATTTGTTCAACCAATACATGCAAATCTACCAAAAGAGGAAACCATTACGCTTCAACAAAGAGACGTGGATCTTTTTTCGATACTCGAAGCCATAGAGCACCAAGCCCACGTAAGTTTTATTTATGACAATGTGGTAAAACAAATTGGCAAAAAAGTGGACATCAATCAAAAAGATGTCACGCTTCAGAAAGCAATGGAGCATTTGGCCAATACTTTTAACATCCGATATCAAATAGCGCAAAAGAACATTACCGTTTTTGCAAACAATCCCCAAAAACCAATGGTCCAGCGGGTAATCAGGGGTAACGTCACCGATGAGGATGGTGTACCCTTGTTGGGAGCGAGTGTCATTGTAAAGGGCACCCCACAAGGAGTTGTAACAGATTTCGATGGTAATTTCTCACTCAACGCTCAATCGGGAAATACCATTGAAGTCTCATACCTGGGTATGGAAACCCAATCATTTACCGTAGAACCCAACCGAGATCAATATTCCATACAGCTTAAATTGGATAATCAACAATTGGACGAAGTGGTATTAATCGGGTACGGAGAAAAGTCCATTGAATCCCTTAGTGCAGCGGTCAGCAAGGTTGATGTTTCCCAATTGGCCGAAAGGCCCGTTAGCAATGCCGTTTTAGCCTTGCAGGGTGCGAGCCCGGGCTTAACCATCACACGTTCCAATGGAAGACCCACAGATACGCCTAACATCAACATTCGTGGATTTACCTCCATCAATGGGGGAAATCCACTTATAATTATAGATGGAGTTGAAGGTGATATCAATGATGTCAATCCCATCGATATTGATAACATCAGTGTTCTGAAGGACGCGGGGGCCGCAGCAATTTATGGAGCCCGCGGCGCATTTGGAGTTGTGTTGATTACCACAAAACAAGCGGCGAAAGGAGACGTAAAAGTATCCTTTGAATCCACCACGGGTTTCAGCCAGGTAACTACGAACACCGATTTTGTAACGGATCCCTATGAAGCAATCCAGATTGCCGACAATTTCTTTCAAGCAGCAACTGGCGCTACGTATTCCCGGTATACAGAAGATGATTTAAATGCGCTACAAGAGGTGTCAGCCGACCCCTCAAAGGCAAGGGTCATCATTGACAACAGAAACGGTCGGGAACAATATGTACATTATGAAAAAACGGATTGGTGGAATACCTTCTTTAGAAAAAGTCGGCCAATTCAAATATACAATGCCTCTGTAAGCGGCGGAAATGAAACCATTAAAGGATACTTTTCGTACAGAAATTATCGGGAGGTTGGGCTGTTAAAGGTACAGGAAGACCTCTTTACAAGGGAGAACTACCGCGCAAAAGTTGATTTTAAAATCAGTGACAAAATTACCCTGAGTGAAAATATGCAGTTCAGTAAATTTAATGACCTGCAGCATGGAGGATATCGGGGCGGATGGCACGGTAATTACTGGAACTACCTGGTTTACAACCACGCTATGCCCTGGTATGCCCCTACCAATCCGGACGGAACCTTTTTCTATAGAAGCGAGTTGAACAACTACGCGGCAGGAGACGGTTTGTATGCCTCATTGCTTCACGGCAAATCCAAACAGAACATTGAGGATACCGAATTCTCGAATATCATCACGGCAACAATTAAACCATTTGACGGATTTAGTGTAAAGGCCAGTTATGCCTTTCGCAAAATGAGCGAGAATAAATACCAACGCTCTGTATTGGTGCCATGGAGTATCTACGTGGGCGAGATAGACACGATGGGTTCAGATAAATTAACGGAATATGTAACGACGGGAGACTATGATGCCATAAACATTTATGGAAACTACTCCGGGCACTTTGGCAAGCACAACCTGGATCTCATGGTCGGGTTCGGACAAGAATCGATGTATAGTAAAACCATTCAAGCCAGCACCCAGGGATTAATATCCGATGAGCTCAATTCATTGGGATTGGGAACCACAGCCGACGATGCGACAGGTAGCGCTTATGAATGGGCACTTCAAGGAGTATACTCTAGGTTATCTTATAATTTCGACAATAAATACTTCCTCGAATTCAATGGCCGCTACGATGGAACTTCGCGCTTTCCTTCCGATTATCGATGGGGATTCTTTCCATCGGTATCTGCTGCCTGGGCAATCCATAATGAAGGTTTTATGAAAGGGTCGGATAAGGTTTTGAGCCGCGCAAAGCTTAGGGCCTCATATGGTACGTTGGGAAATCAAGATGTGAACCCCTATGCCTATCAGTCAGTATTGAGCCGTTACGTGCTTGATAGATTCTCGCTCAGTGGCAGCCCATTGGAATTCATCACCTCTCCTGGTCTCAACCCCACTGAAATCACCTGGGAGGAAGTAAGGACCCTTGATTTTGGGGTAGATCTAGGCTTTCTAAAAAACCAATTGAATATCAACTTCGATTGGTTCAAAAGGGAAACCCTGGGGATGCTGACTGCCGGACAAATACTGCCAGCGGTGCTGGGGGCATCCGCCCCACAAGAAAATGCAGGGGACCTGGTAACCCAGGGCTTTGAATTGGCTCTGACCTATAACGACAAATTTTTGCTAGGCGATTCCGAATTTAACTTCAAATTAGGGGCCGGTCTATCAAATTCGAGATCTAAAATCACCAAATTCGATAATCCCGAGGGCCTTCTAAATGGATTCTATGAGGGCATGACCATTGGCGAACTATGGGGTTTCCATGTAGAAGGCTTGTTCCAGACCGAGGAAGAGGTAGCCAATCATGCCGACCAGACCCGGGTATCTGCACAAATCAGGAGTCAGGGGATCAAACCAGGCGATGTCAAATACGCAGATACGAATGGTGACGGCGTAGTTGATTTTGGGGATAATACATTGGAAAACCCCGGAGATCGGAAGGTTATCGGCAACGTTACACCACAATACCTATATAATTTTAACATAGGGGCATCCTGGAAAGGATTCGACATGTCGGCCATTTTCCAGGGGGTAGGCAAACAAGACTGGTATCCAGGTCCTAATTCGCAACTATTTTGGGGACCATATAGTAGGCCCTATGCGTCCTATGTACGTAAAGACCTGGCAAATAATATTTGGTCCCCTGAAAATCCTGATGCCTATTACCCAAGGGCCTTTGGCTACATCGCACTTGGCAACGCCAAAACCCTCGGGTCAGTCAACGACCGTTATCTGCAGAGTGTTGCGTATCTGAGATTGAAAAATTTAACACTGGGGTACAATTTGCCGAATGAATTCCTCGAAATGACCCCATTCACCAAAATTCGACTGTATCTAAGTGGTGAAAATATCCTGACTTTTAGCAAGCTTACCGATTACATTGACCCGGAAATAGCCAGCAACAAACTAAGCCTTAATCAGCCGAGGGGTAATTACGGTTATGATGATTCCAGAGGCCAGGAGGCTCCCATGTCGAAAACCTATTCACTAGGACTTTCCATTCAATTCTAAATACATACGACAATGAAAAAGATATACATAATACTCTTTACCGTAGGCAGTTTCTTTATTACGAACTGTAGTGATGATTATCTAGAGAAACACCCCATTTCGGATGTAAGCGAAGACAATTTCTTCCTTACCAGCGCAGACCTTGAGTTGTTTACCAATGGATTCTATCGACTCCTGCCAAATAACGCCAACCGAAATGAAATTTTTACAGTAGACAATATGACGGCTGAAATAGTGCAGAACAGCCTAAGTAACCTAATGACCGATACCAGGATCGTCCCTGCTTCAGGAGGAGGATGGTCATGGCACGTTCTAAGGGATTATAACTACTTCCTTGAGAATTATGAGCGGTGCGATGATGAGGCAGCCAAAAACAGATATGGAGGAGTTGCCCGTTTCTTCAGAGCGTACTTTTACTTTATAATGGTCGCTGAGTTTGGTGATGTTCCCTGGTACGATACTACCCTGGAAGCTGATGATCCGGCCTTGTACAAAGCCCGGGATGATCGCCAGTTTGTGATAGACAAGGTATTGGAGGATTTAGATTGGGCCATAGAACATATGGGAGACGAACAATATCCTTATGAAGTTAGTAAATATGCCGCTTTAGCCTTAAAATCAAGAGTCGGTCTTTTCGAGGGAACATTTGGAAAGTATCATGGTTTACCTAACTACGAGAAGTACCTTCAGGCCTCTATTGACGCATCGAATGAATTAATGCAAAACAGTCCGTATACGTTATACAGCAGTGGGGACACTACATCGGATTATGGAGATTTGTTTCGTTTTGAGGATGCCGAAACCATGGAAATTATATTAGCCAGAGAATATACAGAACCCCTTATCAATGGCCATAGGGCAAATTATTATACGTTGACAGGCTCTCAGGGCAGGCCGGGAATGCCTAAGTCATTGGTGAACTCTTATTTAAATGCGGATGGCACAAGGTTTACCGATCAAGCCAACTACAATACGATCCCTTTTGTACAGGAAGTAGCGGATAGGGACCCCAGACTGTCACAGACCATAAGAACCCCGGGGTATACCAGGGTTGGCGCCAACGAAGAATTGCCCCCAGACCTTTCATCTTGTATTACAGGATATCACATTACTAAGTATGTTACCAGCGCTTCTTCCGATGGAATAAATCAGAATACCAATGACCTGCCGGTTTTTAGGTTCGCCGAAGTACTGTTGAATTATGCCGAGGCAAAAGCAGAATTGGGAACAGTCACTCAAAGTGACATAGATGCTACTATTGGTTTATTAAGATCAAGAGTTGGAATGCCCGGTTTAATGTTAGCGGATGCCAATGCCAACCCCGACCCCTATCAAGAGCAGTTTTATCCCAATGTAACCGGGGCCAATAAGGGGTTAATCCTTGAAATCAGAAGAGAACGAAGGATAGAATTGTTTATGGAAGGACATCGTTGGAACGATATTAAACGATGGAAGGTGGGACAATCCATTACCCTGCCTCTTCGAGGAATGTATCTGCCCGGAACGGGAGAATATGATCTAACCGGCAATGGGGCCATAGACCTGGTTGTATATGAAGGGGAGTTGCCTACAAACCAAATTGAAGGTGCCAAGTACTTTCAATTAGGCACGGACATCTTCCTGAGTGCTGATAATTTGATAGACCCACTACCAGATTTTAACAACAGGACATATAATGAGGAAAGGGATTATTTGTCCCCGATCCCGACACAAGAATTGCAATTAAATACAAATTTGCAGCAAAATCCTGGCTGGTAACTTTTTGAATTGGCAACTACCCCTGTTAAATTTTAGGTTTGACAGGGGTATATTCATTACCATACCCATAGCCTGATTCTACTAAAGTTTGTGCCCATATTGAAAATTCTGGAACCCAACCCGCAATGAAGAACCAAGGTCTTTATTTAATGAATGGTTTTTGCTCCGGGTATCGCAAAATATGGATGGGAAAATACTCAAGAAGTTTAATTAATGTAACTGAAAATATTCGCCTTTGCATTTTCGATCACAATTGATCCCCGGTTTCGAAAAGAAATTGTTTCATGAAAATTACTGCTTTTCATCAGAATTCGACATTGCCCAGCAAACTAGTAGGGGTCTATCGGATTTGCCTTGGAATCACTTTTCTTGTATTGGGAAGCCTAAAGTCTTTTGACGATACTTTTAAATCCATTTGGGCCACCCAATTATTGGAACTAAATGCCCCCTTCTTTAGTTTGTTTTATAACCTCCTTCCAGTATATGAAACCGTGTTAGGCGCAGTTTTACTTGTGGGATTTTATTCAAGGTTGTGTGCCATTTTAATATTGCCGATATTGGCCCTGGCCATTTACACCCAGGCCACCGTAATAAACCCGGGAGCCACCTACTTCGGAACCTATGAGGCCTTCTACCCCAGCCTGGGAATCATGATGGACCTTATAATTTTGTTGTATGGAGGAGGGCGTTGGAGTATGGATCATAGGAGGCAAATGAATCATCCGGACCGCCCTGAATCCTTTTCTTTTTAGGGTGTAAATCTTCAGCGTATCGTAACCTTATAGGTTATATATTTTGTGGACGAGTAAAATTCGACAATCCCTGATTATCGTGATATTAATTTACAGGGATCCCATTGTTAATCAACCCAAATAGCAGATTTGCTAGTCTTATTTGCCATAAGCGTAAAAATAACATTAACAGATGAAGTACAAAGTAATTAGTATCGCGCTATTTTTGATATTACCCCATTGTATTTTCGGTCAAACCCAAATAGCATTAGGCAACAAAAGAGAAATTTTTGTCGATAATTACCTAATTGAAAAACTTGATGGATTAGAAATAGTAAAGCATACACCCATAGATGAAGGGCCGGTGTTATTTTTTGATAGACCATGGGAGGGAAGCTTTAGCACATACACCACGATAATTAAGGATGGCAATGTGTTTAAGGCCTTTTACAGAGGTATAACGGATGCTGGTAAAGATGGCACCAGAGCCGAAGTTACCTGTTACGCAGAATCAAAAGACGGAATTAATTGGGTAAAACCAAATTTGAAGCTTTTTGAAGTAAATGGGACTTTAGATAACAATGTGATTTTGGCTAATGCAGAACATGTCACACATAATTTTAGCCCTTTCCTAGACGCGAATCCTGATACAAAGACAAATCAGCAATACAAAGCACTGGGAGGTACCGGAAAAAGTGGCCTCTTCGCCTATACATCTCCCGATGGGATTCATTGGGAAAAACTTCAGGAAAAACCGGTTTTTACACGGGGAATGTTAGATTCACAAAATGTTGCGTTTTGGTCTGAATCGGAAGAGAAGTATGTATGTTATTTCAGAACCTGGACAGGTGAAGGGGAATCAGGTTATAGGAGCGTTGGCCGTACAACTTCATCGGACTTCATAAACTGGACGGCACCTGTACAAATGAACTTTGGAGATACCCCGTTAGAACACTTGTATACCCAACAAACGAGCCCTTACTATCGCGCGTCACACATTTATATAGCCATTGGAGGGAGGTTTATGCCAGGCAGGCAGGTGTTGACTGAAAAACAAGCTAAGCAATTTGAAGTGGATCCAAAGTACTATAAAGATTGTTCAGATGCATTTTTTATGACATCAAGAGGAGGCAATGCCTACGATCGGACATTTATGGAGGCATTTATCCGACCGGGGATTGGCTTGGGTAACTGGGTTTCGCGCTCAAACTACCCTGCTCTAAATGTTGTACAAACCGGTCCCGGAGAGATGTCACTATATGTTAATCAGGATTACGCCCAACCTTCTGCAAAATTAAATCGATATACGCTTCGTATTGATGGCTTTACATCTATTGCAGCGCCTTATAAGGGCGGGCAATTAGTAACCAAGCCATTTACATTTACTGGATCTGAACTTGAGATTAATTATTCCACATCCGCCGCTGGCGAAATTAAGTTTGAAATTCAGGATGAAAATGGAACGCCTATACCGGGGTATACCTTAGAGGATTCGCAAACAGTCATAGGCAATGAAATTGCCAAAATCGTTGAATGGAACGGAAACAAAAATCTTGATACACTAATGTCAAAAACCGTCCGGCTACGCATCTATATGAGGGATGCAGATTTGTATTCAATAAAATTTACCAATTAATAATATTTAGGGCGCCCTGGCAATCTACGGGTCTATTTCAAAAGACCCGTGCCAGGTCCAAGGGACTTTTTGATCGGATCAGGTATCAAATCATTTACGTTGTTATTGGCTTTCCATTAAGACGCTTCCACCCATGCATAAAGGTTCACCACTTGTGTTTTCCTGGGAAAAGTCCCCATAGGTGATCAGGCATTTAAACCGCCATCCATCAAAATGTTTTCACCATTGATATAAGCTCCGGCATCTGATGCCAGGAGAACCATCAGGCCTTTGATATCATCGTGGTTTGCCAACCGGCCTACCGGCACTTTTTTATTGTAATTTTCAAGGAAGCGTACCGGCTGGTTGTTAAATAATCCACCCGGGCTTACACAATTAACCCTGATATTCTTACCTGCCATTAGCTTTGCCAGATAACGTGTGAGGTTTATCAGCCCGCCATTGTGAAAAAAGTAATCCGGCGGCGGGTTCCCCATATCGGTACCTTCATAGTTGGAAAGGTCGGGACCGTACATACCCATCATAGAACTGATATTTATAACGCTTCCACCTCCATTTTTACCAAGAAGATCACACATTTCACGTAATATATCCATCATGCCGGTTGCATTGATCCTCATAGACTCAGCAAAATTCTCGATTGAATCCTCGTACCCTTTCATAGGCCGGGCAACCGCATTATTTACGAACACATCCAACTTCCCAAACGATTTCAATATTTTAGTTTTTAACGACAACACGGATTCGTGTATGCCCTGATCGACCTGCATTGCGTGTACGTCAAGTCCTTTTGCACGAAAAGCCTGGGCTACGGCCTGCCCATTTGTTAAATTCCGTGAAGCTGTAATGACCGTCCCGCCTGCTTCGCCAAGCCCTTCCACTATACTTTTACCATAGGATCCGGCACCACCGGAAACCAGTATTACTTTTCCTTTTAGGTCTAATAGATCTTTTACATTCATAGAATACTTTATTAAGTGGTAGGATTTACAAATACACAGTTTTGCCCCCCTTGTCGAGACTTTCCTTGGCTCCTATCAGTGTTTTTATGATCATTTCCGTCGTATCAAAAGGAAGCCTGGACTGACCTTCTTCGACTGATCGAACAAATTCGATAATAGTATCCCGGAACATGGAATACGAATTTTTGATTTCCATTAAACGCCATCCTTTCTGCCCAAACAATGAAATTTGAAAAGTTGGGGCAATATCCATAAAAAGGTGCAAGGTGGTCAAGAGTCCGTTTTCAAATTCAACATAGACAATGTCTTTTCCGGATTTCCCGGCATGTCTTACTGAAATAGGTTTCGGGTCGTTCAACAGCGAAAATATAGCTTCGAGAAGATGGATACCATATTTAATCCAATCCTTTTTCCCGACAGCCGTTGCCAACTCCAGAACACCCAGCGAAGCCAGCTCTTGTTTAACAACCCTGCATTCATTGGCATAGCGCGTCGAAGAACAGGACATAATGAATCTGCCCTGAGCGTTTAGCTTTGAAAAATATTCCAAATCTACGAGGTTACTGGCCAGGGGCTTATCGATGAAAACCGGTATATCCGCATCGATAAATGGCTTTGCCATAGCAACATGGTTTTCTGCATCATCCCTTGCCAGTATTACAGCATCGACCATGCCTGCCATTTCTTCCAGGCTATTGGCAATGGTTTCAATTTTTGCGTTTTTGGCAATACTTGCCGAAATATCGTTGTCCTGGGTCCAGACACAGGTAACTTCTGCCCCACACACCCCCAGGGTATCCTGGTTTGCTTTAAGGTAGTTAGTAACCGCCGGGTACCCCATTTTGTCAATTTCTTCAGCATTGAAGGAGCCATTGATAATGGCTGACCAAGAGTAAGGGTGCGCATTGCCTTCGCTCATCCCGATAATTCCCAATTTTATCATAAGCCAACACTATTAAAAATTTACCGCCCCTCCCTGTCAATATTCAATAGGGCATTTGCAGCGGCCATTATTGTTTCTACATTATGCTGATCAGCGCCTTTATCCAAAAACGATGTGAGGAATGGTATATCTTCTGCAGTAGCAATTTCTTCATAAACACCTAATGCTGCGGCAAGCTGATCTTCTTGCAATGACTGTATCTGTTCTTCCATCATCCTCCTGCATTCAAAAAATCGTGGGGAGAAAAGAGAATCTTTAGGTGAATTTGCCAAGGTACAGATTAAGTAACTTGTGTATAAAGGTGAATTCCTAGGTTCATCCAAGACTCTAGAAGTCAATAAATCCCAATTCTGAACGCCCACATTTTTCATTTTATATAATGCATATAGAGCTATTCTCTTAATCAATATTGATTCATTGGAGTTTAAAACGAGGTCCACGAAATTATTCTTTACCTGGCACATATCTTTTGCCGAAGTGTACGCCGTACCCCAATAGGTATAGGCCCACATTGGATTGTGTACGTCTCCCAATATCGAATCAGTTACCTTGACAGAAATGGTTTTTGGGGATACTTCTAATTTGGCCAAGGCTTCGGCCGCATGAATACGGTCCAGGGCCCCTTGTTTCCCAAATACCCTGGAAATTGAATCTAACCATTTGTTTTTTTCTTCGTTGGTTTTTGCTGCTCGACTTAAAACACGCCACAATCCAATGCGGTAATAGGGTTCATGCCTATTTCGTTTTTCTTCTTCGACAAAAACATCAAATACATTATTGGCATATTGAAGGTTAAGAATGTATTCTGCAGCATGTACCTTTTCCCACTTCGATGAATTCTCCAAGGCAAATTGTAACGTATCCTTGGCGACGCCAATTACTGCGTCCGGAACCGAGGGATCTTTATACCTCTCACATTTCATGGCTTGGGCTCCTAAAAAGACCAGTATTGAACAACTGATGATTTTTATATATCCCATCTGTTATCTAATATCTATTTCCAGGATAGTGCCTGCAATATAACGCGTGCCATTGTCCTGGTTAAAATAGTAGACCACCAATACCCGATTGTCATTGAGTTGAGTTGCCCAGGTATACCCAATATCCGTAGAGCCGCCATCATCACGAAGTACGATCTCAGGAGCAGTTTTAAAATCCGTGCATTCCGGATTCAGGATACGGGCACGTATCCCGTATGGCTCATGGCGGTATCCGTAGGTAAGTAAGACTCTATTGTCCTTTAACCGGAAGGCGTTCAAAGGGTGACCCTGGAAACCCATAGATTCCCAATTAAAAGTCTTACCGCCATCTGAGGAACGAGAAATGACAGCCTGGTCTCCAAAATCAGCTGTTCTTAAAAACCCCACAAGATCGCCCTTTGGAGTTTCAATGATGGACGCCTCATTAAATGATACTTTGCTGTCTACTGCTACTGGAGAAACATATTCCCATGATACTCCTTTATCCGTTGATTTAATAAGGTGATTAGAGGTTTTAGTGGGATTATCATGGGCCGCGACGATCCACAAGATGCTACCATCTTGTGCTTCATGCAATTCTCCTCTATTATAAGCCGGCACGGGAGTGCCAAAAGCATCATTTAATATTTCAGGTTCTATATGCGGAGGGTAAATAGCGTCACTCCAGGTTTTTCCGCCATCATTCGAACGAACCAAATACCCCCCCAAAAATGTACCCCCACCATTAAAGAAAGTAGGTTGCTTTAGCTTAGGTAAACCTTCCGGTCTAACAAAAGCCCAACCATAGCTCGCACAAAGAATTGTACCGTCTTTCAATTGTAACATACAGGGGTCCTGAGATCCACCAAAAGGATGGGAATAGATTAACTTGGGATTTGTTGTCCATGTTTCTCCGTTATCACTTGATTGGACCATTACCAAATAGCTATTTGGATCTACATGGAGTGACCTTCGCTCTTTAAACATCCTACGTTCCGGCGCTCTGCGAAATGCTACCAATATCTCGCCATCCGGTCGTGTTATTACGGATGGAAATGCTGAGAAAAACATAGAATCCTTATAAATGACGATATCCTTTACTTTACGAACACCTGGAATACTGTCTCCCAAAAATTGCGGTTTTACATCTACTCCCTTTTGAGTGTTTTCGGATTTTACTACAGGATCAGATTTGGTTAAATCCCTGTTTGTACATTGGGAGGTAATAAAAAGAAGCAAACTTAACAAACTGTAATATTGCGCTTTACGTTTCATGGTAATTTTATTTATACTTTATTAATTCTTAACAACGAAGGTTATGTCAACCAGCCCTCTCTTTCCCATTTAACCAAATCTAAAAAACCAATATCCGGGTATTGAAGTTCCTTCGCTCTTTGCAATTGTTCTCTATTTAAGTAATTGCCATCTGCCACACCTATTGAATTTTCTAAATATTCTAACCGATCAATGCCAACAAGTACTGAAGAAACCTGTTTAGATGATAACGCAAATTTCATAGCCAGGGCGGCAAGATCACACCCGGTCTGACGGCACAGCTCTCTATATAATGTAAGGTGCCGTTCAACATCCTTTAATTCTGGATGCAAACACGCTCCCTTTTTGGTTAATATCCCCTTAAACAACACAGAGCGCACCATAATGCCGATTCCTTTGATTTCTGCTATTGAGAAGTTCTCAGACTGTGATTGATCCATCAAATTATATGGCAATTGCACAACGTCCCAATGACCGCTTTCTATAGATTTCCTGGTTTCTTCAACAGTATATGTAGATACTCCGGTTGCACGAATCACTCCCTTTTGTTTTAACAGCAAAAAAGTCTCGGCAATATCATCGTTTTCCAGAATCCCAAGATCTGCCTGATGCAACATGAAAACATCAACATAATTGGTTTTTAAGGCTGCGAGGCTTTCCTCCAGGGATTTATTGATAATTTCCTTTACTTTTTTTGAAGAAGGCAAACCTCCGGACGAGTCTCGAAGTTTACAACATTTGGTACTTATGACTACTTCACTCCTTCTGTCCTCAAAGGCTTGTCCCATTATCTCCTCACTGGATCCATACATCCGTGCCGTATCAAAGAAATTTAGCCCCCTGTCCACGGCTTCATGCAAAAGTCTAATCGATTCCTGACGAGAAAGCATATCAGCTTCGCTATGTACCCCAATACCGTAAGGCATTCCTATTTCTACGCCCCCAAATGCTATTTCCGAAACATTGATGCCAGTACTCCCTAAAGGTCTCTTTATCATCGTTACGTATTATTTATACGGGCTTTCTGTTCCCTTCTTTTGTGTTCCTGTTGATTGTCCTGTCCCTGAATTACATCCTCGAACCAAATTCCTGCAATAGCTGGATAGGCCCACGACGTCTGCCCCTACACTTATAAAACTGTAACCCATATCTATCAATTCATTTATATTATCAGGGTTGCCAACTGTTGCCGCATATTTGCCATATTTATTGGCCATCTTCGCCACTAATTTTCGGGTTTCAATTAACCTGGGGTGATCCCATTGCCCGGGGGCCCCAATCCCCTGGCTAAAATCTCCCGGCCCGAAAAACAGCATGTCGTACCCCTCTATTTCCGCTATAGCTTCCAAATCTTCCAGGGGCTCTGGATCTTCAATTTGAAGCGCAACAAACCGCTGTAGATTTGCCTGTTGGATATACTCGTTGAAATCAGTTGTGGCATAGGCACCATCGGCATTGCCCCCATCAATTGGACGACGCCCAAGGGGATAAAAACGAACGGTCTCGACAACCTTACGGGCGTCTTCCAGGTTCATGATATGGGGGACCAATATTCCAGCAGCATCCATCTCAAGCGGCTTGATGTAATCACTATAACCGCCACGGGAAACCCTGACCATAACATCGGTATCATGCGCTTTTGACGCCCAGATCCCCGCAGCGAGTACCGACCAGTCTTGACCGATATGTTCTTGATCGAGCCAAACACAATCGAATCCCGAAATAGCAGCAATTTCAGAAACCTTGGGGTCATTCAGATTGACTTTAAAGCAACTGGCCGTAGTTCCGTTCCTTAATTTCTCTAACACCCGACTTCTTCTCATATTCTTATTTTTTTAAAACCCATAGAAATTAGTTTTCTCTGTTAGTTGTTTCACACCAAACCCATAGTTTCTCTACCGGTCCCAATTAAATACCTTTCTTACCCATATACATTGAATAATCAATTATTGCATAATATCATCTGTACTTGTCCCTACCATCTGCACTAGCTAAAGAAAGGATTGGCGATTTCTCATTTTGACATTCAACTTTATTACAGTTTAGCAACCATATATATTGAAAATAGCTGCCCGATTATCATGAATCTTCGACGCAACACCTTAAGGTCTTACCCCTCAGGGAACAACTGGTTGATGGAAAAGATCATCGTAATTTTTCTCTTTTCTGTGTCCTTTTATATTATTAGGGCTGTTTATTCTGGCGATCATCCAAAAAATATTGCCAATTTGTTGGTGTTTTTGTACTGGATGTATTAAGTATGAGCGAAAGTGCCTCTACCTTCTCTTTTTTTCCATCACCACTTTCGCTTCCTTCCTTTTTCAGCGCATCCAAAGGAAGGGGCTCAACCTGTTTTGGTACGTCAAACTGATTAAGTTCTGCTGATTCCGGCAATTTAAAACGCAATGCCCTAATTGAACTCCCTTCGCCCTCCTGGTAGTAAATCGCTAATATAGACCCGTCTGCCAATTCTATCGTAGAAGGGTATGCCCCTGGTGTAGGGTCAATCAGGTATGGTCCTTCCCAAGTTTTTGCTTCATCCCGACTAATCCGTAACCCGGTATAATACCCCCTTTTTTCACTGAAGGCCCGGTAGGACAACAATATTTCCCCGGTTTTAAGACGTGTTAGAGAAGGAGCATGGCCTACAAATCCTATATCATTAACTGAAGACCAAGAACTTCCAAAATTATCGCTATTGGCATAATGCATATTAACCAGGGAACGATCTCCCCTTAATAACGCCAGAAGCGTTTTATTTTTTAACAAAATAACATCGGTTTCCGCAGCCAGCACAAGATTAGCCTCCTCCCCTATTGGCACTACCTTTCGCCAGGTTTTACCTCTGTCAAATGAAGGAATAATTCCGCCCCAGGCCGCCTTCTTTGAAGGCTCAGAACGATAAACCGGTAATACCCATGAGCCGTCGGGCATTTCCTTTACTTTGGCAGAGCAATTCCAGCCTGGCTTTGATGTCGCTATTAATTCAGCCTCTTTTTGCCAGGAGTTGCCATTGTCCCAGGATCTGAGTATATATGGCCCTTTACTGGTCCATTTGACCTTTCCAGTGGGTCTGACCTTCTTTTCGGAATTTTCGGGTTGTTGCTCGTGTAATAGATCCGGATTGTTACCAAATTTGCTAGTTTGTTCCTGGTTATAAGTAGGTTGTTCACCCCTCAAAATTTGGGTGTCAGCTTCCTTAAATTCCAATGAAAAAAAGCTCAGGACTAATGTACCATCACTCATCTGATTAATGTGTGGATCGCGATTGTCATTCGCATCATCGTATATCACAACGGGATTGCTCCAGGTGCATCCTTCATCCTTCGACCGAATTAAACAAATCCTGCCTGCATTGGGGAATTCGGGATTTGGATAGGTGACGTGATCGTCACCATCATAAAATACAACCACAATATCCCCATTCTTCAGACGACACGCATCAGGAACAGCTTGATAATCTCTGGCAATCCCATTTTTGGAAATTTCTTTATAATGAACCAGGTCCTTTATTGGCTGATGGCTTCTTTGAAAATCGGGGACTACCTCTTTTTCCCTATAATTTTTGCAGGAAACACCTAATGAAGCGATTAACAAAAACCAAATGCTTAATGCAACTCTAAAAGTCATATTAATAAGAAAATTAAATTCCACTCTTCGATTCATAGAACCCCCTAAACTTGCGTTTGTTCCTTACGATAATATTTTATCTCAGACTTTATATACCCTTTTAATTACCATTGGTTATGAGCAGGAATTTTCCGGGCAACCTTACCTTATATCCCTGCTCTGAACCCCAAATAAGCATCCTTATTAAACAAAGGATTCATACCGCCAATCTAGAACCTGAAATTGCTTTTTTCCCATAGACTTAAGAACAGGCTGAATGCTACACCAACCATAAATGAACCGGGAATAATCCAAAGAAATGATATGGTAAGCCCAAATAACTCCTGGGAAAAACTGATCAATATTGCAGCAACACCACTTAACAATGTACCAATTAGTGTAGCTGTAGGTTTAGACCATTTAACAAACATGGCCATAAAAAAAGGCACAAATAAAGGAGCGACAAGTAAGTTGATGGTTTTGTAGGTTATTTCCAATAGGTTTCCTTTTATGTTGCCTACAATGAGACTTAACAGGACAATAACAACACCTATGCTGAAGGATATATATTTTGCTAATTTCACTTGTGTCTCATCCGCTATGTTTTTTTTGCCAATTCTCAGGATAAAATCGTTGATTATAGACATTGCCGAAGAATTAATACCTGAAGAAAGACTTGACATCGAAGCAGCAAGTAGCCCTGCCAATACCAAACCAGAGAATCCTGATGGCAAACCGACAACAATAAATCTTGGAAACAACAGATCAGCTTCCTCTATAATAGCGTTCCTGTCTAGAAGCAAATCAGGATGCATCTTGAAATATGCATATAAGGCGAATCCAAGGGCCGCTAAGAGAATGGTAACGAAAGCATTGGAAAGTATGGAGTTTAAATACATTTTTCGGGCTGTTCTGACATTCTTAGTGGCCAGATATCGTTGAATGGCCATTTGATCAGACCCCGCCGTACACACGTACCATCCAAATGTAGTTAAAACAACAGGCAGGAAGCTCAGTCGGGCCTGAGTATCCAGAAACTCCCATTCCACCCACTGCCCTGGCCATTCTTTGGGAATGATATTAGAAAAACCTCCCACATTATTCACGATTAAAGTGATTGCCACTATAGATCCTCCAAATAATATTGTGGTTTGTACCACATCACTAAATACAACACTTTTTAAACCACCATAAGAGGTATATATCACTGTAATTACCCCCATTATGATACTAACATATAATGACTTTTCTGCGGGCCAGCCCATTATCGGCACAATAACTTTTTCCGAAACCATATAAATGATTACAGCCATCCACACCACACGCATTATCAAAAAATAAATGGCCGCCACTATCCTGCTCCTAATGTCCAATTTTGTTTCCAACAATTCATAGGCGCTTGTTATTTTCAGGTTCATTATGTATGGAATAAAATAATAGGCCACAACTAAGTATATGAAGGGGAGGGCAAATAATGAAGACCAAATCATTGGTCCATACTTAATCATTTCTCCAGGCATGGATAAATAAGATACCGCACTGAACATGGTAGCAAATAAAGAGAGTCCAACCTTCCATGGCGACATATTTCTACCCCCAAGCAAATAATCTTCAGAATTCTTGTTCTTGCTTGAATAATAGAATCCAACAAACAACATGGTAGCAGCATATCCAATTATTATTGCCCAATCTAACGAGGTTATTGTCATGATTCCTTAAATATTTTTTTAATAAATAGCTTCAAATTAACGTTGTAGCATTTTATGAATCGTTTGAACAATCAATTCACCTCCTTCCGCAGAAAAAATACTATTGGAAGCTTCGTAACCGCCTTTCTTTTCGGCCTCTTTAGTAACGATATAGCCCGCCAAAACACCATTGGTGAAAGTGCTGACATATACCTTTCCAGGTAATATCTTTTTGATTTTTAACGAAAACTCTACAAATAATTCTCCTGGTATAAATGCAAAGTTTATATCGCCAAGTGTGACGCAATTTATCTCTATGGGCAAAACCGACTGGTACACCTTTTCGAGTTCTCCATTCCCTATCATGGCAATAAGTTTCATATTCTCTTCTGCACCAAACCAGTCACATTCTACGGTTCTAATTTCTGCTGCCTGCTCACCACGAAGACGCATTCGATCTAATTTGTTTTTCAAGAAATCCGCCTTTTTCTTAGCATCCTTGAGGGGCATAAATTTTTTTCGGGGCAGGCCTATAAATGCTTTTTGAATGCGCTGTTCATGCCAATCCCTGTAATCTGACTCGATTAAGTTTAGGACACTTGCTGTGATTTTCTCTCCAAGCATATAACCCAATCGTTTCGCCTCAGAAAATGTATTTGAATCAATAAAATGTCTTGGGGATTGATTTCCGGATGGTCCTGTTTGGTACAGTAAAACAACATCTTTACCCAATTTTTCACGGATGAACGATCTGGTATATCCCGGAAAATCTGCAGAAAATAATTTGGAATCTTCATGCAGTACTGTTGGATGCATACAATGAATGATTGATAGCGCGAAAATTTGATCTGTATCAAAATCCTTTAAAACAATTATGGGCACTTCAGGGTCAGTAACACCCGTCTTACTATGTCTATTCCCTCCAATACCAGTGCTGTCAGCTGTCGTTATTGCTATTTTGCTTCGCCTTTTATTTTTAAAAGCCTGGATAATGACCTCTGTGATTTTACGGATCAAATACATGATGTATTCCGGGTCAGGGTCTGGTACGATAGGATCGTGAAAAGCATCGGCAACCGTAACGGGGCCTGAATGTGTATGCGAAGCAGAGATCATTAAATTTTCAGCTGTAATCGCTATGGAGTTTTCTACGCGCTCCCTGACCCCTTTTGTGATTTCTTTTGAAATAAATATGACATCTACCGCGCAAAATCCGATTTGATGCTCACCATTATCTATTATGAGTGCGGAGGCATATAAAGGGTCATTGGTGCCTGCGCTAATTCGCTCCACATGGGGATAACCATGAAGAAACATTGGTTTTTTCGGTGTAATATCAATTATGGCAGCTCCTGCAAGTAATTTTCTCATAGCGCTTCGCCAAATAAGAATCGTAGATTATTCTTATATGTTATATTGGTTTTTACGGATCTGGGTAAGCCATGTACTATGTTCGTCTCCTCCCTATACTCACAATCCAATCTATTTTCAGTCAACTTCCCATCAGCAGTATAATATTTTTGAATCCAATAATTAAAAGGAGTATCGCTTCCCCAAATCATAGTTTTTGGATAAGCTTCCGCCATTTTTACCATTACCGATAGCGGATCTTTATAATTGGCCTTAACCCGGAGTTTTTGGACTGCAATACTCGGTGAATTTTGTACCGCAAGCTTGCAATGAATGACAAAAGCCGAAAAATCGACAAAACAATTATCCAATTTTGCGGCCATACTTAAAATTGGTTCCATAAAGCGAGCTGAATGGGCAATACAAATACGTATATCAGGATTTCTTTCCGCCAAGCTTATAATATCCCACACTGAAGCCCACGGATCTTCAGGATGCACAGAAGAATGAAAAATTATAGGTAGGTTCTTCTTGCGTGCAAACTCCAAAATAGGTTTACCCTTGGTTTCTAAATCATTCACGAAAGCCTGAATATAGGTTGTAGCAGTTTTGATGCCGTAAACATGGTATTGTTCGGACATCTCTTCCATAAACTTTGCCTGTTTATCAGCCTCCCGAGAGGGATCGAACATTAAAAATGGAAGTATTCTATTTCTGTATTCCGGAAATATCTCGTTTACCTCATTCAACAAATTCCTGTTTTCCAATTCAAATGGAAAATTGCAGTATTGAGTCGTTGTTTCAATTTTTGATGTACCGTTATTAACATAAAAAGCGGAATCAATAAATGGAAAGCTGACAGCGTAATCTATCCCCAGGTGATTCATTCGAATAATAAGGTCTTCAACCGAAAGCGCGTAGGGATATCCGTATTGATAATAAAATTTGGGAGATATGCCAATGTGCGTATGCACGTCTATGAGCGCCTCTTTTTTATATAATAAACCTTTTAAGTTCTCGCTTTTCATTAGTATCCTTTTTCAAAATCTGGCTCAATATTCATCGCGATAGTTTCAGAGATAAATGAATCCGTACGCAAAAGTTGATGCACAGATTCGGGGACCAAAGGTGTTGGTTCTCCATGCAATACAAGACGGGTAACCAGTCGTTGCCATGATGTGGTTGTACCGTGTACACTGATGCCACACAATTGCATCCTATTCTTTGCTTTAACCACCTGGGCCGGCCCTATGGTAGCCGCTTTCGGAGGAACCATAGCTAAATCGCCACTCATACCAAAACTGCCATGCAGTGAGTTTTGTGCTAGCGTAAACGGACTGAGGGTGACGATCCTGGCATCAAATTCCATCCATTCCGCCATAGAATGCGCCCGAAATTCCGGGGCATCTGGTTCAATAAATGCCAGATGGCCTGTCCAGCCAGGACCACTATAAACCATGTCAGCCTCTCCAAGGTCAGAGATTATTTGACCATAATCATCAATATTCTTATTCGTAAAGGTTTGGATTTGTTTTTCAGGTGGACGGAGGGCTTTGTCCAAATTGTAATAAAAATATTTTTTAAAGGCATAACCAAAACCGTACTTCCAACTTTCAGGAGCTATGTTGCCGTCCTGGTCTGCATATTCATCCATATTGAAAGTATACAGTTGCCTACAATCCACTTTAAACTTATTGAGCATATGTGCCAACATTCTGTAATGTGGCCAGGGGTTAGGCATGATCAATACAATAGGTTCATTGGCATCTGAAGCGGTCTTAATACGATGGAACATATCAAAAAGCATAATAATGCCCATATCGGCATCTGGAACCACTTTGATCCTGAAATCCGGGTTTTTGTGCTCCTCAATATTTTCACGCTTGATACGTCTTACCTTTTCTAATACTTCCTTATTTCTAAAGGGAACATGTATCGAAGGTTCGTAAGTAAATTTCTGGTCGTTCATTTTTCCGATAGGTATATTCTTAAAGCGCCAATTAACCCGGCATTTTCCAGGTTATTAATGACTATGTTTTGCTTAACTTCCTTTTTGATTATTGTCTGAAGCACAGTTGATTTGGTAATGCCTCCAGATAAAAAAATGGTATTAATCCTTACTTTTTGACCTATGCCATTGATGTGATTCTTCAATTTATTTATATAATATTTGATGATACCGGCGCAAAATTTATTGGCCTCTTCAATGCTACTAAACTCAAGTTCATGTACGGCAAAATGGGGTACTCTCTCGTCAATATCAGGATAATTGATATAGGTCCGAAAAAGTTGATTATAAGAACCCTCATTAAATAATTTCTCCTTTAAATACCTGATAACAATACCAAAATCCGGTTCAAACCTCAACAAGAAGTAATCATCGGATATTGGATATTTTCCCGCAATTTGATCCAGGCCTAAATTTGTAGTAAATTTCTTATTCTTCATGAATAAAACCAGTGCCGTACCAAAGTTAATGGTCATATCTCCGGCATATTTTAACCCTGCCCCAACTGCGGAAGCACACTGATCATTACCGCATAAATAAACAGGGAACCTGTAAGAAATGTGCCATTCATTTGATATTTCCTTTGTAATGAGCACCCCTCTTTTTGAAGCATTTTCTATGTTCGGGAAGCTATCTCTGGGGAGTTCCAGAATCCGTAACAATCTATTATTTATATCTTTTTTTAAAAAATCATACATTCCTGTCATCCCAAAACTTGTAGCGTCAGTATATAGTTTATCCGTGAGTCGGTAAACCAGGTACTCGTTGATCAAAGGAAAGAACTTGGCATTTTGAAAGATTTCGGGTTCGTTTTTCTTCAACCACAAAAGTTTCGAAGCATATAATCCAGCGAGTGGCTGTCCAAAACCCGCGTATGTTGAATATTCAGGCAATTGCGACTTAAGGTATTCAGCTTCATCCTGTGCCCGTTCATCCAACCAAACGATACCATGACGCAAGGGTTTGAAACCACTGGTGACAGGAACGAAGGTATTGGCCTGACTGGTTATCAGTAGCGCTGCAATCCGCTTGTTTTGAACCTCCTTTTCGGAAAGACACCTAAGAATCAAATCTTTTATCGTGTCAAAAAAAACATTAACATCAATCTCATATGAATTCCTATTTTGAATCATGGGAAACTTTTCTTGTTTCTCGGTCAAAATATCCTGAGATAGCGTAAGGCAACCACACTTAATATTGCTGGTGCCAATATCTAACACTATTAATGTCTTTTGCTTCAATCCTTCGTACTGTTAATTGAGTAATTCCAACGCCTGATCCACAGTAAGATCATAGTGAACAATACCCATTAAAGCATTTGTAATCGCGACTGGATTCTTATGTTGAATAATATTTCTGCCATATACAATCCCAGATACCCCTTGTTCTATCATCGCTTTTGTCCTGGTGAGTATCTCCTTATCCGATACTTTTCCACCACCCCTTACCATTACCGGAATTTTCCCTGCGATTTCGATTACCTTGTGGTAGTCATTCACATTGGTAGTAGGGTCGGCTTTTATAATATCGGCCCCTAGTTCCACCGCTTGACGCACTAATGGCAGAATTTTGTCAAGGTCGCCGTCAACCATATAACCTCCGGCCTTTTCATTTGCCTGGAATACCAACGGTTCTAACATAAGAGGCATTGAAAAACGATCACACAGCGGCTTGATTTTCAAAATATTTTGAATGCAATGGTCTGTTACCACAGGCTGGCCCGGTATCTGAAATAAATTCACCACCACACAAGCTGCATCCTGATTAATTGCCTGTGATATCGGATCATCAATCATCCTACTAAATAAATGATCTGGCAAATCTTTGCCATATACATTGGCCACATCCGTCCTCATAACCAGGGTAGGCTTATTTTTGCCAGGCAACGCCTGTAAATAATGGGATTGACCCGCAGTAAGCTGTATGGCATCCGGTCCTGCCGCTGCAACAGTTTCTACGGCCAACTGCAGGTTTTCAATACTTTTTAAAAAGCCAATTTCATTGAAAAACCCATGATCAATTGCCACATTGAGGCAACGGCCCGAATTTACATTGAACAATCTGTTTAAACGATAATTTTTCATTGGTAACCAAATTCTTTTTCAACTTCCGCGATAGATTCTTCGATAATATCCAATCCCATATCCGCATGTTTTTTATCCATGATAAGCGGTGGTGACATCCTAAGAATGTGCCCCGCAGGAATCCATGCAAGCCCCTTTGCGAATGCTTTTTGGTACACCAATTTTCCGGCTTCATCAAAGGGTTCTTTTGTGATTTTGTCTTTTACCAATTCTATTCCAAGTAAAAACCCTTTTCCTTTTACATCCCCAATAATGGGGTGATCTTCCTTCATCTTTTTCATTCTTTGCATGAAATGGGCCCCAACTTCACGAACATTTTCTAGCACCTGCTCTTCTTCAATTACCTCAATGGAAGCTAATGCAGCTGCACAAGCCATTGGATTACCCCCATAACTTGATGATGCCGAAATCCTGTCAATAGCGTCTGCATACTTCTCCTTAACAACCATGGCAGTAACCGGGAACCCATTGCCAAAGGATTTACCGAGGGTTACGATGTCCGGAACCACGTCCCAATGATTCATACACAGCCATTCTCCCGTCCTCCCCATGCCTGTTAGGACTTCATCCGCAAAAAACAAGATTCCATTTTCACGGCATAACTGTTGAAGTTTTGGAAAAAAATCTTCTGGTGGAAAAATGGATCCTCCCCAACCTTGAGCTGGCTCCAAAACAAAGGCAGCTACATTTCCGACGGTGCCCTCCTGAATAAATTGTTTATAAAAATCGATATACGCATCCGTATCAATTTGCCCATCACTCTTTTTAAAAACCGGACGGTAGGGATCAGGGCGAGGCACCATATAAAATCCAGCGTTTCGCGTGGGGCCATAACTAAACACATCTCCTCTTATCATTTGCGCCAGACTAACAGCACCCATTGTCTTGCCATGAAAGTCTCTAAAACAAGAAATAAATTCATGCCGATTAGAAATGGCCCTTGCCGCCCTAATTCCGGCCTCTACCGCGGTACTGCCATCGCTGTACAACTGGATGGAATTAAGCCCTTTTGGCAGCACATCAGCCATTTTTTCTAGCAGTTTTTCCTTAACGGGCGTGGCGAAGTCATGGCAGTTCATTAATTTTTTCGCCCACTTTGCAACCGCCTCGGATATTTTTGGATGACAATGACCAAGAGAGGCGACATAAATTCCGGAAGAGAAATCTAAATACCGGTTATTATCAACGTCAGTTAACGTTATTCCAGATCCTTGCTGGAAAGCAACAGGAAAATGCTTTACCTGTGAAGAAAGTCCCCGCACATATTTACTGGTATTCGCATGCATTTTTCTTGACTTGGAACCAGGCAATTCGGTAATTATATGTGGCACACCTGCTACTTCTTTTTTCCACCAATCTTTGTTCATTCTTAAAACGTTTAAATAATTATCTATGACACTTATCTATATTAAACCTGCAACAAGGTTCTGTTCGGTTTATGTTACTCTGAAAACCCCCCTTGACGCAAAGCCACCGGATAGCTGTCAGATTTATTTTTAATGTTTGTTTTAATCATATACGATCAAATGTAATCATATTAATTAATATTTCAAATTAATTTTCATTTAATATAGTTTTTTGGGCTGCTCATAAATCTCAGGTAAATGTTCTTTATAAAGGAGTAATACGTGTATTTTTGACTTTTGATATAAATAATCATATTCGTTTATATATATTCATATTTAAAATTTGGTGGAGTTCAATACCAGTCCTTACTCAAAATAGAGTTCCATCGGGATATGCCAGATTCAATCAAGCTTCATATTACGCGTCCCTTTATTCTTTAATTGAGCTTCGAGGTGTGCACAATCGCTACATTCCCCTCATTTTGGGTGCAGGCAATAAGTAGATGCCCAACTTTCGGCTATTGGTTTTCATTGAATCATATTCATTAAGGTTAGAAACAACGACCGTTTTCTCAAACTTTCCCTCCCGGCCTGTTCTTGACTTCCAATAGGCGATTCTTTCGCATTGCCATTTCAAGGGCATACTATGTCACCTTCAATTAGTCTACAGGGAATGATATTGGGTTTCGACAGAGTAAACACAACCGAACAGCATCTGGATCTGCGACCAGATGCTCTTCCAAAGGAATGTTTTCCCCGGAAGAACTTCTATTCTGACAAGGCATTAAGTTCCAATGAAGAGCGAAAAAGTTTGAAAAATCTTTAAAATTTAATAAGAGAAGGTGACGTGATTGTAGTTTGGAAACCGGGCGGGTTGGACCAAAGTTTAATTCATCTTATTGAACCTGGTTGGCCTCCTGTTTTTGGATTGCGATACGAATAACACAGGTACCCATCCCTATCCATTGACCTTTTTTGTTGTTCCCTCGTAAACTTCGACCAATTTCGGGTAGCAGCCCCAACGGTAAATTTTTTGGGTTCCGAATAGTTCGCTTTTTTAGGAAAACCGTGTGCGTTTTCGTGTACTCTTCACAAAATTCAGGAAATCGAAGACGCAGAAAACGATCTCCGCATTTGCAATATTTTTAATCCTTTTTATCGATTAGACTTGCAACGGGCTTACCAAATTTTTTGAAATCCGGACGGGTAGGTTTCTTGAGAGATCTTCGACAAAGAACAAAAACTGGTACCATCACAATCGTCAGCTCAATCAACATGATACTATGAAAGATTTCTAAACTAAATGGAAACATTGCAATAATTCATATTATTTGGCCACTAAGGCTAATTGAAATCCTGAAATAGAGGCGACATCCGCAAGAACATAACTGGATTAGTATTTGCCTCCCCGGACTCTGATGAAATCTCGTTGATGGATGCACTACTATTCATTATAATCATGATATAAACTGTTATATACCCGTAAAGTTCGCTACACTATAGGTTCTACATGCCGATAAATGTACCTGATGCCGGACCTTAGTTGTTTGAATTTCCATACTTGTCAGCACCCCGGATAATATGGCCGGAAGGTGTTAAAATACTTGCAACAAGAATTTGGTAATTGGGATTACTCGCTGCACTTTTGGCAATTATGTTCCTTTCCATCCTTGTACCCTTGTAGATGTCATGATTGCACACACCAAGTTGCTCAGTAAAAATCTCAACTAAAAGGACCTATATCACATATTTAAAGTGATCTACGTCACTTCCTCCAAAGAATTATAGATTGTGGTAACCCTATGTAGAAGCTGTGAATTCTCACCTTCCTTTGCCCAGTTTAGCGGGGGTAGCTCATTCTTGGTCTACGTTCAATTCCAAGCCATATGTAGCATTTTTATGAAGTTTGAAACCGAGTCTTTCATATAGTTTTCTAGCTCTATTGTTACCAGGCGTCACTTCTAATTGAATGTTTACAGCGCTGGCAAATCCAGATTTTGCCAACAGGTTTATGAGTCTTGTGGCAATGCCTTGCGAACGAAATTCCCTGATAATATAAAGTTCGTCAATATTGATAATATTGCCTCCAAATTCATTGCTCCAGAAGTTTATGAGGATTGCGTATCCGACAATGATATTTTCAGATTCAACAACAAGTATGGTACCCCTTGAAGGGTCTTTAAAAAGTACATTCAACGTATTGAATGCCTTTTTCTTAGTCATATTTTTTGGGCCTGGATCTTCTTTGTAAAGACAAATCATCATCTGACAGATTTCATTGAAATCAATGGATGTAAACTGTCTAATAATCGTATTCATAGCTATAGAATAGTCTGACACAAATAAATTTGGTTATGCATTAAAAACCCCTGTTGATCTTGGTTTCAATACCCTGGGAAACTTGTCACTTAAAAAATGCTGTGGATGGTTCACGCTATAGTCATAGAGCCAGACTATTGCGTTAGACATTTTCAACTTGACAAGAAACCCAGGGAGATTGAACTGTTTAAGTCAAGATTCCCTTTTTCATAGCCAAGTAATCCATTGAATACCTACCACCCCCTGAGATTACCAATGTAACGGAAATTGCCAGCCACAAAATAAAATACTCTATACCTTCGCCAGCCTGGTTTCCGTACCAGTTCATGAAAAATCCGTTTTGAAGGTGTGAAATAATCATTATGCCCATTCCAAGCAACGTATAAAGGAATGCTAGTAGGCGTGTAGCCAAACCACTGGCAAGTAATAGCGCACCTATGGTTTCTAAAAGAATTACCAGGAATCCGACAACCCATGGGATTCCCACAATTTCGGTAAAATACCGCATAGTCCCGGTAAACCCATAGCCGCCAAATAGGCCAAAGAGTTTTTGTGCTCCGTGAGGAAATACAACCAGGGCAAGCAATATTCTTAATATTAAAGGCACAAATTCCTTTGAGGTCTTAAGCATTTCCTCACTATTGAAGGTCTTTTTAATTTCCATAATAAAAGGTCTCCTTTATTATTTTACCCTCGCGCCATTCCTGTACGGAAATCTGAAAATAATTCCGTTCTCCCCATTCTTTGTGGGTATAATCATAATGCCACTCTACCATCGAAATATTTTCTCCGATAGCAACCTTTTTGACTTCTGCCAAACGAAATTCAGTTACAGATTGAAAAAAATCTTCTTCTCTTAAACGGTTAGCATCCTTGCCAACAGTAGGTGGATTCCCATTTTCCTGCATGACAACCGATTCATGATAGTATTTCTCAAATGCTTCCATTGCTCGCCCCCTAAGGATAAGCGAATTCAGGTCTTGGACCCTCTCATGTAAATCATTCATTGGATATAGTTTTAAAATTTAATTTCAAAGCTCTATAGACAATAGAAAGTATCCAATAAACTAGATTAATAAATGATGGGAAGCAGATTTAATTTGAACTCCTATTTTTTAATATTTGACATTTAAGTTTGCTGAGAAACTCCTTGGTAATTCCCAAATATGAAGCAATTTCGTATTGCGGTATACGTTGCAAAAGTTCTGGTTGCGTAGAAATCAATTGGAGGTAGCGCATTTTTGCCGGTAGGCAGTGATTATTTACCACTCTTTTTTGGGATGCAACGAATGCTTTCTGGATGATAATCCTAAAAAATCGTTCCAGTACAGGAATACTCCTATAGAGTTCTTCAAGGATCTCAGGCGTAAAATGAACAAGTTGACAATCCTCCAAACACTGAATGTTATAGTCTGAAGGACTTTGGTTGACAAAGCTACCCAAATCACCCACCCACCAATTTTCCAACCCGAACATAACCACATGCTGTTGTCCATTGGGACCTATATAAAAAACCTTAATACATCCCTGAATAATAAAACTTTCGTAGTGGCAGACATCCCCTTGCCTGATAATAAAATGCCCTTTTGGATAGTTTCGATAAATTAACTTTGTCCTTAGGTATTCCTCTTCAGAAGGACTCAATGTTACATGACGCCTGATATATGAGATTAAAGGAGCTGCCATTTCCTTTTGTCCTGTTTTCATATGTCACGGTTTATCTAGATTCGATATTGTGCGCGGTATATGATTATTGGTCGTAAATTTTAAAGTTTCCAAACGACAATAACTAAATTTGGAATATTTGTTTATAAGCCCGCACCCAAAAAACAACTAAGTTAATTTTCATCATGGATTACAAACACAAATTTCTTGTAGTAATTACAGTAATCGCCCAAACCCTTTTTGCCCAGGACTATGCTTCATCCCCTTGGCATATTCAGGCAACCAATGTGGATCCTAATGACTATTACGGGATCACTGTGGCCAATGGAATGGTAGGAATGGTGTCCTCTCCCGAGCCATTGAAAGTCAATGAAGTGATCCTAAATGGTGTATATGACTACTATCAGAGGGGGAGGGTGAGCAATATCCTGAAAACATTTAGCCACATGAATATGCATTTAGAAGTGGATGGCACGAGAGTGGGAAGGAATTCTATCACAAAATATACCCAAACCCTGGATATGCAAAAGGCAAAACTAATAACCACATTTAATGTAGGTGCAAAAATTGAAGTCAGACACGAACTCATGTCATTGCGGAATTTACCATATACGGCTTTGGGGATTGTTGAAATAAAAGCCAAAAGTGATGTCGAGATAATCCCAATCAACTATATTTCCGCACCAGACCACCTATCCGATGTCCGCAATTTGTATGCAGAGATAGACAGACCCCATGTTTTAATTCCTTTAATGACCTCTGTGGCTTTCAGCCCTGGCCGCAAAAAAGTAGCCAGCGCTACTTCGTTTATATTTCCTGAAAAGCATGGTGAAGAACCTAAGATTATTCATGAAGATTGGGATTACAATATGCACTTGATGAAGTTTAAAAAAAAACTAAAAGCTGGGGAAACCTATACGTTCGCGTTGGTAGGGTCAACGATGTCCTCTGTACATAACAATGACCCTCAGAACGAAGTGGAGCGCTTAACCCTTTTTGCCAAGCTTGAGGGGGTATCGCGCCTTATTACCTCCCATGAGAACGCATGGAATAAATTATGGGAAAGCGATATTCAAATAGAGGGCGATTTAAGGTCGCAAAGAGCGGTGAGGTCAGCCCTCTATCATCTTTATTCTTTTGCCAGAAAAGGGACTGCCTATTCGCTCTCTCCAATGGGCTTATCCGGTCTAGGATATAACGGACATGTTTTTTGGGATACGGAACTTTGGATGTATCCCCCGCTTCTGGTCCTGCATCCCGATATCGCAAAATCCTTGCTTGAATACAGGTTTGAAAGGCTGGAGGCTGCCCAACAAAATGCTTTTGCCCATGGCTATGATGGCGCCATGTTCCCATGGGAGTCTGCCGAAGATGGTTCGGAAGATACGCCCGTCTGGGCCTTGACTGGTCCCTTTCAGCAACATATTACGGCAACCGTTGGTTGGGCCTTTTGGAAATATTTTGAGGTAACCCAGGATATGCAATGGCTGGAAACAAGGGGATATCCGGTATTAAAGGAAGTGGCGGATTTCTGGACTAGCCGAGTGGAACGCAATGGGGTTAACCGGTACGAAATCAAAAATGTAATAGGGGCAAACGAATGGGAAGAAAATATTGACAACAATGCATTTACCAACGGAATGGTAAAAACGGTGTTGGAATATGCTTCAATGGCTGCAGAAAAGCTTAACTACAATGTTGACCCTGATTGGAGACATGTTGCAGAGAACATTCCCATTTTGAAGTTTCAGGATGGGACGACCCGGGAAAATGCAACTTATGAAGGGGCCATGATCAAGCAAGCCGATGCAAACCTGTTATCGTACCCTTTAAAAATCATTGCTCAAAAAGAAGCAATACAGAAGGATCTAAAGTATTATGAACCCCGGTTGTCTAAAGATGGCCCCGCGATGGGAGGTGCTATTTTGGCAGTTCTTTACGCCCGACTTGGGGATTCTGAAAAGGCATACGACATGTTTAATAAAAGTTATCAGCCTAACGAGCTTCCTCCGTTTGCAGTGCTCGCGGAAACTGCCGGCGGGACCAACCCATATTTTGCAACGGGTGCCGGGGGTATGCTTCAGGCGGTGTTGTTCGGTTTCGGAGGTTTGGATATTAACGAAAACGGGATTGTCCAATTAAACACACGGTTGCCAAAGAAATGGAAGTCACTAAGACTTACAGGTGTGGGGATTGACGAAAAGACCTTTGTAAACAATTGAAAAGCGCAAACGTTATCAAGGATTTCATAACGCCCAGCCGGGATGCTACGCCCATAAATTTGCTGTTGTTAAAGCTTAACTAATCGACAGGAAAACCCGAGAATGAAAACAATATATGGAGAATGAACTAAAGCGCTTCCGGAGCAAACCGCTGCCTTAAATATGAATATATTAGCTTAAGAATAAAACCTTTAGGCACAGGAAAAAAGGGAGTATTACGCTATCATAGAAATAAAGTGAACGTGCTTTATACAGGAACTAACTTTAATTAGCATGAAATACCTTATTGAAAATGTCATTCAGCAATTAGAAGAAGTCCAAAATGGAAAATTATGGATAGGCAGTACATTTGATAGCAAATTGAATACTGTAAATGAATTTGTTTTTTACCAGACCAATTAAGGACTTACACAGTATTGCGGAAATCATTTCGCATTTGACATTGTGGCGAATGGAGACCATATTAAAAATTCGGACAGGAACGGGAAGCAAAACGGAAGACTGTGAAGAAAACTGGTTGACCAATGACAAACTTGAACCATTGGGCTGGCGATACCTAAAATTGGAATATGATAAATCTCTGACCGAATTGATTTATTAAAATCAAAAGATGATAGATTCTTAGATGAGAAATATTATGACACCGACTTTAAGGACAATTATAAATACAGTTTTGCAATCAACGGCATGTTATATCACGACATTTATCATTTGGAACAACTTGGTATAATAATTAAATATCTGAATAAAATTAACAAATACTAATACCGGGTCCTATTGCCCTGCCTTGCAAACTTCGAAGACCTGCCCTTCAAAGAAGGCAGCGTTAAACTCAATCACCCTGCGTCTTGTCTCGCGACCTCCACAGAAGCGAAGTTTGATTCGCTTGCCATGACTCACTTTGAAAAGCAACGAAGGCATGCCCGGGGTCGTTAGCCACCAAGATACTATCGGAAACAACGTAGCAATTACTCAAATACACTGAATGAAAAAAATTATTGTAACAGGTTCTTCAGGTAAGCTAGGAAAAGAAATAATTAAGCAACTCAGATTGCAAAAATATGAAGCATTGGGGCTTGACTTGGTTCATAGCGAGACAACAGATAAGATTATAGACATAAGAAATCACCGGGAAATCAAAGCCATAACAAAAGGGTTTGATGCAATAATCCATACTGCGGCATTGCACGGAAAGCACACTGATTTGAATTACCCGCGTGATAAGTTTATTGAAACAAATATAAACGGGACTAATAATTTACTATCAGCATGCGTGGCAAATGGAATTAAGAAATTCTTGTACACAAGTACGACTTCAATATATGGGACAGCAATGGTAAATTCTCAACAAGCTGTTTGGGTAGATGAGAACCTTGTACCCGAGCCACGAGACATATATGATATTACCAAGCTAACATGCGAATTACTTTGTAGAGATTATTTTGAAAAAGAAGAAATAGAAACCACCGTTTTACGTGTATCCAGATTCCTACCAGAAGACGATAACACAAAAGCTAATCATCGAATCTATAGAGGACTAGACGAAGAAGATGGAGCGGCAGGACATTTATTGGCTTTAGAGAAAAAGTTTGATTCGTTTCAGATTTATAATATCTCCAGTGAAAGTCCTTTTCATAGGGAAGACTTAGTTGAATTGTACAAAAACCCTAAGAAAGTCATGTCAAAATATTATCCAGATGTTGAAAAGATGTATGCCGATAGGAATTGGAAATTTTTAGAAAGAATTGATAGAGTTTACTCTATTGAAAAAGCTAAGAAAGAATTGAACTATAGACCAACTAAGAATTTTGATACGTTTATAAAATAAGGGGGCAGAATTAAAAAGTGAGGATTCTGTACCTATTCTGTACCCTTTGTAAAAAGAAAGGCCACACATTTTTGTGAAGCCTTATCTTTTCTAATAGCGGGGACTGGATTCATTTCCTCGTAAGCCTCGGAAATGGGCCTTGGGGGTAGGCTTTACAAGGAAAACCATCCCTGCTTCGCAGGCATTTGCTTTTTTATACGCAAAAGCTGAAACCAGTTTCGATGACCATACCCTGCCAACCTTATAGTAGGGACTGGATTCATTTCCTCGTAAGCCTCGGAAATGGGCCTTGGGGGTAGGCTTTACAAGGAAAACCATCCCTGCTTCGCAGGCATTTGCTTTTTTATGCGCAAAAGCTGAAACCAGTTTCGCTTTTGCGCATAAAAAAACCACCAACTGACGTTGATGGTTTTCCTTGTAGCGGGGACTGGACTCGAACCAGCGACCTTCGGGTTATGAGCGGCTCCAGGGGGTTTCTAAAATTGTTCAAACTAAATGAAATACAATAAGTTACAATTTTTCAGACGTCTATTGAATTGTTTTATATCGAAGTAAATCGCTAAAATGTTTTACCTATGTTGTACCAAAAATGTACTAATTTTAGGTACTATGTCCAGCGTTCAGGTAGTACTTATCAAGAAACCCAACAAGCGGAATTTACACCCTCTTGCAATTCGGATAACGAGGGATAGAAAATCGCGTTATCTTTTTCTGGGCCAATATCTGGATCCCGCTAATTGGGATGATGTCAAGAAACGAGTTAAAAAATCCCATCCGAATGCTATTTCAATCAACAATTTACTACTAAAAAAATTATCCGAGGCAAATGCATCACTTTTAGAAGCAGAGACTTCCAATGAAGGGGCTTCATTGAATCATATCAAGCGAAAGCTGCAGGGGCGCCTTGATATGGATTTTTTTGGTCTGGCCGATCTGCACCTTGAAAACCTCAGGAATGCCGAGAAATTTCGCGTCTATGAAACTCAGAAGGGTCGAATCCAAAAGTTTAAGTCCTTTGTGGGTCAGGAGCGCCTGCCATTCAAAAGCATTACTGTCTTCCTTATTAAGAATTTTGAGAGTTATATTTTGACTAAAAAGGGGCGAAAACGTAGGACGGCTGTTAATTACATGATCCTTATCAGGAAAATATATAACCTGGCTATTTCTGAAGGACTTGTAGATAGAAAATATTATCCCTTTGGAAAGGGAAAAATCCAGATACGTATTCCGGAATCCGAAAAAATAGGCCTCAGCGTAGACGAGCTTAGAATGCTTGAAAATGCCCGGGGTCTTACTACCGCTCAGCACCATGCCCTGAACGTTTGGTTAACCAGCTTTTACTTTGCGGGGATACGGGTTAGTGATGTGTTGCAACTCCGATGGTCGGATTTCAGGGATGGGCGATTGTTATACAGGATGAATAAAAATCAGAAACTGGTTTCATTAAAGGTGCCGGAAAAGGCACGTGCTATTTTGGATACCTATAAGGACCCGTCCAGAAAAGATGATGATCTGGTGTTTCATCATATGGAAGGCACTAACTTTAGAGATGCTAAAGAGCTTCTAACCCGCACACGTTCGGCCACCCGAAGCCTGAACAGAAGATTACAGTTAATCGCCGATCAACTGGGTATTAAGAAAAAATTGAGTATGCATATTGCCCGCCACAGTTTTGGTAATATTTCAGGGGATAAGATCCCTATACAAATGCTCCAGAAGCTATACCGACATTCTTCTATTACCACTACGGTGGCCTATCAGGCAACTTTTATGCGCAGGGAGGCTGATGATGCCTTGGATACTGTCGTTAATTTTTAACTTACTACTCACTTTAATCAATCAAAATTCAATGTAATTCTATACCGGAATAATCTGTATAAATTACTGGTAATTCATATAAATAGTCTGGCACTATTTTCCCAAATCTTACCCTTTAACTTTGCGCACGGATCCAATTTCGATTTTATAGCATTCGGAAAGATAAGCGTATAATAAAATCGAAATAGGGCGCATTCTACTGCATTTTTTTGTCCCTAAATATCTTTATTAAATCCTTTATGCTTTCAATTTAAATATGAATAGCAAGAGGGCAACATGCTGGCGCATGTTGCAATATTTTTATTAACAGAATATCAATAAGTTATGGGGAAATGAAATAATGACCATGTCGAATTTTTTAGTAATGGTTACTAATATTTTACGCATGGAGCATGTATTTTTACTAATAAATGCTTGAAAAGCCTATAAACAGGGCGTTTCTTTTTACGTATAGATTACTACTAAGTAGGAAATCAAGGGTACGGTTACCAAATAATTGCCTCGCTCAGCAGGCCTAGTTAAGGTAAGGATTTGGGGAATTTGTAGTCGTTTGGAAGCGTTTCCGAAATCCTTAAATCTGCCATATATCCACCAAAAATCAAATCCTGGTAGGGGGAATAATTTCCAAATTGGTCGATCGAGAATGTGGTGGTTCCATCAAGACTTATAGAGGAGCGGTAGTACGATTTGTTTTTGTAATTGATTACGAACCTCTTTCTACTAAATTCATATGTTTTAAAACTATCGGAATCATGATCCAGTCGATCCATCAGTTTGTCGGGTGCGATAGGTTTTAGTTCATAATTAAAGGAATAATTCTGGTCTGTGAGGTTGCCTTCCCATATCGAACGCATAAAATGCATTGGTGAACCAAGGTAGGCGGCCTGCCTCCTTTTTAGGATCTTGCGGTCGTTATTAGAGAAATCTTCAAAATGGGTAAAACCGGCATAGCGGGTGTACTTGATGTTGTCTATTCTTTCTAAATTCTTTGATCTGAAAGCAATCGTAAATTCTTTGAGATCAAACCGAATTCTGTAGCGGAGGAAGGAATTTATTATGGTTAAGGGCGCCTTTGTTGAAGCGGTTAATGTGCTGTCAAAAGACCTGTAATGCAGCCTGATATCATCTTCATTAAGGATTGAACAATTCCTTGCAGCTTTGCCATCTCCCAGGAATTCATTTCTGAAAACATTGAGTTTTTGCCTTCTTGAAAACGGGTCTGAAGTGAGGACCACCTCAGGGATCTCCTGGATTTCCTCGGTTAAGTAAATTGTCATATGATTTGGACCAAAGGGGGCATTTAGTTTTCTGCTTTGATATCCCAAATGACTGAGGATTAGGGGAACCAGGAGATTCCCTGGAGGGATTAGCTTGAAATTACCATTTTCATCTGTAATGGTTCCTAAAGTGCTTCCATCAAAATACACGGATACGCCAATTAATGGCTCATTCGTGCCTTTATCAAGGACTGTACCGGTAATTTGTTGCGCTATTAATGTTGGGCCAAGGAGTAAAATGAAATATAAGAAATAGAATTTTTTCAATTTTAGGGAGCATGATAAATAGGCGTAAGTCATCAGTTCTTCGAATGCCATGTTTTGCGGCTTGTTTTGCGTCCCGCGCGGTAATATGAAAAATCTCAATTTCCAAAATCCAAATCCCAAGTTGGTGCCTGAAATTTGGTGCTTGGAATTTACCCACAGGGGTCTGGTGAGCAAAACAAGCTCAGAGACTATGGGTTACCGGATCTTAATTTTAATCCAATTTAGGGAAAATCATTTAGTTTGCTGAAAACAGGAATGGGGAATACCCGGTGTTAGCAGCATTTAGAACTAGTCGCAAATCATAGAATGTCTTTTGACTTGGATCAGAATAACACCGCTCGATACGTCTTTTCCGTAGATATGTTGTGCACCCTTATCATTACTTTTAAAGTAAGCATAGATTGAATCGATATCTTTTCTGTAAAGCAGGAGCTCACATTTTCTCAAGGAGTCATATGTGATCGCTTCACCATTTAAGACAAGAAGAGGTTTTTCACCTATGCGACCTTCATTCTTAAGATTTTCAATATAGTCGATCAGATAATCCTTTTCACTATTTTCATCACTTAATGCATAGGGATTTTCAAAACAACTTAAGAAGACGAGTGCAGGAAAAATAAAAACCCATTTCTTCATTTATATTTTCAAATTGCTGCTAACGGCCCCGGCTATGCAACGTGGCGCCTGGCGACTATTTTGCCGTAAAAACACATCGTGGCAAAATAGGAGTAGTGACGGGTTGTTGCCGGGGGGATTTTTACTTTTTTAAATGTAGGAATTTTATTCTTGGGAAGGGGTGAGCCGATGTTGTATAGGCGATGTTGGGCAATCGTTTTAGATTGGCCATTCAATGGAATCATCTTCTAAGTATTTAGGGTACATGGTAAAAGACTCCACAACTCCTTCTTCAAGCCATACTGTAACCCCCAAAGAATCTATAGAAAAGTCTTTTGATTTCAGATCACTGAAATCATCGTCTAATGTAAGATCGGGATATTTTGATTTTAATCTCAAGATGAATTCCGATTCATTTAACCCCACTATCTGTATGTCACTAAATGTAAAATCCTTTGAATAAAACGTGATTTTACCTAGTCGATAATTGTCTTCTGACGAGAAGCTTAATTCCAAACCAAGGTTGTGATAGATCAAGACTCTTTCATTGGAATTATCACTATAATCATGTGACTCCAATTCATCTGGATGGCCTAGGAGTTTTTGAATTTGTCCCAGGGTTTGACCAAGCATTATTTCATTGAATCCAACAAATGGAATGATTTCAACTTTCATAATGTTGCCCAACTAGTTTTATACAACACAAAATACTACTTATCCCAAAACCAGCCCGGGATAAACGCATATTTCCGATCAATTAAAAGATTTCGCTTGCCAGGGAGAGATTACTGGTGTACATGGCTGCTCAAATTAATTCAAATGGAAGGTTTTGGATACAAATTGCGTGCCGGAAGAAAACTTTAACATTTGAGGCCAAATGTTTTACCTATGTTGTACCAAAAAGAAATCAGGCAGTTACTTTGCTTGTAACTGCCTGATAATCAGTAGCGGGGACTGGACTCGAACCAGCGACCTTCGGGTTATGAGCCCGACGAGCTACCTACTGCTCTACCCCGCGATATAGGACAACAAATATACAATGGATTTTGTGCTTATCAAAAAATACGGATGGAATAATTTTAAAACCGCTACCAGAAACTGACTATAACCCTTGCACTTCCACCATGCCTGGCGCTGTCCGTTTTTGGTCAGGTACCGCAAAGGGGGAAAGTGCCATTCAAATCGTTTCTATGGTTGTTCCCTGTTTGAGGAAACGTCTGATAGCACGGGCAAGGCTCACTAAAAAAGGCAACGCGAATTCAGGTCGACGAACCCCGCAATATACGCCTCAACGAGAGGGTAAAATCAGGTTTTTGCTGATTGCCCCTGGAGCTCCCATCCAATTAATGTGGCAACTTATCGCGTAAAAGCCCGTAGACAAACGTCCCCAGGATGGCAAAGGCGATCACCACCAAAATAGGTGCGTATCCGGCACCTACCAGGGTGAACATGGGACCAGGACAGGCGCCGGCCAGGGCCCAGCCCAGCCCAAAGATGATCCCGCCATACATATAACGGCTGAAGCTTTTTTCCTTGTCCTGGAAAAGGATGGTCTCCCCGTAGAACGATTTGACCTTTTTCCTTTTTATCCACTGCACCATCAATACCCCAACGACCAATGCAGATCCTATGATGCCATACATGTGGAAGGCGTCGAAACGGAACATTTCATAGATGCGGAACCAGGAAGCCGCTTCCGATTTGTACATGGTGATGCCAAAAACAATGCCTATTAGTAAATACGAAAGTGTCCGCATAGCTTAAAATATTAAGGGGAATAATACATAAATCATGAAAAGCCCTCCCATGAAGAATCCGATTACGGCGATAAGGGAAGGTATTTGCAGGTTACTTAGGCCCGAAATGGCATGCCCGGAGGTACAACCCCCGGCATAGCGCGCCCCAAAACCCACTAAAAATCCGCCAATGGCCAATACGGCAAGGCTCTTCAGGTCAGTAAGCGACTCCAGCGAAAAGAGTTCGGTGGGCAGGTAGGCGGTACCGGCGCTTTGGAACCCGAGTTCCTGCAACTGGCTAACCGTATTGGGGTTAATCGCCACCGCGCTGTCTGTAGACAGAAAAAAGGCGCCTATGAACCCGCCAATCACCGCGCCAAGGACGACGACGAGATTCCATTTCTGTTCTTTCCAGTTGAACCGGAAAAATTCTGCCTGCCTGTCTGCCCCGCAGATCGTACAAAGCGTACGCAGGTTGGATGACATCCCGAAATTCTTCCCTACCATTAACAGCAGAAACATGATAAGGGCAATCATAGGGCCCGAAACATACCAGGGCCAGGGTTCTAAAATCACGTCCATATGATCAAATTTAAATACAAAGGAACTATTTATTTTAATGCGCCTATGTAACTATTGTTACATTCGTTACCCCGCGGTAGCCGGGCAGGCCACACCAAAGGAAATTAATAGCTGCTTTCGTCCAACCGTACTTTCCCCCTGAACGTCTTGTAGGCAAACAGGGTATACCCCAAAACAAAAGGGGTCCCAATAGCCACCATCGTCATCATGATCTTCAAGGTTTTTGTGGAAGAGGCCGCTTTATAGATATCGAGGGTATAGTCGGGATGAACCGAGGAAATTAACAGATTCGGATACAGATCCACCGCGACCAACACCAGCAACAGCACGATGGTAGGGCAGGAAAAGAAAAACGCCCACTTAAACTGCTTTTTATTGGCCAGCCTGGGAACATTGGCTATGCTCAGGAAAGTGAGGAACGGCATTGCAAAAGCAATGGAAAAGGCAATTTTTACCCGGGCCAGAATCTCGGTGTCCATACGCTAAACATTTAGCGCAAAAGTAGGTTTGTCTTGCCAAAAACAAGGTAACACGGGTTACACAAACAAAAAAGTGGAACCCTAAAGTTCCACTTTTCCACAATCCCTATTCACCCTGTCAGACGGCTTTCCCTTTCAGCATCTTATTCCAATACAGGTAGGGAAGCCCGTATTTTTTAAGCATCCACAGCCTCCAGCTTTCTTTGGACGAATCTGAAATAAACATCTGCTTCAACTTGGGGTCCGGTGTAAAATTGTTGTCGTAATCAAACTCCGCCAGGACCATTTTTCCATAATCGGTCACCAGGGGGCAAGAAGAATAGCCGTTGTAAGACATGCTTCCTATCTGGCTGCGCTCCTTAAGCAACAGGATATTATCCACCACTATAGGCACCTGTTTTCTGATGGCGGCTCCGGTCTTGGCCGTTGGCAAACCGGCCACATCCCCTAATCCAAAAATATTCTGGTATTTTCGGTGCTGCATGGTGTGCTTGTCAACATCCAGCCAGCCAGCCTCGTTCACCAGGATAGACTTTCGTATAAACTCGGGGGCCACGGAAGGTGGTGCTGTGTGCAGCAAATCGTAATGGATGCCTGTAAGGTCGCCATCCTTTTCGGTTTTTACATCCTTGTGATTGTATTCCTTTTCATGATCGGCAAAACGGTACCAGGCAATTTGCTTTTCGGCATCTATTTTCACCAGTTGATAGCCGAACCTTAGGTTGATATCCTTGCGGTCTACCACTTCCATCAGGGTTTTCTTGATTTCGGGGATGCCAAAGATAACGGTCCCCGGTGTGGCAAATAGTACCGTGGTATCCTTGCGCACCCCACTTTTGCGGAAATAACTCTCGGCCAGGTACATGATTTTTTGGGGGGCACCTCCGCATTTGATGGTTGTGGTTGGCTGCGTAAACAATGCCGTACCACCCTTGAAATTCCTTACCACTTCCCAGGTGTGTTTGGGATCGGTGTAATTGCTGCATACCACTCCCTTGTCCATGGCTTCCCTTAAGCCAGGAACGAGGTCCATATCGTAGGCAAGGCCCGGAGCCACCACCAGGTAGTCATAGGTATAGGTCGTACCCGATTTTGTGCTAACGCTGTTATTGGCAGGGTCAAATTTCCGGGCGTAATCCCGTATCCAGTCTACTCCTTTGGGGATGACGTCAGCCATGGGTTTGGCGGTTTTGTCAAAGTCATAGGTGCCGGCACCCACCAGGGTCCAGGCGGGCTGGTAATAATGTGTTTCTGAAGGCTCTATAAGGCCTATTTCCATTTTGTGTTCCTTTTTCAGCAATTGGGCGGCGGTCATGATACCAGCCGTACCCCCTCCTATGATAAGAACCTGATAGTGTGTTTTCATGGTCTTGTTGTTTTATGAAATCAACTAAAATTACTTCCTTTCCTCCACGTTTGCAGTAACATTGGTTACATAGTGTCGAATTTATTTGCCGACCATGAAATCTACCGCCATCTTCGCGTGTAAGTGGGTGGTTGGCAGCAACGGAATCCCGGCCTCGGCCTCATCCAGAAGGATGGGCAATTCCGTACAACCAAGGATAACCCCCTGGGCGCCGCGCTTCTCCAGCATCCGTATCTGGTTCCTGAAAAACTGACGGGCCTCTTCTGTGAACCGCCCCTGGGTTAATTCTTCTGATACATATTGGTGTGCCTGGGAGTGGCAATTGGCCTCGGGGATGAGTATTTCCAGTTCGTACTGTTCCTCCAGGTAATCCTTTAAAAATCCCTTGGTCATCGTCGGGCGGTTCCCCAACAAGCCCAGCCGTTTTAACCCCAATCGCCTGGCTTCCTTTCCGGTGGCATCGGCGATATGCAATACCGGGATGTCCAGCCTGGGCTGCACATAGGAAAACGCCATGTGCGGGGTGTTGGCGCAAATTACGATGGCCTCGGCCCCCGCGGCCTGCAGGGTCAACGCCACGTCCAGGTATTTCTTATTGATCCTGCGGGCATCCTGTTCACGCATGACCGCAATGTTAATGCTGTACAACAACAATTCCGGGTTTTCACGGTGTCCCATGATTTCCCCTGCAAGTTCATTGATCAACCGGTAATACACCTGGGTGGAATGCCAGGAAGTACCTCCGATAAGTCCTATTTTTTTCATGATTGCGCTACTATATTTTACAAAACCCTTTATATACGGCAGACCTCCCCGAGACCTCGTGCCGGGGAAGTTATGGCAGCAATTCCCTTAAAGTCCCTAAGGGGTCGTTCTTTCCGTTACACGCCACATCCCGCGTATCTGGTTGGCCCCATACCCGGTTGCCTGGTCACGGGGGTATAGTTCCTGCAGATTTTTAAGCACCTCCGGCGCTATTTGCGCTCCTGGGTTGCCATGGCATTGCAGGCATGCTTTGCTGGTAACAATAGGGCTGTAGAAATGCAACGATCCATTTTCCTTCTCAAAAACAGGTTTAAGTTTGTGGCCCCGGGCCAGGTCATTCGCATACGATTCAATCAGCTCCTGTTCCCTTTTACTCGCCTGGTTCCCGGGGTTCCTGGGTTTATCCGACACCCTTTTAATGGCTACCCTGCTGGCGGTCGCCATGCTGTCGGTGAGTGGATAGGCCTGCTCGTTACAAAAACTCAGGGCGGCCAGGGTTCCTCCTTCCTGGATTTTACCCATCAGGTTCCTGCCCAATACGCCCTGGGTTGCAGCGACGATTTCCAGGGCCGCCAGTATATCCCGGGCAGTTAGCGATTCTGCGGCGGCTGGCATATCCTGCCCACCCCCCTGTTTGTGCTGTTTGCACGCAAGGGCCCCCAGGGCCCATAGAATTAACAAGGCCTTTTTCATGCGTTCCAGTTTAAAATGCCCCCTTTAAGGTCGACCACTTCGACAAAATCCAGGTCCAGAAGGAGTTTTGCCGCCTTCCGGCTCCTGTTTCCCGACCGGCAATACACATATACCGGCTCCTTTTTTATTAAGCCTTCCGCTTCCCTGACAAAAGCCTTCCTTTGAAAAAAGTCAAGGTTAACCGCCCCGGGGAGGTGGCCCGACCTGTATTCGCCGGAAGTACGCACATCGATCAGCTGCACATCCGACGCCCGTATGGCTGACCGATATGCCGCGGGTTCCAATATCCTGAACTGCCCCCTGACGGACTTCTTCCCGGGTCGGAACAATTTTTGAAGTAATGACATAGCCTGTTTTTTTGTAATCCTTAATAAATAGAAAAAGTGGCACGGGGATGACCCCGGCCACGTTCCCGGATAAACCCTTAATTCAGGTCTTTCATCGCGAGGTAGAAATCGACTTTCTCAATGGAATCATCCGAAATCCGCTCATCCATCTCCTGCAGCGTTTTGGGTGGTGGGATGATAACTTTATCCCCTTTCTTCCAGTCAAGCGGCAGTGCCACCTTGTGTTTGTCAGATACCTGAAGTGCCTGCAGGGCCCTAAGGATTTCATCCATGTTCCTGCCCACGTTAAGGGGGTAGTACATGATCAGGCGTATCTTCTTTTCGGGGTCGATAAAGAAAACGGCCCTTACTGCCGCAGTTTCACTTTCATTGGGCTGCAACATCCCGTAGAGCTTGGACACCTTCATATCCAGATCGGCGATAATGGGAAAATCAAAATATACGCCTGTTTTCTCCCGGACGTTATTCACCCACCCCAGGTGCGCGTGTACGCTATCAATGCTCAGGCCGAGCAATGCGGTATTGAGGGCCTCAAATTCCTTTTTCCTTTTCGCGAAACCGCTCATTTCGGTGGTACATACAGGGGTGAAATCGGCAGGGTGCGAAAACATGACCAGCCACTGATCCCTGGCATATTCTGACAGGACGATCTTTCCTTTGGTGGTAACCGCCTCGAAATCGGGAGCCTTGTCCCCTATCCGCGGCATGGCGGTATTTACTTGTGTTAAAGTTTCCATGGTGTTTAATTTTTCCTAAATGTAACCTTTAAATGGCTGGCGGGCAGTAACCTGGGTTACACAAGCCGAAATTCCAACAAAAAAAGGGCGGCCCTTTCGAGCCGCCCAAAACAACAACCAACCAATAGACCCATGGAGGGCCTAAAAACAAACAATTATAATCTTTAGCCGCTAATGCTCCCTTTTACAAGGTAGAAGGGCATACATATTCCGATACCGGGATATCGGTTTCCTTAATGGCATCAAACCCGCCTGCCATATCCACCAGGTTGTGGATCCCCCGGCTCTTAAGGATAGACGCGGCGATCATGCTGCGGTATCCACTGCCACAGTGCAGGTAAAATATTTCCTTTTCCGGATACTGCCCCATATATTCATTTATGAAATCCAGCGGGGTATTCACCGCTCCCAGGACATGCTCTGAAAGATACTCCCCTTCCTTACGGACATCAAAAATCTTAACAGTGGCCTTTTCCATGGCTTTATGAACTTCTTCCGGCCTTACGGAACTCACGGTATCATACTCCATGGCGGCCTGCTTCCAGGCGCTGAAACCGCCCTCGAGATATCCCAGGGTTTGGTCAAAGCCCACCCGGGAGAGCCGGGTAACGGCCTCTTCTTCCTTTCCTGCTTCCGTTACCAGTAAAATAGGTTGTTTTACATCGGCCACCAGGGCGCCCACCCAGGGGGCGAAACTTCCATCGAGCCCTATGAAAATGGAGCGGGGGATATGTCCTTTTGCAAAATCTTCCTGCCGCCTTACATCCAATACCAGCGCACCGGTTTCATTTGCGGCGGTTTCAAATGCCCGGGGAGACAGGGCCCTTGTACCACGCTCCAGGACGGTATCTATATCTTCGTACCCTTCCTTGTTCAATTTTACGTTCAGGGGGAAGTACCCAGGTGGCGGCAATAGCCCTTCGGTCACTTCCTCTACAAATTCCTCCCTGCTCATATCGGCCCTTAAGGCATAGTTAACTTTCTTCTGGTTCCCCAAAGTGTCTACCGTTTCCTTCATCATGTTCTTGCCGCAGGCAGATCCGGCCCCGTGTGCCGGGTAGACAATTACGGTATCGGCCAATGGCATGATCTTGTTTCTCAGGCTGTCATACAAGGTAGACGCCAACTGTTCCTGGGTCATATCCGCGGCTTTCTGAGCCAGGTCGGGGCGGCCTACATCCCCCAGGAAAAGGGTATCGCCACTAAAAATCGCATGGTCTTTCCCGTTTTCATCACGCAATAGCCAGGTAGTACTTTCCATGGTATGTCCGGGGGTATGCAGTGCCACGAGCGTCACTTGCCCCAGGGGAAATTCCTCCCCGTCCCTGGCAATAATGGCCTCAAAATCAGGGTTGGCCTTGGGGCCGTAAACAATGGGCGCCCCGGTCTGCCGGGAAAGCGTCAGGTGGCCGCTTACAAAATCGGCGTGGAAATGGGTCTCAAAGACATACTTGATCCTGGCTCCATCCTTCCGGGCCTTTTCGATATAGGGGTTTACTTCCCTCAGGGGGTCGATGATGGCCGCTTCGCCATCACTTTCAATATAATAGGCCCCCTGGGCCAGGCATCCGGTATATATTTGTTCTATTTTCATCTTTTCGCGGAATTAAAATCTATGGACCAAAGGTAGCAAGGGCCGTTGGCACGCACAGTAACAATAGTTACACAGCCCCCTAAAGGAAAAGACCCGCACTTTTTTGGCGGGTCTTCCACAAGCAAACTACCATAACCCCTTACAACATCGTGGAAGGGCACACATATTCCGATTTGGGGATACTGCTGTTTTCCATAGCGTCAAATCCCCCAATCAGGTCTGAAAAGTTATACCAGCCCCGTTGCTTTAGTATCGAAGAAGCGATCATGCTTCGGTACCCGCCCCCGCAGTGCAGTACAAATGGCTTGTCTTTCGGGAATTGGGCCAAATGCTGGTTGATCTCATTCAGCGGAACGTTGATGGCGTCAACCAGGTGTTGGGAATCAAATTCACTCTTCTTGCGGACATCTATGATCAACGGACCATCTTCCTTATAGGCCTTCTCCAACTCCTGTACCGTGATCCTGTTGGTGGTTTCGTATTCTTTCCCTGCGGCTTCCCAGGCGCTGAACCCACCTTTTAAATAGCCAATGGTCATATCATACCCTACCCGCGACAAACGGGTAATTGCCTCTTCCTCCTTGCCCGGATAGGCAATGAGCAGGATTTCCTGTTTTACATCGGGGATCAGTTCCCCCACCCACTGGGCAAAATTGCCTTCGAGCCCAATATTGATACTGTTGGGGATAAAGCCCCGGGCAAAATCCCCGGCATCCCTGGTATCGAGCATCAGGGCACCACTTTCATTGGCCACGAGTTCAAAATCCCTCGGGCTTAGTTCCCTGGTGGCGCGATCCATGACGGTGTCAAGGCTTTCGTATCCCTGAATGTTCATCAGTACATTTTGTGGGAAATAGCCTGGGGGGGTTGTCAACCCGGTAAGCAATTCTTTGATAAACTCTTCTTTGCTCATATCGGGCCGCAGCGCATAGTTTACCTTTTTCTGGTGGCCCAGGGTATCGGTGGTTTCCTTGCTCATCATCTTGCCACAAGCCGATCCGGCCCCATGGTTGGGATATACGATCAGGTGGTCGCTCAACGGCATGATCTTGTTCCTAAGCGATTCATACAGGTGGCCTGCGAGCTTCTCCTCGGTCAGATCGGCCACCACATGCTGGGCGAGGTCGGGGCGTCCTACGTCCCCGATGAACAAGGTGTCCCCGGTGATGATTCCGTGCTCCTTCCCCGCTGCGTCAATCAGGAGGTAGGTGGTACTCTCCATGGTGTGGCCGGGGGTATGGATCACTTTCACCCGGTAATCGCCTACTTCAAAAACCTGCCCGTCTTTGGCCACAATTGCATCATAGGCCGGTTTTGCATTGGGCCCGAAAACAATATCGGCGCCCGTCTTCTTCCGAAGGTCCAGGTGCCCGCTCACAAAATCGGCATGGAAGTGGGTTTCAAAAACGTATTTAATTTTGGCCTTGTCTTTCCCGGCCCTGTCAATATAGGGCTGTACTTCGCGAAGCGGGTCAAACACAGCCGCCTCCCCTTTGCTTTCGATGTAATAAGCCGCGTGGGCCAGACATCCCGTATAGATTTGTTCTACTTTCATTGTGGTAGTTTTTAATGTTCGTGTCCCTAAAATACCGTCTTAAACAAAGAAATACAGTGACTTAGGTTACATAAGAAGAATTTTTTGACTGGGTGGCCAGTTTGTCCTGGATATCGGATTTTGTGGGCGAAGCCGTACAATGTTCATAGGCCTCCGCGGTGTTGACAAACAGGTTTTCTTTGCCTATTTCATGGATCAGGCCACTACTATACAAGATGTCCCGAAGGGGGCCGATGGCGCCGGCGAGCATCAGCGTGATCCCTTTTTTCTTCATTTCGGGGATCAACCGCTTCAGTAGTTGCACCGCGCTGCTGTCGGCATAATTGATGGCTTCGGCATTCAGGATGACATAGTGCAGGCCCGGGCCCTTTTCGGCCATATGGCGGTAGAGTTCCTTTTTAAAATATTCCTGGTTCCCAAAATACAGTTGCCCGTCGAACCTGAGCACCAGGATTTCGCCACTGATTTCGGTATCCTCACTAAAGCGCTGGATGTTCTTAAAGTACTGGGTGCCGCGAATCCGGCCAAGGATCGCGATATGGGGTTTGGAAGTCCGGTAGACCAGTAATAACAAGGAAATGAGTACCCCAAGCAGGATCCCTTCTTTGATCCCAATGGTGAGGGTAATGACAAAGGTGATCAGCAACAAAGCAAATTCATCCTTCCGGTCGCGTATCAATTCCCGGGGGTACTTCAGGTCTATGAGGCCTATGACTGCCACCATGATAATGGCTGCCAGCACCGCCTGTGGAAGATAATAAAAAAGGGAGGTCAAAAAGAGCAGGGTCAGTCCCACCAACAAAGCACTGATAATAGCAGCCATCCCGGTTCGTGCCCCCGCCTGGTCATTTACGGCAGTACGCGACAGGCCTCCGGTGGTTGGGTACGACTGAAATAAAGACCCTACCATGTTGGAAGCCCCCAGGGCTATAAGTTCCTGGTTGGCATCGAGCTCGTAATCGCGGTGCTTTTCCTCTACGGCCTTTGCCACGGAGATGGCCTCCATAAAGGCGATAAGGGCCAGTGCCATGGCAATCGGGAACAATTCAGACATCCGCTCAAGGCTTAGCTCGGGCCATTGGAAGCCCGGGAGTCCGTCCGGTACATTGCCTACTATTTGTACCCCCTGTATCTGCGGGCTCAGGAAGTAGATACCCAAAATCCCCAGGACAACCACCAGCAGGGCGGCGGGAATCTTTGGGTTCAACCGCTTGCTCAATATCATCAGCAGGATGGCCCCCAGTCCAATTCCCAAGGTAACCGGGTGGGCCTCCCCCAGGCTCAAAAAGGTGTTCTTCAGGAGTACATGTATCTGGTTGCTCCTGGGAATGTCCGTCCCCAGAAGGTGTTTCATCTGGCTCAGCCCAATGATGATGGCCGCGGCGGAAGTGAAACCGCTGATCACCGGCCTCGATAAAAAGTTCACCAGGAACCCCATCCGGAACAGGCCCAGCAACAGCTGTATACTCCCCATGAAAAAAGCCAGGAAGATGGCCATGGAAATATATTCATCAATCCCGGAGAGGGAGAGGGCGCCCAGGCCCGAAGCCACAAGGAGGGAATCCATGGCCACAGGACCCACCGCCAGTTGTCGCGAAGTACCCATCAGGGCGTATACCACCTGGGGGATAAGCGCGGCATACAAACCGAATACCGGGGGCAGGCCGGCAATCATCGCGTATGCCATCCCCTGGGGGATTAACATGACACCTACCGTAATCCCGGCAGCGATGTCCCCGCTCAGGTACGACTTTTTATAGTTGGGCAACCACTGGAGTATTGGCAAAGCGCGACGAAGCATGGTTATTTTGTTTGGCGCAAAGGTAAGCATGCCGGCCCCTCCATACAGTAACTTTGGTTACAGTACTTATAAATCCAGGAGCTCAATGTAATTTCTGTGAAGTTCAATTTTACCCAGCTGTTCGAGTTTTTTCAACAGGCGGGAAACTACCACCCGGGAAGTGTGCAGTTCATAGGCGATTTCCTGGTGCGTTCCATGAAGCGTACGCCCTCCGGTTACCCGAGCCTTTTCTTTCAGGTAGTTCGCAAGGCGTTCGTCCATGTTTAGGAAAGCGATACTGTCAAGCGTTGTAAACAACTCGTTCAGGCGGTTGTGATAGCTCTCAAAAACAAAATTCCTCCAGGAACGGTATTTGGCGGTCCATTCTTCCATCTTACGCACCGGGATCATGATGAGTTTGGCATCGGTCTCTGCAATCGCCCTTATTTCGCTCCGGGCATCGCCCATACAACAGGTGAGCGTCATGGAACAGGTATCTCCGGGTTCCAGGTAATACAACAACAATTCGTCGCCATCATGGTCTTCCCGCAGGATCTTGATGGCACCATCAATCAATAAGGGAATGCTGCGCACGTAATCGCCTATCTCCATAAGCTTGAATCCGGCCGGTACTTCCTTGTAAGTGCCTACCTGTACTATTTCCTGTATCAACGCCTCTTCAAACTGGCGTCCGTAACGCTCTTTAATTTCCTGAATCATCCCGTTAGGTGTTTTGGCAGAACCACTGCAAAGTACAAATTCCCCCGCTAAATGATCTCCAAGGAACCCGCCCTTTTGCCTTGTATTTTACCTATACCCCGTATTTATCGCACATCCTGCGTATTTCCTTACACCTGGCACCAAACCCCTCCCCGGCCCGGTACCCCCTGGCTTTCACAGAGGTGGCGCCGCAATGTAACATGCCCCTACGGAAAGGCCTATTCCGGTAGCATACGATGTTTAGGTGTTTCCATATATTGCATAGACATATAGGAGATAAAAAAATCCGGATTTTCATCCGGATTTTACGTTGCGTCACAAAAGGCTTACGTATCGATCGAGCCCAACACGCGCTGCATAAACGCATTCATGGCCTCCTTCCTGGGTACCCCGTTCCGGATTTCCCTGGACACTTCCAGGGCCCCATACATGTTGGAGATCAGCTCCCCGATAGTATCCAGCTCACCCTCCGAAAGGGAAGGCACTTCGCTGAGGTGCTCCAGGACTTCAATGGCTTCTACCACATAGTCCTGATCATTCTCCTCAATGAACGTATTCAACTGTTTAATTAGGGGTAATTTCATCGATCAACTCTTTAAGCACCTCATATTTGTTGGTTTGCACCTGGTTTTTAAACGCGCCCTGGCTGAACGTCGCAAAAGTGGGCAAATTATCCACCTTTGCCAGTTTCCTGGATTCCGGAAACTTCTCCGCATCGGCGAGTACAAAAACCACCCCCTTATGCTGATTCGCTTCCTTCTTGAACTTGGGTTTCATAATCCTGCAATTCCCACACCATCCGGCACTGTACTGCACAATTACCTGCTTGTTCTCTGCTACGATTTGCGACAGGTTGTCACTTTCTAATTCTATCAACATAATTTTGCTTTTTTAGTAAGGTTTGCAGCCCTAAACTGTTTTAATTGGCGTGCGTGGCCAGGTAGTTGGCGACACCTTGCCTGTTGGCTTCCATGGCATCCTTGCCTTCTTCCCAATTGGCAGGGCATACTTCGCCCTTCTCCTGCACCCGGGTGTAAGCATCGATCAGGCGGAGGTACTCCTTGATATTCCTCCCCAAAGGCATATGGTTGACCCCTTCGTGGAAGACGGTCCCCTCCTCATCAATCAGATAGGTGGCCCTGTAGGTTACGTTGTCTCCCTGAACCGTTGTCAGTCCGGTGGCCTCATCATAGTGTTTTTCGGTAATATCAAGGATCCCAAGCGCATTTGCCAGGTTCCTGTTGCTGTCGGCCAGGATGGGATAGGTAACCCCTTCAATCCCACCATTGTCCTTCGCGGTATTCAACCATGCGAAATGCACTTCGGCCGTGTCGCAGGAGGCCCCGATCACCAGGGTATTCCGGTCAGTGAATTCCTGCAAAGCAGCCTGGAAGGCGTGCAATTCCGTCGGGCAGACAAATGTGAAATCCTTGGGATACCAAAAAAGCAACACTTTCTTGTTGTTGTTTATGGCTTCTTCCAGCACATTGATTGAAAAGGTATCGCCCATTTCGTCCATGGCGTTTACCGGGATGTTTGGAAATTTTTTTCCTACGAGTGTCATATGAATCTTTTTAAAAGGTTAAGTACGCTGCAAAGGTAAATACCCCTGCCGGCTAGGACGGCAAAACCTCCATTCAATGCCCTTATAGCGCCATAACCTGCCGCTATGGTTTAAAAAAACCATGTTTTTTTTGCAGGCAACGCAATTTTTACCCGGATTTCATCGACCCATTGACAAAATAATTCCCAAAAAAATAATGTTTAACGTTTTATTTATTTATTTAAACAAATATTAAGATATATCCAGTTGATATAGTTGTACATTTCGTAAAAATTAAAACCTGTATAAGATGAAAGTACTGAACACCACACTCGTAATTACCCTCATGGGCTTTATGGCCGTTTCCTGCGCACAGGAGAAAAAAGATGCCAAGGCTGTGGGCGAATCCGCTGCAGCAACCACTAAAATGATGGCTGCCGAGGCGCCGGAAGCCCAGACCATTGTAGGGGTAGCCGCCTCCAATGACAATTTCTCAACCCTGGTAGCCGCTGTCAAAGCCGCAGACCTGGTGGGAACGCTGAGTTCTGATGGCCCCTTTACCGTATTTGCCCCCACGAATGACGCGTTTGCAAAATTACCCGAAGGGACTGTAGAAAACCTGCTGAAACCCGAAAACAAGGGAGACCTTACGGCTATATTGACCTACCATGTCGTGGCCGGAAGTTATGACGCCGCCGCAGTCGTCGATGCCATCAACAGCAACAACGGCGCTTTTCCGGTAAGCACCGTAAACGGGGGTAGCATCACCCTTAGCCTGAACGACGGAAACGTTATCCTCACCGATGCAAAAGGTGGTACCGCTACCGTCATCATCCCCGATGTGGATGCCTCCAACGGATTGATCCACGCTATAGATGCTGTGGTGATGCCGTAAGTTACAATTGCTATGAAAAGGAAAAACCGCTGCCCCTGGGTAGCGGTTTTTTTTTTTAAGCGGCCTTACTTTTTACCGGCCCAGGGCACGCACCTCGAAGGAAAGCAGTTCGCCCTCCCGAAAATGAGGGCTGACTTGTATAGGGTTGCAGCAAACCTCACAATCCTCCACATAGGACTGCTCCCCGGAAGAAGGGTCTAGCAGCATGGAGACCCGCTCCCAACAATAAGGGCACTGGAAAAAATGTTCGTTCATGGTTTATCGCTTTGCTACCCTACCCGCCTTCTTTGTAACGGAACAGGTGGCTACAGGTCTACGTTTAGCAACTGACCGGTTAATTGCAGCAATTGCAGTTCGGCCAATTTAGCGTCATACTTCGCAAGGTTCTTGTTCGTCTGGGCATTGAGCAGGTTAATCTGTGCCTGGCGGAATTCTATGGAGGTAATACGCCCCAACTGGAACTGCTCCCGCGAACGGTCAAAGTTATTCTGGTTGGTGGTTACGTTCTGCTCCTGTATGCGAAAGATTTCCAGGCGGTTTTCATAGATGGCCATGGCGTTCTGTATATCCCTGTTCACCTCCAGGCTTACCTGCTCCTGCAACAGTTCCTGGTTTTCGTAGGCAATTTTGGCATTCTTCATACGTACCGTCGTGCCCCCTCCGTCAAATAGGTTCCACGTGAGGCTCGCACCCAACGCCACATTCCAGGTCTCGTTATTGACTCCCGGGAAAAAGGCCGAGGCAGCACTCTGGTTCAGGTTCCACCCATAGGAGCCGTTCAGGCCAATGCTTGGCAAATAGCCCGACCTGCTGATTTGAATATCGTATTTGTTGATGGCGAGGTTGCGTTCGGTTTGTAAAATGGCTACGTTGTTCTCCTGGGCCCGGGCCACGTACTCTTCCAACTGCAACCTCGGTATGAAGCGGATTAGGGTGTCTACCTCAAAAACTTCGTTCAGGTTCTGGCTTAGCACCACATTCAGGTCCCTTTTGGTATTGGCCAATTGCTGGCGTGTATTAAGCAGGTTAATACTGTCGTTGGTCACATCCACCTGGGCGTTCAGGATATCCAATTTGGTATTCTGCCCGTATTCAAAAGCGTATTCGGCCCTGGTGATTCGGTCTTTGGAGATCCGTAGCGCCTCTTCCAGCACGTTTTCGTTTTCAGTGAGCCGGGCCACCTCAAAGTATACAGAGAATAACTGCAGCATCGTATTCTCTATGGTCTCCCTGGCCTGGAGTTCGGTAAGCGCGTATTGTTCCTTCAGGCTTTTGTAGTTGTAATAGCGCCCAAGGCCGTCAAAAAGGGTGTAATCTACCCTCAGTGCCGATGAGTACCGCTGTGATTCGGCCTGGTCGATCTCTACATCGGGCCTGGGGTCCCCATTATCCAAAAACTGGCCCGGGAATTCGATGGTCGAATCATCCCGGTTGTAATTCGCCCCGGCCGATGCCGTTAACGTGGGCAGGTACCCGGAATTCAGGATGCTCTTGTTGTTGGCCGCAATGTCAACCTGGTTGCGGGCTACCTTGATGCCAAAATTATTTTCAAGCGCCAGGCTCACAGCCTCCTCCCTGGACAAGAGTTTTTCCTGTGCCGCCAGTTTGCCGGTGAAGGCCAGGCAGCACAGTAACATAATCGATACGCCTATTCTCATGAATCTTTTTCTTGATATTCTTCAGAAACCCCCACAGGCATTGGTTCTGCCTCTTCTGAAGGGTATCCGTTGCCCGAAGGGGCATGGTGTTTATGAAGGTGTTCTTCCCGTTGTTCCTTGATGGCCCTTTCCACTTCTTCCTTGGAAACAGGATCTCCCGTTTTCAGCCACTTGGCACCCATTTTGAAACGGTTGTTAAAGGCCAAAAACAGGGGTAACATCATTAATGTAAGTACGGTAGCAAATCCTATCCCGTAGGCAATGGAAATAGCCATAGGCTTCAGGAACTGGGCCTGGCGGCTCTTCTCCAGCAGCAACGGGGCAAGGCCGGCAATCGTGGTAATAGACGTCAGGAAAATTGCCCTGAACCTGGATCGTCCGGCTTCAAAGATAGCATCGTCAAATTTCATCCCGCTCCTCAGGTTCGTATTGAATTTACTGATAAGCACCAGGCCGTCGTTGACCATAATGCCGATTAGTGCGATAATGCCCAGCATAGAGAGGATATTGATAGGAAAACCGTGTAGCCAATGGCCCCAGGCCACGGCGGTCAGGCTGAATGGCACCAACAGGATCAGCATCAGGGGCTGGCTAAAACTGCGGAAGGTGAACGCAATGGTGATATAGATTAGAAGCAGTACAATAAGGCCGGCTTCCCTGAGGGAACCAATGGTTTTCCCTGCTTCGCGGTTCTGCCCTTCATAGGAAGGGGTCACCGTGGGGTATTTGGAAGTGATGTCGGGCATGATATCATTTCTGATCCACGCCATCATATCGGTAGAGGTCGTGGTTTCAATGTCCTTGATATCGGCAGTCACCTGAATTTCCCGTCGTCCGTCCAGGTGGTTGATGGCTACTTCGCCCCGTTCGATGATATAGTCGGCAATTTCGCTCAAGGGGACCCGGTCTCCCGCAGGGGTGGCAATGCGCATTTCATCCAGGTCGGTAATAGACGAACGGTTCTCACGGTCATAGCGCACCCAAACCCGGATCTCGTCCTGCCCCCTTTGAAACCGCTGTGCCTGGGTCCCGAAGAAGCCGGCCCTTACCTGGTTCATCACCGTCCGCAGGTCGAGCCCCAGGAGGTAGGCATTTTCTTTTAACTGGATGCGTATCTCCTTGATCCCGGCCGGGTCATTATCGGCTACATCCTTGAGCAGGGAATTGTTCTCGAGGGTGGTTTTAAGTTCGCGTTTGGCCGATTTTAGCTCGTTGATATTGTTCCCAAGGAGGGAAACGGATACCGGGCTTCCCCCAAAATTCCCCCCGGAACCAAAAATCAGGCTTTCGACGCCCAGGACAGGCCCCACCAATTCCTGCAAGCGGTTGGTCACCAACTCAGAGCGCACCTCATCCGGCCTTTCCTCCCCGGGGAGCAGGTTGATAATGAGGGAGGCCTGTGAGGAACCGGGGCCGAGGTTGCGGATCATGTTTTCAAACATTTCCTTGTCCGAATCGCCCAGGTATTTATCGGTAAATTCTTTATTGACTATCCTGGCCTTGTCTTCAATCATGCTGATGATGGAATCGGTCACCTTTTCATTGGTCCCGTTGGGCATGACCAGTTCTACCGCAACGCGGTCGCTGGCGATTTGCGGGAAGAAGGAGGTCCGTACAACGCCACCGCCAATCGCGCCAAAGGTGAGGACCAGGGCCATTACAAAAAAAGAAAATGTAAGCACTTTGTGGTCCAGGGCAAATTTTAGCGCGGGGCTGTACAGCTTGTCACGCATCCAGGCCATCATACGGTCGCCCAGCCTATTGACTTCCCGCAACCTGGCAAAAACCCCGGCGATGCCCTTCTTGGGCTCCCCGCTATGGGGCTGTAGGGCTTTTGAATGCGCAAGGTGGGCTGGGAGGATGATCAGGGCCTCCACCAGGGAAACCACCAGGGTCAGAATCACTATGACCGATACTTCGGCGAAAAACTCCCCAATCCTGCCTTCCAGGAAAAAGAATATGGAAAAGGCCAGTATGGTGGTGATGATAGCCGAGACAATAGGGGGGATTACCTCCATGGTCCCGTCTATGGCAGCCTGTATAGGGCTCTTGCCCTTTTCGTATTGCTGGTAAATGTTCTCCGCGATCACGATCCCGTCATCTACGAGGATCCCGATCACGATAATCATCCCGAAGAGCGACAGGACATTGATGGTCACATCAAAGAGGGGGGCAAAGATAAACATCCCCAAAAAGGAAATGGGCAGGCCGAACGCGACCCAAAACGCCAGTCGCGTATTGAGGAAGAGCGAAAGGAAAATCAGGACCAGAATCATCCCCATAATGGCATTTTCCGTCAGCAATTCGGTCCGCTGGTTTAGCGTTTTAGACTGGTCGCTCACCACACTGAGCTGCACATTGTTGTGCTTCTCATTGTAATCCGCGATATAGTCCTTCACCTTTTCAGCCGAAGAAATCAGGTCTTCGGTATTGGTACTGGTGATCGTGGTATTAACAGAAAGTTGCCCGTTAAAATACGAGGCGTTGGGTGACTCGGAAAATCGATCCCGGACGATGGCCACGTCCTGAAGCCGTATGGCCCTGCCCGAGGCATCGGCGCGGATCACCAGGTGGGAAAGCTCATCCCCGTAGTAGGAACGGTTGTTTGCACGGATCAGGTATTCTTCGGCCTCCGTCTTTATATTGCCCCCGGTCACCAGGATATTGGCGTTGGCCACGGCATTGGCTACCTCGTTAAAGGTAAGGTTGTACGCCAGTAGCTTATTCTCATTGACGGCAATTTCAATTTCTTCTTCGGGGTAGCCTGATATGGCAATCTGGGAAATCCCGTCTATGGCCCTCAGGTCGTTCTCAATTTGCCGGGCTATTTGTTTCAGGGTAGCCAGGGGGATGTTGGTTCCACTCACGGCAAATCCTATTGTCTGCCTTACCGCTTCGAGTTTGGATACCACCAGCGGTTCCATTCCGGACGGGAAGGTGGGCACGCGGTCCACGGCATTCTTGACCTCGAGCAACATGAAATCCACATCCCTGCCTTTTTCTATCTCTACATTGATAAAGCCGCTGTTCTCGCGCGAAGTGGAGGTCACCCTTTCCACCCCTTCCAGCCCCTTGAGGTTGTCTTCGATCTTAAGTACGATCCCTTCCTCTACTTCCTGAGGGGACGCCCCCGGGTAGGTAATATTGATACGGATATCCTTGGAATCCGTCAGGGGGAAAAAGGAAGACTTCAGGTTTTTGGCCCCGTAAATACCAAAAATGAAGAATGCGATGATAAATACATCCACCGCCACATGGTACTTGATAAAATAGGAAATAATAGGTCTCATGCGCTAGTTGGGATTGGACACCTGTTCGGCCATCGTATTTTCATCGTATACCTTTACCAACATCCCGGCATAGGCCCCCACCACGGGTTTGGAAACAATTGTAGTGCCGTCGGGAACCCCTTTGAGCACCACGGTCCCGGTAGAAAAATATACCGGTTGCACATCGACCAGGTCGAGGATGGAATCGCGAACCACAAATATCTGATCGTTTTCAAGCAGCAGGCCACGGTCTATTTCAATCGCATCGGTTTCGTCCCTGGCATTCAGGTTGGCTTCCAGGTACATGCCTTCCTTAAGCTCGGGGTCACGTACTTCGATAAAGGCGGTGATGGTTTGGGAGGTCTGATCTACCCGCGCATTGATACGCGACACGGTTCCTTCGTAGGTCTTGCGCCCATTGAGGTTGGTCAGTGCTACCTTTTCCCCCACCTTCAGCAGGTCACTGAAGGTCTTGCTGACAGCCACCTCCAGTTCATAGATCCCGGTATCTATAAATTCCCCCAGTTTCTGCCCGGAACGTATAAGGGTGCCTTCGGTAACCAGTGCCTCGGTAAGCACCCCGTTAAACGGGGCCCTGATACGGTATTTGGCAAGGCGCTGCTCCATGTTCTTGACATTGTAATAATTGGTGAGGATGCCGCGGCCCGAAATAAAGTACTTTTCCTTTTCCGTACTCATTTCAGGAAGCTCCGGGGTCGTTTTGTGGATATCAAAGTTGCTCAGGTAGGCCTGCCATTTGGCAGTGACTTCCGGATAGTCCAACCGCAGGTCGGGCATGATGGAGGTTATCAGGTTGTAGAGGTTGCTTTTGGCCGATTGCACGCTGGCGTAATACTCCGCGTCGTCGATCCCGATAATGGTCTCGCCAGAACGGTAGGCCTGCCCCGGTTTAAAGAGCTTGTTCCCCCGCTGGAAGATCCCCTGTACCTCAGAATAGAGTTCGACCCGGTTCCTGGCCACCAAATTCCCGTTGGCGGGCACGATAATAGGTACCACGCCATTATTCACGGTATCTACCAGCACTGTTTTTACCACCTTGGCCGGCTTGGGCCTGGGGGTGTTCTTGCTTTTTACAATATAGATGGCCCCGTAGATAGAAGCAACAATGATCAGCACTCCCAAAATAGCCCCTATGATCTTTCTTAAATTCATGCGGTGGATTAAAAACAATGGATTAGATGACAAAACTATCCATAAGTTTAAGCGGGCTGCGTTAAATATATCTTAAATAGCGCCCTAACGCCAGATTATCAGGGATATAAAAAAAAGGATGCCAGGGCATCCTTTTAAAACTAACTATACTAAATGATCACGATAATTTACTCATCCGGGTCATCCTCGAACTTGGTATCCGCCATCCGTGTTCGGGAAAAATCGACGTCCTTGAAGTTTTCAAAGTCCTCCTTCTTGTCGTAATCTATCACCAGGAATTGTCCCCGGTCCATGGTTTCCAGGGTTTTGAAGGATTCAAACTCATTGTTTTGTATTTGCAGTACCTTAAGGCTGGCCAACTGCTCAAACGCCTGTGGGATTTCACCCCCCAATTTGTTGTTGGCCAGGACCAGTTCCTTGAGCATGACCAATTTCCCCATTTCTTCGGGGATTTGCCCATAAAGGGAGTTCTCGAACAACCCAAGGCTTTCCAGTTGCACCAGTTTGCCGATACTGTTCGGGATCTCTCCCCAAAGCTTGTTGCTGGACAAATTCAGGACACGCAGCTGGGTAATTTCCCCAAGGCTTTCCGGGATGCGGCCGGTTAAAAAGTTATTAAAGGCCGAAAGTTCCTGCAGGCTCGCCATTTTACCGATATCGTGCGGGATCGGGCCCTTGATGCGGTTCATTTCAAGCTTCAGTACTTTCAGTTGATCCAGCTTCACAAGTGCCGCTGGTAGTTCTCCGGTAATGTTATTGAACGCCAGGTTAAGCAGGGTCAGCCCACTCAAGTCCCCGATGCTCTCCGGCAACGGCCCCATCAGGTTGTTCCTGAACAGGTTGATCTCAACAACATGGTTATCCTTCACTTTCACCCCGTACCAGTCGGTTACCGGTGCCTCGAGGTCCCATTTTTTGACCCAATGGTAGCCATTGGTGCTTTCATAAAGATCTATAAGGGCCTTTTTCTCCGCTCCCGGGATTTTGGCCTGGACCATAAGCATACAGCCCAGAAATAAAATGAGTAGCAGTTGGGATTGACGCATATCTGGCAACTAAAAGAATTTATAACCTGGAATTCAAACTTTTTCCACCTCGTTGTAAGGAATTTACTTACAGTCAAATGTAGCAAGTTCAACGGGAATATGCACCATTTTGTCGACAAACGGGCCATATTTGTTGTAAAATCAGGGTATTCTGTGGTGAAGTGAAAAAGCGGCCCTCAGGTGGCCTGTTCCTTCCTGAGTTTTTCCAGTCTGAGGCTCAGGTCCTCCCATCGTTTCATAAGGGTTTCCAGGTCTTTCTTTTTTTCCTGGTAATCTTCAAAGAAATTATCCCTGGCAATGGTCTGGTCATAGTTCATATGTAGCTGGTAATCAATCTCTGACACTGTTTTTTCCAGGGCGGATATCTCCCCTTCCACGGTGCTGAGTTGATTCTTCAACGACTTAAGGCGCTTCTGGTCTTTGTAGTCCTTTTCGGTATTTTTCCGTATTCCTTTTTGTTTTCCTGCCTCCGTTTTCTTCTCTATGGCCCTGAAATCTTCGGCCTGCCTTTCCTGCAGGTAGTAATTGATATCCCCCAGGTACTCCCGGATCTTCTGGTCCCTGAATTCATACACCTTATTGGTAAGCCCCTGCAGGAAATCGCGGTCGTGGGAGACCAATACCAGGGTCCCGTCAAAATTCCTGAGCGCTTCCTTCAGCACATTTTTCGACATGATATCGAGGTGGTTGGTAGGTTCATCCATGACCAGCACGTTGAAAGGCTGCAACAGCAGTTTGGCCAGGGCGAGCCGGTTCCGCTCCCCTCCGGAAAGCACCCGTACCTGTTTATGCACGTCTTCCCCGCCAAACAGGAAGGCGCCCAGGATGTCCCTCACCTTGGTACGGTTCCCTTCGTTGGCGGCATCGATCATCGTATCCAGGACCGTCTTTTTGCCATCCAGGTATTCTGCCTGGTTCTGGGCAAAGTACCCAATTTGCACATTGTGGCCCATCTTCAGGTGCCCCTGGTACTCCAGTTCGCCTACGAGAATCCTCGCCAGGGTGGTTTTACCCTGCCCGTTTTGGCCTACAAAGGCTACCTTGCTGTCCCGGTCTAGCAGCAGTTCAATATCGTCAAGTACCTTTTTGTCGCCATAGCTCTTGGACAGCCCCTGCATCTCGGCCACCACTTTCCCCGGGGTGACCGAAACCGTAAAACGCACCTTCATGGCACTCTGGTCTACCGCATCCACTTCAATGCGCTCCATGCGGTCCAGCTTCTTAATGAGGGATTGCGCCATGGAAGCCTTGGAAGATTTTGCCCTGAATTTTTCGATCAGGCGTTCCGCCTGCTGGATTTCCCGTTCCTGGTTCTTTTGTGCATTGAGCTGCTGCTCCCTGATCTCCTCCCTCAGGACAAGATATTTGCTGTAGGGCTGGTTGTAATCATAGATACGCCCCAGTGAGATTTCTATGGTCCGGTTGGTGACATTGTCGAGGAACATCTTATCGTGTGATACAATGACCACGGCCCCGCCAAACTGTTTCAGAAATTGCTCCAGCCAGATGATGGATTCTATGTCCAGGTGGTTGGTTGGCTCATCCAAAAGCAGGACATCGTTTTGCTGTAATAAAAGCTTTGCCAATTCAAGCCGCATGCGCCATCCCCCGGAAAAAGTATCGGTCTGCCGGTCAAAATCGCTCCGTTTAAACCCCAGTCCTTTCAGGATTTTCTCCGTTTCGCCCTGGTAGTGGTACCCCCCCAGGATCTCGTACCGGTGCGTCAGGTCGTTCAGGTCTACCATGAGCTGGTGGTACCCTTCGCTCTCGTAGTCTTCCCGTTCTGCCAGCTGTCGGTTTACAGCATCCAGCTGCAACTCCATGGATTTGATGGCGGTAAAGGCCTGGTGCGCTTCTTCCAGGACGGTACGCCCCTGTTCAAAATCTATATCCTGCCGCAAAAAGCCGATACGGGTTTCCTTGTCTGTGGCAATAGCGCCCGAATCCGGCGCCAAATCGCCCGCCAGCAATTTCAGTAAGGTAGATTTCCCGGCCCCGTTCTTCCCGATAAGCCCTACCCGGTCGCCGGGATTGAGGCGAAAGGCGATTTCCTCGAAGAGGTATTCGCCCCCGAAGGATACAGAAAGATTGTGAATGTTTAACATGAAATGTGACCTTAGTTACAGAGGAAAATACTTTGAATATGTACCTTTACCGAAATTTTTTTGCAAATGTTAAAAAAAGGAAACAAACTCTACAGCATTTTAACAGGAACTTGCCCGAAATGCCATAGTGAATCGATGTACAAGGTTAAAAACCCGTATGCCCTGGGGAGTATTTTTAAGATGCAGGAGCGTTGCTCGCATTGCGGCACCCGCTACAAAATAGAACCCTCTTTTTTCTATGGTGCCATGTATGTGAGTTATGCCGTGGGTATTGCTTTTGCTGTTGCCGCCTTTGTGATCTCCTACCTCATCATTGGCGCGGGTTTGTTAAATACCTTTATCGCCATTGTGGGTACCCTGGTGGTGTTCCTGCCGGTTATCATCCGCCTTTCCCGGAATATCTGGATCAATTTCTTTATCCATTACGACCCTGCGGCCGATGCGGGTTCCCGCAAACTGGATAGCGCGATTTAAAGCGATCTATATTGAACTCGGGATCCAGGGCTCCCTTCCCCTCCGCGGCTTCAAACAACTGCTGCGCGGCAAATGGGGCGGTCATGACCCCCCGGGAACCAAAACCGTTCAACACGAAGAGGTTTCCGTATTGGGGGTGCCTTCCCACCAGGGGCCTGCGGTCTGGTACCGTTGGCCGGATCCCGGCTACCTGCCCGATGACCTCATAGGGGCAATTCAACAAATCTGCCAGTTTTTTCTCCAGGTAGGCCCTGGCATCGGGCGTGGGGCCAGGGCTTTGATCTTTCCAGTTATACGTGGCCCCCACACTATAGCGCCCCCCTCCCAGCGGGATCAGGAATACCGAGGCTTTGACCACCCGCTCTTCCCCCAGGGCCGGAGCCAGGATTTCCAGGTATTCTCCCTTGTTCCCCTGTAGTGGCAAATACGTAAAATACGGGTTCATGGCCATTCCGGAGCCGGTAGCGAATACTATTTTGGATGCCTTCACGGAGCCATAGGCCACACTTTTGGGCTCAATAAGCAACTTACCGTGGTCAAATTGTTCCTGAAGTAACAGCCCCCTGCTCAGCAAGGAACCCCTGTAGGCCGACAGCAGTGCGGCTGTATCCACCCTCCCGGTACCCAATACCCTGCCAAACCCGAAAGGGGCGTCAAGGGCCTGATTTCGGTTCGGGACTACCCCGCTGGCCAGATAGGGCTGCAGGAGGGGGTCGTCTGCGGCCGCAAACCACTGGTTTTGTTCCTGGATGGAGGAAAACCTCCTGAACACCGGTGTTTCAAAGTGGAACCTACGCTGTAATTTTTGTTCCAGGGCACGGTAAAAAGGGGCTACCAGGGGCAATTGGACATCGGCCTTCCAGGCGCGGTTGAGGCGTTTAAGTACCACAGGGTTGTATAGCCCCCCCGCTATCCTGGAAGCACTCCGGCTATCTTCATCGATGACCCGGAACGACTTCCCGTTGCGTTCAAGGGTTTCGCAAAAAGCGATGCCTGCCAGGCCGAGCCCTACCACCAGATAATCTTCCATGGCGCTAAAATACAAAAGGTCCCAGGATGCGCGTGCAAAAACCCTTGCAAGGGGTTCCCATTGGCCCAACAAAAAACCCCGGCCTGGGCCGGGGTTCTTATCTTCTATATGAATTGGAATGCATTTTCAGGTATTATATAGCTCCTCAGCTATTCATGGGCACAATCAAATTTGGCGTTGCCCTCCTGCTAGTAGGCCCACATATCCTGTTCGCGGTCGCGGATCTCTTCTTTGATCCGTTGCGATTCCAGTAACTGGAACAGGGCGTTGTCAGCAATGTATTCAGTGATCTCACGATCGCCGTGTACGTTGTCTTCCTTATAGATGGTGGCATTGAACCTGCGCGAATTCAGCAGCATATCAAAGGATATGGGCATGGCCGAATTCCTTTGGTTAAACACCTTGGCTTCGTGAAGGATCTGCCTTGCACTGGGAAACCATACCCAGAACAATTCTACTTTGGCATCTTCAGGCGACATGCTTTCATCATCTATGAAGTTGACATCGGGGGCCACCGGGGCAATCCCCAGCATACGGTACTTCAGTTCCCCCTGGCGCTTGTCGAAATACCAGATCCCTTTGATACGGTACTCTTCTATATCGGCTGCCGTCAACTCCCGCTGGTTGATATACTCAGGGGAGATTTGCTCGCCGGCATTGTATTGCTCGTATCCGAGATCGGTGGTATCCACTTTTTTAAGCGTTGCCGCCAGGTCACTGAACTTCCGCTTCTCCGTGAAATAGGAATCCACATATACATCCGTCAGTTTGCCGTTTTTGATGTTCTTGATAAGCACATCGTAAAGCGAACGGCGGTCGGCACCAATATCAATGGTGTCCAGCGGATAATAGAGGGGGAAATTCACCCGTTGGTCCAGGTCGATGACCTCCCATACGGTTTTGGACCAAAGGATATCCCTGTCATCCACATAACCATACTCCAGGAAAACGTCATTGTCGGCCAGGATCTGCGCTTCGGTCTTCTTGCCGATTTGCTCTGGCTTTTTGGCATTCAGGATATTTGCCTGAGCCATGGCAGCCACCGGTAGCGCGGAGAGGACTCCAACCAATATTACATGCTTCCAATTCATAAAATTACAATTTATCGTTCTTAGTTCGTGATCTCCACAACTACGGGAGATACCTTCTTCAATTTATACCCTTTGTTATTGGTGATGTAGGCTTCAATATCAAAGATCTGAACTGCATCACCCCTGCTGGCGCGTCGGAGGGCAGATTTAGCCCTGTCATCCAGCTTGTTGCCATTGACATCCACGGTAGGCTGCCCGGGAACTTTGAACTTGAATCCGCTTACCGCGAGGTTCAGGTCAAAATCAAAGTCTTCCAGCAAAGCGCCAACCGTTGAAATCTCCAGGTTTTTCCTTGGCATCTGCACACTTCCGGCTTCACCGCGAACAGATCCGGCCGGCCTTGGGATATCCTTGATCCTGAACTCGGCAGGCGTGTTGATCCTTTGCCCGTCTGGCAATACTCCCGAGGCTACAATGGTCACCGTCCTTCCGGTGCCCGGATTCATCACGTACTGGCTTCCGCTCCTTCGGGTAAGGCCGGGTGCTGAGGCAGTGACTTTGTTGTCGGGGATTCCGGGTATGGAGATGGTCATTGGGTTGGCCACCCCACGGTATACAACGTTCATCTTATCTGCAGCGATTACCGCGGCATTGGGCTTGCTGATGGTAGAGAAGGTATTCTTCACAGGAACTTCTTTCTCTTCACCGTCCTGCATGTAATACAGGTTTCCAGCAATTTCGTGATCCCCGGGATTCCCCGCGCTGATCAACATTTTCACGCCTCCTTCTTCCAGCTGGTAGTCTTTGCCTTCTGTAAGTTGGCGGCCATCCAGTTTGAGGTCTGCCCTTACAGGCTTGGCGGATTTATCGGTTTTTCCCAGGACAATATTCCCCTGGAACTTTTCACCTGAATAGAAGGCGGCTTTTTCCTGCTCCAACAATGTAGAAAAGTTGGACAGAGACACCTGGCTGGTGAGCTCACCCTGGAGCATGGCTTTCAAAGCGGCTTCTTCAGTGGCTTTGATATCCGATTGCAGGGCGGTCAGTTTGGTCAGGGAAGCGATCAACGGGAACCCTTCGTAGTGGTAATTGATCCAGTCGACCTTCACTCCGTCCCTGCGCGCTACTTTTCCATTGGCATCGCCTGTTTTAAAACGGGCGTTTACGATATCCTTCACTTCCGCGAAGTCATCGCCAAGGATGTTCAGCACCTGGTCACGGTATTCCCCAATCCTTTTCATAAACTCTTTTCCTTCGGGGGCCAGGTTATCGCCTTGCCAAAATTTCTGGTCGAGATAGTCCGATTTGTCCATGATCTGGTAGTCCTTGGCGTCTTCGACATCCGCAACCATACTCTTCTTCAAATTCTCCAGGTAGGTAAAATATTCCTGCGAAAGCTGCTTTATCTGCTTTGCATCCTGGTACAACTCGGCATACTTGACAGCGTCTTCCGAAGCTTTCGTCTCCAGGCTTGCCAAAAATGCCTCGTTGTTGTCTGTGATTTTACTGTTGGAAGCTTCCAGCTTTTCGTTCATAAGACCGAAGGCTGCAAGGACTTCCTTACTCATATTAAGCGCCAGCATTGCGATGAAGATCAAATACATAAGATTGATCATCTTCTGACGCGGTGTTTGTTTTCCTGATGCCATGTTTTCTAATTAGCTATTGATTAATACTCTGATTTGGGATGGTTAATGCAACTAATTAGTTCTTGCTGCCCATGGCGGTCAGCATACCACCGTATACCCCGTTCAGGGAAGAAAGGTTAGAGGCCAGAGACTCCATTTGCTCTTTCAGGGCACCTGCGTTCTGAACCACTTCCTCGTTGATGGAAGCCTGTCGGCTCGCGCTTTCCAGCTGCACTTTGTACAGGCTGTTCAAAGACTCCATTTGCGTGGCGGCCATCGAAAGCTCTTCAGAATACTTCTTGGTGTGCTCTATGGCATCAGCTGTAGGGGCGATACCTTTGGCGGCTCCTTCGAAGTTGCGGATACTTTCACCCAGGCTGTCAAACAACTGTGCATCGATATTCGCTTCTTTCAATAATTCGTCAAGCTTTCTGGATAGCAACCCTTCTGCTTCTTTGGCCTCCTTGGCGGCATTCTTACCGCTGGTTTGACCTCCGTTTAATTCGGGGTATACCAAAGACCAATCGTATTCATCGTCTACAGGCTCAAAGGCGCTGATGGCGAAGATAAGGGCTTCGGTGATAAGACCTACCGCCAGGAGGAGACCACCTGTAAGGGGGCCAAATTCCCAGTGTAGGATCTTGAATAATGCACCAATGATCACCACCGATGCTCCAAGGCCATAGGCCATGTTGAATAGTTTCTTAGTTGATTTTGACTGTGCCATAATTTAAAATTTAATTTAAGTTTAAGGATAAAATAAGTATTTGGTTAAAGGTTTAGGTTCTAATTTAGGTACTGCTTTTATTGGGTTGAATCTTCTTCGCCCATATAATCCTGGACGGTCCTGAATCCTATGTAGCTCCTGGCCGAATCGGCATATTCGTAATCCCGGGTGCTCACCTGTAGGAAGTAAGCAACATCTTTCCAGGACCCCCCCCGGATGACCTTCCTGGCATTATTGCCCGAATCGGCATTGGGGTTCATTGTGGAGGCATATCCATAGGAACCGGGGTAGTAACTGGAGTTGGTCCACTCCGATACGTTGCCGGCCATATTGTATAGGTTAAAATCGTTGGGTTCGTAAGATTTGGCTTCTACGGTATACAGGGCTGCATCGGCGGCATAATCGCCCCTTTGGGGTTTAAAGTTGGCCATAAAGCAACCGGTATCGCTGATCACATAAGGCCCTCCCCAGGGGTAGGTTCCCCCTTCGATACCCCCACGGGCGGCATATTCCCATTCGGCCTCGGTAGGCAGGCGGAACTGGTTGACAAATTGCCTGCCACGGGCTTTCTGGTCGTCGTTCTTGAACTTGGTCCGCCAGTTGCAAAACGCCTTGGCCTGCTTCCAGGACACCCCAACCACGGGGTAGTCGCTATAGGCGTCATGCCAGAAATAGTCGTTGTGCATAGGCTCGTTATAGGAGTATTCAAAATCCCGGATCCACACAGTGGTGTCAGGATAGATCTCCAGTTCCTCGTGTTGGATGAAATCCTTGCGCCGGCCTTCCCTGGAGCGGGCGGCCGCCTCAATATCCATCCAGCTGTATTTATACCTTAACTTGGTAATATCTATGATCCGTTGCCCGTTGTAGGATTCTTCTTCGGGGATGTACAAGGAGTCCATCACTTCGGTATAGTATTCATCCGGATAGTCCGAGGTATCCCATACCAGGTCCTGGTCGAGGTTCAGGGCGCGGCCTTCATAGCCGGTAGCCCCCATCCCGGAATAATTGTCCAGCATGTAGCGGTCATACACCGACATCTTGGTGGTATCGGCATCCTTAAAGGAATATTCTCCTATACCCCCGTCTTCGGGACCCATGCCCAATTCATCGGCAAGGATGGCCAGCCTGGTCCGTACGATGGAATCGCGCACCCATTCCACAAACTGCCGGTATTCGCTGTTGGTGATCTCGGTGTCGTCCATATAAAATGACCTCACGGTCACGGTCTTGGTAGGCGCGTTGTAAACTTTGGCCATGTCCTCTTCACTTTTACCCATGATAAATGCGCCGCGGGGGATGAGTTCCATGCCGTAGGGTTTCTCAGGGTACCATTTTTTACCCTTCACCCCTACCAGTTCTCCCTTTGTTTTTGAGCCACAACTAGAAAGCAAAAAAACAAACGCTATAGAGGATAACAATAGCTTCTTCATACTTTAGGTTAAATTTCGATTTAGACGATAAACAGAAATGACGTTTATTACTCACTAAAACTGCATTTTGAATAATTTATTGTACAAATCGATGGTCTGCACTTTAAATTTATTCTCAATCAGTTAAAACCTTTCTTATAGGCTTTATACCACCGTTCGGGAATGATTTGATCGCAAGCGTCAAGGTAGTCCTGTTCAGTGCAAGGTAATAACGCAGGTGAATTGGATTTAGTATGCGAAGTAAGGATGGATGGAACCTCTACCCACCATCTTTCGGTGATGTGGCTTTTAAAGAAGACCAACTGTTCTGTTTCGGAGGGTACGATGAATTTGCTGAAGTCTTCGTTTTTGGCCGACGGGGCTTCCGACACCCTGAAATTGAACCCCTCCATGAAGTACCATATAATTTGTGCCATCAGTTGAAAGGCCTGGGGGTGGTTTTCACATTCGTAAATACCAAAGACCGACAACTTATCGCTTATGCCCGCATACCGGGCAATAGCGCAGATTTCGCGCCCGTCGAACCCGTTGGGGGAGAAGCCGGATGCAAATCCCACCTCGCTCGCCTTGATGGCCCGGGCATCCATGCTGAGGATGTTGGCATTGCGCAGCAGGGGTTCTACGAGGGTAATGTCTGAGGTAATCTCCCCCAACCTGTAAGCATCAAAGAAAAGGCGCTCCATCAGGTCTATTTCTTCCTGGGCATTAAAGTAACTCTGGTAACCCAGGTTGGAAAAATTAAAGAGGTTGTTGGGCTTGTCCGTGATGATACGGCTCATATAGGAGTGGGAAGAGATCAGTTCCTCATCTGCCCCAAAATCAAAGCGGCTGTCCACAGAGACCAGGTTCACCATGTCTTTGATCCCGTCAAAGGCGCGGTAGCTAGCGTAGGTGATGTCCTGGGTGCCCCCGATGATAATCGGGATCACATTTTCTTCCAGCAACCCGGCCACGATTTCCTTGACTACAAAATAGGTGTCCTCTACCGTTTCCCCTTCGTTGATATCGCCCAGGTCCACGATGGTGGCGTTCCAGTTCCCCATCATCAGGCGGTAAAGCGCTATTCGTATCTGGGAAATATCCAGGGGCTCGGGCTTTTTTTCAAAGGCATTCCTGGATTCATTGACCCCGATGATGGCAAAAGAGGCATTGGCCAGGACGGGCAACCCCTCCCTTTCGGTATGCATAAAAACATTCTTCCCAAGCGCCTGGGGCGGAAGCAACTCGCAATGTGCCAGCACCTTGGTGCTTACGGGAACTAAAAAATCGAATGCCATAGCACGGGATCAGCCTTTGGTTTTCCTGGTTTTTTTCTTGGGTTTCTTTTTCTCTAGAAGGGCCTGTACCTCCTGTAGGGAGAGTTTGTCAGGGGCTACCTCCTTGGGCAATTCTACCTTGGTCCTTCCTTTGATAATGGCATGCCTGCCCCAACGGGCCTTTTCAATGCGTATCCCTTCTTCACTCCATTCACGCACCACCTTCTCCGCTTCCTTCTTTTTCTTGGCTTCGATCAGCTCTGCGATGTCTTCCTCCGAAAGGTGGTCAAAATCGTATTTCTTACCGACATTGATGAACATATTGTCCCACTTGATGAACGGGCCAAATCGACCCTTGCCCTTGGTGACATCTTTCCCCTGGTATGAGGCTATGGGGGCATCGGCCTTCTCCTTTTCCTTGATGAGTTCCAGGGCGCGTTCCAGATCGACATCAAAAGCGCTTTCGCCTGCACCCAGAGAAACGAACTTCTTGCCGAATCGCACATAGGGGCCGTACCGGCCTACGTTGGCCTCTACTTCCTCTCCTTTATAGCTGCCCAATTTCCTGGGCAGTTTAAACAGGTCCATGGCCTCCTCATAGGTAATGGTAGATATGGACTGGTCGGGCAGCAAACTGGCGAAGAGGGGCTTCTCTTCCTCTTCTACGGTGCCTATCTGCACCATGGGGCCAAAACGGCCCAGACGCACAGCCACCTGCCGTCCGGTCTTGGGGTCGGTCCCCAACACCCGCTCCCCGCTGGCACGGTCGGCGTTCTCCTCCACATCCTGCACATTGGGGTGGAAGTCCTTGTAAAAGTCGCGCATCACCTTTTGCCAGTCTTCATCGCCCGAGGCGATCTCGTCAAAATCCTTCTCTACCTTGGCGGTAAAATTATAATCCAGGATGGTGGCGAAATGGTTGACCAGGAAATCGTTGACAACCATCCCGATATCGGTTGGGACCAGTTTCCCCTTGTCTGAACCCACGGTTTCCGTCAATTCTTTTGCGGTAATGGCATCCCTGCGCAGCTGAAGCTGGGTATATTTTCTTTCGGTCCCTTCCACAGAACCTTTTTCCACGTACCCCCGGTTCTGTATGGTGGAAATGGTAGGGGCGTAGGTAGAGGGCCTTCCGATGCCCAGTTCTTCCAGCTTTTTAACCAGGGTAGCCTCTGTATAGCGGTAGGGTGCCCTGGTAAAGCGCTGGGTGGCCAGTATGTAGGTATTGGCAAGTGGCTCACCTTTCTTTAACGCAGGCAGCATTCCATCCTGCTCTTCCGATAGGTCTTCCTCATCCTTGCCTTCCATATAAACCTTGAGGAACCCGTCGAATTTGATGACCTCTCCGTTGGCCGTGAACTCCTCCGAATGCCCGTCAGACTTTATCCTGACATTGGTGCGTTCAAGTTCGGCGTCACTCATCTGAGACGCCAGTGTCCGCATCCAGATCAGTTCATAGAGCCTGGCCTGGTCCCTTTCCAGGGAAGGCGACTGGTCTTTCATGTCGGTTGGGCGAATGGCTTCGTGGGCTTCCTGGGCCCCTTTGCTCTTGCCCTTAAAATTGCGAACCTTGCTGTAGCGCTCCCCGTAATTTTCGATGATGGCCTCCTTGGCCGCCATGATGGCTTCCTTGGATAGGTTCACACTGTCGGTCCGCATATAGGTGATGAGCCCCGCTTCGTACAGCCGCTGGGCCACCTGCATGGTCCTGGAGACGGAGAAATAGAGTTTTCGGGCAGCCTCCTGTTGCAGGGTCGAGGTGGTAAAGGGGGCCGATGGCGATTTTTTCGCCGGTTTCTTGTCGAGGCTCGCCACCGAAAAGGACGCCCCGATATTCTTTTTCAGGAAGGCCTCCGCGTCTGCCTTACTGGCAAACGTCTGGTTCAGCCTGGCCGTAAAGACCTCACCGCCCGCTGTTTTAAATTCGGCGACCAGTTTAAAGGAGGCGGTGGGTGCAAAGGCCTCAATCTCGCGTTCCCGCTCCACGATCAGGCGTACCGCTACAGACTGTACCCGCCCGGCAGACAGGCCTGGTTTAATCTTCTTCCAGAGAACGGGAGACAACTCGTAGCCCACGAGCCGGTCCAGTACCCGGCGTGCCTGCTGGGCATTTACCAGGTCGTAGTTGATATCCCTGGGGTTCTCTATAGCCGTTTGTATAGCCGATTTGGTGATGGAGTTAAATACGATGCGCCTGGTCTTTGACTTATCCAGGTCGAGCGTTTCCGCCAAATGCCACGAAATGGCCTCCCCCTCGCGGTCCTCATCACTGGCAAGCCAGATGGTATCGGCCTTTTGCGCGAGGTCCTTTAGCTTTTTTACCAGGCTCTTCTTCTCCTTGTCTACGATATATTTAGGTTGGAAATCGTTCTCCACATCCACCCCCAACTCCTTGGAGGGGAGGTCTGCAATGTGGCCAAAACTGGATTCCACCTTATAATCCTTCCCCAAAAATTTCTCTATGGTCTTGGCCTTGGCGGGCGACTCTACTATGACCAGATTCTTTGCCATGCAATCGTTTTTGAAGTCACAAAAGTATGGCAATTTTTTTATTTCGGGTTGTATTGCGGCCGGCAGGCACAAAAAAAGCTTCCGAACCAGGCAGAAGCCCTAAGTTATTTTAAGTGAGGAGTTAATGGAGTTGCAGGGTACTTACCCACTGGATTTCGTCTGGCTGGTAGGCGTACTGATGGAGGCTTCCATCGGCGATCAGGACCAGGGTTTCATCCAGGGGAATCACATCATAGGTGACCATTCCTTCCAGATGCTGCAAGGGCACCAGGTTCTCCATACTGCTCTTATCGTACACTTTAAGGCCCGAAGCGCCGTCACAGACAAATAACTGGTCGCCCTTTATCCCCAGGCCGTAAGGCTCATCCATGGGATAGGACGCGGCCAACACGGGGTTGGCTATAGAACGGATGTCGATGATAAACAGGCCGCTTTCGGTAGCACCGCAATCGTTCCCGCCCCTGAGGGTTACATAGGCATAGTCACCGTCTACCACCACCGGGTCGCAGGCAGTCCCGTGCTGGAATTCCGAGATAAACCCGGGCCGGGCCGGGTCGGAAACCTCATAGATATACATGCCGCGCATACTGCCAAGGAAGAGGTAATTGCCCTGGCTGAAAATGGTTTCTATATCAAAACCCGCGTACACATCCTCCTGTGCCAGGGGATTCCCGAGGTCGCTGATATCAAAGATGTTGATAAAATGGCTGTCGACCGCATAGAGGAAGTCCTCCACGATTTTGAACCGTGCGAGGGAACCCCCCTGCCCGATACGGGCATTGGCATCGGCTGCCATTTCAGCAAAGGCGACATCGTCCCTCCATACCGGAGTTTCGGCGATCAGCCTTCTTTCGGTGACCAGTTCCCATCCCAAAAGGACCTCGTTCTCATAATCGATCTCCCCGTATTCGAAAAAATCGGCTTCGGCGGGCCACACCACAGGGTCGTTCAATACATCGTAAAGGCGGTTGACCACCCTGATATTATCCAGGTCGGAAATATCCAACACGATCAGGTCGCTTAAACTGTCGGCATAGAGGTAGTCGCCTTTAACGGAGATATCCACATTGCCCGCGATTTTGATAAAAGCGCGCTTTTGCGGGGCCGATGGGTCTGAATTGTCTATTAGGTGTACCCCTTTGTGCTTGTCGTTGACAAAGATAAAATCCCGGTAAGCGTAGATCTTCCCGGACGACTCCAGGGGCCGGGGGGGCACAATGGCCACGCTGTTGGCAAATTCTGCCCTGGTCATGGTGATGGGCCTGGCCACGAGGTAATCGGCAAAGAGGCCATCATCCTTATCGTCGCTGTCACAGGAGATCAGGCAAAAGACGGCGATAAAAAGCAAGGGGGCAGCAAACTTTTTCATACGGCAGGAAATTTAGGGGTGTCGGGTTAAAAGTAAGATAAGGGAAACGGGCAGGCGTTGCGTGTTTTTTATTAAATTATTAACTGTCATATTGTCATAAGCGGGTATTTAGTAGTATCTTTGCCTCCTCTTAATACAGGCGAAAACACGAGCAATTTATGGAGAAAGTGATTGATGAATCGGTGCAGGGGAAGGCATTGCTGCTTGAGAACAGCGAACAGAATTCCCGAAAGCTGTACATCGAAAGTTACGGCTGCCAGATGAATTTTTCGGACAGTGAGATCGTGGCATCCATCCTGACCGGGGAGGGGTTTAATACAACCACCCGGATGGAGGAGGCAGACCTCATCCTTGTCAATACCTGTTCCATTCGCGAAAAAGCGGAGCTCACGGTCCGCAAACGGCTGGAAAAGTTCAATGCCGTGAAGAAGAACCGGCCCGGCCTCAAGGTCGGGGTACTGGGCTGTATGGCCGAACGGCTGAAAAGCCAGTTGCTGGAAGAGGAAAAGATCGTGGATATGGTCGTGGGCCCCGATGCCTACAAAGACCTCCCCAACCTGGTACGGGAAGTAGCGGAAGGCCGCAATGCCGTCAATGTAATCCTGTCAAAGGAGGAAACCTATGGTGATATCGCACCCGTACGCCTGGATTCCAACGGGGTAACGGCCTTTGTCTCCATTACCCGGGGTTGCGACAACATGTGTACGTTTTGTGTGGTCCCCTTTACCAGGGGAAGGGAGCGGAGCCGCGACCCGCAATCCATCCTGGGGGAAGTCAATGACCTATGGGAGAAAGGGTACCGGGAGGTGACCCTGCTGGGCCAGAATGTGGACAGCTACCTCTGGTATGGGGGCGGACTCAAAAAAGACTTTGAGCAGGCATCCGGCATGCAGAAGGCCACCGCCGTCAATTTTGCGGGCTTGCTGGCAAAGGTAGCGGAAGCCCAACCGGGTATGCGCATCCGATTCTCTACCTCCAACCCCCAGGACATGACCATAGACGTCATTGAAACCATGGCGCACTACCACAATATCTGCAAGTATATCCACCTGCCTGTACAGAGTGGCAGCAACCGGATCCTTGCGGCCATGAACCGCCAACATACGCGGGAAGAATATATGCGGCTGATAGACAGGATCCGGGAAATTATCCCCGATTGTGCCATCAGCCAGGACATGATCGCGGGCTTCCCCACCGAAACCGAGGCAGACCACCAGGAGACACTTTCGCTAATGGAGTATGTGAAATACGATTTCGGCTTTATGTTCGCCTACTCTGAGCGCCCGGGTACGCTGGCCGCCAGGAAACTGGAAGATGACGTTCCGGAAGCAACCAAGAAAAGACGGTTGCGGGAGATCATTGAGCTACAACAGCAACACGGGCTAACGAGGACCCGGGAACACCTGGGAAAGGTGGAAGAAGTGCTGATAGAGGGGAATTCCAAAAAATCGGATGCCCATTGGATGGGTCGCAACTCCCAGAACACCGTGGTGGTTTTCCCGAAAGCCCATTATAAAGTAGGGGAATTTGTGAACGTTGCCATCAAAGAATGTACCTCGGCTACCCTGATCGGTGAGGCCGTGGGGTACGCTTAACCCAACAAAAGGAGCCCAAGGCCCCCGGTAAACAGCATTGTATACATGGAATCCGTACAAGCCATAAAGCAGCGATTCGAGATCATCGGAAATGATGTCATGCTCAATCGCGCCCTGGAAAAAGCCATTCAGGTGGCCCCTACCGACATATCGGTCCTGGTCACGGGCGAAAGTGGGGTGGGCAAGGAAGCCATCCCCAAGATCATCCACTCCCTCTCGCACCGCAAACACGCCAAATATATCGCCGTCAACTGCGGGGCCATCCCGGAAGGCACCATAGACAGCGAATTGTTCGGACATGAAAAAGGATCCTTCACAGGGGCTACCCAGACCCGAAGGGGGTATTTTGAAGTGGCCGACGGGGGCACCATTTTCCTGGACGAAGTGGGAGAGTTGCCATTGCCCACACAGGTACGCCTGCTACGGGTGCTCGAAAATGGCGAATTCCTCAAGGTTGGGTCTTCACAGGTCCAGAAAACCAATGTGCGCATCGTGGCGGCCACCAACATCAACATGATGGAGTCCATCAAGAAGGGAAAATTCCGGGAGGACCTGTATTACCGGCTCAGCACCGTAGAAATACACCTTCCCCCGCTCAGGCAGCGACAGGAAGACATCCACCTCCTCTTCCGAAAATTTGCCTCCGACTTCGCACATAAATACAAAATGCCGACCATCCGGCTGGAGGATGACGCCATACAACTCCTTAAGAAATACCGCTGGCCCGGCAATATCCGCCAGTTGAGGAACGTGGCCGAACAGATCTCGGTACTCGAGGAGAGCAGGAATATCGGCCTGGAAAAACTCAACGAATACCTCCCCAATGCGAGCGATTCTAACCTCCCCGCCATCGTGGGCACCCGGACCAAAGAAGGGGATTTCAGCAATGAACGCGAGATCCTCTACAAGGTGTTGTTTGATATGAAGAGCGACCTCAACGACCTCAAAAAACTGACCCTGGAGCTACTAAAAAGCAGTGACACGGACAAGGTGCAGGAAGAAAACCAATCCCTCATCAGAAAAATCTACGGAGATAACGGGGAAGAAGTCGAAGAAGAGGAAAGCCAGGCCCTGGAAGTCCTGCCACTGCCGGAACACCGGAGTGAAAAACCGCTGGTAGCACCACAGGAAGACAAGTACCATTTTGCGGAGGAAATACAAGAGGAAGAAACCCTATCTTTACAGGAAAAGGAAATTGAACTCATCAAAAAGTCCCTGGAACGCAACCGGGGCAAGCGTAAGGCAGCGGCTACTGAATTGGGCATTTCCGAACGTACGCTCTACCGGAAGATAAAACAGTACGATCTTTAAAGGCAGTATGAACCGAAGCGATTTCTTGTGAAACCATTTAAACTATACCTTTTTCTAAGTTGCATTTCCGCCCTGGCCCTTTGGGGTTGTGGCGCCTATAATTTTACCGGGGGCGACGTGGGGACGGCCACCACCTTCCAGGTGAACTATTTCCAGAATTACGCCTCCCAAAGCCCCGGTTCGACATTTGAGCCAGGGCTCGACAGGGATTTTACGCTCTCGCTGCAAGACCTGATCCTCAACCAAACCAGCCTGGACCTGGTAAGCACCAATGGCGACCTGCTCTACGAAGGCGAAATTGTGGAATACCGCATATCGCCCATGACCGCCACGGCCCAGCAGCGGGCGGCCCAAAACCGGCTGAGCGTTGCCGTGAACGTGCGTTTCTTTAACAAAACCAAGGAGGACGCGGATTTTGAAAGGCGATTCTCCTTCTTTTATGACTATGAAGCCACCGCCCAATTGTCTTCCGTACGGGACGAGGCACACCAGGTTATTTTTGAACGGATCAACCAGGATATCTTTAACGCCTCCCTGGCAGATTGGTAGCGCACTATGAAGGTTTCAGATTTCACATTTCTACTACAGCACCCCGAAGCGGTGATTTCCGAGGAGCAGACCAGGCAACTGGAAGATGTCCTAGAGGAGTACCCATACTTCCAGGCGGCCAGGGCCCTGCACCTCAAAGGCCTGAAAAACCAGAACAGCTTTAAATACAACAACGCCCTGAAAGTGACGGCTGCCTACACGACTGACAGGGATATACTGTTCGATTTTATCACCTCGGAATCCTTCCTCCAGAATGCTATTGCCGACACCATATCGGGCAAGGCCCATCCGCTAAAGGATCTGGATGTCGACTCTGAGGAAATAGTGGCCAGGCCAGACGAAGCGACCGCCCTGATAGAAACTTCAGAAGACGCGCCCCTGCCGCGCTCTGCCAGGGATGCCGAGGCCATCCTGGACCCCAAACTGTTCCGGTCTAAAGACCCGGCGGTGGACAAGGCGATGGCCGCGGAAAAAAAGAAAGCCGCCTCAGACCTGGAGCTGGGAAAACCCCTGCCCTTTACCCGGAAGGAGAAGTACTCCTTTGGGGAATGGCTGCAACTCACCTCCCTCAAGACTGTGGACCGGGAACCCGGGCCTGCGACCGGGGATGCTGCGGCCGCAGCCGGCACGAAGCCCGGATCACCACCCTCGAAAAGGAAGAAGTTTGAAATGATCGATAAATTCATTGCGGAGAATCCCAAAATTGTCCCCACGGAAGAAAAACTGCCCAAAATAGACATCAAAAGCTCCACCAAACTGGACAAAAACGAGCTGATGACCGAAACCCTGGCCAAGGTTTACCTGGAGCAAAAAAAGTATAAGCAAGCCATACAGGCGTACAAGATTTTAAGTTTGAAATATCCGGAAAAAAGTAGTTTCTTTGCAGACCGCATAAAAGCGGTAATGAATTTACAGAAAGAAAAATAAGATCGAATGAGTACATTTTCCATATTCCTGGTTCTTATCATCGTAGTATGCTTCCTGTTGGTGCTGGTGGTGATGGTGCAGAACCCCAAAGGGGGTGGATTGTCTTCTTCATTTGGAGGAGGGGGCAGCCAGATCGTAGGCGGTGTCAAAAAGACGGGTGATTTCCTGGATAAGAGCACCTGGACCCTTGCCACCCTGCTGATTGTACTGATCCTCTTGTCCAATGTGGCACTGAAGGGCAATTTCGGGGAAGCGGATTCCAAACTTCTACAAGGCGGTGAAATAGAAACCACGGTTCCGGAAACCGTTCCGGAGACCGTACCTGAGCAAGTGCCTGCGCCGGTAAGCGCAGATCCTGCCAACCCAGATGAATAATCCCCCAGGTAAAATCTATCTAAATGCCGGCATGTATGACAAGCTGGCATTTTTCATTTAACAATATGTCAGTTTTTAACCATTGGCACAATTTCTGCCTAATCCCTAACCGAATAATTTAAATATAAACACTAAATAATATGGCTAAATTAAACATCAAACCATTGGCCGATAGGGTACTTATCGAACCTATGGCTGCGGAAACCAAAACCGCTTCCGGCATTATCATCCCGGATACTGCTAAAGAAAAACCACAAAAAGGCAAAGTGGTCGCCGTTGGCCCTGGAACCAAAGATGAAAAGGTCACCGTAAAAGTCGGGGATACGGTCCTCTACGGAAAATATTCAGGGACCGAGCTAAAGCTGGACGGTTCCGAGTACCTTATGATGCGTGAAAGTGACATTTTAGCAATTATTTAATCAACCCTTAAAATCATACTAGTACAATGGCAAAAAACATAACGTTTGACATAGAGGCTCGCGATGGCCTGAGAAGGGGGGTAGACGCCCTCGCCAATGCGGTGAAGGTAACGCTTGGCCCCAAAGGCAGAAACGTGATCATCAGCAAGTCTTTCGGCGCACCCGTGGTAACCAAAGACGGGGTGACCGTAGCAAAAGAAATTGAATTGGAAGACGCCCTTGAGGATATGGGCGCGCAAATGGTGAAAGAAGTCGCTTCCAAAACCAACGACCTGGCCGGAGATGGTACCACCACCGCTACCGTACTTGCACAGGCTATTGTTAAGGAAGGCCTTAAAAACGTAGCCGCCGGCGCCAACCCCATGGACCTCAAAAGGGGGATCGACAAGGCGGTAGAGGCCATCGTCGAGCACCTTTCCAAACAAACCAAAAAGGTGGGCGACTCCTCAGAAAAAATCAAGCAGGTAGCCTCCATATCCTCCAACAACGATGAGACCATCGGGGAACTGATCGCCGAAGCCTTTGAGAAAGTGGGCAAAGAAGGCGTCATTACCGTAGAAGAAGCCAAAGGTACAGACACCTATGTCGACGTGGTGGAAGGGATGCAATTTGACAGGGGATACCTTTCCCCTTACTTCGTCACCGATTCTGAAAAGATGGTGGCCAACCTGGACAATCCCTATATCCTTATCGTAGACAAGAAGATCTCTACCATGAAGGACCTCTTGCCCGTGTTGGAGCCGGTAGCCCAGTCAGGCAAACCCCTCCTGATCATCGCAGAAGACGTGGACGGGGAAGCACTGGCCACCCTGGTGGTAAACAAATTGCGCGGCTCCCTGAAGATCGCCGCAGTAAAAGCCCCGGGCTTCGGAGACCGCAGAAAAGCCATGCTGGAGGACATCGCCATCCTGACCAATGGAACCGTAATTTCCGAAGAAAGAGGGTTTACCATGGAGAACACCACCGTGGATATGCTGGGAACCTGTGAAAAGGTATCTATTGATAAGGACAATACCACGATCGTAAATGGTGCCGGTGCCGCCAAAAACATCAAGGCACGTGTCAGCCAGATCAAATCCCAGATAGAAACCACCACCTCCGATTATGACAAGGAAAAACTACAGGAGCGTTTGGCCAAACTGGCCGGCGGGGTAGCCGTACTGTATGTAGGGGCTGCTTCGGAAGTGGAAATGAAAGAGAAAAAAGACCGGGTAGATGATGCCCTGCATGCCACCAGGGCAGCAGTAGAAGAAGGCATCGTTGCCGGAGGAGGCGTAGCCTTTATCCGCTCTAAGGCTTCCCTGTCTAAAGTAAAGGCCGAGAATGCAGACGAAGAAACCGGATTGCAAATCGTGGCCCGGGCCATTGAGGCGCCCTTGAGGACCATCGTGGAAAACGCCGGTGGCGAAGGCTCCGTAGTGGTGGCCAAGGTATACGAAGGCAGCGGTGATTTCGGGTACGATGCCAAGTCCGAGAAGTATGTGGACATGCTCAAGGCAGGTATCATCGATCCTAAGAAAGTTACCAGGATCGCCCTGGAGAACGCCGCATCGGTTGCCGGAATGATCCTGACCACTGAATGTGCCCTCACCGACATCAAAGAGGACACCCCCGCTGGCCCGCCTATGGGAGGCGGTGGCGGAATGCCCGGCATGATGTAAGAGCAAACAGCAGAAAAATTGCGAGATGTAAACCGTGTGCAACCCCTGCACACGGTTTTTTTATTCCCGCAACCGGCGCATACCCTCCTGTAAAGCCCTGTTCCAACGGGAAGCGGAAACATCCCAGACGAAGCCAAAAACCAAGGGCTTAACCCCCTTTGAAAATTTACCTAAAATGGGCTACTTTCTGTACCTTTGACTAAAATTTGTAGCATGCTGAAACAATTGCAACCCAGCGTCATTGAACTGCTCACGCAAAATGACCAAACCGTGGAAGAACGCCTGCAGCAACTGTGTGAATTCCTGAAGGCCCGGGTCCCCTATTACAATTGGGTGGGGTTCTATTTCCGGAACGGCGAAAGAGAGGAATTAAAACTGGGGCCCTATGCCGGTGCCCCGACAGAGCACGATATCATCCCCTTTGGCAAGGGCATTTGCGGACAGGTGGCCGTGAGCAACGAGAACTTCGTGGTACCCGATGTGAGTGCCCAGGATAACTACATCGCCTGCAGCATTAATGTACGGTCTGAAATCGTGGTGCCGCTTTTTGTGGATGGGAAAAACATCGGGCAAATCGATATCGATTCCGAAACCCCGGACCCCTTCAGTGCCGAGGATGAACGATTCCTGGAATTCGTCAACCGCGAAGTGGCTAAAATTCTTTAAAACTTTCGTGTTTTTGTTGATAACCATCATCCTCCCTTCGGACTAAAAAATTTACTTTTGTTAGCTTGTACAACCATGATAAGGACGTAAAAATGAGCACTCTCAAAAAGGCAACTTCGGCACTGGTGTCCGTATTCCACAAAGACGGACTGGAACCTGTCGTCAAAAAACTGGATTCCCTGGGTATAACCCTCTATTCTACCGGGGGCACCGAAAAATTCATACGGGAACTGGGCATTCCCGTAGTACCCGTAGAAGAAATAACCAGCTACCCCTCCATCCTGGGAGGGCGTGTAAAAACCCTGCACCCCAAGGTCTTTGGCGGCATCCTTAACCGGCAGGATAACGAAGGTGACCTCGCACAACTGGAGCAGTATGAGATTCCCCAGATAGATATCGTGATCGTAGACCTGTACCCCTTTGAAAAAACCGTGGCCGATGGTGCCAGTGAAGCGGAGATCATAGAGAAGATAGACATTGGGGGCATCTCCCTGATACGGGCGGCGGCAAAGAATTACAAGGATGTGCTTTGCGTTTCTTCCAGGAACGATTACGCCCCGTTCCTGGAATTGCTGAACACCCGTGACGGCGCAACCAGCGTGGAAGACCGCAAGCGTTTCGCCACCCGGGCCTTTGAAGTCTCTTCCCACTACGACAGCGCCATCTTTTCGTATTTCAACCGGGAAGGGGAAACCCTGGCGCTCAAAATCAGTGAAACAAAAGGCCAGGTTTTGCGCTACGGGGAAAACCCACACCAAAAAGGCTATTTCTTTGGCGACTTTGACGCGATGTTCACCAAACTGCACGGCAAGGAATTGTCCTATAACAACCTGCTCGATGTGGACGCCGCCGTACAACTGATGGGCGAATTCATGAAGGACGACCCCACCTTCGCCATCCTGAAACACAACAATGCCTGTGGGTTGGCTACCCGGAGCACCTTGCGGGAAGCCTATGTGGACGCCCTCGCGGGCGACCCGGTTTCGGCCTTTGGCGGGATCCTGATCAGCAACAGGGAAATTGACGCCCCCACGGCCCGGGAAATCCACAGCTTGTTCTGCGAAGTGGTGATTGCCCCTTCGTTCTCCAACGAGGCCCTCGAGATCCTTAAGGGGAAGAAAAACCGTATCCTGCTGGTGCAAAAAGAGGTGGCATTGCCACAGACGTTGGTACGTACCTGCCTGAATGGCTATTTGGTTCAGGACAAGGACGCGAAAACAGATGCGCTCTCAGAGCTGCAGTATGTAACTGAGAAGAAGCCGTCAGAGCGCGAACTGGAAGACCTGCTCTTTGCCTCCAAGCTCTGCAAGCACACCAAGTCCAACACCATCGTCCTGGCCAGGAACAAACAGCTTTGTGCCAGTGGCACCGGGCAAACCTCAAGGGTAGATGCCCTAAACCAGGCCATCCACAAGGCACAAACCTTTAAATTCGACCTCAAAGGGGCCGTGATGGCCAGTGACGCTTTCTTTCCTTTCCCGGATTGCGTTGAGATTGCGCATAAAAGTGGCATAACCAGCGTTATACAACCCGGAGGCTCTATCAAAGACCAATTGAGCATCGATTTTTGCAATGAAAATAAGGTGGCTATGGTAATGACAGGCACGCGTCATTTTAAGCATTAATTTCATTACTTTTGTCGGTGAAATACACCCAAAAACCTAAACCAAACTACGCACATGGGATTTTTTGATTTCTTGACCGAGGAGATAGCCATTGACCTGGGCACGGCGAATACCCTCATTATCCATGCCGACAAGGTGGTGGTGGATAGTCCATCTATTGTTGCCAGGGACCGGGTCAGCGGGAAGATCATCGCCGTCGGCAGGGAAGCCAGCATGATGCAGGGAAAAACCCATGAGAATATCAAGACCATACGCCCCTTGAAGGATGGGGTGATCGCGGATTTTGACGCATCCGAGAAGATGATCAACATGTTTATCAAGAACATCCCCGCCCTTAAGAAGAAATGGTTTCCTCCCGCACTGCGGATGGTCATCTGCATCCCCTCTGGGATCACGGAAGTGGAAATGCGGGCCGTTAAGGAATCTGCCGAACGCGTAAACGGGAAGGAAGTATACCTGATCCATGAGCCCATGGCAGCGGCCATAGGGATCGGGCTGGATATCATGCAACCTAAGGGGAACATGATCGTGGATATTGGCGGGGGAACCACGGAGATTGCCGTAATCGCCCTGGGCGGGATCGTTTGCGATAAATCAGTAAAGATTGCCGGGGACGTGTTTACCAATGATATCATCTATTATATGCGCACCCAGCACAACCTCTATGTTGGGGAGAGCACGGCCGAAAATATCAAGATCCAGATTGGATCCGCCACCGAGGACCTTCAGTCGCCCCCGGATGAAATGTCAGTCCAGGGCAGGGACCTGCTTACCGGCAAGCCGAAACAGGTTTCGATTTCTTTCAGGGAGATCGCAAAAGCGCTTGACAAATCGATCCTGAGGGTAGAAGATGCGGTAATGGAAACCCTTTCGCAAACACCTCCGGAACTTGCTGCGGATATTTATAATACGGGTATTTACCTGGCCGGAGGGGGTTCTATGCTCAGGGGGCTCGACAGGCGCTTATCCCAAAAGACAGACCTCCCGGTATATATAGCCGAAGACCCATTGCGGGCGGTGGTAAGGGGTACGGGGATCGCCCTGAAAAATTTGGAACGCTACAAGAGCATCCTTATAAAATAAGTCCCTCTTTACACCGATCGGGGTTTGGGGCCGGATTAGGCCCGTATCCCACAACAGAATACGTGCATGCAGCAGATCATTAATTTTATTGTACGCTACAAGACTGCCCTGCTCTATTTACTGCTGTTGGTGATTTCACTGGCTTTTACCGCCCAATCGCATTCGTACCACCGCTCCAGGTTTTTCAACTCTGCCAACTGGATCAGCGGAACGCTTTACAGCACCTCTGAGGACATTACCTCCTATTTTGACCTGGAGGAAGAAAACAAAAAACTGGTGGAAGAAAACAAAAGGCTGCGCAAACAGCTGTTTAATCAACCGGCCGCGACCCCGCTTACCCTGGATACCACGGCCCTGGATTATGAGGTACAAACGGCGGAAATCGTTAAAAACAGCTACGCTAACCCCGACAATTACATCACCATCAACAAAGGGGCGAAGCAAGGGGTTCGCCAGGACATGGGCGTGATCACTTCCAATGGGATCCTGGGGATCGTGGAGCACACCTCCAACAATTACGCCGCGGTACAGAGCATCCTCAACTCCAAGTCTACCATCAACGCCAAGATCAAGAACACCAATTACTTTGGTTCTTTGGTATGGAATGGGAAAAAATACAATGTGGTGCAACTGGAAGACATCCCCCGCCTGGTGCCGCTCATCGTGGGCGATACCATAGTCACCGGCGCCATGTCGAGCATCTTCCCCGAAAACATCCCCATAGGGGTCATACAAAAATACGGCCTGAACGAATCCCAGAGTTTTTACAGTATAGACGTGGCATTGTTTAACGACATGACCAACCTGAAGCACGTCTACATTATCCACAATACCAACAGGCAGGAAATACAGGAATTAGAAGCGAAGATATCGGATGACCAATAATCCCGTTATAATGAATACCCTGCGGTTCCTGCTGCTGATCCTGGTGCAGGTACTGGTTTTTAACCGGTTGAACTTTTTTGGTTTCATCAACCCCATGGTCTATATCCTCTTCCTCTACTGGTACCCCATCAAGGAAAAAAGGAACCTCTTCATTACCCTGGGCTTCCTCCTGGGGTTTGCCATCGACCTGTTCTCGGATACCATGGCCCTTCATGCGGCGTCTGCCCTGACCATCGCCTATATGCGGCCTGCCATTATGCGTTTTGTTTTTGGGGTAAACTACGAATTCCAAAGCTTCAAGCTCTCGAATTCCACACGTATACAACAATTTACGTTTTTGGCGTTATTGGTTATAGTGCATCATACGATTTTCTTCACGCTGGAAATTTTTAGTGTATCGAATATGCTGTTAATTTTGAAGAAGGTCGTTTTCAATGGGATGGCCACCCTCATTCTATGCATGTTGTTTATATCCCTTTTTGGGGTCAGCAGGGAATAAATACCCATAATTTTAGTACATACCGGGGCCCAGGACCTATTGATTTTCCTACATTTGTGTGCGGACACGAGCATACAGTCCGGAACAGATCATTAGCCCCCGGGGTGGGATTTTAGAAGTATCCTATGAAAAAGTTTTTATTGTCATCCATTATTGTGATTATTGGGATCACTTTCGTGGGCAGGTTATCGTACCTGCAGATATTTCGGTTTTCCCCTGACCAGGTTTTGGAAGACCCGGCCATAAAGGCCATCTATGACTACCCGGAACGCGGCTATATCTATGATCGCAACGGGGAATTGTTGGTAGCCAACCAACCCGCCTATGACGTCATGGTGATCCCCAGGGAGGTACAGCCCCTGGATACCCTGGAGTTTTGCGGGTTACTGGGGATTGACAAAGCTACCTTTAAAGAGAAACTGTCCAAAGCCAGGGTCTATTCACCCCGTCTCCCTTCGGTCCTGATCCACCAGTTGTCTAAGGAAGACTATGCCCGCCTGCAGGAAAAGATGCGCAAATACGAAGGCTTTTATATTCAAAAGCGATCGCTTCGGTATTATAATACCCAAAGCGGGGCCAATGTCCTGGGCTATATCAGCGAGGTAAACGAACACGACCTCAGCCGCAACCCCTATTACGTGCAGGGGGAACTTACCGGCCGAACTGGTATTGAAAAGGAATACGAAGAACTGCTGAGGGGACGCAAAGGGGTGAAGTATATCCAAAAAGACCGCTTTAACCGGGATATAGGGCCCTATAAAGAGGGTAGTTTGGACACCCTTCCCCAGGCCGGGAAAGAAATCCATGTAACCCTCCACAAGGAGCTGCAGGAATACGGGGAGAAGCTTATGAATGGCAAGCGTGGCGGCATTGTGGCCATTGAGCCCGCTTCCGGCGAGATCCTCGCACTCATTTCGGGGCCCACCTATGACCCTGCCCTGCTGGTCGGTCGTGAACGATCTGAGAACTACAGCAAACTACACTACGACACCATTTCCAAGCCCACCTGGGACAGGGCTATCCTTGCCGAACCCTCGCCCGGATCCCCTTTTAAAACCCTGAATGCCCTGGTGGCCCTGCAGGAAGGGGTCATACAGCCCGAAACCACCTTTAGGTGTTTCAATGGTTTCTATGTGGGCCGCACCCTCAGGGGCTGTCATTGTGGCGGAGGCATACGGGACCTCAATTCAGGGATTTACAAATCCTGCAATGCCTACTTCGCAGGGACTTTCAGAAAGATCTATGAAAAGTACCGCACTACGGATGAGGCCATGGACGTTTGGGAAAAGCATATGAAAAGTTTTGGCCTGGGTGATTACCTTGGATACGACCTCCCCACCGGCCGCAAGGGACGTATCCCGAGCAAAGAATATTACGACAAGGTCTACGGGGACAACCGCTGGTCTTCCAGCTATATCATCTCCAATTCCATCGGGCAGGGGGAAGTTGCCGCCACCCCCATACAACTGGCTAATATGACCGCGGCCATTGCCAACAGGGGCTTCTACTATACGCCCCATGTCCTTAAAAAAGTGGCCGGGGAAGACATAGACCTTCCGAGGTTCACCACGCCCAAATACACCACTATAGACCGGCAGCATTTTGAACCCGTGGTGCAGGGCATGGCCGAAGTTTATAAAAAGGGTACGGCCCGATGGTTGCAAATCCCCGGAATAGAGGTGGCGGGAAAAACCGGCACCGTGGAGAATTATACAAGGATCGACGGGGTGCGCACGCAATTGACCGACCATTCCATCTTTGTGGCCTTTGCCCCGGTTGACAAACCGCAGATCGCCCTGGCCGTCTATATTGAGCATGGGTATTACGGTGCGCGGTACGCCGGGCATATCGCAAGCCTCCTGATCGAAAAATACCTCAAAGGGGAGATCAGCAGGAAGGACCTGGAAAAGCGTATGCTGGAAAAGACTTTGGAACACGAATACGCCAAACCCTATAGCGGGGAGGAATTCAAGATCAACGAATATGTTTGGTAGGAGCCTGCTAAAGCGCATTGATTGGCTATCCATCCTTTTTTACCTCTTCCTTGTTGCCATAGGTTGGCTCAATATTTATTCCAGTACCTTTTCGGAAAGCCACCCCTTGATCTTCGATTTCAGCCAACTCTATGGAAAACAGCTTTTTTTCATAGCGGTGAGCTTTGCGAGCATCCTCCTTATTGCCGCATTGGAAGCCAATTTCTATGAGCGTTTCTCGGGCCTGCTTTACATTGTTTCCATGGTGCTACTTTTGGGGCTTTTCGTATTTGGAAAAACCATTGCGGGGGCCACTTCCTGGTACAACCTCGGCTTCTTCAACCTGCAACCTTCCGAAATCGCCAAAGTAGCCACTGCCCTGGCCCTGGCCAAGTACCTAAGCGATATACAGACCGATATCAAAAGGCGTAAAGACCAGTTGTATGCCATCCTGATTATCGTACTGCCCGCGGTACTCATCATTCCACAACCCGATCCCGGCAGTGCCCTGGTATTTTTTGCCCTGGTGTTTGTCTTGTTTCGCGAAGGGCTGCCGCTTTTCTACCTGGGTATCGCGTTCATGGCCATCCTGATCTTTGTCACAACCCTGATGTACGGAACGATTTGGGTAGCGATAGGCTTGGCCCTGCTAATTGTCCTTATTTTCCTCCTGAAGCGTTCAAGGACCAGGATCCCCCTGCTCCCGCTGATTGCGATCTATATAGCATCCATCGTATTTTCACTCTCGGTAAACCTGGTTTTTTACAAGGTTTTTGAACAAAGGCACCGCGATCGTTTCAGCCTTTGGCTCAGGCTGGAAAAAGACCCCAACAAGCTGGAAGAAATCCGGAAAACCATCGGCTATAATACCTATCAATCCGAGAAGGCAATAGAATCGGGGGGCTTTTTTGGAAAGGGCTTCCTGGAAGGCACCCGCACCAAGGGCGATTTCGTACCGGAACAACATACCGACTATATCTTCAGTACCGTCGGGGAGGAATGGGGCTTTTTGGGGACCACCACCGTGGTAATCCTGTTTACCCTCCTGCTGCTCCGGCTGGTGTATCTGGCAGAACGCCAGAAACACGCCTTTAGCAGGATGTATGGGTACGGGGTCATCTCCATCCTCTTCATCCACTATTTTATCAATATCGGGATGGTTATCGGGATCCTTCCCACCATAGGGATCCCCCTTCCCTTTTTTAGTTATGGCGGCTCCGGGCTCCTGGGCTTTACGGCACTGTTGTTTATCTTCCTGAGGCTCGATGCCAACCGCCTGAACGAATGGTAAACCGGCCCGGGTAGGTTGCGCGCCTGGCTAGAATTTCCACCCTTTTCCCGAAGCGCTTTGCTCCAGCCCGGATTCCAGGTTATCGGGGAGCTGATGGAAAAAATCGATCCCGGTGATCTGTTCAAGGCTGTCTACCGGGACCAGGAAACCCGGTAAGGATCCATTGGTTTCCCGGTGCGGCATGAGGAAGGCCAGCACCTTGGGCTCTGCCTCATCGCCACGGACCACTATTTTGTAAAATGCCTCGGGTACAGCAACCGCCTCCTCCCCTATGGATCCCAGGCCCTTTTTAAGTACCCCCCCGGTAATCACATAGAGTGTCCCATACCGCCTGGCCCATCTGCGCACCTGTATTTCCAGCCGGTTCCATACCCCTGCATTGAAATCGGAACGCTGCGGACTGATATTGCTGGTATAAAAGGTTTCATTGTAGGCATAGTCCGAGAAGCGCCGGTCACCGGCCGGGCATAAATGCCCCCGGTCATAGCCCGAACCGCGATAGTTCTTCCAATCAGCCGATTTACTCCTTACCCTGGGGTCTTCAATAAACAGGGGACGCTCCCTGTCATCATAGGTCAGGTGTATCCTATCCAGGGTATAGGCCACCCACTCGGCCTGCTCATACGCTTCATGGTAAGAAAGGCTGTAATAGGCGTGGTGAACGACCTCCCCGGTGGTTGAGGCCGGGAGTGCGAAACGGGGTACCGCAGGCCCGCCGGCCTCCAGCTCAGGATCACTGTAGGTAGCGGGGGTGTAAAAATTGTCGAACAGCCAAAATACGATGGTACACGCCAGCAACAACAGGGTATACACAAGATAATTCCTACGCCGGGCATCCATGGGGAACAGGGGTTCTGATTTTATCGCAATATAAGGGGTTTTACATGGAAGTTTTTGTAAGTTATACAGGAATTACCGACCTATTCTAGGCACGGAAATCCTATTTCCAACTAAACCGCAAAAACAGGCCTATTAACTTTGACAGTACCAACTATGCTAACCTGGAAAGACGTAATACATTTCAGCACCGCCGGAAACCCCGAACCCGACAGACGGGTAGAGAAATCCGATGCGGAATGGCAGGAGCTATTGACCCCCGCCCAGTTCAGGATCACCCGGAAAAAAGGAACAGAAGCTCCCCATTCCGGAGCTTTGTGCAGTAGTTACGAAGCTGGGAAATATGCCTGTGCCTGCTGTGAAACCCCCCTTTTTGATTCTACCATTAAGTTTGACTCGGGAACCGGCTGGCCCAGTTTTACGCAACCAATAACCCAGAACGCCATAAAGTACGAGAAAGACCATTCCTATGGGATGATCCGGGTAGAAGTGATGTGCAATACCTGCGATGCGCATTTGGGGCATGTATTCCCCGACGGGCCCCCGCCCAGCGGCCTGAGGTACTGCATTAATTCAGAATCCCTTGAACTCCTAAAAACAACCACCCCCAATGAGCAGTAAATCAAAAACGAAAGCCACCTTCGGAGGCGGATGTTTCTGGTGTACCGAGGCCCTCTTCCAGCAAGTAAGGGGCGTGCACCAGATATGGTCTGGCTATACCGGGGGAAAGGCCCCGGGCAAACCCACCTATAGGGAGGTATGTAGTGGCCTTACCGGCCATGCCGAAGTCGTACAATTGGAATTTGATGCAGCGGAGATTTCCTATAAGGAACTGCTGACCATCTTCATGAGCACCCATGACCCCACCACCCTGAACCGGCAGGGGGCCGATGTGGGAACGCAATATCGCTCCGTCATCTACTACCACGACGACCAACAGAGGCAAGTGGCAGAAGAAGTCCTGGAGGAAATGGCGACGTATTATGACAACCCCATTGTCACGGAACTCAGCCCGTTGGGCACCTTTTACGAGGCCGAAGACTACCACCAGAATTACTACCGGAACCATCCGGAACAGGGCTACTGCAATTACGTCATCACCCCCAAGCTCAGCAAGCTCAGAAAGCAATTTTCAGGCCACCTGAAGCCTAACGTCGGCTGATCTCCCGGGGTATTCCCACACCTCTCCAATGGGGCTCGTTATGAGCGACTGCCGCTGGCAGGGGTAGTGGCCAGGCAAAGCACCCCACCATTTATGGTTTTTATGGCCCCGGCAAGAATGCTAAAATAAAAAACCCCGACATGAAAATCGGGGTCTTTTTGTATACCAAAGGCGTGTTCGGCGATATCTCAATCCTTTACACTGGCCAGTTTCGTATTTTCAATATTATTGGTTTTGAGATCTTCAAGGACATTGACCGCTTCTTCCACATAGACATCCTTGGCCAGGTTCTGGTGCCAACGATCCCTTTTCTCGCGCAGTACGGGATCCTTGGTGAATAGTTCCTGCTCATATCCCAGTGACTTGAAGGTGAGCTTGGAATCATAGTCGGAAATGGTTTTGAAATACCTGGACATTTCCTTGTCTTCCTCAGCTTCCTGGCGGTATTTCTGATAGTTCAGTGAGATCACGGTCTCGTCCTGTTGGGTTTTGAGCCATTTGGCGTTCTCCTCGATCAATTTGATCTGGGGGTTGCCCTGCATGCGGCGCGTACTGTTGGCGATGGTCAACTCATAATCTATATACCCATCCCATGGCTGATATTTGGCCGGGGAGATCTTATCCCAACCCAGGGGGTTGTTCTGGTCGCGTTCTCCCAGGTCTATATAGCTATAGCGGTCTGGAACCACCACATCGCTTTTTACCCCTTCCAATTGGGTAGATCCGCCATTGATACGATAAAACTTCTGGGTGGTGAGTTTGATCGCACCCAGGTCCCCATACTCATTGCTGCGGACAATGTTTTCCAGAGGGATTACGTTTTGTACGGTACCTTTTCCAAAGGTCTGTTTACTGCCAATGACCACTGCCCTTTTATAATCCTGCATAGCTGCGGCGAGGATTTCCGAAGCAGATGCGGAAAGTTCGTTCACGAGGATCACCAGGGGACCGTCCCACTGTATGCGTTCGTCTTTATCTTCATAGATATCCTTGTCCTTGCCCGAGGAGCGTACCTGTACGATGGGCCCGTCCTTGATAAACAGCCCGGCCATCTCCACCACGGTTTTCAAGGATCCTCCGCCGTTATCCCTTAGGTCCAGGATTAAACCCTGGACGCCTTCCTCTTTCAGGCGTTCCACTTCCTTGGCCACATCGGTGGCCGCATTGCGCTCAGAATAATCATCAAAGTCTACATAGAATTTGGGAAGGTTGATCAGCCCGAATTTACGGTTGTCCTTGATCACGGTAGCCGACTTGGCATAGGATTCTTCCAGTTCCACCACATCGCGTGTGATGGATATCTCTTCTATAGAACCATCCACCTTGCGCACCGTAAGGTCTACCACGGTTCCCTTGGGGCCTTTGATGAGTTTGATGGCATCGTCAAGGCGCATTCCCACAATATTCACCGGAGGCTGTCCGTCTTGTCCTACCTTGAGGATCTCGTCACCCACTTCCAATTGCTGGTTTCTCCAGACCGGCCCGCCCGAAATGATCTCCACGATCTTGGCACCTTCGGGTTTTTTCTGGAGACGGGCTCCAATGCCTTCGAACTTACCCGACATGCTGATATCAAACTTGTCCTTATCCTCAGGGGCAAAATAATAGGTATGCGGGTCAAATTCATCCACGATGGTGTTGATGTATTGTACAAACCAGTCCTTGCGCTCCAGGTCTGCGACGAAATCGAAGAATTCATCCAGGGTCTGGCGGGTAGATTCACGGGCGGCCTTTTCAATCTCTTCAGGAGACAGGGGCTTGCTGCTCGCGGCCACCTCCCCGGGCTCGTCCAAAATGAGTTCCTCACCGGTCTCTTCATCCGTGACCGTAATCTTTTGCTTCTGGTTGTTCATTTTGGAGTCATAGGTCCCTATGGTGGCGTATTTCAATTGTTGCCTCCATCGCTCCCGTAGTTCGCCCCTATCACGTGCAAACGGTTGGTCCTCGTAGTTGATATCGATACTTTCGTCCGCACTAAAATCGAATGGATCGTCAAGCACTTCACTGTAAATGCCCTTGGCTTCCTCCATCCTTTTCATCAGCCTGTCGTATACAAGGTTGAAGAAGGCGATATCCGTGTTTTTGATTTGGTCGTCAATCTGAAATTTGTACTGCTCAAACTCGAGGATGTCCTCTTCGAGGAAGTACCGTTTTGTTGGATCGAGCACATTGATAAAATCCTCAAATACATGGACGGAGAAATCGTCATTGATGTTTTTGGGTTCATAATGACCGCGTTCCAGAACATAGGTAATCAGGTCGAGCAGTAACTTGTCCTTATCGTTGGTTTCAAATGATTTGTTGGTGAAGCTGCACGAAGCGACAGCGATAAGGATCACCAAAAATCCAAGTGTGAGATTCCTTTTCATTTAGATCTTTTTTTTGTCTTCAGACTCAATTTTTCTATCCCTACCCTATTTCAGAAGAAGATACACAAAAATCTTGAATCATCTAAGTTACAGAAAAAACTATGCCAGTCCGAACGACACTCCGATTAATTTTTTGTTAAAGCCCTGATTGCTTATGTTTTGAAGGTGCCGGCGATCGGTCATCCCTGCCAAGTGCCTTTTTGTCGTATCGGAGTGAGCGGGTTTTATGGCTCCCGTACATCCTGAAATTGGACATGGGTTCCCCCCCGGCATTACCACATTAAAACGTATTTTTGCAACATAAAGTATGCCATATGCCAAAACCCCTTATTCTGGTTACGAACGATGATGGGATCACGGCTCCCGGGCTCAGGGCGCTGGTGGGCTATATGAAGGAATTGGGGGAAGTGGTCGTGGTGGCCCCGGACAGCCCCCAATCCGGGATGGGCCATGCCATTACCCTGGACAACACCCTGTATTCAAAAAAGGTGGCTATCGACCTTGAAGGGGGCGCACTGGTAGAATACAGCTGCAGCGGCACCCCGGCAGACTGTGTCAAACTAGGGTTGCGCGAATTGCTGGACCGTAAGCCAGATCTCTGTGTAAGCGGTATCAACCACGGGTCCAACTCCTCCATTAATGTGATCTATTCCGGCACCATGAGTGCTGCCATAGAAGCGGGGATCGAAGGGATTCCGGCCATAGGGTTCTCCCTCTGTGATTATTCGTGGGAGGCCAACTTCGCGGCAGCTGAAGACCATATCAAAACTATTGTGCGCGAAGCCCTGGCCCATGGAATGCCAAAAGGGGTGGTGCTAAATGTAAATATCCCTAAATTACCCAAAGAAGCCCTAAAGGGCGTCAAGGTTTGCCGGCAGGCACGGGCCAACTGGAAAGAGAAATTTGACAAGCGTACCAATCCCAATGGCAAGGACTATTACTGGCTTACCGGCGAATTTGAATTGCTCGACAAAGGAGAGGATACTGATGAATGGGCCCTGGCCAATGGGTATATTTCACTCGTCCCAACCCAATTTGACCTCACGGCACACCACGCCATACAGGATGTAAACAACTGGAATTTATGACGAATCAAAAGAAAGAAATTGCGATCGGTTTCCTGGTCGGCCTCATTGCCAATACCTTTGGCACCTTATTGTACATCCTGTTGTTTTCCGATATGGGTATCGCGGAAACCTTTGAAGCCGCTGCCGAACAGGGGCACCTGGGAAGCCTCCTTGCACTGGGTGCGATCCTGAACCTGGTAGCGTTTTTTGGTTTCCTGAAAATACGGCGCGACCAAAGGGCCAGGGGGGTGCTGATAGCCACCCTGCTCACGGCCATTGTTATTTTGTATTACAAGGTTTTTTAAACGCAGGGGACCAGGGTGAAAGGAATTTGCAGTGGGTTGAAGGAACTTTGTTGTACAGGCCCAGAATTGAAACAGGGCAATTACACCCGCTGGTCCAACAGGCCTCCGGGGTGATTCTGGAAATTTTGAAATATGTTAATAGGTTGATGAGCACAAAACTACTGAATTGGCCAAAAAACCATAGGGATCCCAAGCAGTCGGGCAATACGCATTTCAAAGAATGGTATCCCCTCCCCTGTTTCACCCAGGTTGCGCCTGTTCCTTAATAATTACTTGTAAGATGAAATACTACATCATTGCCGGCGAAGCTTCCGGGGACCTGCATGGTTCCAACCTGATCCGGGCATTGCGGGCCCAGGATGCCGCGGCGGATATCCGCTGCTGGGGCGGGGACCTCATGGAAAAAGCCGGGGGCAGGCTGGTAAGGCATTATAAGGAAATGGCCTTTATGGGCTTCTCCGAAGTACTGGCCAACATAGGGACCATTCTTAAGAGTATCCGGTTTTGCAAGGAAGATATCCAGGCATTCCAGCCGGATGTGGTCATCTTCATAGACTATTCCGGTTTTAACCTGCGGATCGCCCAGTGGGCAAAAGAACACGGCTACCGCACCAACTACTATATTTCCCCCCAGATCTGGGCATCCAGGGAAGGGCGAATCAAAAAAATCAAAAGGGACATTGATGCCATGTATGTCATCCTCCCTTTTGAAAAGGACTTTTATGAGAAAAAATACGGTTTTCCCGTACAATTTGTGGGGCACCCCCTGATCGACGCCCTGGGTGACAAAAAGGCCCCGGACCCAATGGCATTCAGGATGGAAAACGGCCTGGATCCCGACCGCCCCATTATTGCCCTGCTGCCAGGGAGCAGGAAACAGGAGGTAGAGAAGATGCTCAACGTGATGCTTTCTATTACCTCGCGCTTCCCGGACTACCAATTTGTGATCGGAGGGGCCCCCAGCCTGGACGCGGATTTCTACGCCCCCTATTTAAAAGACCCCAGGGTGGGCTTTGTGACCCACCAAACCTACGCCCTCTTGCTGAATGCGCATGCCGCCCTGGTTACCAGTGGCACGGCCACCCTGGAAACGGCGCTTTTAAAAGTCCCGCAGGTAGTATGCTATAAGGGAAACTGGCTTTCCTACCAGATTGCCAAAAGAATTATTACCCTCAATTATATCTCCCTGGTCAACCTGATCATGGACCGGGAGGTGGTGAAAGAACTAATACAGGGGGACCTGACCGGCAGCAGGCTCCGAACCGAGCTGGAACAAATCCTGGAGGGCCCGAAACGGAAGGCGCAGTTGGAGGCCTATGACGCCCTTGAGAAAAAGCTGGGCGGGAAAGGCGCCAGTGAAAAAACGGCCGCCTTGATCGTCGCCGACCTCCGAAAATCCAAAGAAAAAAATGCCCTGTAACCCCACGGATGCAATAGTTATAGGGGTCTTGCGTTCAAAGAATAACAGGGTAATGCAAATAATGAACCCAGAAGATGGCACATGGTGTTGGAGGCTTTCCCCCGAACCACGTTAAAAAATTTGGTTAAATTTGATACCCGAGAGACTTTAATTCCCACTGGATGACCCGTAAGATCGCCTCGGCTTTGCTTTTTTTACTCCTATTGGCCTGTGGCACCAAGAAAAGGACTACCTATGCCAGCAACCCCGCCACGGTAAGTGTTGAAGCCGGTGAAACGGAGAATCTTCCCGAAGAAATTTCCGGGGAAGGCGACCCTGTCGAAGATACGGGATACGACATCAGCCCCGCCAAAGTAGATGGCATCATCAATACCGCCCTGGCATTTTCAGGGGTGCGTTACCGGTATGGGGGCACCAATGAAAACGGGATGGATTGCTCCGGCCTCCTCTATGTGGCTTTCAGGGCCCACGATATTACCCTGCCCAGGGTCTCCCACGAAATGGCGGAGGAGGGCAAACGAATCAAGGTCGACGACATTACCAAAGGGGACCTCTTGTTTTTTACCACCACCCGCCGTGGGAGGAAAATCAATCATGTGGGGCTGGTGGTCGACGTAGACGGAGATGATATCCGGTTTATCCATTCCACGACTTCCAGGGGGGTCATTGTTTCTTCCCTCAGGGAAGGGTTTTGGAATTATTCTTTTGTTAAAGCCACCCGCGTGCTCTAGGAACCATGCACTTACTGAGGTTTATCCCGGTAAAGCTAACGCTGTTGCTGGTCGCGGGAATCCTCCTTGGGAAATACCTCGACCCCAGCCCCCTATGGGCCTTGCTTGCCGTCGGGGTTATTTTTTTGGTTTTCACCCTTTCATTTTACTGGCATTCATCGGAATTCCACCCCGGTTTTGGTATAGCCGCCAGTCTTCTGGTGGTGGGGACAGGGATGTTATCCCATGTCCTTTCCTTCCCCGAGAACCACAAAAGCCACTACCTAAACTACGATTTTGAAGGGCCCCGCCTATGGCGGTTGAAAGTAAAGCAAGTCCTGAAGGCATCGGAATACAGTTCCCGGTACAGGGTACAGCTTCAGGCGATCGGTTCCCAGCCATGTACAGGCAGCCTGATGCTGCAACTACCCCCCTCGGTCGCTCCTGGAAGGTTGGCGGTGGATGACGAATGCTGGGTGTATGGGAAGCTGGAAAAACCAGGCCCTCCGCTGAACCCCTACCAGTTTGACTACGGGGCATACCTGGAAGGCATGGGAATCTACCACCAAATCCGGCCGGGCGAGGCCCGGCTATGCGTTGAGGAACATCCGTCTACCACCCTGTTCGGGCTGGCCGCGGGACTCCGTGAACGCCTTGTCAGCAGCTTGTCACGGGACGGGTTCGGGCAGGGGGAATTGGCCATTGTCCAGGCCATGTTGTTGGGACAGCGGAATGAGATCCCAGCGGAAACCTACCAGACCTATATCGATGCAGGCGCCGTACATTTGCTGGCCGTATCAGGCCTGCATATAGGAATCCTCCTATGGTTCCTGCACCTCCTGTTCCGCCCCCTGGAGCGGCTGCCCGCGGGCAGGAATATCAAACTATTGCTGCTCCTGTCATTCCTGTGGGGATACGCATTCCTGGCAGGATTACCGGCCTCGGTGGTCCGGGCGGTGAGTATGTTCTCGTTTGTTGCCTACGCCCTGTATTTGAACCGGCCTTCGAACACCTTTAACATCCTGGCCCTGTCCATGTTTTTCGTACTACTTGCCTTTCAGCCCCGCCTTTTGTTCAGCGCCGGGTTCCAAATGAGCTATGCGGCCGTATTTGCCATTGTATGGCTCTATCCCGTACTGCAGAAACTATGGATCCCCCGGTATTGGCTTCTGAAAAAGGGGTGGCAACTAGTGTCGGTAAGCCTTGCTGCCCAGGTAGGCGTGCTGCCTATCAGCCTTTATTATTTCCACCAGTTTCCCGGCCTGTTCTTTATTTCCAACCTGATGGTGGTACCGTTTATGGGGTTATTGCTGGGGTTGGGGTTTTTAGTGCTCCTACTCGCCCTGGGCAACCTGCTGCCCCCGGCATTGGCCAGGGGATATGAATTAATGATTGGCGCCATGAATGGGCTGATGCAATGGATTTCCCAACATGAAGCCTTTGTCTTCAGGGAAGTGCACTGGGACCTGCCCAAGCTGTTGTTGGCTTACCTGCTACTAACGGGGGCCGGGCTGCTACTTGGCCATAAGCGCTACCACCGGTTACGGCTTGTACTTTTCGGGCTAATCGGGTGGCAAGTCTGGATTACCTGCCTTGCTTGGGATACCGGTAAAAAGGAGACCGTCTGGATCCTGCAACAAAGGGGGAACAGCCTGCTGGCTCACCAACAGGGCAACCTGCTCAGGGTGGCCTCGGCAAGCGGACCGCCGCCGGAACGCATACTGGCAGCGCTAAGAACGGGCCTGGGCATAGACCGCATGGAGGTGGTCCCATGGCAACGGGCCTACCGCGTGAAGGACACCTCGCTCTACATCCTCGATGAAAGTGCCGTACCTCTACCCCCCTCCCTGGAGAACTTCTATCTACTGCTTGTTAATTCGCCCAGGGTACATTTGGGTCGTTTGCTCGATGTATCCACCCCCAAAGGGGTCATTGCCGATGGCAGTAACTTCCGCTCCTACGTTTCCCGCTGGAAAGCGAGTTGCAGGGCCCGCCATATCCCCTTTCACGACACCGCTGTGGACGGTGCGTATAACTGGGAGGTAGCTACCCCCTTACCGGACTTTATGCATCAGCCTTTTAAGCAGTGGGTTCAGCACGATGGCCAGCAACCCAATGCCCACGCAAAAACCGGCAAAAATGCCAAAGAAAGTGCTCAGGGAATATTGTTCGGTTATCTTGTCGATAAGCCCCCCCATGGTCCCTGCCGCTTTTTGGCCGATGGCAATGGCCAGGTACCAGATGCCGAACATAAAGCCAATCATCCTTGGGGGGACTAGCTTGCTCAGGTAGGAGAGGCCTACAGGCGATACGCACAATTCCCCCATGGTGATAAGCAGGTAGGCCAGGATCAGGTAAATCATGCTTACAGAGGCAGATTGTGCCCCCTGCGGAATAGCCATGGTACCAAAGACCAGCACAAGGAACCCAAGTCCCTGCAGGATTAAGCCTATCCCATATTTATTTGCCCCGGTAGGATTGTACTTGCTCTCCCACCACCTGGAGAACAAAGGGGCGAGGGTAATGATGAAAAAAGAATTCAGGATGGCGAACCAACTGGCTTCCACTTCATTGCCCTCCTGGGAAAACTTATCAAACAAACGGAACAATACCAGCCCCCAGACCCCCACAAACGCCAATCCGAGCGCCCAGTTGGAAAAGGGGATCTTCACATAGGTTTTCTTGAAAAGGAGGTAGAGGACCCAGGTAATGATCATCAGGGGTACCGTGGTTAGCAAGGCATCCACTATCTTAAAAATCAAGGAGGCAGACCCCACCAGGGTGCGGTTGGTGTAATCCCGGGCGAAAATGGTCATAGACCCCAGGTTTTGTTCGAAAGCGGCAAAGAAGAAGACCGTGAAGAGGCCAAAAATGGCCACGGCGAAAATCCGGTCCCTGATGACCCTGGAATAACGGAGTATCCTCGAAATAATCAGGACCAGGAAAAGTAACAGGGCTAATAAGACGGTACTGTTAGACCCATCCAGCGATCCCATGCTATAACTGAGCAAGTTGATGTTCCCGATCTTTGACAGGGGGTCGTTAAAAAGGTACAGCATCCCCCCAAGGCTTGAAAGGCCAATAAGGATTTTGTCCAGGAGGGTAAAAGGGTTGCGTTTTTCCAGTTGTTTGCGTTCTTCTTCGGAAAGTTCCTCAAGGGCTGCCTGGTTTTCCTTTGAGGCTGTTCCATTTTTTGAGGGTTGTGCGCCTATTTGTCCAAACAGGGAGGAAGCCTTCCAGAACTGCAGCATCCCAAGGAACATGAAAATGCCTGCCAGGCCAAAGCCCCAGGACCAGCCGTAGTTCTCGGCGAGGTAACCGCACAACATCATTCCAAAAAAGGCCCCCGCGTTGACGCCCATATAAAAAATGGTATAGGCCCCGTCTTTCTTGGATTCTTTCCCCTTGTACATTTCGGAGATGACCGAGGTGATGTTGGGCTTAAAAAAACCGGTCCCGATGACCAGGAGCGTCAGGCCAAGGTAGAGTGACCAGGTTGTCTCCAGGGCCATGGCCGCATGGCCCAGGGTCATGATTAAGCAGCCTATGATCACCGCTTTTTTATAACCCGTATACCGGTCGGCAATAAACCCGCCCAGGATGGGGGTCAGGTAGAGCAGGGAGGCATAGGTGCCTATCAGGGCCAGGGCATGCTCACGGGGCCATTCCCAGCCCGGGTTGTCACTTATGAGGGGGGCGGTAAGGAAAAGCACCAGCAAAACCCGCATGCCATAAAAGGAAAAACGTTCCCACATCTCCGTAAAAAAGAGAACAAAAAGGCCGGCGGGATGCCCCAGTACCTTGTCCTTGAATAGGTTTTCAATATCCGTGCTCATGACATTTGGTTTTGAAGTTTTTATTGCAACACCCCCTGGGGTGGGGAGGAACGCCTTTCTTTGGGGTAGCTCACGCGCGGGCTACGGGGATCAGGTTTCCCCTTCTTCCGCGCCGTGGGTCAGGCGTTTCAAGGGTTTCAGCAGGGCGATGACCAGGAACCCTATGAGCGACCAGACAATGGTGATGCCCATGAAGATCTCAAATTCCCCCAGGTCCTGGGACACTTCCCCAATAAGCCCGGCTACTTTATTCCCAAGCCCGGTAGCCGCCCAGTATAACCCCATGATGATGGAAGCATACTTCAGCGGCGCCAGTTTGGTGATAAAAGACAGGGAGACCGGTGAAGCACATAGTTCCCCAATAGTATGGAAGAGGTAGGCTAAAATCAACCAATACATGGCTGAAGACCCCGTATTCTGGTATTCTATGGAGGCTGCGCTCATAAAACCAAAACCCAGGGCCATGATAATTAGCCCCACGGCTATTTTGAACAAAGAGGACGCCTCCCTCCCCTTCTTTCGCCAGCGTAGCCAGAATGCGCCTACCACAGTGGCCAGGGTAATAATAAAGAAGGAATTAACCGATTGGAAAATTGAGGCCGGTATGGTGAAAAGCCCAAAGAAATCCCGGTCGGTTTTCTGTTTGGCGTACAGGTTCATCAAGCCCCCGGCTTGTTCAAAAGCGGCCCAGAACAGAATAATCAGCAAAAAGGAGATGAGCAAAACCTTTACCCGGTCCCTCTCAATCTTGGTCAACGGGCGGTTTAAAATCTCGCGGTCTGCCTCGTTCTTTTTACTGATGAGGTTCCCTACATGCTTCAAATACTTTTGCCCCCATATATAGACCGCCTGCCCGACGAACATCCCAATAGCGGCCAGGCCGAAGCCGTAGTGCCAGTTGATCTTTTCACCCACCCAGCCACAAATAATGGGTGCCAGGAACCCCCCGATATTGATCCCCATATAGAAGATGTAAAAACCCAAATCCCTCCGGGCATCCTTATCGCGGTACAGGCCTCCTACCATCGAAGAAATATTGGGCTTCAGGCAGCCGACCCCCAGAATGATGAACAGGCAGCCCAGGTAAAAGGTCATTTCGGAGTTCAGGGCGAGCACCGCATGCCCGATACAGAGCAGGGCACCCCCGAGCATCACCGTTTTTTTCTGCCCCAACAGCCTGTCGGCTATCCAGCCACCTGGGATAGATGAAACATAGACCAGCATGGTATACCAGCCGTAAAGCGCCAGCGCCTCTTCGTTTGTCCATCCGAATCCGGCATTTTGAGCGGATGTTTCAGCTACCAGGAAGAGGGTAAAAAGGGCGCGCATGCCATAGTAGGAAAACCGCTCCCATAATTCGGTAAAGAACAATATGTACAATCCCACGGGATGTCCGAACATTTGACGTTCGTGGGCTGGTTTTTGCGTGATACTGTCCATAAGCTGAAGGGTTTGTTAAAGGTTATTCTTAAGAAAGTCGGTCATTAAGGTATATAAATGAAGTTGGGTATTACCCCCCCTGATGCCGTGGTCCCTGTCTGGGTAAATCGCCCAGTCGAACTTTTTATTGGCTTGCACCAGGGCATTAATCAGTTGCATGCTATTCTGTACATGCACATTATCGTCTCCAGAACCGTGGACCAGCAGAAAATTGCCTTCAAGGCGTCGGGCGTGGGACAGGGGCGAATTCTCATCGTAACCGCCGGGATTCTCCTGGGGGGTCCTCATATAGCGTTCGGTATAGATAGTATCATAGAATCTCCAGTTGGTCACAGGGGCCACCGCTATGGCCGTTTCAAAGGTTTCACCCCCTTTAAAGAGGCAGTTGGAAGCCATAAAACCCCCATAGCTCCAGCCCCAGATCCCCGTGCGATCCTCGTCAATATAAGACAATTCGCTGAGTTTTTGGGCGAAGGCGATTTGATCTTCTACTTCATATTTGCCCAGTTGCAGGTAAGTGCCCTTCTTAAAGTCGCGCCCTTTATAGCCGGTACCGCGCCCATCCGCACAGGCCACCACATAGCCTTGTGCGGCAAGCAACCGGTGCCAGTAATCTCTTGTATCCATCCAGGAATTGGACACCTTCTGGGATCCCGGGCCGCTGTATTGGAATAGCAGCAGGGGATATTTTTTTTCCGGGTCGAAATCCGGGGGTTTCACCATCCACATATTCAGCTCATTGCCGTTGATGGTGATGGTGCTGTATTCTTTGGGGCTCACCTGATAGGCCTGCAGTCTTTGGAGCAGGGCTGAGTTGTCCATGATCGGGCGAAGCAGCTCCCCGTTCATCGCCTTGTGCAGGGTATAGCTCGTAGGGGTCACCGCACTGGAAAATGCATCGATATAGTACGTATAATCAGCACTGAAATCGGCATCATGCGTGCCTTCCCCCCTACTCAGCCGGTGCTTGCCCTTGCCGTCTGTACCGACCCCATACACATCCCTGTTAATGGACCCGTTTTCCGTAGATTGGTAATACACCCGGTCACGGCGGGGATCGTACCCGTAGAGTTGTGTTATTTCCCAGGGGCCCCTGGTCAATTGGCGGACCAGGTCCCCGTCCTTCCCGTGGAGATACAAATGGTTGTACCCGTCTCGTTCGCTGGTCCAGAGGAACCGGTCGTCAGGAAGGAAGCTCAGCAGGTCGGTAATTTCCAGGTACGCCTCGTCGGTTTCTTCCAACAGCAATGTGCTGCTTGCGGTCGGCGCGTCTACACGGTATAGATGCAGCCTGTTCTGCTGCCGGTTCAGCGTTTGAACACTAAGGTGTCCCGGGTGGTTCATCCATTGGATGCGGGGAATGTAATAGTCCTGTGGCAACGACACACGCCTGGTACTATCCGTAGGCAGGTCGTAGAGGTGCAGGCTCACAAAGGCATTGTCTTCCCCCGCCTTGGGGTATTTAAACCTATATTGAAAGGGGTACAGGAGCTTGCCGAACAGGTCCATGGAGAACTCGGGCACCCTGGACTCGTCAAACCGCAAAAAAGCGATTTTGTCCCCTGTCGCGTTCCATTCAAAAGCCCTGACCATAGAAAACTCCTCTTCATACACCCAATCTGCCACGCCATTGATGATCGCATTCTGCTTCCCGTCAAATGTGAGTTGTTTCGTATTTTTGGATTGCAGGTCGAATAGGTAGAGGTTGTTTTCAAAAACATAGGCTACTTTCCTGCCATCGGGGGAGATCGCGGGTTCCCGGATCTTTTCTTTAGAAATGGGGATAAGCGTATTCGCCTGCCGGTCAAACAGGTAATACACCCCACGGGTAGACCTCCTGAAGAGCGATTCTTCTGCCGTTGCCAGCAGGATCATGGATTCATCAGCGCTGAAGGCATAGGACGTAAAGTACGGGATGCCGTTGCCGCCTCCGGCCGCAAGGAGGACGCGTGTTTTCTCGAGGGTCTGGTACGAATAGGCCTCTATGGAGCTTTGCCCCAGCGTAGGGTTGTTCTTTAAAACCGTGTACTCCTCCCCGTTCTTCATGGAGCGGAGTTCTTCGAGGGTTTCCGTCTGAAACGTACCGTCCAGAATTGCTTTGAGGGTGAGGGGTTGCTTTTGTGCAAAAGCCTGGCTGAAAAGTAAAAAAACGAACAGGAAAGAAAGTGAATGGGGCTTGTTCAAATGCTGCATATTTGGTTACAAATTTCCAAGTTTACTAATATTTTCGCAAAATATATAACTTTCCTTACCAAAAGACCGGGATTGCGGTCTTTCCCCATACACGCCTGAATTCGCCGTCGAATCACTATCTTTGGGCAACCCATATGCATTGTTCATGACCCCTCCCATCGAAGGTTTTTCCAAACTCTCCAAAGAAGAAAAGATCGATTGGATCGCCGCTCGTTATACGGATAATTCGGAAGAGACCAAAAAGATCCTGAAAAGGTATTGGAACCAGGATACCAGGTTGCAACAACTGCACGATGAGTTTATCGAAAACACCATCAGCAATTACTACCTACCGTTGGGTATTGCCCCCAATTTCCTGATCAATGGCAAGGTGTATGCCATGCCTATGGCCATAGAAGAAAGCTCTGTGGTGGCCGCGGCCAGTAAAGCTGCCAAATTCTGGCTGGAACGTGGCGGGTTCAAAGCCACGGTATTGGGCACCGAAAAAATAGGGCAGGTACATTTTATCTACCAAGGCGATGCCCAAAAACTCGGGGATTTCATTGCGGCCGTCAAGCCGACCCTCTTATCGGATGCCGCCGGTATTACCGGTAAAATGGAACGTCGTGGCGGGGGGGTCACTTCGATAAGCCTTAGGGACCGGCGCGAGGTCATGGACCACTATTTCCAATTGCACTGCACCTTTGAAACCATAGACGCCATGGGGGCGAATTTTATCAATTCCTGCCTGGAACAATTTGCCAGCACCCTGCAGCGCGAGGCCCAGGGATATGCCGCGTTCAGCCCCGAAGAGAAAGACATAGAAGTGGTGATGAGCATCTTGTCCAACTATGTCCCCGATTGCCTGGTAAGGGCCGAGGTACAGTGCCCCGTGGAGGCATTGAACGAGGAAAAAGACATGGAACCCATGGAGTTTGCCGAAAAAATGGTCCGCGCCGTTGCCATTGCGAAGGCAGAACCTTTCCGGGCTGTAACCCATAACAAGGGCATCATGAACGGGGTGGATGCCGTGGTCCTGGCCACGGGTAACGATTTTAGGGCTGTCGAGGCAGGCGCGCATTCCTTTGCCGCCAAAGAGGGGCAGTATAGCAGCCTCACCCACGCCCGGATAGCGAACGGGGTTTTCCACTTTTGGATTGAAATCCCGTTGGCCCTGGGAACGGTAGGTGGCCTTACCCGCCTTCATCCCATGGTACAGTTGTCCCTGGACATCCTGCAAAACCCTTCCGCCAGGGAGTTGATGCAAATCGTTGCGGTCGCTGGCCTGGCACAGAATTTTGCCGCCCTGCGTTCCCTGGTGACCACGGGCATACAACAGGGTCACATGAAAATGCACCTGCTGAACATCGTCAACCAACTGGAGGTCTCCCAGGAAGAGAAATTAGCACTACTGAACGAATTCAAGGACCGCCCGGTTTCCCACAGGGCTGTGGAGGCGGCTTTGGAACGCTTACGCCCGCCCCGATGAAAACGCGTTATTACAGCCACGGGAAATTACTGATCTCAGGGGAATACGCCGTCCTGGATGGTGCGCTGAGCCTGGCCCTTCCTACCCGATTGGGCCAGGTACTGACTGTTCAAAGCACAGAGCACCCAGGTATTTCGTGGACCAGCCTGGACCCCGGCGGAAAACCCTGGTTCGAAACAGCCATACAGCCGGAGGAAATCCTGCGGGAAACCAGGGAACCAGGGTACGGACAGGACGTCAGGGGCCGATTGCTGAAATTGCTTTCCATGGCGCGGAGGCTCAACCCGGAATTCCTGAAAGGCCATACCGGCTATCTTGTGGAAACACTGCTTGAATTTCCACGGGACTGGGGTTTAGGGTCATCTTCCACACTGATCAACAACATCGCCCAATGGGCCATGACGGACCCCTATGTCCTGCACGAAAAAACCTTTGGCGGCAGTGGTTATGACATTGCCTGTGCAGGGCACCACAGCCCCATTCTCTTCCAGCGAAAAGGAAGCAGGCCGGAAGTGGCAGAAGTCCCCTTCTACCCCGAATTCAGGGAAGCGCTCTTCTTTGTCCACCTCAACCGCAAGCAGGACAGTCGGGAAGGGATCAGTGCCTACAGGAGCAGCAACAAGTCCGGACCGGCCTTTATCCGCGAAATCAGCGCCCTTACCCGCGAAATGCTATCGGCAACCAGCCTGGAGGCCTTCGCCTCATGCCTGGATGCCCACGAAAAAATCGTATCCTCCGTACTGGATATGCCCACGGTAAAAGACCGGCTATTCCAGGACTTTGGGGGAAGTATCAAAAGCCTGGGGGCCTGGGG
>LXTR01000090.1 GCA_001683825.1 Flavobacteriaceae bacterium CP2B | reverse complement strand
CCCCGGCCCCCGGCCCCGAATTGATACGATTCCGTCAATTATTTGACGAATATTTAAGTGATGCCGATTGCAGGCCATGGTTTGCCATAAAAATGTATTTTAGTAGTACCCCCAACCCAAGCAAACAGCCCTGGAAGTTATGAAACGAAGAACCTTTATCAGAACATCGGCCGCAGGTGGCATGGCGATGGCCATGCCGGTGCTCCCCAATTTCCCTTCCATGTCCCCCGAATTGCGTTTTGGGGTCGCCGAGGCAGGCTATTATATGCGGTGGTACCGCGATATGGATAGCCAGGTATACCCGCCTTTCCGGAATGCGCTGGATATGATAGACCATTGCCAGGCGCTGGGTTTCGGAGGGGTACAGGTGAATGTGAGGGGATGGGACAAAGAATTGGTCAAAAAGATCAGGGCCCGGCAGGAAGGGGGAACCCTTTTTGTAGAGGGACAGGTACGAATGCCTGCAGACGTCCGGGACCTGGACAGGTTCGAGGAAGAAATAAAAACGGCCAAAGAAGCCGGGGTAAGCATTTTCAGGGCGGTAAGCCTCTCGGGGCGCAGGTACGAGAATTTTGACAGCCTGCAGGCATTCAGGGATTTCCGGGAGGCTTCTATTGCGGCCATGCAGCGTGCCGAACCCGTCATGCGACGGCACAGGGTGAAGCTCGCTATGGAGAACCACAAGGATTGGCGGGTGGAGGAGATGGTATCGATCCTGAAGCAGATTGACAGCGAATGGGTGGGGGTTACTCTGGATACGGGGAACAATATCGCCCTGCTCGAGGATCCCATGACCGTGGTGGCTGGCCTGGCACCTTACGCCTACAGTGTACACCTGAAGGACATGGGGGTCGAAGAATATGAAGATGGCTTCCTGCTTTCCGAGGTGAACCTTGGCGAGGGCTACCTGGATATACCAGGGATGATCGACATCATTCGGGCGCACAACCCGGGGATTCGATTTAACCTGGAGATGATCACCAGAGACCCGCTGCAGGTTCCCTGCCTGACCCCGAAATACTGGGCGACCTTCGGGGAGGTTCCCGCCACTGAACTGGCGGCCTTCCTGCAGGGGATTCGGAAGCAAAAAACCAAGGAGCCCCTACCCAGGATCTCCGGTCAGGCAGCGGACGTACAACTCGCCCTGGAGGTAGCGAACAACAAAACCTGCCTTCAATACGCCAGGAAACACTACGGATTCAGTTAAGATCAAATAACAAAACCTTAAAAAACAACCGATATGGCAGTTAATGAACTACCCGGAATAAAATTATTTGAAATGAACGGCAGGGTGGCCATGATCACCGGCGGCTCCAAAGGCCTGGGCTATGCGATGGGGGCCGGGCTTGCCTCCGCCGGGGCCCACCTGGTACTGGTTAACCGCAAGCTGGGTGAGGGGAAGGAGGCCGCCAAAGCCCTGGAGGCTGAATACGGGGTTAAAGCCCGTGCCTATTCCGCGGATGTGACCAAGCTGGGCCAATTGGAAAAAGTAGTGTCGGAGGTCGTGAAGGAGTTTGGCAGGTTGGATGTACTCATCAACAGTGCGGGCATCAATATCCGGGGGGCCATAGATGAACTTAGCCCGGAGGAGTTCAATCAGGTGATGCAGGTGAATGTCGAAGGCACCTGGAATGCCTGCAGGGCAGTGACACCCCAAATGAAAAAACAGCAAAGCGGCAAGATCATCAATATGGCCAGCACCCTCGGCCTGGTGGGCCTGGCCAATCGTACCCCCTATGCCACCAGCAAGGGGGCCGTGGTACAGATGACGCGTGCCCTTGGCCTGGAACTCGCACCGTTCAACATCAATGTCAATGCCATTTGCCCCGGGCCCTTCCTGACCGAGATGAACATCCCCATCGCCGGTACCGATGAAGCCAAAAAATTTATTGTGGGTGCCACTGCCCTGGCCCGCTGGGGGGAGCTAAAGGAGATTCAGGGGGCCGCCCTGTTCCTGGCGAGTGATGCCGGGACTTATATGGTAGGGTCCATGCTTACGGTAGACGGGGGCTGGACGGCCAAGTAGCCCCCGAATGCCCGGCCCACAGGCGCAAATCAGCCCATGCGACCGCGATTTCATTTCAGGGTGCCGTATCAAAGGCATATACGGTAGTGGTCCAATACTCCTCTTCGGGCTCCAGCAGGGTCGTTGGAAACTGCTTCTTGTTCGGGCTGTCCGGGAAATGTTGTGTTTCCAGGCAAAAAGCCCCACGGAAATCATAGCTCTTCCCTTTTTTACCGGGTGTTTCCCCGTTGAGGAAGTTGCCCCCATAGAACTGGACCCCGGGCTCGCTCGTGTACACCTCCAGGATACGGCCACTCTCAGGCTCCAGCACTCTGGCGGCAAAAACCAGCGCGTCGTCATTCCTGGGTTCCTCGTTCAGCACAAAATTATGGTCGTACCCAAGGCCAAATTGAATTTGTTCGTCTTTTGATTCCAGGTCTGTGCCGATGGCCTTGGGTTCCCTGAAATCAAAGGGGGTACCCTCCACGGAACGTATGTCCCCCAGGGGGATGAGTTCATCATCTACCGGGGTAAAGGCATCTGCATTGATTTGCATGATATGACCGGTGACATCGCCTTCCCCCGCGCCTTTCAGGTTGAAGTAGGAATGGTTGGTCAGGTTCACATGGGTTTTTTTGTCCGTGCTGGCGCGGTAGTCGATGACCAGTTCATCGGCATCTGTGAGCGTATAGGTCACGCGGACCTCCAGGTTACCCGGGTAGCCTTCTTCCATGTCGGGTGAAATGCGGTGGAATGCTATATAATTCGCCGCCACGGAATCTACGTCCCAAACCTCAGACTCAAACCCTTTTTCCCCTCCATGGAGATGGTTGTCACCATTGTTTTTGGCCAGTGGGTAGGTGCGGCCGTCAATAACGAACCTGGCACCCCCGATGCGGTTGCCGTAGCGCCCTACCACGGCACCGTAGAATCCGCCCCTGCCGACCCTGTAGGAAGGGAGGGAATCAAATCCGAGGACCACGTCCTCATACTTTCCGTTCCGGTCGGGTACCATCAGCGATACCAGTCGCTGCCCATAATTTGTAATGGCCGCTTCTATGCCCGTGGCGTTGGTAAGCACGAAAAGCTGGACGGCTTTCCCATCGATGGTATCCCTGAAATTTTCGGGCTTGATCCCCGAACGGAGGGTGTCTGCACTGCGTTCCGTCAGGGCTGATTTTGCGTCTTTGCCTGTGGTGTCGCGGCAACTACTGATCATCCATACGGCGCAGAAAAGGATGCCGCCCCAGAGCGTAAATGAGTTTTTCATGGTTGGGTTCTTGAGAGGATTAAGATATAAAATAAGTTGGCAACTTTCATCATACTATCGGTGTTGGCCGTGCTTTTTGCGGTTGGCGACAACCTCCCTGGGTTTGCATTCCGGTCCAGGGGCGTGCCAGGGGTGGGATATCGAAAACCGCTGCTATCCATGGGGGGCGATCCCTAGTCAGTCCTGTTGCCACTGCCCCTGCCATCGGCGGTTATAATGGAATAATAACTTTTGATAACTTTGATCGTAAGGTTTTTAATGAAAATCCTACTTTTACAGTGTTGAATTTTTAGCGAAACAGTGATTATGTCAGAGAAAGTAGAAAGAATTAAAACACTTATCCTGGGATCGGGGCCTGCGGGTTATACGGCAGCCATTTATGCCGCAAGGGCCGATTTGAAACCAGTAATGTATACGGGGATGGAACCCGGGGGCCAGTTGACAACGACCACGGAAGTGGACAATTTCCCCGGATACCCCGAGGGCATAGACGGCCCCACCATGATGGTCCAGTTACAACAGCAGGCAGAACGTTTTGGCACCGATGTACGTATCGGGATGGCCACCGCCGTGGACTTCAGTGATGAAGTGGGTGGGATCCATAAAGTAACCATAGACAACTCAACCGTTGTGGAGGCCGAAACGGTGATTATTGCCACCGGCGCCTCTGCGAAATACCTCAACATTCCCAGTGAGCAGCGCCTCAGGGGTGGCGGGGTTTCGGCCTGTGCGGTATGCGATGGATTCTTTTATAAAGGGCAGGACGTGGCTATCGTAGGCGGTGGTGATACCGCCGCGGAAGAAGCCTCCTACCTGGCGAATATCTGCAACAAGGTGACCATGCTGGTCCGAAAAGACTATATGCGGGCCTCCAAGGCCATGCAACACCGCGTAAGTAGCCTGAAGAATATCGATCTCCGATACAATACAGAGGTAGACGAAATCCTGGGGGACCAGGTGGTAGAAGGCCTAAGGATGGTCAATAACATCACCGGGGAAAAGGAAGAAGTAGCCATTACCGGCTTTTTTGTGGCCATTGGGCACAAACCCAATACCGATATTTTCAAAGGACAGCTGGAGATGGACGAAACAGGGTACCTCATTACCAAGGGGAAATCTACCAAGACGAGCAAACCCGGGGTTTTTGCCAGCGGGGATGTGCAGGACAAGGAATACCGGCAGGCGGTTACCGCAGCGGGTACCGGATGTATGGCCGCACTGGATGCCGAACGCTACCTGGCGACTATAGAAACGCCTGAGGAAGTAGGCTAACCGGCTTGTTTGCGGGACGTCTCGTCAACGAAGTCACAACCGGGTATATGCCCGGTTTTTTTGCGCCCTGTTTTTAGTCCAGCCGCTTGTAGTTTTCAGAAAAGGTACGGTGCCCTTCCCCGTCCGTAAAGATCTGGCTGTACGTGTCCTTCCTGAGAATCAGCTCCATGTTCCATTCCCTCAGTTCATTGGCTATTTTAGACATGGAGGCCGACATATATTCCAGGCATTCGCTCAGGGTAGAATCGGTTACCTTGTAGGAACCATACCCAAACCACTCTACCGAATCGGCAGGTACGTAGCGTGTCCACATCACCTTGCCATTGTAGTACATCTTAATCTGCCGATACCCCTTTGTTGTAGGAACGGTATCGGAGATTTTGCCGCTATCGTCATAGTTGTAAAAATTAACCAGCTCCCAGGTGCCTTCAATGCTGGGGGCCGTTTGCGGGTGGGGTGTCGTATAGGCTGTGGCAGCCACAAATACGACAAAAACAATAAGGATTCCGACGAATTTTTTCATAACCGGTGGTTTATAGAGATTCTTGAGTTCTTGTTAAAAGTTACGATATTTTTATTAAATCCGGTAGGCCGATAGGCAGAATATAGCGTACCTGGAACATGGTTCCTGGCTTCCTGAGGGAGATTGGATCCTTGCGAAAAAAGGGGGTATCAGAGAAGCTGCGGTCCTGACGGCAAACAGCTGAGGATCCTCAAAAAAAAAGCCCAAATCCGGGAGACAGGGCTTTTTGGGGTTTATGGGTGCTGTGTGTTTAGTCGACTCGCGAATAGTTTTCGGAAAAGGTAGGGAATCCGTTTTCATCAATGGTGATCTGGCTATAGGTCTCATCCTTCAGGTCCAGGTCGAAAGTGAAGATCCGCATGGTATCCAGTGCTTTCATGAATTCGGCATCCCCAAACTCGATGGTTTCAATGAGTTGCTTTTCGGTAATCTGATAGGTGCCGTATCCGAAACGCCCTATAGGTGCCCTCGGGTCTATCCGGCACCACATGACCCTTCCGTTGTAGTACATTTTTATCTGGCGGTAGCCTTCGGCTACGGGAATGGTGTCTGAGATATTCTGGCCCTCATAGTTGTAAAAGCTTTGGAGTTCCCAGGTGCCTTCCATGGTGTGCATGGCGTCTGTGGTCGAAGTAGTGCTGGAACTGATTCCAAAGACCACTGCCAGCAGCAGTACCAGTCTGATGATATTTTTCATAATTCGTTCTTTTAGGGGTTCAATTGAAAATCTCCTAAAAAGTTACATTATTTTATGTTAAATAGGTAGTATTCCGGCAAAAATTTGTTGATTCCATATATGCCCGGCTTTTTGGGTACTTTTCTAGGCAGGCTCATTGAGCAATGCCGCCAGGAGGGCGATATCGTCATGGTCGTGGTGCGCGCTTAGGATAATCCTCCCGGGCAGGGAGTCGGCCCCGGTGGAGGGGTAAGGAAAGTCTGTGACCATTACGCCGCCTGCCTCCAGTTTCCTGGTCAAAGACGGATTTTTAAACGCGTATACGGGGTATCCACAGGTATAGGTAAACCCCTTCCTGTTCTGCCAGGCACTTTCAAAAGTCATGATATTTTTCGTCAATCGTTGCCATTGCCGCATATATAAAGGCCGGGCCTGGAGCAAGGTGGCCATGTGGGCCGGGGACGGGGGGCTTGCACCGGCAAAAAAAGGGGTTTCCCAGAGGTCGGCCCTTCTTTCGCGGGAGCACAATATAAGCCCCGCCTGCAGCCCCATGGCTTTGCCCAGGGAGCCGCAGACGAGCAACTCTTTCGGGGTAAGCCCCAGGAGTTTCCGGTAGGCCCCGCCTCCATCTTCGCCCAGGATCCCCAGGCCATGCGAATCGTCCGCTACCAGGATCAGCTCCCTGAGTGGCAGGTGTTTTAACCCGCTAAAGCCCGGATAGCCCTTTCCCGAAAGGTCGGTGCTATCCATGAACAGGACCGGGGGCCTCCCGGAGTGGCTGTCCAGGTGTTTTGCAATGGCCTCCGCCAGGGCGGGATAGCTGTTATATGGGAGGTGCCCCCCCCTAAATAGGGCCGCATGGGCGTGGGGGGCGTAAAAGGCTTGATAGCCATTCCCCTCAAAGAATTGCGCCAGCATTTGCCCTGCGAGGAAACCCGAGGACATGAGGAGGGCAGCCGGGCTCCCGCACCATTCGGCCATGTATTCCTCGGCCCTTGCATAAACCTCCAACCGGAGGTTAGACAAGCGGCTGGCACCATGGCTACTGCCATACTTCCGGACATTTTCCGCCAGCATTTCCTTGAATTCCGGATTGCTTTGCAAGCCCAGGTAGGATGTCCCGCCAAAGTAGCGATAGGCCTTGCCATTGAGCAACACGATGCGTCCGGGGGTTGCGTCTGTGAAATGGGCCATTATCGTAAACGTATTCCGCTTCCCCCCGAACTGGGAAAAAGCACCCTGGCATCCCTGGTAATGACCACGCCATCTGCAATATCACGGGCCAAGAGCATGGCGCCATCCATGTCTACATAGTCCAGTTGCGGCAACAGCTGTGCCACGGCAGAAATGCCCACGGTAGATTCCGTCATACAGCCCACCATGACTTTTAACCCCAGTTTCCGGGCATTTTGGATCATCCGGAGGGCAGGGGTGAGGCCACCGCATTTACAGAGTTTGATGTTGATGCCATGAAAATACCGTTGGCATCGGGCCACATCGGTTTCTACCACACAACTTTCATCGGCAATCAGGGGGAGGGCGCTGTCCTGGAATACCTGCTCCATGCCCTCCCAGTCTGCTGCAGGCAGGGGTTGCTCGATAAATTCGACCCCCAGTGTTTTGAGTATCCTTGAATTTTCTATCGTTTCACGGGCGTTCCAGGCACCATTGGCGTCGATCCGGAACACGGCATCCGTGTGCTTCCTCAATTCCCGTACAATCGCAACATCCTCCTCCGTACCCAGTTTGATCTTATACACAGGCCAGGGCATTTCCTGCATTTTGGCCAGCATACGTTCTATGCTATCAATGCCAATGGTATAATTGGTGGTGGGATAGGTATCCGGCTTTGTACCCCAAATTTCATAGAGGGGTTTTCCCAATACCTTGCCATAAAGGTCGTGGGCGGCCAGGTCGAGGGCGCAGAGGGCGAAATTGCCAAGGCCTTTCGCTGCCAGGAATTGGTGGAAAACTTCGGGGCTGGTAAAAGGAAAGGACTCGATTGCCTCCCGCAGCGCTTCAATCTCTGCGGTCATCCCCGCGGCGCTGCTCTTGTAATAGGGGTTGGTTGTGGCTTCCCCATAACCGGTCTTACCGTCTATGCTCAGTGAGGCCACCAGCGTTTCCTGAATATCGGTAGTTTCCCTCGAAATCCGGAAAGAGTGGGTAAGGGGGAGGTCAAAGGTCTGAAGTTGCAGTTGCATAGAAGAATTTTTGCGAAGATACGTATTGCCCCAAAATAATAGCAAAGCGCGATCCCGGGATCGCGCTTTGCTCAGGCGGTTGGTTGTACGACCTTTTTACGGGGTCTTAGCAGGGGTTTTCGGGAAGGCTAGTGTTTGTGAACGTTGCCCGAAACCGATTTTTTTTGCTGTACGCTGGGATCTCCTGAATAGGAGATATCTGCCCCACTGCTGGCGTCTGCAGTGAGTGACTCCAAAACATACAGGTCGATATCGGCGCCGCTGCTGGCGTCGGCATGGCAGGTTTTTACCTTAAAATCCCGGGCCCTGATGCCAGAACCACTGCTGGCATCTACGTAAAGTACCGTGGCTTCGCCGGAAAGCCTGATGTCGGCCCCGCTACTGGAATCGGCATCCACCTCGTCGGCAATAATCTCTGCCTGCAGGTTCGATCCGCTGCTGGAATCCAGAGAGATCCTGTCGGCACGAATGAGGTTTTTGGAGCGAAGGTCGGCCCCGCTGGAGCTCTCCAGGGCGGAAATTACCGGCAGGGAAACATGTACTTTTTTGGTGGCCCTTCCTATATTCTCGATCGCATGGATTTTTAGCCTTCCATCACGGATATCGGTCCCAATAAGGTCTATGATGTTTTCATCGGCTTCTACCAGGATCTCAAATTCTTCGGCCTGTGTCACGTAGACATCCAGGCCTTCTGAGGCGGATACCACCGTAAAATCCTCGGTTACTTCCCTGCGTTCGTCGGTCACTACGCCATTGCCCTGTCGGCCCATGCCGAAGTTGATATCGAAACCGCAGGAGGCAGTCAGCAGTGCGAGTATCAATCCGATAGTGAGTCTTGCTAAAGTTGTCATGATGGTTGTTTTATGGCCTGAGGGGGAATCAGGTCCTGATTAATGATTGATTGAAGTATTCTGAGTTTGTTGTTGATATAAAATTCGGGTATATGCTTTCGCTGTCACAGCATTTCCGGCTCAATTGTCGGGAAGCGGTGATGAATTGTCGAAAAGGGCTACGGTTGTTCTTTTGCCTTGATCCGCACCCCCTGTTCATCAATTTGCATTTTAAAGGAGTCCCCATTTTCCCGGATATTGATATCAAGGCCTTCCTTGTTGATGATGATATGGCCGTTTTCGTCCTGTTCTTCACCGTAGACAGAATCCGGGCAATCCAGGCAGCGGATTTTGCCATCTTCCTGCATTTGCCAGCGGTAGTCCGGGATATCGGAGCGGTACAGGTCTTCATCGTAACGGGTAACCCTGCCAAGGTGCCCTTTGGCAGCTTCCTCGAACTCGATGACGGTACCCACCGGTACCAGGAACACGACCCGGACCTCCTGGTCCCTGATCTTGTTTTCTGCCGCGGTAGTGAGGTGTTCGTCCAGGGTAATCGAATTGCCCTGTACGGCATAAGAATAATTTATGCGTCCCGCGCGGTTCCTGGCATCGTCAAACGAACTGCCATCCGCATCCTTGCGTATCTGTATGCGCGCCAGGGAGTCTTCAGACTTTTTAAAATCGAAAAACATCTCGTCCGAAACCAGTATCCGGTCCCCATCCGCAGAATGCGTAACGATCATGCCATCGACCCCCACATGGTTTCGTCGGTCGAGCAATTCGCTTTCACGGATGCGGACCAGCAGGGTATCCGGGGCTTTTCCATCAAAGAGTATCGCATCTTCGCTAACACTCCCGGTATAGGCGTGGGCAGAGGCTTGCTGGATCCCCAGGATGACCAGGGTGATCAGCGACAATAGCCAAAGGCCCAGCAACGAGAATTTGGCGATATTCCCGATGGATTTGAGGTTGTTCACCAGGATTTTCAGGCCCAGGTAAAGGAGGAAAAAGAACGGGATCCCTATGGCAAAGAAGGCCAGCAAGGTCACCAACCACACGGGGGCGTTGGTAGAGTTTACCATGTCATAGAAATCTATCCCCGGGATGTGGATGATATCCAGGATTCCTACCGTGAACAGGCCAATGAAAAGCCCTATCAGCGTGGCAGCCCCGATGATGATCAACAGGATACCGATAAATTTTCCAATCACTTTGAACAGGAACATTATGATGTCGCCCAGGGTGTCAAAAATATTGCGTCCGCCACTCTTTAAATCATTGCCTACCTTTTCGTAGTCTACATTCCTAACGCGTTGGGTAACGTCATCTATTCCTTCCTTAACCTTTCTTTCAATGCTGCTGATATTCACAGGTTCGCCCCGCATATCCAGCTTCTGGGAGGTGGTGGCTGCTTCGGGGACCAGGATCCACAAGAGGATATAGGCGATGAACCCGAACCCGGTAAAGAGCGCGAAAAAGATGAACAGGAGCCTGATCCAGAGGGCGTCGAACCCCAGGTAATGCTCCAGCCCCGCACAGACCCCCCCAATGTATTTGTTGTCTATATCCCGGTACAGCTTCTTTACACGGCTGGCGGAACGGCCTTCTGTTTTTGGGGCGTCTTCAAAGATATCCTCGTCGACCATGTAGTCTTCGGGTTGCCCCATGACGGTAATGACTTCGTCCACCTCCTTGAGGCTGATGACCTGTCGTTCGTTTTCCAGCTTTTCCTGGAAGAGTTCGGCGATGCGCGCCTCAATATCGGCCAGGATCTCATCGCTTCCGGGTGTGCCCGCGAAAGACCGCTTAATGGCTTCCAGGTAGCGTTGTAATTTGTTATAGGCCTTCTCATCGATATGGAAAAGGATATTGGCAAGGTTTATGTCTACTGTTTTGTTCATTTCTACTTATTTTTAGCATTGGTGACCAAATTGACGGCGGTTCGAAGCTCGTCCCAGGTGGTGTTCAGTTCAGTGAGGAACACTTTTCCCGTTTCGGTAAGTGCGTAATATTTTCGCGGTGGCCCCGAAGTGGATTCTTCCCAACGGTAATTGAGCAGGCCGGCGTTCTTAAGCCGGGTAAGCAAGGGGTAAATTGTTCCCTCTACCACCAGCATCTTTGCGTCTTTAAGGGTCTCTAGAATTTCAGAGGCGTACTTGTCTTCCCCTTCGAGGACCGAGAGGATGCAGTACTCCAAAACCCCTTTGCGCATTTGTGCTTTTGTGTTTTCTATGTTCATAATGTCATGATTCTATTCGGTTAACTGTTCGTTTCCGCGAACGCTGCCGGATGGCAGGTACGCTCTTGCGGTTTTTTGTTACATGAACTTACTTCTGATTGATGCATAAACTCCTTTAGTGATGAATACACGTTACTACCGGCATCAGTTTGATGAGGACTGATGTGAGGGATCACTGGGCCTGTGGTCGTAACTCAGAACCCTTTTTATTTTCCAATGGCCCTGCTCCAGGAGCCACAAGTGGGTAAACCGGGCGATATCGCCTTTTTGATATTCCCCTTTTTCGTTCAGGAATTCAAATCGGTGGGCACCTTCCTGTACAGCCCCGTACAGGACACCCTGGTCATACAGGGGAAATACCTGCAGGCTGCCGTCCATAAGGATCCTTCTGGAAGGCTGGGGCCTATGGGGGGGCCTTGCCTCGCATTCTTTGGTAAAAGGCTGCAGGAACGCTTCCCTGCCCCGGGTTACTCCACCCCGGTCATGGTAAAATTCAAAATCTTCTGTGAGCAAGGCCTCTAACGCCCCCGGGTCACAGCGGGTAAAAGCGGCATCGAAGAGCAGGCTGTCATTAGATCTTAAGAGCAGGTACAGTTCGCTCTCCGCGGCAGCCTGGGCCCCGGTGGCGGAAATACCGCCCAGGGTAAGCATGCAAACGAGTATGGGGCTCCACGCTTTCATTATTTGATGAATTTAATGGTCAGGGGATAGCGGAAATATTCGCCTTCGTTGGTGCGCAGGGTCGCCAGGATGGTATAGACGATATTGATGACAAACAAGGCCGCCTGGAAAAGCCCTGCGATCCCCACCGGCCAGATAAAACGGCTGAGGTTGAGGAAGTTTCGGTCGAAGTTGAAATGGAAATCCAGGTGGTCATTGACCTCGTTCCAACGAAAGAGGCCCCCATCCAGTATGTCCGGGAGGAACCCCAGGAAGAACGGAATGGAAATAGCACCCAGGATCACTGAATAGAGCAACAGGCTGATCTGAAAGTTCAGGGCCTGTTTCCCGTGGTAATCCACAAAGGCCAACGATTTTTTGTTGCCCAGCCATAATACCAGCGGGAGCAGGAAGTTCCCGAAGGGGATAAAGAACCTGCTGAGCGTAGAGGCATGTATGGCAGCCGATAGGTTTCGCTCGTGTTTGCTAATGGATTCTGTCATGGCATATTAGTTTCTTATGCAAATATATATCCAAAAAAAGGTATTATGCAAAACATAGTACTAAATATTAACAGAACATTAACAGTTTAACCTGAGTTGATTTTCGATATCTTTAGGAACTAAACTCCCAATCATGGCTGCAGGAACCCGAAGTTTCAACGCTTTTTTATTTTTCAAGCTACCCGCTGCCTGGTGGTGCGGGGTACGCCTGCGGGAAATTGATCAGGAGCATGCCGTGGTGACGGTCCGCCACCGCTGGTTCAACCAGAACCCCTTTAATTCCATGTTCTGGGCCGTTCAAGGTATGGCGGCGGAGCTCAGTACCGGGGCCCTGGTCATGGACCAGATACGTGCCAGCGGAAAGAGTATTTCCATGCTGGTCGCTAACAACAAGGCCCATTTTTCCAAGAAAGCCACCGGGAAGATCACCTTTCGCTGCGATGACGGGCGGAAAATTGCCAATGCCCTGGAGAATGCCATCCAAAGCGGGGAGGGGCAGACCCTCTGGATGACCGCAACCGGTGTGAATGAGGAGGGGGTGCCGGTATCTACCTTTGAATTTGAATGGACGCTCCGTTTGCGAAGCCCCCACTAGCCTTAATGCAACCAGGCTGACCCCTGTTGCCTTTTGTGCATCCTGGGCGTAAATCCCGGCAGCCGCTATGGCGCAGAGCCAGGTACGCTTTACAATGGCAGTTACAAGGCGGGGTGACCTAATGGGTTTTATGGTCGGAGTCCGGGTGTCCTGTTCCGGAACAGGGCTGCGACAGGCATCGTCCAACACCCCGTCTACCAAGTCCAAGAAGCACCGATACTGCAAGGAAAACACCTTTTACCGCATGTTTTTTGCAGGCCAGGCCGCTAACTTTTAACCGGGGCGGGGTTTAGAAACCCCGGGGTTGGTGGGTTTTTGAATATGCACTTGTAAAAACAGGCAGGGGCACTGGCGCTGTAATGAATCCCTCAATGGCGGGAGAAGGAAGCGAGGGGGGCACTACCTGTTTACAAAGGCCGCCACCCTGATCTTAAAACATCGGGGAGCCGATCCCCCACCGAACGCATCCCCCATAGTGCTCTAGGCCATGGAGAACGGCAATTGGTAGATGCGTTTTCCCGTCAGCTTATAATAGGCATTGGCCAGGGCCGGGGCCAATGGAGGTACGGGAGGCTCGCCAACCCCGGTGGGTTTCCTGCTGCTGTCTATCAGGTGTACATAAATTTTCTTAGGGGATTGGGGCATCCGCGCCAGATGGTAGCCGTCAAAATTATGTTGTTCCACTTTGCCCGCTTTTAGGGTTATGGCCGAGGTATTGGCGATACTCGTCCCAAATATGGCACCCCCCTCAAATTGCGACCGGATCCTGTCGGTATTCACCCCAATCCCACAGTCGACCGCATAGTGTACCTCGGGGATGGTGATGGTGCCACTTTCGTCCCTGGCGATCTCGGCAATACAGGCCACATAGGTAAGAAAACTCTTGTGCACCGCAAAACCCATGGCGTGACCTTCGGGCAGGGTTTTTCCCCAGTCGGCCTCTTTGGCCACCCGGCGGATAACGTTTTTGAGCCTTTTGGTTTCCCAGGGATAGTCTTCCAGGCTTTCGCCATAGTTCCCGAAATCTCCTTCAATCTCCCCGGCAAAATCGAGTTTTGCGTCATCGGCCAACAACTCCAGCGCCTGCTCAACCGGATCTACCCCACGCGCTTCTGCAATTTCATCCATCATGGCGCAAATGGCAAAGGCATGGTGTATATTACTTACCGACCGCAGCCACCCAATCCTGGTATGCGCCGTAGATTCGTGTGTTTCTATACGGATGTGGGGCACCTCAAACGGAAAATCAATGCACCCCAACCCCAGTTCGCCATCCGATGGGTGGAGTTCTTCGGGATTGGAAGTGGCACCAATGGAAGGAAAAACGGTATGGTGGTTCCATCCGCTCAGTTTCTTTTGGGCATCGAGGGTGGCCACAATGCGTTGTGCGCTATGCGCATGGAAAAAATCATGGTGCAGGTCATCTTCCCGGGTCCATTGCACCCGTATGGGCATTCCTGTCTCCTTTGCGAGCAGCGCTGCCTCAACCACGTAATCGGGTTTGGATTTCCTGCCAAACCCACCCCCGAGCAGGGTCACGTTAACCCGAACATCGGCTGCCTCCATCGCACAGGCTTCCGCTACAGAATCACGGGCCCATTGCGGGTGCTGCGTTGGGGCCCAAATTTCCATTTTCCCATCCTTATATGAAGCGAGGGCGGCAGGGGGCTCTATCGTGGCGTGGGCGTAAAACGGGGCTTGAAAAGATCTGTCAAGTACCCTGGAAGCGGTGCTTTTCGCCGTTTTAAACTCCCCCCTGTTGCGCCTTACCCTACCTTCGGCCAGCGTACTTTTTAGCATGCTTTCCATCTGTGACCGGGAATCATAGGAGGCATTTTCCCCCAGGTCCCATGTTATTTCCAGGGCCTCCCGCCCTTTGATGGCAGCCCAGGTATTGCCGGCGATCACCGCCAAACCTTCCAATGGTTTATTGAGGCCCGGAGGGTTTCCGGAGCCCTTTATGGGGACGACTTTCTCCACGCCCGGGATGGCCAATGCTGCTTTGTCATCATAGGAGGCCATGGTGGCTCCTACTACCGGTGTCCGCTGGATAACGGCGACTTTCATACCGTCCAGGCGCACGTCCGCGCCAAACACGGCCTTCCCGGTGACCATGTCTTCAAGGTCGACGATGGGGACATCCTTGCCTACCAGTTTATAAGACCCGGAATCTTTGAGTTGAAGCGATTCCTGGTCTGGCAGTTCGAGTTCTTGTGCTTCAGCGGCCAGTTCTCCGAACGTTAGTGACTTACCGGTCTCTGCATGCACCACCATGCTTTTTTCTGCCGTACAGGAAGATTCTTCAACCCCCCATTTTTGGGCGGCCGCCCTAATGAGCATATGCCTGGCTGTGGCTCCGGCTTTGCGCATGGGCTCGTAAAACATACGAACGGAAAAGGAACCGTCGGTATTCTGGTTGCCGTATTTCTCCTCATCGCCCTCGGCCTGTACAATCTGTACCCTGGCCCAATCGGCCCCCATTTCATCCGCGACAATCATGGGGAGTGAAGTGCGTATCCCTTGTCCCATCTCCGAACGATGTGCAATGATGGTTACCAGGTTATCAGTGGAAATACTCAGGTAGACATTGGGGGAAAAGGTACTGGTTTTACCCTTTCCCGTACATTGGAAACTTACCCCGAGCAGCAGGCCTCCGCCTGCCAGGGAACTAATTTTTATAAAATCCCTTCTGGAGGGGGCAAAAATCGTGCTTGTATGCTGCTGGTCTGGTTTGTTTTTCGAAAATGGAAAGGTTGGCATCATGATCAAGGTGTTTGCTTATAGTTTACTGGGCTGCGGATTGAATGGCCTCTTTGATACGGTTATACGTACCGCAACGACAGAGGTTGCCGGCCATAGCCTGTTCAATATCCGCTTCGGAAGGGCTCGGGGTCCTCCTGAGCAGGGCCGCGGCATTCATGATCTGCCCGGTTTGGCAGTAGCCGCATTGGGGGACCACGTGAGCGATCCACGCTTTTTGGAGCGGATGGTCGCCGTTTTCGGAAAGGCCCTCAATGGTGGTAACACTTCGTTCTCCTACCTGTGATACCGTGAGGGTGCAGGATCGAACCGCCGTATCACCCAGCAAAACGGTACAGGACCCGCATTGTGCCTGCCCGCACCCGTACTTGGTGCCTTTCAAATCCAGTAAGTCGCGCAGGACCCATAGCAATGGCATGTCATCCGCGGCTTCTACCTGTTGTGCTTTACCGTTTACGGTAAGGGTATGGGTTTTCATGGTTGGGTATGTTTGGAATTTTCGTCCTAGAAATATAGGTATTTTATTGACAAACTGCGCGCAGATGGTACTGAAAAATACCGTTTTCGGCAAAAGTGAAGCAACCCCCGTTCTCACTATGGCACCCCACCCGTTTCAAAAGCGGGCGATGGTATTGTACAGCGGGCTTTTTTAAGGGGCGGTGGCCTTTCCGGGATGGGTCGGAGTTTCGCGGACTAGGCAAGTTGGGAGCGTAAAAAACGCACCACCCCAGTTTGCAAAATCCTGGCAAATTGTAACAATCGGGTAGTTCCTGATACGTATATTTACAATATCAGCAACCCTTATTATTACCACCTGTTATGAATGCACATGAAATAGACTACCAGATCTTTGGAGAAGAGATGCAATATGTAGAAATAGAACTGGACCCCCAGGAAGCGGTGATAGCCGAAGCGGGCACCTTTATGATGATGGACAACGGCATTACCATGGACACTATCTTTGGGGACGGATCCAATAAGGAAAACGGTATCCTGGGCAAGATTTTCTCTGCCGGGAAACGGGTCCTCACCGGGGAAGGCCTTTTTATGACTGCCTTTATGAATTCCGGGCAGGGCAAGAAACAGATCAGTTTTGCCTCCCCATACCCGGGCAAGATCATCCCCATAGACCTGTCTGAAAAGCACGGGAAGTTCATTTGCCAAAAGGATGCCTTCCTCTGTGCCGCGAAAGGGGTTTCTGTGGGCATCGAATTTTCGAGGCGGCTGGGGCGCGGCTTTTTTGGGGGCGAAGGTTTTATCATGCAGAAGCTGGAAGGCGATGGCCTGGCCTTTGTACACGCCGGGGGCACCATGGCCAGGAAGGTGCTGGCCCCGGGCGAAGTGTTGAAGGTAGATACCGGCTGCATCGTGGGCTTTACCAAAGATGTGGATTACGACATCGAATTTGTGGGCGGCATTAAAAATACCATTTTTGGGGGTGAAGGACTATTCTTTGCCACCCTGAGGGGACCGGGAACCGTATACGTACAATCGCTTCCCTTCAGCAGGCTGGCAGACCGGGTATGGGCCGCTGCCCCAAAAGGCGGTGGGAAAGACAAAGGCGAAGGGAGTATCCTGGGAGGGCTGGGTGACCTGATTGACGGGGACAACCGTTTCTAATGGCCTTATCTTTGCCTTTCTATACAAACGATGGATTTTAAACACCTTTTTGACTTCCTTACCGAACTGCAACAGAATAACGCCAAATCCTGGATGGACGCCCACCGGCGCCGTTACCAGGATTTGCGCTGGCAGTTTATGCGCTGGCTGGAAGCAACGGACCAGCAATTGTCTGCGTTGGATCCCGACTATTACCATACCCCGGCGAACAAGGCGGTGAATCGGATCAACAACAACCTGATGTTTCACCCGGACCGCCCGGTGTACAAAGACCATTTTGGGGCGGGACTGGACAAGGCGCCGGGTACCGCCGATTTTTACATCCAGATAGGCCCCGGGAACTCCCTGCTGGCCGGTGGGCTGTGGCGGCCGGAACCAAAGAAGTTGCGGAGCCTGCGCGAGGCAATCGACTATAACGGTGAAGAACTCCAGGCCATCCTTTCCAGGAAATCCTTTGTCAGGACCTTTGGGGGCCTCTATGAAGACGAGGCCCTGCAAACGGCCCCGAAGGGGTTCACGGCAGACCACCCGCACATCAACCTGCTACGCCAGAAGACCCTGGCAGTGGTACATCCGCTGGAGCCCGGGCAGGTGCTGGCCCCAGATTTCCAGGAGTATATAGCACAGGTATACCTGGAAATGCTCCCGTTCCGGCACTACCTGAACCAGGCACTCACCGTATAAAACAAGCCCCGGGCCGCTCGCCCGGCCTTCGTAAAAACCCATAATACAAAGACCACCATGAACTACGGAACCATTAAAAATGTGCGGCAGGAACTCTTATCGGACAACTGGTACCTGCTTTATAAATACACCTATGACTACCAACGGGAGGACGGGATCTGGGAGCAACAGGTGCGGGAAGTCTATGACCGGGGCAACGGCGCTGCCATCCTGCTGTTCAACCGGCCCGGAAAAACGGTCATCCTCACCCGGCAATTCCGGATGCCCACCTATGTGAATGGCAACCGGGACGGCATGATGATAGAAGTCTGTGCGGGACTGCTGGACGGGGACCACCCTGAAGACTGTATCAAAAAGGAAGTGGAAGAGGAGACAGGCTATGAGATTGGCCATGTGAAAAAGGTATTCGAATGCTATATGTCCCCGGGCTCCGTATCGGAGATCCTGCATTTCTTTACCGGGGAATACGAGCCACGTATGAAAACAGGCTCCGGCGGGGGCGTGACTACCGAAACCGAAAATATCGAAGTGTTGGAATACCCGTTTGAACAGGCCCTGGAAATGGTCCGTACGGGCCAAATCCGCGATGCCAAGACCATTATGCTCCTGCAGTATGCCGCCATACACGGCCTGTTGGAAAAGCCCCGGTCGTAAGTACCGCTACCGGGTGCAGTACCCTCAGGCACGAAAGCCCCGCCACGGGCTTACCGCTCCAATGCTCAATAGGTATCCCGCAACCATTCGAACACCCGGCGCATCCCTTCCTTGATTTCCAAGGATGGCTGTCGGAAATGGTTGTTCATAAAACTGAAAATAAGGAGGTTCCCCGACCGTGTTTGAAGGTACCCGCTCAGGCAAAGGTTGTTGGATAAGGTCCCTGTCTTGGCAAAGATATAGGGTTCCCGATCCCCCGCATACCACTCCTTGAGGGTCCCCGAAACCCCGCCCGCCGGAAAGATGGCAAAAAGCCGCTCCCTGGGCACCTCTTCGTACATCCGGTGGAGTACATACACCAGCGATTCCGGGCTGAACAGGTTGTAACGCGACAGGCCCGACCCGTCTACCCAAAGGGGCGGTTGCCGGAGGTCTTTTAAGAAATTTCCGAGGACATACGCGCGTGCCTTCTCACTGCTAAGCGTATCCGAAAGCGTAGAGGAGGCGGCCAGGAGCAGCTGCTCGGCCAGGAAGTTGTCACTTTCCTGCATCATCCTTTGATAGAGGCTGTCTGCAGGCAGGCTGTACAGCGTTTTTCTGTCGCCCCGGGGCAGGCGAGGGGCAAATGAAACAGGCCTGCCGAGGGCCTGTTCCAGCAGTTGGCGTGTCAGGGTAGAATCAGTCTTAAAAGGGATCAGCAGGGTATCCTGCCTTCCGGGATCGGCAAAAAACAGGTTTGCATCTTGCAGGCGTTTTGACGGGTACCGCAAGGCATTAACACTATCCCGGAAATACCCGGGGGATACCTGTAACCCATCCTGGTTGAAAACTTCCACCACATTTCCGTATAGCGGCAAGGCACTGCGTTCCGGGGCGTAAGGTCCGTCATAGTCTTCCCAGGCCCAGCCGGGTGCCCAGGGGGGCTCGGTAAAATTCTGGCTGTACAGGGCCACCTGCGGATAGGGTTTTAAAAAGTGCAACACGGTGCTGTCCCTGAAATAGGGATGCAGTTGGGAGGGATCTCCCGTGCCCTGTACATAGAGGGTGTCGTTCAGCGATATATACCGCAGGGCAGGGATGGAGTCGGGCAGAAGCTTTAGTCCGGCATAGAGGGTAAAGAGCTTGGCATTGCTGGCCGGGGTAAAATATTTTTGGCTGTTATGCGCATAAAGCGTGTCACCCGAAACAGGATCCAGCACCAGGATTCCCGTAAACTGCTGTTCAAAGTGGGCTTTGCTGATGCTCGTATCCAAAAAACGCTGCAATTTTCTGTGCCTCTGAACCGCGCACCCCTGTAACATAAAGAGGATCAGGAGGTAAGAGATAAATATGAAATTTTTTTTCAACATTCAAATTGCTAATAAATACGGGTGGTTTACCGAATTTAACAGCCTATTGGCCATTTTTTAACGGAAGATATGCAATAATTTTTACCTTTTTTTATTTACATTTGGTAACAACGGTCTAACTAAATATTCTGAAAATTATGGCTAGAGCTATGTTGGAGTACACCAAAACGGTACTCCAAAAAGTAAGTTTTGACGCAAAATTATTCAGTAAGGAACTTCAAAAAGCATTATCTAGACTACTCCCTTACGAAATAGAGGAATTAAAGCGCTGGTTACAGTGGTTTATCATGGATAAGCCGGAACTTCAAAAAAGTCTGGTGTATCTGAAAGCATAAATTAAAAGGTCGCCTCCCAAAGGCGGCCTTTATTTTTTGGCTACGGGACTGATGATCTTCACGTCCTGGAAGGCTATTGCCCCCCTTACAATCCCCGAGATTACCTCCCGGAGTGCCTCGGTAATCTGGATTTTCAATTCGCTTTTATGGTAAATGAGGCTAACTTCCCTGGCCGGAGTGGGTTTCCTGAAATGCTTGAGGTAGGTTTTCTTTTGATCGTCCAATTCCAGGGTATTCAGAAAGGGCAGGAGGGTCATGCCCAGGCCTTCGTTGGCCAGGTTCACCAGGGTTTCAAAACTTCCGCTCTGTAAGCGGAAATGTTCGCCCGTATAGTTTTTGGTCGCCTTGCACAGGTTGATTACCCCTTCACGGAAACAATGACCGTCCTGCAACAGGAGGATGTCATTGATATCCAGGTCTCTTGGCTCCAGCGTATCTACCTGCCCAAGGCGGTGGCCGGGGGGGATGTAGGCCACAAAGGGCTCATAGTACAGTGGCCATTCCTTGATGAATTCTATTTCCAGGGGGGTCGCGGCGATTCCCGCATCCAGGTGGCCGTCCTGAATGTTCCGGATCAGGCTTTCCGTACTTTGCTCTTTGATGATGAGGTGTACCTTGGGGTATTTCTTGATAAAGGCCTTGAGGAACATGGGCAACAGGGTAGGCATTACGGTGGGGATGATCCCCAGGGTATACTCCCCCCCGATAAACCCCTTTTCCTGGTCCACAATATCACGGATACGTTCCGCCTCGTTTACGATATTCTTGGCCTGTGCCACGATTTTTTTACCCGCTTCGGTGATTTTGATCGGCTTTTTGGAACGGTCAAAGATCAATACCCCAAGTTCATCTTCCAGTTTCTGGACCTGCATGCTGAGGGTAGGTTGCGTCACAAAGCTCTTTTCCGCGGCCAGGGTGAAATTCTGGTGCTCGGCGACCGCTAAAACATACTGCAATTGGGTAATCGTCATGGATATAATTTTGGACGATAAATGTATAAAAACTATCAATAAAATTTATGTGACAGCTACAGGATATTCGATAACTTTATGGAAAATTAAAACCATGAAATTGAACAGTATAGGCCTGAGTGCCGAGAAATCCAATGCACTGAGCAAGGATCTGAATATGTTGCTCGCAAACTTTCAGCGATATTACCAAAACCTGAGGGGGATTCACTGGAACATAAAAGGCAAGCGCTTTTTTGACCTGCACCTCAAGTTTGAGGAATTGTATACCGATGCCAACCTGAAGGTAGACGAGATTGCCGAGCGCATCCTTACCCTGGGAGGGGTTCCCTATCATACCTTTGAAGACTATACGGCCCATTCCAAAGTGCCGGTGGGGAAAAATGTAACCGAGGACGAAGGCGCCATCCGGTTGATCGTTGAGTCCCTCAAGGAATTGCTGATCATAGAACGCCTCATCCTGGATGCTTCGGCCGATGCACATGATGAAGGGACCAACTCCATGATGAGTGACTTTATCACCGAGCAGGAAAAAACCGTCTGGATGATGAAAGCCTGGCTGGCAGAAGAAATTTAGGACTTGAATCGCACCGTAAAATAAAAAGCTTGCCTTAAAGGGCAGGCTTTTTTCGTTGTTAGGCTTTTAAAATGGCACCTCCCGGGACTCGTCTTTCTGTCCCCGGGATGCATGCTGTAGCCGCAATAACCCTCGGCCACATCTGGGATTAATCACCAAACATGGCATGGATTTCCGGAACCCATCCCCGTGCCAGGGGGCCGTACACCCCTTGAGACCAAGGCCCGGCCACCCCAAAAAAAGCATCAAATCCATTCTTTGAGGTGGCGGATTTGCCCCAAAAAATACCCGGAAAAACAGCAAAACTCTTCGCTTGTAAGAAAAATTATATAAATATTCTGTAATTGCCTGAACCGCAGGGGTGCGGAGCGCATCGATAAAAGGTCGGATGACCGACTGGTCGGTCGGTGGTTGTTCATCGAAAAAATTGGGATTTCACCTGCAAAGACGGTACCTTTCAACTAACCAAATCAAACTGTATCAACCTATGATCCCTCAATTGGACGCCTTGCGTTGCCACCGGTAGCCGGGTTAAAATCATATCTTTTTAAGAGCCCAAATCTTACTCAAGACCTTTCCAGGGAACAGGGTTATATGCTTAACCGTATGGCTTATGACAGGTAAAACTACTTCGATTTTACGCGGATCGCATGGCAGGGGAGCGCTGTTGCTTTTCTTCCTTCTGGCTATTCAAACAGGGCGTTCCCAGGGTGAGAACCCTTATGTGTCCTATGATGTGCCCTTCCAGAACCTTTTGAAGTTCAACCGTTTTCTGGTAAACCCCACCTTTTCCACGGTGCGGGAAGACAAGTCGTATATCAACTTCTTTCATCGCAGCCAGGCCGCGGCCTTTGACAACAACCGCCAGGATTATTTCCTGAGCTACAGCGGCCGGATCAATGACCGTACCGGGCTGGGATTAAGCGTGTATAACCAAAGGGAAGGGGTGATTTCCAATATTGGGGCCATGGCCAACTATGCCTATGGCGTCCGCCTGAGCAGGAAGAATGTCCTCACCTTTGGGGTGAATGTACCTTACTACCACAGCAGCCTGGATACCCATGAGGCGATTACCGTGGAGGAAGACCCGGCCCTGAGCGAGTTGGAAGAGAGTTCTATCATTGCCTTCCAGCCTGGGTTGAACCTGGCCCTGGGGAAGTTTGATATAGGGGTTTTTGCCGAAAACCTGATGGATTTTAACCTGAAAGGCGGTGGGATGCTGACGGATTTTAATGAAAAAACCTTTTCGGGCCACTTGCAATACACCCATGAATTCGAAGGTGGCTCGGGGATTTTTGAAGCGTCCCGGCTCATGCCCCTGGCCCGGATCCGGAAGGTGGGAGGGGAGGCCTTTACCCTGGGCGGCGGCATGATCCTGGACCTGCCTAGAATAGGATGGCTGCAAGGGGGGTACGACAGCTATTACGGGGCCTCTGTAGGCACGGGCTTTATCCTGAACCGACGACTTTCTATTGGATACAACCTGGAGAAAGGGCTCAGCGATACCATGGACAACTTTGGCGTCACCCACGAACTGTCCCTGGCCTATTCCTTTACCCCCAGGCTAACCGAAAAGCTGGTGCAGCGTATCGCCAAAGATACGGGGGGCTATGTGCTGAGGGAGCCTGTAAACAACGATGGCGAAATGTTGCTGGACCGCCTGACCGACCTGGAGAACAAGTACGAGCAGGCCCTGATGCTGCTGGACGAAATGATCTACCGCCAGGATTCCATGGAACTGGCACGGGTCCAGGATTCCGAAAGGCGCTTTGAGCTCGTCATGCGCTCGGTTAAACGTGAGATAACCGATGAGCGGCGGTATGCGTACAGCCATACAAGCGGGGAACGTTCCGAGGCTATGTCGGTGGCAGAATACAATGCGAGCATGGCCAGGACGATGACGCAGAAGGTCGCCACCCAGGGGGTGCAGGCCCCGTCCCAAAAGGTGAAGGGGTTTAACGACCCCAGGGACCTGGTGGTGCGGCATATGGCCGTAACCAATGGGATCCCCCAGGGCCATTATATGGTGGCCAATGTGTTCAAAACCGAGAAATACCTGAACGCGTTTATGGAGGAACTGCGGGAGAAAGGCTTAAAGGCCAGCTACTTTAAAAACCCCGAGAACGGGCTTAACTATGTGTACCTGGCACATTATGAGAATAATACCGAAGCCATGGAAGCATACAGGACCGGCCTGAAAGGCGCGTATGAGGATAGCATATGGATCATGCATGTAGACAATCCGCGGTATTCCAATATGGCAACCCTGGAGTTTGAAGAATAAAACGGGACCCAGGGGGGGTCCCTGACAATTGTTTTTTTGGTTTGATTTGTGCAATGCCGACCAAAGCAGCCCTCATTTTGCCATGGATGAGCCTACTGCTTTGGTCTTTTTGTTTTTGAACCGGGAGCTGTTTTTCAATCCAGTTCTTTCCAAAGGGATAACAGGAGGTCTTTGGTGGCGCGGATCCCCTCGGGTTCACTGAGCCCCATGCCTTCATATTCGATCCCTATATGCCCGTTATAACCCGAATCTCTGACCAATTTCAGGAGTGCCGGATAGTTGATCAGGGTTTCATTGCCCGATTCGTCAAAGGCATAGGATTTGGCACTAACGCCCTTGGCAAATGGCAGGAATTCGGCCACCCCTTTGAGGGGATCATACACCTCTTTGCATTGTCCGTCCTGAGTGCTGCCCCATTGGGTACTCAGGCACCAGTTCCCAAAATCGGGCAGGGTGCCCAGGTAGGGGGAATTGACAGCTTTGATAATGTCTACGACAAACCCCGCGTCGGAGGTATGCAACCCGTGGTTCTCTAAAAGGACATGGATGCCCTCCCCGGCGCTGTATTCGGCCAGCTGCCCAAGGCTCTCTATCAGCGCTTCCCGCAGTGCTTCCCGGCGGCCACTCCCAAAAGCGTTAACGCGGATGGAATGCCCCCCGAGGAGTTTGGTGGCATGGATCCATTTATAATGGTTTTCTACCGCCAACTGACGTTCCCGGGCCTGGGGATGGCCCAGTTCCCCTTCCTCGTCGACCATGATCAGGAGGCTTGTTACCCCGGCATTGCCTGCCCTTTCTTTCATATGTTGCCAGAATGTCTCATCGCTGCCGTGTTCCCTGTAAAAACTATTTACGTATTCTACGGCCGCAATGCCATAGTCGGTTTGTGCGATGGCGGCAAAATCCTCGGCACGGATGTCCTTTTTTTCCAGCGCCCGGTGGAGTGACCATTGGGCCAGGGAAAGTTTCGGCTTGCTCATCGCCGTCGGATATACAGCATGGGCCAGGGGGCCGGTAAGGCTGCAGCCCAGGGTAAACAGGCTGCTGTTTTTGATAAAAGATCGTCGTTTGTTCATTTTCAGTGGGTTTTAGCCGGCGGATTTCTTTTGTTAAGGATTTCGATGATCCAGTAAACAAGTTGGCCCAGCCCGTTGGCAAAAATAAATAGCAGGATCCATACCACCAGGAGGTTGTTTTGTTTCAGGTTGGGGTTCTGAGCGGCATGGACGATATAAAAGACCAGGCTGGCCAGTGAAAGCAGCGCGACAAAAAGGATCAGGAACAGGAAGATCCCCAATCCGCCAAAAAAAACCAGGGGCGGTTCACCTCCGCCGGGTTCCCATTCAGGGAGATGGCTCAGCATGGAAAACAGGAATATAAAATACCCCGCCAGGGCTATAAAGAGGCAAATTAGCGGGGCCAGGGCAAAGAATGCCTGCCAGAATTTGTGATGGATCATAGGGATGCCGTTTTCCCCAAAAGTAACGAAAATTCAAAAACCGCCCCCCTGTTTATGTCCCCCCCATAGGCACAGCCCCCCATGCAATT
>LXTR01000085.1 GCA_001683825.1 Flavobacteriaceae bacterium CP2B | reverse complement strand
GCAATGACGTCCTGAGTACAAAATGACCCCCACTTTTTAAACATCGTCATTACGAACGAAGTGACGTATCCCCACCTATGCAGGCCGGGTCATGGGATTGCTTCGTTGCGCTTGCGCGCGCCTCGCAATGACGTCCTGAGTACAAAATGGCCCGCCACTTCTTAAAACACGTCATTACGAACGAAGTGACGTATCCCCACCTATGCAGGCCGGGTCATGGGATTGCTTCGTTGCGCTTGCGCGCGCCACTCAGTGACGGCCGCAATCTTTGATGGGGTTGCTTCGTCCTGACGCTGGTGGTCAGGACTTCCGCAGCCACTGCAATGGCAAATACCATGTAGCGAGCTTTTCCCCTGAATTGGAGACAAGTTCACTTGGGGGCTCAGCTATAATGGTTATTTGTCAACAAACACCGGTTTCTTTTCGGGCACGTCCTCCGAAGCTTCCTCCAGAACATCCACCCGCTCCACGGTCTTTCCCTTTCGGATTAGTAAATGAATATCCTCTAACGCCAAATAAAGGCAGGGTACAATCACCAGGATGATAGACGTCGCGAAGACAATCCCAAAACCAAGCGATATGGCCATGGGGATTAGGTACTGAGCCTGGCTGGAGCGTTCCAAAATAATGGGCGCCAGGCCGCCAAAAGTGGTCAGTGTGGTGAGCATGATGGGCCTGAAACGCCTCAGGCCGGCCTCGTGGATGGCCTCGTAGACCGAGGCGTGCTTCCGCTGTTTGTTGGCATAATCGATCATGATCAGGGAGTCGTTCACCACCACCCCGCTCAGGGCGATCACGCCCATGAGGCTTACGATACTAAGGTCGTAGCCTAGCAAGATATGCCCGATCACCGCGCCGATGATCCCGAAGGGGATGGCCGTCATGATAATCAGGGGTTGGGTATAGCTGCCAAAGGCGATGGCCAGCAACGCATAGATGAGCATCATGGCCATGCTGAAACCGCCCCAGAGGCTGGAGGTACTCTCCCGCATATCCGCCTGGCTACCCTCATAGGTCCAGGTGATACCCGGGAAATCGGTCCGCAACTGTGGCAACACCTCGGTTTCTACCCGCTGCAGGACGCGACCCACCGCATTGGAGGGTTCCACATCCATGCCCACGTTGACTACCCGCCGGCCATCCCGGCGGTTGATGCTGGTAAAGGCCTCCCGGGGCTCTATCCGCACCACATCCAGCAAGGGAATCTCCACCCCGTCCGGGGTACGGATCAAAAAGTCCTCCAGGTTCCTTATGTCCTTTCGTTCTTCATAAGGCAATTTTACCCGCACCTCAATCTCGTTGTTCCCCCGCAACTGCCGCATGGCGAGGGCCCCAAAAAAGGCATCCCGCACCTGCTGTCCCACCATATTGGAGGTAAGCCCCAGGTTGCGGCCCTCGGGAAGCAGCTTAAAGTCGTACTGCAGCTTGCCCTTGTTGTAGTTGTCATTCACATCCCGGGTGTTTTCAAACAGCTCCATCCGCTCCAGGAAGGCCGTAGAGGCGCGTTCGAGCACATCGATGTCCGAATGGCTCAGGTCTACACTGATGTCCTGCTGGAATCCCCCCGGGCCACGCTCTGCCTCAAAGGTAATTTGGTCTACCCCCTGTATGTCGCCTATATTGTCGCGCCATAGGGCGATTACCTCCCCCGCCGACATCTCACGCTCGTCCGGCGGGCGCATCACGATTTCAACATCCACAAAATTGGAGCCCCGCACATTGGTCTTGATCCCCTCGGCCACCTCGTACAAATTGTGTTCCTCAAACATGCGCTCGGTAGCGGCGGTCACCTCCCGGGCCACCACGGCGGCCTGGTCTGGCGTGGTCCCTACCGGTAGCAATACGCCGGCTTCGATCTCATCTGCGGCTACCTCGGGCATCATGATCATCCCCATATGGTCACTCAGGCCATACCCCCCTACCATGACCAGCAGGGCCAGGGCAGCGCTCAGGGTGACGTACCGGTACTCCAGGCATTTATCCAGGAAGGGCCGGTAGTAGGTGGCTATCACCTTATTAAAACCAGTGGCAAAGCGTTGCTGGTAGTGTTCCAATTTTTGGACGGCCCTGTTTTTTTCCTTTTTCTTCTCAATATGCCCCAGGTGGGAAGGCAGGATAAACAAGGCTTCCAGGAGGGATACCGCCAGGATGACGATCACTACCGCTGGCAATGGCCACCAGAATTTCCCGTTTTCACCCGGCATAAACAAGAGGGGTACAAAGGCGATGATGGTGGTGATAATGCTGAAGGTCACCGGCTTGGCCACGTCTTTGGTCCCTTTGATCGCCGCTTCCATAAAGCCATACCCCTTTTGCCGGTATTCATATACATTCTCGCCTACCACAATGGCGTCGTCCACCACGATCCCCAACACGACGAGGAAACCAAACATAGAAATCATATTGATGCTCACGCCTATGGCCGGCAAGAGGATGATCCCGCCCACAAAGGAGACCGTCATCCCCATCATCACCCAGAAGGCCAGGCGGTATTCCAAAAAGAGGGTGAGGATCAGCAACACAATCACGATGGCCAGGATACCGTTTTCCGATAAGAGCGACAGCCGCTCCCTGAAGTCCTCGGCCCGATTGCTGTCTACCCGCCATTGCACGCCCGGGGGCAACTGGAAACCTTCCATGACCTCCAACACCTTTTTCTCAATCTCCATGGGCGATTGATCGCCTACCCTAAAGACCTCCAGCCCGATATTCTTCCGGGCGTTGAACTCCCCGTAAAAACCCACTTCTTCAAAGCCGTCGCGGATGGTGGCGATATCTTCCAGGGTCACCTTAGCGCCGGAGGCAGAGGATAAAATGGTGATCTCTCCAAATTCTTCGGCCCATTGCTTGCGCTCCAGCATGCGGAGCAGTATTTCGCCGGAACGCGTCTCTACCGCCCCGGCAGGAACATCTTCACTGCTCTGGCGGATGATATCGGCCACCTGCCCCAGGGTGAGGTTGTATTGCCGCAGGTTATGCCTGGATATTTCCACATGGGTCATATAGTCGGGCACATTGCCAAATTCCACCTGGGTGATCTCGGGGTTGCTCAGGAGGATAGTCCGCAGGCGTTCGGCCAGCTTGCGAAGCGTCCAAACGTCTACCTCCCCATAGAGGCTTACCTCCATCACATCCTGTCGGCGCGACTGAAGCGCCACTTCCGGTTGTTCTATATCATCAGGAAAGGTACGGATGCGGTTGACTTCCTGGTCGATGTCCTGGAAAGCCTTCATCCGGTCGGTCCCCGCGATCAGTTCTATGCTCACCGTACCGGAACCCTCGCGGGCGGTGGATACAATCTCCTTGATGCCCTCCACGTTCCGCACGGCCTCCTCGACCGGCAACAGGATGCCCTGTTCTACCTCGGCGGGGGACGAACCGGGGTACACCACATTTACTTCCACAAAGTCCAGCTGGAATTGGGGAAACACTTCTTTCTGGATGTGGAACATGGTCCAGATGCCCCCGGCCAGCAGGATGATCATCAACAAGTTGGCCGCAACGGAATTACGGGCCATATAGGCGATGGCTCCTTCCTTTATGGATATGTTATCTTTTTCCTCTTCCATGGGTTTCTAGTCTTCAGCGGTACTAACCTTCATTCCTGTTTCTCCTTCTGCCGGGGTATCCGATTCGGTGCGTAAGCCAATTCCGTCTACCACCGTGCTCAAACTGGTGGTCACTATGCGGTCCTGGGCCTCCAGGCCTTCATTGATATAAGTGTTTTCGACATCGCTCAGCACCACGGCCACCTCCCGGATCTGCAGCTTCCCGTCTTTCATCACCCAGACGGTCTGGTTGGTGCGCAGGTGGTCCCGGCTGATCTTTACCACGTCTTCCACAGGCTTGCCCAGGATCTCGGCATCTACAAAAGAGCCGATCATCAGGATAGGCAGGTCCCTGTTCCCGGGGTTGCGGGCCAGGGGGTCGTCTACCCTTACCAGGACGCGGGCCAGGCGGGTCTGTGCATCCAGGGCCCCTACCTGGCTATAGAGTTCCCCTTCTCGGAAGGCCCCACCCTTCCAGGCGGTGCGGTTCATGATTCGCACGGTAGTCCCTTTATCGTGTTGGGCATCGGGGAAGGTGAGCCATTGGAGCATGGTCACCGGCAGGGTGAGCTCTACCCAGTAATATTCGGTCCCTACCAACCGGCCCAGGTTGTCACCGGGCGATACCTGGGACCCGGCGGTCACATTCTGGCTCAGGACATGGGCGTCAAAAGGCGCCCGGATAGTGGTACGCGCCAGGTTGAGCGCTGCCTGGTCTACCGCCGCGCTGGCCGCTTTTACCCGGGCCCTTACCGCATCCAGCTGGGGTTGCCTCAGTACCAGGGCCTCTTCTTCAGGGGTAAGGGTATCGTCCCCTACCAGGGCCAGGTCCTGCCGGGCTACCTGTTGGCGGCCCATTTCTACGTTGAGGTCGGTCTGTGCCTGCAACAGCTCGCTTTTACGCAGCTCCAGGGTGTTGCGGTAATCAGCTGGATCTATCTGCAAGAGTACCTCGCCTTTCTTCACAAACCCCCCTGGGGTAAACGCCGATGACCGGCGGATGACCTGCCCCCCTACCAAGGGGCCCAACTGAACGTCTTCCTCGGCCCTCACCGTTCCGGTGGCGGCAATCCGGGGTTGAAAGGTGCCTTGTTCTACCGGGACCACATCGACCAACATGGCCGATTCCTTCACAGCTCCTTCACTTTTGGCCGTGGGCTCGGTCATAAAGATCAGGGCGGTTACCAAGGCTCCAGCCAGCAGGATGCCGAGGCAGATAAGTATAATTTTTTTGGTGTCCATAGTGTCTTATCGCGTTAAAGCCTATTCGCCCGGGGCCCTTTCGGGCAGGTTCAGGGAAAGGCTTTGGGTTCTTTCGGTTTCAAAACTTCCCGCCAGGGAGCGGTAGAGGGCAATGCGGATCTCAAGTTGCTCCAGCCGGGCGTCTATAAAATCGCGCCTCAATTGTTGTTCCTGGTCCAGCCCCAGCAGGACGTCCAGGTAAACGCTCAGCCCATTCAGGAATTCGTTGCGCAGCTGTGCATTGGTCTTTTGGGCCAGGTCCAGGCGGCGTTCCAATACGTCCAGGCGTTCGGCCTGTTTTTGTTCACGGATCAGGGCGTCTTCCACTTCGCGGAAGGCGATCAGTACGGTTTGGCCGTAGTTGTTGAGCTGTTGTTCTTTCACGGCCCGGTTACGGTCGGCCTCGGCCCTGAGGCGTCCCCCGTAGAAGAGGGGGGCCACAAGGTTCCCGGCCAGGTTGTAGGCCCATTCATCCAGTAGTGTTTGGAAATCATTGGCCCGGAACTGTCCGGAGGTCTGTGCGAAAAGCCGGGGGTACTGGCTGCGTACGGCAGAGGCCAGGTCGCGGTCTGCCGCCAGCAGTTGCAAATAGGCCTGCTGCACATCGGGGCGGCGGCGGATGAGGTCCATGGGCAGGCCTGTATCGGGCAAGGGTGGCAAGGCAGGAAGGGAGTCTGTTTCCAGGGCCAGGTCCTTTTGCGGGGGACGGCCCAGCAGTACGGCCAATTGGTTCTCGAGGAGGGCCACATTGATCTCAAAGAAGATACGCTGGTTGCGGGTGGCTTCCAGGAGTTGGGTTTGCCGGAGGATATCTACCGCCCGTACCTGCCCACCCCCGAAACGGGCGCGAATTAACTTAACGATGTTCTCATTGGTGGCAATCTGCTCCCGGGCCAGGGCCAGTTGGCTACGGGCGGCCAGGAGCCTGTACCAGGCAAGGGTAAGCTCGGCAGAGAGCGAAAGGGCCGCGGCCTGGTAATCGGCCAGGCTGGCGCTGGCCCGGTAATTCTCGGCCAGGACGCTATTGCGGATACGTCCCCAGAGATCTACTTCGTAATTGGCGGAGACCCCAAATTGCACATTCTCTCCTCCGGCAAAATCCGGTTTGGGAAAGCGGACAGCGTTTTGGGCCCCGAAATCCACCTGGGGATAGCGGTCGGCCCCTTCCCTTCGCACCACCGCTTCAGCAGCCCGGAACTGCTGCCAGGTAACGGCCAGGTCCAGGTTCTTGCTCAGGGCACTGTCTACCAGTGCATTCAATTCCGGGTCCTCAAAAGTGGTCCACCAGCGTTCCGGGATTAGATCGGTGCCTGTAGTGGAGAATGGGATACCCGCCTCTTTAAAAGGCAGTCCTGTCACCCGCGGCCTGGGGGCGCAGTTTAAAAACAATAAGCTCATGAACAGCCCTGCAGTAATCCTCAGCAAGCCAGGGGGGCGTGGGGATATACGGTGACCTATGGCCAAAACGAGGTCAAAGGGCTTACATACCCTGTCAGTACTTTGTTGGGTTATGTGGGTTGGTGTGTTGATAATCTGTCGTTTAAAAGGATAATCCCTGCTGAACCTTTAAAATACAGCCTTTTAAGGGCTTGGACAACCTTGGTTCCTTCAATCTACTTTATTTGATTAACTTTTTGTGTAAAGGTTTAAACAGTAAATTCATTATTTTACTTATCATTCTGTTTTTCAGTGCATTATAAATCGTTAAATATTTATTAAAATCAATTTTTGGCGATTTGGGAGTTGCCCGGGTATAGGATTCCTCCCTTTGGACCAAAGACGCTCTGGCACTGGTGGCCAGGGCTCGCAATGACGGTTGCACTCCTTGATGAGATTGCTTCGATGCGCTTGCGCGTACTTCGCAATGACGGGTACCGTAATATGGCTGAGCACAAAATGGCCCGCCACTTCTTAAAACACGTCATTACGAACGAAGTGAAGTATTCCCACCTATGCGGGCAGGGTCATGAGATTGCTTCGTTGCGCTTGCGCGCGCCTCGCAATGACGGTTGCACTCCTTGGTGAGATTGCTTCGATGTGCTTGCGCGTACTTCGCAATGACGGGTACCGTAATATGGCTGAGCACAAAATGGCCCGCCACTTCTTAAAACACGTCATTACGAACGAAGTGAAGTATTCCCACCTATGCGGGCAGGGTCATGAGATTGCTTCGTTGCGCTTGCGCGCGCCTCGCAATGACGGTTGCTCTCCTTGGTGAGATTGCTTCGTCCTGACGCTTTGGCGGGGACGACGTACTCCAAGTTCTCCCTTATAAAACGAAATCTGTCCTGAAGGTTTCATACTGAGGCGGTAAGGTTGTTACTCTTGGAATATTTTTCTTAGCTTACTCGTATCGTTTTAAAATGCGAATCCAACAAAACCCAACCCTACAATGCCCCTAAACCGCAGGGAAGCCCTTAAAAGAACAAGCCTGGCCGGGCTGGCCATGGTCAGCCTTCCGGCCCTGGGTATTTTTAACCCGCTCCAAGGCATGAGGCAACGAAAAATCCCATCCTCAGGAGAAGCCCTGCCGGTGGTAGGCTTGGGGACCTGGCAGACCTTTGATGTCGCCAACACCCCGTCAGCACTGGAACCCCTGACAGCGGTACTCCGCATCCTGAGGGAAAATGGCGGGAAAGTGATTGATTCTTCCCCCATGTACGGGCGCTCAGAAGCGGTAGTAGGGACCCTGACCCAGGCGACAGGGTATGCGGGGGACTACTTTTACGCCACCAAGGTCTGGACCAGTGGCCGGGACGCGGGCATCCGGCAAATGCAAACGTCCCTGCAACGGATGCAACGAACATCCATGCACCTGATGCAGATTCACAACCTGGTCGACTGGAAGACGCATGTAAAGACCCTGAGAGACTGGAAGGAACAAGGCAAATTGCAGTACTGGGGCATTACCCATTACCTGGATTCGGCCCACGGGGCCCTGGAAGAGATCATACGAACCGAAAATCCCGATTTTGCACAGTTCAACTATTCGCTCAGGTCCCGGCATGCCGAAAAATCCCTCTTTGACACCTGCAGGAAACACGGTACCGCGGTACTCATCAACCAACCGTATGAAAGTGGCTCATTGTTTGGCGCGGTCAGGAACAAAGCACTACCCGAATGGGCGGCCGACTTTGATATCCATAGCTGGGGGCAGTATTTCCTGAAGTTTATCCTGTCCAACGAGGCGGTCACCTGCGTCATCCCGGGCACCTCCAAACCACATCATATGGCCGACAATGTACGGGCCGGTTATGGGAAACTTCCGGAGGCTGCCATGCGGGATACGATGGTGAAGGCCATTCTTTAATGGGCAGTCGGCGGAGCACCGTAGGTAGCCAAATTAGACCTTTCAGGTTTTGAAAACCTGGCAGGTCTTACTCCTTCTGCCCACTGACCAATTCCCTCCGCACTTCCTTCCTCAAATAATAGCCCGTGACCAGTGTAGACAAGGTATCGGCGATGGGGAACGAGATCCAGACACCCAGCTCCCCCAGGTACCAGGGCAAAATAAGAATGAGCGGTATAAAAAAGAAGCCCTGGCGGGTCAGGGTCAGCAAAAGGGCCGGTTTGGCCTTGCCAATGGCCTGGAAATAGGCAGCGCCTATGAGTTGCAGCGCGATGATGGGCGTAGCTGCAAATACCCAACGCATGGCCGCCGGGCTATGTTCCAGCACAAAATTGTTAGTTGCCAGTTCGTGGGTACTCATCCCTTCGCGGTCGCTCAGGAAAAGGTCCGCAATCTCCGCCGGGAAGACCATCAGTCCCACAAATACCAGGGAAGCCATGATGGCTGCATAGGCAATAGCCGTGTTGATCGATTCTCGTACCCTTTGGTATTTTTGTGCGCCATAATTAAAGCCCGCGATAGGCAAAAAGCCCTGGGTAACCCCAAAAACCGGGAAAAGGGCAAACATCAGCATGCGGGCGATGATGGCGTAGACCGCCACCTGTGCCTCTCCCCCCAACTCAAAGAGGATGTTGTTCAACAAAAGGTACGTAATACTGGTGACCGCTTGCCGGGCCAGGGTGACAAAGCCCAGGGATCCCATTTCCTTCAAAATAGGCCGTTCCAGCCCCAGGTGGTGCCAGCCGATCTTGAGTTCGGAATTCTGGGAAAAAAAGAACCAGAGGATATAAAAAAAACAGAGCAGGTAACTGCCGGTGGTCGCCCATGCTGCCCCGTGCATGCCCCAGTCGAACACATAGATAAAGACATAGTCCATGATGAGGTTCCCCACAGAGGGGATAATCATGGCCACCATGGCAAACCGGGGCTTGCCCTCAGCGCGTATGACGGTGTTCCCCATCATGCAGAGGGCCAGGAAAGGCACCCCGTACAGGACAATGGTATAGTAGATCTTGGCGGGGTCAAATATGGCCCCCTTGCCCCCAAAGGCAGGGATGAGGCTGTCTACGTAATACAGGCCCAAGGCCACCATGCTGATGGTCACCAAAAGGGTAAGGCTGATCTGGTTACCAAAGGTTTTAAGTGCCTTTTCCTGGTTTTCCGCCCCAAGGGCCCTTGAGATGATGCTGCTACCGCCAATTCCAATGGCCATACCCAGGGCGGCGATAAAGAAGGAAACCGGCAGGACCACGTTGATGGCGGCAATGGCGATGGAACCGATCCAGTTGCCCACAAAAATGGTATCCACCAGAATGTTCAGGCTCATCACCAGGATGCCGATGGATGCGGGTACCGCTTGCTTTATCAACAACTTCCCTATGGGTTCTGTACCCAACTGCTCTGAAGAGACTTTTGCCATGGCGTCAAAAATACGATATTATGGGGTACGGGTAATGCGTGTAACGTGGTGCTGCGGTGATCCTCCGGACTCGGTGGTTGGGGGATGGGGTTCCAAACCCCGCCCCAGGTTCAAGATATGGCCTTTCACTGCAGAAAACTTGCGGCGGACCTTGTCCCCATTTTTAATGAGATTGCTTCGTCCTGACGCTAACGGTCAGGACCTCGCAATGAAGGTGCACTCCCTGATGGGATTGCTTCGTTGCGCTTGCGCGCGCCTCGCAATGACGGGTACCTTAAAATAGCTGAACACAAAATAGCCCACCCTTCTATGAAACAACGTCATTACCAACGAAGTGACGTAATCCCACCTATGCGGTGTGGGTCATGAGATTGCTTCGTCCTGACGCGGACGGTCAGGGCCGTGTACTGGCACATAAACCGGCAATCAAAATACCTATTGGTTTTAAACAGGGAGGGCTCCGGTCGTTTCCCATTCCTTCACCCATTTCGCCATGAGCGCCACCCAATCCTCCCGGTCATTCAAGCAAGGGATGTGCTTGTAGGATTCGCCACCGGCTTCATGGAATTGCTCCTCCCCCTCCATGGCAATCTCCTCCAGGGTCTCCAGGCAATCGGCCACAAAGGCCGGGGTGATCACCGCCAGGCGGGTTTTGCCCGCCTTCGCCAGGCGCTCAAACTCAAAGTCGGTATACGGCTTCAACCAGGGATCGCCCGCCAGGCGCGACTGGAAAGAGCTACTTACTTTTTCAGCGGGTAGGCCCAGGGCCTTTTTGACCCGTTCGGTGGTATCGTAACACTGGTGGCGGTAGCAGGTATGGTGGGCGACTGAATTGATGCTACAGCAGCGACCGTCGATCTTGCAATGGAATTTGGTGGGGTCCGATTTCCGGATGTGCCGCTCCGGAATGCCGTGGTAGGAGAAAAGCACATGGTCATAGTCAAAATCCTTCAGCCCATCGGAAATGCTCTGGGCCAGCACCCGTATATAATCGTCGTTCCTGTAAAAAGCCGGCAGGGTGGTGAGGGCCATTTTGGGGAAATGTTCCTCTTGTACCTGCATGGCCTTGACCACCACGGTCTCGTAAGACGACATGGCGTAATGGGGGTACAGGGGTACCAGCAATACCTCGGTCACGCCTTTAGCCTGCAATTCTTCCAGGGCCTTCCTGATGGTCATGGAGCCATAGCGCATACCCAGGGCCACCGGCAGATTGAGTTGTTGGCCGAGTTTATCGCGGAAGCGTTCCGAAATGACAATCAGGGGCGATCCTTCCTCCCACCATATCCTGGCATAGGCCTTGGCCGACCGCTTCGGTCGCGTTTGAAGGATGATGCCCCGCACCAACAGGTTGCGCAACAGTAATGGCACGTCTATGACACGCTCATCCATCAGGAATTCATCCAGGTAGGGCTTGACATCTTTTGCGGTAGGGCTGTCCGGGGATCCCAGGTTCACCAATAGTACTCCTTTCACTGCAATTCTCTTTTTAGACCCTCAAAAATACATGAACTTGCCCAACTACCCCATATCCTGCGCCATAACTTTCACTATTTAGGTATAGGCAAAGCCAATCATCACCGGGCCGGCCCAATTGATTTTAGTAACTTGCCCGTAAAAGACCCACAAACATGCTGGAACAAATTTTTGGCGGCAACAAAAATGAGGAGGCCCTGGTCTTTTTGATCATTGGCCTTATCCTGATGATTGGGGCCTATATTGGTGTGATCGCATACTTGCGACGACTTGGCAAAAACCCGAAGTCTCCAATTCCCACAGACACGGTCAAGAAAATTTCGCTCCCCCTGGTCTTCATCCTGTTGTCTATCCTCATCCGTATGGCATCGCTACGGGACCTGCTGGGGCTAACTGATTATACCTACTGGTTTAAAAAAACGAGTACCCTGCTTTTTATCACCTCTTTTGCCTGGTTGATCATCAAAATCCTGAAGCTGATCAAAGCACTGATCGTGCAGAAATACGATGTGCATGCCACCGACAACCTGAGGGCCCGGCAGGTGTACACCCAATTCACCATCCTGGAGCGCATCTTTATCTTTATCGTCATCATCCTTGCCCTGAGCTTCGCCCTGATGAGTTTTGAGGAGATCCGCGAGCTGGGGGTTAGTATTTTTGCCTCTGCCGGGGTGGCAGGTATCATCATTGGCTTTTCTGCCCAGCGGATGATCGGGGCCATCCTGGCAGGTATCCAGATCGCCATCGCCCAGCCCATAAAAATAGACGATGTGGTGGTCGTTGAAGGTGAGTGGGGTCGCATAGAACAGATTACCCTCACCTATGTGGTGGTGGCTATCTGGGACAAGCGCCGGTTGATCGTGCCCACCACCTATTTTATAGAAAAACCCTTCCAGAACTGGACCAAAACGTCGGCTGACATCCTGGGAACGGTCTTCCTCTATACCGACTACAATGTTGATTTCGAGGCGCTGCGGGAAGAACTGACACGCATCCTGAAAGGAACCGACCTGTGGGACGGGAAGGTAAATGTGCTGCAGGTCACGGACTCAAAGGCGCAGCACGTGGAAATACGGGCACTGATGAGTGCCAAGGACTCACCCACCGCATGGGAACTTCGGGTAATGGTGCGCGAAAAACTGATCACCTACCTCCAGAAAAACCACCCCGAAAGCCTGGCACACAGCCGCCTCTACCTGAAAAATCTGGGCGCTTTGGAAAATAGAGTGGAAAAATAGGCGTTATTAAGGATACCCAATCCGACCCGACCAACCTATACCCATGCGCAGTATTTATTGCATACTATGGTTTTGCCTTCCCTTGTTGAGTTTCCCCCAGGATTCCAACAGCCTTCTTTGGGAAATATCCGGTAATGGCCTGGAACAGCCCTCCTACCTTTACGGAACCATGCATGTAAGCAAGAAAATCGCCTTTTTGCTGGATGACGTCTTCTACGAAGCCCTGGACCAGAGTGAGGTGGTAGCGCTGGAATCGGACCCTGCCACCTGGTTGGAAAGCGATACGGACGACAGCAGGAGCGGACATGGGTTTATCACCAAGGGGTTCTATACCGAGGCTTTCAGCCTTCGCTCCCCGGACCGTAAAGACCTGGCCTCTTTATTGGCCTCGGACGATGGCCTGGTAAACAATATCTTGTACCGCACCAACGAATATTCACAGAACTTTGAAGAGGAAACCTACCTGGATATGTTTATCTACCAGGCCGGTAGTAAATTTGGCAAACCCATTTTAGCCCTCGAAGACCTTGAGGAATCCCAGGCCCTCGTGGGCCGGGCCAGCCTGAATGCCATGAAGCGTAAACCCGATGAATGGCTGCAGGAAAAAATGCGGCAGAGCGACCTGATGTCGCTCATGCAGGATGCCTACCGGGAGCGCAATATCGCGTTACTCGACTCCATAGACCGGGCGATGTATACAGACCATTACCTGACCAACATGCTCTACATCCGCAATGAGAACATGGCCAGGCGCCTGGACTCCGCCATCCGCAAAGCCAAGGTGTTTGCAGGCATAGGGGCCGCCCACCTTCCGGGGGATAAAGGGGTGATTTCCCTGCTGGAGCAAAGGGGCTATACGCTTCGTCCACTGGTCTCCCAGGCAACGGCAGAAGGAAGCCGGCTCAAGGATAAGTTCGATCGCAGTTTCCGGAAACCCGAGCTGCAGGCCCAGGGCCCGGAAGATGGCTTTTTCAGTATGCTACTCCCACACAAATTGTACCCGGTGGCTGAAGGGCAGCACATTACCTATATCTCCCCAGACCTTACCAACGGCAGTTACCTGATGGTACACCGCATCCCCACCTATTCCAGGATCAACCGCAAGGCCGGCTATACCGTTGAAGACCTGGAAGGATTGTTGTTTGAAAATATACCGGGCAGAATCCTGGAAAAAAGGCGCATCAGCCACCAGGGCTATCAAGGGCTCGATATCCGGAACCAGCTTAAAAACGGCGACCAGCAACGGTACCAGATCTACACCACCCCCCTGGAGGTAGTGATATTTAAAATGGGCGGGCAGGATGACTATGTGACCCGCTACTCCGATGCTATTTTCAACAGCCTGCAATTTAAACGCCCCAAAGAAGGGACCAAGGTCCTTACCTCGGCCTTCAATGACTTTAAGGTCACCTTCCCGGCCAACCACCGCTTCGTCAACCAAAAGCGAAACGGGAACCGCCGTGCCGAAGGTTTCGACCCCGCCAGCGAATCCTATTACTTCCTGCAACAGGCCACCCTGAACGATTTCGACTTTATAGAACAGGATAGTTTTGAATTGCGGCAGATACAGCAGCGTTTTTACCAAAACCTGGACCTGAAACCGGAATACGCAGCCCCGCAACCCTTTTCCCTGGCCTCCTCGGCGCCTTTTAACCAGGGGGGAAGCCAAAGGCTGTACCTGAAATCCGTGCTTCGCCGGGGTGATTATTTCCTGCTGGGGATCCTCACGCCCAGGGAAGGCCTGGCCAAGGCGTATTTTGATTCCTTTGCACTGCAGGAGCCCGAGTATGGGGAAGCATTCAACCAAATCCGGGATACGGCCCTGTATTTTACGACACGCTCCCCCATCGCCCCCAAAAAATTTGTGGAAACCAACATGGGGCACTATAAAAGCCAGAAGGAGATAAAACCCTACCACCCGTACACCAAGAAAACTATCTACCAACACGCCAACAATGAAGCCATCACGGTGACCCTGAACAAGAGCCACGACTATATGACCTTCCCCAACATCGACTCGGTATGGGCGTTGCGAAAAAAACAATATGCCGGGGCCAGCTTCCTGATCAAAGAACAACGGCAACAAACTGGTGCCGATGGTTCCCATGAACTCCTGCTTACCTTAACCGATACGGCCAGTAGCCGGGGTATCCTTGTAAAAAACGTGGTAAAGGGCGGGTTGCTATACGAATTGAAGGCCGGACTGGATACCCTGAACCAACCCAGCCGTTTTGTCTCGGAATTCTTTACCCATTTCAGACCCCTGGACACCCTTATAGGCAGGGACCTGATGGAAGACAAAACCGCTGATTTCTTTGCCGCCCTGAGGGCCAATGACAGTATTGTAATGAAAGGCTACCGCTACCTCCTTTTTGATGAACGGCACGCGGACAGCCTGATAACGTATGTGGCCACCTATGATTTTTCGGGGGACAAGGAACATATCCAGAGCCACCTTTTGAAGGAACTGGGCTTTATGGACCAACCCAGGGTACGGCAATTCCTGAAGGAGTTTTATGAGCGGTCGTACAGCAATTCCAATGCACAGACACGTATCCTGCAAGCCACGGCCCAACAGGCGGACGGCCCATCGGCCGCACGCCTCCTCGAGCTGCTGTCGCAAGACCTGCCTTTGGTTTCCAACCCCTTTGAGATTGCCCGCATCTTTGCACCGTACAACGACAGCCTGCCACTGGCACGCTCCCTCTTCCCCGACCTGCTGGAATACAGCAATATCAGCGAATACAAGGAGCCTATTATTTCCATGCTGGCCACCCTGGTGGGCAAGGGGGAAATCAAGGCCAGCCGGTACAAGAAATACCTGCGCCCCTTGCTGAGCGATGCGAATATGCAGCTGAAACGCCAGCTGGGGACCGAAAATCAAAGCCGTGTTCAAAGTGGCACCTTTAGTAAAAACAACCGTCAGCACCGCAAATTGCTGGAAGACTACACCGTCCTCCTCTTCCCCTTTAAGAAGGACCGGGAAGTACAGTCGTTCTTCCGCCGGCTCTACGAGGTGGAAGACCCGGAAATCCGCACCACCTATGTAGCACTGTTGGCCCGGGAAGGCACGTATATACCCTTTGGTATGATTGATTCCATGGCAGCCAATATTAATAGCAGAAACCTATTATTCAATAAGTTACATGCCGTAGGTCAAATATCACTTTTTCCTACGGAATACGCCAGTCAACAGCAACTGGCAGCCGCCGCGCTTTACGGGGATGAGCATTTTGACCCTTTGGTAGATACCGTTCAGTTTGTTGGGGAGCGCCCCATCCGTTACGGGGACAGGGACTGTACCGGGTACTATTTTAAGCGCAAAAGCCAGCTCGACTTCAACAAAAACTTTAAGATGGTGTTACTGGTATTTCCGGTCGACGCCCCCCTCAGTACACGTCCGTTTTACAAAGGAAAGGGCCTGCGAATGGCCGATACCGACACGGAGGCGGAGGTGATGCGCTATGTGACCGAAGAATTTATGCTGAAAGACCACCCCAGGGCCGTGGTATTTGAACCTAACGAAAAAGCGCGCCTTGGATATGGGTTTTAAGAAGTAATTTTGATAGCTTTGAACGCACGACCATGCGAAACCTAATCCTAGTTACTGCCATCTTCTTGTGGGGCATCCAGATAAATGCCCAGGATATGGTGTGCTCTGCCCAGGACAAGGCTGCCTTTGAACGGCGCATGGAAGAAATAAAGGCCCTCGCCCAACCATCCTATGGCGATACCCTGGCGACCATTGGCAAAACCTTTCTGGGAACCCCGTATGTGGCCCAGACCCTTGAAGTAGGCGAGAAAGAATCATTGGTGATCAACCTGCAGGGGTTAGATTGCACGACCTTCGTGGAAAACGTCTTAACCCTGGGCTACCTGCTGAGCCGGGGGGAAGCAAGTCTGGACGCTTTCGCCCGTATCCTGGAAACCATCCGGTACAAAGATGGGAAGCTCAAGGGCTACCCTTCCCGCCTGCACTACTTTTCGGAGTGGATCGCAAACAATGACAAGAAGGGCATTGTTAAGGATATTACTCAGGAATTGGGGGGAAACCCCATTATGAAGGACATCAATTTTATGAGTTCGCACCGTGACCTCTACCCCTTCCTCAGCGATGATAACAATTACCTGAAAATAAAAGCCTCCGAGCGCTACCTCAACGGCCGCCCAATCTATGTACTGGCCAAAGACAAGATCGCCAGCAAGGAGCACCTCCTGAAAACGGGCGACATCATTGCGCTGGCTACTTCCATAGAAGGCCTGGACGTCACCCACACCGGATTTGCCATCCGCATGCCCGACGGGCGCATCCATTTACTACACGCCTCCTCGGCGAATGAAAAAGTGGAGGTCTCCCGGCTTCCCCTCACCGATTATTTGAATGCTATCCGCCACAACACCGGCATTATGGTGGCCAGGCCGCTGTAAACCTTAAACGGAGCCAGAAACGCCTGATGGGCGTAAACCGCCCATTTTCGACCTTTTCGATTCCTTCCCCGGCTGTTGAAGTGGCCTTTCATTCCAGGGGTGCCAAACCCCTCCCGAATTGAAAGGTAGTCATGCGCACTGAAAAGATCATTCAGGGAACGAAGGCATTTACCGCTTGTGTCAGCGGTCCAATAGTCACAGGGGCTTTGTCACAGGAGAAAGCGGACATAAAAAGTCATATGCTACTCCCTGCCAAGGCACCAAGAGATACCTCCGAGCAAATGCTGCCGGAATTTGGGATCGTCATAGGCCTCCTCCGTATGGCCCAGGCCCGTATAAAAAGCCCTTCCCCCATCAAACTCCTGGTACCAGGCAATGGGGTGGTTGTCCCCGTTTTCACCGCCTTCATAGGAAGATTCATCCAGCTTCATCAGCACCTTCAGATCAGGGCTAATCTCCTTGTAATTGTACCATTCGTCAAAATGCCGCCATTCCGCCCCTAAATGGGTGGTGGCCGGAAAATCGGGGTCTAAGATGACCATTCGGGCTTCCTGCTGTTTGGGGTGGCTCTTAAACCAGGCCCCGCACAACTTCCCGTACCAGGGCCAGTCGTACTCCGTATCGGCCGCGGCATGGATCCCCAGGTAGGCACCCCCGCCATTGATATAGTTTTTAAAGGCTTCTTCCTGTTCCGTACCCAGCACATCCATGGTGGTGCTTAAGAAAATAATCAATTGGTATTTTTTTAGGTTGCCTGTTGCGAAGGCCAGGGAATCTTCTGTATGGGCCACCTCAAAATTGTGGGTTGCGCCCATTTCTTTAAGGGTAGCCACCCCTTTTTCAATAGACTTATGCCGGTAGCCGGCCGTCTTGCTAAATACCAGGACCTGGGGTGACTGGCTAAGGGAGGCCCCCGGGAAAAGGCTGGCCTTCTGATGCTCCCCTTGTTGGTCAAACGCCAATAATCCGATGATGCCGGTGCCAACGGCCGCTAGTAGCAGGTACTTTTTCATATAGTGGTGGATTTCATTTTCAGCATCATAAGATACGGAAATATACGGTATGTACAGGCGATTCTGCGGGGATGCGGGAATGCGGTTATTAATTTGCAACGGTGGTCGGGGATGGGGCCCTAAACCGCGTCCCGGTTTCAGGATAACCTTCTATGCTGGTAAAAGCAAGCAATGGATAGGGGGTGTCGGGGCGTGATGGTAGTTAGGGGCTATTGTGCTGGCTGGAACCCTACCCACAACCAAGGGGTGGGTGCATGGGTTTTACCATGCTATTCAGGCGCGTAGGACACACCCCTCAATCCCCTCTTGGTCGTGGGGATGCCCATTGTCAAACACAAAATCGCGTTTAAAGACTCGGACATCAACAGGGGCTCCAAGCCCCACCCCGGATTCAAGTTAGCGCCCGGGAATGAAAAAAGCTTGCAGGGAAACCGTAGGGATACGGGTACGGTCACGTGGTTGTTCGGTCATAGGGTTATACAGGATGCGGCCATGTGCACGTGGCAGGAAATCTGGATACTTCGGCGAGTGGGGGGTGCCCCCCCACCCCAGGTTCAAATTACTGCCAGGGAATGAAAAACGCTTGCAGGGAAACAGTACGGATCCGGGTATGAGGGTATGTGGTGATGCGGTAAGGCAATATCAACCATGAAACGGTGGTTGGGGGATGGGGCCCTAAACCCCACCCCATTATCAAATTATGGGATAACGCTGCAGAAAGCAAGCAGGGATAAAAGTTTGTAGCTTGTCTTTGGAAGGCTCAGGGGGTTCATCCCCATCCTCTTGCTTCCCCCGGCCAGTCTTCGCTCCTATCGTCTATCCTTCCAAACGCCCACCGCTTCCCGCTATACCATCTGCGGCTACCTGCGGCAATACGCCGCCGTTGTCCATTGGTTCCCGCTAACCGAGGCAGGTTTCCGGCCTCCTAATCTGCGCTGCCGACCCGCCATGGGGGGTTTTTGCGGTTTTCTCCCGCGTAATAGAGGATAATGGCATTGCCATCAGGGTCCCGTAAATGGGCCTCCCTCCATAACCAGCGCTGGTCTACGGGGAGGGTGTCAAACCGAATCCCCTACGCCTGTAATTCGGCCACCCGGGCATCCAAATCCCCGCATTCAAAATAGACCGTGGTCCCGGGACCTTCCGGCAAGCGCTCTACCCTATGTATAGAAAAAGTGGCCTCCCCCTCCGGGCATTCGAAGCGGGCATAGCGCGGGCGGGAGTCGACAATCAGGTGGAGCCCAAGTTTTTGGTAGAAATCGATGGCAATAGGCACATCTTTGGAAGGGATGGTCACCTGGTTGAGGTTCATAAGCAATGGATGGTGGTTTTGAAAATGGCAATTGTGACAGGCCCGGCCGTCAACTCAAAGCCATACTGTACTTTTTAGGGGTGGTGCCGTACTTCTTCTTAAAAGCGGCGATAAAATGGCTGGAAGTGCTATAGCCAACCTTAAGGCCTATCTCATTAACATTATACTGGTTGGTTTCCAATAATTTCCGTGCATAGTCCATCTTGTAATCAAAAAGGAAGCTATAGACAGAATCCCCGTATACCTCTTTGAACCCATCTTTGAGCTTCTTGAGGCTGAGGCCAATTTCATCGGCCAGCTCGGCAAGCGTGGGAGGCTCGGCCATACGGGCTATAATAATTTCCTTTGCCTTGCGGATCCGCTTTACGTTTTCCTCATCCGCCAGGAAGGGGCACTGGTCCATGTCGTATTCCTCACTCCTGTTGAAATACAGGGCCATCAATTCATATACCTTAGCCCGCAAGTAGAGGGGTTTGATGGAAGGGTGCAGGTTGTAACTCATGACCTGGCTCAGGATGACCGCGATCGCAGGGCTGACCCCCTCCTGTGAATAGTACTTCTTGTCGCGGTTCTCCGCGCTGAGGAAGTGGATGTAATCCGCCTCCCTCGAAAACAGCGAATGGAACTTACGGATGCTCATGATGACCGAGATCATCCAGGTCCTGGGGTTGAGCTCCAGGTTGATGGGCAAGTCCTGCTGGGTGTTGTACAACAAAAGGGATTGCTCATCCGATACATCCAGCGCATACCGCCCTTCATTGAAAATAAACTTGGCATGCCCCTTCAGGCAAAAGTGAAATTGGATAAAACTACTGTCTACCGCACGCTGTACCGGATATTTACCGGGACCTTCATGCTGCATTTTCAGGATGATAAATTCCTCTTCCAGCGACAGGACCTGAAAAGACCCGTCAGCGACATTTTTTGATTCCATAAAGCATTAAATTTCATAAATTTATTTAGAATGTTTCTAAATAGTATAGCCTTCAGACAGAATAATTACTGATTGTCCCCCGAAATTACGAAATTAAGGAGCAGTATATCCCTAATCGATACAAAAAGTTCTTCCAGCGTTACTTTTGCTCACCCAAGCCAATTATTTTTGTGGGGTTCTATGGACGGTGTATGAAGAAGTACCATATTTCAAAACATAATTCTTTCTATTCGGTAGGCCTCAGTTACCTGAAGGCAGACGCCGATGTGCGGGGTTTGTTCAGCCTGGACGAAGATGCGAAGGAACGATTGCTCACCCAGGCCAAGGCAGCCGGTATCGACGGGTTATTGGTGATTTCCACCTGTAACCGGACAGAACTCCACGGTTTCGCCCAACACCCCTACCAACTTATCAAGTTGTTGTGCGACAATTCCTCCGGCGATGCGGAGGCCTTTGAGGAAGTGGCCTATATCTACAAGAACTACGAAGCGATCGACCATCTTTTCCGGGTAGGTACCGGGCTTGACAGCCAGATCCTGGGCGATTTTGAGATCATCAGCCAGCTCAAACGCAGTTTTGCCCGCTCCAAAAAACACGGCCTGGCCAACCCTTTCATCGAGCGACTTTGCAATTCCGTGATACAGGCCAGCAAACGGATCAAGAACGAGACGGATATCAGCAGCGGGGCCACCTCCGTAGCCTTTGCCTCGGTACAATATATCCTGAAACACGTACCTGACATCCCCGAAAAGAATATCCTGTTGTTTGGTACCGGGAAGATTGGCCGGAATACGTGCGAAAACCTCATCAAGCATACCCAGAACCCGCATATCACCCTGATCAACCGCACCAGGGGCAAGGCCGAAAGCATCGCAGGCAAATTCAACCTCATCGTCAAGGATTTCGGTGACCTACCCACAGAGATCCGGAAAACCGACGTCCTGGTGGTAGCCACGGGTTCCCTCATGCCCACCATTACCAAAGACCTGATTCATAACCGGCGGCCCCTCCTGATCCTGGACCTGTCGATCCCCAAGAACGTGGACGAAGAGGTAGCCAACCTGGAAAACGTCACTGTCCTGCACCTGGACAAACTTTCCGAGATTACCGATGAGACGCTGGAACTCCGCAAGCGCGAGGTTCCCAAGGCAGAAAAGATCATCGAAGAAGTACGCAAAGACTTCACCCTCTGGCTGGAGACCCGGAAATTCGCCCCTGTCCTGAAAGCCCTTAAGAAAAAGTTGAAGACCATGAAGGATGAGGAACTCGACTTCCAGGCGAAAAAACATTCCGGATTTAATGCGCAGCACGTGGACGCTGTATCTGACCGCATCATCCACAAGATCACCAAACAATTTGCCAACCACCTGAAAGCAGCGGATATTGATTCTGAAGAGAGCCTGGAATTGATCCAAAAGGTGTTCCAACTAGAACAGTGGCCTAAATGAAAAAGGCCATCCGCATGGGGACACGCGATAGCGAACTCGCGCTATGGCAGGCGACTACCGTACAAAAACAACTGGAAGCCCTGGGCCATCCCTGCGAACTGGTCCCTGTAAAATCCACCGGCGACCTCCGGCTTGATGTCCCCCTCTACGAACTTGGGATCACAGGCATTTTTACCAAAACCCTGGACATCGCGATGCTCAACGAAGAGATTGACATCGCCGTGCATTCCATGAAAGATGTACCCACCCAACTCCCCAAAGGCATCGTGCAGGCGGCCGTACTAAAAAGGGCCAACCCCAGGGACATCCTGGTCCACAAAGGCCTCGACTTCCTGAATACGGAAGGGGTAGTGGCCACAGGCAGCTTAAGGCGAAAAGCCCAATGGCTGCACCGATACCCCTTGCACGAGATAGAAGACCTCAGGGGCAACGTCAATACGCGCCTCCAAAAGTTGCAGGACAACGCATGGGATGCCGCCATTTTTGCCGCAGCCGGCCTGGAGCGCATCCAGAAAACACCCGAAGCCCATACCGAACTCCAGTGGATGGTACCGGCCCCTGCCCAGGGCGCCATGCTAATCGTGGCCAGGGAAGGGGATACCGAGGTACGAAAAGCCCTCAGGGTGCTGAACGACGGGCCCACGGAATTGTGTACCTGGATCGAGCGGGAATTCCTCCGGGAATTGGAGGGCGGCTGTACGGCCCCCATAGGCGCACTAGCGACCATCCGGGACGAAAAATTGCATTTTAAAGGCATCTTGCTGGCCCTGGACGGGCAAGAGAAGTACGAAATTGAGAAGGAAGTCCCCATCACCCTGGTGGCCGGCCTGGGCAGGGCCTGTGCCCGGGAAATCCTGGGAAAAGGAGGCGATGCATTGATGGAACGCATCAAAAAGGAAATGGAAAAGAAATGACAGGCATGCGACTTCCCTCTCGGCCCGGGAGAGGGGGCAAGTCCCTCCTCTCCACCAAAAAACTAAGCCCCGCCCAAAAGGCGCTGCTCCAAAACAACGGCATCTCCGTGGTCGACTACAACGCGATCAGTATTCATTTCACGGATGTGGCCATCCCCCCCGGTTTTGACTTCCTGGTATTTACCAGCCAGAATGGGGTGAAGGCCTTCCTAAAACACAGTAAGGGCAACCGACAGCCCCCCTCTTATGAGGGTAAAAGCTGTTTTTGCGTGGGGGAGAAAACCAAAGCCTTGCTGGAAAAACATGGGTTGCAGGTGGTGAAAATGTCCTATAACGCCCATGAACTCGGCCACGAAATCCTGGCGCAGCACGCCGGCGCTTCTTTCTTATGGGTATGTGGCAACCGCAGGAGGGAAGAGTTGCCCGGGCTATTGCTGGGCCATGGGGTTCACCTGAAAGAACTCGTGGCGTATGAAACCCGCCTCCACCAAAAAACACCCGTGGGTACTTTTGATGCCATATTGTTTTTCAGCCCTTCGGGCGTGCAGGGTTTTTTTGAAAACAACGCCCTGGGGGAGGCCGTAGCATATTGCATAGGGCCTACTACCGCGGCTGCCGTTAAAAAACATACCCATCGGTTTAAGATAGCCGAAAAGCCCACTACAGACCGGGTGGTCCGGCTGGCAATGGCCGACTTGGTCCCTGCGGCCACCCCGGAAAACAAACCTTCTAAAGAGAACTAGACTTTATGATAAAGAACGACTTGTTTTTAAGAGCCCTCCGGGGCGAAACGGTTTCCAGGCCCCCGGTTTGGATGATGCGGCAGGCAGGACGATACCTGCCTGAGTTTATGGCGATCCGCGAGAAGTACGATTTCTTTACCCGTTGCCAAACGCCGGAACTGGCTTCAGAGATTACGGTGCAGCCCATCCGCCGCTATGGCATGGATGCCGCCATCCTGTTCAGTGATATCCTGGTAATCCCCCAGGCGATGGGTATAGAGGTTCAGATGAAGCCTGATTTTGGCCCCTACCTGCCTCACCCCATCCGCTCCAAAAAAGAGGTGGATGCCATCCGGGTGCCCGACGCGGCAGAAGCCCTGGATTATGTGATGCAGGCCATCCGGATGACGAAAGAGAAGCTGGCGGATGAAGTCCCCCTGATCGGGTTTGCAGGGTCGCCCTGGACGATCCTTTGTTATTGCGTACAGGGGCAGGGGAGTAAATCCTTTGATAAGGCGAAGGCGCTTTGCTTCAGCGATCCCCGTGCGGCCCACGCCCTGCTGCAAAAGATTACCGACACCACCATCGACTACCTGAAAGCCAAAGTACGGGCCGGGGTAGACGCGGTGCAGGTATTTGATTCCTGGGGCGGGATGCTATCGCCGGAAGACTACCAGGAATTTTCCTGGCACTACATACAGCAAATAATTGATGCGCTAAAAGAAGACACCGAGGTGATCGTGTTCGGAAAAGGCTGCTGGTTTGCTTTGGGTGAGATGGCCAAATCCGGTGCTTCGGCCATTGGAATCGATTGGACCTGCTCGGCCCGCAATGCCCGCTACCTGACGGGAGGAAAGATCACCCTGCAGGGGAACTTTGACCCGGCCAGGTTGCTATCGCCCCCGGATGAGATCACCCGGCGCGTTACCGAGATGATCCGTGCCTTTGGCAAGGACCGGTACATTGCCAACCTGGGCCATGGTATCCTCCCGAACATCCCCCTGGAAAATGCCAGGGCCTTTGTGGATGCCGTAAAGAACTTCAAAGAATAAAACAAACCAAGGAATGCAGAGCTCCCTTAAAGACCGCTTTTACAACTACATACAAACCCTGCAGGACGCTATTTGCGACGCCCTGGAGGCGGTGGATGGCAAAGCCCAATTCCGGGAAGACCCCTGGGTACGCCCCGAGGGAGGGGGAGGACGGACCAGAGTCATCGAAAACGGGGCGGTTTTCGAAAAAGGCGGGGTGAATATCTCAGCCGTGCATGGCGCTTTGCCCGAAAGCATGCAGGCCTACTTTGGCGTTAAGGATGCCGACTTCTTCGCCTGCGGCCTGAGCCTGGTCTTGCACCCCGAAAGCCCGATGATTCCCACGGTACATGCCAACTGGCGGTATTTTGAGATGTATGACAAACAGGGTAACATCAAAGACCAGTGGTTTGGGGGAGGGCAAGACCTTACCCCCTATTACCTCTACGAAGAAGATGCCAGGCACTTCCACGACACTTGCAAAAGGGCCTGTGACGCGCACCACCCGGGGTTCTACCCCAGATACAAAACCGCCTGCGATACCTATTTCTGGAATTCACACCGGGAAGAAGCCCGTGGCGTGGGGGGATTGTTCTTTGACTATTGTAAAAAGGACGAGGAGATGGGGATGGACGATTGGTACGCATTCGTGACCACGGTTGGAGACAGTTTCCTGGAAGCCTACCTCCCCATCGTGGATAAACGAAAAAGCCTGCCCTGGGGGGCCAGGGAAAGGGAGTGGCAGGAAATACGCCGCGGCCGTTACGTGGAATTCAACCTGGTACACGACAAAGGGACCCTCTTTGGGTTGAAAACCAACGGGAGGATCGAAAGCATCCTGATGAGCCTGCCGCCCCAGGTGCAATGGCGGTATGACCACCACCCCGAAAAAGGGAGCCCGGAAGAAAAATTGGTCCGGGTCCTGCAACAACCCCGGGATTGGTCGTAAAGAATGCTACCTTTGGCATAAATCCATTTTGCATGAGAATCCCCATTTACCAGATCGATGCCTTTGCCGAACGCCTTTTTACAGGCAACCCCGCAGCGGTATGCCCGCTGCAACATTGGCTGGAAGCGGGCCTTATGCAACAGATCGCGGCTGAGAACAACCTGGCAGAAACCGCCTTTACCGTTAAAAATGCCAACCGGTATGAAATACGGTGGTTTACCCCCGAAACCGAGGTAGACCTATGCGGGCATGCTACCCTGGCCGCGGCCCATGTGCTCCTGCACCACTATGAAAAAGACGCTGAAAAAATCGTATTCCATTCGCACAGGAGCGGCCCTTTGACCGTAGACAGGCAAAACGGGGGCCTTTTGGTGCTTGACTTCCCCTCAGACCCCCCATCGGAAGTCGCTAACAGGACAGACCTCATTGAAGCCCTGGGAAAAGCACCTGTCAGTACCCTGAAAGGAAAAACGGACTACCTGCTCCTCTACCCAAGCCAAAAAGATATAGAAGCCCTGCAGCCGAACTTTTTCCTTCTGGACCGGATCGATGCCCGGGGGGTGATTGTATCGGCCCCCGGAGCAGATGTGGATTTTGTCTCCCGATTTTTTGCCCCAGGATGCGGCATCCCGGAAGACCCGGTTACCGGCTCGGCACACACCACCCTGGTACCCTATTGGTCCGGGGTGCTCAAGAAAACGACCCTGGCCGCAAGGCAGCTTTCGGCCCGCGGCGGATCCCTGCACTGCGAATACCTGGGGGAGCGGGTGAAAATAGCTGGCAAAGCCGTATCTTTTCTCACGGGAGAGATCCAGATCCCTTCAACCAGGTAGCCCGTTTTGCAGACGATCGGGCGTCTTAAAATACAGACCAAAAAATGTTAGTTCGACATGTTTAAAGCTGCACGATATACCCTGGCAGGGATGTACTTTACCTTTTTTAAAAAGATTTTTGTACAGAACGGTATAACTATCCATGTGCCTATGGAACTCACCAACTACAAGTTCCGCGGGCGTTTTGTGCTGGGCACTTACGAAAAGGAAGAAGCGCTCTACCTTTCACAGTTCCTGCGCCCCGATGATACGGTCCTTGAATTGGGTGCCTGCCTGGGCTACGTATCCTGCCTCACCAATGTCCTGCTTAAGGACAAAATGCGGCATGTAGTTTTGGAAGCCAATCCACGGCTCGTCCCAATTATTGAAAAGAACAAGGGGGAGAACCAATGTGGTTTTCATATTGAGCATAAGGTGATATCCGACCACAAACACAATACCTTTTACCTCCATGACCTGATAGTGGGTGGCAGCCTGAAGCGTCAGACGCCCCATAAAATTAACGTGGAAGGGGTGCGTATCAGTGACCTGGAAGAAAAGTACGGGTTGCGCTTCAACACCCTTATCATGGACATCGAAGGGGGCGAGCTCGCCTTTCTCAGGACACAGCAGGAGGCGGTCTCCAGGTTTGAGCGGATTTTTATGGAAATCCACCCATTTTCCAATATTTTAACCCTTGAAGAGGCCGAAGAGTGCGAGCAGATCCTCAGGTCCCTCGGGTTTGAAGTATTGCTGCGCGATGGAAATTTTCTCATTTGGCATAAAGAACAACCCCGTAATAAATTACACGACTAATGATGTATCCATTTCAACGAAACCGGAGGTTGCGCGGTTCTGCGACGATCCGAAGCCTGGTCAGGGAAACCTCCCTGAGCCCGGACGATTTCCTGGTACCCCTGTTTGTGGTGGAAGGCAAGGGCATCAAGGAAGGCATCCCCTCCATGCCCGGGTATTTCCGCCTCAGCCTGGACGAACTCGAAAAAGAGGCAAAAAACCTCTGGAACATGGGCCTGAAGGCCGTACTCCTATTTGTAAAAGTGCCCGAAAACCTGAAGGACAACAGCGGGAAGGAAGCCATTAACCCCAACGGGCTGATGCAACTGGCCATTAAAAAGGTCAAAGACTGCTGTCCGGATATGCTGGTGATGACTGATGTGGCGCTGGACCCGTATTCGGTTTACGGGCACGACGGTATCGTGGAAAACGGCAGAATCCTCAACGACGAAACCGTGGAGGTACTGGCGGAAATGAGTGTCTCCCATGCCATTGCCGGCGCGGACTTCGTCGCACCCAGCGACATGATGGACGGCCGCATCCTGATGATCCGGGAAGCCCTGGAGGAAGAAGGACTCACCCAAACCGGGATTATGAGCTACAGTGCCAAATATGCTTCGGCCTTTTACGGTCCTTTCCGCGATGCGCTGGATTCGGCCCCGGTAAACAAAGCCCATGTGCCCAAAGACAAAAAGTCCTACCAGATGGACCCCGCCAACCGCCTGGAAGCCCTCCGGGAAGTACACATGGACATAGAGGAGGGGGCCGATATCATCATGGTAAAGCCGGGGCTTTGCTATCTTGATATTGTCCGGGATATCCGTAACGAAGTAGATGTGCCCCTGGCGGTCTACCAGGTTTCCGGAGAATACGCGATGCTGAAAGCGGCCGTGGAGAAAGGCTGGCTGGAACACGACGCGGTGATGCTGGAGCAACTGACAGCCATCAAAAGGGCGGGCGCCAATATGATTGCCAGCTATTTTGCCAAGGATGCGGTGCGGCTCCTGGGCTAAACCCCTTGATTGTATGAAGCACCCCTTTTTCTTCCTATGTTGCTGTTACCTCTTTGCGGTCCATGCCCAGGAAATCCCCCCAACGGGATCCCCTGCGGGCAAGGCAATGGACACCGCCCGGATCCAAAAGAGGGTCGATTCCATCATAACGGTTGGTATAAAAAGTCAAGCCTTCCCGGGGGGCCAGCTCCTGGTGGCCTGGAAGGGCGAGGTGGTCTTTGAACAAGCCTTCGGCTTCCATACCTATGACAGCCTGCGGCCCGTGGCCATGGAAGACCTGTACGACCTGGCATCGGTGACCAAGATAACCGGCCCGCTGCCTGCCATCATGAAACTGGTGGAAGAAGGCAAGCTGGAACTTGACAGGCCCTTTTCGGACTACTGGGAACCCTGGCGCCACCGAAAGCACAAAAAAAACCTTACCCTCCGTGAAATCCTGGCGCACCAGGCGGGATTGGAGCCCTATATCGTCTTCCTGAACAAGGTGATGCGGAAAGGCCGCCTCAAAAGACGCTTTGTACGCCACCAAGCCGGGAACAGATTCCAAAGCCAAGCCTATGATTCCCTCTATGTACACAACCGGTTCCGCAGGAAGATGCACCGCATGATCAACCGCTCGGAGGTCTCCTCCGACAAATCCTACCGCTACTCCGGCCTGACCTTCCTGCTCTTTCCGGAGCTGATTACCCGCCTGACGGGAACCGACTACGAAACCTACCTCCGGCAAACATTCTATGACCCCATGGGTTGCCAAACCCTGGTGTTTAACCCCAGCGGGAAAGGCCTGGCCGACCGTACGGTGCCGACAGAAAACGATACCCTCTACCGCAAAGCGCTTACCCGGGCCTGGGTACATGATGAAAATGCCTCCCTGCTCGGTGGCGTCTCCGGTAACGCCGGTTTGTTCGGGACCGCCAAAGACCTCTGGAAAATCATGCAACTCTACCAGGATTTTGGCACCTTTGATGGCCGCCGCTACCTTTCTGAAACCGTGGTTAAGGAGTTTAGCAGGGTACAATTCCCAGACAACGAGAACCGCAGGGGTCTGGGTTTTGACAAGCCCATGCTGAACAATGCCGAATTGCCCATCTCCGATGCCTACCCGGCTCCTTCGTCCAGTCCCGAAAGCTTTGGACATAGTGGATTTACAGGGACTTTTGTTTGGGCCGATCCCGAATACCAATTGGTTTTTATTTTCCTTTCCAACCGGGTGTACCCCAGCCGTGAAAACCGCAACCTCTACAGTATGAACCTCCGTACCATACTGCAACAAGTGTTTTATGACGCCCTGAATGGCACAGAATAGGCAGCTTTACTTTTAATTTATTGGTATCTTCGTCCAATAAGCATCTCTTATGGGATTACTGATATTTTTCGCCTTTTTATCTATTTTGTTTTCCTTTTTATGTTCCATTCTGGAGGCGGTACTGCTTAGTGTGACCCCCACCTTTACCAATCTGAAGAAAAAGGAAGGGAAAACCTATGCCTGGATTCTGGAGGGCCTTAAAAAAGATGTGGACAAACCATTGATCGCCATCCTCACCCTGAACACGGTCGCGCATACCGTAGGGGCCATCCTGGTCGGGGTGCAGGCCAAAGTGGTGTATACCGAAAACTACGGCAGTACCACCCGCCATATTTTCGGATTGGCGCTTACGGAAGAACTGATGGTAGGTATCGTTTCGACCGTGATGACCCTCCTGATCCTGATCGCTTCGGAAATCGTCCCCAAGACCATCGGGGCTACCTACTGGCGGCAGCTCGCGCATTTTTCGACCAAAGTCCTGGAACTGATGGTCTGGGTACTTAAATGGACCGGGCTGATGTGGCTGTTACAACTTTTTACCCGACTGGTAGGAAAGAAAGGGGCCCATGGCAGTGTCCTGAGCCGTGAGGATTTTACCGCCATGGCGGATATTGCCCATGAAGAAGGGGTATTTGAGGAATCTGAATCCAAGGTGATCAAGAACCTTCTGCGCTTTGACGAGGTCTGGGTCAAAGATATCATGACCCCGAGGGCGGTGATGAAGATCGCCGATGAATCTATGCCCATCAAGGATTTTTACGACAGGAACCCGGAATTGCGGTTTTCGCGTATCCCGGTCTACGGGGACCGGGTCGATATTATCACCGGCTTTGTGCTTAAAGACCAGGTACTGGAAGCCATTATCCGCGAAAATGGGCAACAACCGCTATCGGCCATCCGCCGCGACCTGTTGGTTACCAAGCGCAACACCCCCATCCCCCAGCTATTCGACACCCTCATCGCCAAACGCGAACACATTGCCCTGGTAGTCGATGAATACGGGTCGGTCAGCGGCCTGGTGACCATGGAAGATGTGATTGAAACCCTCCTCGGCCTGGAAATCATGGATGAAAGCGATAATGTGGAAGACTTGCAACTGTTGGCGCGGAGAAAGTGGGAAGACAGGGCCAAACGAACCGGTATCATTGAATAAACGATGGAAACAGCCTATTTGAAGACCCCGCTGGGGGTCGCCGTACTCAAAGGGGATGCCGATGGCCTTGCCTCGGTGAGCCTGTTGGACGAGGCCCAGGCCCCTGAACCCCCCCTTCCGGAAGTCCTGGAAGATGCCTGGTACCAGCTAAAAGAATACTTTGAAGGGACCCGCCGGCAATTTGACCTCCGGCTGAATCCTGTAGGGACCGAATTCCAGAAAAGCGTATGGGCGGCCCTGGGCGATATCCCCTTTGGGCAAACCATCACCTATTTGGAATTGTCCAAAAGGCTGGGGGACGTCAAAGCGATCCGGGCCGTAGCCGCCGCCAATGGGAAAAACCCCCTCTGGGTAGTGGTCCCCTGCCACCGGGTCCTGGGCAGTGATGGCTCACTGACCGGCTACGCCGGCGGATTGCATCGCAAACAATGGCTTTTGGAACACGAAAGCCCCTATAAACAACAACGCCTGTTCCAATAGATACAGACTCCCCGGTTTGTTCCCGAAAGAAACCGGCGCGAACCTGGCCCGATTTGTGCCAATTACCGGCGGGATTGGGCCATTTGCCGATACACGCATGAGACTGGGGGCGCGTTTGCATTTGTTTTCCCGACCGGCAGGTCGGTTAACCTTATGTATCAGGACTTCACAAAAGAGATCGGGATAAATGGGGTTTCGAGGTTCTGTAACAGTTCCCCGGACTCAGAAATAACAAGTACCCCACCCTGGAACAGGCCATTGCTGAAGTCGCTCGTATACCCCAGAAGGAAGGCCCGGCCCTCTGCCCGGTAATCATAGGCGGTGAGCGTGATGCTCTCCCCGGATGCCTCTTCCAGTTCCTGCACAATCCCGATCATATCGATAATTTGGTTCTCTGCCCGAATAAAATCGTATATGGCGGGCCCGAAAGGGACGGGCGAAGGTTGCGCGTAGAAATTAAGGTAGTACAGCCGTTCGTCGGCCAGGGTGGCATCCAGGGGTCCCGGAGGAAAAAAACGGTTTACAGAAAAGGGGGTCTCCGAGAAGGGTTCCAGGGTCTGAAAATCATAGAGTACCTTCAGGTATTGGTTTCCCCCGGTACTGGTAATCATGGTAAGGTCCCCTGCCTCCTCGATAAAAAAACTGGGGGTGCCACCGCCAAATTCCAGGGATTGCCGGATGGAGGTGTCGCCGTCCTCAAATACCTCGGTATGGTATTGCCCCCCGACGTCCCTGTAGGTGACAAAAAGTTTCCCCTGGTAATAAAAAGGTTCATAGACGTTTTGCACGTTGTCTTCCAGGAGGACGTCAACAAAGGTATTGTTGGCAATATCCACCACCCGCATCCCAAAATTTGTGGAGCCCCGGGGACGGTAGTAACCAAAATACAGCTGCTCCTCAGAATTGGTCCCCCAAATGACCGAACGGTCATCATCTATGGTGTATACGTTTTCCAGGTTGCGGGATTCCCCTGTACGCACGTTGAGTTGGATGGCCGAAAAACTCCCCGATGAAAAAGTAAAAAATGTAAGCACCTCTTCCACCTGCCTCACAGTGAGAAACTGTTTGTCTATAGCATTCTCCAGGGTGAGATTTGCGGTGGCGCCTGTGGCGGTGCCGGCATTGTAGGTGTATAAATAGACATGCTCCAGGTCCTCGCCAAGAGCCGTAAAATCAGGGATGGTTGAGGCCGGGGGGTTGGCGGGTGCCGGTTCATCATCAGAACAGGCCCAAAAGGAAGCCACAAAAACCAACATGAGCAAGTTTCCGGATCGCATGCAACTTTTTTCCTAAAATACACAATATTCCCGTACAAGGGCATATGCAGGAAAGCATATCCCGGGTGGCGGCTGGTGCAGGACCCGCAGTGAACCGGTCTAACGGGCCGTGCCATTAATTTGTATATTTAGGGGGCAGAAGGGGTCTGCAGTGGTGTCAGCTGCCCGCAAAGCATGGCATACTCAAAACGCAACACACAACTTATGTTACACAAGATCAGCCTGGAAAACCTGCTGTTTTTGGACATTGAAACGGTCCCGGAATTCGCGGATTACGCCTCGATGGATAAGGAAAAACAGGAACTCTGGGCAGACAAAACGGCGTACCAGCGAAAAGAAGAGGTCAGTGCCGAGGAATTCTATGAACGCGCGGGTATCTGGGCTGAATTCGGCAAGATCGTCTGCATTTCCGTGGGGTATTTTCACTGGAAAGGGTCTCAACGGACTTTCCGGGTCACCTCTTTCTTCGGGGAAGAACCCAAAATCCTCAAGGATTTTAAAAACCTGCTCACCACCCATTTCAGCCAGCCGGGCAAACTGCTGTGTGCCCATAACGGAAAGGAGTTTGATTTCCCTTATATCGCCCGGAGGATGATCATCCACGCGATTCCACTCCCCTACAAACTGGACCTTTTTGGGAAAAAGCCCTGGGAGGTCCCCCATCTGGACACCATGGAGCTGTGGAAATTCGGCGACTTTAAGCATTATACCTCCCTGAAACTTATGGCCCATGTACTCGGCATTCCCTCCCCTAAAGAAGACATCGATGGAAGTATGGTAAGGCAAGTGTATTACGAGGATAAAGACCTGGACCGCATAGTGAAGTACTGCGAACAGGATGTCATTACGGTGGCACAGGTTTTTTTGCGGATGCGCAATGAGGATGTATTGACCGAAGACGAGTTTGTTTATGTATAGGCGTATGCTACGGTCTGTGATTTCATCCTTTTAAAAAATATAGTTATGAACCATATTCTGGTGTTACGCCTGATTTAACAAATACCGGGCGTAACATCTCAAACCTATACTCGTCTGACTAAGAAACAAAAAGATCCAAATGTTAAAAATGAAAGGATTAAAAATTACCGTTCTATTGGTTTTACTTAATACCCCCCAATATTTTTTCTCAAACAGAAGAAACTAAAAATGCTATCACATATTTTCAGCAGAGAAATGAAGCGATAAGTTTGGTCAAGAATGAAAAATGGCAAGAAGCAATCCCAATTTTAGAGAGTCTGACAGAACAATATCATGGTGATGGCGATCTGTTTTACGTATTGGGACTCTCTTATTATCAAATTCAGCAATTTGAAAATGCCATTACTGCCCTTAAAAAAACCCTTGACCTGGGCACCATTTTATCCGGAGTTCCAACGGGTTCTGCACCTTCAAATGACATAATGATAAAAATTGCAAAAGCATATGCCCAGGATGGTGACAAGAGTAACGCTCTTTTATGGCTGCAAAGAGGATTTGCGTCGCGTTATGATGAAAAACCATTTCTAATAGGCGATTCTGCTTTTACAAGCCTAGGTGAGGATAAAGATTTTAAAGCCTTGTTTGGGATTGATACGCAAGAAAAAATCACAAAAGAGGAAGCCTGGACTAAAGATATCAATTATTTAGAAAAACGGATTTATGAGTTACATTATAGTCCAAACCACGCCATAAGTAAAACAAGATTATCTAATGAATTAGCAAAAATAAAATCAGATTTAACCTCCCTGTCAGACCTTCAAATAATCGTAAAATTAATGGGCATCATTGGTAGTTTAGGCAACGGGCATAATTTGATTATCCCAACATCTCCAACCAATGACGCCTTAAAAAAACTTCCTGTCCAGTTTTATCAATTTAAGGATGGGCTTTTTATTGTTGATGCTGAATTAGGGTTCGAAAAATGGATTGGCTTTAAAGTAGCATCCTTTGATAATATGCCTGCTGAAGTAGCTCTTCAAAAAACAAATGCAGTAAATGCCAGAGACAACAGTATGCAAACTTTATGGTTGGGCCCATATTATTTGACTTTACCTGATGTTCTAAAGGAATTAGGAATTACCAGGAACAACGATAGCGTTACACTTACTTTGAGTGATGCACAGGGAAAAAGCCAAAAAGTAACTATGAATGCTTTTGATTGGGATTTTAAAGGCTTTCCAAAAATGCCAAAGTTAAAAGGTGTTGAGCAACCTTTGTTCTTATCCAAAATTGACGATCCTTATTGGTATAAATTACAGCCAGAACACGATGCAATCTATGTTCAGTTTAATGCGGTAACACAAAAAGAAGAGCAATCATTAATAGCCTTTAATGCAGAAGTACGCGGTCAAATAAACCAGAATCAAATCCAAAACTTGATTTTAGATCTGAGGCACAATCACGGTGGAGATGGTTCCATATTACCACCAATGCTAAAAACTATTATAAATTTTGAAGTGATGAATCCAGATGGAAAAATTTTTGTGTTAATGGGACGCGAAACCTTTTCTGCAGGGCAAAATTTATTGACGGATGTTACAAAACATACGACCCCCATCCTTGTGGGTGAACCTAGTGGTTCTATGCCTAACCATATTGGAGAAGCTGGATGGTTTAAGTTACCCTATTCCGGATTAATGGGGCTAATTTCTACCCAATTCCATCAGACTTCAAAAGCAGAAGACAATCGTAAATGGATTGCGCCACATATTCCCATAAATATGTCATCAACAGATTACTTTAATGGAACTGACGAAGCCTTAAATACCATATTGGAACTAGTAAAACTTGATTGAAAAATAAAACGTCCGGAAGTTTGGGATTACAAGCACTATCCGTCCCTGAAGCTGCTCGCCCTTGTACCGGGCATCCCTTCTCCCAAGGAAGACATGGATGGAAGCATGGCAGGAAAGGTCTGTTACAAGGACCTGGACCGCATCATTTCGTATTGTGAACCGGATGTGGTAACCCTCGCCCAGGTGTTCCTGCGTATGCGGAACGACCCCTCCCCATCGGAGGAAACAGAGGTGAAACGGGTGTAATATACCTATTGGTATCCTGCCAGTTCAATGATTTCACCGGGGGTGAGCCTGCCCAGTTCCAGTATGCCAGATCCAGTATGTTCCATGGCCTGCCGTACGAGGTAATTCCCCGTCCGGTAGCCAATAGACGTCCTCCCATCGGGGTGTTGAAACATCCAGTGCTGGTAGTTGGCATTGGGGGGCAGTGCCAGGATCTCACGGACCCAGGCATCTGCTTCCGCCGGATAATGATTGGCTTCAAATTTTGTCCCAAGGTATTCCTCGGCAAAAACCACCGCCAGGCCTTCGATTACGGCAGCCGTAGCGATACCCGGCTCCCACCGGTTGTCTTTGATGGCCCATCCTTTGGCCAGGTGGTGCAGTTCATGGTAAGCGGTTTCACGCAGGCCGGCCTTAACGGCCTGGCCAACGCCCCCCGGAAACTCGCCGGAAATCTGTATGCTTACCCGTGGCGGGCTATTGGACTCGGTCCGCCCGGTCACCCCGCCCACCGTTGTCAGGTCCCAATCTACCTTTTCCACTGCTATTTGTATCTCACCGGGCAGTGTCGGCAAAAGGTCCCGTACATCGTGCTCGGATTGGATCAGTACTTCTTTGATCAGCGCTTGCTGCGCATCCGTAAAACCTTCCCGGCCCTCCTTGAAACTGATGTGCAAAGTGCTTTCCCGTTTGATTACGGTATCACCCGGCTCAGGGTTGAACACAAAAAAAGGGGCAATCAACAGGAGGATTTTGAAACTATACATGGTATCACAGGGTTTGCCAGACAGACGAGCAACCTGCCCCAATGTTACACAAATCCTGAAAATTGGATGCCCGCTGCCAAAAAATAACGCCCCTGGGCAGTTGCGGCTACCCCCGGCCCCCGAAGCGGGATCAAGGCAACTCACAGGCTATACTGCAGGAAAGGAATCCCTAGCGATTTGCTTTCTATTCCTTAGCTTTGTATATCCTATATACCTATGTTAGAAAAGAAAACCACAGACCTTGAGAAAGCCATCCTTGTAGGGGTGATCAGCCAGCAACAACCGGAGGAGAAGGTGAATGAATACCTGGATGAACTCGAATTCCTGGCGTACACGGCCGGGGGCGAGGTATCCCACCGGTTTGTCCAGCGTATAGACCCCCCCAATCCCAAAACATACATTGGTAGCGGAAAGATGCTGGAGTTGGAGGAATATGTCAAGGCCCACGATATCAGCGCGGTCATATTTGACGACGAACTTTCCCCGGCCCAGCAGAACAACATTGAAAAGCAGCTGCGCTGCAAGGTGCTGGACCGTACGGGGTTGATCCTTGATATCTTCGCGCAACGGGCCAAGACCAGCTATGCCCGTACCCAGGTAGAACTGGCCCAATACGAATACCTCTTGCCCCGCCTCACCGGGTTATGGACCCACCTGGAGCGGCAGCGCGGGGGTATTGGAATGCGGGGCCCCGGGGAAACGGAAATTGAGACCGACCGCCGGATCGTGCGCGACCGTATCGCCCTGCTGAAGAAAAAACTCACCAAGATCGACAAGCAAATGGAAACCCAGCGGGGCAATCGCGGCTCCCTGGTCCGGGTTGCGCTGGTGGGGTATACCAACGTTGGGAAGTCTACCCTGATGAATGTGATCAGCAAAAGCGAGGTATTTGCCGAGAACAAACTATTCGCCACCCTGGATACCACCGTGCGCAAGGTAGTGTTGGGCAACCTTCCCTTCCTGCTCAGCGATACCGTGGGTTTTATCCGAAAACTGCCTACCCAACTGGTGGAAAGTTTTAAAAGTACTTTGGACGAGGTGCGGGAAGCCGACCTGCTGCTGCACGTGGTGGACATCTCCCACCCCAACTTTGAAGAACACATAGATACCGTGAACCGTACCCTGGATGAGATTGGGATTGCCGGGAAGAAGACCATCATGGTCTTTAACAAGATCGACCTGTATGAACACGAGGTCATCGCGGAAGACGACCTTGTGACGATCAAGACCCGGAAGCACTTTACCATTGATGAATGGAAGCACACCTGGATGCAACGGGTAGGGAGCGACGCGCTTTTTATATCGGCCCTCAACAAGGAAAACCTGGACGAGTTCCGGAAAAGGGTGTACCACGCGGTACGGGAAATCCATATCAGCCGTTTCCCCTACAACAACTTCCTGTACCCGGAACACCTGGATGAATATTCCTAGATCCCCGGGGTTTCCCTGTATTACAACACCATACAATGGCAACGAAAAAGCCCCGGGCAGTAACCCGGAGTTTTCTTCCTCGTCAATATAGATTGATTATGGCGCGATATCCCCATCGGCATTGTTGCTGAAAGTAGTATTTGCCTGGGTGAGGCTGTTGGCGCCCTGCACAAAATCTATCCCCCACCCACCGCTATCGGCTATGGTGGCATTACTGACCTCAAGGCTTGCCCCGCAGGTCATGACCACGTTGCCCTGCCCCCCGGCATTATACATCTGGCTGGCACCACCGCCCCTGATCTCGCAATATTCCATCAGGTTGGCCGCTGTGCTGGAATTGATGCCCAGGCCCAGCCAGGTACCCTGGCCCTCTGTGGCCCCCCTGAAAACAATCGGGTTATCGGGGGTCCCCACGGCATTCAGGGAACCGGTCACAGGGATACAGTCTACCCCGGGGGATCCCAGGACAATCCCTGCTCCCATTTCAAATTCCAGGATAACCCCGGGCTGTATGGTCAGTGCCTTTTCCACATAGGTTTCCCTGCCTGCACGGTCCTGGCTGATGCGGTAGGGGACGTCCAGTTTTTGTACGGTAAGGTCGTCATCCACGATGGCCTGTCCGTATACCTGTACGTATTCCCGCCCATTGCCGCCGCCATACGTGGTAGCGGTATCCAGCCCAGCCACCTGGGGAAAGTGCAGCAATAGGGGTGCCAATTCGTTGTCGCTGAATTCGTTTGCTTCAAAGTCCACCAGGCGGGCATCTTCTTCGAGCATGTAGATGCCAAATCCACCGCTTTCCTGTATCGTGGTGTGCTGTATGGCGACCCTACTCTCGCATTGCAGGGTGATATTGGCCGCAAAGGCCGAGGCATTGTACAGGTCATCGCTGCCCCCGCCCGAAATGTCACAGTAAATCAACTGGTTGTTGGGGTTGGAGGAATTGATCCCGATTCCCAGCCAGGTCCCTTTACCGGGGGTGACCCCCCTGAAAACGATATGTTCCCCGGCGGTACCGGTGGCATTGAGGCTACCGGTGGCGGTAAGGCAGTCTGCTGCCTGCTCTCCCAGCCTGAAGCCTGCCCCGGCGCTGAATTCAAGGATATTCCCGGGGCTTATGGTCAGTGCATTGTTGATGTTATACCGCCTGCTCTCCACGAAACGGTAGGGCACATTGATCTTGGCCATGGCTACCGGGCTGTCCTGCAGGTCGTTCTCACGAACTTCCACATAATTCCCCGAATTACCCAGGTAATCCGAGGTCGTATCCAGTGCCCCAAGCTGGTTGAAGAACAGACCAACCGGAGACAACTGGTTGTCGGTTATGGTATTGTTTCCAAAGGCGTCTATTACGCTTTGGTCGGTAATGAAGACTCCATACCCATCGTTATTTTCAATGGTACAATTCACAATGGCGGCTTTGGATTCGACTCCTTTAGACAGTTGAACCGCCCCTTTTTCACCCGACTGCCCGGAGGCGGTCCTGCCGGCATGCCGGACGGTTACATATTCCAGTCGGTTTTCGGGGTGGCTGGAGCCAAAGTACATGCCTTTCCACACCCCTTTGTTTTCACTGGTGCCGATAAGTTTTATGGGATTTGCCATTGTGCCAACGGCCTTTACCCCGCCGCCCTCGGTGGTGAATATACCGCTTTCCTCCCCTTCAAAGGCGATGACCACCCCGGGTTCTATGGTAAGCAGGGCATTGCCCGTGACCAGGATTTCGCATTGCACTATGTAGTCAATAGCATCTCCTGGTTCCAGGTCCTCCAGGGTGCGGTTCTCGGTGATCACATTGTCCCCGCAGGCAAAGATGTTGCCTTCTATTACGGTAAAGGTGGGGCCCTGGGCATTCCTGCCGTCTACCGAAATGCTTACTACTCCAGTGGTGGCGTTGGCGGGTACTTCCACCACCAGCTGGGTGGCTGTAGCGGAAGACACGGTAGCGGCCACCCCGTTAAAGGATACCTGGTTATCCGCAGCGGTATTGCTAAAATTGGTGCCGGTAATGGTCACCTCGGTCCCCACCGTCCCACCGGCCGGGTCAATCCCGCTGATGGTGGTCACCACTGGGGTTGGATTGGGGTTGGGGTTGGGATTGGGCTCCATGGCCGCGGGGTCATCCTTGCTGCACCCCAGGATCACTACCAAAATAAGGAGGGTTAAACCCGGTGCCCACAGGCCCGTGTTGTCTCTTGCGATGCTGTTTTTACGTGTTCTCATTGTCATAGATTTAAAAGTGATTTATCGGGAGAACTTCTTTCTGTATTTTGCTTTTAAACATACAGATGGCATGGTGCTTTCAACGGGTTCAACAAAGTGTTGAAAAACCCCGGCAGTGGCAACACTACCCAAAAAGGGCGAGGGCGATCCATATGAGCGCCACGACCAGGTACAATCCAAAAATGCTCCTGATCTGCCAATCCAAAAACTCTGTGCTTATCTCGGGCAGTGGATGTTCTTGAAGCTTTCTCATAACCGGGAATTATTTTTCCGCAATACCCCAAAGCTACCATGGCGCACTCCTATCAGCTAATAGCAGGGTTCCCAATCTTAACAGCCTGGTCCCATGGGGTCGCTTTCTTAAATGGAAGGTGGTAATTAGCCTGGTGGGGTTAGTAGTTAGAGGGCGATTGGCCAAAGAGCTCTTTAAAACACTTGGCGAAATAGGAAAGGTTGTTAAAGCCCACTTTATAGGCTATCTGGGTAACGCTGTCGTCCTTTTGGCGCAGTAGCTGGGCAGCCCTTTTGAGCCTGAAATTCCGGAGTAATTCACCCGGGGCCTCGTTGGTAAGGGCTTTGAGCTTCCGGTGCAGCTGGGTCTTGCTCATGGCCAGTGCCTTTTGCATTTGGGGTACCCCAAAGTCCGGGTTGGGGTGTTCTACTTCCAGCAGTTCCAAAAGCTGGCCGAGAAAGCGCTGGTCTATAGAGGTGACGGTAATTTCCTTGGGATCTATGCTACGGTCTTTGCGGCTGTAGAGCGCCCGAAGCTGCCTGCGCTGTTCTATGAGGTTTTTGATCCGTACCAGCAGTTCCTTGCCGTCAAATGGTTTGGTCAGGTAGTCGTCTGCCCCGGTCTCCAGGCCTTCAATCTTGTTTTCCCTTCCCGCTTTGGCGGTCAGCACGATTACGGGCACATGGCTGGTATGCAGGTGGGTCTTTAGTTGGCGGCAAAGTTCAATCCCGTCCATACGGGGCATCATCAGGTCTGTGATGAGCAGGTCAGGGGGGAGTTTCATAGCCATTTGCAGACCAATTTCCCCGTTGACCGCTTCCGACACCCTGTAATGGGGCAGTAGCTGGTCTTTTATAAAGTGCCTCATATCCGCATTGTCTTCCACCAGCAATATCCTTGGAAGCTTCCGTTGATCGGCTTTGGAGCGTGTCAATGTTTTTTTGGGAGCTATTGGGGGGGTTGGGACCGGGGCTTGCGCTTCCTTGGGGCTCTTCGTCCTAATTTCTTCCACAGGAAGGCGTACCTTAAACCGGGTCCCTTTGCCCACCTCGCTATTGACCGCTATGGTACCCCCCATTAATTCCACCAGGTCCCTGGAGAGCGAAAGCCCTATCCCAGACCCTTGCTTATCCCTGGTGGTGCTGCTGTCTACCTGATAAAAGCGGTCGAAAATATAGGGGAGGTCCGCTTCGGGGATGCCCTTCCCGTTGTCGGCGACCAGTACCTGCAGGCTGGCATCCAAAAAAGTGGCCAGGAAAGAGATGCTGGCACCGTCTTTACTGAACTTAAAGGCATTGCCCAAAAGGTTGTAGATCACATTCTCCAGTTTATCACGGTCAAAAGAGGCCCACAGCGTTCCCTGGGGTATTTGTACCCTGTAATCGATGTTGCGCTGGGCCGCGTGGGAGTTAAAGGAAGAGGTGGCGGCCCTCAGGCACTTAAAGACATCCCCTTCAGTAGGGCTTAATTTTAAGCTGCCCTCATCTATTTTGGACAGGTCCAGCAATTGGTTCACCAACTGTAGCAGCCTGTTGGCATTGCGTCTTATCATTTTTACGGTATCGATACCCAGGTGCTCCTCAGAATGCTCTTCCAGGTGTTCAATGGGGCCCTTGATCAGGGTCAGCGGGGTACGGAACTCGTGGGAGATATTGGCAAAAAAGCGTGATTTGGCCTTGTCCAGCACTTGTAGCTTCTCGGCCTGTACCCTTAGTTGGTTGGCCTGGTGCTGTACTTCTGCGGTCCTCATGGCCACGACCCGTTCCAGTTCCTCATTCCTGGCCATCAATTGCCTGGACCGCCATTGAATAAGCAACCAAAGCAGCAGCAGGAAGAGGAAGACATAGAGCAAATAGGCCCCCCAGCTGCGGTACCATGGCGGGAGGATGTCAAAACCAAAGGAGGTGCTTTCACTTATATCGCCGTAAAGGTTTTGCGCTCTTACCATAAAGCGGTAACTGCCTTCGGACAGGTTGGTGTAATCTTTGTGCGTCTCCAGGGTCCAGTCAGACCATTCATCTTCAAACCCCTGCAACCGGTACTGGTAGCGGTTGGCATGGGGGTTGGTCAGGGAGGTAGCGGCATACGCAAACCGCAACCCTCCATTCCTGAATGGGAATTCCGGAATGCTCCCGGGCATAAAGGCGCCTCCATAAACAGAGGAGTCCTGGCCCACACTTACCCTGCGGATGTTGGTGGCAAAGGGGCGGTGAAAGTCATACCCATGGCCCATTTGGTATTTGACCATTTGTTCACCCCCAAGCCACAGCAGCCTGTCTTCATCCCAATACAGGGAGGTTTGGGTGGTACTCCGTGCCGCCTCATCGTAAATGCGTTCCACAGCGTAGTCCCCATGGGTCGTTTTCCTGGCTGAAAACCGATAGACCTTCCCCGCCACCGGCAGCGATTCAAGGAGGAGGTAAGCTCCGTCGTCCTGCAGGGCAGCCGGGTAGACCAGTAAGCTATCCAGGCCAAACCGGCTACCAAACCGGGCCTCAGGAACAAAGCTTTGTTTCCCTTTATCGAACACGAACAATGGCCCCCCTTTGGCAGTGGTCACTACATAGACTTTCCCCTCTATGAGAAATACCGTGGCATTTCCCGTAGGCAAACCCCGGGCATGATCGGTCACCTGCACCTGCCCAAAATCCGGGTCGGCAGCTACCCCCTGCTTTAAGGGAATATTCACTTCAATGGCTTTGTTCAGGGAGGTCCCCAACCAGAGCGTACCACTGGCATCAGAGGTGATAGAAAAGATGTCGTCTTTAAGTTGTTCCAAATCCTTTTCGGGCCGCCAGTGGCTATCAGACAGGTACAGGCTGGAAAGTCCGTGCATATGGCCCACAAATACCCGGTTTGGGTCCCTTTTGGATTGCCGCAGGGCCCGGCAGCCCGCCAGGGGGTATATGGTTTGTACCTCCAGTCCCTTTATTGCGAAAACGCCATCGGAAGTAGCTGCCAGCAAGTCCCCGCCCGTACTGAGCAGGGCGTGGCAACCCCCGTGAATATCTTCAATTTTCCTAAATCGGGCAGGGGCAACCCCCTCCCCCGGGACCAGGGAAAAAAGCCCGTAATAGGTGCCTACATACAAGGTGTCCTTATGCCTTACAATGGAGGAAACGGTTCCTTCGAGGCCGCTCCGTTGATCAAACAACTGATAGGGCAATTGCAGGGACACCCTTGATATCCCGGTTTGTGTGGCGGCCCACATGGCCTTTTCATTGTCAATGGCAAGGCAGTGGACCTGGTTGTTCAGGATGCCCTGGTCTTCGGTGATCGCTCCCAGCCAATCGCCATGGCCATTCATAAGGGCCACCCCGCCCCTCAGGGTGGCAAAGGCATAGGTAGAATCGTTTACCCGGTAGTTGGCATAGTAGTTATTGTCAAAGAGGTACTGCTCCACCTCGTTCTCCAGCTTTCCAATCGTATTTCCGTCGTAAACAAACATCCCGGATTCCCGGGTCGTAAAGAGCACTGACGCATCGCCATAGGGCATGGCGGTGATGGCCCTGCGGTCCCTGAAGTCCTCACCTCCAGGAATAAGCTCCAGGGAATCGCCTACCAACTCGTACATGCCTTTGCCGGTAATCTGGAAATACACTCTCCCATGAATTTGGTATTCCCTGTAAATATTCCCGGGAGTAGGGATCATACGAAAAGCCCCGTCTTCCCAGCAATAGATCAAGCGATCCGTTACAAACAGGATGCGGTTGCCTTCCGGGAAGATCTGCCAGATGTTCCCCACCAGCGGATCGGACTCCGGCACAAGGCTCTTAAGGGATATGTATTGCAGGAACCCCAGGGAATCCGGTTCCAGGTAGCCCAGTTCCCTATCGGCCCCCACCCACTTCACATTGTCAGTGTCAACCACTACGGTACGTACGGCCGACAGGCCCGGGGCGCTTATCAGTCGCCAGGAAGCCCCATCAAATTCCAGCACCCCCTGTCCATTGGCCGAATAGACAAAACCCGCCCGGTCCTGGGTGATGAACCAGTTCTGGTGGTGGGCCTTATAGGATTCGTGATCATAATTCTCTATAGGGTAGTATCCTTTCTCCTGGTAACGTAATTGCGAATACAGCGGGTAGTATACTGAAAATAGCAGGCATAGGGCCAGGCCGAGGCGTCCGGCGGGGCCCGTTAGCGATATCTCTATGGGTTTTCGCCCTGTAAGCAGTGCATCCTCCATGGTCCTTTCCTATATGGTTGGCCGGGGTAGCCACGGGAGGAACTTTTACCGCCATTGGTATGACCTATCAAGTGGCAAGTTTCCAGTAAGGTACCAATTTTTCAGAAACCTTCCGCCCGTTAAGGATAGCCATTGAAAGGGAACCTACGCTAACAGGAAGGTTCCAAATAGCAATAGGATAGTTCCAAAAGGCTTGCTCATTTCGTTTTCTCAACGGTTAAAAAAGGGTAGTTCAACGGATAAATCTGCCGCTCATATTTTTCACCACATTTTGCCGGCGCTTCACAACATAAATTGTGGGGATTAAAATGGTCATCCGTATCTTTACCTTCGAATTAAGTGATAGTGTTTATCCCCAAATCAACCCCATGACTTAATTTGATGTGACGGGTTCCCCAAATCCCTGCGCATAACAAGATCCAGCCCGAAAATTCGGGACCAATTGAACAAACCTGCTTACAAAAGAACCCCTGGGATCCCAGGGGTTTTTTTATGCATTCCGCCAGGCGTCCCTGCCAGGCTCAGAAAGAATAGCTCAGCCCAAGTGTATAGTAGGTCTGCAAATCGTTATCGATAGTATCAAAAGTAGCCCCCGTGTCGCCCAGGGTATTGATGGCATAGTTCAACGCTTCCTGCTTGCTGCTCCGCAGCCCAAAGTCGAACCCTACCCCGATCATATTCCACAGGGTATAGGCAAAGGAATTGGTCCAGGTCCAGTTGGAAAGGTCCGAGTTCTTATAACTCTGGAAGGTAGAGAAATTGGTTTTAAAACTGACCGCGCCTATTTTCCTGGTATAGTCCGCGACGATCTTCGCCCCCATGGAAGAGTCAAAAATATTGTCTTCCTTACTAAAGACAAAGTTATAGTTCAAGGGGTGCACCACCACTACCAGGTCCGGGATCGGCGTCCAGGTCCCTCCCACCCCCAGGTCCAGATAGCCGGGGTCGTTAATGTTGCTCAGGATGGTGGTCCGGTATTCCATCAGGCCGGATGCCGCCAGGGTTTTGGTAATATTCCGGCCGTACAGGGAACTAAGGTTAAAAACATCGGTGGTTTCCCGGAAACTGTCATCGTCCGTGGGGTCGTCCTTATCGTCCAGTTTCACCCACTTCAGGTTGAGGTTGGCCGCATTGCGCCAAAAGAACTTTTCTTCCTTCAGGTTGGCAAAGGCGTTCACGGTAAATCCAATAGCCCCCGAGGCGTTGTTCGGGATACCCTGGGCATACCAGTTGTCGAAACTGGAAAAACTTCCCCCGATGGTCCCGAAAGCGCCCGTCTTCCACCCGGGGATGGCATCCAACTTTGCCTGTAGGGCATCTACGCGACCCTGTATGGCCGCAATAGAATCTTTCTTGGCTGCCTTTTCGGCTTTGAGTTCATCCGCGCTTTGGGCAACGGTGAACCACGTGCCAGCCATGGCGGCCAGCATGCAGATACATTTTTTCATAATGGTAGTGTTTATTAGATAGTTATAAACAACAAAGGTAGGGAATGTTGATAAGAACGGGGTTTATCAACACTATTTCCGCTTGTAGAGCGGTACCGAGGAACAGGCTTCCCCATAGAAAATCTTCCTGGCGACCCCCAGGAGGTGGGACGTGGCCTGTATGTAGGCATTGGGGGGGACGGGCTTCTGGCTACAGCCCTTGATAATCACGGATTTATCGCGGTATTCATTCCAGTTGATCCCTTCCAGGACTTCCCCGTAAAGGAGGGTTTCCAGCACCTCTGGTTCCCCCAGGACCACCTGCTTCGCATAGGGGTGCAGGGCGGTAGTTATCAACATATAGGCCCAGGTGGGCACTATGGCTTCTGTAGAACAAAACAATGCCACATAGGCCCCCTGGTACTGCGTCCAGTCATGGGCCGCGACGGCTGCGCGAAAATCCTTTTCTTTCAGGATGAGCCCCTCATACAGCCAGTCCTTTATATCGATGGCAAAGCGGCTCCCTTCCGGATAATACGCTTCCAGGTCGAATGTGATGAGTTTGCTTTGGGCAACCCTGTTGATGATTTCTCCTGCCATTTGTTTTGCGTTTCCTGGTTAGAGCAAGCCCAGCTCCAGTTTGGCCTCCTCACTCATGAGCTCCTGGGTCCAGGGAGGATCGAAGGTGATTTCCACTTCGGCATCCGACACGGCGTCCAGGGATTTTACCTTTTCCTCCACTTCTACCGGGAGTGACTCGGCTACCGGGCAATTGGGGGAGGTCAGGGTCATCAGGATCTTCACTTCCTGGTCTTCGTTGACAAAGACATCGTAGATCAGCCCGAGTTCGTATATGTCTACGGGGATCTCCGGGTCATAAATCGTCTTGAGGACCTTTACTATTTTTTCTCCCAATTCCTGGGTATCTATGGTTGTTTCGTTCATAGGTTCTTTATTTTATACACTTCTGCTTCCAAAAAAGACGGGGCCCGACCTTAATTCAGCTGGGTCTGGTAGGCGACCGCGTAGAGTTTCAGCTGCTTGATCATACTCACCAGGCCGTTGGCCCTGGTGGGAGACAGGTGCTCTTTCAGGCCAATGTCATCAATGAACCGGGTATCGGCTTCAATGATATCGGCAGGTTTCTGGTTGCTAAACGCCCTTACCAGGATGGCGATGATCCCTTTGGTAATGATGGCGTCGCTATCTGCCGTGAACACCAGTTTGTCATCTTTTAGTTCGGCATGTACCCACACCTTGCTCTGGCATCCTTTGACGATATGGTCTTCGTCCTTGTATTTCTCATCGATCAGGGGAAGCGATTTCCCAAGTTCTATCATGTATTCGTACCGCTGCATCCAATCGTCAAATAACGCAAATTCGTCAACGATTTCTGCTTGTATCTCCTGTATGCTCATCAATGGCTTTTCCGTAAAATTACGATAAGTAGGCATGGTATTCAAGGCTTTGGGAAAATGATAACAATAATGCTAGGAAAGCATCTGCCGTGCTTTCTCCACCGCGGCGGCCAGGCGGTCTACCTCTTCCACCGTATTGTAAAAGCTAAAACTTGCCCGTACCGTACCCGGTATCTTGAAATAATCCATAATGGGTTGGGCGCAATGGTGCCCGGTACGCACCGCGATGCCCATCTGGTCCAGCAGGGTGCCGATGTCATAGGGGTGGATCCCTTCGATGTTAAACGAGATGACGGCCGTTTTCTCCCGGCCCGTACCATAGATCCTGAGGCCCTGGATCGCCAGAAGCTTCTGCGTGGCGTAGGCCAGCAGCTCTGCCTCATAGTGGGCGATGGCCTCCATCCCTATCCCGTTCATGTAGTCAATCGCAGCGCCAAACGCGATGCCCCCGGCTATATTGGGGGTCCCCGCCTCAAACTTATGGGGAAGGCCGGCATAGGTGGTTTTCTCAAACCGGACTTCTTCGATCATCTCTCCACCTCCCTGGTAAGGGGGCATTTTTAGGAGCCATTCTTCTTTCCCGTATAAAATCCCAACGCCGGTAGGGCCACACATTTTGTGGGCCGAAACCGTATAGAAATCCACGTCGAGTTTTTGCATATCGGCCTTGATGTGCGGAGCTGCCTGCGCGCCATCCACCAGGACTACCGCCCCCACTTCATGGGCCTTCCGGATAATGGTTTCTATGGGGTTGATGGTCCCCAGGGCATTGGAAACGTGGTTGCAAAACACCATTTTGGTGCGGGTGTTCAGTTGGGAGGCAAAACCTTCCATATCGAGTTCCCCTTCCGGGGTCATCGGGATGACTTTCAGGGTGGCACCGCTTCGTTCGCAGAGCATTTGCCAGGGTACTATGTTGGAATGGTGCTCCATGGCCGAAACCAGAACCTGGTCCCCTTCTTTTAAAAACCCGGTAAACCCGCTGGCCACCAGGTTGATACTATGGGTAGTCCCCGACGTAAAAATGATCTCCCGGGGCAGGGCGGCATTAAAATGTTTTTGGACCTTTATCCGGGCCTGTTCATAGGCATCCGTGGCTTGCTGTGAAAGGGCATGCACCCCCCTGTGGATATTGGCGTTGTAGTTGCTGTAGTAATCTACGATGACGTCAATGACCTGTCTGGGGGTTTGGGAAGTGGCGGCGTTGTCCAGGTATACCAGGGGGTAGCCGTTTACCTTCCTTTGCAGGATGGGAAAGTCTTTTCTTATTGCCGCTATGTTCAGTCCGGTGTCAATCATGGGAAGTATCCTCAGCGTTGTTCTTTGAAGCGGTTACAGTTCAAACCCAAGTCGGACGCCCAGCTTGTTGGCGATCAGTTTGTTGATGCGTTTTTTAAGCTCGGGGATGCGAACACTTTCCAGCACGTTGTTGGCAAAGGCGTACATTAAGAGGGCAGAAGCTTCTCTTTTAGGGATCCCGCGGGTCTGCAGGTAAAAGAGCGCCTCTTCGTCCAGTTGCCCGATGGTACAGCCGTGTGAGCATTTTACGTCATCGGCGAAAATCTCCAGTTGGGGTTTGGAATTGATGGTCGCTTTATCGCTGATGAGGATGTTGTTGTTTTGCTGGAAGGCATCGGTCTTCTGAGCGATCTTATCCACGACGATCTTGCCGTTGAACACCCCGGTGGAATTCTCCCCGTAGATGCCTTTATAATCCTGGTGGCTCTCACAGTTGGGCTGGCGGTGGTGTACCAGGGTATGGTGGTCTACATGCTGTTTGGCGCCCAGGATGGTAACCCCTTTCATGGTAGAGTCTACATGCTCCCCATTCTGGTAGAAGTTCAAATTGTTGCGGGTCAGTTTCCCACCAAAGGAAAAGGTGTGCACCTTTACCACGCTCTTATCTTTCTGGGAGATATAGGTATTGTCGATCAGCGAAGCCGATTCAATGTTGTTCTGCACCTTGTAATAATCCACAATGGCGCTTTCGGCCGCGAAGATCTCGGTGACCGAGTTGGTAAGCACCTCGTTGGCCGTCAGGCTCTGGTGCCGTTCAATGACCTGCAATTCGGCATTTTCCTCAACCACGATCAGGTTGCGGGGCTGCAGGAGCAGGGAAGCCTCGTTCCCGGTAGAAAAGTGCAGGATCTCTACAGGTTTCTTCGGGGCTTTGTGCTTGGGGATATAGATATACGCCCCTTCCCGGCTGAAGGCCGTGTTCAGGGTGGTGAGCGATTCGTCCCTGGAGGCTACTTTGTTGAAGTATACGTCCAGGACAGGTTTGTACATAGGTTTGGTGAGCGCGGCGCTCATCAGGCAGATATCTACCCCGTCATGTGTGGTTTCAGAGAGGTAGGAACTGTAGATCCCATCGATAAAGACGATTTTATAGGTGTCTATCTCGTGCAGGAAATACTTCTTCACGTCCCGGTATTCCAGCTCGTTCTCTTCTTTGGGGAAGATGCTGAAATCTATCTTCTGCAAGCTGTTGAGGGAGGTATACTTCCACGCCTCCTCCTTTTTGGTGGGAAATCCCTTGAGTTCAAAATTCCTAATGGCTTCAGAGCGTATGTCGTGCACCGGGTGGTGTACGTCCACACTGTTCTCGAACGCCAGAAAGGAAGAAACTAATTTATCTTTTAAATCCATTTTATTCAGTTTTCATTGGCCGGTCTCCGTAGACCTTGCAACCCATAGTTTCCGCAGACGGGCCGCTGTTAAGCTACCGTTTCCTGCTTCACCCAATCATAGCCCTTTTCTTCCAGTTCCAGGGCCAGTTCCTTACCACCGGATTTGACGATCTTGCCGTCGTGCAGCACATGCACAAAATCAGGTACGATGTATTCCAGCAACCGCTGGTAGTGGGTAATCACCACGACCGCGTTGTCTTTGTTGCGGAGTTTGTTGACCCCGTTTGCCACGATCCTCAGCGCATCGATATCCAGCCCTGAATCCGTTTCGTCCAGGATGGCCAGCTTGGGCTCAAGCATCGCCAGCTGGAAGATTTCGTTCCGTTTCTTCTCGCCGCCTGAAAACCCTTCGTTCAGGGAACGCGACAGGAATTTGCGGTCTATGTCCAGCATTTCCGACTTTTCACGGATCTTCTTAAGCATCTGGTTGGCCGGCATGTCTTCCATGCCCCGCGCCTTGCGCGACTCGTTGATCGCCGTCTTTATGAAGTTGGTTACTGACACCCCGGGGATTTCCACAGGATACTGGAACGACAAAAAGATGCCTTTGTGGGCGCGTTCCTCGGGTGCCGTATCGTCCAGGTCTTCCCCTTCAAAGAGGATTTTGCCCCGGGTGACTTCAAATTCTTCCTTCCCGGCAATGACGGAGGCCAGGGTACTTTTACCCGAACCGTTGGGACCCATAATGGCATGCACTTCCCCGGCATTCACCTCGAGGTTGATCCCCTTGAGTATTTCCTTTTCTTCTACACGGGCGTGCAGGTTATTGATCTTCAGCATGTTATAATTCGTGTTTGTGTTATCAAAAATGTTATCCCACGGAGCCTTCCAGGCTGATTTCCAGGAGTTTCTGGGCTTCCACGGCAAATTCCATGGGTAATTTGTTGAGCACTTCGCGGCTAAAGCCGTTTACGATCAGGGCGATGGCCTTCTCGGTGTCTATACCCCGTTGGTTACAGTAAAAAATCTGGTCTTCGCCAATCTTGCTCGTAGTGGCTTCGTGTTCTATCTGGGCCGTTTTGTTTTTGGCTTCAATGTAGGGGAAGGTATGGGCCCCACATTCATTGCCCATCAACAGTGAATCGCATTGCGAAAAATTCCTGGCGTTCTCGGCCCGGCTGTTCACCTGTACCAGGCCCCGGTAACTGTTCTGCGATTTTCCGGCGGAGATCCCTTTGGAAATGATGGTGCTCCTGGTGTTTTTCCCGAGGTGGACCATCTTGGTGCCCGTATCGGCCTGTTGATGGTTGTTGGTCACCGCGATGGAATAGAACTCCCCAATAGAGTTGTCGCCCTTCAGGATACAGGAAGGGTATTTCCAGGTAATGGCCGAACCGGTTTCTACCTGTGTCCAGGAGATCTTGGCGTTTTTCTCACAAATACCGCGCTTGGTCACAAAGTTGTAGACCCCCCCTTTGCCTTCCTTATCGCCGGGAAACCAGTTCTGTACGGTAGAATATTTAATTTCGGCATCGTCCAGGGCGATCAGCTCTACCACGGCCGCGTGCAATTGGTTCTCATCCCTGGACGGGGCGGTACATCCTTCCAGGTAGCTTACATAGCTGCCCTTATCGGCAATCACCAGGGTCCTTTCAAACTGCCCGGTCCCCGCCTGGTTGATCCTGAAGTAGGTGGAGAGCTCCATCGGGCACCGCACCCCTTTGGGGATGTAACAGAAAGAGCCGTCCGAAAAAACGGCAGAATTCAGGGCCGCGTAGAAGTTGTCCTTTTGGGGCACTACGCTGCCAATGTATTTCTTCACCAACTCCGGGTGTTCCTTAATCGCCTCGGAAATGGAACAAAAGATAATGCCTTTTTCCGCCAGGGTTTTCTTAAAGGTGGTGGTTACCGAAACGGAATCCATCACGATATCCACAGCCACCCCGGCCAGTTTTTTCTGCTCGTCAAGAGAGATTCCCAGTTTCTTAAAGGTTTCCAGCAATTCGGGGTCTACCTCATCCAGGCTGTTGTACTTCGGTTTTTTATTGGGGGCAGAATAGTAGGAAATATCCTGGAAATCGGGTTTTTTGTATTTGATATTGGCCCATTCCGGCTCTACCATTTCCTTCCAGTAGCGAAATGATTCCAACCTCCATTGCGTCATCCATTCGGGCTCCTCTTTCTTTTTTGAAATCGCAATGACGATTTCCTCACTCAACCCCTTGGGGAAGGTGTCAGACTCAATATCGGTATAGAAACCATATTCGTACTCCTTGGTTTCCAGTTCTTTCTTTAATTCTTCTTCGGTATATGCCATTCTCATTTCATTTAAATGAACCGTGCTTCCTTATATCAACTGCCTGCTATAGCGAGAAACTCTCGCCACAGCCGCAGGTACGCTGGGCGTTCGGGTTGTTAAACACGAACCCCTTGCCATTGAGCCCCCCCGAATATTCAAGCACCGTACCCACCAGGTACAGGAAGCTTTTTTTATCCACGATGATGCGTATGGCATTATCCTCAAAAACCTTATCGGTTTCCGAGGCCTGACGGTCGAACTTGAGTTCGTAAGACAAGCCACTGCAACCCCCGCTTTTCACGCCTACACGCACGTAGTCGCGACCGGTGTCAAAACCTTCTTCGGTCATCAGCGCCATCACTTTGGACTTGGCGGTATCAGAAACTTTGATCATTCTTAAATAGATTTATTCTAAATAAAGGACAAATATACAATTTGTTAAGGGTTTTACCATAGATCCTAACATTAATATAACGAATAAAGGCATAGGGTTTCCCTATGTCACGAAAAGGGCAGACGGGCCGGGATACCTAAGCCTGGCCACGCGCCTGGGGCCGGTATCTGAGGTGTGTTTTGGCATTCGCCCAGGTTACTTTCCCCTCTCGTGCCGACAGATAGGCCAGCCCAAGGAATCCCACCACATCTACATAGGGTATCCCGAAGATCCACCAGAGGACACTGGAGAGTAAAATGAGTAGGGATGCCAACAAGGCGTAGAGGTTATACCGGGCGTCGGCCAGAATGGGGGTAAACCCGCTTTTTTTCCCCAACCGCATCTTGGCGAAGAAAAGTACCCACAAGCCCAAAATCCCAAAGAGGGCAATTGCCAGGCCCGCCAGGGTAGATATGGGCTGCCGAAGATGCACCATGCTAAGTATGGAAGAGACCAGCAGCAACAGGGCCAGGGCGTAGAAGCAGCCCGCGGTGATCCTGAGGGAGGTCCGTTCAACGAGCACCCGGTTCCCGCCAGGGGCCTGCCGGTTCCGGACCAGCATCTGTAGTACCCCCAGGGCCGAAATGGCCTGGATAATACTCCCCGCCCTGAGGCCCGGGAGCGAGAGGGCGTGGAGCCGCACCCCAAAATACGCAGCCAGCAACCCTTCGCCCAGCAGGAAAACCAGGGTGAGTATCCCCAGTAGCAATACCCGCCAAAACCTGCTATGCCATTGCTTAACCGAACTATCTGCCAAATTCCAGGGGATCTAAATTCCGGGCAAAGGTACAAAGGAACGGGGGCATTCCAATGCCTGCCTATTCCCTGTAACGCAAGCCGGAATCCACACGGATCAACACCGCGTCTGTATTGCCCTTGTGGTGCAGGCCCCCAAAATCGGTGCTTGTGGTTTCCCCGGCCAGGATGAGGTCTTTTCCATCTGTCTCTATGGCTTTGAACCCAAAATCGAGCCCCGAGCCCCCAAAATGCCCTTGCCATTCCAGCTGGCCATCGGCATTGGTTTTCAGCAACCAAATGTCGTTTTCCCCCTGGTTGCCGGTCGTGTCTCCGTCGGAACTTTTGGAGTTTCCGCAGACAATATACCCCCCGTCGGCGCTGAGGCTCACGCCCTGGGCCGCATCAAAGCCGCTGCCCCCATAGGTTTGTTCCCACAACAGCTTCCCCTCCTCGTCTATCTTGATCATCCAGACGTCCGACTCGCCATGGGTGGCAGACACATCCGTATCGGTGCTGAAGGTGTTGCCCACCACTACATAGGCCTGGTCTGCCGTCCTGGCAACGTCTTGTGCTATTTCAATGCCCGTGCCCCCAAAGGAGCGTTCCCACAGCAGATCGCCTTGCGGACCAATCTTGATGACCCAGAAATCATAGCTCCCCTTGCTGTTGCTGATGTCGTAATCATCACTCTCCGAAAACCCGGCCATGACAAACCCGCCTGTATGGGCTTCCACCACGGCATGGGCCCGGTCATTGTTGCTACCCCCAAAATAACGCCTCCATTCCAGGTTTCCCCGGGCATCGATCTTGCTCCCCCAGAATTCGCCTACCCCATGCCAGGCAGGCGACCCGTATTTGCCAAAATTACCTTCCCCGTTCGCCGCCGTGATATCCAGGAAGCCGACAAAAAAATAGCCGCCGTCCGCCGTCTGAATGAGGTCGTAAGAATGGTCGTGCCCCGAAAAACCAAAACTCTGTTCCCATTCCAGGTTTCCCGAGGCGTCCAGTTTGATGATCCAGTTGTCGTGAAAGCCTTCGTTATTGCTGCCATCCCCATCATCGCTCATCGCGTAGCCGCTAAGCGCGTAGCCCCCGTCCCGCGTTTGGACCAGGGCCTGCCCGCGGTCGTCCTTGCTGCCCCCAAAGGCCCTGCTCCACTGCAAACCCCCATGGGCATCGAATTTTACGAGCCAGTAGTCGCTTACCGGCAGGGCCTTCCCCTCCAGGTCCCCATCTACGCTGTTACTACTGCCCACCGCCGCATAGCCGCCGTCCCCGGTGGGGATCAGGTCATGGAAACTATCTTCCCCGGAGCCCCCGAAATTTTTTACCCAGCTGGTTTCCCCCAGGAATGGGCGTGCAACCGCATCCCCGGCCTCCGGGGGGGCTATGGGGTCCAGGCTGCAGGCACAAAGCAGCAGCAGGGTCAGGCAGGAACTAAAACGCATGTGGTTTGCTTTCTTTCAGGTTATTCGGACAGGCACTTTTCAGGGGGCCACATCGCTTTCTACCACAAAGAGCCCGGAATTGATATCGCCCAGGACCACCTTGCCGCTCGAAAAATACGGATATACGCTCCACACCCCGTCAAAGGAGGGGGTGTTATTGGCCGGGTAGGTGTCAAAATAGGCTGCTTCCGTCAGCACTTGCCCCGCGATCTGCGTCAGGTCTATGCGCCGCATCCCGGCGGTGTAATTGGCCAGGTAAAAAGAACCCCCGTGCACATAACCGTTATGGTCTATGGCCGGGGTAGGGCCCGTGTATGTCATATGGGGGACGGGGTTATCCAGGTCTGCTACATCAAAGACCAGGGTCCTGGAATCAAAGCCAAAGGCAATTTCGTCGGTCTCATCCCCCAGGATAAAGTACTGTTGGTCGTCTGTAAACCAGCCCTGGTGGGTATACCCCGTGTTACTGTACTGGATATTGGTGATCAATACCGGGCTCCCTTTGTCGGTAATATCCACCACCACTACCTGGCTTTCGTTGGCCCCTATCAGGATTTCCCTGCCGGTATAGGCTGCATCGGGGCCGGCATAGGTGACCACCTGGGCGTCATGGGTATAACCGCTGGCCCCGTAGCCACCCGCCGCCTGGGGGTTCCCGGGGTCGCTGATGTCCAAAAAGTGCACACCGCCGTTGTAAAGGTCGTTCCGCGCGGTCCCCACGGCATAGGCGAAACCACTGTTTTCGTTGATCACGATGTTGTGGGCATTTCCGAAACCGGTGTAACGGGCATCCGCGGCAAAACTGTCGGGTGTATTGGTCACCGAACGCAGGCGGGTCAGGTCAAACACCTGCATCCCATGGCCCTGCGCTTCCGAGACGATATAGGCGTGGTTCTGGTACACCTTGATATCCCTCCATGGGCTGTTCACGGTGGCTGTGGGAAGTTTCCCCAGGTAACGCAGGGCATCGGTATCGGTGATATCCACGAAAGCCGTACCGTTGTCGAGCCCCACCAGGGCGTATTCCTTTCCGGTATCCGGGTCGGTCCACCCCCAGATATCATTCCCCGAATTGGCCTGCAGGGTCTGCAGCCCCAACCGCCCGAGCAGGTCGAACCCCTCACAGGGATAGGTGCCGGCCATGCCGTTGTCGCAGGGGGTAAACCCCTCGATATCCTGTTCGACCGGATCCGGTGGGGTATCAGGGGGCGGGATTACCGCACCCCCTCCATCTCCAGGGGGTATGGGTGCAGCCTCGTCGTTTGAACACGAGGCCAGGAGCAGCACTGTAAACAGCACCCGGAACAAATTCTTCATCGCGTGGTAATTAGATTAGGGACCCCACTTATAACGTAAATATACGACTAATTAATATCCTCCTTACTTTTGCAGCATGTTAGAAAACAAAGAACCTAAAAAAACGTCCCTGGAAGCGCTGGGGGAATTTGGACTCATAGACCATCTCACCCAATCTTTCCAACTGCGGCAACCCTCTAGCCTGCAGGGGGTGGGAGACGACGCCGCCGTACTCGATTTCGGGGGTAAAAAAACCGTGGTAAGTACCGATATGCTGGTGGAGGGCGTGCACTTTGACCTGGCCTATGTCCCCCTGAAACATTTGGGGTACAAATCGGTCATGGTAAACCTTTCCGATATATATGCCATGAACGCGGTGGCCACGCAGATCACCATTTCCATAGCCATTTCCAACCGTTTCCCCCTGGAAGCCATAGAAGAATTCTACGAAGGCGTTGCACTCGCCTGCAAATTGTACAACGTAGACCTGGTTGGGGGGGATACTACCTCGTCGACCCGGGGGATGATCATCAGTGTTACCGCCCTTGGGGCTGCGGACGAAGACGCGCTGGTTTACCGCCATGGGGCCAAGCCAAACGACCTGCTGGTGGTTTCCGGCGATCTGGGCGGGGCCTACATGGGGTTGCAGGTACTGGAACGGGAAAAAGAAGTGTTCAAGGTAAACCCCAACAGCCAGCCCGACCTGGAACCCTATGCCTACATCGTGGAGCGGCAGTTAAAGCCGGAAGCCCGGAAAGACATCGTGGCGTTGCTGAAAAACCTGGAGGTACAACCTACGGCCATGATCGATATCAGTGACGGGCTGTCGTCGGAAATCCTCCACCTCTGCAAAAACAGCAAGGTAGGATGCAATGTATATGAAGATAAGATCCCGCTGGACCCGATGGTGATCAGCAGCTGTGAAGAGTTTCAGCTAGACAGTACGTTGGTGGCGATGAGCGGAGGGGAAGATTATGAATTGCTCTTCACCATAGACCAAAGAGAATTCCCGAAAATTAAGGGCAATCCCAATCTCACTGTCGTGGGGCATATGACAGAAGCTTCTGAGGGTGCTTTCTTGATTTCCAGGAATAACTCTAAAATTCCGATTACCGCGCAGGGCTGGAATTCCTTTGACCAGGCGTAGTGTAATTTTTTTTACGCGGCCCTATGTCTTTTTTGGTAAATAAGCTCCAGCGTTTTGTTGATGTCCTGGAGTTCAGGGGTCAGAACAGAAAGGTTTCCGCTAACATCGGTGGTTACTTCTTTCCCGCAGTGAACGCATTTGTATTCTTTGATGTGGGAGGTAACCTTTTTGGAAACGGAGTAGTGGTGCCCGAAAATGTTGCAAAATATTCGTTTCATAAGGTAGGTTTTTAGGTATGATGGCAGGTCTTGGGGACTTCCAAACGCAATGATTGAATATGTACTAACAAGCTAATGATTTGATTCTAATGGTCTCTTGATACTATGAACGATCAGAAGGCGTGAAATATTGAGTCATTCTGCTATTTTCCAAATTTTTTCGATGAACGGCAGCCTCTAGTTATGAACAGGGGGTGTAAATCTGTTGCCGAAACGGAATGGCCGGGGATGTTTTCGCTATATTCGGGCATATTTTAAGGAATGAAAAGAACCAAGGAAACCCTGGTGACCGCGTTCGCCTTATTTTCCCTTTTCTTTGGGGCGGGCAACCTCATCTTGCCACCCCAGCTTGGCTTTAAATCGGGGGAGCTCTGGTGGCTGGTGGCCCTGGGGTTTTGCCTTTCGGCTGTACTGGTCCCCATCCTGGGCATCCTGGCCCACGCCAGGCTACAGGGCACCATGTTCGATTTTGCCAGGAAGGTCTCCCCGGCGTTCAGCCTGGTCTACTGCTTCCTGATCTATGCCATTTCTATCGCCCTCCCGTCGCCGCGTACCGCTTCGGTCACCCACGAAATGGCCATCGCCCCCCTTTTTGGCAGCCCGCCATTGTTGACGAGCCTCGTCTATTTCACCTTGGTCTTTGTCTTCGCGATGAACCGCAACAGCATCCTTGGCCTGGTGGGGAAATGGCTGACGCCTGCCGTCCTGATCATCCTGGTGCTGATCATCGGGATCGCTGCCGTTGAGTTTCGCGCGCCCACGGAGGGTACCGGCCTGCGAAGGCCCTTTGCCCACGGTATCCTGGAAGGCTACCAGACCTTTGATGCCATTGGGGCCGTGGTGGTCGGCGGGGTTATCCTGGTATCCATCAACCTGAAAAAAGACGCCGGGGACTACCAGCGCAGGAAGTCGCTCATCACCCATGCGGCCTGGCTGGCGGGGACCGGGCTTTTGCTGGTGTATTTCGGCCTGATTTTTTCGGGTTTCCTCACACGCCCCGCCTTTGATGCGGATATCAGCAGGACCGCGTTGCTGGCGGGCATCAGTTCTTTGACCCTGGGCGCCACCGCCAATGGATTCCTGAGCGTGCTCGTCAGCCTTGCCTGTTTTACCACAGCGGTGGGGATCGTCACGGGAACGGCCGATTTCCTGAAGTCGCGATTTCCAGGGGTGCCCTGGGCGTACCCCTTCACGGCCTTTGCAGGCAGCGTGCTGGGCGTGCTTGTAGGACAGCTCAACGTGGGTTCCATTATTGCCATCGCCCTCCCGGCCCTGATGTTTATCTACCCGCTCACCATTGTCCTGATCCTGCTGAATGTGGTCCCGGAAAAACTGGCCCCTCCCCCAATTTTCAGGGCCGTGGTGTTTAGCGTGTTGCTCTTCAGCATCCCCGATTTTATGAACAGCGTCGGCTGGGCCGGGCTTTTGGGTAAGGTGCCGGACTATATCCCTTTGGGGGCGTATAGCATGGGCTGGGTACTCCCGTCTGCAGGGGTATTCCTGTTGCTGAACCTGGTCAGGGGGATGCGGAGGCGGTAATGCAGGGGGGTGCGGTTGTAAGGTGTTGGGGTTATGGGGTCAGGGATTCTTGATGGGATGCCAAACCCAGCCCCGTTATAAACCACGTCATTACGAACGAAGTGAAGTAATCCCACCAACGAGGGCAGGGTCATGGGATTGCTTCGTTGCGCTTGCGCGCGCCTCGCAATGACGGCCTGAGTACAAAATGACACCCACTTTTTAAACCACGTCATTACGAACGAAGTGACGTAATCCCACCCATGCAGGCAGGGTCATGAGATTGCTTCGTTGCGCTTGCGCGCGCTTCGCAATGACGGTTGCACTCCCTGATGAGATTGCTTCGTTGCGCTTGCGCGCGCCTCGCAATGACGGTTGCATTGCATGGTGAGATTGCTTCGTGGCGCTTGCGCGCGCCTCGCAATGACGGCCTGAGTACAAAATGACACCCACTTTTTAAACCACGTCATTACGAACGAAGTGAAGTAATCCCACCAACGCGGGCAGGGTCATGGGATTGCTTCGTTGCGCTTGCGCGCGCCTCGCAATGACGGTTGCACTCCCTGATGAGATTGCTTCGTTGCGCTTGCGCGCGCCTCGCAATGACGGCCTGAGTACAAAATGACACCCACTTTTTAAACCACGTCATTACGAACGAAGTGAAGTAATCCCACCCATGCGGGCAGGGTCATGGGATGGCTTTGTCCTGACGCTGGCTGTCAGGACTTGCCACTGTTCATCAACGCTTCGATCTCCTCGGGATCAATGGGGATGTTCCGCATCAGGTTAAAAGGCTCTCCCTTATCCCGGATGACCACATCGTCTTCCAGCCGGATCCCCAACTGCTCATCGGGGATATAGATCCCCGGCTCTACCGTAAAGACCATATTGGGTTTCATCGGGGTTTTTAAGGCCCCGTAATCATGCGTGTCGAGCCCCAGGTGATGGCTGGTGCCGTGCATGAAGTATTTTTTATAGGCCGGTTTGTCCTTGTCTTCCCGTTGCACATCGGCCTTGGTCAGCAGTCCCAGGCCCAACAACTCTGAGGTCATGATCTTGCCCACCTCCTTGTGGTACTCCTCCCAAAGGGTCCCCGGGACCAACATTTTGGTTGCGGCATCCTTGACCCGCAAAACAGCCTCATACACCTGCCGCTGCCGTTTGGTGAAGCGGCCATTCACCGGGATGGTACGGGTCATGTCGCTGGAGTAGTTGGCATACTCGGCCCCCACATCCATCAGCAAGAGCTCCCCGTCCCGGCATTGGTTGTTGTTCAGTACATAATGCAGCACATTGGCGTTGTTGCCCGAAGCTATGATAGGGGCATACGCGAACCCCCTGGAGCGCCGCCGGATAAACTCGTGCAGGTACTCGGCCTCCACTTCGTATTCCCAGATCCCGGGCCGTACCTTATCCAGGATCCGCCTGAATCCCTTTTCGGTGATATCGCAGGCTGCCTGCAGCAATTGCAGCTCCTCAGGCTCCTTCACCCCCCGGAGTTCCTGAAGAATGGGGCTGCTCCTGGCCCAAAGGTGTGCGGGAAAGTCCTTTTTACACTGTATGATAAACCGGTCTTCGCGGGTTTGGGTTTCCACTGCCTGCCGGTAGTGCTCATTGGTGTTGAAATAAATGGTTTCCGCTTCGGTCATCAACCCATAGAAAACCTTTTTAAAATCGGATAGCCAATACACGGTTGCGATACCCGAAACCTCCGTGGCCATTTCCTTGGTCAGTTTTTCGCCTTCCCACACGGCAATATGCTCATTGGTCTCACGCACAAAAAGGATTTCCTGGTGCTTTTCCTCCACCGCATCCGGGAACAGCAGCAAAATGGTCTCCTCCTGGTCCGCACCGCTCAGGTAAAACAGGTCGCGTTGTTGCTGGAAGGGCATGGTACTGTCTGCCCCAATGGGGTAGATATCATTCGAATTAAAGACCGCAAGGCTGGAAGGCTTCATCCGTGCCGTAAATTTTTTGCGGTTTTTTATAAAAAGTTCCCTGGGGATGCGATCGTATTTCATAGGTGTCTTTTAGCGGTGTCCCAAAAATAGGTATTCGGCGCAAGTACGCAAAAAAGCAGGGCGGGAAGTAAGGCTAAAGTACCCCCCAAATAATCGGGCCCGAGGGGGGGGAACTGGCTAATTCACAGGAAGGGCCCGATATTGGAATCTGGCTGGCACTGTTTTGTAAGCCACATGCCAGCTGCTTGGTCCAACGCCAATCAAAGGTTTCTTTTTTTCATTTCCGCCAACGCGTAGTTGGCCGCCCTGGCCGTAATGGCCATAAAGGTGAGCGTGGGGTTCTGTGTCCCGGTGCTGGTCATGCAGGCTCCATCAGTGACGAACACGTTCTCGCACTGGTGCATCTGGTTCCATTTATTCAGGAGGGAGGTATTGGGATCGTGCCCCATGCGGACCCCCCCCATTTCATGGATATCCGATCCCGGCAGGGAGTGGGTATCCTTCGCTTCAATATTCACAAAGCCGGCCTTCTCAAACATCTCCACGGACTGATCCACATAGTCCTGTACCATTTTATCATCGTTTTCCGTCCAATCACAGGAAATTACCAGCTGGGGGATCCCGTACTTATCCTTAAGGCTTTCGTGCAGCCGCACATGGTTGCTTTCAACCGGCACACATTCCCCCATCATCCAGGTGCTGATATGCCAATGGTCCCATTCCGGAAACAGCAGGTTTTGGGTAAGCTGCGGGCCAATGACATCGGTATCCCGTTTCCGGCCACGGCCACCCCAGACCCCGATGGCATAGCCCCTGAGGAAGTCGGTCTCCTGCCCGAAGACATTCCGGAATCTGGGCATATACCCGTTACTGGGGTTTCCCCCATGGGTGCGCTTGTCTTTAAACCCTTCATACGCTGCCCTGGCTTTTCCCCGGTAGTTGTGCCAGGAAATGTATTTCCCCAGCAGCCCGTTGTCATTCCCCAGCCCTTGCGGGAAACGTTCGGACCTGGAGTTGAGAAGGATGGCGTTTGAATTCAGGGTGGAGGCATTCACAAAAATGACCCTGGCGTAAAATTCCATCATTTCCCCTGTCAGCGCGTCAATCACCCGCACCCCGGTGGCCTTTCCCCTGCGGCGTTTTTTGTTGTTGTGGATGATGGAATGGACCACAGAATGCGGCCTAAGGGTCAGGTTTCCGCTTTTTTCGGCCCATGGCAGGGTTGAGGCATTACTGCTGAAATAGCCGCCATAGAGGCAGCCGCGGTTGCACATCCGCTGGTTGGCACATTTGGCACGGCCCTGTGCCTTATGGATCGACTGGGGGTCGGTCAGGTGGGCACAACGCCCCTGGACCAGGTGGCGTTTGCCCCCGTAATGCTTTTTAAGGCTGTCTTTAAAATATTGTTCAATACAGCTCAGCTCAAAACCAGGCTGTGTAATGCTGTCGGGCAGTTCGGGCAATCCGTCATTGCCCCCCGCAACCCCCGCAAAACGTTCCACGTGGGCGTACCAGGGCTCCAGGTCCTTATAGCGTATGGGCCAATCTACCGCGAAACCGTCCCGGGCGGGCCCCTCAAAATCGTAATCGCTCCACCGTTGTGTCTGCCGTGCCCAAAGCAGCGATTTCCCGCCTACGTGGTACCCCCGGAACCAGCTAAAGGGTTTTTCCTGCACAAACTCCTGTTCCTTATCCTCTAACTGCCAGTGGAGGGTTTGTTCGCTGAGGCGGCGGGCCTCCTGGTGGCTCACCCGTCTCTCCAGGGGGACCGTCCCCCGGTATTCAAATTGCCAGGGGGCTTTGGAAGCTGTCGGGTAGTCTTTCTGGTGCTTCACGTCGCGTCCCCGGTCTAACACCAGGGTCTTCAGGCCTTTCTCGCATAACTCCTTGGCCGCCCAGCCCCCGCTGGCACCTGAGCCTATGACAATGGCGTCATACGTCCTTTTCTTTTCAGAGTCTATTGCAATATGCGCCATATCAGTTGTAGTTGATGTCCACACATCCATAATAATGCCCCGGGGCCACCACGTAGTCATCATAGTCGCGCAGCACCTTCCTTGAGGTGAGGAAACCCCGTATCGTCTCCCCTTTCACCAGGTCAAAAAACGCTTCCTGCCCCGGGTCACCGGAGCCGGCCATGGCCAACAGCAGCCCTTCCCTCTCTGCCTGGCCACAGCGGGAAAACCCTTTTGAAAATGCTGTTTCCGCCCGGGTGTCGAGCCTGTTCAATTGCCTTTTGATATTGGATTGCACCTCCGGTTCATAGCAATCTGCGAACAGCCTGGCCAAAAAATCAGGTACGCCTACCTCTAGGGCGCCAACGGCCCCTTCCGCGGCCGGGAGGATGGTATCGGCCACCGCAGCAAGGGTGACCCCTTCTCCGGGGGACAAAAAGGATCCGCCAGGCCACTCCCCAAAAGGCGCTGACCATCCCCTGGCCCAAGCCGGGAGGGCGACCAGCCCTGCGGAGGCCATCATCAGGTTTTTAAGGGTAGTCCTTCTGTTCATGATCCGGAATCTATCAGGTTATTGGCCCCTCAAACCGGGACCCTGATACCTAAAAGTAAAGAAACAAGGCATTCCGTAAACCGCTTTGATAATTTCGGTTTAAACAATGACAATAAACTATAAGTGCGGCCGGCTGAAGGTGGGTTACAGGGGGGCTATTTTGCCCTCCACCGCTTGCATCACATAGGAAAGGATGGCCCCGGCGACATTGACGCCTGTGACCTCTTCCATGCCTTTAAACCCGGGGGAGGCGTTCACTTCTATCAGGAGGGGGCCCCTGTCCGAACGGATCAGGTCTACCCCCGCCACCCCCAACCCGAGGTAACGGGCGGCCTGCAGCGCCATTTGCAACTCTTCCGGGCGGGGATCGACGCGTTGCGCATGGCCCCCGCGGTGCATGTTCGAGCGAAATTCGCCCAGGGCGCTACAGCGCTCCATGCTGGCCACCACCCGGTCGCCCACCACCAGGATACGGATATCGGTACCCCCGGACTCGGCAATGTACTCCTGGAGCAGGACCGGGGTATGCATTTTGTAAAAGGTGTCGGCAATGGATTTGGCAGAGCGTACGGATTCGGCCAGGACCACCCCCAGGCCCTGGGTGCCTTCCTGCAATTTGATGATGAGCGGAGCCCCTCCCAGGAGCGCGATCTGGGCTTCTATGGTGTCCGGGTTGATGGAAAAAAGGGTTTTTGGGATGGCAATGCCCCTGCCCGAAAGGAGTTGCAGGGTCTGCACCTTGTTCCCGGCCCGCAAAATCCCGGCCGATCGGGCGGTACTGAACACCCCGTTCATTTCAAACTGCGCCACGATGGCCGCCCCATGCGGCGTCAGTTGGGTGCCAATACGCGGGATGATGGCCTGGAAGGCATGGGTGATATCCTTTGCCCCCATCAGGATGCGGGGGCCGCCCCAACCCAATTTCACCGAGCAGTTGGAAGGGTCTGCCAGGATGACCTGCAGGCCAAGCTTTTGGGCCTCCTCCACCAACCTGCCGGTGGAATAGACGTTGACGCTGGTGGATAAAAGCCCGATGTGCATGGTTCCTGGGGTATTGGCGGCCTGATGGATTCCCGTAATATCGGATAAAATCCAGGAGCTTCCAAACACTTTCCCCGACTTTTCAACCATCGGCACCGGCCTTAGGACAGCCGGCTGTTGTTTAACGATCTGGGGCTTTTTCCGGCCTTTCCGGGGCGCAGGTTTCAACAAGAAAATACGCCTTTCTTAAATTAGTTCTAAATATCCGAGGAATAAAGGGCAAAGTTTGTTAATAAATGACCGGTAACCTACCTTTGTTAAAAACCCAGTAACGAATGAGTGCATTGATAAGCTCTTCCATTGCCCGTAAAGTGGTGATGGCCCTTTCCGGTCTGTTCCTTGTGTTGTTTCTTGCACAGCATTTCACTATCAACCTCACTTCCGTCATTGCCCCCGACACCTTTAACGAATGGTCGCATTTTATGGGATACAACCCCCTGGTGCAGTTCCTCCTGCAGCCCATTCTTATCGCCGGTATCGTGGTGCATTTCGCGATGGGGATCTACCTGGAATTACAGAACAACAAAGCCCGGGCCGTAAAGTATTCCAAATTCTCGGGGAATGCGAATTCGCCCTGGGTCTCCCGGAACATGATCCTCAGCGGGATGGTGGTCCTGGCCTTCATCATCTTGCATATGTACGATTTCTGGGTCCATGAAATGGCTTACAAATACGTGGAGGCCAGCCCTGAAGACCCTACCCGCTACTATGCCGAAACCGTTGAAAAATTCGGGCCCCTCTGGCGAACGCTGATCTATATCGTGGCCTTTGTATTGCTGGCCCTCCACCTCTGGCACGGCTTCGCCTCTTCCTTTCAGTCCATAGGGTGGAACAACAAATACAGTGCAGGGCTGAAAACCTTTACCAAGATCTTCGCGGTGGCCATCCCACTCGGGTTCGTTTTCATCGCCTTATACCATCACCTTAACCCTATAACGCATTAATTATGGGCATCCTGGATTCTAAAGTTCCATCCGGTCCTCTGGCCGAAAAATGGACAAAACATAAAAATGATATCAACCTGGTCAACCCTGCCAACAAAAGGAATATCGATATCATCGTGGTGGGGACAGGCCTCGCCGGCGGGGCAGCCGCGGCCACCCTGGCAGAACTGGGGTATAACGTCAAGACCTTTTGCTACCAGGATTCGCCCCGGAGGGCGCACTCCATCGCGGCCCAGGGGGGCATCAACGCCTCCAAGAACTACCAGGGCGACGGCGACAGCGATTACCGCCTTTTCTACGATACCATCAAAGGGGGCGACTACCGTTCCCGGGAGGCCAACGTATACCGGCTGGCCGAGGTGTCTGGCAACATCATCGACCAGTGTGTCGCACAGGGCGTGCCCTTTGCCCGTGAGTACGGCGGGCTGCTGGACAACCGCTCCTTTGGAGGGGTACTGGTATCCCGTACCTTCTACGCCAAGGGGCAGACCGGGCAGCAACTGCTGCTGGGCTGTTACGCGGCCATGAACCGGCAGATCAACCGGGGGAAGATCAAAGCCTACAACCGGCACGAAATGCTGGACCTGGTGCTGGTAGACGGCAAGGCGCGGGGCATCATCGCCCGCAACCTGGTCACAGGTAATATAGAACGGCATGCGGCCCACGCCGTGGTGCTGGCTACCGGTGGTTACGGGAATGTCTTTTTCCTGTCTACCAACGCTATGGGCAGCAACGTCATGGCCGCCTGGCGGGCACACCGCCGCGGGGCCTTCTTTGCCAACCCCTGCTTTACGCAGATCCACCCAACCTGTATCCCCGTATCGGGCGACCACCAGTCGAAACTCACCCTCATGTCTGAGTCGCTCCGAAACGATGGCCGCATCTGGGTGCCCAAACGGCTGGAAGACGCCCAGGCGATCCGCGAGGGCAAACTCAAACCCACGCAATTGAAAGAGGAAGACCGGGACTATTACCTGGAGCGCCGCTACCCGGCCTTCGGGAACCTGGTACCCCGCGACGTGGCATCACGGGCCGCCAAGGAACGCTGCGACGCCGGCTTTGGCGTGAACAAGACCGGCGAGGCCGTGTACCTGGACTTTGAAGCCGCCATCATGCGTTACGGGAAGGAAAAAGCCCTGACCTCGGGCCTGAAAGACCCGGACAAGGATACCATCAGGCAACTGGGCGAAGAGGTCATCGAAGCCAAGTACGGCAACCTCTTCCAGATGTATGAGAAGATTGTGGACCAGAACCCCTATAAGACGCCCATGATGATCTACCCCGCGGTGCACTACACCATGGGGGGGCTTTGGGTAGACTACAACCTGCAGACCACCGTCCCCGGCTGCTATTGCGCAGGGGAAGCCAATTTTAGCGACCACGGCGCCAACCGCCTGGGGGCTTCGGCCCTGATGCAAGGCCTGGCCGACGGCTACTTTGTACTCCCGTACACTATAGGCGATTACCTGGCCGACGACATCCGCACCGGGCCCATCCCAACCGATACGCCCGAGTTTGAAAAGGCCGAGAACGACACCCGCGAACGGCTGCAGAAGCTGATGCAGGCCGGTGGCAAGCATTCTGTGGACTATTACCACAAGAAACTCGGCAAGATCATGTGGAACAAATGCGGCATGTCGCGCAACGAAAAAGAACTCAAGGAGGCCATCCAGGAGATTGCCGAACTGCGGGAAGATTTCTGGAAAAACGTCAAGGTACCCGGCAGCATTGATTCCAAGAACGAAGAGCTGGAAAAGGCCGGCCGTGTGGCCGACTTCCTGGAACTGGGCGAGCTCTTTGCCAAAGACGCCCTGCTCCGCAACGAATCCTGCGGCGGGCATTTCAGGGAAGAGTACCAGACCAAGGAAGGGGAAGCCCTGCGCGACGACAAGAACTTTAAGTATGTGGCCGCCTGGGAATACAAGGGCAAACCTTCAGACGCGGTGCTGCACAAGGAAGACCTGGTGTACGAAAACATTGAACTGAAAACGAGAAGTTACAAATAGAAACCCGTGGCGGCTGCTACAGGGCTATAAAGCAAAAGCGATGAAACTATACCTCAAAATATGGCGACAAAAAGACGCCGATTCCAAGGGCCAGATGGTGGACTACGAGCTCAACGGCGTGGAAGGGGATATGTCCTTCCTGGAAATGCTCGATGTGCTGAACGAGAAACTCATCAACGAGGACAAGGAGCCGGTAGAGTTTGACCACGACTGCCGGGAGGGGATCTGTGGGGCCTGCTCCCTGATGATCAACGGCGAGCCGCACGGGCCAGACCGCCTGGTCACCACCTGCCAGCTGCACATGCGCAAATTCAAGGATGGGGACACCATTGTGATAGAACCATTCCGGGCTACCGCTTTCCCCGTGATCAAAGACCTCATCGTAGACCGCAGTTCGTTTGACCGCATCCAGCAGGCAGGGGGCTATATCTCGGTAAATACCTCCGGGAACACCGTAGACGCCAACGCCATCCCCATAGAAAAAGAAAACGCTGACGATTCCTTCTACGCCGCCGCCTGCATTGGTTGCGGGGCCTGCGTGGCCGCCTGCAAGAACGCCAGCGCCATGCTGTTTACCTCCGCCAAGGTATCGCAGTTCGCCCTCTTGCCACAGGGCCGTGTAGAGGCCACGGAGCGGGTGCTGAACATGGTAAGGCAGATGGACCTGGAAGGCTTTGGCAACTGCACCAACACCGGCGCCTGCGAAGTGGAGTGCCCCAAGGGCATTTCCCTGGAGAACATCGCCCGTATGAACCGGGAGTACCTGCAGGCGAGTATGAAGGGATAGCGAGCAGCACCGGCCCCCGGCAAGAGGGCTCTATACCCATAGAAAAACCCATTGTGCAAACGGTGGGTTTTTTGTTTTCTCAAAATTGGTGCGGGTTATTCCCCTTCTTTATAGAGCAGTACAACCTTTTTATCGTATTTGCCCCCGGTATTGCACCACGTTAGCTTATCGCTAATCTCTTTGGGGACAGGCCCGCCCCGGTGCTTTTTAAAGCCAAATTTCAAATAAAAGCCCGACAGGTCCTCAAAGGGCAGGCACCAGGTGGTGGCCTTCCTGAATGGGGTGTTCGCGCAAAGGTACCCCACGATTTGTTCTGCCACCCCCATGCCCCGGAAACCGGGAAGCACATAAATCCCTCCGAGTTCCAGGTGGGCCTGATCTATCCGGACCAGCCTGCCAATGCCGGCTTTGTCTTGATCTACGCTCGCGATGACAATCAATTCTTTATCGAAGGCAGAAGGCAGAAAACCAACGTCCCCGTACTGCCGGTTGATCCATGGGAGCTCGTCCGCTTCTGCCTGCCTCAGGGATATGCGTTTCATATGAATGTATTTTCAGCATGATGGGGTCTGGCCCCACACGGGTGGCTGTTGTTATTTCATGATGGTCTGCAGCTCTACCGCTTTCCAGTCAGCACTCAGATCGATATAGTCTTTGATGGTGGCTATGTGGCTGGCTCCCAAAAGTAGTACAATTCGCTGGTCTTCCTCCGCTGTCCCCTTTTGGGCCAGGGACCACATATAGAGGTTCCTCCGGTGCCATTCCGAGGCTAAAAACGGGCCGATAAAATTATCCCTATCCCCCACCAGCAAGGGGATTTCAAGATGGATCCTGTTACACAGATCGCGCATTTCGTCCGAATTCAGGTAATAGGTCATCTCCAACAGTGAGGCCCCATTTTCGATCCTGGAATCAAAGCTGGTGGTAAAGTATTGCACGCCCTCCTCCACCTCGGTTAGTAACGGGGATTGGTTGTTTTGCCGGAGTACCGTCTTTAAGCTATCGAAGGGGAAATCGGTATCGCGGTAGTCTATGGCATGAACGCGCTGCAGGCCGCTTTTATGGGCCGCCCGAAAAGCCAATTGAAAGATTTCGTTCTTCAGATGGAAGCCGGACAGGTTCCCATTGTCAAAGTAGGTGCCTTCCCGGTACAGCCTGTATAGGGAGTCCAGGGACTCCTGTCTCTCGTAGGGCCATTCTACAAAGATCCTGCCCGGCTTAAAGTCCCTGATCTTTTCCGCCACTTCTTCCAATTGCTGCTGGGACCTTTCATTAAGAACGTCAAAGTCTTTGATCCTGGCCGCATCCAGGCCGGGGTTGTGGTAATGGAAGGTGCCAATCAGGAGGGCTTCTTTTTTTTGCTTGTCCGCATCCTGGGCGCGGGTTTGGGGTTTAGGGTTGCAGGCAGTGGCTACAGCGAGGGCTATAAGGAGCGTTAAGGTCAGTTGTGCAGTTTTCATAGGGTTTAAAATAGTTTTTGAGTCAGGGTCCCGGGCCGGGTTGTTTTCTGCACCTAAAGACAGGCCTTCACATGTTTTGTTACAGTCGGGGCACCCATATGGGCTGGAGAATTGCCGGGGGCATTCCCTGGAGGACATCGCCCGTAGGAACCGGGCGTATTTGTTGGGGCGATTGAAGGGGTAACACACAGAATGAATAAGAAAGCAAAGGGAGGCCGGGTGGCCTCTTTTTTTATTAAGGGCTTAAAAAGATCTCAATGGCCTCGGGCATGAGTAATTGCGTGGGTTGGCACTTAATTTTGCCTGCCTGCCCGTTGCAGGCAGTTTCGCACCTAACTTAAAATCCACGCGTATATTCAGAAATGTGCAAGTACAAGCAACTGTAACCCACTCTTTCTTGAATTATTGATACAAAACATATCTTGGTGGTTTTAATCCGGTCAGTCGCATGTAGACAAGCATTTGTGCTCTATGATGGGTAATATGATCTGCAAGTAATAATAGAATTTGCCTTTTTGTTCTGTCCGAACCAAAATAGTCCAACTTTTCATCAAGTCGGTTTATGTCAAAGTTTGAAATGAACTCGATAGTTTTATAAAAAGTCTCGTCAATTTTATCAATCATTTCCTGTTTTGATTTGTTATCCACTTTGAGTTCCATGTCGGCATTCCAATCTCTGGCCTCACGTTCGCCCAATAGTGATTGGCTATGCCAATCCATTGCCCATCCGATGTGCATTAAGTTTTCGGCGAAACTCATTGATTCGGGCGTTGCTTTGAAGTCATAATTATTCTCCGGCATACTTTCCGCGATCAGGATTAAATATTTTCTTGAGTTTTCCAGTCGCTCTAAGTATTCCCTGATAAAGGCATTTTCCTGGGTGAAAATTGGCTGAGCAAATAGAGGAGACAACATTATCGTGGTTAGGATTATTACATGATTTATGTTCTTCATCTAGTTCAGTTTATAGTTTCTGCCGGGTTTTTAACTATGAATGGTAACGGTTTGCATATGGCTTGTGGCGGTTTCGAAGCACTTTCCTGTCCACCGAAACCAAAGCTGGCTACGGAGCGAAAACCTTGCTGGTAGCCGTTCACCCGCCATAAGCTAGATGCGTTGCTGTAAGCCGTTTTTATTTTGTTTTAAATGACTTATTCAGAGTATTTGTTAATTTATAAAACTCAGCAAAGTGTTCGTTTCCGGGTTTTGACGTTTTCTTGAATTCTTCCAAGTACAATTTTTTAAGTTGATTTTTTGCAGATTTTGCTTCCTTATCATTGTCTGATTGAGTTTGCAGAACTAACTCGCTATTACCTGTCCAAACCTTATTGAATACGTTGTCGGGCAAAAGACCTTCGATTGCCCTTTTTCCACCTTTATCTATGCCAATTTTGAAATAGTCCTTGTTTTCGTTAAGCATCAAACTAGTCATACTGGATTTTACTTTGGAGTACGCGTCTAAGTCAAATGTTACAATTAGCTTTGAGTATTTCTCTTTTAAGAATTTCATCATTACGGTGTTTGTCAAGGTACTCCAACCACCATAAGCATATATTTCACCGTCAAAATCAAGCTTATTTTTACCATGACTTTCATCACGCAGAAGTTCCAAGTATTCTTTGTCTGTTTCTCCTTCAACTAATAGTAATGCTTTAGATTGACTGAAAAACGCATTTCTAATGTTATCAAACTCTGGACTGTAAGCTACCCTTAAAACCGAACTGTTTAAAATTATAAAAATGATTAATTTTAAACATAGTTCAACCCATGAAGAAGAGTAAATTTTCACCTACCCAGATTGCCAAGATTTTAAAGGAATTCGATAACGGTAAGACCGCCGCGGAGATCAGCCGGGAGTATAGCGTTAGTACGGCTGCTTTTTATAAGTGGCGGGAGCGCTATGCCGGAATGAGTGGTAAGGAGCTAAAACGGATCAAGGAACTTGAGGAGGAGAACCGCAAGCTCAAGCAAATGTATGCCACTCTAGCCCTGGACCACCAAATGGCCAAGGAGATCATTGAAAAAAAGCTCTAAAGCCCTGCCGTAAACGTTTTATCAGCCAGGAACTTGCCCATTTCGGTATCAGCAGGGCGTGCCGTGTTTTAAATATGAGCAAGAGCGTCTATTACTACAAACCCCTTCCCAAGGATGATCATGAGATTGAGCAGGCCTTACGTGAAAAGGCAGAGGCTCG
>LXTR01000080.1 GCA_001683825.1 Flavobacteriaceae bacterium CP2B | reverse complement strand
CCCCCAGGACCTCCCCCATCCGGCCCCGGCTCCCGGCCATTTCAATGCCGCTTTTGGCATTGAGGAGTTCGGCCACGGTTCTTCCCTGGTTCCGGGCCAGTTCCCCGGCCCCGATACGGATCACGGTTTTCCCCGAAGCGGCCCTTTTCAGTGCGAAACGGGAATCACTTACCACCACCTCATCCAGCTTTTGGAGGGCCAGGGTGTCATTGGGTGTTTGCTGTGCCTGCATGGCTGAAAAAGCCAGTAGCAACCACGTGTAACCCTTAAATCGGTTGTTCATGTTGTTGTATTGGGTCACGGGAAGGTACAGGGTATCCATACGTAAACCTTTATCCCGAAAGTTTAACATCACTTGTCCGAATACGGCAGGTCTCCTGACTTGCGTCCGGCACCCAACCTTCCCGCCTTGCGGTCATCCGCCAGGGCAGTGGTATTGAAGTGGTAACCGGCATCCCCTTTTCGACACTGGGGACTGAGCTTACAGTTGCGGGAACAGTTCCAGATTTTCCACGGCACGGGCGTGAAAGTGGCTATAATGCCTCTTCTCCCGGCCCATGGAGCACTGGATTCCCTTTTAATCCCGGCATTTTTCCAGAAATGCCCGGGAACCGCAATTCAGGGGGAAAGGTAAACAAAAATCGGTAGTTTTCTGTAACGATTTTAAATACTACTTTTGATACCTTCAAAAGGCCAACCTATGCTGAAAAGATGCACGCTAACGATAATCCTGGCCTCTTTGCTGGCCTGTGGCGATGGTACAAAAAGCCAGGCGGACGGGGTAGTGACTGCCAACAAGGTACCGGGCGTGACGTATGCCAGCGGCCTGTCGGTAGAGAAAACAGAAGGGGGCATCACCCTCCTCCAGGTAGCAGCACCATGGCCCGATGCGCAAAAAGCATTCCGATATGCCCTGGTCCCCAAGGAGTTGGCTGCTACGGTCACACTGAACCGTGACGAATACGACGTCATTATCAGCGTCCCCGTTGAAAGCGTCGTGGTTACCTCCACCACCCATATCCCGGCCCTGGAAGCCCTGGGAGTCCTTGACCGGCTGGTGGGCTTTCCCGAGACCCGCTATATCTCCTCTCCTGCTGCCCGGGAAAGGATCGGGGAGGGACACATAAAGGATCTCGGCAGTAACGAATCCATCAATACTGAAATGGTCCTCGAACTACAGCCCGAACTGGTAGTAGGCTTTGCGGTGGGCGAACGGAACAAGGCGTACGACCTGCTGCAACGTTCCAGCATCCCGGTGGTTTACAACGGTGACTGGACAGAGGAATCGCCCCTCGGAAAAGCGGAATGGATTAAATTTTTCGCCCCTTTTTTCGGGCTGGAGCAAAAGGCCGACAGCCTGTTCCGGGACATCGAGGTAAACTACATGGAAGCGATGGAATTGGCAGAAAATAGCGAAGATTTCCCTACCGTGTTGAGTGGTGCGCTCTACAAAGACATTTGGTACCTGCCCGGGGGCAGCAGCTGGGCCGCCCGTTTTTTGGAAGATGCCAATGCCGCCTACCTCTGGAATGACAACGGGGATATAGGAAGCCTGTCCCTTAGCGTGGAGCATGTACTGGAGCGGGGCGCCGATGCTGACTATTGGATCTCGCCCTCACAATATACTTCCTACGCCGAGATGGAGCAGGCCAACCGCCATTACAGGCAATTCAAGGCCTTCAGGGACCAAAAGGTCTATACCTTTGCCAGGACCAGGGGAGCCACCGGTGGTTACCTGTATTACGAACTGGGGCCCAGCAGGCCCGACCTCGTGCTCAGGGACCTGGTCCATATCCTGCACCCCGGGCTGCTGCCCGGGTACCAACCTTATTTCTTTAAACCCCTGAATTAAGTGCAGCGCAACAAAACATACCGCCTCCCCTTCCTCCTGTTATCCCTGGCACTCATTTTTTGCCTGGCGTTGAATGCCAGCCTTGGATCCGTATCCATTCCCCTGAAAGACACCCTCAGCGCCTTGCTGGGAGGGCCCCTGGAACAGGAATCCTGGCGCTATATCATATGGAATTACCGCCTTCCCAAGGCGCTTACGGCCCTCATGGTGGGCAGCGGGCTATCGCTCAGCGGACTGCTAATGCAAACCCTATTCCGTAACCCGCTGGCAGGTCCTTTTGTCCTGGGGATTAGTTCAGGGGCCAGTTTGGGGGCCGCCCTGCTGATCATGGGGGCCTCCCTGCTTTCCGGATGGTTTGGCACCCTCCTGCTGACCGATGTTTCTGTGACCATTGCCTCCAGCGTAGGGAGCTTGCTGGTACTGCTGGCAGTGATAGCGGTGGCTGGCAGGATAAAAGATACCATGGCCCTGTTGATCATTGGGTTGATGTTCGGGAGCATTACCACGGCGGTGGTGAGTGTGCTCTCCTATTTCAGCGAAGCTGAGCAACTGCGGCAATACATTTTCTGGTCCTATGGGAGCCTGGGCCATCTATCCTGGCCACAGCTCGCCCTTTTGGGAAGCGTCTTAACGGCCGGCGTACTGCTGAGCGTATTGGCAATCAAGCCGCTCAACGGGTTATTGTTGGGCGAGCACTATGCAAAAAGCATGGGGATATCGCTGAAAAAATCGCGTTTCCTCATTATTTTGGCTACGGGGCTATTGGCAGGCTCGGTAACTGCCTTTGCCGGTCCGGTGGCTTTTGTCGGCCTGGCTGTTCCCCATCTCACACGGCAGATTTTTGATACCACGGATCACCGGGTTTTACTCCCTGCCGTACTATTGTACGGTGCTATTTTATTGTTACTTTGTGATACCCTGGCGCAATTGCCGGCCTCTGCCTATGTCCTACCCATCAATGCGATCACATCCATCATCGGGGCACCGGTGGTTATATGGCTCCTGCTCCGCAAACGAAAAATGATTTTTTAAAAAGCCTGTAATGTCCGCAACCTACACAGATGCCCCCGTATCCCACAGCCTTGAGGCCCGGGGCCTGAGTGTGGGCTACCGGCAGGGAAAAAAGGTATTAAAGGTCGCCAAAGACATCGGGTTTACCCTACAGAAGGGGGGGCTGTCTGCCATCGTTGGGGTCAACGGTGCCGGGAAATCTACCTTATTGCGTACCCTCGGCAGGGTACAACCCCCACTTTCCGGGCAGATCTTCATCCAAGGCAACGCCCTGGGCAGTATCAGGGACCGCGACCTGGCCTCGCAGCTGAGCCTGGTACTGACTGACCCCATCGCCACCAGGAACCTGAGCGTTTTGGAATTGGTGAGCCTTGGAAGGCAGCCATACACCAACTGGATCGGAAACCTGGCCCCGGAAGACAGGGAAAAGATCCAGTCGGCCATACAGACGGTTGGATTGGAACCCCTGCAATTCAAGAAGTGCTATGAACTGAGTGACGGACAATTACAAAAGGTGATGATCGCCAGGGCGATTGCCCAGGATACCACAATCATCCTGCTGGATGAACCCACCACCCACCTGGACCTCTATCATAAGGTACAAATACTAACCCTACTGCGCGATATCGCCCATAAGCAAGGTAAGACCATTGTATTTACCACCCATGAAATCGAAATGGCCATCCAACTGTGCGATACCATGTTGTTGCTCGACAATGCCGGGAACCCTTTCGGGCAACCTTGCCAACTGATAGCAGACAAAAGGTTTGATACGCTTTTTCCCCGGGACCTGATCCAGTTCGATGCCGACACAGGGGCCTTCCGTGTGCATAAGTCGGCACACGACACTCAAAAATGAGGCAGAACTCGTATCTTTAGCGCATAGAAAACACTGATATGGAAGCACCCCTGATGTATGTCCTCCTTGGTCTTGGAACCCTCCTGGCAGGATATTTCCTGGGTCATTACATCCAGAACCTGAAGACGCGATCAGAACAAAGTGCCCTCCTGGAAAGGGAGCAGCAGTTGCAGCAAACCATAGGCGGCCTGGACGAAAGGCTCCAAAAAGAACAGCAGGCCACTGAGGTATTGCGGCAGCAAAAAGAACAATTGCACATTCAAAATACCCGATTGGAGGCCGACCTGGAAAATTTACGGCAGAAATACAGCGAACAACAACAGGAAGTTAGCAAGTTACAGGAACGTTTTACCAAGGAATTTGAAAACCTCGCCAACAAAATACTGGATGAGAAAAGCCTGAAATTCACGGAACAAAACCAGAAAAACATCAAAAACATCCTGACCCCCCTACAGGAAAAAATTCAGCTCTTTGAAAAGAAGGTGGCCGAAAGCCAGGAGAAGAACATCAGCATCCATTCCGCGTTGCGGGAACAACTGCTGAACCTGCAAAACCAAAACCTGAAAATTACCAAGGAAGCCGAAAACCTTACCAAAGCGCTGAAAGGCGACAGCAAGATGCAGGGCAACTGGGGCGAATTGGTCCTGGAAAGGGTGCTGGAAAAATCGAACCTGGAAAAAGACCGGGAATACAGCGTCCAGCAAAGTTTTACCACCAAAGACGGTTCAAGGGTGATGCCCGATGTGATTATCCATTTACCGGATGGCAAGAAGATGATCGTGGACTCCAAGGTTTCCCTGACCGATTATGAACGTTTTGTGAACGCCGAAGAAGAGCAAGACCGGGATACCCACCTGAAAAACCATGTCCGCTCCTTAAACAAACACGTCGACCTGCTTTCCGACAAGAAGTACGAGGACCTGTACGACATGGAAAGCCCGGATTTCGTCCTGATGTTCGTCCCCATAGAAACTGCCTTCTCCATTGCGATCAACAATGACCGCAATTTATATGTGAAGGCCTTTGAAAAAAACATCGTGATCGTAACCCCCTCTACGCTCTTGGCCACTTTGCGGACCATAGACAGCTTGTGGACGAACGAAAAGCAACGCAGGAACGCCATGGAGATCGCGCGGCAGGCCGGGGGGTTGTACGACAAGTTTGAAGGTTTTATCAATGACCTCACCAGGGTGGGCAAGAAAATGGATGATGCCAAGGGCGATTATGAAGAGGCCATGAAGAAACTGCACCTGGGCCAGGGCAATCTCATCTCACGGGTCGAGAAACTGAAAAAATTAGGGGCGAAAGCCAAAAAATCAATCCCTACAGCCAACCTCAGGCGGGCTATGGAGGACGAAGATGTGGAAGAACCTAAGCTGGAACTATGAAAAAAGTACTGGGGCTCATCGTCTCTGCCGCCCTGCTTTTCCTGTTGGGCTACTACGCCTTTATTTACTACGTGCCCTACAGCGAAGGGGTGCGTTCGGGTGAACTCATAAAGATCAGCAGGAAGGGCGTCGTGGCCAAAACATGGGAGGGAGAGATCAGCCAGGGGATTTCCGGAGCGCAGATATTTGCCTTTTCGGTCCTGGACAAGGATCAGGAAGTGATAGCAAAGCTCAAGGAATACCAGGGTGAGTATGTAAAACTCACCTATGTGGAACGCTATACCACCTTTTTCTGGCTGGGTGATACCCGCTATTTTATAACAAATGTAGAGCGGGATGAATCCCCTCATGTAAGAAGATAGGAATGAAAAAATTCAGACACGCCCGGGAATCTGCCGTTTCCATTACGGAACTGATGCTACCCTCCCACTCCAATTTCGGGGGAAAAGTACACGGGGGGCACATCCTGAACCTTATGGACCAGATCGCTTTTGCCTGTGCCTCCAAACATTCACAGAGCTATTGCGTGACCGCTTCCGTCAACCGGGTAGATTTCCTCAACCCCATTGAGGTAGGCGAATTGCTAACGCTGAAAGCGTCTATTAACTATACCGGTAAGACCTCTATGGTTGTGGGGGTCCGGGTAGAATCGGAAAACATCACCACAGGCGAAGTCAAACACTGCAATTCCTCCTATTTCACCATGGTCGCCAAGGACAAGGCCGGCGGGAACCTTCCGGTACCCGGCCTGTTGATAGAAGACAGGAACGGCATAAGGCGGTTTGCCCGGAGTAAAATCCGCAAGGAACAGGCATTTGACAGGGATTCGAAGTTTGACCAGGCGGCTTTTAAAATGGAGGAGCATTTAGACCTCTTAAAGCAGGAAAACGTAAAAATTTCACTTAAATAATACCGCTGGCGGCCTCCTGATCGAGGTACCAGTACAACTCCCCTGAACGGGGGGCAACCCTGCTGGCCGGATACGTTTTAAAATCGCCCTTCTGCTGGAGGATATCCTGGACCTTTTCCCCCTTTCCCACACCGGTCACCAGGAAGGCGATACGGGCCGCGTTGTTGATCACCTTGCCTGTCAAGGTGATTCGCTGTTGCCCGGTAAAAGGGTGCCGAGCCACTTCACAGTAGGCCGGTGAATCCCATAATTGCATCTGGTGGGGAAAGACCGAGGCCGTATGCCCGTCTTCACCCAGCCCCAGGATGACCAGGTCAAAACGGGGAACCCTGTACTTTTTAGGGAGGTTCTCCCTGAGCAGGGACGCATACCGCAGGGCTTCTGTTTCGGGTACCTCTTCCCCGTGAATACGGTGGATATTCGCCTCGGGGATGTCGATGGCCGAAAGCAGGTGTTTATCGGTCATCCCGTAATTGCTATCGGGATGAGCGGGCGGCACGCAGCGTTCGTCCCCCCAGTAGAGGTGGACTTTAGACCAGGGGATCTCCTCCCTGAAATTGGCCGCAAGCTCTTCAAAAACCACCATAGGGGTACTCCCGCCAGAAAGCGCGATATGGACTTCGTCCCCTGACCGTGCAATTTCCGTGAGGAAACTGGCAAACTGGCGGGCGACTTCAAGCCTGGTAGGGTAAATCTTTATTTCCATGGTAAGCATGTTTAGTTAATGATACAGAATCCCGGATCATCGGCCAAATTGGCCCCGGGGTTCCTCCACATATAATACCCGTCAATCAGCTCATTGGCGTTTTTGGGGCCCCATACCCCCGCTGAATAGCCATAGGTCTTGACGGTCTTCCCATTTTCCCAATATTTCAGGATTGGGTCTACGAATTCCCAGGCGGCTTCCACTTCATCGGCCCTCGCGTACAATGTGGCATCGCCCTGCATGGCATCGAGCAGCAGTCTTTCGTATGCGGTCATGATGTTGGTTTCCGTAAGGCTCGAGTAATAGAAATCCAGGTTCGCCCTTTCTACCTTAAAACCCTGGCCGGGCACCTTTACCCCGAATTTGATCAGGATGCCCTCGTCGGGTTGGATCCGAATGATCAGCTGGTTGTCCTTATTACGGATCCCGGAACCCTGGAATATCTGGTGGTGGGGCGACTTAAAATGCACTACCACTTCTGTGACCTTGGTGGGCATGCGTTTGGCGGTCCGAACGTAAAAAGGGACATCCTTCCATCGCCAGTTATCCACAAAAAACTTTATGGCTGCATAGGTTTCTGTGGTCGATTCCGGGTGTACCCCCTCTTCTTCCCTGTACCCTTTAATTTTAACCCCATTGATTTCCGAGGCGAGGTATTGCCCGCGGATGGTATTCTCATGCAAGGTCTCTTCATCCCTCATGATCCGTAACGACTTCAGGGCCTTCACTTTTTCGTTCCTGATCTCCTCGGCCTGGTCGCCAATGGGTGGTTCCATGACCACCAGCGATACAATTTGCAGCAGGTGGTTCTGGAACATGTCGCGCAGGGCGCCCGACTTGTCGTAATACCCCCCCCTTTTTTCTACCCCTACGCTCTCGGCGTTGGTGATCTCTACATGGTGGATATAATTCCGGTTCCACAGCGGTTCAAAAATACTATTGGAAAAACGGGTCACCAGCAGGTTTTGTACCGTTTCCTTCCCCAAATAATGGTCTATCCGGTAAATCTGGGATTCTTTGAAAAATCGTTGCAGGGCCTGGTTGAGCGCTTTTGCGGTGGCAAGGTCATACCCGAACGGTTTCTCCACGATGAGGCGCTTCCACCCATGAGATTCATCGGTAAGGCCCTGTTCGCAAAGGTTTTTGGCAATGAGTTCGTAAATCTCCGGGGGGGTTGAAAGGTAAAAGATAAAGTTGCCATCGGTCCTGAATTCCTTATCGAGGGATTGAATGCGACTGGCCAGGGCCTCATACCCTTCTTCATAACTACTGCCCAGGTCGTGGTAAAAGAGCTTTTCGGCAAAACCTTTGATAAAGGAAGCCTCTTCCCTCCTGACATCCTCCGCCAGGTAACTACTTGCCCCTACGACCCGCGACCTGAACTCCTCGTCGCTCATATCACTGCGGCTCGCCCCCAGCACCAGGAAATTTTCGGGAAGGTGCTTTCCCTTGTACAGGTTAAAAAGGGCTGGGACCAGTTTTCGGGCGGTGAGGTCACCAGAAGCTCCAAAAATAATAAGCATTTGGTTGGGCATTTTGTTCATAGGTGCAAAATTTGTGATGGTACGAACCCTTGTTGGGAACAATCCACGCTGTAGCTCAAAAAAATGGCTATTTTGAGTTACTTTTGGGATTCCCAGGGACGAAGATAAAACTATTTTGAGTGAATCGGGATATCCGGATGGACTTCCTGGGATGTAGCATTGACGAACTGCCTTAAAACAAGAACATGCAGCATACAACGTACGATTTTGGCCTGGTGGGCCTGGGAGTTATGGGAAGGAATTTTATTTTGAACGTGGCCGACAACGGTTTTACGGCTTTCGGGCACGACCTTGACGAAGAAAAGGTACAGGCCCTGAGGGAAGAAGGGGGCGACACCGCCCGGGTAGATGCCTCGGCCGACCGCAAAGCCTTTATAAACGCCCTGGCGCGCCCCCGAAAGATCATGCTCCTCGTCCCCGCCGGGAAGATCGTGGATGGGGTTATCGAAAGCCTGCTGCCCCTATTGGACAAGGGAGACATTATTATTGACGGTGGCAATTCGTTTTTTACGGACACCGATCGGCGCGAGGCGTACCTGCAGGAAAAGGGCATCCATTTCTTTGGGGCCGGGGTGTCGGGCGGTGCCAAAGGGGCCCGCAAAGGGCCCAGTATCATGCCTGGCGGATCCAAGGCCGCCTATAAGGAAGTACAACCGGTATTCGAGGCAGTCTCCGCCAAATTTAAAGGAGAGCCCTGCGTGGCCTACCTGGGGCCGAAATCTGCCGGGAACTACGTCAAAATGGTACACAACGGCATTGAATATGGGTTGATGCAGCTCACTTCGGAAATCTATGACCTGTTGAAAAGGGCCGGAGGGCTCTCCAACGACCAGTTGCACGGGTTGTTTTCCCGGTGGAACCAGGGAAGGCTGCAATCGTTTTTGGTCGAAATCACCGCCCGGATATTCAAACAGGACGATCCGCTGGCTGGCGGCCGCCTGGTAGACAAAATCCTGGACAAGGCCAGGCAAAAGGGAACGGGAAAATGGACTTCACAAAATGCCATGGACCTTGGGATCCCCATCCCTTCTATCGATATCGCGGTAAGCATGCGCGAAATCTCGGCCCTCAAGGAACAACGGGTCTTAGCCTCAAAAGCCTATACACGGCCCACCCCTGAACCCATAGCCGTCGAAGCGCTGGAAACACTGTCGGAATCGGCCCTTTTCTTCTCGTTCATGATCACCTACGCCCAGGGTATGCACCAGTTGGCCGATGCCTCCCGGGAATACGGATATGACCTGGACCTGGGTACCATTGCCAAGATCTGGCGGGCCGGTTGTATCATACGGGCGGCATTGCTCGAAGACATTACCAAGGCGTACCGGGCCGATGAAGGCCTGGAAAATTTCCTGTTATCACCGGCCTTTATCCCAAAGATACAGGAGTCCCAGGAAGCGGCACGCTCCCTGGTGGCCTACGCGGCCAAGAGCGGGGTCCCCCTGCCGGCACTGTCTAATTCCCTGACCTATTTTGACGCATTTACCTCCGATAGGCTCCCGCTCAACCTCATACAGGCACAAAGGGACCATTTTGGATCGCATACCTATGAGCGAACAGACCGGGAGGGAATCTTCCACACGGAATGGGATGAATAAACCGGTTATCCCGCCAGGTGGGAACCATCCCTGCATCCCGGAAGGGCCGGTTTAAAAATTGAATACGCGGCTCAGGTTAAAGCCAAAATAGATATCACCAGTCCCCCAATCGCCAACCGCGTTCCCCAGGAATCCACTCTCAAAGGTGGGTTGTGCATTGGTGAAATGCAACTGGAACACATGGCCCCCGGTTTCTATATCGACCCCAACAGACAGTGGGTTTACAAAAGGCGAACCCGCTGCCCTGTTCAGGTGCCAGCCATAGTCTACATTAATGCTCCACCGGCTGGATATCTTGTACCTGCCGCCCAGTCCCAGCGCATATTGCGACTGGTCCTGCGGAGCATAATCCACGTAGCCTTCATGGAAAAAGGTGGGCATCAACTGCAATGACAACTGCTCGGTAAACTTGCGGGAAATCAATAATTGCTGGGTCACGGAAATGCGGTCGCCAAAGGCTACCGGTCGCAGGATCAACGCCTCCTCCAACAGGGTATTGACCGCCATTTGGCTGTAGCCGGCGATGGTTACGGGAACCCCCCGTCGTTGTTCAACAAAGCGGTACTTTGTAGACAGGTCATAGGTTTTGTTGAATGAATTCCGGGAAACAGACACATGCCACCCATCTGTAATCCCGTATAGAAAATGCAGGCGGGTATTGGCAAAATCCAGCCCGAAAAAGTCATCAAACCCATTCCTGATGCTACCAAACCTGTGGGAAACCACAAAATAGAATTCCCGTTTGTTCAACATTTTGGTGGATTCAAAATTGACAATTTTCAAACCTTTGAAGGCAGCATCGGCGACTTGCGTGGTATCTTCCATTTGAATCGCATCGATTAGATCATCCTGAGATAGGCCTGACACAGGCAGCGTTAGGAGTAAAATCAAAAAAGTGACGTGTTTCATAGCGGTAGTTGTATTAGAACTCATTGGGAAGATCGTATGGCAGCCGTCTGCAATCTTCCCTTTTTTTTAAAATAAACATACGAATATTTTACATCCACTCCGACAAAAAAATAGTATAAATACCTGATATTTAATCTCTTGTATGTTTTAAGCAACCTTTCTTCCAATGCCCCATCTATGTAATAGGGCAATTGTATTCCACTGCCATTTTGGGGTATTTGCTGCTACGTTTTCGGTCCGTGGCAAGGGGGTGGTCACTACAGTTGAGAATTGGAGGACGAATCATCAAATACACTATACTGCTATGAAAAGAATGTGCAACCTGGCCGTATTGGCGCTACTTTTAATCGCTGCCGGCTGCTCCGGGGGCGATACCGATGAAGGGGTCATGAACCCTCCTGACGGCAACAACGATAACAACAATGGAAACAACCCGCCCCCTGCAGGGCCGGTGAGCTACCAGGACGATATCCGGGTCATTATCCAGAATAACTGTACCTCCTGCCACAGCAATCCCCCCACGCAGAACGCTCCCATGTCATTGACCACCTACAACGAGGTGCGCAATGCCATGGAAAACAGGGGCCTGATAACCCGAATCAACAGCAGTAGCAATCCGATGCCGCCTACCGGCCGGCTGCCGCAGGCGACCAGGCAGTTGATTGAAGACTGGGAAGCTTTAGGGTTCCCGGAATGAAACGGATCGCGATTTTTTTGTGGGCCTTTGCCTGTTTCAGTGTCTTATCGGCCCAAAGCCGGTACAGGACGTCCAACGGCCGTATTAACATCAATGCCTCTACCCCCCTGGAGGACATAGATGCCACGAATACCCGGGTCAGTGCCATACTCGCGGAAAATACAGGCGATTTTGCCGTGGTCCTGCTTATCAGGGATTTCCAGTTCAGGCGGAAGTTAATGCAGGAGCACTTCAACGAGAATTTCATGCAGTCCGATAGGTACCCAAAGGCTTATTTCAGGGGCGAACTATCCGGCTTTTCCATGACCACCCTGTCCACGGCCCCTCAACAATTAACATTAGAGGGCACACTCACCATTCATGGGGTAGCGAGAAATTTGAAGGCCACGATAGAAGGGCACAGGGAAGACCAGCTGCTACACCTGACCACTACTTTTATCGTAGCCCCCAAAAACCACGATATCAAAATACCCAAGATCCTATTCCGCAAAATCGCCGAAGAGGTCAGGGTAAGGGTAGAACTCACGTTGACACCGGAATCGGGGAAGCTTGCTGAATAGCGGGGTACCCTATTTACTTAGATACATCTTCCTTCGGGTATACAGGTTGTAGAACTCATCGTCCTTCAGGCTGTCTATAAAAAGGATGCTTTCGCCCGTACTCTTCATTTCGGGGCCCAGGTTCTTGTTCACGTTAGGGAATTTATTGAAGGAAAACACCGGTTGTTTGATGGCAAAGCCTTCCAATTGCGGGTTAAAGGTAAAATCCTTGAGTTTCTTTTCCCCCAGCATCACCTTGGTAGCATAGTTTACGTAAGGTTCCCCATAGGCCTTCGCGATGAAGGGGACGGTTCGCGAAGCCCGAGGGTTGGCTTCAATGATGTACACCATGTCGTCTTTTATGGCAAATTGAATGTTAATGAGTCCGACCGTGTTCAGTGCCAGGGCGATTTTCCTGGTGTGGTCCTTGATCTGTTGCATCACAAACTCGCCCAGGTTAAAAGGTGGCAGGGTCGCATTGGAATCGCCGGAATGGATCCCGCAGGGTTCTATGTGTTCCATGATTCCTATGATATAGACATCTTCCCCGTCGCAGATTGCATCGGCCTCAGCTTCTATGGCCCCGTCCAGGTAATGGTCCAGCAGCAGTTTGTTGTTGGGGATCTTCCGCAATAAATCGACCACATGGGCTTCGAGCTCCTCCTTGTTGATCACAATCTTCATGCCCTGCCCGCCCAACACATAGGAAGGCCTTACCAACAAGGGAAAGTGCAGGGTGTCTGCGAGTTCCAGGGCCTCATCGGCACTTTCGGCCACCCCGAATTGGGGATAGGGGATCTTGTTTTCCTGCAGCAGCCTGGAGAAACTTCCCCGGTCTTCGGCGAGGTCCAGCGATTTAAAGCTGGTCCCCATGATCCTGATCCCGTATTTATCCAGTTTTTCGGCAAGTTTTAAGGCTGTTTGCCCCCCCAGTTGCACGATGACCCCTTCGGGTTTTTCATGCAGGATGATGTCGTAAATATGCTCCCAGAAAACCGGTTCAAAATACAGCTTGTGTGCGGTATCAAAATCTGTGGATACCGTTTCGGGGTTGCAATTGATCATGATGGTTTCGTACCCGCATTCTGCCGCGGCCAACACTCCGTGTACACAACAATAATCAAACTCTATCCCCTGCCCTATCCTGTTGGGCCCCGATCCAAGGACCACGATTTTCTTCTTATCGGTGACCTCGCTGTCATTGGCCACATAGCGCTCCCCGCCGGGCTTTTGAATTTCTTCTTCGAAGGTGGAATAGTAATAGGGGGTCATAGCCTTGAACTCCGCGGCACAGGTATCTACCAGCTTGAAGACCCGGTTGATGCCCAGGTGGGTCCGCTTCTTGTGGACTTCACTTTCATAGCATTGCAGCATGTGTGCAATCTGCCGGTCAGCAAAGCCTTTTTGCTTGGCTTCGAGCAACAGTTCGCGCGGCAGGCTTTCTACGGTATACTTGGAAATCTCCTTTTCCAGGTAATGCAGTTCCTCATATTGTTTCAGGAACCACATATCAATTTTGGTAAGTTCGTGAATACGGCTCAGGGGGATGCCGAGTTGGATGGCGTCGTAGATGACAAACACCCGGTCCCAGCTCGGAACCTGAAGTTTATGGATGATCTTTTCGTAATCGGTATACCCCTTTCCGTCGGCACCAAGTCCGTTCCGCTTGATCTCCAGGGATTGGGTGGCCTTATGTAATGCCTCCTGGAATGACCTCCCGATCCCCATGACCTCACCTACCGATTTCATCTGCAGGCCAAGGGTCCGGTCTGAGCCTTCAAACTTGTCGAAGTTCCAGCGCGGGATTTTCACGATCACATAATCCAGGGTGGGTTCAAACAGGGCCGAAGTAGACTGGGTAATCTGGTTATCAAGCTCATCGAGGGTATACCCGATGGCCAGTTTGGCCGCGATCTTGGCAATCGGGTACCCCGTTGCCTTGGAGGCCAGGGCAGAGGAACGCGACACCCTGGGGTTGATCTCTATGGCGATGATATCCTCTTTCTCATCGGGGCTTACGGCGAACTGCACGTTGCACCCCCCGGCGAAATCGCCTATGCTGCGCATCATTTTAATGGCCATATCCCGCATCCGCTGGAAGGTGGTGTCAGACAGGGTCATGGCGGGAGCAACCGTAATGGAATCCCCGGTATGAATGCCCATGGGGTCCATGTTTTCTATGGTACAGATGATTACCACGTTGTCATTCTTGTCCCGCAACAATTCCAGTTCGTATTCCTTCCAGCCCATCAGGGCCTTATCGATCATCACCTCATGGATGGGGGAAACCTCCAGGCCAATACTCAGGAGTTCATCAAAATCTTCCTGCCGGTGCACGATAGAGGCCCCGGCACCACCCAGGGTATAGGAGGCTCGTATCACCAGGGGGAAACCAAACTCCTGGGCAATTTCCTTTCCTTCCAAAAAAGAGGTCGCAGAGGCCTGGGGCGGCATGCCCACCCCGATCTTCAGCATGAGCTCCCTGAAACGCTCGCGGTTCTCCGTGATGTTGATCGCATCGATATCAACACCGATGATCTTTACCTCAAAATCATCCCAAATGCCTTTTTCCCCGGCTTCTATACACAGGTTCAGGGCGGTCTGCCCGCCCATGGTGGGTAATACCGCATCGATCTCAGGATGCTGCTTCAGGATTTTGATGATAGACTTGGTGGTCAAGGGCCAAAGGTAGACATGGTCTGCCATGGCGGGGTCGGTCATGATGGTGGCCGGGTTGCTGTTGATCAGGACGGTCTTGATGCCGTCTTCCCTGAGCGACCTCAGCGCCTGGGAGCCGGAATAGTCAAACTCGCAGGCCTGGCCGATGATGATGGGTCCCGATCCTATAATCAAAATACAGTTGAGATCTTTTCTTTTTGGCATTTTTTAGATGGTATTTAAGCTAATTATGGTACTTCATGAACAAAAAAAAGGTGTTACTTGAAGAAAGTAACACCTGAAACTATAAAGATTCCGATCATTATTTTTTATGACGAGCTTCTGAGGATACGGTTAATTTCTTGCGTCCTTTGGCTCTTCTACTGGCCAGCACTTTCCTCCCGTTGACGGATGCCATGCGCTCTCTAAAACCATGCTTGTTCCTTCTCTTCCTCTTCGAGGGCTGATATGTTCTTTTCATGCTGGAAAAATTTATTACTGCTTGTAAACAGGAGCGAATCGCTTCGCAAAATCTGGGCGCAAATATACAAAGAGTTTTTTCTTTGGCAAATGGAAATAAAAATTATTTAGAATAGTTTTTATTACTTTTGCCCCTGTATTTAAGTCTGCTGTTTGCATCATGTTCCGAACGCTCCCCTTTTTGTTGTTAGCCCTCTTTTTATTGCCGGTGCGCGCGCAAACCAGCCTGCAATACAATCTCCGTAAAGGGCAGGTATTCAGGATCAAACAGGAAGCGGTGCAGCAGATCGCACAGGAAATCGAAGGGACAACCCATGAAATCACCAACAGCATTGAGGGTATCCTGGAATTCAGAGTCCTGGCCGTGCGGGATGAAACCTATGAACTCTCGGTTACATTCAAGGATTTGCAACTCTACATGTATTCCAGCAGCGAAGGGGAACTGCTAGACATCAATGCGGCCGATACGCCGGAGGGCGATGTGCAGGCGCGTATCTTCCACAGCATCCTCGACATCCCCATCCATATTGTCCTGGACCGGTCGGGCGACGTACTCAGCGTAACGGGGGGAGATACCCTGGTGGCCCGCATGGCAGATGCCAGTGGGGTGGAAGATACTTTTACACGGGAGTTGATGAAGGAGTCCCTGGAGCGCGATTTCGGCTCCGAAGCGCTTTCCAACAGTTATGAGCAGATGACCTATATCTATCCAAAAAATAAAATACGCATAGGCGACCGTTGGAAAAATGAATACAAGGGTAAGGTATCCTCCAGCAATTCGTGGATCCTGAACGCCCTTCAAGGAGGGCACGCCAGCATACAGGGAGAAGCCTCTGTCATGATGCGCCTGCATGACGCGGCTTCCAGCATGTCGCTGACAGGAACGCGTACCACAGAAATTTCAACCGAATTGTCAAGTGGTTTCCTCCTGGCGATGAAGGTAAGAAGCCAATCCAGCGGGGTGTCGGCCATCCCGCAGCTAGGTTCGGATGCCATCCCGACGACCATAAGATCAACAATCACCTATAAACGCATTTAAACCACTACATGTTCCATAAAAATATCAAAATCGTCCTCGCTGCCCTTATCATAGCCTTTGCCACCTATCAATTCATAGAAGGCTATATAGGAAACGGGATCTTCCTGATCCTCTTTTCACTGATTTTTATATTCCTGTATTTCAGGAATGAACTTATCCTGATGGCTTTCCTCAGGATGCGCAAACAGGACCTGGAGGGCACTGATAAATGGCTCTCGAAGATCAAAAACCCACAAGGGGCCCTTACCGCGAAACAGCAAGGCTATTACAATTACCTTTACGGGATCATCTATTCCCAAAAAAACCTCACCCAGGCCGAGAAATATTTCAGGAAGGCGTTGGAACTGGGGCTGAACATGGATTACGACGTAGCCATGGCCAAGTTGAGCCTGGCGGGGATCGCCATGCAAAAACGTCGCAAACGCGAGGCTTCCACCCTTTTGAAAGAGGCTAAAAAACTGGACAAAAACAATATGCTCACCGACCAGATCAGGATGATGCAGCAACAGATGAAAAAGATCTGATCAGAGCAAAGGCGCCCAAAGGCGGTTGAAAGATTCCTGCAATTTCCGTTGAAGGCCACGATCCTTCCACCGCCCGGCTTCCACCTCAACGCATTCATTGAGGTCCTCCAGGAAAATCCCTTTCATTTCTGCGGCAATAATACGGCTATACAGCAGGGCATTGACTTCAAAGTTGATCGAAAAACTGCGGTAATCCAGGTTGGCCGTCCCAATACTGGAAAACAGGTCGTCTACCACAAGGGTCTTGCTGTGCACAAAGCCCTTTTTATAGCGATAGACGCGTACCCCGGAGCACACCAACTCCTCAATATAGGAATCGGTAGCATATTGTGCCGCCCAGGAATCAGAATCATAAGGGATGATGACCCTTACGTCTACCCCGCTCCTGCCGGCCGTGGTCAGGCCTGTTAATATGGCCTCATTGGGGATCAGATAGGGGGTGGTGATATAGATATAATCACGGGCCGTGTTGATGGCTGTAAACATGGCCTCCATAATATGGGCCCAGTCGGTGTCGGGGCCGCTTCGCACTATCTGCACAGCCACGGGTTGCAAATTGGGGGGCTTGACCTGCGGAAAAAAGGACCTTTCGATCTTCAGTTTGTCACCCGAAACAAAGTCCCAGCTCAAAAGGAAGGACGCCTGTAAGGACCCTACGGCGGCCCCCTCGATCCTGAGGTGGGTATCGCGCCAATAGCGCTCATTGCCCTCAAAGCTATTGTCGTACTTTCCGCTGAGGTTGACCCCCCCCACATAACCGGTATGGCCGTCGATGACCACAATTTTCCTGTGGTCCCTGTAATTGAGTTTACTGGTAAAACTGGGGTACCGTACGGGCATAAACGGGTAGAATGCTACCCCGCTTTCGCGGAGTGTCGCCTGGGTTGCCCCGGAGAGTTGGCTGCCCACATCGTCATAAATCAGGCGTACGGAGAGGCCTTCGCGTGCTTTGGCGCACAATATTTCAAGGATTTCCTGTACCCGTGCATCTTCATGGACCACGAAATATTCCATATGAATATGGTGGCGGGCCTTTCGCAGGTCGTCCTTTAACCTCGGGAATTTTGCCTCCCCATTCAGCAATAGCTCCACCGCATTGTCAAAGGTAAGTACCGCCTTTTCATTGCCGCTGAGAAGCCGGTAAATCTTAAACATCCCCTCCCCGTATTCCTTTCTGAAATCAACCCTTTCCGGGGGATCCAACGCAAAACGCTCCCGCCATTGGCGCAACTTTTCGTCGTCCAGGAAATACTTTTTGGCAAAGATCTTATTCTTGCGGTAGTCCTGCCCAAAAAAATAATACACCAGCAACCCCAGAAAAGGCAGGGTTGCCAGTGCAAAAAGATAGGACAGGGTTTTTACAGGGTTGTTGTTCTTCAGGACAATTAAGACAGAAAATACAATTACCAGGGCATAATTCACCCCCAATAACAGTTGCCACAGGTGGTCCTGGAGGAACTGGAGCATTACCTGGAAACCCTGTAATATCCTTTGTTGGGTATTTCTATGGTGTATTTTTTGCCGGAGGCATTGTTCAGGTGTGCCTCGCGCAGCCAGGGATTGTGCCTTTTCAGTATCTTGTAGTTAATTTCGTATTCCTGCGCGAAATCGGCAAAATTTGCCACAGGCTGATCCACTTCCACGCTAAAGGATGGCACGGCACTATACGTGTCGGCGGGATCTACCTCAAACCCATACTTCTCCGGGTGTGAAAGGATTTCCTTGATGGCCAGCAGCCTGAAGACATACCTTCCGGTCTCTTCACCCAGCAACAAATCGTAATAATCACCGGCTTTCTGGGTATTCATGTATTTGGTAATAGCCCCCGGCCCGGCATTGTAGGCAGCGGCCGCCAGGGTCCAGCTCCCAAAATGCTCTTTGTAGCGTTTCAGGTACTTACAGGCCGCTTCCGTAGCTTTCTCTAAATGGTAACGCTCATCCACGTTATCGTTAACTTCCAGGCCGTATTCGCGCCCGGTGGCTTTCATGATCTGCCAGAACCCGGTAGCCCCTGCAGGGGAGACCACGTTTTGCAGCCCGCTTTCGGCCACTGCCAGGTATTTAAAATCGTCCGGGACACCGTTACGCTCCAGGATAGGCTCCATGACGGGGAAGTACTTGGCGGCCCGTTTGATGAGCAGCACCGCGTTAGATTGCCAGTAGGTATTCACCAGGAACTCCCGGTCTACCCGCTCCATGATCTCCGGGTCTTCCTGGGGAACCAGTTCCCCTGCAAAATTCAAATCCTCCGGAATATCGATGGCCGTAATAATATATTCTTTGGCTACATTCTTTTTTACGTCATTGGCAACGGCCGCCACTTCCTCCGGAAGTGTGGGAACGTCACTCTTCTGCACTGCAAATACCAGGGTACTAACCAGAAAGGTCACCCCCAACAACATCAATATATTCTTTATAATGCCCATAATTTTCCGTTTTACCCAAAGGTATTAAATAGAACTCCGATCTTCCAAAATAATTGCAGGCAATCGTTCATTAAACCATTTATACCTATGAATGATCATGGTATGGGTGCCGTTTTTAACTGAAATACAGTCTTTTATGTATTGCATGGGGAATACGGTATCCTTTGCACCGTGTATGTGCACCAGTTCCGGCAACGGGTCTTCCTGGGTCCAGTTGACGATCTGGTCTATGCACCAATCTATATAGTACTTATCCCTGACCGACAGGTATTGCTCGTACAAATCCAGGCGTTTCCCCACAGATTCCCCAAAGGCGTATTTGCTCAGAAGTTCCACATTGTTCACCAGGCCGGTGGGCAATAACTTATGGACCCTGGTATACCTGGCAAACAACATGCGCCTGGGTAGTTCAGAAGTGCGTTTTACACTGGAGACGATAATCACCTTTCGGGCATTGAGCAGCCTGCCCATCTCCTGTACCAGGATACCACCAAAGGAAACCCCGATGAGCACGGGATTGGGGTGCCGGACCTTTTCGCACATCCGGGCCGCATATTGCCTGAGGTCCATTCCCCGTTCGGGCACAAACCATTCCAGCCAATGTGTATCAAAAGTTTGCCCTGGCAAATGAATGTTGTTGAAAATGGTTGGGCTCGCGGCCATACCGGGCATAAAATACACTGGGATTCTCTCTGCTTCAGACGGCACCAAACTCTTGATTTTAATAGGAAATTAGCATTTTTTTTCTTACTTTTGTAGCGTAAACGGAAAAGTACCCCAGATAAAATAGCAAATTACCATCCACTTAGGCTCCTGCAAATTACGATTCTGAACCTGTCGTAATTTTTTTGTCTGTAATCATATAAAAAAAACACCCGAATATGAGTGAAATATCAATTAAGGACAATAGTTTCCTGCGCCAATTTGAAACCAGGGTAAATGGGCATTTAGCCAAAATTGAGTATTCATCCCAGGAGCGAAAGGTCTTTTTGACCAAGTTGGTAATCCCCGAAGAGATCACCACCAAGGGTTTTAAAGAGGATTTTATCAAATCTGTCCTGAACCATATTCAGGAACAGAATCTGAGGGTGGTTCCTACCAGCCCGCAAATCGCAGGTTTTTTAAGGAAAAACCGTCAATACAAGGAAATGCTCCCCGTGGGCATCCGTATCTGATCGATCAGGGCCTCCCATTGGGAGGTTTTTTTATAGCGCCAGGGCCGGTTTTTCGATAAATTTCATTCGTACCAGTCCGTCTTCATCTATTCCCGTTAGTTCCACTTCGTGCAGGGTATTCACCAGCTGGGGGTTCCAGGGGGCTTTTACCTTGACGTAATTCCCGGTAAAGCCGTGGATATATCCTGCCTTATTGCCATCCTCAAAAAGGACCGTATGCCTGCTGCCCAACTGGCTTTCGTAAAAGGCACGCCGTTTTTTCACAGACAGTCCCCTGAGCATCTTGCTGCGTTTCCTGCGAATGTGTTTGGGGACCGCCCCTTCCATTTCGGCCGCCACCGTATGGTCTCTTTCCGAATAGGTAAATACATGCAGGTAAGATACCGGCAGTTCGTTCAGGAAATGATAGGTCTCCAGGAAATGTGCATCGGTCTCCCCCGGGAACCCGACAATGACATCCACCCCGATACAGGCATGCGGCATTACTGAACGGATCTTTTGCACCCGCTCTGCATAGCGTTCCCTCAGGTACCGGCGGCGCATCTTTTTCAGGATCGCATTGCTCCCACTCTGAAGGGGAATGTGGAAATGCGGGACAAAGGCCCGGCTTGCAGCGACAAAATCAATGGTCTCGTTTCGCAGGAGGTTGGGTTCTATGGAGGATATTCGCAGGCGGCTGATGCCTTCTACCCGGTCCAGCGCTTCAACCAGGTCCTGGAAAGTATGCTGGTGCTTCTTATTGCCAAACTCCCCTTTTCCGTAATCGCCAATATTCACCCCTGTAAGCACGATTTCCTTAATATCCCTTCCCGCAATTTCCGCCGCATTGGCCAGCACGTTTTGCAGGCTATCACTGCGGGATACCCCCCTTGCCAGGGGAATGGTGCAATAGGTGCATTTGTAATCGCACCCATCCTGTACTTTTAAGAAAGCCCGGGTTCGGTCGCCCAGCGCGTAACTGCCCACATAAAAATCGGCCTCGCTGATCTCGCAGGAATGCACTTCCCCGAAATCGTTTTTGCTCAGGTCATTGATATAATCGGTAAGCTTGAATTTCTCCGTGGCCCCCAGTACCAGGTCGACCCCATGAACCGCGGCGAGTTCTTCCGGTTTCAACTGGGCATAGCAACCAATGGCCGCGATAAAAGCGTTGGGGTTGCGCTGCAGCGCCTGCTTCACGATGGTCTTAAATCGCTTGTCGGCATTGTCGGTGACCGAACACGTATTGATCACATACATATCGGCACGCTCGGTAAATGCCACGCGCTCAAAATCTTCGGCCTTGAAACTACGGGCGATGGTTGAGGTTTCCGAAAAATTCAATTTGCAGCCAAGGGTGTAAAAAGCCACTTTCTTTCTCACGGTATGCACAGGTTTTTATGTGGGAATGCAAATATACCACCTTCTTTTTGAAAGCCCTTGCAAAGGCACGGTCAGGACCGGTAATCCGGTACGGTCTATTCGGTTAGTAGTTCCGCCATTTCGCCGTGGTGTCGAACACGTGCTGCAGGATATCGGCGTCCTCTTGCGTAAAGGCCACGTTTCGCCTTGCCATCATCACCCTGGCGGTTTCAAAGGCTTTATCGGTATGGTACGTACTAAAGCCCGAAGCCCCGCCCCAGCTAAAACTCGGGATAAAATTCCTGGGGAAACCGGGAACATAAATATTGGCATTCACCCCGATCACGGTCCCGGTGTTGAACATGGTATTGATTGCCGTTTTGCTGTGGTCGCCCATCATCAGGCCGCAAAATTGCAGGCCGGTGTGTTCAAAGCTTTCCGTGGCGTAGTTCCAAAGCCGTACCATGGCATAGTTGTTCTTCAGGTTGGAATTGTTGGAATCGGCCCCGATGTTGCACCACTCCCCCAGCACGGAATTGCCCAGGTACCCATCGTGCCCCTTGCTCGAGTACCCGAAGATCACTGAATTGTTGATTTCCCCGCAGACCTTGCCGTAAGGGCCCACGGTAGTGGGCCCGTATATTTTGGCCCCCATCTTGACCACCCCGTGTTCGCAAAGCGCGAAAGCGCCCCGGATAAGGTTTCCTTCCCAGACTTCGGCCTGCTTTCCCAGGTATATAGGCCCCTCACTGGCATTGAGTATGCTGTATTCCGCAGTCGCGCCCGCTTCCAGAAAGATCCGCTCCGGGCAGATCAGCTGGTTGGTGCCTGAAACAGGGGCAGTCTCCCTGCCCCTGGTGAGCATCGTAAAGTCTGCTTCCAGGGCCTCGCCGTTCCTCGAAAAAATATCCCAGGTGTTTTGGAGCCGGAATACCGGCCCCTCTAAGGGGATCGCCTCAAAACTATCGGGGGCAATCACCGCTGGCAGCTGCGCGCAGGCAAAGGCAATAACGTCCCCCTGCCATACAAGGGCCTGTTGTTCCCTGAGGTCGTGTATGCGGGCTACCAATGCTTCGGTCGGCAAGACAGCACCATTGATCCCGATATTGGAGGCGGCCTCTTTGAGCGGGAATTTACGCGACAGGTAGGGCTCGGTTAGCGTAGAAGTAGTAGTATCCAGGTAGTGTTCCCATTTTTCCCTGATGGTGAGGATGCCGATGCGGATGTCAGCCACTGGCCGGGTGAAGGTAAAAGGCAACAGGGAAGCGCGGGCCGTACCATCAAAGAGGATATAATTCATGAGCCGCTGTTTTCGGTAAAAGTAAAAAAATAACGCCCCCGATAAAAAATCGGAGGCGTAACTTTTATAGGGTATGGAAAGCGGGGGTTATTTCCCTTCCTTGGCTTCCTTGCTTTTGGCAGGGGCCGCTTCTTTCGCAAATTTCTTGTACTTGTTCTTGAACTTGTCAATACGCCCGGCCGTATCCACCAATTTGGATTTCCCGGTATAATATGGGTGCGACGTCCTGGATATTTCCAGTTTCACCAGCGGATATGCTACCCCATCCACCTCAATGGTCTCTTTGGTCTCGGCGGTAGACTTAGTAATGAAGACGTCGTCATTGGACATGTCCTTGAAAGCGACCAGTCTATAATTTTCGGGGTGTATACCTTTTCTCATCGTTAAAACTTTAATCCTTCAGAAATTCAGGCCGCAAATTTAAGGTTTTTTCCAAGAACGTACAATTTTTTCCCTGAAAATTACGCCTAAAAATTTGTACCTTTTCCTGTAACAAAACACTCCTGCGCTACACCAATGGTTTTAACAACCTTAAAATACATACAATGGAAGAAAATCAACCAAAACCAGGCAAATTTTCATGGACTTACGGGTTAATCCTCGGATTTATCGGCGTCGTATTTGGACTTATGTTGTACAGCATGGATGCGCACTATTCCCAGGATCCCGCCACTACTATCGTGAGTATCCTGCTCATGGTAGGGATTATCGCCTGGGCCATCTTTAATTTCAGAAAGGCCAACAACGGGTATGTAACCCTCGGTGAAGCGGTAAAAATAGGAGCCGGCATCAGTTTGGTCGCCGGTATTATCACCGTGCTCTATACCATCCTGCTTGCTAATGTCATCGAACCTGACTTCCCTGCCAAGGTGATGGATCTGCGGCTGGCGGAAATGGAGGCCAAAGGCCAGCTCACTTCAGATCAGATCGCGCAGCAGAAAGAAATGGGCATCAAGTTTTTTTGGGTGGGATATCCCGTCATCCTGATCATCAATACCCTCATTGGACTGGTAATCGGTTTGTTGACCGGGTTAATCCTTAAAAAACAGAAACCTGCCTATTAACCGCTAAAGTTGTACTTTTGGATGGAAATCCACAGTACGCTATGAACCTATCGGTAGTCATTCCCTTGCTGAATGAAGAAGAATCACTGAAGGAATTGCATGATTGGATTGTCCGGGTCATGCAAGCCCATCATTTTTCATACGAGATCCTCTTTATAGACGACGGGAGTACCGACAACTCCTGGAAGGTTATCCAGTCGCTCGCGGGTCAGAATGCACAGGTCAAGGGAATCCGATTCCATAAGAATTTCGGGAAGTCCCAGGCCTTGCATGCCGGGTTTAAGGAAGCCAAAGGCAAGGTCGTGGTTACTATGGATGCCGACCTGCAGGACAACCCCGAGGAAATACCCGAAATGTACCGCCTTATTACGGAGCAGGAATACAACCTGGTATCGGGCTGGAAAAAAAAGCGGTACGATTCCATTTTCAGCAAGAACCTCCCTTCTAAACTCTTCAATTGGGCGGCCCGGCGCACTTCGGGGGTCCGCCTCCACGATTTCAATTGCGGGTTAAAGGCCTTTCAGTCTGAGGTCGTAAAGACCATCGAGGTTTCGGGGGAGATGCACCGCTATATCCCGGTGCTGGTGAAGAATGCGGGGTTTACCAAAATTGGGGAACTTGTGGTACGGCATCAGGCCAGGAAATATGGCAGTACCAAATTTGGGATGGAACGGTTCATCAATGGGTTCCTGGACCTCATCACCGTCTGGTTTGTTTCTAAATTTGGCAAGCGCCCCATGCACCTCTTCGGGGCCCTGGGGGTATTGATGTTCATTATTGGCTTTGGCTTCTCCCTCTATCTGGGTATCGACAAGTTGTTCATCCACCCCTACGGCCGGCTGATTACCCAAAGGCCGCAATTCTATGTGGCCCTGACAGCCATGATTATAGGGACCCAGTTTTTCCTCGCGGGGTTTTTGGGCGAAATTGTCCTAAGGGAACGAAAAAGCGGGGTACACTACAAGATCCGCCACACCGTCAACCTGGCGGTCAGCGGTAAAACCAGGGAGGTGGTTTGACCGATAGGGCCTGATAGCGATGGCCCCTGGCAGCGGCCCGTCACTACCCTTGGGCAAAAGAGGTCTGGCCAGAGGTGAAGTTCCCTTCCCGAAGTTCCCGAAATTAAATTTTCTAATGTACTTTTAAAGCCAAACAATAGCAGCACCCATTATGGAATCTATTACCGATGTGGCAAAATCCTGGCTCACCGATTTCTTTGACCCCAAAGTCAAATCGGAGGTCCGGGACCTGATCGAAAACGACCCTGAAGAACTAAAAGAACGATTTTACAAGAACCTGGAATTTGGCACAGGCGGTATGCGCGGCATCATGGGTGTGGGCACCAACCGCATCAACAAATACACCCTTGGCAAAAGCACCCAGGGGCTCAGCAACTACCTGAAAAGGGCCTATCCGGGCGAGACGTTAAAAGTAGTGATCGCCTACGACTGCCGGCATAACAGCGATACCCTCTCCAGGACAGTGGCAGAGGTACTTTCGGCCAACGGCATTCAGGTGTATCTCTTTTCGGAACTGCGCACCACCCCGGAACTATCTTTTGCCGTACGCCACCTGCAATGCCATGCGGGGATAGTGCTCACAGCCTCCCACAACCCACCCGAATACAATGGTTACAAGGTGTACTGGACCGATGGGGGCCAAATTGTCCCCCCCCAGGACAAAGCGATCGTCGATGAGATCGATGCCCTGAACTACGAAGACATCAACTTTAAGGCCAATGACCCGTTGATCGAGCTCATCGGCAAGGAAGTGGATGAGGCTTTTATCAATGCTTCGGTGGCCAATGGCGATTTCAACGTCCCCGGTAAAAAGGATTTCAAGATCGTTTTCACCCCCCTGCATGGGACCGCTATCACCGTGATCCCCGAAGTCCTGAAGCGGGCGGGGTATACCCAGTTGGACATTATTGAAAAACAAGCTACCCCCAATGGTGATTTCCCCACCGTGAAATCGCCCAACCCGGAGGAGCCCGAAGCGCTGGCCATGGCGATGGAAAAAGCTGAAGCAATTGGGGCTGATATGGTCATTGGCACCGACCCCGATAGTGACCGGTTGGGGATAGCCGTACGCAACAACATGGGGAAACTGGAATTGCTCAATGGAAACCAGACCATGATCCTTATGACCAAATTCCTGCTGGAACAACGGAAAAAGAAAGGCTTCAAGGGCAAGGAATACATCGCCTCCACCATCGTCTCTACCCCCATGATGCAAGCCCTGGCTGACGCCTATGGGGTTGAATGCAGAACCACGCTGACCGGATTCAAATGGATCGCCAAAATGATCAAGGACTTCCCTGAGAATGATTTTGTAGGGGGGGGCGAAGAGAGCTTTGGTTTTATGGTGGGCGACTTTGTCCGTGACAAGGATGCGGTAACTGCGACCCTGCTCGCCTGTGAAGTGGGCGCCGAGGCCAAGGCCCGGGGCAGCTCTTTTTATCAGGAACTCATCCGGTGCTATGTGGACTACGGGTTTTACAGGGAAAGGCTGATCTCCCTGACCAAAAAAGGGATAAGCGGGGGCGAAGAGATCCGCCAGATGATGGTGGACTTCCGGGAAAACCCGGTGAAAAGCATCGATGGCGCGCCGGTGGAATGGATTGAGGATTACCAATCTTCAAAAGCGCGGAACCCCCTCAGCGGGGAAACCAAAACCCTGGACCTGCCCAAGGCCAACGTGCTGATCTACAAAGCCAAGGATGGCACCCGTATGGCGGCACGCCCCAGTGGAACAGAACCCAAGATCAAGTTTTATTTCAGCATCAACGCCCCCCTGGGCAAGGCTGATGAATTTAAAACGACCCTGGAGGCGATGGAAGCCAAACTTGACCGGATAATCAGCGAACTGAAATTGGATTAATGGAGTATTTCAAAAAGATCCTTCGCTTTGCGACCCCTTACAAGCGGTACGGATTCCTCAATATTTTTTTCAACATCCTCTATGCCCTGTTCAGCGCGCTTTCCTTCGCGGCCCTGATCCCTATGCTGGACGTACTTTTTGACAAGGCCCGAAAAGTATTTACCCCCCCTGTATACCGGGGGCTGGGTGGCCTCAAGGAATATTTTCAGGACTACGTTAGCTACAGGGTTACCGCCTTTTCCGGGGAGGATGAAATGAAGGGGCTGGTCCTGGTAATAGGGCTGGTCCTGATCCTCTTCCTCTTCAAGAACCTCTTCAACTACCTGGCCATGTACTTTATCACCTTCCTGAGGAACGGGGTGTTAAAAGATATCCGGAACGCCATGTACCGAAAGATCGTAGAACTGCCGGTAGCCTTTTATTCGGAAAAGCGGAAGGGCGATGTCATCGCCAGGATTACCTCCGACGTATTGGAAATACAACACTCTTTCCTATCCATCCTGGAACTCATCGTAAGGGAGCCGCTCACCATCCTTTTTACGATCAGCGTCATGTTCTTCATCAGTGTGAAACTCACGATCTTCGTCTTTATTTTTATCCCCATCGCGGGGCTCATTATCTCCTATATCGGGAAGTCGCTCAAAAAGAAATCGGACCGCGTACAGCGCGAACAGGGGCAGTTCCTGTCGATCGTGGAAGAAACGCTCGGGGGCCTGAGGGTGATCAAGGCGTTTAATGCCGAACAGCGTTTCTACAACACCTTTAAAACCTCTACGGGGCGCTTCTTCCGATTTTCGAACACCTTGCTCAACCGCCAAAACCTGGCCTCACCCACCGGTGAATTCCTGGGCATCCTGGTAATCGGGATCCTACTGTGGTTCGGGGGGCGGATGGTGCTGGTCGACCAGACCCTTGATGCTTCGAGTTTTATCGCCTATATGGGGCTTGCCTACAACATCCTCACCCCGGCCAAAGCCATCAGCAAGGCTTCCTACGGCGTGAAGAAAGGCAATGCCGCAGCAGAACGGGTACTGGAGATCCTGGAGACAGAAAACCCCATAACCGAAGCGGCGGCAGCCGTTGAAAAAACCACCCTGGACAAAGGCATCCGCCTGGAGAAGGTATCGTTCAGGTACGAAGATGACTATGTGCTCAGGGATTTCAGCCTGGAGGTACCCAAAGGGGAGATGGTCGCATTGGTGGGGCAGTCCGGTAGCGGTAAAAGTACCATCGCCAACCTGGTGACCCGTTTTTACGATGTTGGCGAAGGGGCGATCACCATAGACGGAACCGATATTAGGGCCCTCAGTAAAAAGTCGCTGCGGGGTTTGTTGGGACTGGTGACCCAGGATTCGATCCTGTTTAATGACAGCGTCCGGAACAATATCGGGCTTGGGAAAGAAAATGCCACCGAAGACGAAATCATGGCGGCAGCCAGGATTGCGAACGCCCACGATTTTATCATGGAACTGCCCATGGGATATGACACCAACATTGGCGACAGCGGGAACAAGCTAAGCGGGGGCCAGAAACAGCGGTTGTCCATCGCTCGCGCAGTACTGAAAAATCCGCCCATCATGATCCTGGACGAGGCAACTTCGGCCCTGGATACCGAAAGCGAACGCCTGGTGCAGGACGCGCTCGAGAAAATGATGGCCAACCGGACCTCTATCGTTATTGCCCACCGCCTTTCCACCATACAGAACGCCCATACCATCGTGGTGCTGCAAAAAGGGGAGGTGGTTGAAAAAGGCACCCATGCCGAGCTCATGGCAATGAAAGGGGTCTATTACAACCTGGTGGCCATGCAGACCTTAAAATCTTGATTTGCAACAGGGTGAAAGGAGCCAATTAAACCTTTTTAGGACAATGCAATCCAATGAAGAGAAGAAAGAACCTTTGATCGCCGAAGACCTCTTAGTTCAAAACTTAAAACAGAAGGCCACACAGTCCAAAGCCTTTGAACAACTCGTAGATACCTACAAGGAACGGTTGTATTGGCATATCCGTAGGATCGTCCTGGACCACGATGATACAGACGACGTTTTGCAAAATACCTTCGTCAAGGTATTCCGGAACATCGATGGGTTTAAGGGCGAAAGCAAGTTGTATTCATGGATGTACCGCATTGCCACCAACGAAGCCCTGCAGTTCCTGAAAAGCAAATCCAGGAAATTGGGGGTGGGTATGGCCGAAATTCAGGAACGTATGGTGGAAAATTTGCGCGCGGATGTCTATTTTGACGGGGATGTCATACAACTCCGCTTGCAGCAGGCGATCGCCTCCCTGCCCGAAAAACAAAAGATGGTGTTTAACATGAAGTATTTTGAGGCGATGAAATACGAGGAGATATCGGATATCCTGGATACTTCGGTAGGGGCCCTGAAAGCCTCCTACCACCTGGCCGTTAAAAAGATTGAGGCCAGCCTGAAAGAAGATTAAACCTTTTGCGAATAAGTGCATCAAAGTATACGTGATGAAAAAGCAACAAGATAAGAGCGGATTCAAGATCCCGGAAGGATACTTCGAGTCCTTCCAGGAAAAGCTGCAGCATCGGTTGCAGGAACCAGGGGCGCACCTGCCAGGGGACGCTGGTTTTAAGGTGCCCGAAGGGTATTTCGGGGACTTCCATAAACGCATGGAGGAACGGCTCGATACTACCCCCCCCACGGTAATCCCCTTGTACCCCTACAAAAAATGGATGCTGGTGGCCGCGTCAGTGGCAGCCATCATTGGCCTGCTGGTCCTGATTCCGGGAGAAAGCTCCGGACAACCCGGTTTTGGCGATTTGGCAGGGGTCGAGATTGCCAACTATATGGAATACAATGAAGTGGAATTGTCAGATGATGAGATCGCCCAATTGCTTCCCCTGGAGGATTTGGTGATCAACGATATGCTTGAGAACAACCTGAACGAAGAAAACATCATTGAATACCTGGACAATTCCGTAGAAGACTATGAAGATTTAAATATGGATATCGATGAATAAGTATTGCAAATCCGGACTGCTGTTCCTTTTCCTAATGTCCAGCATGTTCCTTTCCGCCCAGAATTGGCCGGACGGAAGCAGAATCAAGGCCCTTAAAATAGCCTTCATTACGGAGCGATTGTCCCTGAGCAGTTCCGAAGCCGAGCAATTCTGGCCCATATACAACGAATTTGAAGACAAACGCAATGCGCTGCGCGAAAGACAAAAAAGCGAAGTCTACAGCAAAATTGGGAATGCCGGCAACCTAACGGAGGCAGAGGCCAAGGCCTTGCTGAACAAATACCTCGAAATTGAAGAGGAAGAAGAAGAAACAGACAAGGAGTTTTACATGAAACTGGCCAATGCCATTTCGGCCAGGAAGACCCTGCTGCTCTTTAGCGCTGAACACGATTTCAGAAAGCGGTTGATCAAGGAAATGCGGCAACGGCAAGGGAACCGGGGGAATTAAAAACTTTTCGACAAACAGACACAAAGGAAGCCAAAAAGCTTCCTTTTTTTTTAAACCCAGGGACAATAACCAAGTCTAATAAGTGTTAACCTTTAAAATATTAGGTATGAAAAAGCTACAACTTACCCTGATTTTCCTGGCCCTGTTTGGGATGATGCATGCCGTTAGCGCCCAAAGGGTCGTAAGGGTGTATCCCAAGCACGGCACCGTGGTACGCACCGTCTATAAACCGCGGGTAGTCGTCCATAAAGGGACCACTTTCCACTTGTCGGACGGTGTGTGGTACACCTCCAGAAACGGCAGTTATATCGTTACCGCCGCCCCCCGGGGCGTCTTTATAAAACGCCTCCCCAGGGGAAGGAAAATAGTGCGCGTAAATGGCAGGAAACTCTATTTGTACAAAGGGGTCTACTACCAGAAGAAAGGTCGGGGTTTTATAGTCATTGACCTTTAACCCCCCAATAACGTGATCTTAAAAGGGAAGCCATCGTGCTTCCCTTTATTAATTGGGCCAGGGCCCCTAGAATTTTGCCTGTATAGCCTGCAATCCGTTTGAATACAATACCTTTGCGCCCTAAATTTGAAACATGCGATTGCACAGGAACCTGGTATTTGCCGTGATAGACGCCACCGACCTTATTTTCAACAAGGGGGAGTACGCCGACAAAGTAGTGGAAAAAACCCTGAAACGCGATAAGCGCTGGGGAGCCAGGGATCGTGGATTCATTGCAGAAACTACCTATGACATGGTACGGTGGAAGCGGTTGTACGCGGAGATCGCGGAGGTGCGGGAACCCTTTAGCAGGGCCAACCTTTTCCGGATGTTTGCCGTATGGGCCGTCTTAAGGGGTATCGACCTACCCGACTGGAAACAGATAGAGCCCACCCCCGCCCGAAGGATCAAAGGGAGGTTCGACGAACTTTCGAAAACCAGGAAATTCCGCGAGTCTATTCCCGACTGGCTGGATGAACTCGGTGTCCAATCGCTGGGGGAAAAACTTTGGACGCAGGAAATCAGCGCCCTCAACCAACAGGCCGATGTCATCCTCAGGGCCAACACCCTTAAAACCACCCGGGCGGCCCTGTCAAAATACCTCAGCGACGAGGGATTTGGCAACCAGCCACTAAAAGAGTACCCGCATGCGCTAATGCTGAATGAACGCGCCAATGTTTTTACAAGTGACGCCTTTAAAAATGGCTATTTTGAAGTACAGGACGCCTCCTCCCAACTGGTGGCCCCATTCCTTCTGGCACAGCCCGGGCAGCGCATTGTGGACGCCTGTGCAGGGGCAGGAGGGAAAAGCCTGCACCTGGCCTCCCTTATGGAAAACAAAGGGCAACTCATCGCACTGGATATTTATCCCGGCAAACTCAAAGAACTGAAAAGGAGGGCCAAACGGAACGGGGCCCACAATATTGAAACCCGACTTATCGATTCTACCAAGGTCATCAAGAAATTACACGGTTCCGCAGATGGGGTACTCATAGATGCCCCTTGCACCGGCCTGGGTATCCTGAGGCGCAACCCGGATGCCAAGTGGAAAATGCAGCCAACCTTCCTAAAAGAGATTACCGCAACCCAGCAGAAACTGCTACAGGACTACTCGCAAATGGTGAAACCTGGTGGCTTGCTGGTCTATGCCACCTGTTCTATCCTTCCCCAGGAAAACGACCGGCAGGTGCGGGCATTCCTGGCCTCCGATCCCGGGAGTGACTTCCAACTGGAGGAGGAAAAGAAGATTTTTTCCAGCAAAAGCGGGCACGATGGTTTCTACATGGCACGCCTCAGGCGGAAGTAATTAACAATACCAGGGGAGGCTTGTTAATTTTTCGCTTCGCGGATATAACGATAAAGGCGTACCTTTGTGCTTTCAAAATTATCGCAATACGCCACACCCATGATTCATTTTTTCGGGGATATTTCCACCAAAGTATTTGCCGTACAAACCACGGCGGAACTGTCACAAGAAGCTACTGAAAAACTTGTTTGGCTTTTTGGAGGGCAGGCCAAAATAGCGGGGGCGTCTGTTGACGCCTTTTTTGTTGGGCCCCGGGCGGCCATGATCACGCCCTGGAGCACGAATGCGACTGAAATCACCCAGAACATGGGCATCCAAGGTATCCTGCGCATCGAAGAATTCGAAGCAGTGTCCCCCTCGCATACGTCCTTTGACCCCATGTTGTCACAGAAATATGCCCGGCTTGACCAAGACCTGTTCAGCATTCAAGTAACGCCCGAGCCGGTGCGGGAAGTAGGGGATATTGCCGCCTACAACGCACAGGAGGGGCTGGCCCTCAGCACCGAAGAGGTGGCGTACCTGCAGGAACTATCACGCAAACTGGGCAGGAAGCTGACCGATTCCGAAGTCTTCGGGTTCAGCCAGGTAAATTCCGAACACTGCCGGCATAAAATATTCAATGGCACCTTTGTCATTGATGGCAAGGAAATGCCATCCTCCCTCTTCAAACTCATCCGAAAAACCTCCGAAACCCATCCCAACGATATCGTATCGGCCTATAAAGACAATGTCGCCTTCATCAAAGGCCCTGTGGTTACACAGTTTGCCCCGATACGTGCCGACCGGCCTGATTACTACCGTGAGACAGCTTTTGAATCGGTCATTTCCCTCAAAGCCGAAACGCACAACTTCCCCACCACGGTAGAGCCCTTTAACGGTGCAGCCACAGGATCCGGGGGCGAAATCCGTGACCGCCTGGCCGGCGGAAAAGGGTCACTCCCCCTGGCAGGGACGGCCGTGTATATGACGGCATATTCCCGCCTCCGGGACGATCGCCCGTGGGAGCAGGGAATGAAGGCACGCCCTTGGCTATACCAAACGCCTGTGGACATCCTTATCAAAGCTTCCAACGGGGCTTCAGACTTTGGAAACAAGTTCGGGCAGCCCCTGATCTGTGGGTCGGTCCTTACTTTTGAACACGAAGAACACGGCCGCAGCTTGGGGTATGACAAGGTAATCATGATGGCAGGAGGTGTGGGCTACGGTAAATCAGACCAGGCCCGGAAAGGCATGCCCGGGAAAGGCGACCGCATCGTCATCCTGGGCGGTGATAACTATCGCATCGGGATGGGGGGTGCCGCCGTATCCAGTGCAGATACAGGGGCTTTTAGTACCGCTATTGAATTGAATGCCGTGCAACGGTCTAACCCCGAAATGCAGAAGCGTGCCGCCAACGCCATCAGGGGCCTGGTGGAGGCCGAAGATAACCCCATTGTCTCCATCCATGACCATGGGGCCGGGGGCCATCTGAACTGCTTGTCGGAACTGGTAGAGGAAACCGGCGGCCTCATCGATATGGATAAACTCCCCATAGGAGACCCCACGCTGTCTGCCAAAGAAATCATCGGAAACGAATCACAGGAACGTATGGGATTGGTGATGGCCCCCAAAGACCTGGCGTTATTGCGCCGTATCGCAGAACGGGAACGTTCGCCCATGTACGAAGTGGGGGAAGTTACCGGCGATCACCGGTTTACGTTTGAATCAAAAAACAAAGGCATCCGCCCGATGGACCTGGAACTTTCCGAAATGTTCGGCAGTTCCCCAAAAACGGTTATGACGGACATTACCGTGGCCAGGGAATACGCCATGCCCCCCTACCACAAGGGGAAAATAATGGACTACCTGGAGCAACTGCTGCAATTGGAGGCCGTTGCCTGCAAAGACTGGTTGACCAACAAGGTAGACCGGTGCGTGGGCGGCCGGGTGGCCAAACAGCAATGTGCCGGGCCCCTGCAACTACCCCTGAACAATTGCGGGGTGATGGCCCTGGATTTTAAGGGCAAAGAAGGCATTGCCACTTCGGTGGGGCACTCACCTGTATCGGCCCTGATCGATCCCGTAGCTGGCAGCCGCAACAGCATTGCCGAAGCCCTTACCAATATCGTTTGGGCCCCTTTGAAAAACGGGTTGCGATCCGTGTCCCTTTCGGCCAATTGGATGTGGCCCTGTAACAACGAAGGAGAAGACGCGAGGCTGTATGAAGCGGTCGCGGCGGTTTCCGAATTCGCCGTCGCCCTGGGGATCAATGTCCCTACCGGAAAGGATTCGCTCTCCATGAAGCAGAAATACAAGGATAGGGAAGTGATCGCGCCAGGAACGGTGATCATCTCTGCCGCAGGGCATTGCGATGCGATAGGTGCGGTAGTGGAACCCGTCCTCAAAAAGGGCGCAGGCGATATCTTTTACCTCAACCTGTCCGGGGATTCTTTTAAACTGGGAGGCTCCTCCTTTGCCCAAACCCTGAATGCCGTGGGCGATAAATCCCCAACGGTACAAAACCCGGGGCTTTTCGCCAGGAATTTTGACGGCATGCAGTCCCTCATCAGGAAAGGGAAAATTGCCGCGGGGCACGATGTAGCCTCCGGGGGGCTGGTGACTACCCTGCTGGAACTGTGCTTTGCCCAAAACGGGCTTGGGGCTTCCCTGGACCTTACGGCCCTGGGCGAGCCAGATACCGTAAAATTACTCTTTTCCGAGAATGCCGGAATCGTTTTCCAGGCGGCAGGGGATGGCCTGGAAACAGCGCTCGCATCAGTGGGCATACCGGCCGTTAAAATCGGGAAAGCCAACGGCAGCGGCAAGCTCCGGCTGGTAAACCACGAAGACATAATAGACCTTCCCGTTGATGACCTGCGGGATACCTGGTACCGTACCTCCTATCTGCTGGACGCAAAACAGACCTCCAACGGCCTGGCCGGGGATCGTTATACCAATTACAAAAAACAACCCCTCACCTACCGCTTCCCCCAAACCTTCCATGGGAAATTAGATCCATCACCCACCCGGGGTGGCAACAAGCCCAAAGCCGCCATCCTGAGGGAAAAGGGCAGCAATTCTGAACGTGAAATGGCCAATGCCCTCTACCTGGCAGGGTTCGAGGTGAAGGACGTACACATGACCGACCTCATCTCGGGCAGGGAAACCCTTGAGGACATCCAATTTATCGGAGCCGTTGGCGGGTTTTCCAATTCAGATGTACTGGGCAGCGCCAAGGGGTGGGCCGGAGCTTTCAAATACAACGAAAAGGCCAACACGGCTTTAAAGAACTTCTTCGCCAGGCCCGATACCCTATCAATAGGTATTTGCAACGGTTGCCAACTTTTCATGGAACTGGAACTCATCAACCCCGAACACGAAAAACACGGGAAAATGACCTATAACGACTCCCACAAGCACGAAAGCGCCTTTTCTTCGGTGCGGGTGGGGCCCAATAATTCGGTCATGCTGTCCTCTTTGGAGGGGGCAGTACTTGGGGTATGGATCTCTCACGGGGAGGGAAAATTCCAACTCCCGTTGGGGGAAGACCAATACCACATCGTAGCCCGTTATGGATATGAGGCCTACCCGGCCAATCCCAATGGCAGCGATTACAACACCGCCATGCTGTGCGACCGCAGCGGCAGGCACCTGGTGACCATGCCCCATATCGAACGCTCAATTTTTCCCTGGAACTGGGCCTATTACCCCGAAGGAAGAACAGATAGCGTATCACCCTGGCTACAAGCGTTTATCAACGCGAGGAACTGGGTGGGTACGCACCAGCGCAAAGCCGGGGCCAAAGGCTAGGCACTTAGCCATAAAAAGCAGGTGATACCGGTATGCGGATACCCCCCTTGTACTATTTGATGGGATGGGTATTTTATTATCCCGGCTGCTTTTCCTATTTTGCGGGTACTTTTCGGAAACCAAATATGCAAAAGATCACCCGACTCTTTGATTTTCCATATTATCAATTGGAAAAACACAATATGGAAAATTCCCTCGTCACCAAGTACGGGGACCAATGGGTGGGAATTTCCACCAGCGAATACCTGGCAAAGGCCAACGCCGTCAGCCGGGGGTTGCTGCGGTTGGGGGTAGCGGCAGGCGATAAAATCGCCCTGATCGCCATGACCAATCGCACCGAATGGAACATCATGGATATCGGGATCCTCCAGTTGGGGGCGCAAAACGTCCCTGTATACCCAACCATCTCCGAAGAGGATTACGCCTATGTACTAAACCATTCCGAAACCACTTACTGCTTTGTTTCCTGCCAGGAAGTACTGGACAAGGTACTGGCTATAAAGTCGCAGGTACCCAGCCTTAAAGAGGTGTATTCCTTTGATGTGCTCAAACAGTGCAAAAACTGGAGCGAAGTGGTGGAACTCGGGGCCGATACTTCCAATCAGGCAGAAGTAGAAAAACGCAAAGATGCCGTTAAACCCGGGGACCTGGCGACCCTCATCTACACCTCAGGGACCACCGGAAAACCCAAAGGGGTTATGCTGTCCCATGAAAACATCGTCTCCAATGTGATCGAAAGCAAGGATCGGGTACCTTTTGAAAGCGGGGCCACAGCCCTGAGCTTCCTCCCGGTCTGCCATATTTTTGAACGGATGATCCTGTACCTGTACCAGTACTGCGGAATCAGCATTTATTTCGCGGAAAGCATCGACAAGATCAGTGACAACCTCAAAGAGGTGCGGCCCCACGTCATGACGGTGGTTCCACGCCTGCTGGAAAAGGTATACGATAAAATCATCGCCAAAGGCGCTGCCTTAAGCGGCATTCGCAAGGCGCTTTTCTTCTGGGCGGTCAACCTGGGACTGCGGTTTGAACCCTATGGGGTCAATGGCTGGTGGTACGAACAACAGCTGAAACTTGCCAGGAAGCTCATTTTCAGCAAATGGAAAGAAGGGCTGGGCGGACGGCTGGAGGTCATGGTCTCCGGGTCGGCTGCCCTGCAGGCACGGTTGAGCCGCGTTTTTGGCGCGGCCGGGATCCCGGTCATGGAAGGCTATGGCCTCACGGAAACCTCCCCGGTAATCTCTGTAAACGACCAGCGAAATGGAGGTTGGAAAATAGGCAGCGTCGGGCGTATCCTCAACGGGGTAGAAGTTAAGATTGCCGATGATGGCGAGATCCTATGCAAGGGCCCAAACGTGATGATGGGATACTATAAAGACCCGGGGCGCACGGCAGAAGTACTCAAAGAAGGCTATTTCCATACGGGGGATATCGGGGAAGTCGATGCGGATGGCTTTTTGAAAATCACCGACCGTAAGAAGGAAATGTTCAAGACCTCAGGAGGGAAATATGTGGCCCCCCAGTTGCTGGAGAACCGCTTTAAACAATCGCGTTTTATCGAGCAGATCATGGTGGTGGGCGAAGGCGAGAAAATGCCGGCCGCCCTTATCCAGCCCAATTTTGAATTCGTAAAGGAGTGGGGCGCCATACACCAGATCCCCATGGCCGACAATAGCGACCTGGTCAAAAATGAAAAAGTGCAACAGCGATTCCAGCAGGAAATAGACCTGGCCAATGCGAATTTTGCCAAATGGGAAAAGGTAAAACAATTCCGGCTCACCCCCGATGTCTGGTCTGTTGAGGGAGGGCACCTGACCCCTACCATGAAACTAAAGCGCAAGATCATCAAGGAAAAATACCTGGACCTGTACAACGATATTTACCGGCAATAAACCGTACCTGCTTCAACTTTTCCCTGGTTTACAGGGCCGAAAGAACCAAAACCCACCCTCCTACTTTCCGTGGTTTACCCGACACGATTATTTAACCATAATTTATTATGCATGCATAATAAATTTTTTTATATTTGAGAGGAATAATCAGCTCCCATGAAGGATTTTACCATCGACTATGTACTGCGCGCCACCTGGCAGGCAGTGGCCAGGATGTATAATGAAGAGGCAAAACAGTTCAATTCTACGATGGCCGTGGGCTTTACCCTGCTCAGCATAGACCCAAAAACGGGGACTCCTTCCACCGCGCTGGGGCCCAAGATGGGCATGGAGGCCACCAGCCTTTCGCGTATCCTAAAAAGCATGGAGCAGAAAGGCCTGATAGAACGAAAACCCAATCCGGAGGACGGGAGGGGGGTGTTGATCCACCTTACAGATTTTGGCCTTGAAAAAAGAAAGGATAGCAAAGACGTGGTCCTCCGGTTCAATGAAGTGGTCAGGTCTGAGCTGACGGAAGAGCAGTTAAAATGCTTTTTCGAAGTTATGGAAACCATCAACCGCCTGATAGGCGAAAAGAAAATTTATAACTAGTACAACTTTTAATACCCAGATCCAGCAATGAACAAACACATTAAAAAGGTTGCAGTCATAGGTTCCGGCATCATGGGAAGTGGCATTGCCTGCCATTTTGCCAATATTGGCGTTCAGGTACTGTTGCTCGACATCATCCCCAGGGAACTCAATGAAGCGGAAAAGGCCAGGGGCCTCAGCCTGAAAGATGCTGCCGTACGAAACCGCCTTGTGAACGACTCCCTGGCCGCGGCCTTAAAATCTAACCCCTCGCCCATCTACCACAAAGATTTTGCCGGGCGCATCACCACCGGCAACCTGGAGGACGACCTTGAAAAGGTAGCATCCGTAGACTGGATCATTGAGGTAGTCGTGGAACGCCTGGACATCAAGAAGCAGGTTTTTGAGAAACTTGAAAAACACAGGAAACCCGGAACGCTTGTCAGCTCCAATACCTCGGGCATTCCCATCCGCTTTATGAGCGAAGGGCGTTCGGAAGATTTTCAACAAAATTTTTGCGGCACCCACTTTTTTAACCCGGCCCGTTACCTCCGGTTGTTCGAAATAATCCCGGGGCCAAAAACAAAGCCGGAAGTACTGGAATTCCTGAACGGTTATGGGGAGCAATTCCTGGGGAAAACCTCAGTGATAGCCAAGGATACCCCCGCTTTTATCGGCAATCGCATAGGGATCTTCAGCATACAGAGCCTGTTCCATATGGTCAGGGAACTGGGGCTTACCGTTGAAGAAGTGGACAAGCTTACCGGGCCCGTCATCGGCAGGCCCAAATCCGCTACCTTCAGAACCGTAGATGTGGTGGGCTTGGATACCCTGGTGCATGTGGCAAAGGGCATCCTGGAGAACTGCCCTGAGGACGAACGGCATGAAAACTTCCAAATACCCGGTTTTATTGAGACCATGTTAAAAAACAACTGGCTCGGAAGTAAAACGGGGCAGGGTTTTTACAAAAAAGTCCGGAAAGAGGACGGCGCCAGTGAGATCCGCTCCCTGGACCTGGAGACGCTTGAATACCGTTCGGGCAAAAAAGCGCGCTTTGACACCCTTGAGGCTACCAAGGCCATCGACAAGGTAATCGACCGTTTTGAAGTATTGGTCAATGGAAAGGACAAGGCGGGGGATTTTTACCGCAAGAGCTTTGGCGCCTTGTTCGCGTATGTGACCCACCGCATCCCGGAGATCAGCGATGAGCTCTACAAGATAGACGATGCCATGAAAGCCGGATTTGGTTGGGAACACGGGCCTTTCCAGATCTGGGACGCCATTGGCCTGGAACGGGGGCTGGAACTGATCGCCGATGAAGGCCAATCCCCTGCCGCCTGGGTGAAGGAGATGAAAACCAAGGGGGCCACCTCCTTTTACCAGGTCAAAGAAGGGGCCACATACTATTATGACCTCCGGGCCGGGGCAATGCAAAAGGTCCCCGGACAGGATGCCTTTATCATCCTTGACAATATCCGGAAAACACGGGAAGTCTACAAGAATCCGGGTGTGGTGGTGGAAGATCTGGGAGACGGGATCCTGAATGTCGAATTCCAGTCTAAAATGAATACCATTGGAAGCGAGGTCCTCGCGGGGCTCAACAAGGCAATAGACCTTGCTGAAAGGGATTTCCAGGGGCTGGTTGTAGGCAACCAGGCCGCTAATTTCTCTGTAGGGGCCAATATCGGGATGATCTTTATGATGGCTGTGGAACAGGAATACGATGAACTCCACTACTCCATCAAGATGTTCCAGGAAACCATGATGCGGATGCGTTATTCTGCCATCCCAACCGTCGCGGCACCCCATGGGATGTGCCTTGGGGGCGGGTGTGAACTCAGCATGCATGCAGACATGGTCGTGGCTGCCGCTGAAACCTATATAGGGTTGGTAGAATTTGGCGTCGGGGTGATCCCGGGCGGAGGGGGGTCCAAGGAGATGGCCCTGCGCGCTTCGGATACCTTCCACAAGAACGATGTGGAACTGAATGTGCTACAGGAATTCTTCCTGACCATCGGTATGGCCAAGGTATCCACCTCGGCTTACGAAGCCTATGACCTGGGCATCCTCCAAAAAGGCAAAGATGTGGTGGTGGTAAACAAAGACCGGCAAATAGCCACGGCCAAGGCCTATGCCAAATTGCTGGCAGAACGGGGGTATACCCAGCCAATACGACGCACCGATGTGAAGGTGCTTGGAAAACAGGCCCTGGGCATGTTCCTGGTAGGCACGGATGCTATGGAAGCGGGGAAATATATCTCGGAACACGATAAAAAAATCGCCAACAAACTGGCCTATGTCATGGCGGGGGGCGACCTCTCCGAAGCCAGTCTGGTGAGCGAGGATTACCTGTTGGAACTGGAGCGCGAGGCCTTCCTGTCGCTCTGTACAGAGAGAAAGACGCTGGAACGTATCCAGCATATGCTGAAAACAGGAAAACCCCTGAGGAATTAAGCCCCGGACCCGGGTAGTGGTGCAGGCAAGTTCTGCAGTAGTGAGTTACCATATCGCCCGGGGAAAGGATGGCCATACAAACAAAACACCAAACGTCTGACGTTTAACAAAAAAACAGTACCAAAGAATGAAAACCGCATATATCGTAAAAGCATACCGCACTGCCGTGGGAAAGGCACCCAGGGGATTATTCCGCTTTAAAAGGCCTGACGAACTGGCGGCAGAGACCATAGAATACATGATGGCACAATTGCCGGAGCTCGATAAAAAACGTATTGACGACGTGATCGTGGGCAATGCCATGCCCGAGGCCGAGCAGGGCCTCAACATGGCCCGGCTCATCTCGCTGATGGGCCTTGAAATTGAGGATGTGCCCGGGGTTACGGTAAACCGCTATTGCGCTTCAGGGCTTGAAACCATTGCCATCGCCACGGCCAAGATACAGTCGGGCATGGCCGATTGCATTATCGCAGGAGGTGCCGAGAGCATGAGCTACATCCCCATGGGCGGGTACAAACCTGCCCCGGATTATGCCGTGGCCAGCAAAGGACACGAAGATTATTACTGGGGAATGGGGCTTACCGCCGAAGCCGTGGCAGGAGAATACAAGGTCTCCCGCAAAGACCAGGACGAATTTGCCTACAACTCCCATATGAAAGCCTTGAAGGCACAGGAAACAGGCAGGTTTAAGGAGCAAATCGTCCCTATTGAAGTCGAGCATACCTTCCTAAACCCCAAAGGAAAAAAAGAAAGCAGAACCTATACCGTAGACCGGGATGAAGGCCCCAGGGCGGATACTTCCCTGGAGGTCCTGGCCAAATTAAAGCCGGTTTTCGCTGCCGGGGGTAGCGTAACCGCCGGTAATTCGTCACAAATGAGTGATGGGGCGGCCTTTGTGCTGGTCATGAGTGAGGCCATGGTCAAGGAGTTGCAACTGGAACCCATTGCCCGCCTGGTCAATTATGCCGCCGCCGGCGTTCCGCCCAGGATCATGGGGATAGGCCCGGTCAAGGCCATCCCCAAAGCCCTGAAGCTGGCCGGCATGAAACAAAAGGACCTGGAACTCATCGAATTGAATGAGGCCTTTGCCTCCCAGTCGCTTGCCGTGATCAGGGAATTGGGGCTGGACCCGGGTATCGTGAATGTCAATGGGGGGGCCATTGCCCTGGGACACCCGTTGGGGTGTACAGGGGCCAAACTCTCCGTGCAGCTATTTGACGAAATGCGCAAAAGAAATATGAAAGGCAAGTACGGCCTGGTGACCATGTGTGTGGGAACAGGACAAGGGGCTGCCGGGATCTATGAATTTTTAAACTAATACCGCTATGAGTACAGAAACCACAAAGAAAAACCTATTGAGGGGTGGGCAATTCCTGGTAAAGGAAACCTCCAGTGAAGCTGTTTTTACACCGGAAGACCTGACCGAAGAACAGCGCATGATGCGCGATAGCACCAAAGAATTTGTCGACCGTGAACTGTGGGCCCATTGGGAGCGTTTTGAGAAAAAGGACTACGCCTTTACCAAAAAGTGTATGAGCAAGGCGGGAGAAATGGGTTTTTTGAGCATCGCGGTCCCCACCGAATACGGTGGCATGGGGATGGGCTTTGTATCGACCATGCTGGTCTGCGACTATATCTCGGGGGCCACGGGTTCGTTTAGCACCGCTTTTGGTGCCCATACCGGTATTGGCACCATGCCAATCACCCTCTATGGGACCGAGGAACAAAAAAAGAAGTATGTGCCCAAACTAGCCACGGGCGAGTGGTTTGGGGCGTATTGCCTGACCGAGCCGGGGGCGGGTTCCGATGCCAATTCGGGCAAGACCAAAGCCGTACTCTCCAAAGACGGGAAGTACTACAGCATCAGCGGTCAGAAAATGTGGATCTCCAATGCCGGCTTCTGTAATTTATTCATCGTTTTTGCCCGGGTGGAGGACGACAAGTACATCACCGGCTTTATCGTGGAGAACGACCCCGAGAATGGGATCAGCCTGGGAGAGGAAGAAAAAAAGCTGGGCATACACTCCTCTTCTACCCGCCAGGTATTTTTCAATGAGACCAAAGTACCGGTAGAGAACATGCTATCAGAACGCGGCAACGGCTTTAAGATAGCCATGAACGCGTTGAACATCGGTCGGATAAAACTGGCAGCCGCCTGTTTGGAGGCCCAGCGGAGGGTGACTACCGAGGGGACCCAATATGCCCTGGAACGTATCCAGTTTAAGACCCCCATTATTAATTTCGGGGCCATAAAGGCCAAGATCGCGCGCATGGCCACCAATACCTATGTGGGCGAGTCTGCCTGTTACCGGGCCGCAAAAGACATAGAAGACCGGATTGCCATTCGGGAATCCGAGGGAAATACCCCTCCGGAGGCAGAACTCAAAGGGGTGGAGGAATATGCCATTGAATGCTCCATCCTCAAGGTAGCGGTTTCCGAGGACCTCCAGGATACCACAGACGAGGGGATACAAATATTCGGCGGGATGGGCTTCAGCGCCGATACCCCAATGGAATCTGCCTGGCGAGATGCCCGTATTTCACGGATTTATGAAGGGACCAATGAAATCAACCGCATGCTGGCCGTAGGCATGCTGATCAAAAAAGCCATGAAAGGGCATGTAGACCTTTTGGGGCCTGCTACCGCGGTAGGGGAAGAACTGATGGGGATCCCATCCTTTGAGACCCCTGATTTTTCGGAACTTTTTGCCCAGGAAAAAGACCTGCTGGCCAAAATGAAGAAGGTGTTCCTTATGGTAGCCGGGAGTGCCGTAAAGAAGTATGGGCCAGACCTGGAAGAGCACCAGCAACTGCTCATGGCCGCTTCGGACATACTCATTGAGGTCTATATGGCCGAATCTGCCCTGCTCCGAACGGAAAAGAACGTGAAGCGTTTTGGGGAAGCCTCCCAGGCGGCCCAAATAGCCATGTCGCAACTATACCTCTATGAAGCGGTAGACCTGGCGGTAAAAAAAGGCAAAGAAGCTATTGTTTCCTTTACCGAGGGGGATGAGCAACGCATGCTGCTGATGGGGCTGAAACGCTTTACCAGGTACGCCCGGCAACCCAATGTGGCGGCCCTGCGGGAAAAGATAGCCGATGCGGTAGCAGAGAAAAAAGGGTATTACTTTGACGATATCAAGTAAGCAAACTCCCCGCGACACAAAGACCTCTTTCCCCCCTGGGGGAAGGAGGTTTTTTTATGGCAGGCCCTACTAGTGGCTCATAGACTCCAGGATCTGCTCCTCGCTGGCTTTCCGGGAGAAATTGATGGCACATTCGATCAACGCCAGGTGGGAATAGGCCTGGGGGAAATTACCGAGGAGGCGTTTTGTCTTAAAATCGATATCCTCACTGAACAGGCCCAGGTGGTTGCTGTAACCCAGCAACTGGTCGAATAGTCTGAGGGCTTTGTCTTCTTCCCCTATTTTGAAAAGGCTATTGATGAACCAAAAGGTGCAAATGGTAAAAGAGGAGGTGGGAAGGCCAAAATCATCCTCGTTCTTGTAGCGGTACAGGAGGCCTTCGTTACTGAGTTCTTTTTCAATGGCATGGACCGTGCTGACATACTTTGGGTCTTTGGCATGGATAAACCCGTAGGATTCCATGAGCAAAACCGAGGCATCCAGGTGCCTGGACCCGTACGATTGGGTGAAGGCGCTGACATCACTGTTCCAGGCATGGTCCAGGATATCGCTTTTGATCTCCTGTTCCAGTTCCGTCCATTTGGCAATTTTCCGGGATTTCCGGAAAATACGCGCCACCTTGATGGCCCGGTCTACCGCGACCCAGCACAACACTTTTGAGAAGGTAAAGTGCCGGTCTTCGGTACGCAATTCCCAAATCCCCTTGTCGGGCTCCTTCCAGTGCCTTTGTACGATCCAAACAATGCCCTTGGTAATGCTCCAGAGTTCTTCGCCATTCTCTATATCGGTCCTGAATTTCACCAGTTGGGCATAGATCATATCCATCAGGATGCCATAGATGTCGTTCTGTTTTTGCTGAAAGGCGGCATTGCCCACCCGTACGGGCTTAGACCCTTTGTAGCCACTTAGGTGGTCCAGTGTTTTTTCGGTCAGGTCCTTTTCCTTATTGATCCCGTACATGATCTGTAGCTTTTCATCCTTGTCGGGGATCAGGTCGATAATAAATTGCAGGTACCTGCGGGCAACGTTTTTATGCCCCAGCTCGGAGACCACCTTTACGACCATTGAAGCATCGCGGATCCAGCAAAAGCGGTAGTCCCAGTTGCGCACTTCGCCAATGGTTTCGGGAAGTGATGTGGTGGCAGCCGCAAGCACCGCACCCGAACGGTCATAGCTCAGCAGCTTCAGGGTGATGGCGCTTCGGTTGATGGCCTTGTTGTATTTCTTGTAGGTGGGGGTATGGGTACTCCAGTTGAGCCAGTATACCTTGGTTCGTTCCTGTTCCAGGTAGACGTCACGCAAACTGGGCTGGAAGATCTTCTCATTGTACGCCAGCAGGAAATACCCGTCTTTGGTAACCGTTATCTCCCGTCCTTCCACCACCGCGTTTTTATTAAAGGAACTGTAGAGGAACACGGTGTCATACTTTTCCCCGTGCGTTACGCTGGCTACAAATTTGTTCTTTACAAAGGTCTCTGTAGTAGCGGCCGCGTATTCCAGTTTTGGGTCGTAATGCGCCCGAAAAACAGGTTTGCCTTTGATATGGCGGATATACCGGATGATCTGCGGGGGGGCATGGTGGCCACTTTGGTTCTCTTTGTGGTAGCGGGGCATGAAATCGCGCACCTCAAAGGCATTTTCCCCATCAGAGAAACGCGTGATGAGCAGGGCTGTATATTTTTTATAGCGTTGGGTAATTTCATAGCCTTCGCCCACGAGAATTTCAAAACTCCCCCCCTTTTCTTCGTCCAGCAATTTGGCGAATACCGAAGGGGAATCAAATTCGGGGAGGCAACACCAATCCAGTGAGCCTGTTTTGGAAATCAGGGCCGCACTTCGGCAATTTCCAATAATCCCATAGTCCAAGTTATCCATACATTAAAAAACTACTATTAAAGTTGTATTAATTGGTTTTGCCCCAGTTTTTGTCGAAATTTAGGCAAAATACTAAGGAACCCTTTAAAAAATGGCTATTTCATGGGCAAAACTATCATAATCTCAAACAGACTACCCGTACAATTGCAAATTGGCAATGGAGACATCCATGCCGTGCCAAGTGTCGGCGGTTTGGCGACGGGTATGAAATCGGTTCATAAGGGGGGTGAAAGCCTGTGGATTGGATGGAGTGGGCTAACAGACGAAGAAATACCCGGGGAACTCGCGCCCAAAATAGACAAGGCCCTGGCCGAACACGGTTCTTCGAAGGTGAACCTCAGCCAGGAAGAGGTCGATGGTTTTTATTTCGGCTTCAGCAACCGGACCATATGGCCGCTCTTCCACTATTTCATGGAGTATTCAGAGTTTAAGTTGACTTCCTGGAATACCTACAAGGCGGTTAACCGCAAATTTGCCGATGCCATCCTCGAGCAGTCGGGACCCGATGATATTATATGGGTGCATGACTACCAGCTGATGCTGGTTCCCCAAATGGTAAAGGCGGAAAGGCCCGACAGCTCCATTGGTTTCTTCCTCCATATCCCCTTTCCTTCCTACGAGATTTTCAGGACGCTGCCGTGGCGGGAAGAAATCCTCAAAGGGTTGCTGGGCGCTGATCTCATAGGGTTCCATACCTATGATTACGAAAGGCATTTCCTGAGCTCGGTCCGCCGGCTTTTGCGCCTGGAGGTAAGTTTTAACGAGATATACTTTGACGACCGGGTGGTGAAGGTGGATTCGTTCCCCATGGGGATCGATTACCAGAAATTTAGTCAGGCAGCCAGGGATCATGCCAAAATGTCCAAAAAAGACCAATCCGAATTACAGCGAAGGCTGAACAGCCACAAAGAATCGGCACCCGATGCCAGGTTCTTCCTTTCTATCGACCGGCTGGATTACACCAAGGGCATTGCCAAACGACTGAATGCCTTTGAATATTTCCTGAACAAATACCCGCAATACAAAGAAAAGGTTCGGCTCATTATCCTGGCCGTGCCCTCCCGCTCCAACGTACCCCAATACCAGTTGCTGAAAAAAGAGGTGGATGAACTGGTAGGCAGGATCAACGGGGAATTTTCCACGGTAAGCTGGACCCCCATCTGGTATTTTTACCGCTCCATGCCTTTTGAAAACCTGATCGACCTGTATACCAGCAGCGACATTGCCTGGCTGACCCCTATCCGGGACGGGATGAACCTGGTCGCCAAGGAATATATCGCTACCAGGACCGACCAGACCGGGGTATTGATCCTAAGTGAAATGGCCGGGTCTGCGTACGAAATGAACGAAGCCCTGCTGATCAACCCCAATAATTTTGAGCAAATCGCCGACGCATTGTACAAGGCGATCAATATGCCGGAAGAGGAACAGAAAAGCAGGAATAAAATCCTACAAAAGCGTTTGGCGCGCTACAATGTGGAAAAATGGGCCAATGACTTCATGCAGGCCCTCACCGACCAACGGGAAAAAGACCCGGCTTATGTGACCCGAAGGCTCTCCGTCGACCTTATGAACACCATATTGCGCGACTACAGGGCCGCCAAAAAACGCCTGTTGTTCCTCGACTACGACGGTACGTTGACCGGCTTCCACAACGATCCCCAAAAAGCCGGGCCAGATGAGGCACTGATCGAGATGCTGGACAAATTGAAATCGCTTGAAAACACAGACACTTTTATTATCAGTGGCAGGGACAAAGACACTTTTACCAGGTGGTTTGTCCCGAGGAAATACAACATGATCGTCGAACATGGCGTTTGGATTTCCCGTGGGGGCGAAGCTTTTAAGCAGCTGGAAAACGTTAAAAAAGACTGGATGGAAAAGATCCGCCCTGTCCTGGAATCCTTTGTAGACCGTACCCCGGGGAGTTTTATAGAAGAGAAAAACTATTCCCTGGCCTGGCACTACCGCCAAACCGACCCAGATTTTGGTCAAAAACGGGCCACGGAACTCGATACCGTCCTCCGGAGCCTAATCGCCAATGACGACCTCAGCATCCTGAACGGGAACAAAGTCATGGAAATAAAAAGCAGCAACGTCAATAAAGGGCGGGCGGCAATGCGTATTTTTGCCGAGGACGATTACGACTTCGTCTTTGCCATAGGGGATGACTGGACGGATGAATTTATGTTCCAGGAATTGCCGGACCAGGCTGTTACCGTAAAGGTAGGACGGCAAAAAACCCAGGCGAAGTATTATATAGACAGTATTAAAAATGTACGGGAACTACTGTCGCGGTTCATTAACTGATGCCCCGAAAAGGCCCGGAAGGTAACGCCCCGAAATCCGCAAACCAACCCTGACGGATTCTGATGGCATCCCCTGAAACCCGGACGAGTTGTGTACCTTTTGAAATTGATACGGAATATGAAGAATATTGTAGCCCCACTGGTGTTCGCTTTTTTTAGCACCGCTGCCTTTTCGCAGACGGAGACCCCGCTTTATGACATAATCGATTCGGTGTCGGCACAGCGCATCCAGGCAGATGCTGTAAAACTGGCAGGTTTCGGCACCCGCCACACCCTGAGCGACACCCTTTCCACTTCCCGGGGGATTGGAGCTGCCCGGCGTTGGATTAAAAATGAATTTGAGGACATTTCTGCCAACTGCGGGGATTGCCTGGATGTCTTTTATCAGAAAAACCTTGTCGGGAAAGGTGAGAACGAGAGGATTCCCCGTGATGTATGGGTGGTGAATGTAGTGGCGATACAGCAAGGGACCAGGTTCCCCAACCGGTATATCATCATGAGCGGCGATATAGATTCGCGCGTGAGCGACCCCAATAACTTTACTTCGGACTCGCCCGGGGCCAACGACAATGCCAGTGGTATGGCCGGGACGCTGGAAGCAGCCAGGGTATTGTCCGGGTACCAATTTGAGAACAGCATCCTTTATGTCGGCCTTTCGGGGGAGGAACAGGGCTTGTTCGGGGGCAAGGGCCTGGCAGCCTATGCCAAGGACCAGGGTTGGGAGGTAATAGGCATCCTCAACAACGACATGATCGGCAATATCCGTGGGGTAGACGGGACGGTGAGCAACCGCGATTTCCGGATCTTCTCCGAGCCGGTACCCCCTACCGAAACCGAGGCCCAGCGCAATGCAAGGCGATTCTATGGAGGGGAAGTAGACGGGATTTCCAGGCAACTGGCGCGCTATATCCATAAAACCACCCGTACCTATATGCCCGAGATGAACCCGATGCTGATATACCGGTTGGACCGCTTTGGCCGCGGGGGGCATCACCGGCCCTTTAACGATGCCGGATTCGCCGGGGTACGCATCATGGAGGCCCATGAAAACTATACACAACAACACCAGGACATCAGGGTAGAAGCGGGTATTGCCTATGGGGATGTTGTGGAACATGTAGATTTCGACTACGCAAAAAAACTCACGGCTGTAAATGCCATCAACCTGGCCTCGCTGGCCTGGGCGCCCCCCGCCCCGGAGGAAGTCCAAATTGGCGGGGTAGTAGAAGCTGCCGTCAAATTGCGGTGGAACAAGGTAGCGGGGGCCAGGGGGTATAAGGTTTATTGGCGGGATACCACCAGTCCTACCTGGGACTATGCACGTTATGTGGGGGACGTGTCCTCCCATACGCTGGAAGGTATAGTGATCGATAATTATTTCTTTGGGATCGCCGCAGTTGGTGAGAACGGCTTTGAAAGCCCCGTGGTCTTTCCTACCGGGGTTTTCAGGGATTAAATCCACGATGCGGTGAAAACGATACAACCTACCGGTTTCCTTTTAGGCGTACTGTTGCTGCTACAGGGCTGTACCGGAAGCCCTTCGGGGAAATACGGGGGCACCGATGCCCTGTACCTCCCCGACCTCAATGTGCTTTTCGAGGATTACGAAATGCTCGACAGCACCCAGGCCTATGCCGCCTTTGCCAACAAATTGGTAGCGGCCAACCGCGACCTGCAATCTTCTGAATTATTTGTGGAAGCGGCCTCGCTCTTCGCGCAGGCAGGCCATACCGATTCTGTAGCCATCCTTTTGAACCGTGCCATAGACCGGGGCATGGCCAACCCGAATGTCCTGGTCCGGCTGGGGCTTCGCGGCCCACATTCACAAAGCCAGGAATGGGCACGGTTGCAGCAGCGGCTCGATTCTATCCGGAACCGATTGCAAAACGTGGATAATTTCAGCCTGGAAATTGACGCTATGACCGAATTTTGGCCCTATTTCCGCAGGGCTTTGAAAGACACCTCGCAGGCCAAGGCCATTTTTAAGGAATTTATCTTCAGGGGGCCTAGGGAACTGCGGGATTTCTATGTGGTACGATACTATAGCACTGAAGCCATGTACGGGCAAATGGTCAACGCTGCTCCCGGGTATTACTCCTACCTCAGCAAACAGTTTGATTCCCGGAAACTCCTGGACTACCAAGGGATCACCAAAAAATGGATGTTCCGCTTCCGTGAGATGTATCCGCAGGCTGTTTTTCCCAAGGTATTTGTGGTACCCGGAATCCTGAATTCAGGCGGTACTGCGACCGAAATGGGGTTGTTTGTAGGCGGCGACATGTATGGGAAGTCACCTGCAATGCCAACCGGCGAACTCACCGATTGGCAACGGGATGCCATTATGGAGTTTTCGAGCCTCCCTACCCTAACCCTGCATGAGCTGATGCACTTCCAACAGAACTACGAGGACCCGGCGAATACGAATACCGTGCTGTTTAACCTGATACAGGAGGGCGTGTGCGACCTGCTGGTTGAACTTGCCTCCGGAGAGCCCCTTCGCAACAGTAACCTTGAGTACCTGCAAGACCCGGAAAACCGGGAGCGCATCCTGGCCGAACTGAAAATGGAATTGCATACCGATGACCTTTCCAAGTGGCTCTATAACGGGGGCAGCATCCAGGACCGGCCCCATGACCTGGGATATACCCTGGGGTACCTGATCACCAAATCGTATTATGAAAAACAGGCCGATAAACAGCTGGCGGTCTATGAACTCCTAAACAGTAAAAACATGTATGATATCCTGAAAGGAAGTGATTATTCCTTTCTCTTAAAAGAGGTCCTTTAAAAGGCGTAACCATGAATAAACAAATCATTCCTTTGCTGCTGCTGTGCCTTTCCACTTCCCTGAAAGCCCAGCAATACCGCTTTACCCAGCAAGACAGCCTCAGGGGCAGCATTACCCCAGAACGCGCGTGGTGGGATCTGCGCCATTACGACCTGCGGGTGAATATCGACCCGGATGAAAAGTACATTTCCGGCAGCAATGCCATCCGGTATACCGTACTCTCGGAAGGACAATCCCTTCAACTAGACCTGCAGCCTCCCATGAAGCTAAAAACGGTGGCACAAGGCGGGGAGGAACTCTCATTTGAAACTAGGGGAAATGCGCATTTCATCCAAATGCAGCAACCCCAACGGATAGGCGAGACCTATACCATCACGGCATATTTTGAAGGCCATCCGAAGGCAGCGGCCAATGCCCCCTGGGACGGCGGGTTCTCCTGGGAAAAAGACCCGGAGGGAAATGCCTTTGTAGCCACGTCTTGCCAGGGGCTTGGCGCCAGTGTGTGGTGGCCCAACAAGGACCATATGTATGACGAGGTAGACAGCATGGCCATCAGGCTGACCGTCCCCAAAAACCTGGTGGGGGTGGCCAATGGGCAATTGAAAGGGGTTACCGAGGGGGATACGACCAAAACCTACCACTGGTATGTGGAGAACCCCATCAATAACTATGGGGTCAATGCCAACCTGGCCGAATACGCGCATTTTGATTCGGTCTATGCGGGGGAGAAAGGGTCGCTGCCGCTGGACTATTACGTATTGCCGCAAAATCTGGAAAAGGCCAGGCAACAGTTTGAGCAGGTTCCGCTGATGCTCGAAGCCTTTGAGTACTGGTTTGGGCCCTACCCTTTTTACGAGGATGGTTTTAAACTGGTAGAAGTACCTTACCTGGGCATGGAACACCAAAGTTCCGTGACCTATGGAAATGGGTACCAGAACGGATACCTGGGATACGACCTTTCCGGGACAGGCTGGGGCCTTAAATTTGATTTTATCATCATCCACGAGGCAGGTCATGAGTGGTTTGCCAACAACATTACCTACAGGGACATCGCCGACATGTGGATCCATGAGGGTTTTACGGCCTATTCGGAAAACCTTTACCTGGATTATCACTTTGGGAAAGAGGCCGCGGCGGAGTATGTGGTTGGTACCCGCCCGCATATTCGGAACGACCGCCCTGTCATAGGCCCCTATGGGGTGAACCAGGCCGGTTCGGGGGATATGTACTACAAAGGGGCCAACATGCTCCATACCCTAAGGCAGCTCCTGGAGGACGATGCCTTGTGGCGGAAGATCCTGCGGGGGCTGAACGAAACATTCTACCACCAGACCGTGACCACGGAACAGGTAGAGAACTACCTGAGCCAGGCCACGGGCAAGGACCTCAGCGCGTTTTTCAACCAATACCTGCGTACCACCAACGTCCCCACCCTGGAATACCGTATCACAGGGCCCCGGTTGGAATTCCGGTATACCAACATCGTACAGGATTTTGATATGCCCGTCCGGGCCACCCTGGATGCCCGAGAAATCTGGCTCTTCCCCAATGCCGAATGGCAATCCCGGGAGTATGCCGTCCCCGTGAAGGAATTTGTGGTCGACCGGAATTTCTATATCGACACCAGGAACGTAGCGGCACCCTGATGGATTATCCCTTCGAGTGCTTCTCCACATACTTAAACCAAAGGGAAGACCACCCTGTAAAACCCAACTGCAAATGAAAACAACCCATGTTACCATCCTCCTCACCGCCCTGTTACTGCTCTCCTGCCGGCAGGAACCGAAGGCCATTCCGGAAATCGCTCCGCGGGTGTTGGACACGGAAGCCATCAACCGCATTGATACCACCCTGCGGGGATTTGTGGACCGGGGGCAAGTTGCCGGGATCTCCGCATTGATTTTTGAAAAGGGGCGAGAAGCGTATTTCAACGCATTCGGCTATGCCAACCGGGAAGCCGGGATTTCCATGGACCGCAACAGCATAGTCCAAATCTATTCCATGACCAAGCCCATTACCGGGGTATCCTTGATGCGCCTTTACGAGAAGGGCGCCTTTGAACTGGACGACCCGCTTTCCAAATACCTGCCGGAATTTGGCGAGGTAAAAGTATTTAAAGGGCTGGACCCCCAGGGGAAAATGCTGCTCGAAGATCCCCATCGACCGATAACAATCAGGGACATTACCCGGCATACTGCCGGTTTTCCCAACCGTGGCAATATCCCGGGCCTGAGCGAGAAGCTGCAGGAAGCCGATGTGATGAACCGGGAAAACACCCTGGAGGAAATGGGCCACAGGCTGGCGGGCGTCCCCCTTTGGTTCCATCCGGGAGAGCAATGGGAATACGGCCCCTGTGTGGATGTACAGGCCTACCTGGTCCAAAAACTCTCGGGCCGGCCTTTTGAGGAATACACCCGTGAGCACGTACTGGATCCGCTGGGGATGTCGGAAACCCGGTACCTGGTGCCCGAGCAGGACCGGGAAAGGTTTGCCGGCATGTACCGGTTGGAAGGGGACTCCCTGCACCGGCTGCCCGATGAGACCGCCAAGATTGATTATCTCCAAAAATGGCCGCTGCGAAGGGGTGGCTCCGGGCTTACCGCCACCATTGACGACTATATGAGGTTTGCCCGAATGCTCCTCAACCACGGAAGCCTGGATGGCGTTACCGTACTGGACAGCGCTACGGTTGCCCTGATGGCCACCAACCAGCTGGCCGATTCGGTGACAGAGCGCAATTTCCTGCCCTCCAAAGGACAGGTGGGATTTGGGGTCGATTTTGCCGTTCGGCAGCGCCCACCAGCTTCTGCAGAGGAAAACTATGGGGTTGTTGGCGAGTTTTTCTGGGATGGTGCCGCCAGCACACTGTTCTGGGTAGACCCCAAAAACGAACTCACGGCGGTACTATTCGTACAATTATTTCCGTATGACCCCATTGGCCTGCACAAGGGCTTCCGGGAAGCGGTTTACAGCAGCTATATGAAAGCGCACCCGCTCCCATAGGACTTCCCCAAAGGAAAAAGGTTGGCGATATGCCAACCTTTTTTGTGGGACCGGGTGAGATCACATTTTAGTTGAAAGTAGCGCTCATGAGACCTATGATCACTGCTTCGGATGAACCCGGTTGCTTTTTGTAATGGAGGTAGAGGTCCTTCTTGCCCGAGTGACTTTTTTGAAGCGGGATGCTGACCATGGTCCCCTCCCCGCTTAAAGGCGTATTGATACTTCCTTTCCCGGCCAGTTCCCCTCCCGGGGCACCAAGGCGCAACTCAAAGTCGAATCCTACAGCGGGTGGTGCCTGCCAACCTGCGAGCAAGCTGACGGAAGATACCCCGTTTAGGTCGACGCCCTTCAGGGCAAACCAACCTTCATTTTCCCCGAGGACCAGAATGTCGCGCCCCCCGAAGTTGATATCGCTGACCCCTTCTTTCTCCAGCCCGGGAGAAAACAACAGGGTATTGCTCGGCAGGGCCACGGACCGTATACCGGTCAGGGGCCTGGCATTGCCTTCGCCCTGGTCGGTATAGCTGGCGGTCAATACCAGCACCTGGTCCGGGGCTTTGGCTTCCGGCGTAATGCTGCCAGAGGCGGGCAGCGATTTTACCAGGGCCGTTTCCTGTGACAGCGAAATAATATATGCAGCAATTTGCCGGGCTTCATCACTGGTAACATTGGGGTGGGCCGGCATCATCACTTCTCCCCAAACACCGGTCCCGCCTTGTATGATTTTCCCCTGGAGGTAAGCCATGGCATCGGCCTTTCCTTTATAACGCTCCGATACCTGTAAATAGGTCGGGCCAATAGACTTTTCATTTTCCTTGTGGCAGGTTTTGCAATCCAGCCCCAGGGTCAGGGCCTTGCCGGTTACCGCCGCGGATACCTGCTGGTGCCCCATAGATTGGTTCACCTGGTCCATCCCCGCCATATAGTCTGCCGAAACGTAAATGTTGGAAGGCTCTATTTTCTGGGCCGTATCGGGGTCGGTCACCGTGACCTTGTAAGATACAGGCCTGCCCGGCACATAGAAGGAGGAATTTCCACCGGTAATCGCGATGGAAACTTCGGGCCGTGAATTTCCGGCCACTACTTCCACCGTTTCGCTCTGTGCGCTGGCGTTTTTGTCGTCTTTTACTTCTACAGATACCTTATAGGCCCCCGCCTTGTCATAGGTATAGGAAACTTGTGGATCCGGAGATTCCATAGTGGTACCGTCACCCAGGTTCCAAACATAGGTGACCGCATCCTTTTCACGGTCTATGGCTTCTACACGGGCATTGATGCTCAATGGCAGGGCCCCCGAGGTCTTGTCCACGATCAGCTGGTCGATAAGGGGAGGGCGGTTGCCTCCGTTGTATGCTATGTAACTCAGCCCGGAATCGTCGTTCTGGCTAAACCAGCCGCTGCCGTATTCCAGCAGGTACATCCTGCCATCGGGGCCCATTTCCACATCGATCAGGTTGTTCACCGTGATATGGGGCGCAAAAGGTTCCATTTTGTTGAATGTGCCATCCTCAAACAGGTGGACGGCCTTCATCCAGCCACGCATCCAGTCGTAGATAATCACTTTCCCGTCGTAATAGGCCGGGACGGATTTCTCCCCGGGATAGAGGTCCGCGTAAAATACGGGGCCTGCCATGGCATTCCGGCCTCCGGCGCCTACCTGGGGGAAGTCGCCAGATTCGGTATACGGGTAGTATACATAGGCGGGCATGGCCGGGGGCAGTTCGCGCAACCCGGTATTGTTCCTGGAATCGTTGACCGGTTTTTCAGGGTCAAAAGCGGTTCCGCTTTGGCCATTGGAATAATCATAGGAGACGTACGGTTTGTTGTCGGCCACAAAAAGCGGCCAGCCGAAGTTTCCTGCTTCCCGTGCCTGGTTCATTTCGTCATAGCCACGCGGACCCCTGGTGTCCAGGCTGTCGGCCCGGGCATCGGGCCCCACATCGCCCCAGTATACCCAACCTTTTTTAGGGTCAACAGAAATCCGGTAAGGGTTCCGGTGTCCCATGGTAAAGATCTCGGGCCGGGTTTTCTCCATTCCCTGGGGAAAGAGGTTTCCTTCCGGGATGCCGTAGCTTCCATCTTCCTTTACGATTATCCTCAGGATCTTGCCCCTGAGGTCGTTGGTATTTCCCGATGAACGCCGGGCATCGTATTGTTCGTGCCCGGGGATATCATTCAGGGGTGCATACCCATTGTTCACATAGGCTACCTCCTTTTCGTTAAAAGGGGTTGAATTATCCCCCGTTGACAAATAGAGCATATTGTCAGGACCAAAGGCGATAGAGCCCCCGGTATGGCAACAGATTTCACGTTGGCTATCCACCTCCAGTATGACCTGTTCCGAAGCAAGGTCAAAAGTACCATCCCGGAACTTGAAGCGGGAGAGCCGGTTGACCCAGGCATCGCCGGCAGGGGCGTAGTACACGTATATCCAATGGTTTTGGGCGTAGTTGGGGTCTTTCTGCAAACCCATCAAACCTTCTTCGGCGTTCACCCCCGGGGTGTTCAGGGTCTTATGGTAAACCTCCAGTTTGGCGACCTCTGTTAACTCCCCTGTTTCCTGGTTAAAATACATCACCTCACCACGACGCTGCCCAATAAGCACGTTGTGATCGGGAAGGATGGTCATTTCGGTGGGTTCAAAGAACTCCCCTTCGGTCAGGCTTACCTTGCTAAAACGGTCGGCATCCGGTGGGATCTGGCTATGGGCTTTCTTATAATCCAGCTCCAGGTTCTCGCCAATGGCGTATTCTATCCCCCCCAGGAGGTGTTGCAGGTACAAGGAGTCTTCATAACTCGCGTCTGTATGCCCCAAAGCCGTGTAAAAGGCCCTCCCGCCATCGTATTCATGGTACCAGCTCATGGGATGGTAGCCGCCATTGGTTCCTCCTTCGTAGGTAGCCTCGTCAATGGTGATCAATACCTTTACATCTGGGTTGATCTTTTTGAAGTTGTACATCTCATCGGTTCTGTGCCAAACCGTATCGGTAAAAAAACGGGTAGCACCAAAATCCCGGTCCACTATGTGGAAATCGGCTTCGGGGGTCCCAGCGGGATGGCCGTTAAAATAGGCCCCCACAAGTTTTCCGTACCAGTTCCAGTCATATTCCGTGTCGGTCGCAGAATGGATGCCCACAAAACCTCCCCCGGCCTGGATATAGCGCTCAAAAGCGGCCTCCTCCTTATTATTGAGGATATCCCCGGTGGTATTCACAAAAATGACCGCTGCATATTGGCGGAGGCTGTCCTCCTCAAAATATGCCGCATTTTTGGTGGTGTCCACCTCAAAGCCGTGCTCCTGCCCCAATTTCTGTATGGCGGAAATGCCACTGCCAATAGAAGCGTGTTTAAACCCCATGGTTTTGGAGAACACCAGGACTTTTGGTTTGCCTTCCCGTTTATTGGAACAACTAAGAATTAAAAGGCTGCAGACGAGGGCAGCCAGCCACAAAGATTTTTTCATGCTTCCTGTTTAGTTTTTTTTTAGTTATTTTCAAAAAAAATATCCTTAACCTATGGATCATCCCTTAGAAGTCCGTTCTGTACTGTTCCGCTCCTATAGGCAACGATTTGTGTCATTTCCCTGAGGATCATCGGCAAGGTCGCGGAATGGCAGTCATCCGGTGGTCCGTATATTGTACAAGATGAAACAGGAAAAGATACGGATCTAAAGATATAGATTGTACTTCTTAATCACCAAACAATTGTATGGCAGCCTTTATTTTACAATGTGAAAGTGATAAAATATGAGTAAAATCCCTGAACACTATTTTAAAGACGACATATCCTGGAGGGCGTGGCTGGAAGCCCACCACAATAAAGAAAAGGGGGCCTACCTCATTTTTTACCAAGTAAGCCATGCCAATGACAGTATGCGATGGGAAGATGCCGTTAAAGTGGCCCTGTGTTTTGGCTGGATTGACAGTACCGTAAAAAACCTCGGGCAAGGCAAGCGGCGGCAATATTTTTGCCCGCGGAAACCCAGGAGTGTCTGGAGTAAACGCAATAAGGAGCATATAGCATCCCTGATGGCGCAGGGGCTGATGCACCCAAGCGGCCTCGACAAGGTTGCGAAAGCCCGGGCAGATGGTTCGTGGACCGCACTGGACGATGTGGAGGAAGGGGTGGTCCCCGAAGACCTGCGGGTGGCCCTGGATGCCCATCCGGAAGCGCTAGAAAATTTTCAAAACTTCAGCCGGACATATCAAAAGGGTTACCTGTACTGGCTTTGGCAGGCCAAACGACCCGCCACCAGAAAGGTCCGTATTAAAGCGATCATCGGGCTGTGCCAGGCAAATATCAAATCGCGACCCTAAAACCCATACCATGACCAAACACTTCTTATTCCTTAGTTTTTTACTCCTTGTCTCCTGTGGGGGCCCCGGTGAAAAGGCGAGCCCTACGGCCATCCTGATTTCCGACGTCAACATTGTTGATGTGGAAGACGGGCGTATTATCGAACAGCAACAGGTAGTGGTCGATTCTGGCCGAATCACTGCCATTTCAGCCGTCGCGTATCCACCGGACACCTTTGCCCGTGTCATTGAAGGGAGGGGGAAATTCCTCCTGCCCGGACTGGCGGAAATGCACGCACATATTCCCGATCCATCCACCTCCCGGGAACGGCTCGAAGAAACGCTCTTTTTATACCTTTCCAATGGCATCACCACCATTAGGGGCATGCTGGGCCACCCTGCCCACCTCCAACTCCGGGAACAGGCCAAACAGGGGGGGCTGCTAAGCCCGAGGATTTTCACCTCCAGTCCTTCTCTCAACGGAAATACCGTGCCCACACCGCGGGTTGCCGATTCGCTGGTACGCACTTATGCTGCCCAGGGCTACGATTTCCTGAAAATACACCCGGGCATACCACTACAGCCCTTTGATACCCTGGTGGCCACCGCCAGGGAAGTAGGGATACCCTTTTCGGGCCACGTCCCGGTAGCGGTGGGCATCCGCCATGCCCTGGAAAGCGAATATGCCTCCATAGATCACGTAGACGGTTTCCTGGAAGGGCTGGTGCCCGAATCTGCCGGCATCGACCCCGGGGCGAATGGATTCTTTGGCTATAACTTCAGTGAGTTGGCGGATACGAGCCGGATAGCCGGTTTGGTAGCGATGGCCCGCAAACATCAGGTATGGGTGGTTCCTACCCAAAGCCTTTTTGAACGCTGGTTTGCACCGGCCGATGCCGATTCGCTCTTGCAGGGCGAAGAAATGAAATACATGCCCGCTTCTACCCTGGAGGATTGGCGCCACCGAAAATTGGAATCTACCGGCCCCGGGAGCGGCTTTGATACTCCCAGGTGGGAAACCTTTATCCGGATCCGGAGGCAATTGATCAGGGCGCTGCAGGCCGACGGGCATGCCATGTTGCTGGGGTCCGATGCCCCTCAGCTATTCAATGTACCCGGTTTTTCTATACACCATGAGGTAGCGGGCATGGCCCGGGCAGGGCTTACCCCCCTCCAAATCCTGCAATCGGGCACCGTGAACCCGGCCCGCTTTTTTGGGATGGAACAACAGTTTGGCAGCATCGCAGAAGGCATGGCCGCCGACCTGCTACTGCTGGATGCCAACCCCCTGCAGGATCTCCAGGCCCTGAAGACACCCTCAGGCGTTATGGTGCGGGGTGTTTGGCTGGACAGGAAAACCATTGATTCAAAACTCCAGGAAATTGCCAGGCATGCGAAAAACCAGTAAACCCCTTATTGCTTTAGTATGTACGATACTTTTCTTCCTGCTTCCCGTTCCTTCGGGAGCACAGGCCACCGGAGAATCGCAATTGGGTTCCTGGTGGATGTATTTTGGCACCAACAAGGTTTCGGAGCGGTTTAGTATCCATACGGAAGCCCAGTTCCGCTATTACGAAATGGCCGATAACTTCAACCAGCTCTTATTGCGGACGGGGCTGAACCTGCATATCAACCCCACGGCCATTGCCACATTCGGATACGGGTATATCGGGACAGACGGTACGTTTGAGGAAGCCCCTGGCGACCTGGACTCCAGGGAACACCGGATATTTGAGCAATTTATCCTGAAAAACGTCCTCGGGAAACTGGGCATAGAACACCGGTACCGGCTCGAACAGCGATTCCTGCAGACAGGTTTGGTTTCCGACACCGAGCACCGTGCGCGATACCGGTTGCAACTTACGGTCCCGTTGGGGAACACGCTTTTTTTAAATTTTTACGATGAAGTTTTCCTGAACCTGCAGAAGGAAGTATTTGGGCAAAACCGGGCCTATGCTGCCCTGGGGGTCAGGTTCTCTTCCAACAGCAGCGTACAGTTGGGGTACCTGAAGAACCATTTTCCACGGGCCCATTTTGACAGGCTGCAGTTAGGATTCTTCTTTAACCCCGACTTAAGTACCCTATTTAAAAAACCCTGAAGCCTGCGGGCCCTGCCCGCGCTGCAGTCCAAAACCAGACCTATGAACCAGCAGAAGATCCTTTTTGAGAACCGGGAGGGAATACGCCTTGCGGGGCGACTGGAATTTCCCATAGACCAGCACCCCCACAACTATGTGCTGTTTGCCCATTGTTTTACCTGTTCCAAAAACCTTACAGCAGTCCGGAACATCAGCAATGCCTTGGTAGACAAAGGGTTCGCTGTTTTTCGTTTTGATTTTACCGGCCTTGGCGAAAGTGACGGTGATTTTGCCGACACCAACTTTTCGGGCAATGTAGAAGACCTGGTAGACGCAGCCCGTTTCCTGGAGGAGTCGTACCAGGCACCTACCCTGCTTATCGGGCATTCGCTGGGCGGGGCAGCGGCTATCTTCGCCGCTGAACGTATCGGGTCCGTCAGGGCCCTGGCGACGATCGCAGCACCTTCGGACCCTACCCACGTAAAGCACCTGGTACAAAGCCACCTGGAAGAGATCCAAAGCCAGGGGGCTGCCAGGGTAACCCTGGGGGGCAGGGAATTCACGATCAAAAAACAATTCCTGGAAGACCTCGAAAGGAATGAATTGAAAACCGTGGCCAATCGATTGCGGAAACCACTCCTTATCCTGCACGCCCCACAGGATACTACCGTAGGAATAAAAAACGCAGAGATGCTATACCAGGCAGCCCACCACCCCAAAAGCTTTGTGTCCCTGGATGGGGCAGACCACCTTTTAAACCAAAAAAAAGATTCCCTCTATGCAGGTGAGGTGATCGCCAGCTGGGCCTTGCGGTACCTCCAACTTCCCGAGCCCGCGCGCCTCAAGACCAGGCACCAGGTAGTGGCAGGTCTGGCGTCTTCTGACGGATTTACCACCCGAATGAAAGCAGGCAGGCACTATCTCACGGCAGATGAACCGGCCTCGGTAGGCGGGAATGATTTTGGCCCCTCGCCCTATGAATTGGTTTCTGCCGGCCTGGCGGCCTGCACTGCCATGACGCTACACATGTACGCCCGAAGGAAAGGCTGGCCCCTTGAAGATGTCAAGGTGCATACCTCCCATGGTAAGAACCATGCCCAGGACTGCGAACAATGCGAAACCGGCCAGGGCAGGATTGATACCTTCCAACGCCAGATTGCCCTGACCGGGGCGCTGGACACAAAACAGCGGGAAAGGCTGCTGGAAATAGCCAACAAATGCCCGGTACACCGTACCCTGCATACTGAGGTACAGGTGATCACGACACTCGTTGAAGATGCAGGCTAGCCGGGCTGAAAAGCCCAAAACTTTCCAAACGCGCCACTCCCTGGCGGCGTTCAGCCTTTACGCAGGCAACAGGAAAAGATTACCAGGTACACCCGCTCCCGCCATGCCGGTGCCCGGCCCTGCATTGGTAAGTCCCTGTCACGCTGAGAGAACCCGGAATCCGGAGTGCGCGAAACCACCGCCCTGCGAAAAATCCTTCCTGGAATCGGTTGACTGCGCCCTTAATAATTGCTACCTTTATCCTTCACTTAAAAACCAATAGCAATGAAAAAAATAAACGCAATGGTCGTGGGTCTCCTGCTGATCCTTTCCTACCAGTGCAAAGAAGCTAAAAAAGAGATGAAGGAAGGGGCCGAAGCGGTGGAAGAAACCATGGAAGCGGCCACAGAAGAAATCATGGAAGAACACATTTCATTTTCCATGCAGCCCAAAAGCAGTAGTAATGTCAATGGGCAGGTAACCTTCACGGAAGAAGGCGGGGTGGTCCACATGACCGCCAAACTCACAGGCCTGACGCCGGGGGAGCACGCCATCCACCTTCATGAAAAAGCCGATTGTTCCGCGGAAGATGGCACCTCTACCGGCGGCCACTGGAACCCGACCAGCGAGCCCCATGGAAAGTGGGGCGATGCAGCGGGTTACCACAAAGGGGACATAGGGAACTTTACGGCTGATGCGGAAGGCAATGCCACCGTGGAGTTTTCTACGGACCAGTGGTGTATCGGGTGTGAGGATGCCACTAAAAACATCCGCGGCAAGGCCGTTATCGTACATGAAGGGTTTGACGACTTTACCTCCCAGCCCAGTGGGGCTGCCGGGACCCGTGTAAGCTGTACCGGTATTATCGAATAACTTCAAAAAAATTGTTTTTTAAAGAAAGCTGCATTCCCTGCAGCTTTCTTTATATTTAGGATCAAAACAAATGCTATGGAATTGGAATTGTTGGTGCAACGTTTCCAAAAAAAAGACATCATTGCCTTTGAAAAGCTGTACGACATGTATAGTGACAATATCCGTGGCGTTATCACTACGATCGTGCGCGACAAGGAACTGGCGGAAGAGCTCGCCCAGGACGTCTTTGTTAAAATCTGGAACAATTCCGACAGTTATAACCCTTCCAAAGGGAGGTTTTTTACCTGGATCCTTAACATTGCACGGAATACAGCGATAGACAAAGTGCGTTCTAAATCCTATAAGGATCAAAAAAAGAACCTCCCTGCCGATTACTTCGTAGGTATATTGGAACAGGCCGATACCGACGCGGAATCCCTGGACACCACCGGCCTTAAAAAATTGTTGATGAATCTTAAGAAAAAGTGCGTTCAAATCATCGAACTGCTCTATTTCAAAGGCTATACCCAGAAACAAGCCGCTGAGGAACTGGGCATCCCGCTCGGGACGGTCAAAACGAGAAACCGGAACTGTATCGGTCAATTAAGAGACAACATGACACTGGAATGGACGTAGATAAATACATAGCGTCAGGAGTGCTGGAACTCTATGTGGCGGGCCTTTTAAACGAGGACGAAAACCTGGAGGTGCATCGTAATGCGGAAGAACACCCCAGGATCAAGGAAGAAATACGATCTATAGAAGCGGCTATACTGGCCCTGAGCAAATCAGCGGCTTACAAGGACTCCGGTTCCCGGGATTTCCAGGATGTCATAAGGAGGATTGGCGATAAAAATGAAGCCAGGGTAGTCCCGCTACCCCGGAAACGTGCTACCTGGATCCAGTATACGGGCTGGGCCGCTGCCCTTGTCCTGGGGCTTGGTTTAGGATGGGTATACCTGCAGAATACGGAACTGAAGAATCAAATAAACCTCAGAAGCCATGAAATACAGGTTTTGGAGGATCAAATTTTCGAAGCCCGGAATTCGTTGGATAAAACGAGGGAACTGCTGGGAACCCTCAGGGACCGGGAAATTACCGTAATTGCCCTGGGAGGGCAGGAAGCGGCCCCTTCGGCCTATGCCAAGGCGTACTGGAACAGGGCGGAAGAAAAGGTATTCATAGACGCCCAGGGCCTTCCTGAACCTCCCCCGGGGATGGTCTACCAGGTATGGTCCTTAAAGCTTTCGCCACTCACCCCTACCAGTATCGGGCTGTTGGAAGATTTCACCACCGATGCGAATAGGGTATTCGCCCTCTCCAATCCCAACGACACAGAGGCTTTTGGAATTACCCTGGAGCCGGCCGGAGGGAGCGAAACCCCTACCCTGGAACAGTTGTTTACGCTGGGCGTAGTGGCCTCCTGAGGACAGCGCCGGGTGCAAGGCGGTCACAGACACTTTATCCTAAGGTGGTTCAGGGGCAATTTCGGCGGGAGAACGGGCGTGAAGGAAAAGCAAGGGACCTCAAAATCTGCCCCGGTGCTGACACGACCGGCCCCACCATCAAAAAAACATGACGACGGAGGACAGACCTGCATCGGTTTGCCCGCCTATAGCAAGGCAACGCAGGGGCCAGGAGCGGCCCCAGGTCTTTGGATTCATAAGAACAACTGGAATAGTGTAATTGTTACTCTATAGCTTCAGCGTTTTTTTAGTGAATTTTGCAGGGCCCTGTTGGCAAACCAAATTTTAAGGCATACAAACAACATCAGGGCAAACCATATACAAAAAAGGAAGTATTCCATAACATATCAGATTTGGGTTATCGTCTTTGGAATCAAGTCTTAACTTCCCTTAGGCAGCTTAAAAGAGAACGACATTCCTGCTTTAAACGTGCCTTTGGACGATAAAAATAGGTATTTCATCTAAGAAATCCTAATAAAAAGTTAAAATCATCGTGGAAAACGGGCTGAGGCTGAGCGCGCCAGGACGCGGGGCCCCGGCACGCTACTGATATAAATACCCCAACCTCAACCCAAGCCCCCGGCAGGGAACGCAGCCTTACAAACTTTTGATACGCGCCTCACTGGAGGGGCCCAATTCGTAAAGGGCTCCCAGCAATTCGGGCTTTAGGGTACGGATCTTTTCGGTATTCCCCGCGGCCTTGTAAACTTCCGCTACATGCAGCAGGATCCCCGGCTCAAAGGTTTTTCCCAGGATGTGTTCTTCTATGATGGCTTCGGCCTTCTGTTGCTCGCCTTTTTTAAAATAGCTGTAGGCCAACAGGTCATAGGAGGCAGGTGTGGGACGGTTGTCCACTTCTTTTTGGGCCAGTTCCAGTGCCTGGTCATATTGTACGGTTTCCTCCAGGTATAAGCTGATATTGTGCGCATGGTACATAGCGCCATAGGCGGGGTTTTTAACCGCTTTGAAATACTGGTCCAGATTCGCCAGGCGATCTTTTTCAGTCCCCATGTAGCCTGCTATTTCGGCCTTGAGCAGGAAATAATCCGGAGCCTGGTAATCCCGGGTCACGGCGTCCAGGATGCGCATGGCCTCACCGGGGTTCTTTTCATGGGAAAACACCAGCCAGGCAATTCCCTTTTTGGCATAGGCGTTGGCAGGATCCAGGGCCAGGGATTTCAGGTAATAGGCATAGGCATCGGCAATCCTGCCAGCATGCCCGTAATAGTCGGCCAGATTCGTATAGGACCATGTCATTAGCTTCGGGTTACCCGTGCTTTCTGCCTTACGGGCCGCTTTCTCCATAAAGGCAATGGTTGTCCCCAGTTTACCCAGATGGTCATTCCATTTGGCCAGGCGGATGAGGTACCCAAAATCCGAAAAGTTCGTGATACTGTCCAGGTATTTTTCAGCCGGCCCATACTGCCCCAGTTCCATATGGAGGTCAAACAGCAGGTATTGGGATTCCGTTACCCCACTGCCCAGGGCCCTGGCAGCCTCTGCCAGTTCCAGGGCCTCGCGGAAGCGATGCTGGGATATATAGTTCCGCGCCAATGCCCTTTGGTAGTCGGCCTTCCCTATGGCTGCTATGGCCACGGCCTTTTCCAGTGCCTGTTCGGCCCTTTTCAGGAAATCAATTTGGCCTGTGGCCTGGAAGTACCTGTGGTACTCGCCCGCCACATGCCCAAAACTGGTAAGCTGTGTGCTGTCTTGGGTGATCTTGGAATTCCAGAGCTCAAAATATTTGGAGGTCGTCGCGACCGGGCCTGTCATTAGAAAATGGTTGTAGTCTGCCGGGTTGCTTACGGTGGGTGCTCCCTGTGGCTGACAGGACAGCAGGGCCAGTATCCCCAGAAGTAGAAAGAGGTAAGGTTTCATCGTGTTGTCTTCTTTAGTTGCTATTATTTTTTAGAAAGGGGCCTTACCGGCCCCTTTTCTTCCTTTTCTGCAATTTAATTCCCAAGGGATGCGGGATGCAGGCGCCTTGCCAGGGGTGGAACCGCAAAGGCGATGCACGGCGCATTTCCGAAAAGCCCTTATTCGGGCGACCCTATGTAGGGAAAGGTGTCCGTGATATTATCCGCGGTCAGGCTGACACCATCGGAGGTTAGCCTGGGTAGGTCGGCCATTCCGTCTCCGTCCAGGTCCTGCCCGCTGAAGCGGTCGCCTTCTGTACCACCAAACAACAGGATCAGTGAGATATCGATAATATCATCCTGAAGCTTCCTGCCGGTAAGGCCGATTTCATCCCCGTCCGGTACCAGGACCCGGCCATCATTGTCATTATCTGTTCCCGGGTCAAAATAGGTGGTGGGGGCATCCGGGGCTACTTCCAGCACATCCGCTGCCAGGACCGTGGTCAGCGTAGCCACATCAAGCCCCAAAATATTGGTTTGATAGTCCACATCCGAGGGATCCAGGCCCAATTTGTTGGCATAAACATCGTGGTACTGTTCTACCCTGGCTTCAAAACCGGCCTGGAAGGTGGCCACCATTTCCGAGGGGATGGTCACATTAAACGCGTCTTTCACACTGGCCTGCCCCTGCATATCAGAGCTCAGCACGGTATTGATCCCGGGCCTTCCCATATGGTCGGCCTGGCTATAGGTGCCCGAAAAATCAGGGTCCATGGGCATTCCCATACCATCTTCACAAGGCATACAGGAGGCGCCTCCACAGTCGATCCCTGTTTCTGATCCGTTCATAATGCCATCGCTACAGGAGGCTTGCGGATTTTCCGCGATACTGTTGTCGTCATTACTGCAGGCGCTCAACGCGGCCAGTGCCAGGAACGACAGGAACATATATTTGATGCTATCTGCTTTCATTTTGTTGTATGTATAAGGGTTGTTATTGTTTTCTGTTGGTAGTTACCCATGTTTTGTACACCGGGATTCCCAGGGCATTTACTGCAGTGGGTGCGCCCAAAAGGCTGTTGGGCACTTCCACGACGATAGACATGGTATTGGCGCCGTCAAAGGTGTCGGCCGCCTCTTCGGGTGGCAAGAACCCGCCGGGGGCAGCATTCACGTCCGGGTTGATGACGGCATTGAACTGGAAGAAATCGAAGAAAAATGCATCCTGCCTGGGCCCCGCGAACAGGCTGACCCCATCGCCGGTGGTTTCGACAATGGCTGTGGCCCCGGAAATTTCCACATCGCCCAGGGGTGCGTCTGCCATTACCTCGCTATCCAGTCCGGTTTGGGTGGGCGTCCCGAAGAAAAAGTACATCCTCCCCATGCGAGGGATAGCCTGGATAACGTAGTCTTCCACCAGATCGCCATCTGTATCGATGTTGATCTCCGTCAGTACCGCTTCATCAAAAGTCCCGTATGCCAGTTCGGGCAATACGTTTGATTGTAAGTCGACCACAAAGGTGGTAAGGTCTGAACCCTCTGCAGGCTCAAAGGCGTAAAAGTCGGCAATGTCGGCCGTGGTGCCCATGGAAGACGGCGCGTCAATATGGTCGGCCGCAACCAGGATAAGCCCGGTAATCGCGATGCCGGCCAGCCCTGGTAGTAATTTTGAGTTTTTCATTATTTGTATTTTTAAGGTTATACTCACCCTTACCTACGGGATATGGCCCGGGGGGTTTGGTTTGAAGTGTTAAATTCGTGTTAAGGGAGTTTTGTGCCTCTGACAAATGCGGACGGGAGTGTGCTATTTGATGTATATTTTGTGTTACTTTGACGCTTGTAAACAACAGGCAATGAATCCCTCTGGTCCGGGTTGGATTGAAAAGTTTGGGCATCTCGTAAAAGGTGGGGATTCTCCCTACCCGGATTTTAATGCCCTCTATGAAGCGCTCAAAGACGCCGGGTTTATTTACGGGATCAACCTGGGGATCCCGCACTTCATAGAAACGGAGCATCCGCTCTCCGAGGATGAAATGGCAAAAACCAACCTCCTGAGTGGCCTGTACTTCACCTACAAGTTTCACAGGAGCGATTGCAGTTTTAAGAATTTCCTGGATGCCATATTCCGTTTTTACAAGGAACTGGATGTGGGGAGTACCTCTTTTTTGCACAAGATCCTCACCGGCAAGAAAACTTCCGCCCAATTGGAAAAGCTGATCGATACCAGGGTATACCTGGAAGACAACGTCATCAGCAAGACGTTTAACAGCGTCATCACCAATTCGCTTTTGTTTATCGATATCCTCACCTTCAGAAAATTCCTGGAGCGGGAGGGGCCGATTCGGCAGCATGCCCAGAACCTGGAGTATATCACCATCAATATTACCTACCACGCCCTGAGTTCCAAGGAAAAGAACAGGAAGGATGAACGGCTGGCCCAGCTCTTTGCCTCTTCCCTGACCTTTATAGAGAGTACCAAGGAACATTTTGATGCCAGCTACAGGGAAAAACTCATCAACCAGTTTGACAAAGAGGAAAACCAGTATTTTTTAGATGTAGCCTGCCTTACCATATGGGAAGACCAGTCACTGGACTACCTGGAATCTGAATTCATCTACGGCATAGGGAAAGACCTGCGGTTGTCGCCCGAACATATTTCTGATGCCCTGGGCGATGTGACCCGCTTTTTTCACGTACATGCGAACCGTATCCCCCACCTTAAAGATCATAACCTGGCGGTACAATTCTACGACAGCATGTCGAGAATCGTAAACAAACTTATCCTCAGGAACAGCAAGCGGTTACAGAAAGAACTTTCGGAAAGTAAGGAACTCGTTTACCTCCTCTCAAAATCCACCGTAAAGGAACTTAGCCCGGTCGAAAAAAAGAAGGTACAGAGCCAACTGATCGACATCTTCAAAAGTATTCCGTCCCTGGCCATTTTCATGCTCCCGGGCGGGGCGGTACTGCTTCCTATCTTCATTAAACTCATCCCTAAGCTCCTGCCGTCTTCCTTTGACGAAAACCGGGTGGAATAAGGGGGTCCACCACACAAAAAAGGCACTATAAGAAATATTTATAGCGCCTTATGTCAGGCTATATGTTATTGTATTCCAGCTATATATAGTTAACTATTCTAACCATAACTTAAAGTCCTTCACCCGTTCCCTGCTTACGATGATCTCCTGTTCGTCATAGCGGTTTAATTTGATTTTAAGGCGGGAATTGCTATAGGCCACGATGTCTTTTATGTGGTTGATGTTCACATAAAACTTCCTGCTTACCCGGAAAAAGACCGCGGGTTGCAATTCGGTTTCCAACTGTTCCAGGGTAGCATCCAGCAGGTAGTTCCTCCCTTCATCCGTGGCGGCATAGGTACCTTTGTTTTCGCTGTAAAAACATTCGATCTCATCGGTGTTCAGGATTTTGATATGCGGCCCTACCCGCACGGTGAAACGCTTTTTGAATTCGCGCTCCACGGGGTTGACCAGTAATTTTTTGATGTCCTCAAAATCCAGGGTTATGGACGGGGCCCCGGGCTTGAGCTTTTGGTATTTTTTGACAGCAACTTTCAACTCCTCCTCGTCTATGGGTTTAAGAAGGTAGTCGATGCTGTTCAGTTTAAACGCCTGCAGCGCGTATTCGTCATAAGCTGTGGTGAAAACGATGGAACTCTGTATATCGATCAGGTCAAAGATCTCAAAAGATAGCCCGTCCGAAAGCTGGATATCCAGGAAAATGAGGTCGGGGTGCGGGTGGTTCTGGAACCAGTCGACTGCCTCCGCGACCGAGTGCAGCATGGTGGACACCTCAACCCCGATTTCCCGGAGCAGGCGCGAAAGTCTCCGGGCTGCCGGTTTTTCGTCTTCAATGATAATTACATGCATAATGGATGCTGGTTGCTTCTTTGCCGGCCTGTTACGGCCAGGATGCTATTGGTATTTCTTTGATTGCTTTTCATCTTCTTCCAGATACCGCCTGATCTGGCGTTCTTCCCACTTTTTACCAAAGAAGGGGTTGAGGTCAAAGGTATTGGCGGCATGGAAAAGCACGCCCAGCCCCCAGAAAATAGCGGTAAAGAAATGGCTGATCTGCCAGAAGCTTTCGCCATCATCCAGGATGGCCATATATATCACCAGCAGGATGGCCGTATTGATAACCAGGTACACGCTCAGGTGTACATAAAACCCTTTGATGCACTCTACCCGTTTCCGGGCCCTGTTGTATTTATCTTCTTCCAAAGTTGTCATAGGTATCGTTTTTTAGTTTTTGCAGGCCATTATTCCCAGCGCCCCAATTCTTCCTCCTCCTTCATAAACTCCTTTATTTTGCGTTCTTCCCAGTCCCTGCCGAAGAAGGGGTTGAGGTTAAAGACGGCTACCGCATGGAATGCCAACCCGATCCCCCATCCGAAGGCAGCCCAGAGGAACCACATATAGCTCCAGCCGTTGGTCCAGTAGTTGATAAAGCCCAGCAGGCTAATCACCAAAACGTAGGAAGTGAGGTTTCCGTAGAATTTACGGAGTTTTTCTACCCGTTCTTTGGCCCTCAGGTATTTGTGTTCTTTGTTTTCATTTTTCATGTTTCTTGGTCTTAGTGTTTATCATCTGTGGTAAAGGTCTCAAAACAGCGGCGATACTTCAACTTCCATCGACCGAACTGTGAGAATCAGGGGGTGAAATGTGGCACAGGGCCGCCGGGTTCAGAAGTCATCTTTTTCCATGAATTCCCGGATTTTCTTCTCCTCCCATCGTTTGCCCCAAAGGGGGTTATATCCATAGGCTTCAAGGCCGTGCATCAGCACCCCGAAGCCCCAGCCCACGGTGGGGAAGATGGCCCAGGGGAAACTTGTGGTACGGTAATTGAGCCATATCAGGAAGGGGATCACCAGGCTATAGGCGGCAAGGTTGCCGTAAAAGCCTTTGATGGCTTCGACGCGTTCCTTTGCTTTTTGATAACGCTTGTCGCGGATGTAGACTTCTTGTGTTTCCATAGGTATCACTTGTTTTGTCAAAACAGGTAGTTTCACCTCAAAGGTGGTTGCGGATTTTTCTATGATGACCTTTCGGTCCGAAAGGATGTTATAACGCTGTTGGATATTCCTCAACCCCACCCCACTGCCTTTCCTTACCACCTGCTTCTCCTGCAGGTTATTACTGATCACCAGGGTGCTGTCTTCTTCATAGACCCGTATGTGCAGCGGTCTGCCTGAGGTGACTGTATTGTGCTTTACGGCATTCTCTAACAGCAATTGCAGGGAGAGGGGGACAATTTTAGCCTCAGGGTGGCTGCTGGCCTCGGGAATTTCAAAGACAATGCTGTCTTCAAAGCGCATTTTCAGCAATTGCACATAGGTCCTGGCAAATTGCAATTCCTCATCTACGGTAACCAGGTCTTTATTCTTCTGCTCCAGCACATAGCGATAAACCTTGGAAAGGGAGGTCGTGAATTTTTGTGCCTGGCGGGGGTCTTCATCAATCAGGCTGGTGAGTACATTAAGGCTATTGAATAAAAAATGGGGGTCCAGTTGGTTCTTCAGGGCATCAAACTTGGCAGAAGCAGTTCCCGCGATGATCTTTTGTTCCTTAACCTTGCCTTCCTGCCAATGCTTGTAAAAGTAAAATGCATGGAAAAACACCGAAAACCCCAGGGTGATGACCAGGGCTACCACGTAGTACGAAAGCCGTTCGGAGGCCATGAATTCTTCCAGCCCCTCCCCTTTCAGGCCTGTCTCTATGGTGACCCGGATCAGAAAGATTCCCAGCATTGTCAGGGCAACGCCGCCCAGGGCACTGATCCAAAGCCGGTATTTGGCGTATTTCTTCCATTGCACCCTGTGGTTGAGGTAGTCAAAATAGTATGAATTGATCAAAGTCAGGACCACGGAATAGATCATGATATACCCGAACCCGCGCCAAAAAGTGGGCCCGAATCCGTCTTTGCCGGTCTCCAGCCAGCCAATCCCCATAAACACCAGGCTCACGGCCAGGCCAATGAGCAAAGCGATCATCACTATTTTTACCAGGTGCTTCATACGTTAGATACCAGGCTTGTTTCTTGCATCCCTGCCTGCGTTTAAAAATACTAAAAAGTCATCTGCCTTTCGGGTTTCGGGCCGCCAACATAGGTTCACGGCACCGCAAGGCCGCCTATTGCAGATAGCCACGTCCAAACTTCGGCCAAATCAGGGGTTTCCCGAAGTCTGAGGGGCTGAGTTGTAAAATGGGATGGATGGATTGTCGACCCCGGGCCTTGAACCAAAATTTCCCGTACCTTGGCAGCACAAATCTGCAAGACAATACCCGATGTACATACCGCAGCATTATCAGAACGAACAGCTTGATGAGGTCAGGGATTTCCTCCGCAAGAACGCTTTCGGAATCCTGGTGAACCAACATGACGGACGGCCCTGGGCCACCCATATTCCGCTGGAACTGGAAGAAGGTGGTGATGGCAATGACTATTTGGTCGGCCATATGGCCAAAGCCAACCCCCAATGGAAAAGCTTCGGCGAAGCCCGGCAGGTGCTCTGCATTTTCAACGGCCCCCACAGCTATGTCTCATCCTCCTGGTACCGGGAAGAGGAAGTACCTACCTGGGACTATATTGCGGTACATGTGTATGGCACCCTGAGCCTGCTGGACGCTGATGCGTTGTATGACGCCCTTGACAGATTGGTGGCAAAATACGAGCGTGGCTCCGCCTCCCCCATCGTACTTTCAGAACTTTCCAGGAAGACCCTGAGGCAGATGCGCGGCGTGGTGGGGTTCAAAATCAGGATAGACGAAATACAGGCGGCCTATAAACTATCACAGGGCCGCCCATCGGACCATGCCCGCATCATCCGTGAACTCGAGAACACCGGCGACCCTGCCGCGCTGGAGGTGGCCCGGGCCATACAGCGGCACGGCAAAAGGCCCTAAATTAGGTGCAGACGGCCCAGGAGCCCTTCTTTATGGGCCCTGCTGACGGGAATGACCTTCCGGTTGATCTCTAGATGGCCATCGGCCAGGACGTCTAATTTGGAAATGTTCACCAGGTACGATCGGTGAACCCGGACAAAAGAGGTTTCGGGAAGTTCCTTTTCAATGGCTTTCAGGGTGCACACCACCAAATAACTGGCTTTGGGAGTGACGATTTTGCAATAATTCCGCTCTGCTTCGATATAGAGGATATCCTCCAGCAACAACTTTACCATTTTGCCATTGTGACGCACAAAAATGCGATCCCGTAATACCTGCATGCCGTTTTCATCCTGTTGCTTCGCCATCGGTCCTTCCTTGAGCTGTTCGGCTACCAGGGCAATGGCCCGCTCCAGGTTGAGGCTGCTGAAAGGTTTGGAGATATAGGCATAGGGATGGGTCTCCCGGGCCCTTGCAAAGGTCGCCTCATCGTTATTGGCCGTCAGGTATACAATGGGTATATCATCATGCTGCTGGATGGCCCTGGCGGTTTCTATGCCGTTAATCTGCCCCTTCAGGTTGATGTCCATCAAGATGATATCCGGGGGGTTCAGCCGGGCATGGGCCACCGCTTCTTCGCCCCGGGATTCTATTCCCGTTACGTCATACCCCAGTTTGCTGAGTTGGAGGGAGATGTTCGCGGCGATGATCATGTCGTCTTCCACAATGAGGATTCGTACTTTTTGTTTCATTTTTCAGGCGGCTTTATGGTGTTGGAATTCAAAAGAGACAGACATCCCCGCCTGATGGTTCAGGCGCATTTTTCCATCGAGTTGTTGGGTAAGCAGTTGGATGAGTTGGGTCCCAAAACCGGTGCCGGTCCCTTGCCCCCCGGCAATTGGGCCAATGCCATCGTCCGAGACGTCCAGGTACAACCGGTTCCCTACTTCCTTCAGGTCTATGACGATCTGTCCGCTGCCCTTGTCTGGAAAGGCATATTTAAAGGAATTCGTTAGCAGTTCATTTACGATGAGCCCTATGGGAATGGCGAGGTCCACATCGAGTTCGAGCGGCTGCATGGCACAGCGGATGCTTACCCGGCCTTCTGCGCCAAAGGTGTTGATGATATGGTTCCCCAGGTTTTCGAAATAGTCCTTCATTTCAATGGTAGAGAGGCTTTTCCCCTGGTAGAGCTTCTGGTGGATCATGCTCATGCTATGCACACGTTGCTGGCTTTTCTGCATGGTTTCCACGATTTTTGGGTCCTGTAGTTGGGAAGACTGCAGGGAAAGCAGGCTGGATACAATCTCCAGGTTGTTTTTCACGCGGTGGTGGATCTCCTTAAGCAGGAATTCTTTTTCCTCATTTTGCTTTTGCAGGAGTTGGTTCTTGCGGCGGTTGCTCTCTACCGCCTTGTACAGCAGTAGCAAATAGAGCAACAACAGCCCGGTAATGATGATGATCAGGGTTTGGCGGGTGCGTTGTTTCTGGATGAGCATCTTCTGCAACTGGATGGTATTATCCTTTTCGGCCACATTGAACTCGGTTTGCAACAGCGAAGTGCGGTGGTCTGCCTCAGCCGTGAAAATACGGTTCTTCAGTTCATCGTACCTGGCCAGGGCCTGGTAGGCCTGCTGGTAGTTGTGGTTGCCGGCATAGGATTTACCCAGGGTCTCGTATGCCTGGCTGAGGTAAAACTCATCGCCAAAGTCCTCGGTGGCGACGACAATGCACTTTTCAAGGCTTTCGATGGACGAAATGTATTTGCCCTGCAGGTTCTGCAGTTTCCCGATAGCCAGCCAGGACCGCATGACCATAAAATTGTTATCCAATAAACGGGCATACTTCTGGGCCTTGACCGCAGCCTCCTCGGCCTTGTTATACTCGTTCAGGTAGGCGTGCAGGTCTGTCAGAGAGATATACACATCGCTTAGGTTGTTGTAGAAACCGTAGCGTTCCCCAATGGCAATGGCGTGTTCGTAAAAATTCAGGGCCTTGTGGTATTCTTTGAGCGCCAGGTAATTGTTGCCCACCACGTACAGGGTAAAGTCGTAATCCAGGTCACTCAGGCCGCGTTCCTCAAACAGACGTACCGATTCCAGGCCGTATTCCAGGGCCTGGTCATATTTGGCCTGTTTCCAAAAAATATTGCTGAGATCGCTATATGCCAAAGCAATCCCCTTGGTATCTGCCAGTTTTTGGGCTATTCGAAGCCCTTCCATGGCATAGTCCGCCGCCCGGTCCAGCTGGCCCTTTCGTTCAAATACGTACCCCAACTGGGTATTCAGGAAAGGAAGGTCTTCTTCCGGCACCCGGTTTCTGGCCTCCTCGAGCACCATTTTGGCGCTGTCCAGTTTTTCCTGCCGGAGCAAAATGGCCCCCAGGGTAATCTGGAACCTTCCCTGCCACAGGCTGCATTCCTTTTGGGTCGCCGCATCCAGGCCCTTTTGGGTTAGGTCAAGGGCCCTGTTGAGGTTGCGGGTATGCCAGTAGTAGGCCAGGTCGTTCCAAAGCAGGAATTTCAGGGAATCAGAAGCTATGAGCGGCAGGGCATCCTCCAGTTGCCGGAGGTAGGAAGGGCCAAAGTTGTCGGTCTCGACAAAGACCCTTTTGTAGGAATTTTCGTTGGCGGGGTCGTAAATCTGGCCCATAAGCGGCCCTGTACAAATTATAGAACCAAGGACGGCTAAAAATACTGGTGGCCAGTGTTTACTCATTTCATTGGTATTCTCGCTACTCCGGGGGAAATGAGGCTACTAAATATACGAAAATAACCGCAACAAGCCCCGGATAAATTAATTAAGTGCTTCGGACACTCAAAACCGCTTTTCGTCCAAACTGCCTTGATTTCCAGTATTTTTTGGCCTTGTTTCGTATCTGACGGATCAATTTGTTTAAAAAGGTGGTTTTATGAAAGGGTGCACGTATTTAGTGGTAACATTGATCCTGGCCTGCACGAGTTGTAACCAAAAACGGGGATCTGAAACCGCCTTCGCAGACAGGGAACAAGACAGTACTGTCATGGCGAATGTGCGTACCTATATAGATTCTTTATGGAACCGCAAAGATACCACCCTCCTGAAAGCGATCAGCGCCAGGGGGTTCGAACGCAACCTCAATGGCATAGAAGTGGCCAGGACCCCGCGGGAGATGCAGGCACACTTCCATGTTTTTTTTACCGCATTCCCGGACCTGAAGCTCAGCCTGAGGGACACCTATATAGACGATGGCAGGGTTTTTATCCAGTGGACCAGCGAAGGGACCAATACCGGGGTCTATGGGGAGGTAGCCCCTACGGGGAAGAAGGTGAAGATCAACGGGATGTCGCAACTGTATTTTGACAGGGAGGGAAAACTGTACCGGGAGTATGTGTATTTCAACGAACTCGACCTGTTGCAACAATTGGGCTATACCCTGGTACCCCCCATCCTTGAATAAGGCCAGAGAATTACAGATAGAACTAAATATTGCTAACACTAAAACCATCAGATCATGAGTAGACTAAAATCAGGCCTTTTGGCCTTAACATTCCTTTTCGCGGCCCCCATGTGGGCACAAACCGATGCATCCCAGGCTTTTTGGGTACACGAAGACCACGTAAAGCCCGCCGTGGTTGACGAATACGAGGCGGTTGGCAAGAAACTGGTCGACAACCTCAAGCAACACAACATCCAGGACGAACAATGGATCACCGCGCAGACCGATGATTTCCGGTACCTGTATGTAGGCCCGATCAAGAATATGGCCGATTTGGACCGGCCGCTCTTTGGCAGCCTGGCCGAGAAAATGGGGGGCGAGAGCCTGGGGCAGTTGTTTTCAGAAATGGACCAGTACTACACCACCCATTTTGACTACATCATCTACCTGGATACGGAACTGTCCTACATGCCCAGCGGGATCAGCCAGACCCCAGAGGGGCAGCCCTACCGCAAGTTCTACTACCTGCATACCACCCCGGCCATGAAAGACGGCCTGGCCAAGGCCATGAAAGGGATCAGGGATTTGTATGAAAGCAAAGGCTCTAAGATAGAATACCGTGTTTACCGAAGCGGTTTCGGGGCACCCAATGATTTCTTTATGGTGGCCATAGCCGCTGAAGACGCAGTCAACTACGCCCAGAACTCGGTTTCCAACCAGGCCCTTATGGGAGAGGATGCCAAACCGGTTTTTGACAAGGCAATGGATTATGTGACCAAAATGGAAACGATTACCGGCCGCATGCGTCCGGACCTGGCCTACAGCCCCGACGGGATGTAGCCAAAATGCCGAAACTGTAAGACGCTCATCTTTGAGAACCATACTGGTAGTGGCTGTCGCGGGCCTGATCCTCTCGGGG
>LXTR01000074.1 GCA_001683825.1 Flavobacteriaceae bacterium CP2B | reverse complement strand
CTCCTGGCACCGTGTGTGGCGATAAGGGAAAGCTCCCGGGCCTTGATATTGCGCAGTCACGGAAAAGCCCAACGCGGTAGCGGTGGGTTTTCTAATTTCATGCGGGGGTTCATTCAGGAACCCGAGCGCAGCGCGTACTCCTGGCACCGTGTGTGGCGATAAGGGAAAGCTCCCGGGCCTTGATTTTGCGCAGTCACAGAAAAACCCAATGCGGTAGCGGTGGGTTTTCTAATTTCATGCGGGGGTTCATTCAGGATCACGAGCGCAGCGCGTACTCCTGGCACCGTGTGTGGCGATAAGGGAAAGCTCCCGGGCCTTGATATTGCGCAGTCACAGAAAAGCCCAACGCGGTAGCGGTGGGTTTTCTAATTTCATGCGGGGGTTCATTCAGGAACCCGAGCGCAGCGCGTACTCCTGGCACCGTGTGTGGCGATAAGGGAAAACTCCCGGGCCTTGATATTGCGCAGTCACGGAAAAGCCCAACGCGGTAGCGGTGGGTTTTCTAATTTCATGCGGGGGTTCATTCAGGATCACGTGTGCAGCGTGATCAAAGCTACAAAATTGGCTAAAAAGAAGGTGGTGCCGGATGGGGTTATACAGGACTGTATCCGCCTCGCATGTGATACCAAGTGTAAAGGCTTTGTTGCATAGACAGGCGCGGTAACGCCTATACCTAACTTAGGGCCCCTCGTACAACACGGGTTGAACATCACTAGTGGCGGATGGTCTCATTTTGGGGTCGCTAAGATCGATGAAAAGTCCGTTTTATCGATGACATACAAGTGGTTTAGGGTTCATCCAATAATAACGCTTTTTACCGATTTTGTTTAAGCTCTTAGCCGTTTGGCCGCAAGTTTGCACCCGTAAACAAAACAACCCCCGACGAATGAAAACAATAGTACTACTTAAAGAAATCTACCTGGAAGGATTCAGGAACATCGGCAATTACCTCATCCGAAATTACTTCCGGTTGTTCACCTGGTTTAGCTTCATGATGTTTTTTGTGGTGCTCTACGCTTTTATATTTCGAGTATCCACGGGATATGCCTTTGACTAAAAGTTATTTCCTGTAGTTCCCAAAACAACTTTGTATACTGTTGCAGGTACATTTCATGATGGTCATAAGGGATCGAGGCTATCCGTTTCCCGGCAAATAGGTTTTTATAAATCCATTAATAGCTCATTAATTATTCGCAGGCAACCTATCAGCTTTTCTTCAAGCGTTTCAATTTGGATTTCATTGGCGGAATTAAGGTAATTTTGGAAGCCATCATCCAGGGTATAGCGGTTTAGCTTGTTAAAATTAGGAGATTCGCCCGTGTTCTGAAGGGAATGGTATTTTTTTCCTGCCATTTCCAGGCACATCAGGCTAATTTGCTTTAGCGCCAGCAGGTACATTCTGTCGCTTTCTCTGGAAGTTGCTGTGAATCCAAGCAGAGGCGATTGCTTTGAAAGTATTTTGTAAAAATGGAAAACCGCCATCAGTTCATGATAGCATTCCATTTTATTGTCACGGCATGTTAATTTATCATTGGGGAAAGCGACCATCCTAAGGAACCGTTTTAAGTTTGGGATAACAAGATACTAATATCTGAAATAGTAAGAAATATCTGATTTTATCTATTCAAATCAAATTTGTGATTTCTGTATGAATCAATGTTTAGTTGTTCCCCCATCTGGACAGGCATATTGCGATCCATTTAACTAAAAATGACTAAAAGAACCAAATTTATCAAACCGGATGTCGTCCTGATCCTTATCGTCATTAGTGTATTGCTGGTTTCGTTCATGGCACTCCATACCGTAGGCATATTCTGAGAGGCAAAGGCCTTTTACCGGCAACAGGGGCCTGGAAAATTCCCATCGTGCTCCCGGTTGCTTTGTTACAGGAGCCTATTACCTGTTCCCTTCCTTTTAGGACCGGGCGTCAGCATTAAGTTACCGAACGTTTGGTAAATTATAATATATCACTATCTTTGCAGCATGAGACCACAGAAAATAGAGGACAATGAGCTATTAAGCGGGCTGATGAATGTACTGCGTTCCAAGGGTTACGATGGTGCGAGCCTTAACGAGTTGGCCCAGTCCTCAGGTTTAAAGAAAGCCAGTCTTTACCATAGGTTTCCGGGCGGCAAGCAGGAAATTACCCAAGCGGTACTGGCCTATGTGGATACCTGGCTCGATATCCATATCGCAAAGGTCGCCAGTGACCGTTCCCTGCCCGCCCGGGAGCGATTGGGGACGCTGGTCCGTAATATTGCAGTGCTATATGACGACGGCAAAGTGCCTTGTATTTTGCGGGCTCTTTCCCTGGGTTCGGGCATGGAGCTTTTCAGTGGTCAGTTAGAGCATAGTATGGGCAAATGGATTGCCGCATTTACCCTGTTGGCCCTTGATTTTGGAAAAACGGAGCAAGAGGCTTCGGATATCGGGGTTAAAGTGGTGATCCTTGTCCAGGGCAGCTTAATTGTTGCCAGGACCATGAAGGATACCCACTATTTTCAAAATGCACTTGCATCGGTAATCAAACTGTACCAGGTGTAAAAAAAATTTATCATAAGTATATACCGAACGTTCGGTAAAATTTGTTTAATTAAATACGATCAAAATGAGTAAAACAGCAATTGTGGTTCTATCCGAGCCAAAAGCAGGTTCCGAAGAAGCATTGGGACGCGTGTTCAACGCCCTGGCAGCCGCCTACGATTTCAAAAACCAGGGAGAGGAAGTGAAGATTCTTTTTCAGGGAGCCGGTACACGGTGGCCGGAACACCTGCAGAAAGAAGACCATCCCGGCCATGGCCTTTACCAGGCGGTAGCCGATAAAATTGAAGGGGTTTCCTGTGGATGCGCAGATGTTTTTGGGTCAAACCCTTCCGGCCTGGATCTGATTACGGATAATGCCGTTCCCGGGACAACGGGGCTCCCCAGCTTTGTGAAGCTTCAAAAAGACGGGTACAACATTATCACATTTTAAATGCTTTTAGCCGCCTTCCGTGCGGAAGGCGGCTTAATACCCAACCAATGAAAGCAGAATTTCACTCAGGGGAACGGAAGATTCAGGAGATGGTGGGAGAACGCCCTATGGCCGATGCCAATGGCCGGGTTATTACAAATACCATCATCCCGGGCGCCATCAATTTTATTGAAAAACAGCCCATGGCCATTGTCAGTAGCCTGGGCGCCGGGAAAAAGGTCTGGACTTCCCTGTTGATAGGGGATTTTGGATTTGTAAAAGTTCCGGGACCCCATAAGGTGGTGTTCAGAAATGCCTACATCAAAAGTGCGGCCTCCGATATTGTATACAAAAACCTACAGCTGAATAACACCATGGGCACCCTCTTTATTGAGCTGTCATCACGCAGGAGGTTTCGGTTAAACGGCAGGATAACCATTGGGCAGGAAGCGATAAACCTGCAGGTAGAGGAAGCTTTTCCCAACTGCCCGAAATATATTCAAAGGAGGGTGATGGCACTCCCCGACCATTTCCAGCAGACCGAGCCGCGGGTTTCCAAAGGCACTACCATGGATCCCCATATCCGCGAATGGATTAAAAAGGCCGATACTTTTTTTGTAGGAAGTATGGATTCCTTCAATCGCATGGACGTGAACCATCGCGGGGGCAAGCAGGGATTTATAGAGATTCTGGACAATGGAATGCTAAAGATCCCGGACTATCAGGGCAATAGCATGTACAATACCCTTGGCAACTTACTGCACAATCCGCACCTGGGTTTGCTATTCATAGATTTCAACAAAGGAAACACCTTGCAACTTACTGGAAAAGGAACGCTTTTGTTTGGGCAGGACTCGGAAGAAGATTTAAAGAAGACCAATGGGACGGGACGTTTCTGGCTCTTCGACATGGAAGAATTTATGCTTACCCAGGACCACCACCAGGTCCATTGGGAATTTCTCGACTATTCACCATTTAATCCCTAGCACGTGTTCAGGATATTTATCGTATCAAAAATAATCCCTGAGAGTACGACCATCAAATCGTTCTATCTGGTACCTAAGGACGGGAAGGGGGTAGACCGCTTTTTGCCTGGCCAGTATATCCCGGTGAGGGTTCAGCTGGAAAAAGGGGCCGGGTGGACCCTAAGAAACTACACTATTTCTGACAGGCCGGATAGGAACTACTATCGCCTGAGCATCAAACTTGAGAAAGGGGGAACGGTGTCCAGGTACTTTCATGAAAAGCTTGCCGAGGGGGATGAAATAGAACTGGGGAAGCCCATGGGGAGTTTTTACCTGACAGCCGGCACTCATAACCCCTTAGTACTTTTGTCGGGTGGGGTGGGGATCACCCCTATGATGAGCATGCTGGAATATATAGCGAACCGCGAAGCAGATAGGACTTTGTATTTTATCCATGCCAGCCTGGACCATCGTGTACAGCCGATGCATGCAAGGTTGCGGGAACTGGAAAAAAAACTGCCCAACACCACAGTATCCATACATCATACGTGCCCGAACAGGGAAGAACGGCCTGGAATTGATTTTGACCATGAAGGGCTGATCGATCTGCCGTTTCTCAAGTCTGTATTAAATGGTGTACAGGCGGATTACTACATTTGCGGCCCCGTAAGTTTCATGGAGGCCATGTATGCATATTTGAAGGAGATGGGGATTGGCGGCTCGGCCATTCATTACGAATTTTTTGGGGAGGGTAAGGCCCTGGGAGCGAAGCCCGGATTCCATGATTCCAAAACGGACGCTTACTCGGTCTATTTTAGCAAGTCTGATAAAATGGCCTATTGGAACGAAGCGGTATCCAGTATCCTGGAACTTGCGGAAGCTGCCGGCCTTTCCCCCGGGTTTAGTTGCAGAAATGGCAGTTGCGGTACTTGCGAGACCCGAATCACTTCAGGTTCGGTGAGCTATGATCCCGAACCTTTTGTCCCCGTCCCCAATAACACCATTTTATCCTGTTGTTCTCGCCCGTCAAGCGATGTGACCATCGAACTGTAAAGGGCCGCCAAAACGTCCGGGATCATAGCCAGTTCCCCTGGAAACAAATCGGCAAAGGCCTTGCCAGAAGTGTCCATGGGCGTAATTCATCATTTGGGATACGTCCCAACACCCTGGTCCAGGGCCCTCAAGGTAACGTAATACCGCCAGCCTATGATGGCCATCTGCCACCTGGAAGCCTTTGATAAGTCTAACTGCTTTTTGGAATAGGAGGGGAGCAGCCATCTGTTAAGGCGGGCCAAAACTCTGAAGAATGCCTGTCTCATCACGTTTTTTTTTCAAAGATACTTGCTTGGGGGCAAGGGGCGAAAATCCCTTTTGCCCTGCCCGCATTACACCAGGATAATTATGAGGGTTAATAGAAGGGAAAGGACAAATTTTGCGAGGACGATCATGCGTACTATGTTATTGTTTTAGGTTGCTCTACTAAATTGAAGCCGCAATAAACAAAGCCACACCCTACCTTCCAAACAAATAGGGGAAAATTATTGAAATTGCATACAAATGTGTAAGTGAATAAACCTCATTTATTATAAATAGAATCTTATCGCCTTTGAGATAGTGTTGAATAGTAATTGATAAATGATAATATACTATTAAATGTTAAGGTATGAAGGGCCTTTTTGAGTGCTTTTGCTGGAACCAAGGGGCAAATGGTCTTAAAAACGCCCGATTTTGTAAGATCCATCCCGGCATCCCGGCAAAAGCAACATTTTTGGTTGCACGACGAGTGCGTATTTTTCGTATATTTTTCTATATGCAGGAATTCCTTTTTATTGCGCTGGGCCTGGCCCTGCTTATCCTGGGGGGTGGCTGGTTGCTCAAAGCCGCCGTGGCCCTCTCCCTGAAGCTGGCAATTTCCAGGATTATCATCGGCATGACCGTGGTGTCCTTTGCCACTTCGGCCCCCGAGTTGATCGTGAGTATCAATGCGGCCCTGGAAGGCTTTCCCGACATCGCCCTGGGGAACGTGGTGGGATCCAATATAGCGAACCTCGGATTGGTGCTGGCCATCGTCCTGCTGCTGGGGAGTATTGATGTCAGGCCCAGCTTTTACACGACCGACTGGCCTATAATGATGCTGGCCTCCCTCCTTTTTACCGGTTTTATCTACTTTGATGCGGAGCTTTCCCGCAATGAGGGCATTGCCATGCTGATCCTCTTGTTTGCCTTCCTGGTGTACCTGTTGCGGTTTCAGAAAACAGCGGTGGTAGACAACCTGCTGGAGGATGATGTACCCCTTCCGTTGTATAAGATCGTCTTGTTCCTGGGCCTGGGAGGGGCAGCCCTTTGGGGCGGGTCCGAATTACTCATCAACGGCGCGGTGTCCCTGGCGGCCAACCTGGGTGTGAGCGAACGCGTGATCGGTATCACCGTGGTGTCTGTCGGCACCAGTATTCCCGAGCTGGCCGCTTCGGGTGTTGCCATTCTCAAACGTGAAAAATCCATTTCTGTGGGCAACCTTATTGGCTCCAATATATTTAACCTCCTGGCGGTACTGGGCATTACGGCCATGGTCACGCCCATACGGGTCATGGACCAGCGGCTGCTGACCAGTGATGTATTTTGGATGCTGGCGATTTCCTTCCTCATCCTGCCCCTGGTATTCTTCCCCAAAGGTTTGCGGCTGGGCTGGCGGGACGGAATTATATTGGGTGCCTTTTATGCCGTGTTTCTGTATAACACCTTCCTGTGACCCTGGCGAAAAGGGACAAAAAAACCCCGGGATTTCCCGGGGCTGCTCTTTGATATATGCCTTACTAACAATTAATTGGACATTTCAGGGATTTTGACAGACTTTACAGTATCTACAATCCTGCCGGCGATTTTATAAGGATCCCCGTTAGAAGCGGGCCTCCTGTCTTCCAGCCAACCTTTCCAGCCGCGTTCTACGGTGGCGATCGGGATACGGATAGAAGCGCCCCGGTCCGAGATTCCATAGCTGAAATCATTGATGGAAGCCGTTTCGTGCAACCCGGTCAAACGCTGGTCGTTAAATTCCCCGTACACGGCAATGTGCTCCTTGGTAACAGGCCTGAATGCTTCGCAAACAGCTTCGTAAACATCTTTGCTTCCCGCATTGCGCAAGAGGCTGTTGGAGAAGTTGGCGTGCATTCCGGAACCATTCCAGTCGCCCTTGATGGGTTTTGGGTGGTATTCAATATAATAGCCGTATTTTTCAGTCAGCCTGTCCAGCAGGTACCTGGCAACCCATACCTGGTCACCGGCATTTTTGGCGCCTTTGGCAAAAATCTGGAATTCCCACTGACCACAGGCCACTTCCTGGTTGATTCCCTCAAAGTTGATACCGGCCGCAAGACAGAGGTCCGCATGCTCTTCAACAAAATCCCTGCCATGGGTGTTTAGCCCTCCAACAGAGCAGTAGTACAGTCCCTGAGGTCCTGGGTATCCACCCACCGGAAAGCCCAGGGGGAGTTGGGTATGGGTGTCCATGATAAAATATTCCTGCTCAAAACCAAACCAAAAATCATCGTTTTCGTCATTGATCTTGGCCCTGTGGTTGGTTTCGTGGGGGGTACCATCAGCGTTCATTACCTCGGCCATTACCAGATAGCCGTTATTCCTGGCTGGATCGGGAAATATGGCCACCGGTTTCAATAGACAATCAGAGGAGCCTCCTTCAGCCTGTTTGGTGGAACTTCCATCAAAAGACCACACCGGGCAGTCTTCCAGTTTTCCACTAAAATCATCTTCAATTTTTGTTTTACTCCGCATATTCTGTGTGGGATAGTAACCATCCAGCCAGATATACTCTAATTTCGCTTTGCTCATAATACCAAAGTTTAAATTTTTTTGACCGTCAAAAATATATTTTTTCTTGGAACCTCGATAAAAATATGGGGGTAAATCCCTAAAAACACGGTATAATTATGAACCCCCCTATTTTTTTCGGGGTATTTTGAAAAATATTTATTATTCCGGGCATATTCTATGAATTGCTTAATTTAGCGCCCAAACCTGAAATAAAACCCTTTAGCATGTCGATGATACGATTCGAAGCCATACGCGAAAGCCTTCAGCGTGAGCGGATTACCGTGCAGGAATCCGGTCGCCGCTCCGAGCACTTCGCCATCAATGTGTTCAATGAAGAACGCATGTTGCAATACCTGACCAAAGATGCGTTAGCCAGCGTTAAAAGTGCCATTTTTGCAGGCTCCAAAATAGACCGTAAGATCGCGGACCAGGTAGCCGAAGCCATGAAGGCCTGGGCCATTTCTATGGGGGCTACCCATTATACCCATTGGTTCCAGCCACTCACGGGGGCCACGGCGGAAAAGCACGATGCCTTTTTTGACCTGATGCCCGATGGGAGGGCCCTGGAAAAGTTCGGGGGAGGGCAATTGGTACAACAGGAACCCGATGCCTCCAGTTTTCCGAGCGGGGGTATACGCAACACCTTCGAAGCGCGGGGCTACACTGCCTGGGACCCCACCTCGCCCGCATTTATATACGGTTCTACCCTCTGTATCCCGACGGTATTCGTGGCCTATACGGGGGAAGCCCTGGACAACAAGGCCCCGCTGCTGAGGGCCCTGAATGCGGTTGACGAAGCGGCCACGGCCGTGGCCAGGTATTTTGACAAGAATGTGAATAAGGTAAGCGCCACCCTGGGCTGGGAACAGGAATATTTCCTGGTAGACAAGGCACTGGCAAGCGCCAGGCCCGATATCACCCTGACCGGACGTACCCTGGTGGGCAACCTGGCCGCCAAGGGACAACAACTGGACGATCATTATTTTGGCGTGATCCCCTTGCGTGCGATTAGTTTTATGCGGGATCTGGAACTGGAATGCACCCGCCTGGGGATCCCCGTGAAAACCAGGCACAACGAGGTGGCGCCCAACCAGTTTGAACTGGCCCCGGTCTTTGAGGAGGCCAACCTGGCCGTAGACCACAACCTGCTCCTGATGGACGTCATGGAGAAAGTGGCAGACCGGCACCATTTTAGGGTGCTCTTCCATGAAAAGCCTTTTGCGGGCATCAATGGTTCGGGCAAACACAATAACTGGTCCCTGGCTACCGACACCGGTACCAACCTGCTCAGCCCGGGGTCGACCCCGATGAAAAACCTGCAGTTCCTCACCTTCTTTGTCAATACCATCAAAGCGGTGGATAGCTATGAGGAATTGCTCCGCTCTTCCATTGCCTCCGCCAGCAACGACCACCGCCTTGGGGCCAATGAAGCCCCGCCAGCCATCTTATCCATCTTTATTGGGAAACAACTTACCGAAGTGCTGGATGAACTGGAGGGCGTTTCCAAAGGGAAACTCACCCCCGAGGAGAAAACGGAACTCAAACTCAATGTAGTCGGTAAAATCCCCGAAATACTGCTGGACAATACGGACCGCAACCGGACGTCGCCCTTTGCCTTTACCGGGAACAAATTTGAAATGAGGGGGGTGGGCTCCAAAACCAACTGTGCCAAGCCGATGACCATCCTGAACACCATCGTGGCCAAACAACTGCAGCAGTTTAAAAAGGAGGTGGATTCCCTGATCGACAAAAAAAGCCTCAAAAAAGACGAGGCGATCTTCAACGTACTGCGGGAATACATAAAGTCGTCCAAAAGGATCCGCTTTGACGGGGATGGCTATAGCGACGAATGGGAGAAGGAAGCCGCACGAAGGAAGCTCAGCAACAATAAGACCACCCCATTGGCCCTGCAGGTGCTTACCCGGGAGGAAAGCCTGTCGCTTTTTGCCGAAATGGGGGTCATGAGTGCCGTTGAGGTAAAGGCAAGGCAGGAAGTGGAACTGGAAACCTATATCCTGCAGACACAAATAGAAGGGAGGGTATACAGCGAATTGGTGTACAGCCATATCATCCCCTCGGCCATCAACTATCAGAACACCCTGATCCGGAATGTAATGGGGCTGAAGGACATCTACGGGGCAGCGCATAAGAAATTCTCCGATGGCCAATTGACGATCATCGAACAAATTGCCGGCCATATAGAAGCGCTCAAAAAGAAGACCGATGCCATGACAGAAGCGCGGAAACGCGCCAACGCCCTGACCGATATCAATAAAAAGGCATTTGCATACGCCGACAACGTGCGTAGCTATTTTGACGAGATCCGCTACCATTGCGATCGCGTGGAACGCCTGGTAGACGATCAGTTATGGCCGCTGGCAAAATACAGGGAATTGCTCTATATCCGCTAAGGGGGCTTATTGAAGGTCAAAATCAAGGCGCAAATCCCCACGGCGGGGATTAACCCCCTTTTTGTTAGCCTTCATTAAGCAATTCGGTTATTTTTGCCAAAAAGATCAGCAATGGCTTCTTCGGACAGCAAACGATACGACCAAAGAGGGGTTTCGGCCTCCAAAGAGGATGTGCACCGGGCCATCCGGAACATCGATAAAGGGCTTTTTCCAAAGGCCTTTTGCAAAATTGTCCCGGACTACCTTACCAACGATCCCGAATACTGCCTGGTGATGCATGCGGACGGGGCAGGTACCAAGTCGTCCCTGGCCTATATGTACTGGAAGGAGACGGGCGACCTTTCGGTCTGGAAGGGGATTGCCCAGGACGCCCTGGTCATGAACCTGGACGACCTGCTTTGCGTGGGGGTAACCGACAATATCTTGCTTTCTTCTACCATTGGACGCAATAAAAACCTGATCCCGGGCGAGGTTATCTCGGCCATTATCAACGGAACCGAAGCGCTCATTGAAGACCTGGGCAAACATGGGATAGGGATCCATGGCACCGGTGGTGAAACGGCTGATGTGGGTGACCTGGTGCGTACGATCATCGTGGATTCTACCGTAACCGCCCGTATCCGCCGCTCAGAGGTCATTGACAATGCCCGTATACGGGAAGGGGATGTCATTGTTGGCCTGGCTTCCTACGGGCAGGCCACCTATGAAACGGAATACAATGGCGGCATGGGGAGCAATGGCCTTACTTCTGCCCGGCACGACGTCTTTTCCAACATTTTGGCAAAACGCTACCCGGAGAGTTTTGACCCCGCAGTTCCACCCGAATTGGTCTACTCCGGGGCGATGGCCCTGGACCAGGAGGTCCCGGGTGTTCCGCTGGATGCCGGGAAACTGGTGCTTTCGCCCACCCGTACCTATGCGCCGATCATCAGGAAAGTGTTGGAAAAATACCGCGCGGAAGACCTTCATGGGATGGTACACTGCAGTGGCGGCGCCCAGACCAAAATACTCCATTTTATAGAGGGGATGCACGTGATTAAAGACAACCTGTTTCCGGTCCCGCCGCTATTTAGCCTGATCCAGGAGCAATCCGGGACCAGCTGGCGCGAAATGTACCAGGTATTCAATTGCGGCCATCGCATGGAATTGTATGTAGCGGAGGCCATGGCAGCGGATATTATCCAAATTTCGCAAGGCTTTGGGGTAGACGCCCGCATCGTGGGCAGGGTGGAGGCATCCACTGAAAAAAAACTCAGTATTCGCACTCCTCAGGGCCATTTTGACTACCGTTAGGCCCTGGCAGCAACCCTGGCAGCAACCCTGGCAGCAACCAAATATTTTATCAACCGCCAACTGTTGATAAATTTGTAAAACACTGACAATAAACACATTGTGATTTTATCGCTGGCGGAAGGATGACTTTGATCATGCGGGCGTCCGCCATAGATTGTCTATTTTTACGGGTAATTCTATAACTGATTGCCAACTCCCATTACAGACAATAACTATGAGTACCAAAACCACCCAGCCCCAGCAAAAAACCTATTCTCAGGAACAAGCGTTTAAGGCTTCCCTGGCCTATTTCAAGGGAGACGACCTGGCCGCGCGGGTATGGGTAAACAAATACGCCCTCAAGGATTCCCTGGGCAATTTTTACGAACTTAGCCCGGATGATATGCATAGGAGGATCGCCCGTGAAATTGCCCGGGTGGAGGCCAAATATCCCAACCCCATGGATGAGGAAACCGTTTTTGAGCTCATCAGGGATTTCAGGTATATTGTCCCCCAGGGCAGCCCGATGGCCGGCATCGGGAACCCCTACCAGATAGCTTCCCTGTCCAATTGTTTTGTTATTGGGAATGAGGGTGATGCGGATTCCTACGGGGGTATTTTCAAAACGGATCAGGAACAGGTACAGCTCATGAAACGACGCGGAGGAGTGGGGCACGACCTGTCGCATATCCGCCCAAAAGGGTCTCCTGTGAAGAATTCTGCCCTGACCTCTACCGGGCTGGTACCCTTTATGGAGCGCTTCTCGAATTCTACCCGTGAAGTGGCACAGGATGGCCGCCGGGGGGCCCTGATGCTCTCCGTATCCATCAACCACCCGGACGCTGCGGATTTTATCGATGCCAAACTGGAACAGGGCAAGGTCACGGGCGCCAACATCTCCGTCAGGATAGATGATGCATTTATGGAGGCGGTGGAACAGGACACCCGGTATACACAAAAATTCCCCATTTTTAGCGAGCAACCCAAAAGCACCCAAACCCTGGTGGCCCGCGACCTTTGGCAAAAAATAGTGCACAATGCCTGGAAATCTGCCGAGCCGGGGATTTTGTTCTGGGATACAATTACCAGGGAGTCTGTCCCCGATTGTTACGGGGACCTGGGTTTTAAAACCATCTCCACCAACCCTTGCGGCGAGATCCCCCTTTGCCCCTATGATTCCTGCCGCTTGCTGGCCATCAACCTTTTTTCGTATGTGGAAGCACCCTTTACAGAGAATGCCCGGTTTAATTTCGATTTGTTTCGCGAACATATAGCCGCTGCACAAAGGATTATGGACGACATTATCGACCTGGAACTTGAAAAGATAGATGCTATCCTGCAGAAAATAGGTTCCGATCCTGAATCGGAGGAGATCAAGGAAGTAGAATACCGCCTGTGGAAAAGGATTCGGCAGAAAGCCACCGAAGGGCGGCGGACCGGGATTGGCATTACCGCTGAGGGGGACATGCTGGCAGCCCTGGGCATGCGTTATGGAAGTGACAAGGCCCTGGAATTTTCCGTATCGGTGCACAAGGCCATCGCCCTGGAAGCGTACAGGGCATCGGTGCATACCGCCCGCGATCGCGGGGCTTTTCCGCTCTACGATGCGGAAAGGGAAAAAAACAACCCCTTTGTGCAGCGCATCCGGTCAGAAGATGAAAAACTCTATTTTGAGATGCTGGAGTACGGGCGACGGAACATTGCCCTGCTGACTATTGCCCCCACCGGGTCTACCAGCCTGATGACGCAGACCACATCGGGCATAGAACCGGTCTTCCTGCCCGTCTACAAAAGACGCCGCAAGGTAAACCCCGGTGACAAGGATGTCCGCGTCGATTTTGTGGATGAAGTAGGCGATTCCTGGGAGGAATACACCGTCTTCCACCATCGTTTTAAGCAGTGGATGGAGGTAAATGGGTATGATACCTCGAGGAGCTATGACACTGCGGAATTGGAGGCCCTGGTGAAGAAATCCCCTTATTACAAGGCCACCTCCAATGACGTGGACTGGGTGCGGAAAGTACACCTGCAAGGGGCGGTGCAAAAATGGGTGGATCATTCCATTAGCGTGACCATCAACTTGCCCAACGAAGCCACTGAAGAATTGGTAGGCACCTTGTATATGGAAGCCTGGAAGTCGGGATGCAAAGGGGTGACCGTGTACCGTGACGGTTCCAGGTCCGGGGTTCTGGTCGCTGGCGATTCCGGGGAGGAAGCGGGCCAGAAATCAAGCCCGTTTCCCATCAAACGGCCACAGGTGCTGGAGGCCGATGTGGTGCGTTTTCAAAACAGCAAAGAAAAATGGATCGCATTCATTGGGCTGATGGAGGGGTTGCCCTATGAAATCTTTACCGGCCTTGCCGACGATGAAGACGGTATCCCACTCCCCAAATGGGTGAATAAAGGTCGTATTATCAAGAACAAGGATGAAAACGACCAAACCCGGTACGATTTCCAGTACCAGAACAAGCGGGGGTATAAAATGACGATAGAAGGGCTATCCCATAAGTTTGACCCCGAATTCTGGAATTATGCGAAGCTGATTTCAGGGACGTTGCGGCACGGCATGCCCATTGAAAATGTAGTCCGACTCGTAGACAGCCTTCAATTAGACAGTGTCTCTATCAATACCTGGAAAAATGGTGTGGCCAGGGCACTGAAAAGGTATATCCCCAACGGTACCCAGGGAAAGGGCCAGAAATGTGAAAATTGCAACTCGGCCAATGTCATGTACCAGGAAGGCTGCCTGACCTGCCAGGATTGCGGCTCCTCCAAATGCGGTTGACGGCCTGCGGCCCCGCCTTTCCCGGGTTCCTTAAAACGATGGGCTTTTTGCATACGAATCCGTGGCTCGCTGCGTTCTCTACATAGTACTTAATCTATTTTTCACGGTTGGTTCCCTGCAATGCTGCGGGGGACAGGCCCATTATGACTTAACAGGCTATGGAAAGGAAAGAATTTTTAAGGAGCCTTGGCGCCGGTGCGGCCTTTGCACTGACATTTCCCTGCGTGCAGGGCTGTTCTAAAAGCGACAACGGGGTCGAACCCCAGCCCATCCCCACAGGGATTGATTTTACGATAGATCTTGGTTCCGAAGAAGGGGCGGGCCTGGCAAACAATGGCGACTTCATACTGAAGAACGAGGTAGTGGTGGTCAAAAACCTGGAGGGCAATTTCATTGCAGCCAGCCAGATTTGCAGCCACCAACAGACCGATCAGGTACGCTTCCTGTCCGAAAACGGCGGGATCTTTCATTGTTTCACCCATGGTTCGGAATTCGACCAGGCAGGCAACCCCCTGAACTCGATTACCAATAACCCCCTAAAGATTTTTAATACTTCATTGGATGGGGATTTGTTAAGGGTATATGATTAGTTGTCGTAAACCTGATATTGGAACCCGCTATGAAAAGCCCCGCCTTTTTAACCTTTATATGGCATCCGCTATCGCCGGGCATACCATTCCTGGTCACCGGAAATAAGGGGTGTCTCCCTCATAGACCTATCCCCGGCCTATGAGCGTCCGGGCTTTCATATGGGTCGGCTTTTTCCTCTGCCTGTCAGTACAGGCCCAGGAACAGAAGTACGTTTCCGTGAAAAGGAATTTTAAGCTCATGGGGGCACCCTTTGAGATTACCGTGGTAGCCCAGAATGAGGAAATCGGGTACATCAACATTGAGGAAGCCGCTGCCGAAATTAAACGGATAGAAAAGCTGATCTCTTCCTGGGACCCTGACTCTGAAACCTCCAAAATCAACAGCAGTGCCGGGATACAACCGGTGAAGGTGAGCATTGAGCTCTACAATTTGATCGACCGGTCCATCCAACTTTCCGAACTTACCCGGGGGGCTTTTGATATTACCTACGCCAGCCTGGATACGCTTTGGAATTTTCAGGTTTCGCCCCTGGAGGTTCCCGGGGCCGATGCCATCGCCAAAGCCCTGGCGAACACTGGGTACCGCCATATTGAACTGGATCCTTCGCAGCACACCGTATTCCTGAAGAAAAGGGGGATGAAGATCAGTTTTGGCGGTATAGGGAAAGGCTATGCGGCAGATAAGGCCAAGGCCCTGCTGGTCTCAAAGCAAGTCCGTGCGGGAATGATCAACGCCGCCGGGGACATCACCGCCTGGGGCACCAAGGCCACCGGCGAGAAATGGTTGATAGGGGTGGCAAACCCCATGGGAAATGGCAACCTGATAACCTGGGTACCCCTGCTCGAATCTTCGGTGTCCATTTCCGGCACCCACCACCGCTATCTGAGCCGGAATGGCGTTAGATATACAGACATCCTGGATCCCAGGACGGGCTACCCGGCCAGCGGGATCAGCAAAGTCACCGTGTTTGGAAAAATGGGCGAGTTTTGTGATGCCCTGGCGACCGCGATAACGGTCATGGGCACAGAAGAAGGCCTGGCCATGGTGAACCAACTCGGGGGTGCGGAGGTTATTATCGAAGACGAGGATGGAAGCATGGTGCACAGTAAAGGGCTGCTCCTGGGGTTCCAATAAAAACAACCAGGGTGGGAGGCCCTTTTAAAAATTTCAACTTCCCCAAAAACCTCCTGAAAGCTTAAAAATCGTACCTTCGCTCTTTAAGGGAAGATTGAACATGATAGACAAACTCAACATTGTAAAACAGCGTTTTGATGAGGTTTCGGACCTGATCATACAGCCCAAGGTCATCGCAGACCAGAAGCGCTATATTGAACTCACCAAAGAATATAAGGACCTGAAAGTGCTTATGGGCAAAAGGGAGCGCTATATGGAGCTGAAAAGCCGTATCAGCGAAGCCGAAGAAATCATTGGGAAGGAGAAAGACCCCGAGATGATAGAGATGGCCAAACTACAGCTGGAAGAGGCCAAAGAATCGCTCCCGGAAGTAGAAGAAGCGATAAAGCTCCTGTTGATCCCCAAAGACCCCGAAGACTCCAAAGACGTGGTCATGGAGATACGGGCGGGGACCGGTGGGGACGAGGCCAGTATTTTTGCCGGGGACCTCTACCGCATGTATGCCAAGTATTGTGAGTCCATGGGGTGGAAAACCAATATCATCGACCTCAGTGAAGGTACGAGCGGGGGCTATAAGGAAATCCAGTTCGAGGTAAGCGGGGAGGATGTGTATGGTACCCTGAAATACGAAGCGGGGGTGCACCGGGTACAACGGGTGCCCCAAACCGAGACCCAGGGCCGGGTGCATACCAGTGCCGCCACGGTAATGGTCCTGCCGGAGGCCGAAGATTTTGATGTGGTGATCGACCCCAAGGAAGTGCGGATCGATTATTTCTGTTCATCGGGCCCGGGTGGGCAATCGGTCAACACCACCTACTCGGCGGTGCGCCTTACCCACCTGCCCACAGGGCTGGTAGCCCAATGCCAGGACGAAAAATCGCAGCACAAGAATAAGGAGAAGGCCTTCAAGGTCCTTCGTTCCAGGTTGTATGACATGGAACTGGCTAAAAAACAGGAAGCGGATGCCGCCAAGCGGAATTCGCAGGTGAGCAGTGGCGACCGTTCGGCCAAAATACGTACGTACAACTATCCGCAGGGAAGGGTTACCGACCACCGGATCGGGCTTACCCTGTACGACCTGCAAAATATCATGAACGGCGACCTCCAGAAGATTATCGACGAACTAAGCCTGGTGGAGAATACCGAAAAACTCAAGGAAGCATCGGAGATTTACTGACATATCCCTGCTACAGGAAACGAACCCCGGGTGGTTGTGGCCACGTGTTTACAAAAGCGGCATCCGGCAGGAACGAAATTATCATTCGCCCACATGCGTACTGAAGATCTGATACGGCAAATCCGTAAAAAACAATCCTTTCTTTGTGTCGGACTGGACACCGACCTGGAGAAAATCCCGTCCCACCTGCTGCAGGAGGACGACCCCTTGTTTAGTTTCAACAAGGCCATTATTGATGCGACACATCCCTATTGTGTTGCCTATAAGCCCAATACCGCTTTTTATGAGGCCTACGGACTGGAAGGTTGGAAGGCCCTTGAACGCACCATCGGGTACCTGAATGAACAATACCCGGACCATTTTACGATAGCCGATGCAAAAAGGGGCGATATCGGGAACACCGCCCGGCGCTACGCAAGGGCGTTTTTTGAGGAATTGCAATTTGATGCCCTTACCGTGGCCCCCTACATGGGCAGGGATTCTGTAGAGCCCTTCCTGTCATTCCAAAACAAACACACCATCCTCCTGGCACTAACCTCCAATGAAGGCGCTTTTGATTTTCAAACGCAACAATGCGGGGAAGAGGAACTCTATAAGGCCGTGTTGAGAACTGCGGAAGGATATAACAACGCGGAGAACCTGATGTATGTGGTGGGTGCTACCAAGGCTGAATTTTTGGCACAGATACGGCGCATCGTCCCGCAACGCTTCCTGTTGGTGCCGGGGGTGGGGGCTCAGGGCGGGAGCCTGGAAGAAGTTTGTAGGTATGGGATGACCCCGGAGGTGGGCCTTTTGGTCAACGCTTCCCGCGCTATCCTTTATGCGTCCGGAGAGGTAGATTTTGCCGGGGCCGCGGCAGGCAAGGCCCGGGAACTACAACAACAAATGTCTGTTCAATTACAACAGCGGCGGATAAGCTGATTACTGCACCAGGTTTTCCAGGATCTTTTTCATCTGCTGGGCTTTGTTCTCAAAAAATTCCCCCAGCCGTGTGTTGGCATACTTAATATCCGTGGCCTTGTCCATGAAATTCTGGTACTGATATTCCAGAAGTGTAACGGCCAGGCGTTCATTGCTCATCGGGGTAATGGTGCCCACTCTGCAATACTGATTTTCCATAGTCGTATTTTTTATCTTATAAAGATACGTGCAAAATGGGCTTTTGGATGTCGATATTGCAGGGTATTCAACTAAAAAGCGGGCGATTTATCTATTTTTTAACGTTAAAGTAACCCAGCCGCTAAAAATCCGGGCATTTGTTTGAATTATTCAAAGGATTGGAGGGGGCTATGCAAAAGCCTGTCGGCCGACGGGGACGGGGGAAGTCCGTGGG
>LXTR01000072.1 GCA_001683825.1 Flavobacteriaceae bacterium CP2B | reverse complement strand
TTTTTTTCATGAAGGACATGACCGGTGCGGTGATGGCTCCGTTCAGCGCCATGCTGATCCTGCGCGGTTTGAAGACGCTTGCCCTGCGCATGGACAGGCACTGTGCGTCCGCGCAGAAAGTCGCCGAATGGCTGCAAGACCATCCGGCGGTCTCAAAGGTCTACTTCCCGGGACTTGAAAGCTTCGAACAGCACGAACTGGCGAACAGGCAGATGAGCCAGCCGGGCGGCATGATTGCCTTTGAACTGAAGGGTGGTCTGGAAGCTGGTATTTCCATGATGAATGGCTTGAAGATGATCCAGCGGGCCGTATCCCTGGGCGATGCCGAGACGCTGATCCAGCATCCTGCGTCCATGACCCATTCCACCTACACCCCGGAAG
>LXTR01000064.1 GCA_001683825.1 Flavobacteriaceae bacterium CP2B | reverse complement strand
GTTGTGGCGGGCCGGTGGGGCTTCCCAGCCCCGCCCCGGGTTCAAGTTCGTGCCTGGGAATGAACAATCCTTGCAGGGAAAAGGCGCGAATTCGGTGATGCGGGGGTCATGTTTTCCGCCTCGGGATGAAGGTGATGGGGACCTTGCCCGGTTTTAGGGAGATGAGCGGGTTGATATCCAGGGTGGCCGCAGGGGTCCGTACTTCATAATCCTGGAAGATGATGGCCATGGCCATCACCATTTCATACATGGCAAAATTGTTGCCCACACACATGCGCGGCCCCGCACCAAAGGGGTAGTAGTGATCCGAAACCCCCTTGACCGCATCCGCCCCAAATCGTTCAGGCCGGAACGCCTCCGCATCTCCCCAAAAGGCGGCTTTGCGGTGTAATTCAAAAATAGACATCAGGATGAGGGTACCTTTGGGGATATGTCGCTCCCCAATCGTGTCGTCTTCCAGGGCCACGCGGTCAATTACATACACGGGGGGGTACAGGCGCATGGCTTCTTCAATACAACATTGAATATAGGATTTGCCCCCCCGGCCCAGGAGTCCCGATGGATGGTCCCTGAATTGGTCTGCCTCCGCACATACCCGTTGCTGAACATGCGGATGTCGGGCCAGTAAAAAAAGGGTAAAGCAAAGGGCGTTGGCCGTTGTTTCATATCCCGCTGAAAACAGGATCAGTACCTCATCGATAAGCTGGTTCCGGCTCATGGGCGTACCGTCCTCATAGCGGGCAGCCAGCAGGAGGTCTAACAGGTCGTCTTTTTCCTCCCCGGAGCCAAGGCGCTCTTCAATGATGGTATTCAGGATCCCGCGGCTTTTTTCAGCCAGCCTGAGGTGTCTTTGGATGGCCCCACTTAAGTAGAACCACCATTTCAGGTACGGCTGCCGCATTTCCCGGATGAGCATGTGCTGGTTGCGTTCTGTAATGTCCTTCAGCACCTCCATTCGATCGCGGATATCCGGACGGCTGAACAGCGAATTGGCCACTACCTGGAACGCCAGGTCGCCCATAAGGGGGTATATGTCGCGGGTTTCACGCGGGACAATCCGCTCCAATTCCGCACGGATGGCCGTTTCCATGATCCCGATGAGCGATTGCAGTTTTTTGCGGTGGAATGCCGGTTGCACCATCCGCCGGTGGGTACGCCAATGTTCCCCGCCGGATGTGAGGATCCCACGCCCCAGGTATTTGGCCATACTCCTGGTCTGCAAAGGCGATTTGTCATACTTGCGATGCCCTTTTTGAAGCACATGTTGTGTGAGTTGGGCATCCCGGGTAAAGAGTACCGCTTTGCCAAAAGGGGGCTTTATCCTAAAAAAATCACCGTGCTTCTCAAATTTCTCCCGGTGGAAAGGGAGCGGGTTTTTAAGGATTTGCCTGCGGCTTTTGAAAACCTGGTAGGGGGTAATGGTAGGGAGATCGTGCATTGGTGGTCCTGGGGCTTTGGCGATGTTACAAAGATACGGTTCCTGCAAAAGCGAACCTATAGGAAACCGGAAGACTCCCTCAGAACAATCCGGGTTGCGCACCGCCTTTAACACGCCCCAGGTGCCTGTAGGCGAGCTCGGTCACTTCCCGTCCACGGGGGGTGCGCATGATAAACCCCTGCTGTATCAGGAAGGGTTCGTATACCTCTTCTATGGTTTCTGCACTTTCGGAAACGGCAGTGGCCAGGGTAGTGATCCCCACGGGCCCTCCCTTGAATTTATCGATGATGGTAGACAGGATCTTGTTGTCCATTTCATCCAGGCCGTGGGCGTCTACATTCAGTGCTTTTAATCCAAACCGCGAGATGTCTATGTCTATTTTGCCGTTGCCCTTGATCTGTGCAAAATCGCGTACCCTCCTCAGTAGCGCATTGCAAATCCTGGGGGTCCCCCTGCTCCTGCCGGCGATTTCAATAGCCGCTTCGTTGGTTATGGGGACCTTGAGTATTTCGGCGCTTCGCTGCACGATCGTCGATAAAAGCTCGGTATTGTAATATTCCAGGCGGCTCGAAATGCCAAAACGCGCCCTCATGGGCGCGGTGAGCAACCCGGACCGGGTCGTAGCGCCAATAAGGGTAAAGGGGTGCAGGTTGATCTGTACCGAACGGGCATTGGGGCCGGTTTCGATCATGATATCAATCTTGTAATCCTCCATGGCCGAGTAGAGGTATTCTTCCACCACCGGGCTCAGGCGATGGATCTCATCAATAAATAACACATCGCGTTCTTCCAGGTTGGTCAGCAGCCCGGCAAGGTCCCCGGGCTTGTCGAGTACCGGGCCCGAAGTGATTTTAATACCCACCCCCAACTCATTGGCGAGGATATGCGCCAGGGTGGTTTTGCCCAGCCCGGGCGGGCCATGGAACAGCGTATGGTCCAGCGCCTCGTTCCTGAGGTTGGCCGCCTGCACGAATACTTTCAGGTTTTCCAGTACCTGGTCCTGCCCGGCAAAATCCTCAAAGCTGGCCGGGCGCAAGGCGCGTTCAATGTCCAGCTCTTCCTGTGAAAAATGTTCGGCCGAAGGGTCCAGGTTCGTATTCATATCCTCAAAGATAGTAAAAATAGGTAGTGCCCATGGGCCAAAAATATGGCCCTGCGGAAGCGGCTTGCGAATGAATCCTGCCTGGCTGATTTTCATCAGTTTATTTTTGGGAAAATAATGCCTTCTTTGTACCCTAATACCCTGGGGTACCGGTGCGTGTGTCCTATTTTCAACAACCCAAAAAACAGCAACTTATGGCAGTATCTTTCAACCTCGAGCAATACGGTATCCTTACCGAGAAGATCTACAGGAACAGCAGTGTCCCGGTATTATATGAACTGGGGCTGCGCCTGGAAAAGGGAACAGCGATCTCCGATGTGGGGGCCCTGATGACGTATTCCGGTGAAAAAACCGGGCGAAGCCCTAAAGACAAGCGGATCGTACGCCATCCGGATTCGGCCGGGAATATCGACTGGGGCGACATCAATATCGGCCTGGACAAGCAAACCTATGAGGTCAACCACGAAAGGGCAATCGACTACCTCAATATTTGCCAACACCTGTACGTAGTAGACGCCTTTGCGGGATGGGACCCCAAGTACCGCTTAAAAATACGCATCATCTGCACAAGGGCCTACCATGCACTCTTTATGCAAAATATGCTGATCATGCCCTCCGCTGAGGAACTGGAAAATTTTGGCGAACCCGATTATGTCATTATGAATGCGGGGGGATTCCCAGCCAACCAGTACACTTCGGAAATGACCTCCAAAACCAGTATTGACGTGAACCTGGAACGAAAGGAAATCGTGATCCTGGGCACCCAATATGCAGGGGAAATGAAAAAAGGCATCTTCTCCATTATGAATTACCTGATGCCCCTGGAGAATGTACTGCCCATGCACTGTTCGGCCAACGTAGGCCAGGAGGGCGACGTGAGTATCCTCTTCGGGCTTTCGGGCACCGGGAAGACCACGCTCAGCGCCGACCCCAAGCGTAAACTGATCGGGGACGACGAACACTGCTGGACCGATGAAGGCACCTTCAACATCGAAGGCGGTTGCTATGCCAAGGCCATCAACCTTTCCGAGGAAAACGAACCCGACATTTACAGGGCCATCAAGTTTGGTACGGTCCTCGAAAACGTGGTCTATGACAAACAGACCCGGCAGGTAGACTACACGGATACCTCCATCACCCAAAACACCCGGGCGTCCTACCCGATCCATTTTATTGATAACGCACAGATCCCTTGCGTGGCAGGCCACCCGAAGAATATTATCTTCCTCACCTGTGACGCCTTTGGGGTACTGCCCCCCGTCAGCAAACTGACCCCGGAACAGGCCAGCTACCACTTTATTTCGGGCTACACCGCCAAAGTGGCGGGTACAGAAATGGGGATCACCGAACCTCAGGCCACTTTCAGCGCCTGTTTTGGAGCCGCCTTCATGATGTGGCACCCCAATGTGTATGCGGAATTGCTGGCAGAAAAGATCAGGGAGCACGATGCCACCGCCTGGTTGGTCAACACCGGCTGGACCGGCGGGTCTTATGGAACCGGCGCCAGGATCAAACTCAAGTACACACGGGCCATGATAGACGCCATCCATCATGAGGAATTTGAGAACGTCCAGTTTATCAAGGACGATGCCTTTGGCCTGGCCATACCCATCCAGTGCCCCGGGGTGCCCTCTGACCTCCTCATACCCAAGAAAACCTGGGAGGACAAGGAACAGTTTGAAGCGACAAGGAAAAAGCTGGTCGGACTCTTTACCGAGAACTTTAAGAAGTTTGAAGAAGGAGTGAACAAGACCATCCTTAGCGCCGGCCCGCAATACGAAGTGGTCTGACCGCAGCCTGGGGCCTTTAGAAAACTTCCGGCATGGGCCCCAGGCCGGGGCTTTCCGACGGATAGAGCACCCCTTCCCGAAGATGGAACAACCCGCCGTAGGGATCGTCCAGCAAATCCAGGTGCCCATCAAGGTCGGCATATTCGATATTTCGCCGGGATAGGGCAAAGTGCAGCCCGGCTGCAATGCCCAACCCGCATTCATCAATACAGCCGGCCATGACTTCCAGGCTGGCCGACCTGGCCACTGAATTGATATGCAGGCCTTCAATAATGCCTCCTACCTTCATCAGCTTGATATTCACCATATCTATGCGCTCATGACGGGCCAGGCGAAACGCATCGGCCAGGCTTTTGAGGCTTTCGTCGGCCATGACCGGTACGTGTACCTGCCGGGTGACTTCCCCCAGGTTTTCATCGCCCTGGACCAGGGTGGGCTGTTCAAAGATCTCTATACCCACTTCCTCCGTCCTCCTGACGAATTCCAGGGCCTGGGCCACAGAATATCCCTGGTTCCCGTCAAATCGCAACTGTATGCCGGGAAAGGCTTCCCTGAGGCGGATCATTTTCTCGATATCTTCCTCCAGGACCTTCCCCCCCTTGATCTTCAGGATGAAAAACCCCGAAGCCACAAACTCCGCGGCCTGTTTCAGGGTGTCATCCAGCGGGAGTATCCCAATGGTGATACTGGTGGGGATACTGGGTTTATATCCCCCGAGGAATTTATACAGCGGCACCCCCGCCTTGCGGGAAACCAGGTCCAGCAATGCCATATCCACCATGGCCAGCGTAGACGCCTTGCCTTCGAGCTGCGTTTTGAGCTCATCCAGCAAACGAATGTAGGTAAAGGGGTCCTTACCCTCCAGGTATGGGATTACCACCTTGTAAATAGCCAACTCCACGTCCTCCGTGGTTTCACCGGTCACGTGAAGGTCGGGCGCCGCACAACCATAGCCCATAAGCCCGCTCGCCGTTTCGAGTTTCAGGATAAAGTTCGTGGTCTTGCTGACACTTTCATAAGCGATGGTGTAAGGCACCGACAAGGTAAGGTCCAAACGGTGGCAGGAAATCCGTTTGATCTTCATTTAATAGCGTTTTTGATACAGGTCCTGAAGGGGGGCGTTCTTGATCGACTCCACGAAACGGACCATATGGTGGATCATCAGTTCCCACATTTTCTTTCCTTTTTCCACATTGGCCTTGGTGGCATCGCCCATAATGCCGCTCGATGAAATCTTGTCGGTATGGACATACCAATTGACCCCCCGCTCATAGTCGTAATCCAGGAACTTGCTCCCAAACTCCATGGTTTCGTTCACTGCCTTGTCCATATTCACCAGGTCGGGCCGTATGGCCAGTGTGGTACTGGTCTCCAACTCGCCCGCGTGGATATCGTTCTTGGTATCTACTAATTTGTAAAGGTCCACATCGCTGGTCTCCCCGGTGTCAACGCAGACAAAGATCTTGGCGTCCCTGTTGATCATCTGGGCGGCATAGGTGAGGGTCGGCATGTTATCCCCATGCCCATTCAGGATAATGATCTTCTTGATCCCGTTCGCTGCCAGGCGCATGCCCAGGTCATATACAAACATGGAAAGGGCATTGTTGCTGACACTCAGTGTTCCCTTAAAATCGTCGTGGTGGTAAGACACCCCATAGGGAATGGCTGGAAGCACCAATGGTTTGGGGTCTTCACAGGCTTCGGCAACTTTGTAGGCCATATATTTGGCGTCAAAATAATCCACGTCTACCGGAAGGTGTGGCCCGTGTTGTTCAATGGCCCCGCAGGGCAGTAGTACTGTATCTACTTTCTTCAGGTACGCTTCGATCTCCGGCCAGGAGAGGAGTTCCCAGAGGAATCCCGGATTATGTTTTTTCTTTTCCATGGGTTGCTTTTAAGAAGTAAGGGGGGGTTAATACCTCCTCTTCCAGTGCGAAGGTATGCCATTTTCGGTCGATCAGCCTTACAGAACCTTCAGAATAGTGTTGCAGGATGTCAAAGAGTGGTTTACGGATGTGCCGGGGGAGGTCTTCCAGTTCACTCCGCTCATTGTCAAACCTCAGCATAACGATCTCAGGATGGGCTTTGGCCAACCGGGCCGTATGGGCATTACGTTCAATAAGCCCCTGGTCCAGGAGCATGGAATACAGGTGGGCGGCATCGCTTCCCAATTGCTTTACACTCTGCCTGGAAAGCGCATCCAGCCCCCTTTTGATCTGTTCTTCGGTATACCCGCAGCGTTTGGGGTCTTCGCCCAGGGCTTTCAACATCCCTACGATCCTGCGGCATTTTTCGCAATTGCCACAAGGGAGCATCCGCCCGTCTTCTTCGTGGGCGGCATGGCAGGATACCTGATGCCGCTGCAATTCGGGGTAGCGTTTAACCAGGACCTTGAGGATCAGCAATTCAGAGAGGCTCCTTAAGATGGAATACTGCCGGATGCCCCACCCTTTTTTGTCGTAATACCGGGTGAGGGCGTTGTCAAAATACTTGCTTTGGTCGTACAGGCCATGGTAATGGGTGATGCCTTCAAAATTGCCCTTAAGGGTGGTGTCGTATTCGTTCCCGATCAATACATTCCCAAGACCGCGTTTCCGGACTACGGGAAGGACGCCAAAGAGGAAGACGGCTACGGTCCAGAGCCGTATGGGATAAATATCGGCCCGGATATTCTGGAAGTTTGGTTTGATGAAGGGCATATGCCGCAACATCCAGTTAAAAATCCGATCGCTGTTGCACCAGGGTTTAACCGTATTGGGCTCTATTTCCCTGAAATAGTGGTGGGCGTTGACCGCTGTATACCAGTGCCTGCCCGATTCGTTGATGTACACCGGATGCGCCACCCCCAGTTCGCGCACGATCCCATAACTCAACAGGCTGTCTTTACCCCCACTGCTAAGGATGGCATAATGGTCTTCACGGGGGAGGTCCTTTTTCCGGTCCTTAGGCAATTCGGGGAATCCGGGATTGCTGAATTCCAGGATGGCAGCGGTGTACCGATTTAATTTTTCGGGTTTCAGGGAATCAAAAGGGGGTAAAAGGAATTCGTTTTTCCTGAAAAACTTGATGACCAGGATTTCCCGGGAGGTGTTCTCCATCATGTCTGCGAGGAAGCGCTGATCGGTTTCATCAAAAAGCCCTTCAAAGGTGATCGTCTTGCAAAAAAGGCCATAATTAAGTGCCACCTGCGCCAGCATCATGGAGGCCAGGTTGATGTCTTCTGCCCTGCCGGGATCAAAGAAGGGGCTGCTATAGGAATAGATGAGTTCATTGCTTAGGGTTTCTCCAGACATTTTGGCAAGGGTATACGTAGCCCGTACACGGGCGGGTTCTACCCGTAGCTGGTGCACTTTCAGGCTGGAAAATACCACAAGGGAGCGGATGTCACTCATCGTATGTGCTGCTTTATGAGTGCAATGAGGTCGTCTGCGCCGTATTCGAGCACGTCAAAGGCAGGCAGCCCGGTTTCTTTGGTAATCGCTTCACAGGCCGGAAGGATTTCCTCACGGGTCATTTGCTCGTGGTTCAAGGTCACTGCCAGCACTTTTTTCCCTGAGATCACCTCAATAGCCCTGATCTGCTCCGGAAGGGGGTGCAGTTTGTAACCGGGAAAGCCGTCATATTCCAGGCGTTTGGGGGCATGTTGCAGGATCACATAGTCTGGCCTTCCCGCAGCCAGGATTTCGAAACCCCCGGGATAGGCCGGGTTCATGAGGCTCCCCTGTCCTTCTATCACAATGACCTTGGGCGCCTCATTCTTCCAGGCACTTACCACCGCGTGCTCTATTTCCCCCGAAACAAAATCATTGATACAACTGTCCATTACCATGCTGTACCTGGCCCCCTGCATCCAGGCGGTTTGGCCGGTGCCAACCATTTCGGCCGATATCCCCGCCTTGCGAAAGGCGTGGACGAGAATCCAGGCCGTGGTGCGTTTCCCCAGGGCAGAATCTGTGCCCAAAACGGCGAGTTTCAGGCAATCTACCTTTTCAATATCCCCGGTAAAAAAGTGTAATTTATCCCGGTCGGGTGTTTTCCGGATATCACGGATACGGCATTGGTGTTTTTGCGCCAGCTGTGTCAGTTCCGAGTCGTTTGTAAGGAAATCATGGAGCCCGCTATCTACATTCCAGCCCATCTGCAAGGCCTTTTTGATGCTAGCCTTGGCCTCTGGCGGCAGGCGGCCCCCATCAGGGGCCAGGCCAATGACCAGGGATTTGGGGAGTTTCCCCGCGTCCCGCAACGCGCTTACCGCGGCTTCCATACCGGCAAAAACGGGAATGCCATTGGGCCTGCCGTCCAGCACCATGCCGGCATCCTGGCCTGCGTAGGCCGGGTCTAACACCCCCACCACCTCGTAACGCTCCGTAAACCGTACCAGCCCGTGGGCCGTCTTGCCATTGGGGGTATTAAAGGCCCCCACGCAATACACCAGTGCTTTTCCGTCTATTGATTCATTCATTGTCTTACCATTTTGCAGTTAGGACCGCCACGTAGCGGTCGGGTTCAAAATCCATTTTCTCATGCATTTCCAATAAAGCCACCAGGCCGGCGGTAGCCGCCGGAAGAATACGTAACCCTTCTTTCTTTAGCAGAAAAGCACTCATTTCCTTCATTTTTTTATCGCTGATGTTATAGGCGTCCCCTGCAGATTGCCGGATGGCGTAGAGGGCTTCTTCTCCGTCAAAACTGTGCCAGTTGATCAGGGGTTCATTGTATTTTGTTTCCCTGATAACTTCAGGGCTCAAATCTACACAATGGTCCAGCCCCTGTTTGAACGATTGTACGATAGGGTTTTTCCGGGTAGAGGAGGCGGCGATCATCTTGGGGATGCGCGAGGTTTTCCCCCGTTTGTACAAACTTACAAACCCGCGGTAAATTCCGGCCAGCAGCGTACCATTTGATACGGGGCAGGCGCAATATTTGGGGGCGTCGCCCAACTCCTCGGTAATCTCAAATGCGATCTGCGAATAAGCCGTGATCTGCAAGGGCGTATTCACCCCACCAGGATTGGCATCGTACCAGGCGTTTTCCCGGGCCAGTTCGCTGCTTTTGTTTACGACATCTTCATAGCTTCCGGGAAGCTGGATGATCTCTGCCCCCAGCATTTCCATTTCGACAAAGCGTTCGGTATTGTAGGAATCAGGGATATAGATCTTACAGCCAATCCCTGCCAGGTTGGCCGCCAGGGCCACCGCTACCCCGTAATTGCCGCAGGTAGCCAGTGACACCCTATCGTATTCGCGCCGCAGGGCGTCGTACACCTGGGCAAAAGCAATACGGTCCTTTTGGGTGCCTGTGGGGTTATCACCTTCATATTTGATGAACAACTGCCGCATATCTACCTCCCGTTCCAGGGATTTCGCCCGGTTCAGCCCGGTATCCCCCACTTCAAGGTTGATGATGTCCTCGTAACATTCCAGTCGGTCGATCAGCGATTTGGACCGGTCCCTGACAAAGGCACTTAATTTTTGGGTTTCGGCAGAAACTTTATTCTCTGCGGTTTTCACACCATCTTTTAAATTCATAGTAGCAGTATGGCTGGTAGGATAAATTAAAAATATTTTATTGTAGTTACACCCCTGTGCAGGGTTGTGCTGGCACACCTGCCTTTATTCCATCAAATAGCCCCCAAACACCTGGGGGAATCCCGCCCGTCAATCGGCCCTTTTATGCAGCCCTGATTGATCCTTGAACTCCCTGATCGAAATTTGCGGATCTCCATACAAATACGTGTTGGCTGCTCCCGTGGAAGTGAGCTCAATGGTTTCGGTGGCCCTGAGGTGGGCCGCAGCCTTATCGTGTAGCGCAGCCTGTATGCCCTGGGCTTCCATCCGTTCCGCCCTTAGGTCCGCATTTCCATGGAGTGCTACCTTCATCAGGGCAGCGCTCCCATCCAGCAAGGCGTCAGAAGCGTGTTCCATATAGAGGTCGAGCTGTTGTGACACCTGGTAAATCCGGGCATCCGCCCGGTCTGCCAGCCTGAGCTCCAGGGTATCGGCATCCAGGTTAAAATCACCCGAACTCTCTTCGCCCATGGCCATGACAATGAAGGGCGCCCTGGCGTTCAGCTGTAGCTTAGATGGCCCCAGGGTTCGCACCGAAAGGGAGGGCGTACTCAGGATCTCGTCCATCCCAAGGCTGCCGTCTTTCAGGGTTATCGCCTCCAGTTCACTGTAAAAAACCCGGATTTCCAATTTCTTTTTGCCGGTAATGGTATAAAAGGAACTGATGTAGAGCGTGTCGGAGGTCACGGCAAACTTCAGGACATCGATCAGGTTGTCGTCGGCCACTATTTCGTACCCGGGTTCCGCAGCGCCCTGCAAGGTGATTTCCAGGTTGTCTACAAGGGTGACCGCCCGGAAGTCGGGTAGTGACTCCCGAACCTCTATGACATTCCGGTTTCCCTTGATCCTTGGTTTCCGCTGGGCCTGGAGGGCAACGGTACTCAAAGAAAGCAGCAACAGCAAAAGTTGTTTCACATTCATAGCGTGGTTTAGGAGCGCAATTCCCTTAGCGGGAATGCCCATTAAAGATATATAAAATTGTGATATAGCTAAATCCCGGTGGCCGCTACTAAAAAAGCCCGTCGGGATAGACGGGCTTTGCTATGATTGGTATGGAACCGTTAATGGTTCAATTCCTGCTCGTTTTCCTGCAAGGGGATGTGCTGGGGTACAAAATCCTGTCCTGGCAGGATATACTCCCCGTTGTCATAGGTCTTACTGTAGTCGTACGGCCAACGGTGTACCTGAGGGATCTCTCCATGCCAGTTCCCGTGGAAATGCTCCTGGGGGGTGGTCCATTCCAGGGTGGTGGCTCCCCATGGGTTGAGGGAACCTTTTTGCCCGTAAAAGATGCTACGTACAAAATTATAGGCAAAGACCAGCTGGGCAGCTGCGGTTATCAATGCGAAAACCGTCATCAATACCTGAATATCCACCAATTCATCGAACATGGGAAATGCGGTATTCTCATAGTACCTCCTTGGTACCCCGGCCATTCCCACGAAGTGCATGGGGAAGAAAATTCCGTATGAGCCCACGGCCGTTATCCAGAAGTGTACATAGCCCATGTTCTTGTTCATCATCCGGCCCTGGAACATTTTGGGGAACCAGTGGTAGATGCCGGCAAACATACCGTATAATGCAGAAATACCCATCACCAGGTGGAAGTGCGCGACCACAAAATAGGTGTCGTGCACATTAATGTCGAGGGTACTGTCACCAAGGATGATCCCGGTAAGGCCACCGGTAATAAACGTTGAAACCATGCCAATAGAAAAGAGCATTGCCGGGTTCAACTGCAAGTTGCCCTTCCACAGCGTGGTGATCCAGTTAAAAGCCTTTACGGCCGATGGGATGGCGATCAGAAGCGTGGTGAAGGTAAAGACCGATCCCAGGAAGGGGTTCATCCCGGAAATAAACATATGGTGTCCCCATACAATGGTAGACAGGAAGGCAATGGCCAATATAGACGCGATCATGGCGCGATATCCGAAGATGGGCTTACGGGCGTTGACAGACATTACTTCTGAAACAATCCCCATCGCAGGAAGGATCACAATGTATACCTCCGGGTGCCCAAGGAACCAGAAGAGGTGTTCATACAACACGGGCGATCCGCCCTGGTAGTGCAGTACCTCGCCCTGGATAAAAATATCCGACAGGAAGAACGACGTCCCAAAACTACGGTCCATGATAAGCAACAAGGCCGCAGACAAGAGCACCGGAAACGAGATCACCCCGATGATGGCGGTCACAAAGAAAGCCCATACGGTAAGTGGCAAGCGGGTCATGGACATGCCTTTGGTCCTCAAATTGATTACCGTCACGATATAGTTAAGCGATCCCATCAGGGATGAAGCGATGAATATCGCCATGGATACCAGCCAGAGGGTCATCCCCATACCCGATCCGGGTTGTGCCATGGGCAACGCGCTCAGCGGGGGATAAATCGTCCACCCGGCTGCTGCCGGCCCCGCTTCCACAAACAGGGAGAGTATCATAATCACACTGGACACAAAAAACATCCAGTAGGAAAGCATATTCAGGAATCCCGAAGCCATATCCCGGGCGCCAATCTGCAGAGGTATCAGCAGGTTCGAGAAAGTTCCGCTCAATCCCTGTGTCAACACGAAAAACACCATCAGGGTCCCGTGGATGGTCACCAGGGCCAGGTAGATATCAGCATCCATGACGCCGTCCGGGGCCCAGTCGCCAAGCAGCCATTCAAAGGTCTTAAAAGATTCTCCGGGCCAGGCCAGCTGCATGCGGAACAGCAGGGACATGGCAATCCCTATAACCCCCATGATCAGTCCGGTGATCAGGTATTGCTTGGAGATCATTTTATGATCCTGGCTGAAAATGTATTTGGTTACAAAGGTTTCTTTATGATGATGTCCGTGATCATGTTCATGATCGTTGCTGTGTTCGTGTCCTGTTGCTGACATAATCAAATGTTTAATATTTAAATTCTCTTTTTATAGCCTTTTTTAGTTCATGGAAGCCATCAGCTGCCCGAAGGTCTGCTGGCTTGCCATCCATGCATTGTACTCCTCCTCGCTTTCGACGATGATCTTCATCTGCATGTTGTAGTGCGATTTGCCGCAAATCTTATTGCACAGGAGGATATAATCAAATTCCCAGGGGTCCGTATTGGATTCCCCCCTGGCGGCACGCTCGGCCCGCAACTGGTTGGTCCTTTTTACCTTGTCTACGATATCCGGGTTCCGCCGCATCTCCTCCGTGGTAATGGTAGGGGTAAAGGAAAACTCGGTAATCATCCCGGGTACGCAATTCATCTGTGCCCTGAAGTGGGGCATGTAGGCAGAGTGCAACACGTCCTGGGAACGGAACTTGAAATTCACTTTCCGGCCCACGGGCAGGTGCAGCTCCTTGACAATCACATCATCTCCGGCATTGGGATCCGCTTCATCCAAGCCCAGCACATTGGCCCGGTCAATATCGATCATACGAACGTTGGCCTCCCCGAGCACATTGTCCGCGCCACCGTAGCGGGCGGTCCAGTTAAACTGCTGGGCATAGAGTTCGACGATCAGCGGGTCATCTTCCTCGTTGACATCCATAATGTTGGTCCAGGTATACAAGCCCCATAGGATGAGCCCTGCCAGGACGATCACGGGGATAATGGTCCAGATAAATTCTAACCGGTCATTGTCTGCAAAGAACAACGCTTTCTGGCCCTTCCTGCCCCGGTACTTGTACCCGAAGTAGTGCAGCAAGGCCTGGGTAATGGTTTGCACAAAAAAGATGATCGCCATGGATACCAGCATCAGCTGGTCGTATTCGCCACCATGGGCCGAGGCCGCCTCCGGCAGCAAAAACTTCCCATACTTGTAAAAACTGAATATGGTGATGCCGTAGATAAAAATAAGGAAGGCAAACAACAGATACCCATTGTTCTTGTTATCCGTATCATTCGCCACCTGAGATTTCTCTGCCTTTAGCTGTGACAACTCAAAAATCTTGGTCATTTGCCAAATGGCAATCGCCACTAAAACTACTACCGCTAAGGTTAATACTATTGTCATCCTTTATTTAAAAGTTTCTACAAAGTTATTAATAATGGAATTGCCTGCTCTCTTCGATATACGGATTGCGCTTGGGTTGCAACGGCGCCATGGTAAAGGCCCGGAAAACCCAAAAGATAAACAACCCGGCAAAAAAGAGTACTGCCCCTATTTCAGGGATGCCTATAGCCCACTGGTCTCCCACGGTGGCAGGCATAATCATAATAAATACATCCAGGTAGTGACCCAGCAGGATCACGATGCCCGTCATGATGACAAACCAGTTTACGCGTTTGTAATCACTGTTCATCAGCATTAGCAATGGGAACACAAAATTGAGGGCCAGCATGCCAAAGAAGGGTAGTTTATAGTCTTCGATACGGGTCACGAAATAGGTGACCTCCTCAGGGATGTTGGCATACCAGATAAGCATGAATTGCGCGAACCACAAATAGGTCCAGAAAATGCTGATGCCAAACATAAACTTGGCAAGGTCATGGATATGGCTGTCATTCACATCGGGGAGGTAGCCCCTTGATTTCAGGTAAATCGATATGATCGCGATTGCGGTGATCCCCGAAACAAACATCGTGGCAAAAACGTACCAGCCGAACAGGGTACTGAACCAGTGGGGGTCTACACTCATAATCCAGTCCCATGACATAATGGATTCCGAAACCAGGTAAAACACCAGGAAGCCAGCCGACCACCGGAAGTTCTTTTTAAAATTACTGTTGTCATCCGCTTCGTCCTGAGCCAGGGAAAGCCTGCGTGAAACTTCCCGGTACAGGATCCAGCCCCCCAGGAAAATCGCTGCACGGATCAGGAAAAACGGTGTGTTAAGGTAACCTGTTTTACCCTGCAGCAACGTATCGTGTGCTACGACTTCGGGGTCCATCCAGGTAAAGAGGTGGTTCAGATGCAATACCGATAACACCAGTAATACAAATACAATGATCCCACCGGGTACCAGGTAGGCGGTAATTCCTTCCATGACCCGGAATAACATAGGCGACCAACCCGCCTGCGCAGCACGTTGAACGGCATAAAACGCCAGGACACCCAGGGCGATGATAAAAAAGAACAGTGCCGCCACGTATAGTGCAGACCAGGGCCTGTTTTGCAATTGGTGTAGCAGGTGCTCATCATGGGAAGCCCCATGGTCCTGGCCCTGCATGGCTACGGTGCCGTGGGCTTCATCTGACCCTTCGTGTGTTGCAGACTCGCCATGGCCGCCACCATGCCCGTCATCATGCGCAGCCACCAAAGCCTTGGCCTCCGCTACCGTTGAAGGAGCCGAGACGAACCCGATTCCAATGCCCAGGAGACCCACAGCCATTAAAATGAAGGAACCTATTCTTAATCTGTTTGAAAACGTGTACATAGTTTACGTTCTTGTCTTATTGAGTTAAGTCTTGTTTGAGTTGCATCACATATTCAGACACCTGCCAGCGCTCTTCATGATTCAGCTGGTTGGCGTAGGATCCCATGGCATTGAGGCCGTAATAGATCACGTGGTAAGTGCTTCCCACCGTGATGTTCCTCGCCGCGTCGGCATAGCTTGGCACCCCCAGGATCTTCTCCCTTTTCACAAGGGTACCCTGCCCGTCACCTTTGGTCCCGTGGCAGATGGCACAATACAGGCCATACAATTCCGCCCCTTTGGCCAGGTTGGCTTCGGCCTGAAGGGAATCCAGCGGGCTGGGGTTTTCGCGGGCCAGTTCCTTGCCTTCCAGGTCGTTTGCGATGGTATAAGGCATCCACCCACGGGGAATGGTATGCTCAGCCGGCTCCTTCGCTTCCATGCCATTGGGAAGGAAGTTTACCTTGCCATAGGTTTCATAACCCACCGGTTCGTACATATTGGGCATAAACTGGTAGTTGGGCTTGTCATTGCTCTGACAGGATGCCAGTAGCACCAACCCCATTACTAATCCTATTCTAAGTATGTTACTCATAACTTCCAATACTACTTTTCAATACTGTTTATCTCTACCGCGCCGGTATCCCGCAAAAGTGCTTTAAGTTCCTTCTCATTCCCGTCCACGCCAATTTCCATGATAAAATGGTCATCTGTGGTCCTCACATCGGGATTCTCAGCTTTTTTAAACGGCCATAGCCTACTCCTCAGGTAGAAGGTAATCACCATAAGGTGGGCGGCGAAAAAGACGGTCATTTCAAACATGATGGGCACAAAGGCCGGCATGTTTTCCACATAGCTGAAGCTGGGTTTCCCGCCAATATCCTGAGGCCAGTCCTGGATCATGATATAATTCATCATCACAATGGCCACTGCCAGCCCCAGACAGCCGTACATAAAAGAGGTGATCGCGATGCGCGTGGGGGCAAGCCCCATCGCCTTGTCCAACCCGTGAACGGGAAAAGGACAGTACACCTCCTCTATAGGGTGCTTGGCGGCCTTTACTTTCTTGACAGCGTGCATCAGCACATCGTCATCGTTGTAATATGCGTGTATAACCTTCGTTGCCATTCTCTTATTTACTATTGTTTAAACCTCTCGCCTGTCCGGCCCAGTCATCCCGTTGTGCCCTTCCCGGGAAGGAGCCGGTGATGGAATCGAGCAGGTTGTACTCCTTTTCGGTCATTTTGCCCACCTGGGCAAAGGTAAAGATCCCAATCTGGTTCAGGGTCTGCTCCATCTGGGGGCCAATGCCCTTAATCCTTTTCAAATCGTCAGGGGTCTCCCTTTTGGCATCAAACACCCCTATGGCGCCGAGCAGGTCTGCCACCTCCTTCTTACTGCCTTCCGAGGGGAGCGATTGGTCTTCCGCCACCTTTTCCCTGATCGTGGCAGTCTTCTGTATTTGGTAGAGCGGTTGTCCTGCATCCCGCAATTTCTTGTACTTTTCTCCCGAGGATTTAAGGATCGACTTCACCTCGGCCTGGGCAATTACCGGGAAGGTACGGGCATATAACAGGAAGAGGGTGAAAAAGAACCCAATCGTCCCGACGAAGATCCCAATATCCACATAGGTAGGAGAAAACATCGTCCAGGAAGATGGAAGGTAATCGCGGTGCAGCGAGGTGACGATAATCACAAAGCGCTCGAACCACATCCCCACGTTCACCACGATAGAAATGATGAAGGAGACGATAATGCTTGTCCGTATTTTTTTGAACCACATAATCTGCGGTGACACCACGTTACAGGTCATCATGAGCAGGTAGGCCCACCAGTAAGGTCCTGTAGCCCGGTTGAGGAAGGCGTATTGCTCGTATTCCACACCGGAGTACCACGCGATAAACAGCTCGGTAATATAGGCGCATCCAACGATAGAGCCCGTGATCATGATGATGATGTTCATCAACTCTATGTGCTGTACGGTAATGTACGCTTCCAGCCCACACACCTTCCGCATGATGATCAGCAGGGTGTTTACCATGGCAAACCCTGAGAAAATAGCCCCCGCCACAAAATAGGGAGGGAAAATGGTGGTGTGCCATCCCGGAATAACCGAAGTCGCAAAGTCAAAGGATACAATCGTGTGAACCGAAAGTACCAGGGGTGTAGCCAATCCGGCCAGCACCAGTGAGACTTCCTCAAAACGTTGCCAATCTTTTGCACGCCCGCTCCAGCCAAAACTCACCAGGCTGTAAATCTTCTTTTGGAAGGGTTTCACCGCCCTGTCGCGGATCATGGCGAAATCGGGCAATAGCCCTGTCCACCAGAATACCAACGATACGGAAAGGTAGGTTGAGATCGCAAAAACGTCCCACAGCAGGGGGCTGTTAAAGTTCACCCAAAGAGACCCAAACTGGTTGGGGATGGGCAACACCCAATATCCCAGCCAGGGGCGCCCCATGTGTATGATGGGAAACAAGCCCGCCTGTACCACGGAGAAGATGGTCATTGCCTCCGCAGAACGGTTGATCGCCATTCTCCATTTTTGCCGGAATAGCAGGAGTACCGCCGAAATAAGGGTTCCGGCGTGGCCAATTCCCACCCACCAAACAAAGTTGGTAATGTCCCAGGCCCAGCCAACGGTTTTATTCAATCCCCAGGTTCCAATCCCCGTGGAAATGGTGTAGATGATACAGCCAATACCCCAAAGGAAAGCCACAAATGCAATGGTAAAAACTATCCACCACTGCCTGTTGGCCCTTGTTTCCACCGGCCTGGCAATATCCACAGACACATCGTGGTAGTCTCTGTCTCCAAGAACTAAGGGTTTACGTATTGGTGCTTCGTAATGCGACGCCATATAATTCTCTTATAGTTGTTAGGTTCTTATGATTCTAAAGTTCCATCGGTATTTCTCACCTTCACATGGTAGAACACATTGGGTTTGGTCCCCACACTTTCCAGCAAGTGGTACATTCTGTTACTCCTGGACAATTCCGCTACCTGGCTTTCCTCATCATTGACATCTCCGAAAACAATAGCGCCGCTATTGCAGGCATTTGAGCAGGCCGTTTGGAATTCCCCATCTTTGATGGTCCTTCCTTCCCTTTTGGCATCCAAAATGGTTTTCTGCGTCATCTGTATACAGAGCGAGCATTTCTCCATCACACCACGGGAACGAACGTTCACATCCGGGTTGATGACCATCTTGCCAAGGTCGTTGTTCATATGGTAATCAAACTCATCGTTGTTGTTGTAGAGGAACCAGTTGAACCTGCGCACCTTATAGGGGCAGTTGTTTGCGCAATACCGGGTCCCCACACAGCGGTTGTAAGCCATATGGTTTTGTCCCTGCCGGCTGTGGGAAGTAGCCGCCACAGGGCAGACCGTCTCACAGGGAGCGTGGTTGCAGTGCTGGCACATGACAGGCTGGAAAGCCACCTGCGGGTTGACCGCCGGGTCTTCCATTTCACCAAAACCGCGCTTGGAGCCGACAGCACCGGACAACTCTTCTTTTTTGGTGTTATCGCCCTCGAAGGTATCTTCAGAGGAATAGTAACGATCTATACGCAACCAGTGCATATCCCTGGAAAGGCGTACTTCATGTTTACCCACCACGGGTACGTTGTTTTCCGCGTGGCAGGCAATCACACAGGCCCCGCAGCCGGTACAGGCGTTCAGGTCTATGGACATGTTAAAGTGGTGTCCGATAGAGCGGTCAAAACCCGCCCAAAGGTCAACGGTGGTCGCCGGGACCTCCTGGTGGTTCAAAGACACTTCCGGAACCTTATTCCATTCGTGGTGGTCTTTGGTATTGAAGATCTCCAGGGTGGTTTCCTTAATGATATCCCCACGGCCCATAAGGGTCTTATGCAGCTGTACACAGGCAAATTCGTGGTTGCCTGCCTCTTTTTCTACGGTGACCGGTTGTATGTTGGAAAAATTCTGGTACAGCGGAAAGGCATTCACCCCAACCCTCATTTCCTCCTTCATCCCGGTAGTCTTGCCATACCCGAAGGACAAACCGACCGTCCCGGAGGCCTGGCCCGGCTGAATAATGACAGGCACCTTGTTTACCGTTACCCCGTTTACGGTGAGGCGGGCATAGCTTCCATCCAGCCCCCCGTTGGCCACATAGGAGTTTTCCAGGCCCAGTTTTTCGGCATCCGCCTTCGAAATGGTCAGGTAGTTGTCCCAGGACACCCGGGTAATGGGGTCTGGGAATTCCTGCAGCCATGGGTTATTGGCTTGTTTGCCATCGCCCATTCCCACTTTGGGATAAAGCACCAATTCCATCCCTTCACCACTGGTGTTTGCCAGCGCCTGTACCGCAGAGGCCAGGGAAACCATGGCAGATTCCGAGGGTATTTCCTCCCCGGCCACCTGGGCATCCTCTGCCACACCTTCCGGTGTAGTCGGGACCATAAATACCCCATCGTGAAGGGCCTTGTTCCAGTCGGCCCCGCCAAGGACCCCGGCATTCCAGGTTTCCTTGATGTATTCATAGTACGACTGTTCACTACCCATCCATTGCAGGAGGGCCGTTTGGAACTGCCGGGTATCAAACAACTCGCGGATAGCGGGCTGCATCAGGCTGTAATGGCCTTTCTTGATCTGTGTATCGCCCCAGGATTCCAGGTAATGGTTGGCCGCGGCGGTAAACTGCGTAACCGCGGTGGTATCGTTCCAATTGGTTGAGAAGGTTACGGAAAGGTCTACTTTCTCTACCCCTTCCTGGAATTCGGCCGGGTTGGGCAGGCTATACATGGGGTCCACCCCATCCATGATCAGCGCTCCAACCTTACCTGCCTTCATATCGGCAATCAGCTGGCCCAGCGCCTTATTGCTTCCCTGCCTCAGGTATCGGGGAGCGGCCACATCAAAGGCACGGCTCCTCAATAACTCGTTGATGGCCAGGGCAACCGACTGGGCATGGACGTCATCCAGGCCGGTGACTACCACCGCCTTGCCGCTATCGGTTCCTATTTCACTGACCAGGGCGTCTAATACCCGCTCTGCCGTCTCCGGTATATCACCGCCAATAGCGGTGCCGTTTAATTTACTGTACAGTTTTGCCAGCGCCACTTTCTGCTGGGTAGGTGTCAGGGGAACGCGTTTATCAGCATTGGCCCCTGTAAGGGACATAATGGATTCAAATTGCACGTGCCTGGACATTTTCCCGTTTTTGGGGACGCGTCCTTTGGCATATCCCCCGTCAAATCCACCCCCGTGCCAGTCGCCAAGAAAATCGGCACCGAAAGAAATAATAAGCTCCGCCTTGCTAAAATCATAATCGGGCAGGGCGCGTTCGCCATATTTTTGCTCAAAAGCCGTTAAGGCGGCATCTTCTGATATGGCATCGTAGGTGACATGACTCACATTGGGGTACATCATCCTGAAATCGTCAATCAACCGGGAGGTAGAAGGGCTGGCGTAAGTCTGCGTGAGTAACGCGACTTGCCGTCCCGAATTGGCCAGACCCGCCAATTTTGCCTTGACGGTAGCATCCAGCACATCCCATTCTACAGGCTCGCCGTTGGAAAGCGGCCCCTGTATCCTGGTGCTGTCGTATAACGAAAGGACCGAGGCCTGCACCCGGGCATTGGCCCCGCCATGCGCCTTGGCATCGGTATTGTTTTCAATCTTGATAGGCCTGCCTTCCCGGGTTTTTACCAGGATGCTGGCAAAATCAAAACCGTCTGCAATGGTGGTCGCGTAGTAATTGGACACCCCGGGGATGATGCGTTCCGGCTGCACCACGTAAGGGATCGAGTATTTGACGGGTCCTTCACAGGCCGCAAGGGATGCAGCTGCGGTACTAAAACCCACGTATTTGAGAAAATCCCTACGGTTGGTCGTCGTGGCCGAAAGGCTGTCCTTGTCCCCCAGGAAATCATCTACGGGGATTTCTTCCGGGAATTCATTCTGTCTTAGCGTCTCAACAATGGAATCGTTGGGATTTAACTCCGCTTCACTTTTCCAATATTTCTTGTTTGATGCCATACGATATCTCTGAAATTAGCTGCTGCTTAGTTTTATTAATAATGACATTTTCCACACTCAAGCCCCCCCATCTGCGCGGCGGTGAGTTCCTCTACGCCGTATTTCTTTGACAACTCCGCGTGGATGTTCTCATAATAGGCATTGTCGGCCAGGTTGACCTTGGTTTCCCTGTGGCAATTGATGCACCATCCCATGGTCAGGGGCGAATACTGGTACATGATCTCCATTTCCTCTACAGGCCCGTGACAGGTCTGGCATTCGATCCCGGCCACGCTTACGTGCTGGGAGTGGTTGAAATAGGCAAAATCGGGCAGGTTATGGATGCGCACCCACTCCACCGGCTGTGATTCACCCGTGTATCGCTGGTTCTCCTCATCCCAACCCACAGCTTTGTACAGTTTTTTGATCTCTTTGGTGTAAAATTCATTGGTGTAGCCATTCGCGATATCCTCGGCACTGGGGCCCTCGGGGTTCCCCTTGTATTCGTAAATAGACTTGTGGCAGTTCATACAAACATTCAGGGAAGGGATCCCGGAATGTTTGGATACCCTTGCAGAGGAGTGGCAATACTTACAGTCTATCTGGTTATCGCCCGCGTGGATTTTATGGGAGTAATGGATAGGCTGTATAGGGGCGTAGCCCTGGTCTACCCCCACCTGCATCATCCAACCGTAGGCATAATACCCCGCGGCCAGGATCAGGAAAATGGAGGTTACCAATACCAGGAACTGGTTTTTGGCGAAGGCCTTCCAAACAGGGGTGCGCTTAGCGGCCTTTTCCTTTTCGAGGACCACCCCGTTGGCTTCGGCAATGCGCCTTAACGTGTTATTCACAAGGATCAGCATGACCACCAGCAATCCGAACACCAGGACCAGCGCCCCCAGGATGAGTTCGTTGGACACCCCTGAAGAAGCAGCGCCACCCTGTTCGGAACCCGCGGCGGCGGCGGCAGCGGCTACAGGGGCCGGAGGGGGTGCGGCCGTATAGGCCAGGATGTCATCTATATCCTGATTGCTCAGGGTAGGGAAGGCCGTCATCTGGGCCTGATTGTATTCATTGTAGATCCTAACCGCGTAGGCGTCCCCGGCGCTAATCAGCGCCTGGTTGTTCTTGATCCAGGCATAGAGCCATTCTTTGTCCAGCCCTTCGTCATCCAAAAGCCGTTGCTCAACGTTCGCCAGGGCCGGACCGGTCATTTTACGGTCCAGGGAATGGCAGGCCGCGCAATTCTGGTTAAAAAGTTGCTTCCCCTTGGCCGGATCTCCCCCCGCCTCCGCAGCGGCTTCGGCAGCCGGAGCCTCTTCAGCGGCAGCTTCCTGGGAAATCAATGAGTTGGAAAGGAGTAGGAAAACAAGAAGGCTAAGACCAAATATTCTTGAAAGTGGATGACGGTTTAAACCCTTTTTCATGTGTTTGCGTTCAATATTTTCTATAGTCATACAAAACCCCCTCTTTTTAAAACAATTACCCAACAACATCGAAATAATCATTTTAAAGAGCTCAGGTTCATACTTAAAAACTTCTATCGAAATCTTGGCATGATTATTACCGTAAAACAGGTACAGGTTGGTAATTCATCGCCTTTTGAATTGTCGACAAAAATACGACATAGACTTTATTTTGGAAATGTTAAGGGATTTATAATATATAATTTATAATTGTTCTAAATAATGCCTTTCCAAGCTGTTTAACCGTTAATAATTTACCTTTGTATATGAACGAAAACGCAAATAAGACAAAGTGCATGAAAACGGCAATAACCACCTTATTCTTGATGCTTTTCACCCTGTTGGCCGCTGCACAGCAGGGCAGGATCGACATTGAACAGGACCCGCAAATTTCGCAACTGCTCCAGCTGTATAAAACCGCGAACTCCGAAGCCAATTTTTACACCATACAGGTGGGTTTCGGGTCCTTTGAAAAGGCCCAAAAATTAAAATCGGATGCAGCGATTGATTTTCCGGGCTGGTATTCGAAGATCATTTTTGATTCCCCAACGTACCGAGTACATGTGGGGCGGTTTCCCACCAAGCTGGAAGCCGAGCGGCAATTTATTGAGGTCCGCAAAAAATATCCGGAATCCCTGATACTGACCCCAGAAAAAAAGCCCCGATAACGGGGCTTTTTTTTTGCGTGATCCGGCATCTCAACCGGCCTGTTACAAGGTTTTCTTAACGGCTACTTCCTGGAAGGCCTCCACAATGTCGCCCTCCCTGATATCATTGTAGTTCTTTATCTGCAACCCGCAATCGTACCCTTTTGACACTTCTTTCACATCGTCCTTGAAGCGTTTCAGGGAAGTCAGCTCGCCGGTAAAAATCACCACGCCGTCACGAATCAAGCGTATGTTCGAATTCCTGAATATCTTTCCGCTGGTCACCATACAACCGGCAATGGTCCCCACTTTCGAAATCTTGAAAGTTTCCCGTATCTCGGCGGTCCCGGTAATCTCTTCCTTCATCTCCGGAGACAGCATGCCCTCCATGGCATCCTTAAGGTCGTTGATGGCATCGTAGATAATAGAGTACATACGGATATCTATTTCCTCCTTATCGGCTATATCGCGTGCGTTGCCCATCGGCCTCACGTTAAACCCGATCACAATGGCATCCGAAGCCGAGGCCAGCAGCACATCCGATTCGGTGATGGCCCCCACCCCTTTGTGGATGATGTTTACCTGAATCTCATCCGTTGATAATTTCTGGAAGGAATCGGTCAGGGCTTCCACGGAACCGTCCACATCCCCTTTCAGGATGATGTTCAATTCTTTGAACTCTCCAAGGGCGATTCGCCTTCCGATCTCATCCAGGGTGATATGGCGTTGGGTACGGACTGACTGCTCCCTCAGGAGCTGGCTGCGCTTGGCGGCAATCTGTTTCGCTTCTTTTTCATCCTCCATGACGTTGAACTTATCCCCTGCCTGGGGCGCGCCGTCCAGACCGAGGATGGAAACCGGCGTAGAGGGTGTGGCCTTCTTGATGACCTTACCCCTTTCGTCGTGCATGGCCTTTACTTTGCCGCTACAGGTACCGGCAAGCACGTAGTCGCCTATTTTCAAGGTACCCGCTTGTACCAATACGGTAGAAACGTATCCCCGACCCTTGTCCAGGAAGGCTTCAACGACAGTACCGGTGGCATTTTTATCGGGATTCGCCTGGAGTTCCAGGAGTTCCGCTTCCAGCAATACTTTTTCGAGCAGTTCCTTGACCCCTTGTCCTGTTTTGGCCGAGATATCGTGCGACTGGATCTTTCCACCCCAGTCTTCCACCAACAGGTTCATACCGGCAAGGCCTTCCTTGATCTTATCCGGGTTGGCGGTGGGCCGGTCGATCTTGTTGATCGCGAATACGATCGGCACTCCTGCCGCCTGGGCGTGGCTGATAGCCTCTTTGGTCTGTGGCATGATATTGTCGTCTGCCGCCACAACGATGATGGCAATATCGGTCACCTGCGCCCCCCGGGCACGCATGGCGGTAAAGGCCTCGTGTCCGGGCGTATCCAGGAAGGTAATGCGTTGCCCGTTGTCCAGTTCCACGGCATAGGCGCCGATGTGCTGGGTGATCCCCCCGCTCTCGCCGGCGATGACGTTCTCCTTACGGATATAGTCGAGCAAGGAGGTCTTCCCGTGATCCACGTGCCCCATGACGGTTACGATGGGGGCCCTTGGTTTCAGGTCTTCCGGGGCATCTTCGACTTCATCTATCGAATCTTCCAGCTCGGTGGTGACAAATTCAACTTCATAGCCAAACTCGTCGGCCACTATAGAGAGCGTTTCGGCATCAAGGCGCTGGTTCATGGTAACCATGATGCCCAGTGACATACAAGCAGAAATAATCTGGGTCGTTGGCACATCCATCATGGTCGCCACTTCGCCCACGGTCACAAATTCTGTCACCTTCAGGGTTTTGCTTTCCAGTTCCTGTTGCTCCAGGTCCTTCTCGGTCTGTTGCCGGTGCTGGTCGCGTTTATCCCTTCGGTATTTGGCCCCTTTGCCTTTCTTGGTTTTTCCCTGCAGTTTTTCAAGGGTTTCCCGGACTTGTTTTTGCACCTCCTCTTCGGTAGGCTCTACCTTTTGGGAAGAAGCAAACCGCTGGCCTTTCTTGCCACCGGTCCGGCCCCTGCCCGGGGCACCACCGCCGGGGGTACTCATGATACGCTTCCTGCGTTTCTTTTTATCGCTCGCCTCTTTCTTCTCTTCTTTTTTCTTCTTGGGTTTCTTGAACTGCGAAAGGTCGATTTTATCGGTAATCGTAGGCCCGGCCAGTTTTTTATACTTGGTTTCCATGACTTCGGGCTTTCCTTCCGCTGCCTCCGGTTTCTTTTCGGCTTCGGCTTCTTTCACCTCTTCCTTCGCCGGGGCCTCCGGCGTTTCTTTGGCCGCAGGCTTTTCTACCGCGGGCGCTTCTTCCTTGGGGGCCACGGCGGGTTCTGCCTTCTCGGGCTCCGCCTTCTTACCCTTGGGGGCATCCAGGTCTATTTTACCAACGGTTTTGGGTCCAGCCAGTTCTGCTTTCGCAGTAATCACTTCCTTTTGGGCTTCCCGTTGTTCCCTGGCAATCCTTTTCTCTTCCTGTTCGCGCTCCAACTGAAGTCTGATGGCTTCCTTTTCTTTCCGTTTCTCTTCGCCTACCTCCTTGGATGCAACTTTTTTGCTCATATCGGTCTGGAACTCGTCCAGGAGCACCTGATATACGTCATTGGAGATCTTGGAATTCGGTCTGGCGTCCACATCATGCCCTTTGGAGGCAAGGAAATCGACCGCCCTGTCCAACGAAATATTAAGCTCTCTCAAGACCTTATTAAGCCTTATTGTTGCATTATCTGCCATAAAATCTATTTACCTCTTCTTTTATTTTGCTGCTAATATATAGCTTAATCTTCAAACTCTTCCTTGAGGATGCGGATGACATCTGCTATAGTTTCCTCTTCGAGATCCGTCCTCTTTACCAGATCTTCCACGTCCTGCTCCAGTACACTTCGGGCGGTATCCAGTCCGATTTTCTTGAACTCCTCGATAATCCATCCTTCGATTTCATCGGAAAACTCGGTAAGTTCCACATCTTCTTCCACCCCTTCCCGGAAGACATCTATCTCGTAGCCTGTCATTTGCCCGGCAAGGCGGATGTTATGCCCCCCACGCCCGATGGCTTTGGAAACCTCCTCGGGCCTGAGGAATACCTGGGCCGTCATTTTCTCGTCATTCAGTTTCACCGAGGAGACCCTGGCCGGGCTCAGTGCCCTGGTGACCATGAGCTGCGGGTTATTGGTCCAGTTGATCACATCGATATTCTCATTGCCCAATTCCCGGACAATCCCATGGATACGGGATCCTTTCATCCCCACACAGGCCCCTACGGGGTCAATTCGGTCGTCATAGGAATCCACGGCCACTTTTGCCTTTTCACCCGGTATGCGCACGGCCTTCTTGATTGTGATCAAGCCGTCAAAAACTTCCGGGATCTCCTGGAAGAACAATTGCTCGAGGAACTGGGGCGAAGTCCGCGACATAATGATCATGGGCTTGTTCCCTTTCAATTCCACGCTTTCTATAATCCCCCGCACGTTGTCTCCCTTCCTGAAAAAATCTGAGGGGATCTGTTTGTCTTTGGGGAGGATGATCTCGTTGCCTTCATCATCGAGCAGGATAATCGCCTTGTGGCGTATATGGTGCACTTCGGCCGTGTATATCTCGCCTTCCAGGTCCTTGAACTGTTTATAGATGGTCGTATTGTCGTGCTCGTGGATCTTGGAGATCAGGTTCTGCCTCAGGGCCAGGATCGCCCTGCGACCCAGGTTGATGAGCTTCACCTCTTCGGAAACATCTTCTCCCACTTCAAAATCGGGCTCAATCTTCCTCGCGTCTGAAAGGGAAATCTCCTCGTTGGGATCTTCTACGGCCCCATCTTCGACCACAGTACGGTTACGCCAGATTTCAAGGTCGCCCTTGTCGGGGTTGATAATAATGTCAAAGTTATCATCCGAACCAAACTTCTTTTTTAACGCATTCCTGAATACATCCTCCAAAATCGCCATCAGCGTTACCCTGTCTATGAATTTATCATCCTTAAATTCAGAGAAAGATTCGATCAACGCAATATTTTCCATTTTTGATCTACAATTAGAATTTTAATACAACTTTTGCTTCTTCAATATCAGACAGGGCAATTTCCTGCTTTTTCTGTACTGTGACTTTTCCTTTTCCTACCGGTTTGGGCTCACGGGCTTTCCATTCCAGGGTAATCCTGTCGCCGTCAACCGCAGTAAGCTTTCCCTCGAAGGTACCTTCCACGGCCCTGACCGATAATTTCCTCCCGATGTTCTTGGCATATTGCCTGGCCATTTGTAAAGGGGCGGTGGCCCCGGCGGAGGTGACCTCCAGCGAGAAGTCTTCCGCTTCCCTGTCCAGGCCCTGCTCTACGGCCCTGCTCACCTTCATGCAATCCTGTAGGTTCACACCCGCATCACCATCAAGCACTATGCGGATCTGATGGTCCGGGGTCACCAAAAGGTCCAGCAGGAACAGTGAGGGGTTTTCCACAAACACCTTTTCCAGGAGTGCCATCACCTTTTCCTTCAACATATTCTCTAACTTATCCGTTTCCCGACTTTTTGGGCCACCCCACTGAAATCAAGGGTTCTCCCTGGTTGCCAGTGGCGGTTTATCCAAAAGTATCCCTAATAAAAGAGGGGACAAATTGTCCCCTCATGAATACATCTATATTCTTTCAGTGCGGCAAATATACAATTTTTTTACTTACCAAATACTGCATCCTCCAACAATCTGTAATACTGCCTTCCTGCCATGAGGGAAGACAAAAATAAAGATTATCAGCGGATTAACACAGGGGCAGCCCCTGTTTTCAGCACGGATTGCCCGGGCAGGCAGACTGCAAGCAAATTGCAGGGAATGCATGTACCTTGGGCTTTGTATCATGTTTTGATTATTTGGGTTGATACGGCCTTCTTTGGTGGCCCGGCTGCAATTCCGCGAAATCCGGGGATGGGTGGCCCCCGAAAGTTTCCACAGGAATTGCGGGCCACCATTGGTAGGCTGATCACTACGGGCGGTGCCGAAAGGGGCTTTGGGGTACGGATGTTCCCAAAACCGGACGCCGTCATGGGCAGGCACCCCGGGCGTGGGCAAAAAAAATCCCGGGGCGAAGGAACCCCGGGAAAAGCAATTGTTTTATGTTGGCCTACTAGGACTCGAACCTAGAATGACTGAACCAAAATCAGTAGTGTTGCCAATTACACCATAGGCCAGTACCCTATTGAGGCTGCAAATTTATGACAAACTTTGGTATGCACAAACAATTTTAAAAACATTCCTTCAAAAAGAAGATCTTCAGGCGTTAAAGCTTTGAGAAAAATACCCCACCATATCTATTTTAATTAGTAAATTCGCCACGATCGGATAACTGCCAATACATGTTTTCAAAGAATTTTGATAAATGGGACACCATCCTAGGATGGGTCGTTTTTTTTATAGCCCTTATCACATACGGTATTACGGTAGAACCCACCGGAAGCTTCTGGGATGCCGGGGAATACATCAGCACTTCTGCTAAATTACAGGTGGGCCACCCCCCGGGGGCCCCGCTGTTCCAGATGATAGGCGCCTTTTTTGCCATGTTTGCCCTGGACGCAGACCACACGGCCCAAATGGTCAACTATATGTCTGGCGTTTCCAGTGCCTTCACCATCCTCCTCATGTTTTGGACGATCACCAACCTAACCCGCAAACTTATCGGGGAAGAGGGTGTGCTGAGCAACGCCCAGGCCCTGGCCGTGCTGGGCAGTGGCCTGGTAGGTGCCCTGGCCTTTACGTACTCCGACAGTTTCTGGTTCAATGCCGTTGAAACCGAGGTATACGGTATGGCCAGCCTGATCATGGCCCTGCAGCTCTGGCTGGGGTTGAAATGGGTAGATGAAATGGAGGAGCCCAGGGGAAACCGCTGGCTGGTACTCATTTGCTTTGTGATTGGCCTCACCTTCGGGGTACAGTTTATGGGCTTTCTGGCGATCCCTTCCATAGGCCTGCTGTACTTCTTTAAAAAATACAAGACCACCACGGTCAAGAATTTCCTGCTGGCAAACCTCCTGGTAGTAGTTATCCTGATGCTGGTATATAAATTCTCCCTGACCTATGTGCTCAAGCTCTTCGGATGGAGCGAGGTCTTCTTTATCAACAGCATCGGCCTCCCATTCAATTCGGGTACCATCATCATGGGGCTGCTGTTTACCCTGGCCTTTTACCTGGGGCTCCGGTATACCCGGAAGAACAACTACCGCATCGCCAATACCATAGTGTTGTGCTGTATGTTCATCTTCCTGGGCTTTTCCACCTGGCTGCTGCTCCCGGTACGGGCCAACGCCAATGTGGTCATCAATGAAGGCAACCCCGAAGACGCCAGGTCGCTCCTCGCCTACTACAACAGGGAGCAGTACCCCGGGGTAGACAGCCCGGTATACGGCGCGTACTATTCCGACACCTTCGCCCCTCCCGGGGAAGACAAAGACGACGAGCCCAAATACGAGAAAGACGAAAAACTGGGCAAATACGTTATTGTCAACAAGTACAAAGGGGCCATACAGGGCTCCAATGAAAAGCACATGGGCCCCCTGCCCAGGATGTGGAGCGACCAGCATGCCGAAAACTACATCCGTTATTTTGGCCCGCTCGATTTCAGGATGAAAACCTCCAATGAAGAACTCCGTAAGGCCATCACCCAACTGAAGACCGGCTATGCCAACGGGGAAATCGACGCGGAGCAATATGTCAGTTTCCTGAGGCAGTTCGGGGAATATCTGGAGGTGCAACCCCCCACCATCTGGCAAAATATCATCTACATGTTCAAGTTCCAGTTCGGGTACATGTACTGGCGCTATTTTATGTGGAATTTTACCGGGAAGCAGGATGACCTCCAGGGACGATATAACGGGAACGGGGAATGGCTCAGCGGGATTGGGTTCATAGACAGCCTTCGCCTCGGGAGCCAGGAGAACCTGCCCCAGGACGTGCTTGACAACAAGGGCCGTAACACCTATTTCTTTTTGCCTCTGATCCTGGGGATCATCGGCCTGGTTTTCCAGGTCACCAAAAACCAGAAACAATTCTGGGTACTGCTCATCTTCTTCCTGTTTACAGGACTGGCCATACAATTTTACACCAACCCGTATATCTTCCAGCCCAGGGAGCGTGATTATTCGCTGGTAGGCTCCTTCTATATTTTCGGGATCTGGATCGGCATGGGGGTTTACGGCCTGTTCGAGGAATTTAAAAAATGGCTGAACCCCAAGATCCTGGCCCCCGCCATTACCCTGGTTTGTCTATTGGCAGTCCCCGCGGTAATGGCCTATCAGAACTGGGACGACCACGACCGGTCTGGCCGCTATACGGCCGAAGCCAGCGCAAAGGCCTACCTGGATTCCTGCCAGGAAGATGCCGGCGCCATGATCTTTACCATCGGCGACAACGACACCTTCCCCCTCTGGTATGTACAGGAAATAGAAGGCTACCGCACCGATGTGCGGGTCATCTGCACCAGCCTCTTCGCGACCGATTGGTACGTGGACCAGATGAAACGAAAGGCCTACGAAAGCGATCCCATCCCCTCACAACTGACCCATAACCTCTACCGCTATGGGAACCGGGATGTCATCTATTACCAGGGGCTAACCGATAAACGCTGGGACGTCAAGGATTTTATCAACTGGGTGGGTAGCGACAACCCGCAAACCAAATTCCGACACATCCTGGAAATGCAGGGCGCCGACGTCAGCGAATACTCAGAAAATACCCTGGACCTGGTATACTATCCCACCAATAAGATCCGTATCCCGGTCAATAAAAAGAATGTACTGGAGAGCGGCCTGGTCAAGGAAAAGGACTCTGCCCTCATCGTAGATTACATCGATATTGACCTTCCCAATGCCTTGCCCAAAAACCGGATCATGATGCTGGATATCATGGCGAATAACGATTGGAAGCGGCCCATCTATTTCTCAGGAGGAAGCTTTGACAGCGCAGAATATATCTGGATGAAAGAATACCTGCAGCTCGACGGGCTCGCCTACAAGCTGGTGCCGATCAGGACCCAGAACCGCAGTACGTTTGAAATGGGGCGAATAGACAGCGACCTGATGTACGATATTGTCACCCAATGGGACTGGGGCAATTCCGGCAGCCCGGACATTTACCATGACCCCCAGACCCGTACGCAGGGGCTCTCATTCCGCAGTAACCTGGCCCGACTGGTCGAGACCCTGATCAGGGAGAACAAAATCGACAAGGCGAAAGACATCATTGACCTTGCCATGACCCACCTGCCGGTGGACTTTTATGGATTTTATACCTTTGTGGAACCTTTTGTGGACGGGTATTACAAAGTAGGGGAAACCACCAAGGCCCGCGAACTCTATGGGCAGCTGAAGGGCATTTACGAAGACCGCCTGGATTATTACGCGGGGGTCCCACTGGACGAACAGTACGCCAAGATCGAGGATATCCTGTCCGATATGGAGGCGTACCGCAGGTGCATCGACATCCTCATAGAAAACAATGACAAGGAACTCGCGGAAAAGGAAACCCTGATCTTCAACGAACAAATAGACCGGTTTACGCAATTCTACCAGAACGACCTGCTCGATGAAGAAGCACTGCCCGAAGCACCGGGCACAGACCTAATAGATACAATGCCGGTATCGGACACCACCGCGGTAGACAACACCACCACGGGGGTCCTGGAGGATACGATCCCGTTACCGCAGGAATAGGCGGGCTTCGTTACTCAGAAAATAAGGAGGTAATGTGTTCGCAGTGGGGGGCTTTCCGGCCTGAGAATCAGATGTATTCATTCAGGATCCCGATCAGGGTGTTGGCGTCCTGTTCCCCGCTTTGCCGCCAGACCATCTCGCCCTTCTTATAGATCATCAATGTGGGGAGTCCTTTGATCCTAAGGGCCTGGGAGAGTTCCTTGTTCTTATCGACATCGATCTTGATGACTTTGCCCTTGTCGCCCAAGGCCGCGGCCACATCCCTGAGGACCGGGTGCATGGCCGTAGACTGCTCATTCCACTCGGCATAAAAATCCAGCAATACAGGGACATTCAAATCTATAAGCTCACCGAATTTAGACATAGCTAGTTGCTTGGGTTATGCTTCAAATGTATGAAAAATTGTTAAAAATACACCACGGGCCAGATTTTTGCAATACGCTGTGTAGGCCGGGGTTAGGCCACGGATTTCTTCCTTAGGGTAATCACGGTGATCTCAGGCCAAATACCCACCCTGCCCGGGTACCCTAAAAAACCAAAGCCCCGGTTGACATTGATCAACTGCCCAAGTTCCTCATAAACCCCTGCCCAGTATTTATAGCGCCATTTGACGGGGCTCCATTTCACCAGGCCCGGGATTTCAATGCCAAACTGCATGCCATGGGTATGCCCGCTAAGGGTAAGGTGGTAGTGCCATTCGTCCTGCAGCACCACATCCTCCCAGTGGGAAGGGTCATGGCTCAGGAGTATCTTGAAATCATCGGCCCCTATGGCAGCGCTCGCCCTTTTCAGGTCGCCGGCTTTTTTAAAGCCACCTCGCCCCCAGTTTTCTACGCCGATGATTGCCAGGCGGTCATCGCCTTTCTGCAGATAGCGGCTCTCGTTCAAGAGCAGGTCGAATCCCATTTCCCGCTGCAGCCGTTTGAGGTCTTCCAGGTTTTGCAGTTTGGCCTCATCGGTTTCCCAGGGGATATAGTCGCCATAGTCGTGGTTGCCCAGGATGGAAAATTTCCCGTCAGGGGCCTGCAATTGGGAAAACAGCTTGGCCCAGGGCTTCATTTCATCGGTTTTGTTATTCACCAGGTCCCCGGTAAAAAAAAGCACATCGCTTTTTTGCCGGTTGACCAGGTCAATGGCGTATTCAATCTTGGGCCGGTTGTCAAAACTGCCGCTGTGCACATCCGAAATATGGGTGATCTGGTAGCCATCAAAGGCCGGGGGCAGGTCGTCAAACTCCAACTGGTAGCGGAGCACCTTAAAATTGTATTTGCCCCGGTACATCCCGTAGAGCAGGGCACCGAAAGGCATGGCTGCCATCCCCAACGCCACCAGGCTCAGAAACCTCCTGCGGGTGGGCAGGCTGAATTCTTCGGACCCCCCGAACAAGCGGTGGTACGCCCCGGAGAAAAGCCGGAAGATGTCCTCGGAGAACAGGAAGAGGATAGTGATCAGGTTAAAGGTCAGCATAGCCAGCAAGAAGCCGAAAGCATAGCTTTTGGGCCGGCTGAGCACCCGGCCATCCGCTTCCCCCACGGTAAACTGGTAAATAAAGTTGCCCAGCACCAAAAGCGTTACCACCATGTACAAATAATACACCCAGGGATAGCGCGTGGCGGTCTTTAGTGCCTGTAGGGCATAGAAACACAACACCAGGTAGACAACCACAAAAAATATCCAACGGAGCATGACGCACTTTTTACAAATATATCCCTTTGACCCCCTTTTAAAGCCCGTATTAACAATTTATTTTACGCTTTCCACCACGGAGCGGAGTACGGACTCCTGGCTTAGAAGCCGATGGGTATCCGACAAAAAACGTGGGCTGTTCATTGGAATGGGCGGGGCTGACGGCAGGTGCGGGAAAAGGGTGGCGGCAGACAGGTGCAGTGCACTGAAGCCAGCCTCCAGGAATATGCGGGCATTTTCGGAGCCAATCCCGGCACCGGGCATCACGGTGCAACGTCCTTCCGCATCCCGGAGCTTGCGAAGTAAAGGCAGCCCCTCCAATGCGCTGCCTGCCTGCCCAGAGCTCAGCAGGGTGCCTACCCCAAGGGCCTCCAGGGCCCCATAGGCCTCCATCGGGTTGGGAATCCAGTCAAAGGCACGGTGGAAGGTAAAATGCAACCCCCCTTTCAGGGAAAGGAGCTGCCGCATGCGCGTCTGGTCCAGGAAGAAGTTGTCCTGCAAAACACCTGCCACGATCCCATCAAAACCCATCGTTACACAATGGGCTATATCCAGGCACATGGTTTCGAATTCGGCCTCCGAATAGGTAAAGTCACCGCTGCGTGGGCGTATGAGTACATGGACGGGGATGGATACCGCCTCACGCACCTGCTGCAATACCCCATAGGAAGGGGTAATACCCCCTACGGCCAATTCGGAGCAAAGCTCTATCCTGTCGGCCCCAGCCCTTTCGGCAATCAAGGCGGATTCGAGGGAATTGGCGCATACTTCTACAATCATATTACCTATATTTAGGGACTTAAAAGTAAAGAACCTGCACCAATGCAAAGAAGAAAGTTTTTAAAAAAGTCTACCCTCAGTTCTGCCGGGCTGGTGGCAGCCCCTTTTGTGGCTTCGGCTGGTTCGCTATCCACCGGAGCCAAACCAAAAGCCCATACGGCCTTGTTTGAGGGATACCCCATGGTGATCGCCACCTGGGACGTACCCAATGCCACCGCAAAGGCATGGGAAATCCTGGAAAACAACGGGAGTTCCCTGGATGCCGTAGAACAGGGGGTCATGGTCGAGGAATCTGACGTAGACAACCAGACCGTAGGCAAGGGGGGGCGGCCCGACCGGGATGGGCATGTAACCCTGGATGCCTGTATCATGGATAAGGACGGCAATTGCGGTGCGGTGGTTTGCCTTCAGAACATAGAACATCCGGTATCGGTAGCCCGTAAGGTGATGGAAGACACCCCCCACGTCATGCTTGCCGGAAAAGGGGCCGAACAGTTCGCCTATGAAAAAGGCTTTGAGAAGACCGAGCTCCTCACCGAGAAGTCCAGGAAAGAGTGGCTGGCCTGGCAGGAAACCTCGCGGTACGAGCCCGTGATCAACATCGAAAACCACGATACCATTGGGATGTTGTGCCTGGACGCACAAGGCGATATCGCCGGGGCATGCACTACCAGCGGCATGGCCTACAAGATGGCCGGGCGTGTGGGCGACTCCCCCATCATAGGGGCCGGTTTGTTCATAGACAACGAGGTGGGCGGCGCCACGGCCACCGGCGTGGGGGAAGAAGTGGTCCGCACCGTGGGCAGCTTCCTGATCGTCGAACTTATGCGGCAGGGCAAATCACCACAGGAAGCCTGCGAGGAAGGGGTGCGGCGCATCATCGCAAAGAACCCGGATTACAAAGATTTCCAGGTGGGCTTTATCGCGGTGAACAAAAAAGGGGAAACCGGCGCTTTCTGTATCCACCCCGGCTTTTCCTACCGGGTGTATAACCGCAAAGGGCACTTTAACCCTGTATCTGCCACCTACATTACCCCATAAGCCCTTTCTTACCGCGGCGAAAGTTCGTAGTTTTGAATCCTTTCTATAACAAAGACCATGGCAGCACAAAAACGACTTTTTTTACTGGACGCCTACGCATTGATTTTTCGCGGGTATTACGCCCTTATCAAAAACCCAAGGATCAATTCCAAGGGTATGGACACCTCGGCCATCATGGGGTTTATGAATTCCCTTTTCGACGTGATAAGGCGGGAAAAACCCGACCACCTGGCCGTCTGCTTTGATAAGGACGGCAGCGCCGAACGCACCGAGCTCTTTGAGGACTATAAGGCAAACCGCGATGAAACGCCCGATGCCATACGCGTAGCGGTGCCGTACATACAGAAAATCCTGGAGGCCATGCATATTCCCTGCGTGGAAGTTTCCGGGCTGGAGGCCGATGACCTCATAGGCACCCTGGCCAAACAGGCCGAAAAAGAGGGGTACAAAGTATTTATGGTAACCCCCGACAAGGACTTCGGGCAACTGGTTTCCGATAACATCTTCATGTACCGGCCGGCACGCATGGGCAATGGCATTGAGATCTGGGGGGTCCCCGAGGTGCAAAAACGCTTTGGGGTGGAACGCCCCGAACAGGTGATCGACTACCTGGGGATGATGGGCGACGCCAGTGACAATATCCCGGGACTTCCCGGTGTGGGGGATAAAACCGCCAAAAAGTTCATCGCGGAATTTGGATCCATGGAGGCCCTGCTTGAAAACACCGACAAGCTGAAAGGTAAAATGAAGGAGAAGGTGGAAGAGCATGCGGAGCTGGGCCGGCTGTCCAAAAAACTGGCGACGATCTGTGTCACCTGCGATGTGACTTTCGATGCCAAGGATTACGAACTGTCTGTGCCCGACGGCGAAAAAGTCCAGGAAATTTTTGAGGAACTCGAATTCCGCCGGCTACGCGAGCAGTTCATCAAGATCTTCAGCGGGGAAACCGAAGGCCAGGCGGCACCGGTCACCAGCACGGAAACGGCCCGGGAACAGGCCAGGGAAGCCGGAAGCGGACAATTCTCACTCTTCGGGAACGACGGGGATGCACCGGCGACCATCAAGGAAATATCGGGCAGGAAAACCATCAGGGACGTACCCCATGTCTACCAAAGTGTGGCCCCCGGGATGGGGATGAAACTGTTCCTCCAGAACCTCCTGAAGCAATCCAGGGTGTGTTTTGATACCGAGACCACGTCGATCAACCCCCTGGAGGCCGAACTGGTGGGGATCGCCTTTTCCTGGGAGCCAGGCAAGGGCTATTATGTGCCCTTTCCCGAAGGCAGGGAGGAGGCCCGGAAACTCCTGGAAAAACTCCGGCCCTTTTTTGCATCTGAAACCATGGTTAAAATCGGGCAAAACCTGAAATACGACATCAAGGTACTCCGGCAATACGACATGGAGGTCCGGGGCCCCTTGTTTGATACCATGTTGGCCCATTACCTGATCAATCCCGACATGCGGCATAATATGGACGTACTTGCGGAAACCTACCTGGACTACACCCCTGTCCCCATCACCGAACTGATCGGGAAAAAAGGAAAGAACCAATTGAACATGCGCGACGTTCCCCTGGAACAGCAAACCGAATACGCCGTGGAGGATGCCGACATTACCTTCCAGCTGGCCGCCCATTTTGGCCCCGAACTGGCAGCCGCCAGCACCGAGGAACTGTTCAACAATATCGAAATCCCCCTGTTGCGGGTCCTGGCCGATATGGAACTGGAAGGCATCCGGCTAGACACGGCCTTCCTGGAATCCCTTTCGGGGGCCTTAAACGAGGATATCCGCCAACTGGAACAAAAAATATACCAGGAGGCCGGGGAAGAATTCAACATCGCCTCCCCCAAACAACTGGGTGAGATCCTTTTTGACAAAATGAAACTGGTCGACAAGCCAAAAAAAACCAGGACCGGGCAGTACTCTACGGCGGAAGATGTGCTCTCCTACCTGGCCAAAGACCACCAGATCATACGGGACGTATTGGAATACCGCGGGCTCACCAAGCTTAAAAGCACCTATGTGGATGCCCTGCCCGAACAGGTAGAACCCAGTACAGGCAGGGTACATACAGACTATATGCAAACCGTGGCTGCTACCGGCCGCCTGAGCAGCAACAACCCCAACCTGCAGAATATCCCCATACGGACAGAGCGCGGGAGGGAGGTGCGGAAGGCATTTGTCCCCCGCAACGAGGAATACACCCTGCTATCGGCAGACTATTCGCAGATAGAGTTGCGGATCATTGCCGCCCTTAGCGATGAAGACACGATGATAGCGGCCTTTAAAAACGGGGAAGACATACACGCATCCACAGCATCCAGGGTATTTAACGTGCCCCTGGAGCAGGTGACGAGGGAACAACGCAGCAACGCCAAAACCGTGAACTTCGGGATTATCTATGGCGTTTCGGCCTTTGGGCTGAGCAACCAGACCAACCTCTCAAGGGCCGAGGCAAAAGACTTGATCGACACCTATTACAAAACCTATCCCAAGCTGCGGAACTATATCAGTGAGCAGATTGATTTTGCCCGGGAACACGGCTATGTACAAACCGTACTCGGGAGGCGTCGGTACCTAAAGGATATCAATGGCAGCAACGCCGTGGTGCGGGGTGCGGCCGAACGCAACGCCGTAAACGCCCCCATACAGGGAAGCGCGGCAGACATCATCAAGATCGCCATGATCCGCATCCACAAAAAATTAAAAGAGGGGTCGTTCAAAACCAAAATGCTCCTGCAGGTACATGACGAATTGGTTTTTGACGTCTACCAGCCGGAACTGGAAAAGGTGAAGCAACTCATCAAATCAGAAATGGAAAACGCCTACGAACTCAAGGTACCCCTGGATGTGGAGATGGGGGTTGGGGCCAATTGGCTGGAAGCGCACTGACAGCCAACAGGGTCAAAGGCAAGCAGCAGGCTATGCGGCCTCGTTTTCCAGGCAGTGGCCATAAAAGAAAGCAGCAACAGGCCCAGGAGCATCGGGGAAGAATGTCCTTTTGACCGCTGGCTGACAGGTACCTGAGCGACCTGGCCAGGTATATTGTATTGCCGCGAGTACGGAAATACGGCCTTCTTTTGACAAATTTGCGGGAAGGCCTGGAAAAGACACACTCCTCGAAAAATATTGCCCAACATGCATTTGTATTTCAACTTATTAATCGTACATTTGCAGCCCGCTAAACGGGATTGAAGTGTTTAATTTATAAATCATAAGGGTAGTGGATACATTAAGCTACAAAACCATATCAGCCAACAAAGCCACTGTAAACAAGCAATGGTTGCTGATAGATGCCGAGGGTCAAACCCTGGGCCGGCTAGCCTCCAAAGTGGCCAGTTTGCTGAGGGGCAAGCATAAACCCGAGTTTACGCCACACGTAGACTGCGGAGATAACGTGATCGTGGTCAACGCCGAAAAAGTTCAGCTTAGCGGCAACAAATGGAACGACAAGGTCTATTTGCGCTATACCGGGTACCCCGGAGGACAGCGTTCCCGCACCGCCAAGGAGTTGCTGGAGAAAAAACCCGCCAGTATCATCGAGCAGGCGGTAAAAGGGATGCTACCCAAGAACAAACTGGGAGCAGACCTGTTCAGGAACTTGAAAGTATATGTAGGCCCGGATCACCAGCAGGAAGCCCAAAAACCAACAGCAATTAATTTAAACGACCTTAAATAATGGAGGTGATTCATAAAATTGGAAGAAGGAAAACAGCGGTGGCCCGCGTTTATGTATCCCAGGGAAAAGGCAAAATCACGATCAACAAACGTGACCTGGCCGATTACTTCTCTACCCCGACCCTTCAATATAAAGTAAAGCAACCTTTTAGCCTTACCAACACGGAAGACACCTATGACGTAACCGTCAATGTATACGGTGGCGGCATTACCGGGCAGGCAGAAGCGGTTCGCCTGGCCCTTTCCAGGGCGCTTTGCGAGGTGGATGTAGAAAACAGGAGCCTGCTAAAGCCCGAAGGCCTCCTTACCAGAGACCCGCGTATGGTGGAACGTAAGAAATACGGCCAGAAGAAAGCCCGTAAGAAATTCCAGTTCTCTAAACGATAATACCAGTGCTTCCTTCGGGAAGCCTTTGTTTGAATATTCTATTATTAACTGAAGTTCCTTGAAAGTCCCTCGTCATAGGGATAATTAAAAATCCCCGGTCTCCCCGGGGGTACATTTAGTTTAGCATCTAAATGCGCAAGGCTTTCCACCCTCCGGGGCGGGATACCACTTGGGCATTGCTAATTCAAAAGAACGTAAACTAAGAAAAATGGCAAAAAAAGCAGAAGTAAAAGACTTATTGGAAGCCGGGGTGCATTTTGGCCACCTCACCCGCAAATGGAATCCCAACATGGCGCCCTATATCTACATGGAGCGCAACGGGATCCACGTCATCAACCTTTACAAAACCGTCGCAAAACTGGAAGAGGCCAACGAGGCCCTCAAGAAGATCGCTTCCTCCGGCAGGAAAATCCTTTTTGTAGCGACCAAAAAACAGGCCAAGGATATTGTGGCCGAAAAAGTGGCCAATGTCAACATGCCCTATATCACGGAGCGATGGCCCGGTGGGATGCTGACCAACTTCGTCACCATCCGGAAGGCCGTTAAAAAAATGGCTTCCATCGACCGTATGAAAAAAGACGGCACTTTCAATACCCTTTCCAAAAAGGAGCGGCTACAGGTAGACCGCCTACGTGCGAAACTGGAAAAGAACCTGGGTTCCATCGCCGATATGACACGCCTGCCAGGTGCCCTGTTCGTGGTAGACACCATGAGGGAACACATCGCTGTGAAGGAAGCGCAAAAACTAAACATCCCCATCTTCGCCATGGTGGATACCAATTCCGATCCGAGGCCCATTGATTTTGTGATCCCTTCCAATGACGATGCCTCCAAATCTATCGAAGTGATCATGGCCTCGGTGACCAATGCCGTTGCCGAAGGACTGGCGGAAAGAAAGGCTGATAAGATGTCCGACAATGGGGAGGACGAAGAAGAGGAAGTAACTTCAAAAGCCCTGGTCATCGACGAGGATGAAGATGACGATGCCAAGGTGGTGAAAAAAGCGCCGAAAGCCGCTAAAGCCGAAAAACAACCCGAGCCGGCTAAAAAACCCAAGGAAGTTGCTGAGGTGGCCGTAGCGGTCAAAGAAGAAGCTAAAAAGGAGGAAGCCCCAAAAGCTGAGAAAAGTGCCGCTGCTGATGACCTTACCAAGGTAGAGGGCATTGGCCCGAAAGCCGCTGAAGCACTGACCACCGCCGGCCTTGAAACCTATGCCAAGCTGGCCAAGGCTTCGCCAGATGCCATTAAGGAAATCCTGACCGAGGCCAGCTCAAGGATGGCCCACCTGGATCCGGAATCCTGGCCCAAGCAGGCAGGGATGGCCGCCGAAGGTAAATGGGACGAATTAAACGAATGGCAGGAAAAAGCCAAAGGAGGCGTAGAATAAAACTGCTTTTAAAAATATAATCACTAACGGAATACACGGTTATTCCAAAATACGTAGTACTGATCATGGTAAAGATTACCGCAGCAGACGTTAACAGCTTAAGAAAAACCACCGGTGCCGGGATGATGGATTGCAAAAATGCCCTGGTGGAAGCCGAGGGGGATTTTGACAAAGCCATTGAGATCCTGCGCAAGAAAGGGCAAAAAGTAGCCGCCAAAAGGGCCGACAGAGAATCTTCGGAAGGAGCGGCCATCGCCAAAGTGAACGACCAACAGACCAGTGGCGTGATCATCTCCCTGAACTGTGAAACCGATTTCGTGGCCAAAAACGAAAGTTTCGTAACCCTGGCCAATGAACTGGCTGAACTCGCGCTGGACTGCAGCAGCAAAGATGAACTGCTCTCCACCAAATACAATGGTATCACCGTCCAGGACAAACTGACGGAACAAACAGGTGTCATCGGTGAGAAAATTGAGATCGGGGGCTTCCGCAAGCTCAGCGCTCCCTTTGTAGGCTCATACATCCACGCAGGTAATAAGATCGCTACCCTGGTAGGACTTTCTGAAGTCGTGGAGGAGGCAGAAACCGTGGCCAAGGACGTGGCCATGCAGGCGGCGGCCATGAACCCCGTTGCCCTGGATGAATCCGGTGTGGACGAAGCTACCATCGCCAAAGAGATCGAGATCGCCAAAGAGCAACTGCGCCAGGAAGGAAAACCAGAGGAAATGCTGGACAAAATTGCCCAGGGGAAACTCAAACGTTTCTTTAAGGACAACACCCTGGTAAACCAGGATTTTATCAAGGATAGCAAACAAAGCGTTGCACAGTACGTAAGTTCTGTAGACGCCAAGTTGAAGGTCACCGGTTTTGAAAGGGTGGCACTGGGCGAATAAAACCCGGCAAGATCATGAAAAGGGCCATTTTCAAATGAAGATGGCCCTTTTTTATTATAAAAACACGAGATCTCCGACACCTTCCCCCTCCTCCTGGGGAGCCAAAACCACGCTGCCCGAACCTGTATTCCGGACACTTACCCCGGCAGGTCCTTTATATCGTATACTGCCACTGCCGCTATTGAGGCCCTCCAGTGTCCCCGTGCAATACAATTCACAACTTCCGGAACCCAGATTTTCCACATGGCACTGGTTGGTCTGTAGCTCAAAAGCCCTGACTGAACCCGAGCCCGTATTCTCCAGGGTAAGTGCCTGCGCGTATCCTTCGAGGAAGACGGTGCCACTGCCACTATTCCTCAGCGCCAACAGCCCATCTGAAGCAATGCCCTTTACCTGCATGCTGCCGTTCCCCGCGTTGACCAGCCCTTCCAAAGCCGGGAGCCGCACCTCAACCCGTACCCAGATGTTGTGGTAGTTGCCATCCTTCAGGGAGAGGTACAGGGTATTCCCCCTGACCGAAGCAACCACCCTGTGGATGATATTATCATCGGCGGTGACCATTAACTGGGGGCCCTCCCCCCTGCTGACGACGGTCGTAATAGGCCCTTCGGCTTGAATGGCCCGGAAATCAGTAACGTCTCGTGATTCCGAGATGAGTTTGCCCGAACCACGCCACTCCCCGGACTCTTCCTCCATCAGGAAGGCATTGTCCGAGCAGGACAACCCCAGAACCACTGCCAGCAACAGATAGATACTACGTCTCATAGGAACCATCGCGTTTAATAGATGGTCATAAAAAGACTCCTATCCCTTACTGTTTGTTACAAAATCGTTGAAATTTTAACAAAAAAACCCCGCAAAGTAGCAGGAAGCCCGAAGAAACTATTGGACCCTTGCCGATTAAGCCCGGGAAAGCAAGCCCTCAACCCTTAAGCCAGGCCTGTCGCAATGCCGCCTGAGCCTCCGATACGGTTTCCAAGGGGAGTATCCGTTCTACCGCTACCGTCGGCTTGCCAACCGTACCTTCGAGGAGCACTTCCTCCTCACCCCGCAATACCACCATGGTGATTTCCCTTTGGGGGTCCCAGGCAAAACTTTGCCCGATAATAGGGCGTATGGCATCGAGGTTGATGGCCGTGTCGTCTATTTTTTTGATTACATCGCCCCCCTGTGCACCCAGATCCTTCAGGAAAGAGTTCAACTCAATACCCTCCCTGATGAAAATGGCATTGTCCTCTGAGGGGTCTACATCAATATAGGGCACCTCGCCATTCAGGAAATAACCACTCTCTTCCCGGCTCTGCGCAGTGGTCAATCCAACCTTGGCCAGGTATTCCCGGTAGTCGATAGGGGTATTTCCCGTAACGTGGGTGTCGAAAAAGTCACGGATCTCCGGATAGGTAAGCGCTACGATCTCATCAATCAGGGCATCATCTTCAAACGGGGTATTTACATCATAGGTATCCGAAAGCTTTTTCATAAGCCACAACACGCCTTTCTCCCCATGGCTGAGTTCCCTGAGCCGTATATCCAACGCCATATTGATGAGCGCCCCCTTTTCGTAAACATTGGCATAGTTTTCCTTATAGGGATCCTCCAGGATGTTCCGGCTCATGGTGGTGAACGACATCTCATCTGCGTAGGCCTTGGAGCCCTGCATCTTATCCATGAGCCTGCCGTAAAAGTCGGCTTCGTCTATCAGTCCCTGGTTGATCTGGAAGAGGTTGGCGAAATATTCCGTCGTCCCTTCGTACATCCACAGGTGTTTGGACATTTTGGGGTTGTTGTAGTCAAAATAATGGATCTCTTTTGAATGCACGTTCAAAGGGGTTACTATATGGAAAAATTCATGGGAGACCACATCGACCATGGCCTGCTCCAGGTTGGCCCTGGGCATTTGTTCGGGCAGCACCACCACGGTGGATGTATGGTGTTCCAGTGCCCCAAACCCCTGGGCTTCATCGGGCGCCATGCTGGAGAGGTGCAACAGGATGCTGTATTCCCGGGTCCCGTCTATGTCGCCCAGGAAGGCCTTCTGTGCCTGCATCATTTCCTGCATCCGCCCCCTGAGGTCTGCCGCATCGTAAGCCCCGTTCGGCGAATAGACCCTGAGGTTTACGGTGATATCGCTAATTTGGAAGCTTTCTTCCGTCGAGGAAGCGTACAGTACAGGGTTATCAATGACCTCAAAATAGCGCCTTGCCACGAAGACATCGCGTCCCGCGGCATTTTCGGTCAGTACTTTCCTGGGCAGCGAGGTGGAGGCGGTCAGCCGCTCAGGAGCCAAAATCTCCAACTCATACGGCTGTTCCTTATACCCCTCAAAATACCCTACAAAGCCATGAAGGTTGAGCATAAAGGTTTCATCGGCTACGATATTGGTCCCCGCCGGGGAAAAAACCGCGTCCTTTTTGTCGGTCTCAGTGTCGTAGGTATCGTTTACCAGATACGTAACCTTGTCCAGGGCTTTCCCATCGGCAATGACCCAGGCATTCATACCGTCCCGGGTAACGGGGATTTCCGCCCCGGAATAATCAAAAGCCTTCAGGGCTTCAACGTATTGTCCGTAATTATCAATGCTGTAGGTGCCTGGCACGGTTTCAGGGATGAAAAAAGTGACGGAACCCGGTGGAAAAGGTCCGGGGTCTACCACCACCCCTACCCGGTCATCTACCACATTCACCAAATCTATTTGGGCCTGAACCGGCTTGTCTTCTTCTGTAACCAGGACCTGGGTAGAACCGCATCCATAAGACAGTGCCAACCCCCCCAGGAGGGCGATCATTTTTTTCATAGGTACCTTACTTCTTGGTATAACACGACAAGATTATTAAAATTATGCGGGTTTTATCACATTCTTGACAAAAATTTAGCACACGGCCTTAAACCTGCCACCGTCCCGCAGCCGTAAATTATTTTGATTATTTTTGTGCGGAATTCTCAAACATATAGCATGCTTTATAAAAGGATACTTCTTAAACTCAGCGGCGAGGCCTTAATGGGAGAAAAGCAATACGGTATCGATCCCAAACGACTGGCCGAATATGCCAAAGAGATTAAAGAAGTAGTGGATAAAGGCGTAGAAGTGGCCATTGTTATAGGTGGGGGGAACATTTTCAGGGGACTCTCGGGTACCAGCAACGGGATCGACCGGGTGCAGGGAGATTTTATGGGCATGCTGGCAACGGTCATCAACGGCCTTGCCCTGCAGGCGGCCCTGGAAGATATCGGGCTGGAAACACGCCTGCAATCCGCCATCAAGATCAACGAAGTGGCGGAACCCTTTATCCGGCGGAGGGCCATGAGGCACCTTGAAAAGGGCCGGGTGGTGATCTTTGGTGGTGGAACGGGAAATCCTTATTTTACTACAGATTCGGCGGCGGTGCTAAGGGCCATTGAGGTGGAAGCCGACGTGATCCTCAAAGGTACCCGGGTAGATGGCATTTACACCAGTGACCCAGAAAAAGATAAATCGGCCACCAAGTTTGACACCCTTTCCTTTAAGGATGTGCTCAGCAAAGGGCTAAAGGTCATGGATACGACGGCCTTTACCCTGAGCCAGGAAAACAAGCTGCCCATCGTGGTATTCGACATGAATAAAAAGGGGAATTTGCTAAAAATAGTTTCCGGGGAAAACATTGGTACGGTAGTAAATATGTAGCCTTAATGAACGAGGCGATTGTTGTTTAGTAGATTAGAATTCTTACTTTAACCCTATGAACGAAGAAATTTCATTTATACTGGATGCGGCCAAAGAAAGCATGGACCAGGCCATTTCGCACCTGGAGAAGGCCTTTATAAAAATTCGCGCCGGGAAAGCAAGCCCGGCCATGTTGTCAAGCGTGATGGTAGAGTACTACGGCAGCCAGACACCCCTTTCGCAGGTATCTAACATCAATACCCCGGATGGGCGGACCATTACGGTCCAGCCCTGGGAGAAAAACCTTCTCGGCGAGATAGAGACGGCCATCATGAATGCCAACCTGGGCTTTAACCCCATGAACAATGGGGACGTGATCATTATCAACGTGCCCCCGCTGACCGAGGAAAGGCGCAAACAGTTGGTAAAACAAGCCAGGGCAGAAGCCGAAGATGCCAAGGTAAGTGTGCGCAATGCACGCCAGGACGGCAATAAGGAACTGCGTGATCTCGATATTTCGGAAGACATGCATAAAAATGCCGAAGTAGATGTACAGGAACTCACCGATACGTACATCAAAAAGGTAGAGAGCCTCCTCGAACGGAAGGAAGCGGAGATCATGAAAGTCTGACAACTCCCACGCCCGCGATCATGCGGGCTTTTTTATTGCGGTTATTGCGGTTCCTCTCCCAGGGGATACCATTCTATATCCTTCAGCGGTTCCCTCCTCCCTTTGCGTTCAACCGGGTAATTGGCAACCAGGTAGCCGATAATCCGGTCCTGCTTATCTCCAAGGTCCCATAAGTTCTGGGTCTCCTGCATCCATTTGATCGTGGCCTCCCAGCCCTTGGCATCCATACGGTTCTGGATCACCAGGCTGGCCGAGTGGCAATTGGTGCAGTTATTGATTACTTCCTGGTAACCCTCTGCCACAACCAGGCCGGTACGCAGGTGTATCCCATTTTCTATGGCATCCGGATCCTGTACCAATTCCGTGGCCCCATCCAGACCTTTTCCGGTAGCCTCTGCCCCTGCCTCCTTCTCCGACAGGAAGTAAAAAGCGATGACCGCCAGGATCAGCACCAGCAGGCACAGCACAATAAGGATGCGGTACAGGCCCCTGGCCCTTTTACCATAACGTTTGTGTTCTGTCATTTAGGCAACTTTAATTGCGATCCGGTGGCAGGCATTGTTCAGGTATCCTTTCGGGTTCCAACCAGGCAATACCATGGGCTGGGAAATACCGGAGGAATCAGTGGCCCTGGCCCACACTTCGTAGTAGCCCCGCGCGGGAAAGCGCAGTCTGGCCGAGAAATGCTGCCAGGCCAGTCGGTTTACGGGCTTTTCAAGCCTGCAGGCATTCCAACTTGCCCCGAAATCCATGGAGTAATGCACGGCCGCCACCTCCTTTTCGCCGGCCCAGGCATGTCCGCGCACTTCCAGGCCCTGGCCCTTATCGAGGACCACCCCGGTCCTGGGATAGGTAATTAGTGACTTCACCGGCATAGATTCTATAATACACATATCCGCTTCCTTCACCTCGCTCCCGGGGGCAACGGGTTCGCAGGGCACCCGGTACGAACTACCCCCCATCTTTTCGCCGTCGTGTACCCGGTCTCGGATACTGATCTCCCGCAACCACTTGCCCGAAACGGAAGCAGGCCATCCACCTGCCACCAAACGCAACGGGTACCCATGCGCCAACGGGATCTCTGCCCCGTTCATTTTAAAGGCAAGCAGGGTTTCATCCTGCAGGGCTTTCTGTATGGGGACACCCCTGGAGATGGGTTCCTTGCCCGGGTCGCGACTCAGGTGCAGGTCGGCCGCGTGGTACCCTATATACACCGCGTTATCCCTGATGCCTGCATCTTCCAATACGTCCCGTAGCCGTACCCCTGTCCATTCCGCACAGGATACGGCCCCTACCGTCCACTGGTTGCCGGAAGCCGGAGGGTCAAACTCGCTGCGCCCGTTACCGCCACACTCAAGCGTAAGCTGGTAGGTGTGGGTGGCAAACCGCCGTTGGAGGTCCTGCAACGTATAGGTGCGGGGTTTCAGGGCCGATTCACCCGACACTTTCAAAGTCCATGCAGCCGCGTCTATATTTTCGGGGATAAGGCCATTGTTCCTGATGAACATATACTTGTTGGGGGTTACCTTGTCGTCCAGCAAATGGGCCCTGGCTTCCATATTCCAGGGTTTGTTGTTGAGGACTACCATCCCGCTGTCTTTTTTGAACAGCGTAAAGGGGTCCGGGTCCTGCAACCCCAGGGGCACATATCCCCCGGGCATGCGCCCCCCAAAAACAATCTCGGTACCCAGCAGCGCACTGAGGCCCGCCAGGGAAAAGTTGCTGATAAAATTTCTTCGCTCCAAGTGACTTCCTGATTTGATGTTTCGAAAATACGGATTTTTAATCGCAAACGCGATGTATCCAAAAATTGGCGGACAGGGCAGATTAGGGCATCGCTTGTTAGGAACACTGCCCTGCATTTTCTACCTTTGCCCCCGTTGTATGGGCACCTGGCCATTTTGAGTATCGTGGATCCCCGGGACCCGGAAGTGCCGGAGCAAGGAAAAAGGTGCTTTTCGGCACCTGCCTTTACAATCAGCAACAAACTCAGCCAGAATTACCGGCAGCAACATGGTAACGAAACTTACGAACGGATTTTGGGCCAAAACCGCCAGGATTATCCTGCGCAACAGGATCCTGATCCTCCTGATCATCGCAGCCGTTACCGTCTTCCTTGGATTTCAGTGGAAAAACATGCGGTTTTCCAATTCTGAAGCCAACCTGCTTCCGGATGACCACCCCGTGAATATAGAATACCAGGCCTTCCTGGACCTCTTTGGGGAAGAGGGCAATGCGATCGTCCTGGCCGTACGTGACAGTGCGTTATTCAAACCGGAAAAATTCAAACGCTGGAACACGCTATCCAAACAACTGGACGCCTTCCCCGAAGTGGATTTTGTCATTTCTACCGACAATTTAAAGGAACTGGTCAGGGATAATGACAAACAGGAATTTGTGCTCCGTCCTTTTATGGAGGAACCACCTCAGGACCGGGAGGAGATAGACAGCCTGGTACAACACCTGTTCAATGACCTGCCCTTTTATGACAAACTGCTGTACAACAAAAAGAGCAAGACGCTGCGCACCGTAGTTTACCTGGACAAGGATATCATCAACACCACGGTTCGAAAAGACTTCATCCTCAAAGACCTGAGCCTCCTGGTGGCTGAATTCGAAGAGGAGACAGGACTGGACTTACGGGTTTCGGGCATGCCTTATATCCGAACCCTGAACTCCCAGAACATCATAGACGAGATCGGGAAATTCATTTTCGCAGCACTGGCGGTAACCTCCCTTATTTTCTTCTTTTTCTTCCGTAGTATCCGTGCCACCTTTATTTCCATCTGCGTTGTGGTTATTGGGGTGATGTGGGCCTTTGGGATCCTGGGCCTGTTGCGGTATGAGATCACGGTGCTGACGGCGCTCATCCCACCGCTGATCATCGTCATCGGTATCCCCAACTGTATCTTCCTGATCAACAAATACCAACAGGAAGTCAAGAAACACGGAAATCAGGCCCTGTCGCTGCAACGGGTCATCTCCAAGATTGGGAATGCGACCCTGATGACCAATGTTACGACCGCTTCTGGCTTTGCCACCTTCATCATCACAGACAGCAAGTTACTCACAGAATTCGGGATCGTGGCATCGATCAATATCATGGGGATCTTTATTTTATCGCTGCTGATCATCCCCATCATTTACAGCTTTATGTCGCTCCCCAAAACAAAGCACCTGAAGCACCTGAATAAGAAATGGATTGATGGGTTTGTGAACTGGATGGAACGCATCGTACGCGACCGGAGGATATCTGTATACATAGTCTCGGTAGCCCTGCTGGTGGTGAGTATCATAGGGATCTACCAGATTGAAATCTCGGGGAGCCCCATAGAGGACATGCCCAAGAAGGCCGCCTTCTTTAAAGACATCCGCTTTTTCGAGGAAGAATTCGATGGCATCATGCCCGTGGAGGTGGTTATCGATACCGAACAGAAAAAAGGGGTGCTTAAACCGGCCAACCTCCGGAGGATGGATCAACTGGGGGATGTTATCAACGAGATCCCCGAGCTTTCTAAGCCGGTTTCGATGGTCAACGTCGTCAAATACTCCAAACAGGCTTTTTACAACGGGCTGCCCAAGTATTACCAGCTCCCCACTACCCAGGAAAATACCTTTATCATGGACCTGGCCCGCCGGTCGGAAGGCGATGCCAGGCTCTTGCAAAACTTTGTAGACAGTACGGGGCAGGTCGCCAGGATCACGACTTACATGAAGGATGTGAAAACCGAGCGGATGGAGGAGATTGAGCAACGATTATTGGAAAACATTGCCAAAATCTTCCCGGCAGACCGCTACAGCGTATACCTTACGGGGAAGGCCCTGCTCTTCCTTAAAGGCACCAAATACCTGGTCAAGAACCTGATCCTCTCGCTTACCCTGGCGATAGGCCTGATCGCGTTGTTCATGGCCTACCTCTTTCGTTCCTTCCGTATGATCATCATCTCCCTTATCCCAAACCTGCTGCCTTTGGTGATTACCGCCGGGGTCATGGGCTATGTGGGGGTGCCCATCAAACCCTCTACTATTCTCGTATTCAGTGTGGCCTTTGGTATTTCGGTAGACGACACCATACATTTCCTGGCCAAGTACCGGCAGGAATTAACCGCCAACCGCTGGCGCATACAAAAATCAGTATACGCCGCCCTGAGGGAAACGGGGGTGAGCATGTTTTATACTTCCATCGTTTTGTTTTTCGGCTTTTCGGTATTTGTCATTTCCAGTTTCGGCGGAACCGTGGCGCTGGGTGCCCTGGTTTCGGCCACCCTTCTCTTTGCCATGCTCGCCAACCTGATCCTGCTCCCTTCCCTCCTGCTCACGCTCGAAAGGAGCATCGCCAACAAGCAAGTGCTGAAAGAACCCCAGATCGACATCCTCCCCAGGGAGGAGGTTGGCCCGGAAGAAGGGGCAGGCTAGCCCCGCCACCACAGAATAATACCATAAACAACCCCTGTAATTTTCGCAAAAACCTATCTTTGCGGTTCATCTTTAGAAGCGAATGAAAATGACCCCTTACAGCGTGAAATCCCTGCTGGCGACCACCCCCCTCTTGCAGGAAGTGGTCGTGAACGGCTGGGTAAAAACTTTTAGAAGTAATCGTTTTATTGCCCTGAATGATGGTTCGACCCTCGAGAATATCCAATGTGTGGTGGACTTTGAACAGTTTGACGAGGCCCTGCTCAAGCAAATTGCCACCGGTGCCGCCCTCAGGGTGAGCGGTACCCTGGTGGAAAGCCAGGGCAAGGGGCAAAAAGTAGAGATCCTGGTAAAGGAGATCTTTGTACACGGGACCGCCGATCCGGAAACCTATCCTATACAACCCAAGAAACACTCCCTGGAATTCCTCAGGGAAAAAGCCCACCTCCGCGTACGCACCAATACCTTTGCCGCTGTCATGCGGGTACGGTCGGCCCTGGCGTTTGCCATCCACAAGTATTTCCGGGAGCAGGGATTTTATTACATGCATGCCCCGATCATCACCGGGTCTGATGCGGAAGGGGCTGGCGAGATGTTCCGGGTTACCACCCTGGATGCCAGGAACCCGCCCCTGACAGATACGGGCGAAGTGAACTACCGGGAAGATTTCTTTGGCAAAGAAACCAACCTGACGGTATCCGGGCAACTGGAAGCCGAAGCTTTCGCCATGGGCCTTGGGAAGGTATATACCTTTGGCCCGACCTTCAGGGCCGAAAACTCCAATACTTCGCGCCACCTGGCGGAATTCTGGATGATTGAACCCGAAATGGCTTTCTATGACCTGGATGCCAATATGGACCTGGCTGAAGACTTTATCAAATATGTCCTCACCTATGTCCTGGAGCACTGCGGGACCGACCTCGAATTCCTGGAGCAGCGACTCCTGCAGGAGGAAAAATCCAGGCCGCAGGCAGAACGGAGCGCCATGCCATTGCGGGAAAAGCTGCAGTTTATCGTTGATAACCAGTTCAAGAGGGTGACCTATACCGAAGCCATAGACATCCTGAAGAACAGCAAGCCCAACAAGAAGAAAAAATTCCAGTACCCCATTGAAGAGTGGGGCACCGACCTTCAAAGTGAACACGAACGATACCTGGTGGAAAAGCATTTCCAGTGCCCCGTCATCCTTTTCGACTATCCGGCAAAAATCAAGGCTTTTTATATGCGGTTGAACGAAGACCAGAAAACCGTACGCGCCATGGATATATTGTTCCCCGGCATAGGGGAAATCGTCGGTGGTTCGCAACGGGAGGAACGGCTCGATGTTTTGCGCCAGAAAATTGCAGTGCTGGGGATAGACGAAAAAGAACTATGGTGGTACCTGGAGCTCCGCAAGTTTGGCACAGCCGTGCATAGCGGCTTTGGGCTTGGCTTTGAGCGACTGGTGCTCTTTGCCACCGGCATGGGAAACATCCGGGACGTGATCCCATTCCCAAGGACCCCGCAGAATGCAGAATTTTAAGCGGATTTGCGTAACTTTACCGGGAGCCCAGTACAACCTTTTCGATGTTAAAACAACACCTTCAATTCAAGTTATCGCAGAAGCTCTCGCCTCAGCAGATCCAGCTGATGAAACTGATTCAATTGCCCACCCAGGCTTTTGAGCAGCGACTAAAGCAGGAACTTGAGGAAAACCCGGCCCTGGAAAGCGGAAAGGACGAAAACGACCTGCTGGAAGGGGATGATTTCGGCGACATATACGAAGATGAGGATGACCACGAAACCGTATCGGCCGAAGACATCAATATCGATGAATACCTCAGTGATGACGAAGTACCCGATTACCGTACCAGGGCCAACAATTACAGCCCGGATGAAGACGAAAAGAGCATTCCCTATGCTGCGGGGACCTCTTTCAACCAACACCTGCTGAATCAGCTCAATACCGTTTACCTGGATGACCAGGATTGGGCCATTGCCGAATTCCTGGTAGGCAGTGTGGATGAAAGTGGGTACATCCGCCGGCCCGTGACCGATATCATGGACGACCTGGCATTTACCCAGAATATTTTCGTGGACGAGGCCGCGATAGAAAAAGTATTGTCGGTGGTCCAGGAACTGGACCCCCCCGGGGTGGGCGCACGCTCCCTGGAGGAATGCCTTATCATCCAACTCAAGCAGAAAGACCCGACCCCGGCCGTAGAACTGGCCATCAACATCCTGGAAAAATCCTTTGAACACTTTTCCAAGAAACACTACAAACAACTCATTCAGAAACACGGTATTACCGAAGAGCAATTGAAAGCGGCCATTACGGAGATTGAAAAACTAAACCCCAAACCGGGAGGGTCCTACTCCGGCAACAACCGTATTGTAGAACATGTGGTGCCCGATTTTTCCATCCGGATTGCAGACGGGGAACTGGAACTGACCCTCAACGGCCGCAATGCCCCTGAATTGCATGTTTCCAAAGAATACAGCAACATGCTTGCCGGTTACAAGAGCGCCAAGGAGCGCAGCAAATCACAAAAGGACGCGGTCCTTTTCATCAAGCAAAAACTGGATGCCGCCAAATGGTTTATCGATGCCATCAAACAACGGCAACAGACCCTCTATATTACCATGAACGCCATCATGCAGTACCAAAAGGAGTATTTCCTGACAGGGGACGAACGCAAGCTACGGCCCATGATCCTGAAGGACATTGCGGATGCCATAGACATGGATGTATCTACCGTCTCGCGGGTCGCCAACAGCAAGTATGTAGACACGCCTTATGGCACCCGCCTGATCAAGGATTACTTTTCAGAAGCCATGAAGAACGAACAGGGGGAAGACGTATCAACCAAAGAAATCAAAAAGATCCTGGAAACAGTCATAGGGGAAGAGAACAAACGCAAACCCCTGACGGATGACAAGCTGGCGAAAATCCTCAAAGACAAGGGCTACCCCATTGCGAGGAGGACCGTGGCCAAGTACCGGGAGCAGCTGAACCTGCCCGTGGCACGCCTTAGAAAAGAGATATGATGCGGGTGTTTATCACTTTTATCTCGTATCTCTTCCATCCCATATTCATTCCTTTCGCGGGGACGGTAAGCTACTTCCTGGTAACCCCAAAATACACACCGCTGGAGGTACAGAGCGGCAATATCCTCCCCATTTTTATACTGACGGTCATCATTCCCATCATCAGCTACCTGATCCTGCGGAACCTGGGGATCGCGAGTTCTATTTTTTTGGAAAAACGCAGGGAACGGGCCATCCCCCTGCTCATAAACCTGGGGCTATTGCTGATGGTCCTGTTGAAGGTAATCCCCAATAGCTATACCGTAGAACTACACTATTTCTTCGTCGGCCTCATCGCCGCAACTGCCGCAAACCTGGTGATTTTGTTCTTCCAGGTAAAAAGCAGCCTGCACATGACCGGAATGGGAGGGTTACTGATGTTCCTGATCGCCCTGAGCATCCATTTTGAGTCCAATATCACCCTGGCTATCAGTGTATTCACCCTGGCGACAGGGCTTACGGCCACTTCGCGCCTTTACCTGAAAGCACACGAACGGTCTGAAGTACTTATCGGGTTTTTTATTGGGTTCCTCACCCAGTTATTCACCCTTCGTTACTGGCTATAGGATATAAAAGATCAGGCCGATCCTCAGCGGGACAAAACCGACCTCCTGGCCATCCGCGGTAAGGGCACCCTTGTCAAACAGGGGGGATAGGGCATAATACGCGTGAATATTAAAGGTGTTGTAACCCAGGTTCAGCATGAGCCCATACCTGAAATTGCCCGTTTCCGTATTGAAGAAGGAATCGGTATACGTATCCGTCACCAGTTTGGAGCGGCTCCCAAGGACATAGGCCAATTTAAGGCCCGTATAGATGCGCCAGAACTTGTAATCCCTGGCCGTGGAATTCCGCCAACGAAATTCAATGGGCATTTCTATGAGGTGGGTTTCAATCTTATTGCGCTTGTAATCAAAATCATCCTCCAGGATCTGGTATTCAAAACCATCTGAAGTTTCAGAAGCCCGAAGGTTGGAGTAATACGAATTGACACCGTAGCCCAACCCAATCCCCAAGGCGATATTCCGCCTGGCATTCAGCGGGATGTCCTTTATGAACCCTCCCATCAACCCATAAGAAAGGCTCCTCTGGGTAACGCCCTCGGGCTTGTTCAAAAGGAAGTTATAGGTAAGCCCCACATAGAACTGGTCCTCCAGGTACCGGGTATCAACCGGTACAGAATCATTACCCTGCTGGGAAAGAAGCGGGCCGCAAAGCAAGCCAAAAAACAAGAGGAGGGTCAATCTCATAGGAGATAAAGGTAAAAAGAAAAGCGCTTCAAATAGTCATTTGAAGCGCCTTCCTCTTAAGTTTGAAATGTAATTTATTGCAAGTTCCTGAATGCGTCCCCTTCGTAGGTGGTATAGTTAACCTTCAACGCATTTACCTTACGGAGTTCCTGCTTGATATCCGATATCAGGCCCATATTGGCCTCCTTATCCACTTTCAGGGCGGTGGTAAGCACATTCTGCAATTCCTGTGGTTTTTTGGCCCGTTCCTGCAGTATAAAATCGCCCACTTCCGAGACACTTGCATACTTATCGTTCAGCTGGATCTTTGGCTCTGTCCCGAATACTTTCTGGTATTCCCGTGTTGGTTTGCCCACGTAGATATACAGTACACGGTCCTTCTTCTCGAGTTTCTTCACCTCACTCGCGTTGGGCAGGGTATTCTCTACCAACAGCGTACTGTCTTTCATGGTGGTCACCGTCATGAAAAAGAACAATAGCATGAACACGATATCAGGTAGTGAAGCCGTGGATACAGCCGGAAGGTCTCCGCTTTTTTTCTTATTAAATTTTGCCATAATCGTTTTCCTGCTTCTCGTTAATTAGTTGTCGATGTTTCTGCTTCCGAAAGTTTCTGGGGGAAAAGGTCCTGAACTTTCTTTACCTTATCCTTCAGGTCGTCCCGGATACTCGAAGGCGTCTCGGGATTGAGGTATTGGGCCTCCATATCCGTAAAATCCTTTCCGTACAGCCGCTGGGCCTCGCGATTCCTGAGATCGTTGTACGCCCCCACCAACTCATTCTGTACGGTGATATAGGTACCGTACCTAGTTTCCCGGTCATTCTTCAGGGAAATGATGGCTTTTTGCGGGTTGTCCGAAGAGTTGGCATCCCTTTTACCCTTGCAATAGTTGCAGTATTCCGGTGTGCCCTGTGGTGCACCTCCATTGTCGAGGAAGGCGATTGCCTTGGCCCTCAGGTCCTTCAAATCCGTTAACTCCTCCTCGGCCAGTAACTGTCCGTTTTTATTGATATTTACGGTGAAGATGTTCTTTTGCTTAATAACCACGTCTTCATCCGGCGGTTCAATGGGAGGTAACATACGGTCTAACCCTGCATCTGTCTCAATGGTGGTCGTCACCAGGAAAAAGATCAGGAGCAGGAACGCGATGTCTGCCATGGATCCTGCGTTAACTTCTGGTGGTGCTCCTCTTCTAGGCATAGGTTTTGTTTTATATTAATTTGTCATTTTTCTTAATCCACCCCAGATCATGGCGCCAACGGCGATAATGACCAGTATAAAGAAGACGTTTAATCCCATCCCGATATTCTTGATGGTGCCCTCTGAAGTCGAGATGCCCCTGTTGGCCATCTCTTCGATGTTCACATCGGTTCCGCTGGCCAACCCGTAGGAAATTGCAACGACCAACAAGAAACCGCCAATCACAAGGAGAGACTTCTTAAGGCTCTTGGGGTTTGCGAAAAGGTTGATCAAAGAAAAAACCAGGCTAAAGAACACGGCCACTGCCATGAGCAGATAGGTAATAACGAACATGAAGTTCATTGATCCGCTTTCTATGGCCTCCGAGGCGGGGACATCACTACTTGGCAACTGAAACCAAAGAATAACTCCAATAAGCCCTAGGACAGCCAATACTATTTTTACAATTTTATACATAATGCTGTTTGGTTATCGGGTGTGAATTATTTTTTGTGGTCAACCAACATGTCGATCAACACGATCGAAGAATCTTCCATGTCATTAACGATACTGTCGATTTTGGCGATAATATAGTTGTAGAAAATCTGGAGGATAATCGCAGTAATAAGACCGAATACCGTGGTTAAAAGCGCCACCTGGATATCACCGGCGATCAGGGAAGCACTGAGGTTACCTACCGCAGAAATTTTCTGGAAGGCCTGGATCATACCAATTACCGTACCCATGAACCCAAGCATAGGGGCTACAGCGATAAAGAGCGACAACCAGGAAACGTTTTTCTCCAACTGCCCCATTTGCACACCGCCATAGGCCACTACGGCCTTTTCAGCTGATTCTATACTCTCTCCTGCCCTGTCCAATCCCTGGTAGTAGATTGAAGCGACGGGGCCCTTGGTATTGCGGCAAACTTCTTTGGCCGCTTCAATGCCTCCGGAAGCCAGAGCATCTTCCACTTTCTGCTTCAATTTGGAAGTGTTGGTGCTGGCAAGGTTTAAGTAAATAATACGCTCTATGGCAACTGCCAATCCCAGGATGAGACACAAAAGAACGATCCCCATAAAGCCGGCCCCACCTTGTATAAATTGCTCCTTAAGGACTTGGGTAAATCCTTTTTCCGCTTCCACAGCAGCCTCATCCTGAAGCATTACCGTGGCGGCTGCAACTGTTGAAGACAGATTCGAAGCTATTACGTTCGCTTTTGCACTTACTGTATTTGTACTGAAGACAAATAGCCCAGCCATGGCCAGGATCGAGAATAATTTTTTCATTTCGTTCAAACTTAAAATTAGTTAGTTAATAGGGTTAAAGATAACAAAAAATTACAATTAAAAAATTAAAACTTTTGGCCCTGAGGCCCGAATAAGCGTATAAAAACAGTCATTTCAAAAATTCTTTGGCCCCGATCATTTGACAGGTATCTTTGGCACGGAACGGGCGATTTAAAACGCTATCCGGGCTTGCTGGTTCCGGTTGCGCCACCCATCCAAAAACTCAATGACCCGAGCAGGAAGTTGCGTAACAGCTATCCTTCATGCCCGGATGAACTTCGCTGATCCCCCTGCCTCGCACAGGGTGCCGGACAAGCATGGGAATCCAAGCCTGGCTTCGCCAGTCTCTATCCCCTGCATCCAATCTGTCATGCCCGGATTAGCTTCGCTGATCCCCCTGCCTCGCACAGGGTGCCGGACAAGCATGGAAATCCAAGCCTGGCTTCGCCAGTCTCTATCCCCTGCATCCAATCTGTCATGCCCGGATGAACTTCGCTGATCCCTCTGCCTCACACAGGGTGCCGGACAAGCATGGGAATCCAAGCCTGGCTTCGCCAGTCTCTATCCCCTGCATCCAATCTGTCATGCCCGGATGAACTTCGCTGATCCCTCTGCCTCGCACAGGGTGCCGGACAAGCATGGGAATCCAAGCCTGGCTTCGCCAGTCTCTATCCCCTGCATCCAATCTGTCATGCCCGGATTAGCTTCGCTGATCCCTCTGCCTCGCACAGGGTGCCGGACAAGCATGGGAATCCAAGCCTGGCTTCGCCAGTCTCTATCCCCTGCATCCAATCTGTCATGCCCGGATTAGCTTCGCTGATCCC
>LXTR01000060.1 GCA_001683825.1 Flavobacteriaceae bacterium CP2B | reverse complement strand
CTATTTTCAGAATGTTTTAACCCTCCTGAACAAGAGTTCAGTTTGTTTACACTCTTAAGTTGATGGGCATGTGGCGGTACCCCTATAATGAGTTGAAATCAAAGAATAAAGTATAGCCCCCTATTTTTTATTAGTTATATAAGTTTGGCTTGATGAGCATGGGATGTTACCCCAATAAGAGCAGTAAAATCAACAACCGGTAAACTAATCATTGTACAACGAAAAAACGAAGTTTGCTTGTTACAAACTTCGTTTTTGTTTATATAATAGCACTTTTTAACTACTTATTCGCTCATATACTCAGCACTTACAGCGATACCAGATACTCCTGTCCATAATGTCTCCGCCACAACAGATACAAATAATTTTACATTTAGAAGACTAGATAAATTTTTCATAGACATCTCTCCCGTCGGTAATTTTAAGCTGATAGTTCTTAATACAAATGCCAACAGGAGTAAGCACATTGCTACTGGTTTAGATGGGGCTGTAGTTGCACCTGTAAGTGCTCAATATACGAATTACTTAACAATAATCATATCATAAAAATTCAGAAAACTAAACCTAGAGAGTCAATTTTGGGTAAATATCACATGGTTAGCTTTTTTGACAAAATAAAAATGTCTAAAACAAACCAACGAGAAAATGTTTGTTTTAGACATCTTTCCTTTAATCTCGATCGGGCTGTTACCCCCATCACAAGACGACCTTTCGGAAGGGTCTTTCGTCTGTATATAAATATACCATTTGCTATTTTTTAAGTCAATTTTTTTAGCTGTTTTTTTAGCTGTTTTTTTGGGTTATATTTTAACAGCTATATCTAATAATCAAACGTCCAAATAACAATAAAACTTCACCTAGTTTTTTAGATTCTGTATATAGATGCTTCTCTCTCTTTGCTCTTCGAAAAACAGATTTCATTTCTTTCTTTCGTTCTTTACGTGTTCTAGAACCTTTCACATAATTATCATGTAGATATAATAAAGCGCATAGATCATGTACTTTAATATTTGTCATATATGGTTTCACCAACGGTATAGGTAGACCCACATCAGAAATATATTGTCTTAGTTTCGGTTTTGGATTACTACGTCACTACGTCCTTTAAATTGCCCTGGTTCTACAATATTTAAAAGAATTGGTCTACTATGTGCTGCTGAATCACGTATATTTTTCGAAAAGTGCATCACATCACTTGCATGTTTTAAATCATTACGCCCAAACTTCCCTTTTTCAACATAAAACTTAATAAAACTGGATAATTGACCATAAGACATTAGCTCTATCAAAACCCATATATTCGGGTTCTTTTGATATTTCTCATATAAATCCCTATGATATCCTTTTTTATTTTCAGAGTCCTTCAAAATTTTATCCGAAACATGAACAAAGTTTCCTTTATCCGCAATCTTATTTAACTGATAGCTATTATATTCTTCAATAATAGAATATCCATCTTCATCACTATTAGTAATTAGATTCATTAACTTGGTTTTTATAGAATGCTCTATATCCAATGATAGTTTTATCAGCAAATATCTTAAATGCATATCTATAACTGCTAAATCAGTTAAATTGGCGAAGTCCAAATTTTGATATTTCTGGGCCTTATTTTTAGAGAAATTCTTTCTATATGCGGTAAGTTTATAATAATACGAATTCTCTATAAGATAGTTCTTCGCATCAGATTCATTTATGTAGTTAAAAGTTACACCTTTGAAACTCAAATAGTCTATTTGTTCTTCAATTGTCATCTTTTCTTTATTTCTAGCTTTTTTTATCAATTCATATTCAGGTTGATCTTTAAATGGATTTAATTCATTTTGTTGCAATTCCTCTTTTTTATCCTCTTTAAATGTCTTCAACCGTTGTAAATCTTCTAGTTTAATACTACACATAAAATATTTCTCCTAACTTTAAAATATATTTATATCCGAATCTCTTTTTATATTTAATATACATATATAACATTTCTAGTGAATAAACAAATAAACCAATTACACCATATATAGTTTTTTCTCTATATCTATAATAACCTCCCTCACGATTAAGAGACAATACTGTCCAACATATATAGAAAGAAAATAAAAGGGCATTATGCATAATGATAGAATTTAGATAGAGCAAATTAAATAACTCTAATTGAAAATCTTCATACAAAAGAAATTTAAAGATTTTATTTACAAATATATCTAAATCAAAGGAAGAAACTAAAAAAAGTTCAAATCCCCCAAAAAACGGCTTCTTATTTCCTTCTCTAACGAAATTTAAAGGAACAATAAATACAATTACATCAAAAGGGTCTATCCTTCTTTATTCAAGAGAATAGACCTTTTTAATCCGATTACATAAATTTATGTGTTTTTAGCTAATTAATAAAATAAGCTTCCTTCTTTATTTTTAAAGTTTACTGAGTAAGCTTCAGAATATGTAACATTTGTTCTCTTAAGGGGTACCGCCACACATCCATCAACTTAAGCATTTAGGCTATTTTTAAAGCTAAAAGCACGTTGCTATTTCCTTATTGTTGACGAATAATAAAAGTAAGAATATTCAGATGTTATTATAATTAAGAAAAGTTTTATACAAAAAATACTATTGTGGGGTGTAGAGTAAAATGCTAATTAGAGATTATCAAAATGATGATGAGCAAGGGTGGCTACGTTGTCGTGTACTAGCTTTTTTAAATACGGCTTACTATGACAATGTTTTAAATAAAAAAGAAGTATATAAAAATCCATCAATTGAACTTGTTGCTGAAATAGATGGAAAAATTGTTGGTTTAATAGATGTAGAATACGAAAAAAAAGAGAAGACCGTTTGCTCAAGAGGGACTGGACTTGGAGGAATGATTTGGCATATAGCGGTTCATCCGGATTATGCTCGTCAAGGGATAGGAGAAAGTTTATTGAAGGCTGCTGAAAAACGAGCAATTGATCTCAATCTTAACCGATTTGAAGCATGGACTCACGATGATGGTTGGGTTCGAAGTTGGTATGAAAAAATGGGCTTCAGGCTAACCGAGTCATATTATCATTTATATTTTGAAGGAAATGAAATGAACAATAGAATTTCAAGCAATATTCCTAATTTGTATCCTGTTTTCACATTTGGGCATTACGATGGCGAGGAGACAGAACAATTTAAAGAATTAACTCGTAGACATCAGTGTGTTTGTTATGAAAAATACTTTGAGTAATATAGGTAGTTTACTTTTATTATTTGAGTAAATAACAGGTTTGTCATAACTATCCAACTTTTAAATAACTTTGATACCCTCCTATCATCTGTTTGATGGGAGGGTATCATGTTTTTAAAGGTAAATTCAAATAATTTCATGATATTTTTACACTTAGGTTAATGAGAAAGGGTGAGATATTTTTTATGAATATGAACCAAAAAAAAGAATTATCTTTATTGGCCGAAGAGTTATATCGATATATGTCTCCCGCTAAACTTAATCAATTAGCTATAGAAGCAGGCGGGATGAAACGAAAGCGTAAGTGCCACGGGCACCATTTCTTATCTTTGTGTGTATGGCTAAATCAACAAGTCGCTACTACCTCTCTTACCCAACTATGTAGTCAATTAGAAACTTCAACAGGAGTTTTATTAAGTCCGGAAGGACTTAATCGGCGATTCAATTCGGCTTCTGTAGCCTTTTTTCGTACTGTATTTACTACACTTCTACAGGCTAAGATTGGAGGCGTATCTAAGATTTCTCATTCTCTTTCTTCCTACTTTGAGCGCATTCGCATCCTTGATTCTACAACTTTTCAAGTTCCAGATCGATTCGCAGCTATGTATCCTGGTGCCGGAGGATGTAGTCATAAAGCTGGTGTGAAAATTCAACTAGAGTATGACTTGTTGAGTGGAGAGTTTTCTGATGTGAAAATTGAACCAGGAAAACGAAGTGATCAGGCGTATGGTGCGACTCGAACAGACATGATACAAAAGAATGAGCTGTATATCCGTGACTTAGGATATTTTCGTCTACAAGACTTTAAGTCTATTCAAGATAAGCAAGGATACTATTTATCTCGCCTTAAGTTACCAACTAAAATATATAGAAAAGAATGCGAAACAGTGGTATTTAAAACAAAACCCGCTCAATTAAGAGCGGTATATATACAAATTCATTTGGAAGACATCATGAAACAATTACAACCTGGCCAAGTATATGAATTACATGATGTGTATGTAGGGAGTAAAGACAAACTGCCTACTCGTATTGTGGTTTATAGATGTACCGAGGAACAAAAACAGAAACACCTACATGATCGAGCGATTCGAGAAAAGAAAAAGGGGATTACATATACAGAGCGTACGAAACTTTTACAAGGAATTACGGTATATATGACAAACATTCCTACGGAATGGGTACCAAAAGAGAAAATCTATGATTTATATTCACTACGCTGGCAAATTGAGCTGTTGTTTAAAATATGGAAATCTTGGTTTCAAATTCATCGTTGTAAATCTATTAAACAAGAGCGCTTAGAATGTCACCTTTATGGACAACTCATTAGTATCCTATTATGCTCTTCTACTATGTTTAAAATGAGAGAACTCCTGCTACGTAAGAAACAGAAAGAGCTAAGTGAATATAAAGCGATGTACATAATTAAAGATTATTTTTTACTTTTTCACCAAGCATTACACAAAAACACCCAAGAGCTATCAAAAGTTCTTCTTCGTCTGTTTAACCTCCTACAGTACAACGGACGAAAATCTCATCGATACGAGAAAAAGACAGTTTTTGATATTTTGGGTGTTGTTTATGAGTATGCCACTTCTACTCATAAAGTAGCATAGTAAAAAAATGAAATCCGTCAGGGTTTATTTGATATGCCTACTTTTATAACATCTATAAAAGATAATAAAAAAACTAAATGGAAAGATCGCATTTTGTAAAAAAATATACTTTAAGTTGATGGATGTGGGGTACCGCCACATGCCCATCAACTTAAGAGTGTAAACAAACTGAACTCTTGTTCAGGAGGGTTAAAACATTCTGAAAATAG
>LXTR01000057.1 GCA_001683825.1 Flavobacteriaceae bacterium CP2B | reverse complement strand
GGGCTTGCCATATCATATGGCATCAAAATCGGGGCCCATCCTTCCTATCCGGACCGTGAGCATTTTGGAAGGCAGACCCTGGATATGCCAGAAGACGATTTCAGGGACACTTTGCGGGAGCAATTGGATGCGCTGGGAGGGGTCCTGGATAAGATGGGGGCCAGGATGCACCATATAAAGGCACATGGGGCCCTGTATAATGACCTGGCCCAAAACCCGGCCCTGGCAGGCGTGTACCTGGATTGTGTGGCATCGTACAAACCCCGGGTACGGTTACTGGTGCCCTATGGCTCCGTGATGGCTACCCTGGCCCGTAAGGCCGGTTTTGGCATCCTGTATGAAGCCTTCGCCGACAGGGCGTACGGCGATCAGTATCAATTGGTGCCCAGGGGCAGGCCGGGCGCCCTTATAGAAGCCCCGGAGGCCGTTGCGGAACACCTTATTCGCATGGTGAAAACACAGCAAGTAAAGACCCAGGCCGGAGCCCTGCTTCCCATCCGGGCCGATACTTTTTGCATTCATGGCGACACTCCTTCGGCTTTGCAAATATTAATGTATCTTGCCGAGGATTTGCCACGTCATGGTATCTATTTAAAAAAGTGAATCGTTATCCCATTTCTATACAAGCCTTCGGCGAGCAGGCAATACTGATTGAATGGCCGGAAAAAGTGGAAGAAGCCATCCTGGATGATATCCTGCAGTTTTCCAACCACCTCAAAAAAAAGTGCCTGGAGCCAGACCAGTGGGAGTTGTTACCTGCTTACAATTCCCTTACCCTTATTGGACGTCATGAATTGCCAGATTTTGGTAAAATGAAACGGGATCTTAAGATGTGGTATTCCGAAGCCACAAAAACCCGAATGCCCGCCAGGTACCTTTGGAAGCTCCCCGTCTGCTATGACACGGAATTTGGCATCGATCTGCTGGAGGTGTCGGAGACCCTCGGGAAATCAGTATGGGAGGTGATTGACCTGCATACCCGCCATCCGTATACGGTCTACGGGATCGGGTTCCTCCCCGGCTTTATGTACCTGGGCGGGCTGCCACCGGAGCTGGAAGTTCCAAGGAAGGCACAGCCACGGTTAAAAGTGCCTTCGGGCTCCGTGGGCCTCGCAGGGAAACAAACAGGGATCTACCCACAGGAATCCCCCGGGGGCTGGAACATTATCGGAAATTGCCCCATCCCGATATTTGATGCAGGCAAGGAAGACCCCTGTTTTATAAAAGTGGGAGATCAGGTGCAGTTTTATGGAATCAACCACAAGGAACACGAATTGCATACCATCCAGGCGCAAGTAGGGATATATGCGATGGAAAAAGTAAAATTGGATGCTAAACGTTAAAAAGGCAGGGTTTTTTACGTCCATTCAGGATCAGGGGCGTTTCGGGTTCCGCGATTTGGGGGTGCCCGTTTCCGGGGCCATGGATACCTATTCTGCCTCCATCGCGAATTCCCTCTTGGAAAACGATGAAAATGCCGCCGTCATGGAGCTGACCATGACCGGCCCCACCCTGGAATTCGAACTTCCGACGTTTATCGCCCTTAGCGGGGCCGATATTTCGCCCAAGCTCAATCAGCAACCCATCCCCATCAACCAGGTGCACCAGGTGGCAGCCGGCGATGTACTCTCCTTTGGCAAGTTGGTTCAGGGGTTCAGGGCGTACCTGGCCGTTAAAAAGGGATTTGGTACAGCGGTCCTCATGAACAGCAGGTCTTTTTACGCCCCCATCACGCCCCACCATAATATTAAAGACCGGATGGAACTTCCGATAGCGTCTTGCGAGCGTTATGAACCCAAGATTTCCAGCCTGAGCCCGGAAGCTTTTCACAAAGAACACACCCTGGAGGTCTACCGGGGCCCGGAATTTGATCTGCTTGACGACAGGCAACTGGAAGCCCTTTTCGCAGGTGATTTCACCATATCCAAAGAAAATAACCGTATGGCCTACCAACTGGAGCAAACCATTCCCGGCCACCGGCATACGATGCTCACTTCGGCTACCCTGCCCGGTACCATGCAGTTCACCCCGGCCGGGAAATTAATCATCCTGATGAAGGATGGCCAAACCACCGGTGGGTACCCCAGGATCCTGCAGCTGTCCAACACCGCCATTTGCATCCTATCCCAGAAGAAATTCGGTGACACGATTAAACTACACCTAAAGTAGGCTAAATTGACCCGGGGCAGCGCGTTTTTCCACATATTGGATATAATAGGAAACACAAAGTTATACCGCTAACAATCAACTACTTAAATTAATATTTGCGGCCTTGGCTTTACATCAGCGTCCGTGGTCCGCGCCAAAGGCGCCGGCAAACCACTATCTTTGAATCTTGCCGATAAATGCACCGGTAAATTAGAACATGTATGGAATTGAACAAATACAGTAAAGCCGTAACACAAGACCCTTCCCAACCGGCTTCCCAGGCGATGTTATACGCGCTTGGTTTGGAAGAAGAAGACCTGCAAAAACCCTTTATTGGTATTGGTAGTACCGGATACGAGGGCAACCCCTGCAACATGCACCTGAACCAGCTTGCACAATATGTAAAACAGGGGGTGGCCGAATCGGGCATGGTTGGCCTGGTCTTCAATACCATTGGTGTAAGCGATGGGATTTCCATGGGGACCTATGGTATGCGGTATTCGCTACCTTCCAGGGATATTATCGCTGATTCTATGGAAACCGTGGTACAGGCCATGAACTATGACGGCCTGGTCACCGTGGTGGGATGCGACAAGAACATGCCCGGGGCCCTGATGGCCATGATCCGCCTTAACCGTCCATCGGTGCTGGTGTATGGGGGTACAATCGCATCGGGCTGCCTGAAAAACCGCAGCCTCGATATCGTTTCGGCCTTCGAGGCCTGGGGCGAAAAAGTGGCGGGGACCATAGGCGAAGAAGAATTTAAGGAAGTCATAAAGCACGCGTGCCCTGGGGCTGGAGCCTGCGGGGGCATGTATACCGCCAATACCATGGCCTCTGCCATCGAAGCCCTGGGGATGGCCCTTCCCTATAACTCTTCCAACCCGGCGGTGGGCGAGGATAAGGAAAAAGACTGTATCCGCGCAGGGAAGGCCATGCGGTTTTTGCTGGAAAACGATATTAAACCCAGTGACATCATCAACCGCAAATCCCTGGAGAACGCGGTGCGATTGATCACCGTACTGGGGGGGTCTACCAATGCCGTCCTGCATTTCCTGGCAATTGCCAAGGCTGCAGGGGTGGCATTTACCCTGGATGATTTCCAGAAAATCAGTGACAACACCCCTTTCCTGGCCGACCTGAAACCCAGCGGGAAATACCTGATGGAAGACGTACACCGGGTGGGGGGCACTCCGGCAGTCCTCAAATTCATGTTGCAACATGGAATGCTGCACGGTGACTGTCTTACCGTTACAGGGAAAACCCTGGAAGAGAACCTGCGGGACCTCCCCGGTTTGGCCGAAGGGCAAGAGGTGATCAAGCCGCTGGATGCCCCTATCAAAGCCACCGGACACCTGAGGATCCTTTATGGGAACCTGGCGGAAGAAGGGGCTGTGGCCAAAATTACCGGGAAGGAAGGGCTCCATTTCACTGGTCCGGCCAAGGTTTTTGATGACGAGTTCAAAGCCAATGAAGGGATCGGGAAGGGCTTGGTCAAAAAAGGCGACGTGGTCGTGATCCGGTACGAAGGACCCAAAGGTGGCCCTGGTATGCCGGAAATGCTCAAACCCACCTCCGCTATTATGGGGGCTGGCCTGGGCAAAGATGTAGCCCTGATTACCGATGGCCGTTTTTCGGGTGGCACCCACGGATTTGTGGTAGGACATGTTTCGCCCGAAGCCCAGGAGGGGGGTGCCATTGGCCTCCTTCGTGACGGGGACATGATTACCATAGATGCCGAAAAAAACCAGATCAGCGTCGCCTTGAGTGACGAGGAAATCAATAACAGGAGGGCGAACTGGAAGCGACCAGCGTTGAAGGTGAAGCGCGGTAGCCTGTATAAATATGCCAAAACCGTATCCTCGGCCTCCATGGGATGCGTTACCGATGAAATTTGAGGCTTGCTCCCTGGCAAGGAAGCAATAATCGCATTATTAGCAGCATGGAAACACTCAAAGCAAAACACATAAAAGACAACAACAAGACCACCCTCAGGATCAGTGGCGCCGAAGCCATTATCCACTGCCTGCTGGCAGAAGGCGTGGATTTGATCTACGGCTATCCCGGCGGGGCCATCATGCCCGTCTACGATGAACTCTATAAATTCCAGGACCGGCTCACCCATGTGCTTACCCGCCATGAACAGGGGGCTGTACACGCGGCCCAGGGATACGCACGGGTTTCCGGAAGGGTAGGGGTGGCCATGGCCACTTCGGGGCCGGGGGCGACCAACCTGGTCACCGGAATAGCGGATGCCCAGATAGACTCGACACCCGTGGTATGTATCACCGGGCAGGTACCCCGGCACTTGCTCGGGTCCGACGCCTTTCAGGAAACAGATATCATCGGGATATCCACCCCTGTTACCAAATGGAATTACCAGGTCACCAGGGCGTCAGAGATCCCGGAGATCATGGCAAAAGCCTTTTACATAGCCAGGTCCGGGCGCCCCGGTCCGGTATTGATCGATATCACCAAAAATGCCCAGTTCGATGAACTGGATTTTAGCTACGAGCCCTGCAATGCCGTACGCAGTTATAACCCGTACCCGAAGCCGGACCCCAAAGCCATTGATGCTGCGGCAGCACTGATCAACTCGGCCAAAAAACCCTATATCGTCTACGGGCAGGGCGTGATCCTCGGGCAGGCGGAAGAGCAGTTGAAAGCCCTCGTGGAAAAAGCGGGGATCCCGGCAGCATGGACCATCCTGGGACTGTCTGCCATGGATACAGACCACCCCCTCAATGTGGGCATGGTGGGGATGCACGGAAACTACGGCCCCAACATCCTGACCAACGAATGCGACCTGCTGATTGCCATTGGGATGCGTTTTGACGACCGTGTAACGGGCGACCTCAATACCTACGCCAAACAAGCCAGGATCATCCACTTTGAAATAGACCCCGCCGAAATTGACAAAAATGTAAAGGTCGATATCGCTGTCCTGGGCAATGCCAGAGATTCCCTGGAACTGCTGCTTCCCAAAATAAAGAAGAACAGCCATAAGGATTGGCATGACAAATTCAAGGAGAAATACCGGGAAGAGTACGATGCGGTCATCAAGAACGACCTGCAGCCTACCAAAGCAGGGCTCACCATGGGCGAGGTAGTGGAAGCGATCAACAAAGCTTCTGGGAATAAGGCCGTCGTGGTGAGCGATGTTGGCCAGCACCAGATGGTTACCTGCCGCTATGCCAGGTTTAAGCAGACCAAAAGCAATATCACCTCCGGTGGCCTTGGGACCATGGGCTTTGCCCTGCCCGCGGCAATTGGCGCCAAGATGGCGGCCATGGACCGGGAAGTGGTGGCCATCATCGGGGATGGAGGCTACCAGATGAACATACAGGAACTGGCTACCATTTTCCAGAACAAGACCCCTGTAAAAATCGTAGTCCTCAACAATGACCACCTCGGGATGGTGCGCCAATGGCAGGAACTTTTCTTCGAGCGCCGCTACGCCTCTACGGTCATGACCAACCCCGACTTCGTGAAAATTGCCGAAGGCTACCATATCAAGGCAAAAAGGGTGACCAAACGGGAAGAACTTGCTGCCACCGTAGAAGAGATGATGCAATCTCCGGAGGCGTATTTCCTGGAAGTCAAGGTGGAAAAAGAAGACAATGTTTTCCCGATGATCCCTTCCGGGGCCTCTGTTTCCGATATCCGATTAAAATAATGAGCATGAAAAAGCAATGGTTTACCATTTCCGTGTATTCGGAAAACAATGTAGGTTTGCTGAACCGCATCTCAGGGATCTTCCTGAAAAGGCATATCAATATAGAAAGCCTCAACGTGTCAAAATCTGAGATCGACGGGGTATCCAAGTTTACGGTAGTGGTGTTTACCACCGAGGATTGGACCCGCAAGATCGTAATGCAGATCGAAAAGCAAATAGAGGTGATCAAGGCCTTCTACCATACCGATGAAGAAACGATCTACCAGGAATCGGCCTTGTTCAAGATCGCATCCAACCTGCTCTTCGATGAGCGGCAGATCCAAAACATCATCAAGGAAAGCCATGCCCAGATCGTGACCGTTTCCAGGGAATTTTTTGTGCTGGCTAAAACCGGCAAAAGGGAAGAGATTGACGACATGTACCAACTGTTGGAGCCATTCGGCATCATGCAGTTTGTACGTTCTGGCCGCATTGCCGTAAGCAAGGCAGAAATGCGTATTTCCACCCTGCTGAAAGAATTCGAACATAAATAATTATAATAAGTATAATCAAACGAGAATAGTACAATGACAAACTACTTCAACACCCTATCGTTACGCGAGCAGTTGGCACAATTGGGTAAATGCCGCTTTATGGAGGCTTCAGAGTTTTCCGATGGGGTGTCCGCACTCAAGGGAAAGAAAATTGTGATCGTAGGCTGTGGCGCCCAGGGGCTCAACCAGGGGCTGAACATGCGCGACTCAGGGCTTGATGTTTCCTATACGCTTCGGGAGGCCGCTATTAAAGAACAAAGGGCTTCCTATAAAAATGCCACAGAAAACGGGTTTAAAGCAGGTACCTATAAGGAAATGGTCCCCACGGCCGACCTGCTGATCAACCTGACACCGGACAAACAACATACCGCCGTGATCTCGGCCGTCATGCCTTTAATGAAAAAAGGCGCTACCCTGTCCTATTCGCACGGGTTCAACATCGTGGAAGAAGGGATGCAAATCAGGAAGGACCTTACCGTGATCATGGTAGCCCCAAAAAGCCCGGGCTCAGAAGTGCGTGAAGAATATAAAAGGGGCTTTGGGGTCCCCACGTTGATCGCGGTCCACCCCGAAAATGACCCCGAAGGCAAAGGCCTGGAACAGGCCAAAGCCTATGCCGTAGGTACCGGTGGGCACAGGGCCGGGGTATTGGAGTCTTCCTTCGTGGCAGAAGTGAAATCTGACCTCATGGGCGAACAAACCATCTTATGTGGCCTGTTGCAAACCGGGTCCATCCTGTGTTTCGACAAAATGATCGCCGGGGGCATAGCACCCGGGCTGGCATCCAAGCTCATTCAATACGGTTGGGAAACCATCACCGAAGGCTTAAAGTACGGGGGTATTACCAATATGATGGACCGGCTTTCCAACCCCGCCAAAATAAAGGCATTTGAACTTTCGGAAGAGATGAAAGACATCATGAGGCCGCTCTTTTATAAGCACATGGACGATATAATGAGCGGGCATTTTTCCAAAACGATGATGGAGGACTGGGCCAATGACGATAAAAACCTGCTGACCTGGCGGGCAGCCACGGCGGAAACCGCCTTTGAAAAGACCGAGGCCGGACCCGATAAGATTTCTGAACAGGAGTACTACGATAAAGGCGTCCTCATGGTCGCGTTTGTCAGGGCCGGGGTAGAACTTGCCTACGAAGCAATGGTCGAATCGGGCATCATAGGGGAATCTGCCTACTATGAATCCCTGCACGAAACCCCCCTGATTGCCAATACCATCGCCAGGAAAAAACTCTATGAAATGAACCGGGTTATATCGGATACTGCCGAATATGGCTGCTACCTGTTTGACCATGCCTGCAAGCCGCTGCTAGCCGATTTCATGAAAGGTGTCAGCACTGATGTGATCGGGAAATCGTACGGTGCCGGGAAGGACCATGGGGTAGACAACGCCAAACTGATCGCTGTCAACAAGGCCCTGCGGGAACATCCGGTTGAAAAGGTGGGCGCTCGCCTAAGGGCTTCCATGACGGCAATGAAACCTATCCTGTAAAAAGGGTAGGGCAGGCCCCTTTTAGCGATCTACAAACAGCAATGAACACCACTAGCATGGAAACTAAAACAACCGCAATACCAAAACAGTTCCAGATAGCAGAACCCATCCACCAAAAACATTACCTGGTGAACGGGTCCCTGGAGACCTGGGACGGCCCAACGACCGAGGTATATTCCACCATTGCTTCGGGAACACCCTATGCCCCCACCTTGATCGGGAGTATCCCCGACATGGGCGAGCCCGAAGCCATGACCGCTCTGAACGCCGCCCTGGTGGCCTATGATGAAGGGAAAGGCGTATGGCCCACCATGAAAGTCAGCGACCGGATAGAGTGTATGGAAAAGTTTGTCCTTCAAATGCAGGCCAAGCGGGAACAGGTGGTTAAATTGCTGATGTGGGAAATCGGAAAATCACTTCCCGACTCCCAAAAGGAATTCGACCGTACGGTGGAATATATCCGTGATACGATTGAGGACTACAAGCAGCTGGACCGTAACTCGGCAAAATTTCAGAAACACGAAGGGGTCTATGCCCATATCCGCCGTGGACCACTGGGCGTGGTGCTTTGCCTTGGCCCCTACAACTATCCACTCAACGAGACCTTTGCCCTGCTCATACCGGCCATCATCATGGGGAATACGACCATTTTTAAGCCGGCCAAACACGGGGTGCTGTTGATTACCCCCCTTTTAGAAGCTTTTAACAACAGCTTTCCCAAAGGCGTGGTCAACATACTCTTTGGCCGGGGAAGGGCCGTGGCAGCACCCATCATGAAAACCGGCAAGGTAGACGTACTGGCCCTGATTGGCAACAGCAAATCGGCCAATGCCCTTCAGGAACAGCACCCCAAAAGCAACCGGCTCCGGCTGGTCCTTGGCCTGGAAGCTAAAAACCCCGCGATCGTCCTGCCCGATGCAGACCTCGACCTCAGTATCGATGAGTGCATTGCGGGCACCTTGTCCTTTAACGGTCAGCGGTGTACCGCCCTCAAGATTGTCTATGTGCATGAAGATATCAAAGAGGAGTTCCTAAAGCGCTTTGCAAAACGGGTAGATAGCCTGAAGTTTGGGAACCCCTGGGATAAGGACGTAAAACTGACCCCCCTGCCTGAACCCGGTAAGCCGGCCTATATACGGGAACTTATAGATGACGCGCTTTCCAAGGGAGCCAGCATCATCAATAAAAAAGGGGGGCAACAGAGCGAAAATTATATCTGGCCGGCTATCGTATATCCGGTTACCAAAGATATGCGCGCCTATCAGGAAGAGCAATTTGGCCCCCTGATCCCGGTAGTGTCCTTCAAGGATATTGAAGAACCCCTGGATGATATGGCAGAAAGCAATTACGGGCAACAAGTGAGCCTCTTTGGCAAGGATGTCTATACCCTGGCCCCGTTGATTGACACCCTGGTAAACCTGGTGTGCAGGGTAAACCTCAATAGTTCTTGCCAGCGCGGGCCCGATGTCTACCCCTTTACCGGCAGGAAAGATTCTGCCCAGTCTACCCTTAGTGTGCATGATGCATTACGGTCCTTTTCCATTCGGACCTTTGTGGCCTTCAAAGACAATGAGCTCAATACTGAGACCATAGAACAATTGCTCGAAACCAAACTCTCTAATTTTATCAGTACGGACTACATCCTGTAAAAACCGAAGGCTTGTTGCCGCAATCCGGCGCCTGCTTTGTCGGGCGTTGGAAGCGGCTGTGCCGCGGTTATTCCCGCTCTTTCCCCCAATTGTATGTTAAATTAACTTAAACACGTATTGTGGGGATTCAATTATGTTAATATAACATATATACTGGGTAATCTTCCATAGCCCCGCTGCTGTAGTTCCCCTTAATTTTGCATTGAATGTTTTTACCTCGCCCCGGGGCATTGGTATGCCATGGCAGCGGGTGAAACCAAAATCGATGAATATGGCATTAGCAAAATCCAATACGAAAGCATTGATAGCCCTGGCTATGGGGGGCTTTGGGATTGGCCTGACGGAATTCGTCATCATGGGGATTCTGCCCGATGTGGCTTCCAGCCTGGCGATCTCTATCCCGCAGGCAGGCCATTTTATAGCCGCTTACGCCCTTGGGGTGGTGGTAGGGGCCCCGTTGTTGACCGCGCTGGGTGGCAAATGGCCCTCGCACAAGGTACTCTGGTACCTCATGGTTTGGTTTACGGTTTTTAATACCCTTTCCGCCTTTGCGTATGATTACTATTCCCTGTTGCTCATCCGCTTTATGTCGGGCCTTCCGCATGGGGCGTTCTTTGGGATAGGGGCGGTGGTGGCCGGGAAACTGGCCCGCGAAGGGAAAGCGCCCCAGGCCATAGCCACCATGTTTGGCGGCCTGACGGTTGCCAACGTGATCGGGGTTCCGATAGGCACCTATTTAGGGCACCATTTTGATTGGAGTGTTTCCTTTTTAATGGTGGGGTTCATTGGCCTGTTGACCCTGGCGAGTATTTATCTCTGGATGCCACACCTTCCTCGGTCCAGCGAGAAGGGCCTGGGCAAAGACCTGCAGGTATTCAAACGTCCGGAGTTGTGGGCATTGATCCTGCTGACCACCATTGGGACCGGTGGGTTTTTTGCCTGGTACAGCTATATCGCCCCCCTGGTCACCAAGGTAGCGGGCTGGCCCGAATACATGGTGGGCTACGCCATGATCCTGGCGGGTCTGGGAATGGTGGTTGGAAACTTCCTGGGGGCTAAGATGGCCGAAAAGCTATCCCCTTTGCGGGCTGTGGCCACCAGCCTTACCCTGATGGTGACGGTCTTGCTGATCAATTCCTGGCTGGCCTTTAACCCCTATGCCGTCATGGCCATGACCTTTATCATCGGTGCAGTGGCTTTTACGGTGGCAACGCCCATTCAAATGGCGATTATCAATACCTCCAAAGGTTCTGAATCATTGGGCTCTTCCATGAACCAGAGCGCCTTTAATATGGGAAATGCTTCCGGGGCATATTTTGCCGGGTTACCCATTGCCTATGGCTTTGGGGTCCCGGCAGCAAGCCTGGTTGGGGCGGCGATGGCGGCCTTTGGTGTAGCGCTTGCCGTGGCCTTGCTGGTATTGCGCCGTCAACAAGGTGACAGGAAAAAGCGATTGGCCTACCACGGCTAGGAAAAATATTTTGGCATGGAAAAGAAAATTCCCGACTGTGAACGCCTTCCCAGTTCCATAAAGGTGCCGGGGGCCATCTCACAGGCGGGAATTTGGTTGCTATCTAGAGGTTGGCTGCCAGCCAATCGCCTACATCACTGGTCTTATAGGCTTTGCCGCCTTCGGCCAGGTCTTCGGTGACCACGCCAGCGTCCAGCGATTTGTTGACCACGTCCCTGATGGCCAGGGCTTCCTCCTGCAGGTCAAAACCTTCAAACATCATGGCTGCAGACAATACCGTGGCCAGGGGGTTGGCGATGTCCTTGCCTGCGGCCTGGGGGTACGAACCATGGATGGGTTCGTACAGGGCGATCTGCTCGCCAACGGAGGCCGACGGCATAAGGCCCATAGACCCTGAAATAACCGAGGCTTCATCGGTAAGGATGTCGCCGAACAAGTTTTCGGTAATCAGCACGTCATACGCCTTTGGCCATTGTACCAGTCGCATGGCCACGGCATCGACAAATTCATAGGTTACGGCTACCTCGGGATACTCCTTTTCCATGGCCTGAACGGTTTCCCTCCACAGGCGTGAAGATTCCAAAACGTTTGCCTTATCCACGCAGCAAAGTTTCTTGGAGCGTTTCATGGCCAATTCAAACCCCTTTCTGGCCAGGCGCTGGATTTCTTTCCGCGTATAGGTGCAGGTGTCATAGGCGGTATCCCCGTTGTCTTCGCGCCCCCGCTTCCCGAAATAGATCCCACCGGTGAGTTCCCTTAGGAACACCAGGTCGGTCCCTTCAATACGCTCCCTTTTCAAAGGCGATTTGTCAATAAGCGAAGGAAAGGTAAAGGTGGGGCGCACGTTGGCGAAAAGGCCGAGTTTCTTGCGCATTTTTAAAAGCCCCTGCTCCGGCCTTACTTTGGCCGAGGGGTCGTTGTCAAACCTGGGATGCCCAATGGCCCCAAACAACACGGCATCTGCGGTCCGGCAGATTTCATGGGTTTCATCGGGGTAGGGGTCACCTACGGCATCGATGGCTGCTGCGCCGGTCAAGGCTGGTTTCCAATGGATTTGGTGATCAAATTTTTTTGCAACCGCGTCGCATACTTTGACGGCCTGGTCGATGACCTCGGGGCCAATACCGTCTCCTGCCAAAAGGGCAATATTCAAATTCATCCAGTGTTATTTAGGTGGTTAAATAATATTCAGCATTTTTTCTGTGGCCTTGATGGCCGAAACGGTCTGGTCACTATCCAGTCCGCGGGTGACCAGATCCCTGCCATTGTTCTGCCAGGTGATGATGGTCTCGCAAAGCGCATCCGAATTGCTCCCGGGCGGGATCCGCACCGCGTAATCAACCAATTGCGGCAATTCAAGCTTCCTGGACTTGTACACCTTGCGAAGGGCATTCATAAAGGCGTCAAACTGCCCGTCGCCCTGGGCGTTCTCCTCATGCGAAACCCCGTCGATCTCCACACTTACCGTGGTAGACGGTTTTAGGCCCTTGGCATGGGTCAGCACATATGACCGGACAAATACCTTTTGCTGGAAATTATTGCTGTCCAGGACGTCGGATATAATATAGGGCAGGTCTTCCCGGGTGACCTTTTCCTTTTTATCGCCCAATTCTATGATACGTTCGGTGACCTTTTTGAGTTCCTCGTCGTTCAGGGTAAGCCCCAACTCCTGCAGGTTCTTTTGGATGTTTGCCTTCCCGGAGGTTTTCCCCAGGGCGTATTTCCGCTTGCGGCCAAAGCGTTCGGGGAGGAGGTCGTTAAAATAAAGGTTCTTTTTATTGTCCCCATCGGCATGGATGCCTGCGGTCTGGGTAAAAACATTTTCGCCAACAATGGGTTTGTTCGCCGGGATCCCAAAACCCGTAAAGGTGGAGACCAGTTTGCTGACTTTGTACAGGGCCGATTCTTTAACCCCTATGGCCACCTCCGGCATAAAATCGTTGATGACAGCCACAACGCTTGCCAGGGGGGCATTTCCGGCCCTTTCCCCCATGCCGTTCACCGTCAGGTGAAGGCCATGGCAACCAGCTTTTAACGCTTCCATGACGTTGGCCACACTAAGGTCATAATCGTTATGGCCATGGAAATCTATATGCTTATCCGGATAACGCCCGGTAATACGGGAAATAAATTCGAAAGCCTCCGAAGGGGTAAGGATCCCCAGGGTATCGGGAAGCAGCAGCCGTTTAATCGGTTGGGTCGCCAGGAAATCCAGGAACTGAAAAACATAATCCGGGGAATTCCGCATGCCATTGCTCCAATCTTCCAGGTAGACATTGGTTTCAATCCCCTCTTTTTTCGCCAATTCTATGACCTTGCCCACATCTGCAAAATGCTGTTCCGGGGTTCTTTTCAACTGGTGGGTCAGGTGGTTGAGCGATCCCTTGGTGAGCAGGTTTTGCACCTTGGCCCCGGCTTTCAGCATCCAGTCGATAGAACTGCCGTTGTCCACAAAGGTCAACACTTCCACCCGGTCTAGGTAGCCATGCTCATCGGCCCATCGGGTAATTTGCCGGACCGAATCAAATTCCCCCTCGGATACGCGCGCAGAGGCCACCTCAATGCGGTCCACTTTTAATTCCTCAAGCAGCAGTTTGGCCAGGGTCAGTTTTTCTGAAGCGGCAAAAGATACCCCGGAGGTTTGTTCACCATCCCTGAGGGTAGTATCCATGATTTCAATCGGTCTTTTTTTCATGGCGCGCGGCGCTGTGGGAAGATTCCGGGGGAAGTGGGTGCGAAAGGGAACCCCTTTATTATACACCCCGCAAAAACAGCATTAATCGTTTATAGTGGTGCTTGCTTTTCAAAGGCCCTGATTTCCTCTTTGAGGTTCAACAGGTAGTCAATGTCATCAAAGCCATTCAACATATTGTCTTTCTTATATCCGTTGATATCAAATTGCTCCTTTTCCCCGGTGGCAAGGATGGTAATGGATTGGTCGGGCAGGCTGATTTCCAGCTTCGCCTTGGGATCGGCTTCAATGGCTTCAAAAATTTTCTGAAGGAATTCGGCACTGACCTGTACGGGTAATACGCCAATATTCAGGCAATTACCCCTGAATATATCGGCGAAGAAACTGGAGACCACACAGCGGAAACCATAATCATATATGGCCCATGCGGCATGTTCCCGGGAAGATCCCGATCCGAAGTTTTTACCGCCTACCAGGATTTTCCCGGAATAAATGGGGTTGTTCAGTACAAAGTGTTCTTTGGGGGTATCATCGGGGTGGTACCTCCAGTCGCGGAACAGGTTGTCGCCAAACCCTTTTCTTTCGGTAGCTTTCAGGAAGCGTGCCGGGATGATCTGGTCGGTGTCCACGTTCTCGATGGGAAGGGGTACCGCGGTGCTTTTTAAAATATTGAATTTATCGTATGCCATTGTTTCTTTGCTCTAATGGGGTTTGGAGTTGTGTTTCTGTTTATACGGTTTCCATGGTCATTAACTCCCGCGGATCGGTAACCTTTCCGGTTATCGCGGCGGCAGCGGCAACCAGCGGGCTGGCCAGGAGGGTCCTGGCCCCGGGGCCTTGTCGCCCCTCAAAATTCCGGTTCGAAGTACTCACCGCGTACTTGCCGGCGGGGATCTTGTCGTCATTCATGGCAAGGCAGGCGGAACATCCCGGTTCCCGGAGTTCGAACCCGGCTTCTTCCAGGATATCCAACAGGCCTTCTTCACGGATCGCCGCCTCGACCTTGTGGGAGCCAGGTACCAGCCATGCGGTAACATTGTCGGCTTTTTTATGGCCTTTTACGATTTGCGCGAAGGCCCTGAAATCTTCGATGCGGCCATTGGTGCAACTGCCCAGGAATACGAAATCGATCTTCTTGCCCAGCATGTTCTCGCCTTCGTGGAAATCCATGTATTCCAGTGACTTCTTGTAGGTGGCAACGCCCCCTTCGACCATGTTGGCCTGGGGAATCCCATGAGAAATCCCAATGCCCATCCCCGGGTTGGTGCCATAGGTGATCATGGGTTCAATATCGGCACCGTTAAAGGTTACCTCCTTGTCAAAGATGGCATCCTCATCGGATTTAAGGGTCTTCCAATACGCCATTGCCTTATCCCAGGCAGCCCCTTTTGGGGTAAATTCCCGCCCTTTGATATAAGCGAAGGTCTTTTCGTCCGGGGCAATCATTCCGCCCCTGGCGCCCATTTCTATACTCAGGTTGCAAACGGTCATCCTGCCTTCCATAGACATGTTGCGGAAAACCTCCCCCGCATATTCCACGAAATAGCCGGTGGCCCCCGAAGTGGTCAGCCTGGAAATAATATACAGGGCCACGTCCTTGGGCGTTACCCCCCTGCTGAGTTCCCCGTGTATGTTGATGCGCATCCGCTTGGGTTTGGGTTGCATAATGCACTGTGTGGCAAGTACCATTTCTACCTCCGAGGTACCGATGCCGAAGGCAATGGCCCCAAAAGCCCCATGGGTAGACGTATGCGAGTCGCCGCACACGATAGTGGCGCCGGGGACCGTGATGCCATTCTCAGGCCCGATCACGTGTACAATCCCGTTTTTTTCATGACCCAGGCCCCAATAGGGGATGCCGTGTTCGGCGGCATTTTGCTCGAGGGCCTTAAGTTGGTTGGCCGACAGGGGGTCTTTCACCGGGAGGTGCTGGTTCCTGGTAGGGGTGTTGTGGTCTGCCGTGGCAAACGTACGCTCCGGGTGCAGTACCTTGATCCCCCGGTTTTTGAGTCCGAGGAAGGCCACCGGGCTGGTAACCTCATGGACCAAATGCCGGTCTATAAAAAGTACTTCGGGTCCGTTCTCAATGCGTTTGATGACGTGTGAATCCCAAACTTTGTCGAATAATGTCTTGCTCATTTGTGTCTCTCTAATGTTGTTCCGGCCTAAAGGCCTTATAAACAGGGGTACAAAAGTACAAAATAACTCCTATTTAAACGCAGCGGAAGCCCTGTTAAATTACGATGTTCAAGGAGGCATTTAGGATAATATCCCCTTGATTATCAGAAGGATGCTATGGTAATCCGCAGTTCGCTAGCATTCTGCGAAAAAACGACCAGACTGGCCGCGTATCCCCACCTCCCGGTTTAACAGCAAAGGCAGACAGTTTAACATTCCACTAACGTAATCGGTTCAGCGCGTTCTTTACCTTTAATCCAACTGAACATTCCTAATCAATGTAGTCATTTCCAAATGAAACAAAAGTACTCCATCAGAACGCTTGGGGCCTTGCTGGGATTTTTGCTGTGCAGTTCCCTGGGCACCTCCCAATCTTTAGACCTCCCCCGGGCCAGCCAAATGGCCCAGGTATCCCAACGAATCGGTATTACCGACGTAACGATTAACTATTCCCGGCCCAGTGTTGCCGAACGCCCCGTATGGGGGCAATTAGTGCCCTACGGGATGAACAACCTGGGTTTTGGCACTGCCGTGGAATCTCCCTGGAGGGCCGGTGCCAATGAGAATACGGTGATTACCTTCAGCGACCCGGTGAGCATAGAAGGGCAGCCCCTGGCAGCGGGCAGCTACGGCCTGCACATGGTCATCCACGAAGATGACAGGGCCACGATTATTTTTTCCAAAAACCACACTGCCTGGGGCAGTTACTTTTACGACCCGGCCGAAGACGCGCTGCGTGTCGAGGTGGCCACCCGGGAAATCCCCTATACCGAACAGCTCACCTACTTGTTTCAGGAGGTGGAAGCCAACAGCGCGGAAGCCTGCCTCAATTGGGAAAAAAAGCAAATCCCTTTTACGGTGGGAGTCGATGTTAAAGAAGTGGTCCTGGCCGATATCCGAAGGAAATTACAGGATTCCCCGGGCTTTAACCGCCAGAATTGGGAACAGGCCACCGCTTTTGCCCTGGCCAACGGGGGCGACCTGGAAGAGGCGCTCGCCTGGGTAAATACAGCGATTTCAGGACCTTTTGTAGGACAGAAGACCTTCGCCAACCTGCAGTTAAAAGCCCAGATCCTCGAAAAAATGGGAAAAACCGCGGAGGCCGATGCGCTCATGGCAGAGGCCCTGCCACTGGGTACCGTTTTTGAAATTCACCAGCATGGAAGGCAGCTCATCGCCCGGGACCAGGAGGGGAAAGCCCTGGAGGTATTTAAATGGAACGCCAAACACCATAAGGATACCTGGCCGGTAAGCTACGGCCTGGCGCGGGGCTATTCGGCCAACGGCGATTACAAATCGGCCCTGAAACACCTGAAGGTGGCCTCGGGCAGGGCGCCAGACCAGGTAAACAAGGACGCGATTGCCGCCAATATACAGAAACTGGAAAAAGGGGAGGATATCAATTGAGCCCCCGATTTTTATGATTAATTGTTGTTAGGAAAGCCGGATTTGTATCCGGCTTTTTTAGCTGATATACGTCCAGATATCTTTATGCCTGGATAGCTGTGCCTGCGTAACGCGTATGGGGAGGTTTTTTTCCATAGACAGCCGGGGGTCTCCCTTGAGGACCTGCTGGGCGTGGAAACGGGCCGTTTTCAGGATGTCGCGGTCTTTGATCACATCGGCAATCTTCAGGTTGAGCACCCCGCTCTGCTGGGTCCCCATCAGGTCGCCCGGCCCGCGGAGCCTTAAATCCACCTCCGCGATCTCAAAACCGTCATTGGTTTGTACCATGGTCTCCAGCCGTGTCCTGGCCTCCGAGGAAAGCTTGTGGCCTGTCATCAGGATACAGTAACTCTGCTCCGCCCCACGGC
>LXTR01000052.1 GCA_001683825.1 Flavobacteriaceae bacterium CP2B | reverse complement strand
TCGGGGATCTCCAGTTCCTGGAACAGGGGGGCGATATTGGGAATTTCCGGGATTTCCGCCATCGGGGGAAGTGGGGCAAGAGGGGGAACAGGGCCCTGGTTAGACGTCCGTACCTCCACCAGCGACTTACTGCCCAGTATTTCCACCGGCCTCTTGTCAAAGAATTCCTTCGCCATTTCCGGGCTCAGCCCTTCCACTGTTACGGTAGCTTCGACCCGCACCTCGTTTTTGTCCCAGGTCTGGAAGGAAATATCGGCATAGCTGATATCGATGTCTACCACCGCGTCAGGACTGACACCAAAGGTTTCGGTATAGGTCCTCGACTGTTTTTCCTGTCCCGCAGCCGGAGCTGTAACCACCAGGCATACTGCCAGGCCAATGGTTTTAAATAGTGAGAGAAGATTGCGTTTCATTGTCTGTTGTTTTTAAAGTATCCAACTTGTCTTTTAACTTGAGTAACAACTGCAACCGAAGTTGTAGGTTATTGATCAGGGCGTTGATGGTCTGGTCATTGGGGCCTACGGCGTTGAGTTCCTCATTGAGTTTCCCGTATTCCTCGTTCAGGGCGGCCAGCCGCTCCATATAACCATCTACCATGGCCTTGTTATCCGGGGAAATTTCCAAATCCGACAACTGCAGGTTGATATTCGTCACATAGTATTGCTCTATCTTGTTTAGGTCCGGCGAAAGGGTGCCGAGCGAAAGCCGGTTGTTTGAGGTTTCCACCGGGGGGGTGTCAACCACTGCGGACCCTGCCGGAAGATCGTTGCCGGGTGAAAAATAGGTATAGGTTGACAGACCGATGAGCAGCAGCACGGAGGCGGCGATCAAAAAGGCCGTGTAAGGCTTCCGTTTCCCAGACCGCATATTGGCTTCCAGCCGGCTGGCAAACCGGGCCTCATGGCCCGGCTTCATCCGGTGCTGCCTTCCTCTTTCTTCTTTGAACAACTCTCTAAGATCCTGTCCCATAACGTTTTTCTTTTAATAATTCCTTCAGCATCCCCCTGCCCCGCATCAGCCGGGTCCTGCAGGCCGTTTCCGAGAGGCCCAGCACGGCTGAGATCTCTTCGTGGTCAAGGCCCTCTACCAGGTACATGTGCACCACATAGCGATATTTCTCGGGTAACGTGTCCATGGCCTTCTTGACTTCCGCAACGGAGATGCCTTCGTCCACCGACCAGTCGTCTTCCTGGACAATACCAATGGTATGCTCCTTGAGTTCCACATAGTCTATTCTCCTGGATTTCAAAAAATCAATACATTTATTGATGACGATGCGCTTCAACCAGGCACCGAAGGTTACTTCCCCGCTGTACTGGTGCAGTTTCTGGAAGGCCTTGATAAAAGCTTCCTGGAGCACATCCTCCGCGTCGTCCTCATTCCTGAGGAAGCGCATGGCAACGGCAAACATGCCTTCGCAATATTGCCTGTACAGTTGCAGCTGCGCCTGGCGATTGTTTGCTTTGCATTGTTCTACCAGATCTGTATGGAACAAGAGCTTCGTTTCCAAGTTCGGTATCAGTTGTTGTTATCTAAAGGACGGGGGAAAAATACCTGTGTTGCAAAAAAGGTTATTTTTAACCAAATTTAATAGTTTCCATTGAGGCAAATTTCAATTAAAAACGAATTCCTTTCCCTTAAAGTACTGGATTACGGGGCGATCATTCAAGAACTGGTCATGAATGACAAGTCGGGCACCCCTACCCAGCTGGTGGCAGGTTTCCAGGACACCACCAACTACCTGGATGATACCAACTGCCTCGGTGCCTGTGTGGGCAGGTTTGCCGGGCGGATATCCGGGAGTTTTACCCTGGATGGCACCTCCTATCCACTGCATACCGTGGCGCCCGGGGTGCACCTCCATGGGGGCCAGGAAGGGTTTTTCCGTAAATACTGGGAGATGGAAGAAGTTGGAACGGGTGACTGCCCCTATGTCCGGTTGTCCTATGAGAGTCCCCACATGGAAGAAGGTTATCCGGGAAATGTAAGGGCCGAGGTTACCTACACGCTGGAAAAACAAACTTTGCGGATATCACATAGGGCCACCACCGACCGAAAAACCGTGGTGAACCTGGTCAATCATTCGTATTTCCTGCTCGACGCCTCGGGCAGTGTAGGCCATTACCTCTTACAACTGCATTCCCCCCAATATCTGGAAACCAGGGAAAACCTGTTGCCTACGGGAAAAATACGGCCCGTAAAAGAGTCGCCTTACGATTTTACGACTGCCCGGGCTGTGGGCGGGCTCCACCTGGACACCCCTTTTGTTCTGGATGCAGGCGCAGAGGAGGCTGCCCGCCTCTATTCGGCAAAATCCGGGATCCGCCTGAGGGTGAAAACCAACCAGCCAGGCGTAGTCGTGTATACGCCCCGGGAGTTTGCGGGGATTTGTTTTGAAACGCAAAACCTGCCCGATGCTCCCAATATACCGCATTTTCCGTCCAGCATCCTGGAACCCGGGGCGGTTTACGACAATACTTCAGAATTCCTGTTTGAAATAGCCGACGGCCTGTAACCTGCGGCCACATCGGGGCGACTCAATCCAGTAACAGGTTCAGCTGCACCGTGATATTGTCCCTGGTGGCCTTGCTGTAAGGGCATATTTCGTGGGCCGCCTTGATCAGCTCTTCGCCCGTTTTTTTATCTACCGTCGGCAGGTAAGCGTCCAGGGTAGCCGAAAGAAAATACCCGTCATCATCCTGTTTGTAGGCGATTATGGCCGTAACGCTGAATTCACCCAGGTCGATGATCCTCCTTAACTTCGCCACGGATTCAAGGGACTCCGCAAAACAAGTGGCATATCCCGCAGCGAACAGCTGTTCGGCATTGGAATACTTCCCATCGGTGGCATCCTTTCTGGCCGGCATTCGAACGTCCAGGTCGATAAGGCCATCGTCACTCTGTACATGTCCATCATTGCTCCCGCCTTTGTGCGTTGCCCTTGCTTTAAAAATAGTCTTCATACGTTAGTGGTTTACATTGGATTTTAAGATACCACTTGAGGGGCAATTGCCATAGCCGCCACTATTAAATTTGTGTGAAAATACATGGCTAAAGGCCACAACCACCCAGATCCGGGTAGAAAAATAAGCCGCTGAGGGGAAGCCATCAATTTTTAGACAGGAATTACTACCTTAGATCGAACCTTAAACTATCGCTGAATGAAAGTCGTAAAATGGATTGTCATCGTCCTCGGGCTGCTCGCCTTGCTCTTCTATTTTGTCGGGATGCCGTACCTGAGGGAGCAAACCAAGAAAAACAGCCCGGAAAAAACCGCCACCTATGCCCGGGAGGGGGTAGACCTGGCGGTCACCTACAGCAGTCCCTTTAAAAAAGGGCGGGGCATCTTTGGGGAATTGGTGCCCTATAATGTCGTCTGGAGGACCGGGGCTAATGAACCCACCACCTTTACCACCGCCACTGATATTGAGATTATCGATAAACCCCTTGCCAAAGGCACTTATTCCCTTTGGACCATCCCCGCGCCAGAGCGCTGGACGGTTATTTTTAACTCGGAGGTCCCGGATTGGGGGGTCACCCTCAGCAGCGGGGGCAGGGAAACCACCCGCAATCCGGAGGCCGATGTTTTGCAGGTAGAGGTCCCTGTCCGGGGCCTGCCACAACCCGCAGAGAACTTCACGATCGAATTTGAGGAAGGCCAGGACCAGTTGTACCTGAGCCTCTCCTGGGACACCACCAAGGTTTCTGTGCCTGTTAATTAAAAGGTTTGGAGGAAAACAAAGACAGGCCTTCCGGCCCACCTGCCCCGAAAGGAAACCCTGGTAAACCTTTACCCGGGGTAGAAGCACTGGTCCGGGGCATCAAGAATGGGGATACCTCCGCGCTCGCCAGGGGCATCACCCTTATGGAAAGCACCCAGGAAAAGGATGTCGAAAAGGGCTACAACCTTGTGGAGCAATGCCTGCCACTGGGAAAAAACTCCATACGGGTGGGGGTTACCGGGGTCCCCGGGGTGGGCAAAAGCACCTTTATTGAAGCCCTTGGAACCCTGGTCACCGGCCTGGGGATACGGGTGGCGGTGCTGGCCATTGACCCCAGCAGTAGCCTCAGCAAAGGCAGTATTATGGGCGACAAAACCCGTATGCCCGCCCTTGCGAGGAACCCAAATGCCTTTATCCGCCCTTCCCCGGCCGGTGAGAACCTGGGAGGGGTGGCCAGGAAAACCCGGGAAGCCATGATCCTCTGTGAAGCCGCCGGATTTGACCTGATACTGATAGAAACCGTTGGTGTGGGCCAAAGCGAGACCGCGGTACACAGCATGGTAGACTTTTTCCTCCTCCTGCAATTGGCGGGGGCCGGTGACGAATTGCAGGGGATCAAGAGGGGGATTATGGAAATGGCCGATGCCATTGTGATCAACAAGGCCGACACGGACAACCTCCAAAAGGCGGGAGAAGCCAGGGCAGCCTATGAAAGGGCCATGCAGCTCTATCCCCCAAAGGAAAACGGATGGATTCCAAAAGTGCTCAGTTGTTCCTCCCTGGAACAGCAGGGCATCGATGCCGTTTGGGAACTGATCCGGGATTATATCCGCAGGTACCGGGCCAATGGCTATCTGTCCTCTAAACGCCAGGAACAAAACCAGTACTGGTTTAAACAAAGCATGGAAAGCCAGCTCAAGCGGCACTTTTACGCCAGCAGGACCGCGCAGGAACAACTGGGCCCACTCATGGAAAAAGTAGCGCGCAATGAACTTTCGCCTTTCCGGGCGGCTGCCCTCTTGTTAAAAGGCTACGAGCGGGAACTTAAATAAAAAAACTACCTTTGCCCCTGTAACAAACAACCTGCATGCAACTGCATACCGACGCGCTTCTTTCCATAGTGGTCCCCCTGTATAACGAGGAGGAAAACGTGGCACTCTTGACCGAAAAGATCCACGAAAGCCTGGAAGGCTACCAGTACCAGATTGTCTATGTCGATGATTTTTCACTGGATAATACCAAGGCGGTGGTAAATGCCATGAATGACCCCAGGGTTCACCTGGTGGCCCTGAAGAAAAACTATGGGCAGAGCCTGGCCCTGGCCGCCGGGATAGACTACGCCCAGGGGGAATATATCATCACCATGGACGGGGATCTCCAGAACGACCCCAGCGATATCCCACAGATGTTGCGGTATGCCGTTGAGGGCGATTACGATGTGGTTACCGGGATCCGGCAAAAGCGGAAAGATTCCCTGGCAAAAAAGATTCCCTCGAAAATCGCCAACTTCATGGTCAGGCGGGTCACCAAACTCGACATCAAGGACAATGGATGCGCCCTGAAAGTTTTCACCAGGGATATTGCCAAAGACCTGAACCTCTATGGCGAAATGCACCGCTTTATCACCCTTTTGGCCCACCTGGAAGGCGGACGCATCAAACAGGTCCCGGTAAAACATCACGCCCGCAATGCCGGGGTCTCCAAATACGGGCTGGAACGGGTATTCAAAGTAGTGGCCGATATGATGCTGCTGCTGTTCATCCGCAAGTATTTCCAAAGGCCTATCCACCTGTTCGGGATCTTTGGGGTTTTGTTGATCTTGCTCGGGGTACTCATCAATGTCTACCTCTTTATTTTAAAATTCGGGTTCGCGGAGGACATCGGCACCCGGCCCCTCCTGATATTCGGAATGATGTTCATCCTGGGTGGGATACAGCTCTTTACCATTGGCATTGTCATGGAATTGCTGATCCGCACCTACTACGAATCCCAGAAAAAGCGGCCCTACAGAATTAAAAATATCACTGTTGGTGGCACTTCCTCGTAAAAAGCTGATCACACTGCTGAAAATCCTTTTCAGCGCCGTACTCCTTTATTTTATTTTCACGAAGATCCACTTCCGTGATATCCTCGAAATCCTGGGGAGGGCCCATCCGCTCTACCTTTTGGGTGCCCTCTTTTTTTTCGTGCTCTCCAAGGTAGTCGCTGCCTACCGCCTCAACCTGTATTTCCACAAGCTCCATGTACCCCTCACCCACCCAAGCAATTTAAAACTCTATTTACTGGGGATGTTCTATAACCTGTTCCTCCCCGGGGGGATTGGGGGCGATGCCTATAAAGGGTATGCGATCCGGAAGCAATTCGAAGTGCGTACCAGGGAGGTGGTGGCTGTCCTGGTGCTGGACCGCCTGAGTGGCATGCTCCTGCTGTTTATCTACGCCTGCCTGCTGGCTTTGTTTTCCAGGCATGCCGCCCTGATGCCCTTTAAAGCGTACTTTGGGGTGGGTATGCTATTATCCGTAGGGGCATTCTGGTATTTCAACAAACGCTTCTTTGCCTTTGCCATGCCGGTATTCTGGCGTTCCCTGCAATATTCCGCTGTGGTACAACTGGCCCAGCTCTTGAGTGTGCTATGTATCCTCCAGGCCTTGTATGTACAGGGTTTTACCCTGAGCTACCTTTTTATATTCCTCGTTTCCTCGATTGTTGCGGTCCTTCCGCTCACCCTGGGGGGGATTGGGAGTCGTGAACTGGTATTCTTCTACGGGGCATTATGGCTGGGGCTCGAAGAAAATACCTCCGTCGGGGTCAGCATGGCGTTTTTCCTAATCACTGCCTTTGTATCTCTGTGGGGGCTGGGGTACCACTTTAAAAAACCCGAACTCTCCCTCAAGGCAAGTGAATAAGGTACATGCCTTCCAGGACCTGCGGGCGCCTTTCAGGATCCAGGAAACGCGCTTGTAAACGTGTTATCCTGAACTGGTCTACCCTGAATTCCCGGTCCCAGGAGACCCCTTTTTCCTGTAATTGGCCCAGTTCCTTTTCGCTGGCGTATACCCACACATCCTTCAAGCCTTTTACCTCCTTCAAACTGGTGATGTTCACCGGGTCCCGGTTATAGAAATCGATGGCCCAGCTGTGCCTTTCCGATAGCTTGTAGACGGCATCCACAGGAATTCCCTCTTGTGCCATAATACGCGACATGCCAGACCCCCCCTGGTATGCGAGGAGGGAAGGATAAAAATGCAGGTTAAGTACGGCATTCAGGACTATGGATGCCATGGCCCCCAAAAGCAGTATCCTGTTGACCATACCTGCCTTTTTAACTTCATGCAGTATGGCATATCCCCCCAGCACGAACAGGATAGCCGGGAGGTACCATGGCCTGATGGGGAATACCCAGAAACACAATAGGGCACATAGCAGGAACACCAGGCCCAGGATAAAATACTGGGTCCCCATCAGGAATTTTTTGACTTTTTGGCTATCGCTTTGGGTTAAACGGTGGACATAGGCCGCGGTCAGTACCGCAAACAAAGGGATGGTGATATTCAGGTAATGGGGAAGCTTGAATTGTGCAAAACTGATGATTACAAAAATCAGGCTGATTCCCCCAAGGGTAAGGACCTCCATGCCGGGCTGCTTTTTCCCTCGCCGCTTCAGGAAATAGAAAGCACGGTCAAGGTAGGCGGCAATACCGGCTACCGTCCATGGAAGAAAGACCCACAGGAAGGTATGGAAAAAGAAAAAGTAGTCGCTGCTGTTCTTGCCTACCCCTTCGCCACTAAGCCTTTCAAAGCTTTGTTCCCAGAGGATAAACCATATGCCACTCCGGTGGGCCCTACCCCGTATCACTTTCTCCGGATGCAGGTCAAATTGGTGGTAGTAGGCGTATAGCATGGGCGAAATGGTGAGCGCAAAAACCGCCAGGGCCGCTAAAACGCGCCAATCTGCCAACAACTTCCACCGCCGGGTATAGGCCAGGTGGCATAGCAGGGGCAGGCCAATGACCAGCAGGGCGATCTGCCCCTTGGTGGCGAACGCCAGCCCGGCCCCAAAAGCCCCCAGCAATAAAGAAGCCATACGCCCATTTTCCACATAGGTCGCCAACTGCCATATGGCGAAGGCGGTAAACCCCGTAAGCACCGCATCCGTACGCACATCAATCGCCGCCAGGACAATGGTCTGGCTGCTAAGGAAGATCAGGGCCGCCAGGCGTCCCGTTTCTTTTTGGTACAAAACTTTCCCCAGGCCATAGCAACTATAGGCCCCAAGGGCCGTGGCCAACAGGGCCGGAATCCTGTATGCCCAATCCTGAATGCCAAAAACCAGGTACGAAAGCGCTGCCAGCCAATAGTGCAAATGCGGCTTATCCAGGTATTCCTCGGGCCCCTTGAAAAGGTTGATGAAATCGTTCTCCTGCACCATTCGCATCGCCATCACGGCGAACTGGGCCGAATCGTTCTCGAAAAGGGTCACGAACAAGCCTGCCAGGTACACCATGCCCAGCAGCAATAAGAGTAGTTGGTAACGTAGGTTCCCCTTCATAGGCGGAATCGTTTAAGGGCCAGGGTATATAAGCGTGCAAACAACCATCCTATCAGCAGTCCTGCCAGGGCTCCGGATACGACGTCGAGGGGGTAGTGAACCCCGATATAGATACGGCTATAGGCCACAGCCAGCGCCCATAAGATGAGCAGGGGCCCTGCCAGCCGGTAATTTTTCCCAAGGAGGACCGTAAAAAAAAAGGCCACGGCCATAGAATTGGAGGCATGGGCCGAATAATAGCCAAATTTCCCCCCGCAATACCCCTTCACCAGCCGCATGGCAGGTTGGAGGGACAGTTCATGGCAGGGCCTGAGGCGTTGTACCCCCAACTTAAAAAAGTTGGAAAGCTGGTCGGTAACGGTAATCATAAGGGCAATGGCAAGGCAAAGCCAAAGGGTTTTCTTCAGGCCAAAAAACCTGTAAGAAACCACCAGCAATAGGAAGTATAAAGGGATGGCGGTGAATTTGTTGGTCACGGCCATCCAGAATCCATCCCATGCAGGAGAACCCAGCCCATTCAAATAGAGGAAAAGCTTCTGGTCTAGTTGTAAGAGCGCATCCAGCATATCACTCCTCGTATCGTTTTATTTCCCTGTCGTAAAATGCGGTGGCCTGCTCTATAAGTGGTGTGGCCTCAGATGACAGCGCTTCTTCATCCTCTTCCGAAAACTCTTCCAGCCACTCGACCTCATCGTTTTCCAGGTTGATGATAAACCGCGGGTATTCTGTATGGACAATGAAGATCGCCGTGGGAAAATCGGTGTTATCGCCCAAAAGGAATTTTGGTATTTGCATAGTTCTTAGGGATGTTATAGCTCAGGCCATGATACTCGCATCGCTGGCCCGAATCAATTTCCGGCTCATATAATTAAATCTAAGATACAACATTAGGGCAGAAGCAGTGAGGCCCGCGAGGAGGCCAATCCAGATCCCCGTGCTTTGCAGGGGCGTGTGGAGCCCCAGGTAAAAACTAATGGGAAACCCGATAATCCAATAGGCCACAAAGGTCATAAAGGTGGGCACCCGAACATCCTGTAACCCGCGTAATGCCCCAAGGATCACTACCTGCAGCCCGTCGGAGATCTGGAAAAAGGCGGCTACGAGCAGTAGCTGGGCGGCCAGGCTCAGTACTTCTATATTGTCCGCCTGGTTTGCCAGGTCCTGAACGTCCAGGTAAAGGGTTGGGAACCAAAACCGTCCCAGAAGGAACAAGCTCGCAAAGACCAGTTCCATGAACAGGGCCAGGAAAAAAATAGACTGCGCGATGCGCCTGAGTTCCCTGAAATCCTTCAGCCCCTTCTGGTTTCCCACGCGGATCATGGCGGCCACTCCCAGGCCCATCCCGAACATAAATGTCATACTGCTCAGGTTCAGCGCAATCTGGTTGGCTGCCTGGGGGTTTTTGCCCAGCACCCCGCTCAGCCAGATCGCCGCGGTGAATATGGCCACTTCAAAAAACATCTGAAGGGCCGATGGAAAGCCTAAATCAACGATCTTAGCCAGCACCTTTTTTTCGATCACCAGGAGTTTAAAGCCCGTCACATAGGGCTTGAACTTCTGTTTTGCCTTTAACAGCCACCAAAGGAAGATGAGCATCATCACCCGGGAGACCAGGGTGCCAATGGCCGCACCTATGATCCCAAGCTTGGGAAACCCAAATGTCCCAAATATCAACAGGTAGTTCAATACCACGTTCACCACATTGGCCACCACGGTGGCATACATGGGGTAACGGGTTTGTGAAAGCCCTTCCGAAAATTGTTTGAATGCCTGGAACATGACCAGGGGAATAAGCGAAAAGGCCACCAGGTCGAGGTACGGGATCGCCAGGGCTACCACCTCAGGTGGTTGTTCCATGAGGTACATCAGCGGTTTAGACAATAGGATCAACAAAAAAAGGAGGATCCCCAACAGGGTACATAATACCAGTCCGTGCTTGAGGGCACCCTTTCCGGCTTCCCGGTTCCCCGCCGCATCGGCCTCTGCCACCAGCGGGGTAATGGCCGTTGAAAAACCAATTCCGAGTGACATGGCGATGAATACAAAACTGTTCCCCAGGGAAACAGCGGCCAGTTCTGCCGTCCCCAATTGGCCTACCATGATGTTATCGGCGAAGGCTACGAATGAATGTCCCAGCATGCCCAGGATCACCGGGGCCGCCAGCCGGATATTATATCGGAATTCTTTGGTGTATTTTTGAAACAAATCCCCCTGGGTTTTACGCGGGCAAAGATACTATGTTCCCCCGGTTTTCAGGCCAGGGTTTTTTTATAGCTTCTTGGCTTCTTCCCAAAAGACATCCATTTCGGTAAGGCTCATGTCTTTCAGGGATTTACCGGCCTCTTTGGCGCGCTTTTCCAGGTACTGAAAACGCTTGATGAACTTTTTGTTGGTCCGTTCCAGGGCGTTTTCCGGGTTGATATCCAGGAAACGGGCATAATTGACCATGGAAAACAGCACGTCCCCGAATTCGGCTTCAATGGCATCAGCGGAGCCCGAACCCACCTCCTGCTGCAGTTCGGCCAGTTCCTCCTGTACCTTTTGAAAAACCTGTCGGGGTTCCTCCCAGTCGAACCCCACCCCGGCTACCTTGTCCTGGATACGGTTGGCCTTGACCAGCGCAGGCAGGCTGCCGGGCACCCCTTCGAGTACGCTCTTCTTCCCCTCACGCAGCTTGATGTTCTCCCAGTTCTTCTTTACCTCCTCTTCGTCCTGTACCTTGACATCGCCATAAATATGGGGGTGCCTGTGGATCAGTTTCTCGCAAATGTCGTTGGCCACATCCGCCATATCAAAATCCCCGCTTTCAGAACCAATCCTGGCATAGAAGACGATGTGCAGCAACAAGTCGCCCAACTCCTTTTTTACCTCTTGCAAATCGTTATCCAGGATGGCATCTCCCAGTTCATAGGTCTCTTCTATCGTCAGGTGGCGTAGCGTTTGCATAGTCTGCTTCCGGTCCCAGGGGCATTGTTCCCGGAGTTCGTCCATGATGGTAAGCAGGCGTTCAAAGGCCTCGATTTGAGCTTTCCTGGAATTCATCGGTGTTATTTTGGGCAAAAATACAAATCGCAGCGCGTAGTAAGCCCTGATTTGCCAAAGTATTTCCCCCCTGGGCCCTACCCCATCCCTGTAACGGGTTTTCCGGCCTGTGCGAGAAGATTTTTAGTACCTTTCCCTTTCAGGCCGGGTCCGGGGAAGGCAGGCCACCGTAGATGCTATTGACGCATATGGCATGTATGGAAATGCCACCAACCGCAGATCCAAGATTCCGGCGTCCGGAAAAACCGCGCGCACCCGTATCCCCCAAGGTGGATGGACTGCCCCTTACACCGGCCTGAATACCCGGTAAAAAGGGCAGGTACAGGCTCATCGGCCCGTCTGAATCAAGAACCTTAAACAGTATCCAAACATGGAAAAACACGTATTTCTCGCAGCCCTGGAACGGGTCTATCAATCCATTGAAAAACAAATCCCCCACTACATGGCCTTTGACGAAGACCGCTCTATTGCCGGCGGCAATGTGGCCGTGTGTATCATAGATGAAAGCGGACAGGTATACGGTAAAATGTACGGTACCGACCCCATCCGGCAACGGGCCTTTTTCAGAATAGCCTGGATCAAAGCCAGCCAGGTGTGGATCACTAAAAAACCCACGGGGAAGTTTGAGGAATTGGTCTTTGCCGGGAAACTCGATGATGCGCCTTATGGAATAGAACGGCCCGACTTTATCGGGTGGGAAGGGGGACAACCCATAGCCCTGGGTGATATGCAACTGTCCGTGGGCTTCAGCGGTTTCCGCGGGGTCAATGACCTTGCCATTGTCGTGAAGGCTGTAGAAGAAGCCCTGGGGGACACCAGGCACTGACCCGGGGCCGTCCGCACCCCTTTGTTGGGTTGGGTTTATGAATTAAAGAACAGATTGACAAATTTAGCGCAGTACGTATCTCCTATTTCCTTAATTTTAAAGGTCCATCACTAAACTACTAAACCTTGTTTCAGTCTGGCCGTTATCTATGGGGAGTTCTGCTCCTGTTTCCGTTTGTCATGCCAGTGAACCAGCCCGGCAACCAGGGGGCTGTGAATGCGGTCCCAACGCCTGGCAGAAAGGTGGCGCAACAGGTTGAAAGCACCCTGGAGACCATTGGGATTGAAAAGCTTGACAGAAAAGTGGTCCTGAGGACCGATGCGCATATTGAAGCCCCCAATTGGTCCCCTGATGGACAAACGCTCATTTACAACAATAATGGGCTTTTATACCGGATCGCGGTGGGAGGGGGAGAACCCGGCCTCATCCCTACGGGATTTGCCAGGCGCATCAACAACGACCACGGGATTTCGCCCGATGGCAAAACCCTGGTGATCAGTGACGGGACCGAAACCGGTAAGTCCCTGATCTATACCCTGCCCATTGACGGGGGTACTCCCAAGAAAATCACGGAAAAAGGGCCATCCTACTGGCATGGCTGGTCTCCAGACGGCAAAACCCTGGCGTATTGCGCAGAACGCAACGGGAATTATGACGTCTATACCATCCATGTTGAAGGAGGCGTGGAAACCAGGCTTACCACAGCTGATTTGTTGGATGACGGCCCCGATTATTCCCCGGATGGCCATTATATTTATTTCAATTCGGCGCGTACGGGAACCATGCAAATCTGGCGGATGCGCCCGGATGGTTCGGAACAGGAGCAGATAACCACCGATGCCTATAACGATTGGTTTGCCCACCCTTCCCCGGACGGCAATTGGCTGGTATATGTAAGTTTTGGCACGGAGGTGCCGGCCGGACAGCACCCCCCGAACAAGCAGGTGCTCCTGCGGTTATTGAACCTCAACACACGTGAGGTCACCGTGATGGCCGAATTATTTGGCGGGCAGGGCACCATTAACGTCCCCTCCTGGTCCCCGGACAGCAAACGGGTGGCCTTTGTAAGCTACCGCCTGCTGGAGGGTCCGGAATAGCCGGATATGCAATGGCTTCGGGGCAGCAAGTTGGTGTCTGCCTTTTCAGTGAATCGGAATCAATTATAAAAACAACCTGAACATGAGTATGAATTTCAAAAAATATACAACCGTTGTGCTTTCCATGGCCGCCCTGATCGGGTCCATGTCCCTGAGTGCGCAGGATATTTCCGAAAAAGCCAATGCCTTCCTCAAAGCACTGAGCCCCGAACTCAGGGAGAAAGCCCTTTACCAGGTAACGGATGAAGAGCGTTATAACTGGTATTTTATCCCCGTAGTCAGAAAGGGGCCCACCTTCAACGATTTTGACGAGGCCCAGAAAGAAGCTGCGATAGGGCTGCTCAAGGCATCCCTCAGCCAACAGGGGTACCAAAAGACCCGCGAGATCATGGAACTCGAAAAGGTCCTGAAACTGATGGAGAATGACAATCATACCCTTTCGGATGGCAACCCCTGGCGCGACCCGCTGAATTACCATTTTTGCATTTTTGGCAACCCGGCGCCGGATGGCTTTTGGGGGTGGCGGTTTGAAGGGCACCATATCTCCCTGAATTTTTCTTCGGCAGAGGGTACGATCGTTTCTTCAACCCCTACTTTTTTGGGGACCAACCCCGGAGTGGTAAAAATAGCTTTGCAAAAAGGCAAGGAAGTGCTGAACCGGGAATCATCCCTGGGCCATGCGCTGATGCATTCGCTGAGTCCCGAACAACAAAAACAGGCCATCTTTGATGATAAAGCGCCTTATGAGATCTTCACCGGCACCGCAAGGAAGGTCTCTGGCATCGAACAAAAGGGCATCCCCTATACCGCACTTACCGAAGATCAGAAACAGCTGTTTAAAGAATTACTGGAAGTCTATATCGGGAATTACGTGATGGAGTTCTCGGGGACTTTCCGCCAGAAAATCATAGATGCGGGCCTGGAGAACCTGACGTTCGCCTGGGCAGGGGTCCTTGACAAGAGCGACGGGCACTATTACCGGATCCAGGGGCCCATGTTGCTGATCGAGTTTGACAACACCCAAAACAACGCCAACCACGTGCATACCGTAGTACGCGACCTGACGAATGATTTTGCAGAGGACCTGCTGATGGAACATTATGCGGCGGAACATAGATAATCTGAGAAAACACGATGCATATGAAATATAGAAAATTTGGAAGGACTGGCTGGAACGTTAGCGAAATAGGCTATGGCATGTGGGGCATGGGCGGCTGGACGGAATCAGACGACCTCCAGTCTGCAAAATCACTGGACCTTGCGGTAGAACGGGGCGTAAACTTCTTCGACACTGCATGGGGCTATGGCGAGGGACATAGTGAAAAGCTGCTCGGACAGTTGGTTCGGAGACATCCCGGTCATAAACTCTATACCGCCAGTAAAATCCCCCCCAGGAATTTGAAATGGCCGGCCAAACCGGAGTACCCCTATGAAGCCTCGTACCCCATTGACCATATTACGGAGTACACCGATAAGACCCTAAAGAACCTTGGCCTGGAACAGATAGACCTTATGCAGTTCCATACCTGGGACGATGGCTGGTCTGAACGGGAGGAGTGGCAGCGCGCCATAGAAGACCTCAAGGCAGCGGGCAAAATAGCCGCCATGGGGATCAGCATGAACCGATGGGAACCCGAAAACGGGATCAAAGCCCTTAAAACCGGGGCCATTGATGCGGTACAGGTGATATACAACATTTTTGACCAGGCACCCGAAGATGTTTTGTTTCCCCTTTGCAGGCAACTGGATATCGGGGTGATCGCCAGGGTCCCTTTTGACGAAGGCACCCTCACCGGTTCCATCACCAGGGAAACCACCTTCCCGGAGGGTGACTGGAGGGCGACCTATTTTGTGCCGGAAAACCTGATCGCAAGTGCCGAAAGGGCCGATGCCCTGAGACCCCTGGTCCCCAAGGGGATGACCATGGCCGAAATGGCCCTGCGGTTCATTACCATGAATACCACGGTGGGTACCATCATCCCGGGAATGCGGAAGGCCCGTAATGTAAAAATGAACACTGCCGTTAGCGACGGCAAGGGCTTGCCGGAAGCCCTGTTCAAAGAACTCCGGAAACACCGCTGGGACAGACAACCCACGTCCTGGTCTCAGTAAATCAACCCAAAAAACGACAACCCTGACCCAATGACAACACGAAGAAAATTCCTCATCCAATCCACGGCCCTCGGCCTGGGGGCTTTCCTCCTGCCCTCAATGGCATTCCCGATACCCGTGAAAAGCGCCTTGGGCGTTCAATTGTACACCTTCCGCAACGAAATGGCCGCAGACCCCCGGGGAACCCTTGAAAAGATTGCGGGGATCGGTATCAAAAAAATCGAGACCGCCCGCAGTGGAAAAGGGCACTATTACGGCTTGCGCCCGGATGAAATGGGTGCCATCTGCAGGGATCTGGGGATGCAACTGGTCAGTGGGCATGTCCACCTGGACAACCAATGGGAAAAGACGATGGAAGAGGCGGTACTTTCCGGGCAGGAATACCTGATATGTTCCACCATGCCCAGCAACGGCCAGACGGTGGCCAATTACCAGCGGGTGGCCGAAGCCTTCAACAAGGCAGGGGAAGACTGCCGGAAAATGGGCCTGAAGTTCGGGTATCACAACCACGAGTACGAATTTGAATCGGACCAGGGCCAGGTACTCTTCGATGTCCTGCTTGAGCATACAGACCCGGAACTCGTGCACATGGAACTCGATCTGGGGTGGGTCATCATCGGAGGAAAAGACCCACTGGATTATTTCAGTCGTTTCCCGGGCAGGTTCCCCCTCTGGCACCTCAAGGATATGGACATGACGGAAAAGCAAAGTACGGAATTTGGCAAAGGCGGCCTTGATATACCCCTGATGATGGCACACCAGAAAGCCTCCGGGGTAGCACATATCTTTATAGAACAGGAAGAATATGCCAGTTCGCCCCTGGAGAGCATGAAACACAATATGCAGTTTATGCAGCAGCTCTAACCAACCCGGGCATGTCCATTCCACAAGATCCCTATATCCTGCCCCCCGAAATGATCAGGGAACCTCCCACCGCCTTGCGGGGGCAACTGCGGTTCCTGGGACCCAGTTTTATCTTGTCTGCGTCTATCGTGGGGAGTGGGGAATTAATCGCGACCACTACCCTGGGGGCGCGAGCCGGGTTTATTACCTTTTGGGTCATCATCGTAAGTTGTATCGTGAAGGTCGCCGTGCAGCTCGAATTCGGCAAACACACCATCCTTACCGGCGAAACGGCCATGCAGGCGTTTAACGCCTTGCCCGGCCCCCGATTCGGGAAGGCCAAATGGACGGTATGGACGGTTTTGTTCGTCATGGCCATCAAACTGCTGCAGGTAGGTGGTATTGTCGGGGGCGTTGCCATCATCCTCCATATTGCCGCCCCGGGGCTGGGTATCCCTTTTTACTGTTTTATCATCGCCATCGTGGTGGCCCTGATGGTTTACCGGGGCTACTATACCTATATTGAGCGTATTTCACTCACCATGATCGGCCTTTTTACCCTTTTTACATTTTCTTCCCTGTATTTTCTAAGCTTTACCCCCTACCAGATCTCCTGGGCCAGTATCTGGACGGGGCTGCAATTTCAATTGCCTCCCGAGGCCGTGGCCGTGGCCATTGGCGCTTTTGGGATTACCGGGGTCGGGGGCGATGAAATCATCCACTACAACTATTGGTGCCTAGAAAAGGGGTACGCCGCCTATACCGGGCGCAACGATGCTTCCGAGGCCTGGGAGCGTAGGGCCCGTGGCTGGATCAGGGTGATGAAGCTCGACGCCCTGATCGCCATGTGTGTGTACACCACGGTTACGGCGGCTTTTTACCTGCTGGGTGCCGCGGTATTGCATATGAAGGGCCATGTGCCGGAAGGTTATGCCATGATCGAGACCTTGTCGGCCATGTATACGGAATCTTTGGGGCCCCAGGCGCGGACCGCTTTCCTGGTGGGCGCGTTTATCACCCTGTTTTCAACGCTCTTCGCCGCCCTGGCGGCCTGGACCCGGCAGGTCACCGACATTTTTGGCCAGTTGCAATGGATCCGTTTCAGTGACCGCAGGGTTCGCATGAAAACCATCGCCATCCTTGCCTGGGTGATCCCCTTGTTGTGGGCCACCCTCTTCGTATTCATCAGGTTGCCGGTACTCATGGTCATTACGGGGGGTATCGTAGGCTCCTTTTTGCTGTGCCTGGTCGTTTTCGCGGTGTTGCATTTCCGTTACAAACGCCTGTCTCCTTCGTTTAAACCCGGATTTTTCTACGATCTTGTTCTCTGGATAAGTATTCTTAGTATTTTAGGTGTGGCTACCCTTGGAGTTACCAAATGGTTTAGCTGATGATCCATTGAAACCTATCCAATATGCGAAAACGATCGGGCCTGATTTTGTTGCTTCTCCCAGCCCTCTGGCTGCTAAATTGTCAAAAACCACCTACCTATGAGCTGATTATCAGGGGCGGGCAAATCCTGGATGGTTCGGGAAAACCCTCCTATTTAGGGGATGTGGCGCTGAATGCAGATACCATTGCGGCCATGGGTGACCTCAGCGGGGCAAAAGGCAAGCGGGAAATCGATGCCAGTGGCCTGGCCATCGCACCCGGCTTTATCAATATGCTGAGTTGGGCCAATGTTTCGCTTATAGAAGACGGTCGTTCGCAGAGTGACCTCCGCCAGGGGGTGACCCTGGAAGTGATGGGTGAAGGCCATTCCATGGGCCCCCTGAATGAGGCCATGAAAAATGAGATGCGCGATTCCCAGCAGGACATATCCTATGAAATCGAATGGTCGAGCCTGGGGGAGTACCTGGAGTATCTTGAAAACAAGGGGGTTTCTACCAACATTGCCTCCTTTGTGGGAAATGGCACCTTGCGGCAGTATGTTATGGGGTATGAAAACCGCCCCGCTGAACCAGAGGAACTCGAAGAGATGAAAGCCCTTACCCGCAGGGCTATGGAAGAAGGGGCTGTGGGCCTTTCCACCTCCCTGATCTATGTCCCCAGCGGACACGCCAGCACCGGGGAAATCATTGAACTGGCCAAAGTGGTTTCGGAGTACGGAGGCATGTACATTTCCCATATACGGGACGAAGAAAGCCAGTTGCTGGAAGCCGTACGGGAACTCATTCGGATTTCCGATCAAGCCAAACTCCCTGCGGAGATCTACCATTTCAAGGCCTCCGGGACTGAAAACTGGCCGCTGTTGGAACAGGCCATCCAATGTATTGACAGCGCGCGTGCCAGGGGGCTTGCCATCACCACAGACATGTATACCTATGAGGCCAGTTCCACCGGCCTGAACGTACTATTGCCTGACTGGGCCAAAGAAGGAGGGCACCAAAAAACCATGGAACTCATGGCCCAACCCGGAAAAAGGTTGCAAATGATCCGGGAAACGGAATTCCACGTGCCCCCGGAAAAGATCTTACTGGTGGGCTTCAAGAACAAAGCCATGAGGCAGCTGATCGGAAAAACCCTGGCGGAGGTGGCGGCAGCACGCGGCAAAAGCCCCGCGGAAACCGTGACAGACCTCATCTATGAAGACGACAGCCGTATACAGGTAGTCTATTTCTCCATGTCGGAGGAAAATATAAAAAAGAAGTTGGCCCTGCCCTATATGGCCATCTGCTCGGATGCGGGTTCCTACACCAACGAAGGGGTATTCCTCAAACAGAGCACCCACCCCAGGGCGTACGGGTCTTTTGCCCGCCTCCTGGGGAAGTATGTCCGGGAAGCCAAGGTGATCTCGTTGGAGGAGGCCGTCCGCAGGCTTACCACCCTGCCTGCCACCAACCTTAAACTGGAAAAAAGGGGCGCCCTCAAGGAAGGATATTATGCCGATTTGGTACTGTTTGACCCCCAAAACATTGAAGACAATGCCACTTATGAACAACCGCACCAGTATGCCAGCGGGGTGGTCCATGTTTTCGTCAATGGCACCCAGGTCCTCCGGGATGGCGAGCACACCGGGGCATTTCCCGGCAGGGTGGTCCGCGGACCCGGATGGAAAGAAAAATAAAAAGGCCGTGGCATCCGCAGGGCATGCCATGGGTGCCCCAAAAAGTAATAACGCACTAAACACAATATGCAATGAAAGTACGCGCTACCCTCCACCTGCTGGTGTTAACCCTGTTGCTCACCTCCTGCAAAGCACAGGACACCCCCATCATCGCTGAGGGGGCACAATTAACCCTGGTAGCGGCTGATTATTCCTTTACCGAAGGTCCTGCCGTGGATAAGGAAGGAAATGTCTATTTTACAGACCAGCCCAACGACCGTATCCTGAAATGGCAGGCAGATTCAGGAGCGGTAAGCACCTACATGGAACCATCGGGCAGGGCCAATGGCCTGTACGTAGACCACCAGGGCAACCTGCTCGCCTGCGCAGACGAACAGTTCCAGCTATGGCAAATCTCCCCGGACAAGGAAGTAACGGTGCTGGTGGATGGTTTTGGGGGCAAGCACCTGAATGGGCCCAACGACCTTTGGGTAGACCCCAGGGGCGGGATTTACTTTACAGACCCCTACTACCAACGGCCGTACTGGGAACGCAAGGGGCCCGAAATAGAGGAGCAGCGGGTGTATTACCTGAACCCCGATACCGGGGAGGTACAGATAGCGGCCGATGGCCTGGTGCAACCCAACGGTATTATCGGGAGCCCGGACGGCAGTACCCTGTATGTGGCCGACATAGGCGATCGCAAGACCTATGCCTACGGGATCGCCATGGACGGGCGCCTTAAAGATAAAACACTGGTCACAAGCATGGGATCAGATGGGATGACTTTAGACAACCACGGCAACCTGTACCTAACAGGCAAGGGGGTCACGGTATTCAACAAAGACGGGGTGCAGATAGCCCATATCGAAGTCCCCCAGGATTGGACCGCCAATGTAACCTTCGGCGGAAAGGAACAAAAAACCCTGTTCATTACGGCCATGAATTCAGTGTATACCCTGGAGATGAACGTCCGCGGCATACGTTAACCAGCAATCACAGCTTCCCGACAGGCCCCTCCTCCTACCTGCCCCATTTTAGCCATACCGCTAGCCGGTATCCCGGCTTTAAGGCCAACGGTGGTTGGACCCTGCAAACGAAAGCTTTGTGTTTTTCCTGTAAAGCCCGTGGACGCCATGAGGGGACCCATGCCTTGCACGGTTGATTTTGGCACCTAAGATTTGACAATTAACGGGCATTGGCGTAACTTAATCCGAAGATCAGGAGATGCCCATGCCAGTCTATACCTTACACATCAATGGTGAAACCCGGACCGCAGAGGTGCCGGGAGGCACCTCCCTGCTATGGGTGATCCGGGAGCACCTGGGCCTCATGGGCACCAAATATGGCTGTGGGATCGCCCAGTGCGGGGCCTGTACCCTGCATGTGGATGGCGACCCGGTAAGGGCCTGTGTCCTTTCTGTGGAACAAGCCTCCAAAGGTCAAAAGATCGTAACGATTGAAGGGCTTTCCACAGATGGCAGACACCCGGTCCAAAAAGCATGGATTGAGGCCCAGGCCCCGCAATGCGGTTACTGCCAATCGGGCCAGATCATGCAGGCGGTAGCCCTGTTGCAAACGACACCGCACCCCACACGGGACGAGATAAAGCGCTATATGAATGGGAACCTCTGTCGCTGTGGCACCTATTTACGCATCCTGGAAGCCATTGAAATCGCCTCGGGGAGGATGGATACCCAAAGCGGCAGCTCCTAACATCTAATCAGCCCACAAAATACGCCGGATGAAACCCCTTCAAAAACCCTTAGCCCGCAGGCAATTCCTGAAAACTTCGGGGGGTGTGGCCCTGTTTATTGGGGTGTCGGGAATACTCCCTCAGCTATGGTCCTGCAGCGATAAGCGGGCAGTTGAAAAGGAAGTCTTAAAACACCGGCTTACGGCCTGGGTGCAACTTACCGGTGACGGACGGGTGATCATCTACAACCCGGCAGCCGAAATGGGCCAGGGCTCCATGACCTCCCTCCCTGTAATTTTTGCGGAGGAAATGGATGCCGATTGGGACAGGGTGGAGGTCGTCTTTTCCCCTCAGGTAGCAACGATCTATGGTTCCGATGGATGGAGCACGGAACGAAAGGTAATGCTCTCCGCCGGGAGCCGCATCACCAGCGGGTATTTCAACAGCATGCGAAAAGCCGGGGCCCAGGCAAGGTATATTATGCGGCACTCGGCGGCAACGCACTGGGACGTACCCCTGTCCGAGGTCACCACGGCCCCGGGTAGGGTGCTGCATCCCCAAAGCGGGCGCTCCCTGTCCTTTGCCCAGATGGTGCCCTTGTTGCAACTTCCGGAGGCATTGCCCGAAGTGGCGGATAGCGACCTGAAAAGCCCGGAGGATTTTCGCCTGATCGGAAAGGTGGTCCCTAGAACCGACATCCCTTCCAAAGTAGATGGAAGCGCCCGGTTTGCCATAGACCTTCAGCTACCGGGAATGCGCTATGCGGTATTGGAACGGGGCGCCATGCATGGAGCCAGCCCCACCCTTGAAAACAGGGAAGCCATCCTGGCCATGGAAGGGGTGCTTAAAGTGGTCCTCCTGGAGCATGCCGTGGGCGTACTGGCAACCCGTCTGGAACAGGCCCTGGAGGCAAAAAAAGCGATGAAGATCTCCTGGGCGCCTTCCATGGCGAACGGGTTTAATTCCCAGGATACGTTCAAAGAGTACGAAGTTATGGCCGGTAACCCACAGGCCGGACGCGTACTCGTTGAAACGGGGAATTTCAAGGCAGCGATGGGCAGCGCCGCCAAAACCTATTCCGCCGACTTTTTGAACGACTATGTCTACCATGCGCAAATGGAACCGCTCAATGCGGTGGTACAGGTGGCGGAAGACCTTCTGAGTGCCAGGGTTTGGGTGGGCAGCCAGCAGGGTTTTGACGAAAAACTCGGGGTACCACAACTCCTGGGGATCGCCCCTGAAAATGTAACGATTGAACTGCAATACCTGGGGGGCGGGTTCGGCAGGCGTAGCATGACCGATTTTGTGACCGAATGTGCCGGCATGGCCCGGGAAGTGCCCGGTACCCCGGTAAAACTCCTGTGGACCCGGGAAGACGATATTCGGTACGGGGCATTCAGGCCCTTAAGCCTGCAGCGGCTCCAGGCATGTACCGACACCCATGGAAAACTCACCGGCTTCTCGCATTGCATCGTGGGTGACGGCGGGAATTTGGTGGCCAGCGGGATCCGCAATGAGCATTACGACATCCCCAACCAGTTCGCCGAATGGCGCGAGGCCACCCATGGTATACGCCTGAAACACTGGCGATCTGTGGGGCATGGCCCCAATAAGTTTGCCATAGAATGCATGATTGATGAAATTGCCGCCGGTGAGGGCCGCGATCCGGTAGATTTCCGCAGGCAGTTGATGGCCATCTCCCCCAGGGCCCTGGCAACGCTTGAAAAAGCAGCTGAAATGGCCCGTTGGGGGGGGGCTGTTCCCGATGGTCGGGCCAGGGGCGTGGCATTCCTGGAACGCAGCGGTACGCTGTCGACCGGCATTTGCGAAATTTCTGTTGACCGGGCAAGCGGCCTTATCCGTGTTCACCGTTTTTGGAATGCCCTGGATGCAGGGATCGTCGTTCAGCCGGACAACGTGAAGGCACAGATGGAAGGCGGCATCCTTATGGGGATCAGCAGTGTGCTGAAGGAGCAGGTCACCATAGAAGGCGGAAAGGTACAACAGTCCAATTTTAACGACTACCCCATCCTTCGCATGCAAGAAGTACCGGAAAGCGTGGAGACCGCCCTGATTGCCTCTGGCGAGCCCCCACAAGGGGTAGGCGAATCGGGCACCCCCCTGGTGGCAGGTGCCATTGCCAATGCTTTCTTCAGCCTGACGGGGAAACGGTTGCGCCATTTGCCCTTTACCCCAGCGCGGGTACTGGAGGCCCTGAAAAGTTAGGGCATAGGAACGGGAATACAATTTTTTTAGCATTAAATACCTTTTACAACCAAACAGTGATATGATGATACGTAACCTCTGTATTCTGGCAGTACTGGCCTTGCTCATGGGCACCGGCTGCAAGCCTGAGAAGAAAATTGAACCCGGGAAAAGTCCCGAAACCCTGGAAGAAACCGGATTCATACCCCAACCGGTATTGGTCCCGGAGCAGGAAGTAAGAACCCTGGAGCCCGGGGCGAAGGCCCCGGATTTCCGCCTCCCCGGAGTCGATGGCAAGTTCCATACCCTGGACGAGTACGCGCAGGCAGAAGTGTTGGTGATCGTTTTTACCTGCAACCACTGCCCTACCGCCCAGGCGTATGAGGAACGCATCAAAAGTATTGCGGCCGACTACCGGCCCAAGGGGGTACAACTCATCGCTATCTCCCCAAACAGCCCCCTGGGCCTGCTATACGAAGAACTGGGGTATTCAGACCTGGGGGATACCTATGAGGACATGGTCATCCGGGCGAAGGACCAGGAATTTAACTTCCCATACCTCTATGATGGGGACGATCAACAGGTGGCTTTGGCCTATGGCCCAGTGGCCACCCCACATGCTTTCGTATTCGACAAAGCACGCATCCTGCAGTATGTCGGGCGCATTGACGGATCGGAAAAACCGGGGACCGCCCAGGGGGAAGACCTGAGGAATGCCATAGAGCAGGTACTGGCCGGCAGTGCCCCGAAACAGCCCGTCACCAAAACCTTTGGATGTTCGACCAAATGGGGCTGGAAAACCAAAATGCGCGAAAAGATCGACAAGGAATGGTCGGAAAAGGAAGTCACCCTTACCGAACTGACGCCCCAGGGTATTTCGGACCTTGTCCGAAACGAGGGGGGCAAATTGCGACTGATCAATATCTGGGCTACCTGGTGCGGCCCCTGCCGGCTGGAGTACCCTGAATTTGTAGTGCTCCAGAGGATGTTCGGCGCCCGGGATTTTGAGTTTGTATCCCTTTCTGCCGACCCGCTATCGAATAAGGACAAAGCCCTGGAGTTCCTTAAAAACTCGGAGTCGGCAGTCACCAATTATATCGTGGCCACTGCAGATAAATATGAGTTTATAGAAGCCGTGGACCCCGAGTGGAATGGCGCCCTTCCCTACACCCTGCTCCTGGAGCCGGGGGGCAAGGTAGTCTGGCGGGAGCAGGGTGAAGCCGATTTTTTCGAACTCAAGAAGACCATAGTAGAACACCCCATGATAGGACGGGTATATTAAACCGAGGTATGTGCTACGATATCAAGGCCAGTTTAAATGCCCAATTGAAGAGGGCCCGGCATTACGGGGATCAGAAGGCCATACGTGAGATCGAGGAAAAAATAGTCCCGCTGACGGACCTCCCCCTGTTCCATACTTCCGGTTTCATGCATCCCAGGCTGCTGGTTTACACGGAACGATCCCCCCGTGTTCCCGAAGTGGCTACCTGGGGGCTGGTGCCGCATTGGGTAAAGGACCTTGCCGGACGAAAAAAAATTTGGAACAACACCTTGAATGCCCGGGGCGAAACCGTCTTCGAAAAACCCGCCTTCAGGGATGCCGCACGATACCACCGCTGTATCATCCCGGTGGATGGCTTTTATGAGCACCACCATTTTAAAGGGGGTACCTACCCTTTTTTCATCCACCATAAAGATCGGGAGCCTTTGTCGCTCGCCGGGGTCTGGAACGCGTGGACCAACCCTGAGACGGGGGAAACCACAAATACCTTCTCTATCGTCACCACGGAAGGGAACCCTATGATGGCGAAAATACACAACAACCCCAGGATCAAAGGCCCGAGGATGCCGCTCATCCTGCCGGGGGAACTGGAAGACAAATGGCTACAGCCCATTGAAGATGTGCTTGACATCAAAGCCATGGAGGACCTCATCCGCCCCTATCCCGAAACGAAGCTGCAAGCCTATACCGTAGACCGGCTTAGGGGAAAAGGGTACAAGGGGAATGTAGCTGAAATTAACAGGGAGGTCCGCTATCCCGAACTGGAGGCACGGGAATAGGGGCCTTTGTCTCTGCGGACGGCTGCTGTATGCCCGTGGAAAGCCATATTATTTCACCAGGTCGAACATACGGGTATACTTGACGATAAAACTCTGGTTGAGGGGGTCCCCATCCCTGAGGTTGTGGTTATACACCACAAAAAGGCCCGTATTGGCCCGCTGAAGCCATCCGAAACGCAGGTTGATCGCCCAGAGCTTATCGGCGCTGTTGTTCTGTACCAGGCTTTGCAAATAGAGGTTGGGGGTAAAGGAATAGGACACCTGGCTACGGAAAATATTTGCGGTAAAATCGCCCACCGGTAGTTGAAAATTGTTGTATTCATAGGTGAAGGCCGCATTGAGCTTGTCGCCCCCCCTTAGTCGCAATGTCCCCGAATTGATATAGCGGGTCCCCCCGAAAGACCCCCCTATCACAGAGCGTAAATTAACCGAAAGGACTTTGCTTTGATTGGTAAAGAAGACCAGTTGCGATTCTGCATGGTCATAGGTGCCCGGCAGTACCGTGATCCCCTCGGAAATTTCAAAGGGCTGTGTCACCCCTTCCGTGGTAAGGTTAAAGCCGGTGTGGAACTCAAGGCCGCTTTTAAACTCCCAATGGTTGTCTATATGTAAAAAGCCGGTTTCCTGGAAGCCCTCGAAATTCCAGTAGGCCCGGTAGGAAACATGTGGCCTGAGTTCGAGGATCTTCGATTCCTGGTTGCGGGGCCTGTAGTGGTAAAGCACGCGGGCCTCGGGTTTCCTGTAGGCAGAGCGGACCAGGAAACCTACCTCGGGGTTAAAACCTTCGCCTACCTCCGTATAGGAACCCTGCAATTCCCAGTTGCTCCAAATATAATCGGCCTGGTACTTAAAGGCATAGGCGTTCAGGCTGTCGCTGGGGTCCGAGGTTCGGGCGTAGAATCCCGACATCCGGGCTTTCCGGCCCAGCCCGAGTTTTCCGTCGATGGCATAGGTACGGTTAAATTCACCATCGGTCTCCAGGTTGGCCTTGTTCACAAAGATAGCCCCCAGGGCAGACCTCCCTTTAAACTCGTGGTTGACACGGGCTACGCTAAAATTGTTCTTTTCGATCCCGGCAGATGCAACATCTTCGGTGAACATGGAGAGCAACCCCAGGTTGGTGCGGTTGAGTTTGCCTGAAAGGCGCGCCCCGCCAATGATTGGCACAACGCTACCGGCTTCGCCTATCCCTATGCGACGGCTAAAGAACAGGTCTACTTCCCCCGGGCTGCCCACCGTAAAAAGCCCGGCATTTTCGAGGAAAAAAGGGCGTTTTTCCGGGAAGAAAAGGTTAAACCGGTCCAGGTTTACCTGCTGGTCATCTACTTCCACCTGGGCAAAGTCGGTATTATACGTAACATCCAGGGTAAGGCTGGGGGTAATGCTGTATTTGATATCGCCTCCTGCTTCGGGGGTGAAATCCCAGCCGGGGTCTGCCAGGCTGTGATCTTTTTCAAGCCGCCCCAATACATAGGGGATGATTTTGAGGTTCCCGGGACTGCGGAGTTCCAACCCAGTAAGGGTGCCGGCAAGGGACAGGCGGTTCAGGTTGATCCCGATGGGCACCGGGGACCAATACACGATCTCGTTGCTTTTTCGGATATTCCTCCTGAAATTAAACCCCCAGTCCTTGCCCGGTTGAAAACGCAATGTGCGGATAGGTATGGCAAATTCGGCAGACCAGCCATATTGCCCTACCTGGGTACGTACTTCCCAGGAGGCATCCCAATTCAGGTTGAAACCACCAATGGTCCCCCCTTGCTGCCTGTTGACGTTATTGTTGCCCTGCCCTTCGTTATCTACCTGTGCGTCGTATTCGACCCCCAGGGAATTGGTACCAAAAATAAAGCCGTTTTGCCCGTCCTTATAGGTGTCCAGAATAAAAATCACGGCATCGGTATTGTCCAGGCTGGCGTCGCGACGGGCGTCGGACACCACCAGCGCATCGGGCCTGGCATCAAAGCACACCACCGAAACAAAAAAGGTTTCATCGGTATAGGCGATGCGGATATCGGTTTTCTCGCTGGCGGGGTGCCCGAAGTTGGGCTGCGACTGTACCAGGTTGCCAAAGGGTTTAATAGCCTGCCAAATGGGGTCATTGAGTACCTCCCCATCTATTTCGGGGGCCGTTGAAATAGCTATGGCGCGGCTTACCGGCCTTTCCCCTGCCCTTGGTTCTGCCGGGCTATCCTGAGACCGGCTGACCACCGAACACAGCAACCCCGCCATGAGCATCGTTAAAGAACGTAGAACCATTGTATTGCGAACTTGTATTGTACGGAAAGCGACTCATGTATAATCCGGGCAATTGTCCCGCACCTTCAGGGTAAGCCAGCCACCGGGTAACTTCATACTGCAAAATAGGAATTCGTTTCTTTCCTACGGCATAAAAAATTATATTTAAAGCTTCGTAGCCCGATAGCCTTTGCCCTGGCGCATAAATACCGCGGGATAACTATCGGCGGATCCTGAACACGGTATCTTTGAAATAGCAATTTTAATCGAAAATCCCTGCCACCATGAGAAATATGCTCCTCATCCTCTACTGTTTTGGCCTGTCATTACACGGCCTTTCCCAGGAAGTCATCCCCCTGCCCTTTGACAAACCGTCGGAGGTCCGATGGGAAGGAGACAGCAAGGCGTACTATTCTGCCATTTGGGATACCCGGGTGGTGACGAATGTTTCGGTACCCACCATGCAGGCGTTTTTACCCGAGAACCCGAATGGGACCGCGGTCATCATCGCGCCAGGCGGGGGGCTGTACGCCCTGAGTATCCACAGCGAGGGAAACGATGTGGCCCAATGGCTCAATGGGAAGGGCATTGCCGCCTTTGTCCTCCAATACCGGCTGGTTCCATCCGGTGAAGACGGGGTAAGGGAAATCTCGGAATTGGGGGCGAACAACCCGGCAGGGCTCATGGAAAATGTAGCCGCCGTACTCCCCTATTCCATTGCAGACGGGTTGCAGGCCATCCGCTATGTTCGGGAACATGCCGCGGAACTGGGCATAGATCCCGGCAAAATAGGAATTATGGGCTTCTCTGCCGGGGGTGCCGTCACTATGGGGGTCGCTTATAAGTACGAGGCGGGAACGCGCCCCAACTTCCTGGTCCCGGTATACCCATGGACCACCGCCATGCCCGTGAAAGAAGCCCCGAAGGACGCCCCCCCCATGCTGGTTGTGTGTGCCACCGATGACCCGCTGCAATTGGCAGCCGGGAGCGTGGCCCTGTATAACTCCTGGCTGGAAGCGGGGAAAGCTGTGGGACTGCATATGTATGCCAGGGGCGGCCATGGTTTTGGGATGAAGCAACAGGGATTGCCCGCAGACCACTGGATTGATCGCTTCTATGAGTGGGCACTGGCCGAGGGGATCACCAGCGCTTCCCCTAAAAATTGAATTATTGCCAAATTAAAAGTAACTTGGACCGTCTTGTATCTGTTTTGATGAAATTTGTACCGCTTGCCTTAATCCTTGCACTGGGTGTGGTGAATGCCCAGGACCCTTCCCGATTTGAAGCGGAAGTAGCTGCCCTGAATGCCAAATACGACAGCCTTTGGGATCCATCCAAAGAAACGGTGGTCTTTACGGGGAGTTCCAGCATCCGGTTCTGGAGGAATCTGCAGGAATTATTCCCGGCCCACCAGGTGGTCAATACCGGGTTCGGAGGGTCTCAAACCTCTGACCTGCTCGCGTATGACGAAGCGCTTATTTTCCGCTATCAGCCCAGGAAAGTCTTTGTTTATGAGGGGGACAATGACCTGAATGACGCCAAAAAGCCCCGGAGCATCCTAAAGGATACCAGGGAACTCGTCAGCCGGATCAAATCCCGGGACCCCCAAACGGAGGTCGTGCTCATCGCTGCCAAACCCAGCCTGGTCCGCTGGCACCTGAAACGGAAATACAAAAGGCTGAACCGCTTGTTCAAACGCTTCTCCAGGAAAGAGGCCGGCCTGGAATATGCCGATGTATGGACGGTGATGCTCCGGGGCAATAAGGTGCGGGACGACCTTTTCATCGAAGACGGACTTCATATGAACAGCAAAGGGTACCGCCTTTGGTACGATATCATAAAAAATTACATCAACTAAACCAGCTCTTATGCGAAACCCGAAACCTTTCCGGGCACCCGGAATCCTTCTTACCCTCCTTCTGGCCTTTTCCTGCCAGCAGGAAAAAAAAGCACCCATAGCCTTCGCCCCCACGGACCTGGCCGCGGAAGCCCTGATCCCCAAACCCCTGGAGGTAAGCAGCAGCGGAGGCGCTTTTGGCCTGGACCAGTACTCGGCGATTTTCAGCCAGGGAGAAGCCCCGGCTTTTGAAGCCGTAGCCACCTTCCTTTCTGAGAAGATCGGGGAAAAGACGGGATTGCACCTGCAGGTAAACCCCACAGAAGACGCAGCAGGCGATCGTAACATCTTCATCATGGAGGATAAGGATCCCAGCTGGGCGGGGCAGGAAGCCTATCGGCTTAAAATCAGCCCGGACTCAGTGTTGTTGTCCGCTGCCACACCGGAAGGTGCCTTTAGGGGGATCCAAACACTGCGCCAACTCATCCCGGACGTATCCGTAGACACCCTTGCACCCCAGCCACTCTGGCCCCTGGCCGCAGGCATGATCCAGGACCAACCGCAATTTGCCTACCGGGGTTCCATGCTGGATGTGGCCCGCCACTTTTTCAGTGTGGAGGATGTGAAAAAATACATCGACCTGCTGGCCTATTACAAGATCAATGTGCTCCATTTACACCTGACCGATGACCAGGGATGGCGTATAGAAATCAAATCCTGGCCCAAACTCACCGAGATTGGGGGAAGTACCGAAGTAGGAGGTGAAAGCGGTGGTTTCTATACCCAGGAAGACTACAAAGAATTGGTGGACTATGCCTCGCAAAGGTATATGACCATTGTGCCCGAAGTGGATATGCCCGGGCACACGAATGCCGCATCGGCCTCCTACCCCTTCCTGAACGGCAATGGAAAAACCCCCACGCTCTACGAGGGCACCCGGGTGGGATTCAGCACCTTCGATACGAGGAAGGATACCGTATATGCCTTTGTAGACGACGTGGTACGCGAGATCTCCGGCTTAAGCCCCGGTCCTTATTTCCATATTGGGGGGGATGAAAGCCATGTCACAAAAAAAGACGATTACCGCTACTTTGTCAACCGGGTGGAAAAGATCGTACGCAAATACGGGAAGCGGATGATCGGTTGGGACGAGGTCGCCACGGCAGATCTCGATTCTTCCTCCATTGCCCAATTCTGGGCCAGTGAGGAAAATGCGCAAAAAGCCATTGAAAAGGGAATGCAGGTGATACTATCGCCCGCCAAAAAAGCCTACCTCGATATGCAATACGACACACTTTCCAGGCATGGCCTGCATTGGGCCGCCTATATCCCCGTGGATACGGCCTATGTATGGACCCCCGAAAACTATGCACAAGGGGTCCCTAAAGAACTGATCCTTGGCGTGGAAGCCCCACTCTGGTCTGAGACCATCAGCAATATTGGCGAATTGGAATACCTGGCATTTCCAAGGGTAATCGGCTACTCAGAACTTAGTTGGACTCCGGAGGATAAAAGGGACTGGGAGGATTACAAGGTCCGCCTCGGGAAACAGGCGCCCTTCCTGGACCGTATGAATGTCAAATACTACCCCTCGGAACTCATCGATTGGGAAAAAAGCAAATATACGTACGAGACGATTCAAAAAGACTAGCCATGAAGCAAATCCTTTGCCTTATCCTTCTGGGTGCCGGGGCGCTGCTAAGCGCCCAGGATGCACAGGACACCATCCCCAAAGCGGAAGTTTCGTCCAGCCTGCAGAGCGTGATCATCAATGGCAGGACCCTTTACCTCAACGCCAAGGCCGGCACTTTTGAGGTACGTGACGAAAACAACGAACCGGTCGCGCTGATGGGCTTTACCTATTACGCCCTGGGCGACACCCGGGGGATGAATACCCGCAACCGCCCTATCGTATTTGCCTTCAACGGGGGGCCGGGCTCTTCTTCCTTCTGGTTGCACATGGGGGCGCTGGGCCCCAAAAGGATTGTGGTAAACGACCCGGAAAACACACCGGCAGCCCCTTATCGGATTGTAAACAACAACCAGTCTATCCTGGACGTGGCCGACCTGGTGATGATCGACCCGGTAGGGACCGGCCTCAGCATCCCGGTGGGAAAGGCGAAATTCAAGGATTTCTGGGGGGTAGACCAGGATATCCGGAGCCTCTCCCTCTTTATTACCCAATTCCTGATAGCGCAAAACCGGCTGAACAGCCCCAAATACCTGCTTGGCGAAAGCTACGGGACCTTCAGGAACGCAGGGCTGATGAACAAGCTGCTGGGCCAGGGCATCGCCATGAACGGGGTAATCATGGTATCGGCCGTATTCGACCTGAGGTCGCTCCTATTCCCACCCGGGGATGACCTGCCCTACATCGTGCATTTCCCTACCTACGCCGCTACCGCCTGGTACCACGATAAAATTGAGAACAAGGAAGAAGATCTCCTGCAATTTCTGGAGGAGGTCCGGGCCTTTACCGAGAACGAATACACCCCCGCCCTCTTTAAAGGAGACGAGCTATCGCCGGAAGCAAAGGAAGCGGTCGCCACAAATTTGGCCCGTTATACAGGAACCGACAAGGCGTATTGGCTGAAAGCCGACCTCCGGGTCAAGGCCAGCGAATTTTTCGCGGAATTCCTCAGGGAGGAAGGCGCAGTCGTTGGCCGCCTCGATTCGCGCTTTACGGGAATCAACCAGGACCTGTTGTCACAGGAAGGTAGCCATGACCCGCAGAGTATGGCCATTTCACCGGCCTATATTACCGGGTTCCTCGACTACTACTACAGGGATTTAAAAGTCAATAAAGCCACCACCTACGCCATTACAGCGGGCAGCAGAAAAGGATTCAAATGGGACTGGACCCATGAAGGCAATCAATTTTGGAACGCGCAGGCGGCCATCAACACGGGGATCGACATGGCAGAAGCCCTGTCGAGGGACCCCAATATGAAAGTATTGGTGCTGAACGGGATCTATGACCTGGCTACCCCTTTTTATGGTGTGGAGCACAGTATCCGGCATATGGGGCTGGCCAAAGAAGTGAGGGACAATATCAGCATGAAATATTATGAAGCCGGCCATATGATGTATACGCATGCCCCTTCATTGGAAAAGTTTAAACAGGACATTGCCACTTTTATCCGGGACTCGGCCAGGTAGGTGCCTCAGGCCATAAAAAAAGCCCTCCGTCGGGAAGGCTTTTGTATCGCTTATTCCGTTTCACTTGCAGGTTCAGCGCCATCATCAGCCTTGCTGAAATCGTTGATGCCGTTATCGTGCAAAAGGTTGTACCACTGAATCACCTTTTTGATGTCGCTGGCATACACCCGTTCCTCGTCGTAATTTGGCAGCAGCTCAAAAAAGTACTCCTCGAGCTTGAGCTTGTCATCTTTGTGGTTGACCGGGGTTTTTCCGCCGTTTTCCTTTTCTTTGATCTTATGGAACACTTCCCGGAGGGGCAGCTCCTCCTCCAGGGTGTAGATGGCAATTTCCGATAGTACGCTTACATTGTTGGTCATGCCAACGGATAGGCGTTTCCCGTCGAGCAACGACTCTGCCACAAAACCGGTACGCGTTTGGGTCAATAGCCGGTAAAGTCCCGGTTTACCTCCTATAGCAAGTATTTTTTCTAAACTCATTTCTCACAAATTGGTGGCAAATATGCCACATTTATAGCACATACAAAAACAGGCCTATCGCATTTTTTTCTGTAAGGGGAACCGCATCCTGTAATCTACGTTGACCTTGCCTTTGGCAATGTTGGTGAGCCGGCTCTTGAGCAGTCGCCTTTTGAGGGAGGAAAGCCTGTCGGTAAACAATACCCCTTCGATATGGTCGTATTCGTGCTGTATGACCCTGGCAAGGATCCCATCAAAGGTTTCTTTACGTGCCGTGAACGATTCGTCCAGGTAACTGAGGGTCAGGCGTTCCTTCCTGCTAACGTCTTCCCGGATGTCGGGAATGCTCAGGCACCCCTCGTTAAAGGCCCAAATATCGCCGCTTTCCTCTTCGATCCGCGCATTGATGAATACCCTTTTAAAATTGCCCAGCAGGGTCCGCTCCTGCTCTGAAAGTTCTTCATCTTCGCCAAAAGGGCTGGTGTCTACCATGAACAGGCGTATGGGGAGCCCTACCTGTGGGGCGGCCAGGCCCACACCGCTTGCCTGGTACATGGTTTCCCACATGTTGGCAATTAAGTCTTCCAGGCCCGGGTAGTCTTTTGCAATGGCTTCGCATGCTTTCCGTAACACGGGGTCGCCATAAGCTACAATTGGTAAAATCATGTGTTATTTTCTGTTTAAGAATGCCTGCAGGATCAAGGTGGCGCTTATTTCATCCAGTAAGGCTTTGTTCCGGCGCTTTTTCTTTTTAAGCCCCCCTTCCACCATACTCTTCAGGGCCATCCCGGAGGTAAAGCGCTCATCCTGGCGTGCTATGGGGATGCCCGGAAAGGCTTTTTCCAATTCCTTTAGGAAAGGGCTTATCAGGGCTTCTGCCTCAGAAGGGCTATTGTCCATTTGACGGGGCTCCCCCACCACAAAGCCCGCTACCTCTTCCAGACCTGCATACTGCTTTAAGAAAGGCAGCAACTGGCTGGTTTCTACGGTGGTGAGGCCCGACGCGATAAGCTGTAACTCATCGGTTACTGCAATCCCGGTCCGAACCTTACCATAATCGAGCGCTATAATCCTGCCCACAATTTTTTATACAAAAATAGAGGATAAATTAGAATGCACGGGAGATTTGCAGGTTAATTACCCCCCAGGCTATATCTTTGCGGAAATTTTAAGCCCGATGGAGGAAATACGAAAGACCATAGAAAAAGCCTGGGAAGACCGGGAATTATTGAAAGAATCCGGCACCCAGACCGCGATCCGGCGGGTGATCGACCTGATTGATGAAGGAAGCCTGAGATGTGCCGAACCTTCCCCAGGTGGCTGGCAGATCAACGAATGGGTCAAAAAGGCGGTGGTCTTGTATTTTCCCATCCAGAAAATGGAAACCCTGGAGGCCGGGATCTTTGAATACCACGATAAAATCCCGTTAAAGCGGGGCTATAAAGCCAAGGGTATACGGGTGGTACCCCATGCCGTAGCGCGCCATGGGGCGTATATTGCCCCGGGCACCATCCTGATGCCCAGCTATGTAAACATAGGCGCCTATGTGGACGAAGGAACCATGGTTGATACCTGGGCGACCGTAGGAAGTTGTGCACAGATTGGCAAAAACGTTCACCTTAGCGGCGGGGTGGGTATAGGCGGGGTGCTGGAACCCCTGCAAGCAGCCCCGGTAATTATTGAAGATAACGCGTTTATCGGAAGCCGCTGTATTGTGGTAGAGGGTGTCCGGGTAGAAAGGGAGGCCGTCCTGGGGGCCAATGTGGTGCTTACCGCAAGTACCAAAATAATCGATGTCACCGGTGATACGCCCATTGAAGAAAAAGGTAGGGTTCCGGCACGTTCAGTTGTTATACCTGGTAGTTACACCAAGCAATTCCCGGCAGGTTCATACCAGGTACCCTGTGCGCTCATCATCGGGAAACGCAAGGAAAGCACCAACAAAAAGACCTCGCTGAATGAGGCACTGAGGGAGTATAATGTAGCTGTCTGAAATGTAGGAAATCTATGATCGCATATACTTTTTTCCTCATTTTTGTGTTATAAAATGTACCAAAGCAAACCAACCTGGCCGAAAATTACCAAGTATATGAGCAGACCATCAGCCAAAATTTCTGCCCTGATCATTACCTATAACGAAATAGGCTATATCGAAAAATGTATTGATTCCATAGATTTCGCGGATGAAATTATTGTCGTGGATTCCTACAGTACCGATGGCACCTACGAATACCTCAAAGCCCATCCCAGGGTTCAAGTGATACAGCATCCTTTTACCAACTTTACCTTACAAAAATCGTTTACCCTTCAAAAGGCCACAAACGACTGGGTGCTCTTCCTGGATGCTGATGAAGTAGTTTCCCCTGCATTGCGGGATGAAATCATGAGTACCGTCCAAAGCGGCACCGACAAAGCGGCCTTTTGGTTTTACCGGAAATTTATGTTCCAGGACCTACCCTTGCATTTTAGTGGCTGGCAAACCGACAAAAACTACCGCTTGTTCCGCAAAAGCAAAGCCCGGTTTTCAGACAAGAAACTGGTGCATGAAACCCTGGTGGTCAACGGCGCATCGGGGATCCTTAAGGAAAAGCTTACCCACTATTGCTACAAGAACTATGAGGATTACAAAGCCAAAATGCTTACCTATGGCCGGCTGAAAGCCAAGGAGTCTTTCTTCCGCGAAAAGAAATTCAACTACTTCTCCCTGGTCCTGAAACCGCTTTGGAAGTTTTTCAACCATTATATCCTGCGCCTTGGGATCCTGGACGGGAAGAAAGGGATGATCATTTGTTACCTGAACGCCCTGAGCGACCTTGAGCGCTACCGGGAACTAAAAAAACTGGAAAAGAAAAACGAGCTTGCCTATTATTTGTTGATGCCATAGTAGGTCCATACGCTGTTATTCCTGCGTACTTCCCTCCTAATCACCATGTTCCGCGCAATGGCCTCCGGGGTACGGTAGCTGCGTTCGTGGTCTAAATGCACACATACCGCACTGTACCTCAACTGTTTTGACTTTACCCCGAAATTAAAAAGCCGCTCCCCCAGCTCCCGGTCCTCTCCCCCGTATTGCATTCGTTCGTCAAAACCATTTACATTGAGGATATCTTTCTTCCATCCCGATGAATTGTGCCCGTTCCAGCTTGCGTTCGTAGGGGTAAAGGTGTTGAACAGGGTAGACATAAACCCCCTGGCGGTGAGCTTGGTATTCTTAAAGGTTTTGGGGATTCCCTTCTCTTTAAGCCATTGAATGTTAAAGCAGTTTTGCTTTTCGATGTCCTCCCGAGTGATCATCAACGAGATATTCATCGGCAACATATAATACCCCCCCGAAATAAAATAGCCGGGCAATTTGTTGATGTAATGCACCTGTACAAAATCTTCCCTGGGTATGCAGTCCCCGTCGGTCATGATGAGATAGTCTGTACTGGACGCCTGGATGGCCTTGTTTAGTATTTTGCATTTCTGGAACCCGTCATCCTCCTGCCATACATGCAGCAGCTTGTAGGAAACCTCCTTGCGCATACGGTCTATGAGCTTCCTGGTTTCGGGGCCCGAACCGTCATCGGCGACGATAAGCTCAAAGTCCTTATAGGTCTGGCAGTTAAAACCCCACAAAACCTTTTCCAACCATTCGGGCTTATTATAGGTGCTCACGATGACACTGACCGTATTCATTCAGGGGTAATTTAATTTTCACTAATTTTACAAAAGTAGTTTTTTGCATTCCATCTCCAAGATAATTCCCTGAATTTCTATGAAGCGTACCTACGTAGGATCTACCATCTACCACATCTATTTGTCCCTGCTTCACCTGATACGTGATTCGGGCTATAACCCAGCAGCCTATGGAGAAAACCTGCTGTTCCTCGTAGAGAGCACCCCCATGATCGAAGACCTGATCCCCAACCTCAAAAAGACGTTTTTCCGGGAAGTCTACCTGATATCGGAACGCAGGGAACACGTGTCTGACCTGGGGAAATTCAACTACTCCTTCAGGAGGAAACAGACCCTTATCCCCTATATGGAAGACAAACACCCCGTATTGGTCAGGGAAAGGGATTTTATGGAACACTCCGATATTTACCTTTGCGATACGGATTCCAGCAAGAGCTACTTTCTCTATCAATACGCCGCCAAAGACCTGAAAATGATAGAAGACGGCGCCAGGACTTATAGCAAAAGGCATACCCTGGCAGAGCAATTGTTTAAATCATACCTAACCAAAACCCCCATAGGAGGGGGCTTTGATGAGGCGGTCAAAACCATTTACGCCCAGCACCCCGACAAGTTGCCCCCGGGCATACAGTGCAAGGCGAAGCAACTGAATATCAAAAACGAAGTAGCGAAACTGGATGAAAAGACCCGGCGGCAGCTCTTCGAAATCTTTCTCGCCGAGGGGGCATTGTCCATTACCGGCAACAACAACGCGCTGATCCTGACCCAACCGCTGTCCGAAGACGGGGTGGTCGAGAATGAAGCCGTGAAAATCGCGATCTACAGGGACTTGCTAACCAAGGTTCCTGAAAATATGCAGGTAGTCCTTAAAACGCACCCCAGGGAACGCACCCGCTATGAAGATTATTTTGAAGGGATCACCGTATTGCCGGCCCTCTTTCCCATTGAGATCCTGGGCCTCAAGGAAGGTTTTCGCTTTGAACAGGGGTATACGCTATTCTCTACCGCCCTCTCAAATTTGGATATCGTCGGGGAACGATTTTTCCTGGGGAAGGATTATTTGGATAAATTTACCGCCCGGGCCACCCGAAGCCTGGTAAAAAACATGAATACCTGATACTAATCCGGCACCCGCCATTACCATGGAGCAACACTATAAAAGCATCGGCTTTATCCCCCTTCGAAAGAATTCCAAGGGAATTCCCAATAAGAACAAAAAAAAGCTCTTGGGCCGCCCCCTCTTTAGCTGGGTGCTGGCCGAAGCCGTCTTCTCCAGGCTCGACCACGTCTTTATCTTTACCGATGACGAGGAGATCATCGATTATGTGGGTCGCAACTACCAGTGGACCCAAAAGCTGAGTTGCCTGAAGCGTTCGGACGAGAACGCACAGGACACCTCCTCTACCGAAGCCGCCATGCTCGAGTTCTGCAAGGCCATCAACTTTGGGTTCGACCATTTTTGCCTGCTGCAGGCAACTTCGCCCCTCACCAAACGGGAAGACATCAATTCCGCGCTGGAACTGCTGGAGCGAAACAGGGCAGACGCCGTGTTGAGTGTGGTAAAGACCCATCGCTTTATCTGGGGAAAAGACGGCAAGCCCTTGAATTACGACTATACAAAAAGGCCAAGGAGGCAGGATTTTGAAGGCCTGTTAATAGAAAATGGCGCCCTCTATTGTACCGGCAGGGAAGCCTTAAGATCATCCGGCAACCGCCTTAGCGGAAAGATCATCCCCCTGGAAATGCCGGAGGACAGCCTTGTGGAAATCGATACGGAAAAGGACTGGACCATGGTAGAACAGCTCATGATCGCCAATTTCAAGCATGGGAAAGCCCCCGGGCGCATTGACCATTTGGTTTTGGATGTCGATGGGGTTTTCACCGATGGCAGGGTGGTCTTTGGCGAAGAAGGGGAATTCACCAAGACCTTCGATATGCGTGATGGCATGGGCCTTGAAATACTCCGGGAATATGGGGTGAAGGTCATGGTCATGACCTCGGAAGACTCCAGGGTCGTCGCCCAACGGATGAAAAAACTGAAAATCGCCGATACCTTCCTCGGGGTCAAGGACAAGTATTCCTTCCTTGAAAACCTTTGCCTGGAACGCAATATCAGCATAAAGAACCTCGCCTATATCGGGGACGACATGAACGACCTGGCGAATCTGCTCCGGGCCGGTTGGGCCTTTTGCCCGGCCAATGCCACCAAAACCGTAAAGTACCATGCAGATGTCGTGCTTAGCCACAAGGCTGCCGATGGCGCCATCAGGGAAGCCACGGAATTCATCATCAATTATAACAAGAGATTCCATGAAATTTAATGAACCTTATATCATAGCCGAAATTGGTTGCAACCATAAGGGCGACATGAAAATAGCCAGGGAAATGATCAGTATGGCCAGGATCTTCGGAAACGCCAACGCGGTTAAATTCCAAAAACGCAACAACAGGTTGCTGCTTACCGAAGAGCAATACAACAGTCCGCACCCCAACCCGGTCAACGCCTATGGCGCCACCTATGGGGAGCACCGGGAATACCTGGAATTCAACCTGGGTCAGCACGCCGAACTCAAGGCCCATTGCGAGGAACAGGGCATCACCTATTCCACCTCCGTATGGGAAACCGAGAGTGCCAAAGAAATCGCCAGCCTCAACCCGGAATTTATCAAGATCCCCTCGGCCTGCAACAACAACTTTGAAATGCTGGGCTGGCTCTGTGACCATTATCAGGGGGAAATCCATATCTCTACGGGGATGACGACGAAAGACGAGATTGCCGACCTGGTGGATTTCTTTGAGGAAGCCGGCAGGAACAAAGACCTGGTAGTCTATAACTGTACTTCCGGATACCCGGTCCCCTTTGAGGATATCTGCCTGCTGGACATACTGACCCTCAAGGAGGCCTACGGCCACAGGGTGAAAAGCATTGGGTTTTCGGGCCACCACCTGGGCATCGCGGTAGATATCGCCGCCTATACCCTGGGGGCGCATATCATAGAGCGGCATTTTACCCTGGACAGAACCTGGAAGGGAACAGACCACGCCGCCTCTTTGGAGCCCATGGGGCTTCGGAAACTCTGCAGGGACCTTAGGGCCACCCACAAGGCCCTGACCTACAAACAAAAAGACATCCTGGAAATCGAACAGGTGCAACGCGACAAACTCAAATACAAAAAATAACATGCACGCCAACTTCGGTGAGGAGTTGAACCAATGCCTTTCAACACTCCGACAGGGGGGGCTTATCCTCTACCCCACCGATACGGTCTGGGGAATTGGCTGTGATGCCGACAACACGGAGGCCGTATCAAAAGTTTATGCGCTGAAACAACGGCCCGATTCCAAGGCGTTGATTTGCCTGGTCGCTGATGTAGCCATGCTGGAACGGCACGTTGCCCAGGTCCCGGAGGTAGCCTATGACATCATCGACCTGTCTACCAAACCCACCACCATCGTATACGACGCGCCTAAAGGGGTGGCGCACAACCTGATTGCCCCCGACAATACCCTGGCAATCCGGGTGGCCGGCGACCCTTTCTGCAAAAAATTGATCCGCGCCTTTAAAAAACCCATCGTCTCCACCTCGGCCAACCTGGCAGGTGCCCCTACCCCCGCTTCCTTCGGGGAAATAGGCGAGGAGATTTTAAAAGGAGTAGACTATATAGTACCTTTGCGCCAGAACGAAAAAAACTCCACCCCCTCGGCCATCATCCGCCTGGGAACAGATGGGAGCGTGAAGGTGATCCGGAATTGAGCCATGCAAAACCAACATACAGAAGCCCTTAAAAACCCTGTATTTTCCATTATTGCCAAAGCCGCAAAAGAACTTGGCTCCGAATGCTATGTCATTGGCGGGTATGTACGCGATTTCCTCCTGGGGCGCAAGACGCCCGGCGATATTGACTTTGTGGCTGTCGGCAGCGGGATCGCACTGGCCAAAAAAGTGGCCTCCTTCCTTCCGGGTAAACCGGAGGTCAGCGTTTTTAAAACCTATGGTACCGCCATGGTCCGCTACAAGGGGATGGAACTGGAGTTTGTAGGGGCCCGCAGGGAAAGTTACCACCAAGACAGCCGCAAACCCGTGGTGGAGGATGGTACCCTGGAAGACGACCAGAAACGGAGGGATTTTACCATCAACGCCCTGGCACTCTCATTGAACGAAAAGGATTATGGCCGCCTGCTGGACCCCTTTGAAGGATTGAAGGACCTGGAAAAACGGATCCTACGGACGCCCCTGGAACCGGGTATCACCTATTCTGACGACCCCCTGCGTATGATGCGCGCCATCCGGTTTGCCTGCCAGCTGGATTTTGAGATCCACCTGGGGTCCCTGCAAGCCATTACAGAGCACAAGGAGCGCATCCGGATCGTTTCCAAAGAGCGGATTGTTGACGAATTGCACAAGATCCTGGCGTGCCCCAAACCCTCCCTGGGTTTTGGCCTGTTGCACCAAACAGGCCTGTTGGATTTTATCCTGCCCGAACTCACCGCCCTGGAAGGCATAGAAGAGGTGGAAGGCCAGCGGCATAAAGACAATTTCTGGCATACCCTGGAAGTGGTGGACAACATTTGCCAGGCGACCGATGACCTCTGGCTCCGCTGGGCCGCCCTGTTGCACGATATCGGCAAGGCACCTACCAAGCGCTTTGACAAAAAAGTTGGCTGGACCTTCCACGGGCACGAATTTGTGGGCTCCAAGATGGTATACCGGCTGTTCAAGCGCCTGCGCATGCCCCTGAACGACAAGATGAAATTCGTACAGAAAATGGTCCTGATGAGCTCCCGCCCGATCGCCCTGACCCAGGAGCATGTTACCGATTCGGCCATCCGCCGACTGGTATTTGATGCCGGCGACCATGTGGACGACCTGATGACCCTCTGCGAAGCGGATATCACCACCAAAAACCCCCGTAAACAAAAAAAGTACAAAAACAACTTCCAACTGGTCCGTCAGAAGATTGTGGAAGTGGAGGAACGCGACCATATCCGGAACTTCCAACCGCCCATAGACGGGCAGGAAATCATGGACACCTTTGGCCTGAAACCCTCCCGGGAAATCGGGACCATTAAGGAGGCCATCAAAGAGGCCATCCTGGAAGGGGAAATACCCAATGAATATAAGGCGGCCAGGGAATTTATGCTCAAAAAAGGAAAAGAATTGGGACTGAATTTGAAGGAAAATAGGCCATTCTTTGACCGGTAATGCCCCTCAATTTCCGTAGTTCATCGAAAATTCCTGCAGTAGGATTCCTTTTCTATTGACCCCGCCGGCAATTTAGTAGCTTTACCTTAAAATTTGCTAATAGTTGCCCCGGCGCCCATGAACACCCCATTCCCTTTAAAACCTACTCCTATCCAACATTTACAGCTAGTTGCAGTACTTTTTAAGGAATGGTACGATTCGCCAAGAGGACTATTGGTGCTTTAAATCGGATACTATGATCTTTCCTGCATTACAAGGGATGTTCGCTGCTGTGGTCCCAGGCCCCGGAAAAGAAGGGAAATCCCCTTTTTCGCCTCCTGTTTGGCGCTACCTGTTCACCGCAGGGCTTTTGTTTTTCTGGGGGATCTGGGGGGTGGCAGCCCAGTGCGACACGACCCCCACGGGCGATTGTGATGGGGACGGGATCGCCAACAATGTGGACCTGGACGACGATAACGACGGGATCCTGGATGCAGACGAATTTGATTGCACCGCCAACGGCGACCTGGTCTGGGGCGCGGCCACCTGGAGCGGGGCCGGCCCGGCCGTGGACTCGCCCTCTACCTCCAGCACCACCATCGCAGGGACCACCCTGACCACCGACAATACCGATACCGATTTTGCCGTAGTGACCAGTTATGACGCCTCCCAGCCCCAGGTGATCAACGGCACCAACGGCCTGCGCCTGCGCGCGGACCTGGATGAACTCACCGCCAG
>LXTR01000050.1 GCA_001683825.1 Flavobacteriaceae bacterium CP2B | reverse complement strand
ATATAGTAATAGGTTTTATATGATTAGGAGGATTACTTTATGGATAAAGCATTAACGAATCGTGTCATCATTTTATCATTCGACTGTTTATCAGCTTTAGATTTTCCTATACTACAAAAATTACCTCACTTCCAATCTCTAATCAAAAAGGGCACGGTTGTCGAAAAAGTAGAACCAATTTATCCTTCTGTAACATACCCAAGTCACTCAACAATCGTTACTGGAAACTATCCTAATAAACATGGCGTAGTTAGCAATACGTTACTTCAACCTGGGCGCGAGTCACCAGATTGGCATTGGTACCGAAAATCCATTAAAGGAACAACGTTATACGATGAAGCACATAAAGCAAATTTAACGACAGCTGCTCTTCTATGGCCTGTTACCGGCAGAGCAAATATTGATTACAATTTACCAGAAATCTTTCCAAATAGGCCGTGGCAAAATCAAGTTTTAGTTTCATTATTTAGCGGTAGCCCGCTATATCAATTAGATTTGAATCGTCGTTTCGGCCATATACGAAATGGGCTGTCACAACCTGAACTCGATGATTTCGTACTTGCTTCTGCTGTGCATACAATCCAGACGAAAAAGCCTAATGTTATGTTCGTACATTTCACTGATTTAGACACCCAAAGACACTATCATGGCTTTGAATCCAAAGAAACAATAGCTGCAATTCATAGACATGATGAGCGGCTAGGGCAAATTATTCAAGCTTTAAAAGACAGTGATCTATACGAAGAGAGTACAATTATCGCTCTTGGTGACCATAGCGCTTTAAGTGAAAACAAAGCCATTCAATTAAATGTACTATTTCATCAAAAAGGGCTTATATCTGTAAATTCAAAAGGAAATTTAGTAGATTGGAAAGTCTATTGCCAAAGTTGTGACGGCTCTGCCTATGTATATGTGAAGGACAAAAATGATACGGATACAATTCGGGAGGTACAACTACTCCTTGAAGAACTACTTCAACATAAACAAAACGGAATTGAATTTATACTTCATGATGAAGATGCGAAGGAATGTGGTGCAGATGGTAATTGTTTATTTATGTTAGAAGCGCGAGAAGGATATTATTTCACTGAAAACTATACAGGAGATTTTATAAAAGAAATTACTGAAAAAGATGTTACGCCTAGTAAAAAATATACATTTGGTACGCATGGATACTCTCCAACAAAACCTAACTATGAAACAATTTTTATAGCTGCTGGGAAAGGGATAAAAAGCGGCGTTACCATTCCGTATATGAGACTTATTGATGAAAGCCCAACTATCGCTAGACTACTCGGTTTACACTTAGGTGAAACAGACGGATCAATTGTAGAGGATTTACTCCAATTGTAAAGAACTGTGTATATATGTAAAAGTTATGTAAAAATCATCACTGTTTCTCTTTTTATAATTTTTATTTTTGTACACTGTTAGTAGAACTAATTTAAGGGGGAACACTATATGAAAAAAATGTCCAGACAAGAAAAAAGCTGGATATTATACGATTGGGCGAACTCGGTATATTCGCTCGTCATTACAACTGCATTATTCCCAATTTACTTTAAAGCAGCTGCAAAAGAAGCTGGACTATCTGGTGCAACGTCAACAGCATATTGGGGATATGCAAACTCATTCGCTACACTTTTAATTTCTATACTTGCCCCTATTCTCGGCACAGTTGCTGATTATAAAGGATTTAAAAAACGATTTTTCACATTCTTCTTTGGACTCGGCATTGTATTTACAAGTATGTTAGCAGTCGTCCCAACATCTCAGTGGTACTTATTGCTAGGATGCTATATGCTCGCATTAGTCGGTTTTGCTGGAGCAAACATTTTTTATGACGCATTTTTAGTAGATGTCACTTCTGAAGATAGAATGGATCGAATTTCTACGAGAGGTTTCGCTTTAGGCTATATTGGGAGTACTATTCCATTTATCGGTTGTATCGCTCTTATCATTCTTGCTCAAAAAGGAACTATCCCTTTATCAGTCGGCATTGCTAGTCAAATTTCATTCGCGATAACCGCTCTTTGGTGGGGACTATTCACAATTCCAATGCTGAAGAACGTAGAGCAAACACATTATATTGAACGTCACCCAAAACCAATTGCAATGAGCTTCAAACGCCTTGCTGATACTTTTAAAAATATTAAAGAATATAAAACGGTCTTTATGTTTCTAATCGCTTACTTTTTCTATATTGATGGGGTCGATACAATTATTACTATGTCTACCGCTTATGGAACAGATCTCGGCATTAGTGCAACGAATCTATTAATCATCTTATTCGTCACACAAATTGTAGCTTGTCCATTTGCTTTATTATACGGAAAATTATCAACAACATTTACAGGTAAAAAAATGCTATATGTCGGTATTATTATTTACATCATTATCTGCATATATGCTTATTTCTTAAAAACGACACTCGATTTCTGGATTTTAGCAATGCTAGTTGCTACTTCTCAAGGTGGTATTCAAGCACTTAGTCGTTCCTATTTTGCAAAACTAGTACCTAAAGAATCTGCAAATGAATTTTTTGGATTTTATAATATATTTGGCAAATTCGCCGCGATTATGGGTCCAGTATTAGTCGGTGTTACAACGCAATTAACAGGAAAAACAAACGCTGGTGTTCTTAGTATTATTGTATTGTTTATTATCGGTGGATTTTTATTAACTAGGGTCCCTGAAAATAATACATCCGTTACACCACCTAATCCGAAAACTAAAACGCTATAAGAAAAAGATCCTCTAGGGGATCTTTTTTATCTATAACGTCTTACAATTAAAAACTCAACAGCCGGCTTTACAACTATCGCAGCACATAACGCAAACAATAACGGTATGTTATGAAAATCAATCCATCTATTAAAGCCTACCGATGCGAAAAACAGACCAAAAATGAATACAACAAGTACGTAATATGTAACATTGGCACTTGTTTTTAATACATGTTTTTCTAAATCCTGGTTCTCCTCAGTTTCCCCTTCAACGCTATGTGATGCCGAACTTTTAAATAGGTAATGCAACGCGATGCTGCAAATAAATAGTGCATACCAGTTTACTTGAAGTTCAGTTAACCAATAGTAAAGTGCATACAGTAACGTACCTATAGCCACTAATATAGTAACGAAAAGGCTTATTTTCTCTTTCCCCAACAACTACTCCCCCTACTGCTTATACAAAAATAGTTTATCAACAGTTGTTCCTAATACTTCCGCTAAACGAAAAGCTAACGCTAAGCTTGGATCATATTTATTATTCTCAATTGCATTTATCGTTTGTCTAGAAACCTTACATTTATCAGCTAATGCGCCTTGTGAAATATTATTTTCAGTGCGTAATTCATAGATTTGATTTTTCACACCATTTCTCCTAACCTGTAAAATCGTTTTTACATCATCAGTATATAATTGGCTCATATAGTTGTCAAAAGTTCGCCAAAGAAAAAGGGAGCACTTCTGCTCCCTTACAATAGTTATTTCGACGCTAACGAATTTGTTAGTTCCTCTTTAGTAGTGACATCTTCTTTCTTTATTTGCATGCGTAGAACTGGCCCTATTGCTAATAAAATAAGTGCCATTGCTATACAAAATACAATAACCAGTGATGTCATTTCCTTTAATCCTCCAGCTAAAGCAGTACCAATTAGCATAGCTCCCATAAACAGCGGTAAAATTGTTCCATTTACTCTTCCAACCATATTTTCTGGTACAAGTTGAATCATAAGCGTACCGACAACGATATTAACGCAAGCTAAACAAATACCTGTTCCAAATCTCATGAAACTAGTAATCCAAAATGATGTAGATAGCCCTTCTACTAAAAATGACATCGCTAATATGCTCATGCCGAATACAAACATCTTTTTTGGATTCACCTTTGAAGCAAACACTGCAGCAACAATACCACCAATTAACATACCTATTCCATCAGCTGCAGCTAAATATTGAACTGCTTCCTTTTCCATTCCAAGGCGTTCTATTACAAGAAACACCTCTAACGGATTCGTTAGTCCAACAGCTAAGCCCATAATGGTGAAAGTGATTGTAATCATACGTAAATTTTTCGTATGAAGAACGTATTTCCAACCCTCTTTTATATCATTTTTTAATGAATCTCTTGCCACTTGCTCTTGTTCAACCCATTTCGGTAAAAATGAAAGAGCGATAGCAGATAACAAAAATAAAATGATTAAGCTATATAGTGACGTAAATAAACCAAGTTGTGTATACACAAGCGATCCTACCACTGGTCCAAAAATCATAAATAATGACTGTAATGTTTGGTTAAATGCAATCGCATTTGCTACCTGTTCTTCCTTTACGTAGCGCTTAAATATACGCGAAGATGATGGCTGAGAAAACTGGCCTACAATC
>LXTR01000042.1 GCA_001683825.1 Flavobacteriaceae bacterium CP2B | reverse complement strand
CATGCCCGGATTAGCTTCGCTGATCCCTCTGCCTCGCACAGGGTGCCGGACAAGCATGGGAATCCAAGCCTGGCTTCGCCAGTCGTTATCCCCTGCATCCAATCTGTCATGCCCGGATTAGCTTCGCTGATCCCTCTGCCTCGCACAGGGTGCCGGACAAGCATGGGAATCCAAGCCTGGCTTCGCCAGTCTTTATCCTTATAAAAGCGCGGTTTACAAAAGCGAGCTTTTGACACCGCTTTCTTTTATAAGGATAGCGCACCAGGTGCGGGTTTCCCTTTTGTGCAGAGAGGAAGGGATTCGAACCCTCGATACACTTTTGGTGTATACACACTTTCCAGGCGTGCGCCTTCGACCACTCGGCCACCTCTCTATTCCTGTTTTCAGGGGGGTCAAGAAACAAAAAATTTATAACTAAATGAAATTTGATCGCTAAATTTTTTAGGTCATTTCCCCACGGAGGGAGGTTTCATAGATGGTTTTAAAAGCCTTGTGCGAAACCTCGCTCCCGAGCATGTACATGAGTTTGGTAATGGCCGCTTCGGTAGTGATATCTTTCCCATTGATCATCTGTAACTTACGCAAGCTCTCACTGGTTTCGTACTGGCCCATCATGACACTTCCCCCGGAGCACTGGGTGACATTCACAATATGCAACCCACCCCTGATGGCTTCTGCCAAATCATCCAAAAACCAGCTATCGGTAGGGGCATTCCCGGCCCCGTATGTTTCCAGCACCAGTCCTTTCAGGCCCGGAATACGCAGAACGCTTCGCAATACTTCCCGGTTTAGGCCCGGGAATAATTTAAGGATGGCGATATTGGTATCCATAGCTGTATGGACCAGCAATTTGAGTTTCGGGCCGGGGCCCATAAGATACTCCCGGTTCACCTTTAAATGTACTCCCGAACTTGCCAGGGGCGGGTAATTGGGCGATGCAAAGGCCTCAAAGTGCTCCGCATTCACCTTGGTGGTCCTGTTGGCCCGGTAGAGGGTATATTCAAAATACAGGCAAACCTCCCGAATTACAGACCGACCGTTTTCCTTTAAAGAGGCAATTTGAATGGCCGTGATCAGGTTCTCCTTGGCATCGGTGCGCAGGTCTCCAATAGGCAACTGCGACCCGGTAAAGATAACCGGTTTCCGGAGCTGCTCCAGCATATAGCTCAGGGCCGAAGCAGAGTAACTCATGGTGTCGCTCCCGTGCAAGACCACAAATCCATCATAGGCGTCATAGGCATCTCCCACCATCCGCGCTATGGTGGCCCAATGCCCCGGGTTCATATTTGAAGAATCCAGGGGCTTCTCAAAAGACCTGCTATCAATCTGGCAATCCAGCTGCGCCAGTTCGGGGATGTGTTGCATCAACTGTCCAAAGTCAAATGGCTTTAGGGCCTTAGACGCGTAGTCCTTGACCATCCCTATGGTCCCTCCCGTGTAGATCAGCAATATTTTTGTGGCGGATAGTTTCATTTGACTGAATTGGTCTGTGGTTTTCCTTTAAACAGCTATGGAAGCCGCCCTGAACGGTGGCTTGTTTTTAACCCTCATACTCCAAACACCTCCCTGGAATTTTCAGTGGTGGCCACCGCAATTTCTTCCGGGCGCATCCCATAAATCCCCGAAAGCTTATGCAACACCTCAATCAGGTAGGCACTTTCGTTCCGCTTGCCCCGGTAAGGCACAGGGGCAAGATAAGGGGCATCGGTTTCCAATACGATATGGCGCAGGTCTATCTGGTTCAAAAAGGTGTCTATCTTCCCATTTTTATAGGTCACCACCCCTCCTATGCCCAGTTTCATCCCATAGCCAATAGCCCTCCTTGCTTGTTCCAGGGTACCGGTAAAACAGTGGAAAATCCCGAAAAGGCCCGGGCCGTTCTCTGTATCCAAAACTTCGAAGATCTCGTCAAAGGCTTCCCTGCAATGGATCACGATCGGCAGTTGGTATTTCCTGGCAAGGCCTATCTGGTAGCGGAAGGCTTCCCGTTGCTCTTCCAGGAATGTACGGTCCCAGTAGAGGTCGATCCCAATCTCGCCCACGGCGTAAAACCTCCTTTGGGCAAGCATCTCTTCCACATGTTGCAACTCCTTTTTATAGTCGGCCTTCACGTGGGTGGGGTGCAGCCCCATCATGAGGTACACATGTTCCGGATAGCGCGCTTCAAGGTCTAGCATCGCCTGGGTATAACCGGAATCGATAGCCGGGATAAAAAATCGTTCCACCCCCTGTTGCAGGGCGCGCTGCACCATGCTGTCCCTGTCTTCATCAAAGGCCTCGCTGTAAAGGTGGGCATGGGTGTCGGTCAAAATCATGCAACAAAAATAGGACTATCTTTGTCAAAAAAAAGCCCGCATGCCCAGTCTCAGGAAATTTATGGAAAGTCGGAACTACTACAAGGTCCCCCTGACCCTCTCCGCCACCAACCACCTGGAAGTTGTAGCCTGTATCAATGGGGTCAGCGGAAGGTTTATCCTGGACACCGGCGCTTCCAATACCTGCGTGGGGACCGACAGGGGTGACTTTTTTAAACTGGTTTCCGAAACTTCAGAGATCAAGGCCGCAGGAGCCGGGGCCATGGATATGGAGACCCTGATTTCCCAAAACAACGAAATCCGCATGGGCGATTGGAAGAAGACACGACAGCAGGTAGTGCTGTTTGACCTGGTCCACGTCAACCAGGCCCTGGTACTCCACGATGGCCTCGCGGTAGATGGCATCATTGGGGCAGACCTGTTAAAAAAATCGAACGCGGTTATCGATTACACCACCCCTTGCCTCTATCTAAAGAAGCAGACTCCTGTGTGCAGGTAGCTGCGGGCTGGCAAGCCATTACCGGTATCCCGGCCCGCGCCTCGCACCCTGGCGGTATGATTGGCCGGGTAGCGACAAGCCTCCCCGGCGCACAGCTTCCCTTACAATTCCAGGGCCCTCTTTACATTGCCATCCATCAATAGCTCCTCCGGATTTTCAAGGGCTTCTTTAACCGCTACCAGGAAGCTTACAGACTCCTTTCCATCAATGATCCGGTGGTCATAGGACAGGGCCAGGTACATAACAGGGGCAATGGCGATAGCGCCGTCCCTGACGATGGGCCGCTCTACGATATTGTGCATTCCAAGGATACCACTTTGGGGCGGGTTGATAATGGGGGTAGACAACATGGAACCAAAAACGCCTCCATTTGAAATCGTAAAGGTACCCCCGGTCATTTCATCTACCGTGATCTGCCCTTCCCTTGCCCTGATGGCCAGGCGCTTTACCTCGGCTTCGATGCCGCGGAAGGTCAGGTTTTCGGCATTCCTGATCACCGGTACCATCAGCCCTTTGGGCCCAGATACGGCAATGCTGATATCATAGAAATCATAGGTGATCATTTCTTTCCCGTCGATCATGGAATTGACCGCAGGGAATTCTTGCAACGCCCGGATGACCGCTTTCGTGAAGAAGGACATAAAGCCGAGGCTCACCCCGTGTTTTTCCTTGAAGGTCTCCTTGTATTCATCCCTCAGCCTAAAAATAGCCGACATGTCTACCTCATTAAAGGTCGTAAGCATGGCGGTCTCATTCTTGGCCGACACCAGGCGTTCGGCTACTTTCCTCCTTAGCATGGACAGTTTTGAGCGTGTCTCGCCGCGGCTACCGCCGGTAGGGCTGCCCATGGAAGGCACCGCCTGCAGGGCATCTTCTTTGGTGATTCGCCCATCCTTTCCGCTACCGCTAACCTGGGAAGGGGCAATCCCTTTTTCTTCCAGTATTTTACGGGCCGCGGGTGAAGGGGTACCGGTCGCATAGGTCTCATTGGCTTTTTCAGGGGCCTGAGCCTTTTCGCTGCTGGCCTTCTGGGTCGCGGCTGAGGGCTGTTTTTCCGCCTCCTTCGCGACCGCGGTTCCAGACCCCTCGTCACTTTTGGAGGAGGCCTCCGGTTTTTTGGCACTGGTATCGATCAGGCATACCACTTCTCCCACGCCAACCGCGTCGCCTACTTCGGCTTTTAGCGTGATGGTGCCGCTTTCCTCTGCAGGCAGTTCAAGGGTGGCTTTGTCTGAATCTACTTCGGCTATCGCCTGGTCTTTTTCCACATAATCGCCATCGCTTACCAGCCATTCGGCAATCTCCACTTCCGTAATGGACTCCCCGGGAGAGGGAACTTTCATCTCTAAAATCATCCGTTAATCTTTTGTTGTGCTTTTTTTCTTGATTTCTTTTGGGTCGAATTGTCTTTCTTTTTATCGAATACATAGTCGATCACCTGTTGGTGGCGCATCTTGGAACGAACTGCGCTCCCTGCATCCGGGGAGGCGTAGATCCTCCTCGACGCGATGCGTGTAAATTTGGAGGCCCCTTCAAAATGCATAAGCATGTGGCTGTAGGCCCCCATGTTCCGGGGTTCTTCCTGAGCCCACACAATATCTTTGACATGGCCGTATTTCTCCATAATCTCCAGCATCTGGTCAGACGGGAGCGGAAACAATTGTTCTACGCGTACCAGCGCCACGTCTTCCCGGCCTTTTTCTTCCCGCTCAGCGAGCAGGTCATAATAGAATTTCCCCGTACAAAACACCAGGGTCTTCACCGCTTCCACCTTGACTGTGGCATCGTCTATAACCTCCTGGAACCGGCCATTGGCCAGTTCATCTATGGTAGAAACCGCCCTGGGGTGCCGCAACAGGCTCTTGGGCGTAAATACGATCAGGGGCTTCCTGAAATTCACCAGCATCTGCCTTCGAAGCAGGTGGAACAGGTTGGCCGGCGTGGTACAATCAGCCACATACATATTGTCTCTGGCGCAGAGTTGCAGGTAGCGCTCCATCCTGGCGGAAGAATGCTCAGCGCCCTGGCCTTCATACCCGTGTGGGAGAAGCATCACCAATCCGTTTTGCAGCTTCCATTTGTCTTCTGCCGCCGAGATATATTGGTCGATCATGATTTGGGCGCCATTACTGAAATCGCCGAATTGTGCTTCCCAGATGGTTAGGGTATGCGGACTTGCCATGGCATATCCATAGTCGAACCCTACCACGCCGTATTCGGACAACAGCGAATTATAGATCTGGAACCGGCCCTGGTCTTCCGAAAGGTGGTTGAGGAGCATGACTTCTTCTTCGCTTTCCTCGACTTTCATCACGGCATGCCGGTGTGAAAAGGTACCCCGTTCCACATCCTGGCCGGAAATACGCACCCCGTAACCTTGTTCCAGGAGGGTGCCGTACGCCAGGAGTTCCCCCATGGCCCAATCCAGCTTGTCGGTTTCGAAAAACATCTTTTTCCGGTCGCCGATAAGCTTTTCTATTTTCCTCAGGAACTTCTTCCCTTTGGGGAGTTCCGTAATGACTTTGGCAATTTTTTCGAGTTTTTCCCTGTCATAGGTCGTATCTACCGGGTCCATCATTTCCCACTCCCGGACATTCTCGAACCCACTCCACTCTTCGGCCATGAAGGGGGTGATTGCCGTCTTGGCTTCCTTCTTGGAAACTTCCAGGTCTTCCTCCAGGCTCTTCCGGTATTCTTCTTCCAGGCCCTGTACGTAGTTTTCATCGATAATGCCTTCCGCGATCAGCCTTTCCGCATAGATATCCCGGGGGTTCTTGTGTTTGGAAATGGCTTTGTAGAGCTTGGGTTGGGTAAAACGGGGTTCATCCCCTTCATTGTGGCCATATTTGCGATACCCCAGCAGGTCGAGGAACACATCGCGCTTGAAACGCATCCTGTATTCGAGCGCGAAGAGGGTCCCGTGCACCACCGCTTCCACGTCGTCCGCATTGATATGCAGCACCGGGCTCAGTGTTACCTTGCCCACATCGGTACAGTAGGTAGAAGACCTCGCGTCCAGGTAATTGGTGGTAAAGCCTATCTGGTTGTTTACGACAATATGGATGGTACCGTTGGTCCGGTACCCATCCAGGTTGGCCATCTGTACCACCTCATAGACAATTCCCTGTCCGGCAATGGCCGCATCCCCATGCACGATAATGGGCAGTACCTTTGAAAAATCCTCGGGGCAGTGTTCCTCCTGTTTGGCCCGGGTGATCCCCTCGACTACGGCTCCCACGGTTTCCAGGTGGGAAGGGTTCGGGGCGATGTTCATATTGATCATATGCCCGTTGTCTGAGCTTCGGGCCGAGGTCCACCCCAGGTGGTATTTCACATCCCCGTCAAATATTTCCTGTTCGTAGTCCTTACCTTCAAACTCGCTGAAAATGGCCTTGGGCGATTTCCCAAAAATATTGGTAAGCACGTTGAGCCGGCCACGGTGCGCCATCCCCATCACAAATTGCTCTACCCCCAGTTCCGCTGCCCGTTCTACGATGGCATCCAGGGCCGGGATCAGGGATTCGTTCCCTTCCAGGGAGAAGCGCTTCTGCCCTACATACTTGGTGTGCAGGAATCCCTCAAAAGATACCGCCTGGTTGAGTTTCTTCAGGATGTGCTTTTTGCGTTCCGGACTAAAGTTGGGGTGGTTGTCGTTTATATTGAGCTGATCCTGTATCCATGCCACGCGTTCCGGGCTACGGATATACATGTACTCCACCCCTATGGCATCGCAATAAATCCGTTTCAGGTGTTCTATGATTTCCCGAAGGGTATTTTTCCCGATCCCGATTATTTCACCGGCATTGAACTGGGCATCCAGATCACTTGCCTTCAGGCCGAAATTTTCAATATCCAGGGTGGGGGAATACTGCCGGCGTTCCCGTACCGGGTTGGTCCTGGTAAACAGGTGCCCACGGCTACGGTAACCATCGATCAGCCGTACTACCTGGAATTCCTTCTGCAGTGAGTCGGGCATGGCCACCTCCTGCCCATCGCCGAGGACTACCGTACCCTTCCCGGAATCGACCCCTATTTCCTCCAGGGCGCTTTCTATCCCAAAATCAAACCCCTGAAAAAAAGCCCGCCAACTCGGCTCCACACTGTCCGGATGGGTGAGGTATTTATCGTACAAGTCTGCGAAGAATGACGTATGTGCCGTATTTAAAAAGGAATATTTGTCCATGAATATCGATCCAGTTATATCTAGAATAGTTTATCAAAAATACAACATTTTCATAGTTTATGGGTTTAACTTGAAAGCGTTTGTCAATAAATATCCTCCGCATTGAAGAAATGTCACAAAATCACCTGTAGCAGATGGATTCTCCTGTGCCTGTTGGCCTTGGCCCCGTTTATTGGCGACGCCCAAAACCCGGGAGGGTACACCAATTTCCGGGGCAAGGTCCGCTATGGGGGCGGGGTCGGCCTGGGTTTTGGCAATGAAAACTTTAATGCCCAACTGGCCCCCAGCGCGCTCTACCAGGCCAATGATTATCTCGGCTTTGGCCTTGGGCTTAACTTTAATTACGCCCGTTTTGGAGATGCCAGGCTGACTGCCTATGGGGGCAGCCTCCTAAGTTTGTTCAACCCACTGCCCCGGTTACAGCTTTCCGTGGAATTCGAGGAATTGCGGGTACATCGTGATTTTGGGGACGGCCTGCCCAATGCCCGGGACAACTATTGGCTACCGGCTCTTTTTACGGGGCTGGGCTATTCCAGCGGCCCAGTGACATTCGGGATCCGGTACGACCTGTTATACCGGGAAGACAAAAGCATCTATGCGGACCCCTGGATGCCCTTTGTGCGTTTTTACTTCTAGCAATCCGCATTACTGCCGGTGGTTACGCTTCATCCAGACTTTTTGCCTTTCGCGGTCCAGGACCAGGAAACTGGCTTCCCCTGCCACCTCCACCGCGTCGGTTGGCGGTATGGTTTTGAAGGCTTTCTCCGGCACATCCACGACGTACAGCAGGTTGATAAAATCGGTAAATCGTTCCATGATGAGAACGTAGACTTTTTCATGCAGGGCAGAGAGCAGCGCTTCGGCGTCAGACCCCACTGAAAAATCGGCCGGGATGTTGGCCCGGTCAAAATCCTTTTGCAACTGGTCTACCAGGGGTTGGTATAGCCCCTGATCCAGGGCATCCTGCAAAAGTATCAAGCATTTTTGCCTTGGATGTTCCATACAAGGTATGTACGAATAATTCCGGGTAGTGGTTCTATTGCGCCTTAAAAACCTGCCCTCCCTTCATGACAAACACCACGTTCTTAAGGGTGGCAACTTCTTCCAGGGGGTTCCCGTTAACCGCCACGATGTCGGCCAGGAAACCTGGCTGCAGCCGACCGAGCTGGTCAGCCATGCCAAGGATACCGGCATTGGTCACCGTAGCCGATTTCAGGATTTCCATGACCGGCATACCCGCTTCTGCCATATACACAAATTCCCTTGCATTTTCCCCGTGCTTAAAGACCCCTGCATCCGTCCCGAAAGCGATGGAAACGCCTTTGCGGTAGGCCTTATAAAAATTCTGCTTGCTGATGGGGCCGATCTCCAGGGCCTTTTGGGCTATAACAGGGGGGAAATACCCCTCTATCCGCGCATTGGCCATCACTTCCTCCCCCGCGGTAATGGTGGGTACCAGGAAGGTGCCGTTTGCCTTCATCAGTTCCATGGTAGCCTCACTCATGAGCGTTCCATGTTCAATGGTGGTAACCCCGCCCAGAATGGCACGTTGCATGCCTTCATCCCCGTGGGCGTGTGCCGCGACATGAAATCCGTAGTCCTTTGCCATATCGGTGATGGCCCTGATCTCCTGTACGGTGAACTGGGGGTTCTGCCCGTTCTTGGCCACACTGAGTACCCCGCCGGTAGCCGTGATCTTAATAAGGTCGGCACCATTCTTATACCGCTGCCGTACTGCCTTTCTCCCGTCGTCTATGCTGTTGACCACCCCTTCTTTTGGACCGGGGTCTCCCATAAGTTCGTTTTTCCTTCCGTTGGTAGGGTCGGCATGACCCCCGGTAGTCGCCAGTGATTTGCCCGCGGTAAAGATCCTGGGGCCTTTGATCAGGCCCTGGTTGATGGCATCCCTCAAGGCGATGTTTACCCCGCTGCCACCCAAATCACGTACCGTGGTAAACCCGGCCATCAGGGTTTTCTCCGCATAGCCCACAGATTCAAAGGCCACATCGGCTTCGTTCTGGGTAAATCGTTTGAGGTAGGCCCGGGGGTTCGACTCACTTTCGATATGCACATGCATATCTATAAAACCAGGTAGTACGGTCTTATCCCTGAGGTCGATCGTCAGGTGGGCTTCCCCCCCGTCGACGTATCCGTTCAGGATGGATTGAATGGTTTCACCCGAAACGACAATGGTCCGTTCTTTCAGGGTGGCCCCATCCCGGGTATCTATAAGCATTCCACATTGCAGGTAAATGTCCTGGGCCGGGGCGGCCATCACAGAAAGCAAGGCAAAAAAGAAGAAAATTCGTTTCATAGGTGTTTAAGGTGTTTTTAGAGGGCCCGGATCTTTTGTTCCCAGTCCCAGGCAGTTTTTATGGCTTGGTCGAGGGCGGTGGTCGCCTTCCAACCAAGGGTTTTGTTGGCCTTGCTGGTATCGGCATAGGCCTGGGTCACATCTCCGGGGCGCCGGCCCACGATTTGGTAGTTCAGCGCCTTTCCGGAAACCCTTTCGAAGCTATGGATTACCTCGAGGACAGAGGTCCCGGTACCTGTACCGATATTGAATACTTCATAATTCTCCTGGTTGCCCTCTTCCAGCAAGCGCTGGAGGGCCACTACATGCGCCCTGGCAAGGTCCACCACATAGATATAGTCACGTATGCAGGTGCCATCCGGGGTGGGGTAATCATCGCCGAAGACGGAAAGTTCTTTCCTGAGGCCGGCGGCGGTTTGGGTGATAAAGGGGACCAGGTTCTGGGGGATGCCCATGGGCAATTCCCCGATCATGTTTGATGGGTGTGCCCCAATGGGGTTAAAATACCGCAGGGAGATAGCCTGGAGTTCGGGGTGTACCCTGCAGGTATCACCTATAATCTCTTCCCCTATCTGCTTGGTATTGCCATAGGGGGATTCCGCGGGTTTTACCGGGGCACCCTCGGTAATGGGCAAGGCATCGGCCTGCCCGTAGACCGTGCAGGAAGAGCTGAAAATAAAACTCCTTCGCCCCCGGCCGGTCAGTTGTTGCAGCAGGTACACCAAACTCCCCAGGTTGTTTTCGTAATACAGCAGTGGTTTTTCCACACTTTCGCCTACCGCCTTGGAAGCGGCAAAATGGATGGTGCCTTTGATATCCGGATGCCGGTTAAAAAAGTCGATGACTTTCTTTTTTTCACGGAGGTCGAACCTTTCAAAATGCGGGGGCTTACCGGTGATAGCAGCAATGCCTTCCAGCACTGCTTCGGAAGCATTGGAACAATCATCTATAATTACCACCTCATACCCTGCCTGCTGTAATTCCACTACGGTATGAGACCCGATGTAGCCTAATCCACCGGTCACCAAAATTTTTATGGGCTTAGCCATTCAGGAAGTTTTTGACCGAATCCGTGATAAAGGTGATTTGTTCGTCGTCCAGTTCGGTATGCATGGGCAGCGATATTACTTCGGTTACCAATTGGTTGGTCACCGGGAAATCTTTTTCATCATAGCGGTCGTCCGCATAGGCTTTCTGCCGGTGCAGGGGGATGGGGTAATAAATGCCATGGGGGATTCCCAGGTCACCCAGGTGCTTTGCCAAGGCATCGCGTTTCCCGTTGGTCACCTTCAGGGTATACTGATGGAAGACATGGCAATCGCAGGTATCGCAAATGCCTTCGCAGGGGGCCACGGTTTTGGGCACCTCCAGGTGTTTTTGCCCTGCAAAGGCGGCCGAATATTTCCGTGCGGCCGCACGGCGGCGGTCGCAATAGGCGTCAAGTTGGGGTAACTTGGCGCTGAGGACTGCTGCCTGTATGGAATCTAACCTGGAATTCACCCCCACCACATCGTGGTGGTACCGTTCATACATCCCGTGGTTTACGATACCCCTGATGGTATGGGCAAGCGCATCGTCATTGGTGAAGATGGCCCCGCCATCGCCGTAGCACCCAAGGTTTTTGGAGGGGAAAAAAGAGGTTGCCCCTACATGGCCAATGGTCCCGGCCTTTTGCCTTTTGCCAGTGCCATCAATATAATTGGCCCCAATGGCTTGGGCGTTATCTTCAATTACATACAGTCCGTGTTTGTCGGCAATTGCCATGATGGCGTCCATGTCCGCGCATTGCCCAAAGAGATGAACGGGCACGATGGCCCGGGTCTTGGGGGTAATGGCCCTTTCAATGGCTGCCGGATCAATGTTGAAGGTCTCCGGGTCTACATCCACCAGGACCGGGGTCAGCTGTAGCAGTGCAATGACCTCTACGGTAGCGGCGAAGGTAAAATCGGCCGTGATTACCTCATCGCCGGGCTTCAGCCCTAATCCCATCATGGCGATTTGCAAGGCGTCTGTACCATTGGCACAGGGAATTACGTGCTTGATACCCAGGTAGGTTTCAAGGGCAGCCTGGAAGCTATGCACTTCAGGCCCATTGATAAAGGCAGCGGTTTCCAGGATACGGGCAATGGAAGCATCTACCTCCTCTTTGATGCCCTGGTACTGGCCCACCAGGTCTACCATTTGTATTTTTCGCATGGCTTGCTTTTGGAGGAACAATAATACAAAATAAAGGCCTTGTGCCCAATGATTTTAAGGAAAGAACCGTATTTTAGCCCCAAACTCATGATGCGTGTATTGGTTCTATAACCTGGCCCTCCGTCTGACGTCTTTTTTCCTCGGTTTCATCGCCTGGTTCCACCCAAAGATCCACCGTTTCGTCTCGGGCAGGAAGCTCAGTTTTGCCCAATTGGAGAAGGCTTTTTCAAATGGCGACAGGGTACTGTGGGTGCACACGGCATCCCTGGGGGAATTTGAGCAGGGGCTGCCGGTCATACAGCAGTTAAAGGCCCACTATCCGGACTATAAGGTTTTAGTCACCTTTTTTTCCCCTTCGGGTTACGAAGTCAAGAAAGACAGTGAAGTGGCGCACTGCGTCACCTACCTCCCCCTGGATACCCAAAAACGGGTTGCGAGGTTCCTGGACCTGGCCCGCCCCCAACTGGCCATTTTCGTCAAATACGAGGTTTGGCCCAATTATTACCGGGAACTCGGCAGGCGAAAAATCCCTTTGTTGATGATTTCCGCGCGGTTCAGGAAAGGGCAGGCGTATTTCCGCTGGTACGGTGGCCTTATGCGGCAGGCGCTCAGGACCCCTTCCCATATTTTCGTACAGGACGAAAACTCACTGACATTGCTGAACTCCCTGGGGATAACGCAAACTTCCGTAAGCGGGGATACGCGATTCGACCGTGTTTCGGAAATCCTGGACCGCGACAACCGCCTGGCTTTTATGGACACCTTCACAAACGGTTCCCTGTGCCTGGTCGGGGGGAGCACCTGGCCGGAGGATGAAGCATTATTGGTGCCCTTTATCAACCAATATGCCGGTCCGGTAAAGTATGTGCTGGCGCCCCATGATATCAAGGAAGCGCACATTCTAAAACTCAGGGAATCAATCCGTAAAAAAGTCGTTTTGTATTCCAGGCGCACCGAGGCAGGGTTACAGGAAGCGGAGGTATTGATCCTGGATACGATTGGCCTCCTTACCAGGATATACAGTTATGCCGACCTGGCCTATGTAGGTGGGGGATTTGCCACCGGCCTCCACAATACCCTGGAACCGGCTGTTTTTGGAATCCCGGTGCTTATAGGGCCCAATTACCGGGGTTTCAGTGAGGCCGTTGCCCTGGTGGAACGCGGTGGCCTGCTGGTTGCCTCCCGGCGGGAAGATTATAACAGCATCGTGGAACACCTGCTTTCCGATCCTGTTTTCAGGAAAGCAACGGGTGAGATCAATGCGAGCTACGTTCGCCAAAACCGCGGAGCGACTACCCGGATCATGGACTACATCCGCAGTTTACCGCTGTCCTGAGCCCCAGGATGCGGTAATTGAAAATCGCGCTTCGCGACCCCGCGCCCCGGCCGGGCCGGGCATTCCGTTTTTTTGTTAGCTTTACGGCACCTACCTAACTAAACTAAACTTCATGGATCGCAGAATTCTCAAGATTTCCCTTATCGCCGCCCTGGCGGGATTTTTATTTGGCTTTGATACGGTGGTCATCAGTGGCGCCGAAAAGACCTTGCAAACCCTCTGGGGGTCCTCGGACACCTTCCACGGGGTGGTCGTTGTTGGCATGGCGCTTTGGGGCACGGTACTCGGCGCTTTGCTGGGTGGCATCCCCACGAACAAACTGGGAAGGAAAAAAACCCTGGTCTGGATCGGCGTTTTTTATACGGTATCGGCCATCGGTTCGGCCCTGGCCAACGACCCAATTACGTTCGCGGTTTTCAGGTTCCTGGGAGGGCTCGGGGTAGGGGCATCCACGGTGGCGGCCCCGGCCTACATCTCCGAAATTGCCCCGGCCAGGGACCGCGGGAAACTGGTAGGCATGTACCAGTTCAACATCGTCTTCGGTATCCTGATCGCCTTCTTTTCCAATTACCTGCTGAGCGGGATCGGTGAAGATGCCTGGCGCTGGATGGTGGGTGTCGAAGGCATCCCCGCCCTGCTGTACACCATTTTCGCCCTCTACATCCCGGAAAGCCCGCGATGGTTGCTATCGAGGCAACGGACCGAAGAAGCGAAAGCGGTACTGGCCAGGTTGCGCCCGGGGGCCGATGTGGCAGCCATGGTCCGCGAGATCGATTCCGAAGGGGACGCGGCCCTGTCCCACGAAAATATCTTCATGAAAAAGTACCGGTTTCCACTGATATTGGCCTTTTTGATCGCCTTTTTCAACCAGCTTTCGGGGATCAACGCCTTCCTCTATTACGCCCCGAGGATCCTGGAGGAAGCGGGCCTGGGCACCAGCACCGCCCTGCTCAGCAGCATAGGGATTGGTATCACCAATATGCTCTTTACCCTCCTGGGGATTTTCCTGATCGATCGCCTGGGGCGAAAACAATTGATGTACCTCGGGTCTGTGGGGTACATCATCTCGCTGTCCCTGGTAGCGGCAGCTTTCTTCCTGGATTGGGAGGGACTTTCCGTGGCCTTGTTCCTTTTCCTGTTTATCGCTTCCCATGCTGTCGGCCAGGGTACCGTGATATGGGTGTTCATTTCTGAGATTTTCCCAAACCACCTACGCGGATACGGCCAGAGTTTCGGAAGCTCCGTGCACTGGGTGCTGGCAGCGGTGGTACCCTCGTTGGTACCGGTGCTCTTTACGCTGATAGGCCCCGGGATGGTATTCTCGTTCTTTGCCTTTATGATGGTGTTGCAACTGCTTTTTGTCTGGCTCATGATGCCCGAAACCAAGGGCATTACCCTGGAAGCACTGAGCAAACTGCTAAGCCCCGGCGAAAAGAAATGAGGAAAAAGGGACCGCGTCCGGGGCAGTGGGGCCTTCAGGGGTACCTTCCTCGAGTATTTGGGGAATTACATCCGGGCAGCCTCGGAAATTAACGAACTTTACTTACCTTGTATGAAATACGCTGTTTTATGGAAGAACATCTAGACATTGGTACCAAAATACTCAATGGGTTCCTGAGAGTTATGGTTGTGGTTTTAATTTTTATCCTCGTTGCGGTGGTAATCAGCCTGATCCTGGCGGTATTCGGCGTTTTTAATTAGACCAACGGATTAGGACTGGTAGCGGATTCCGGGATGAAATTATTTTAGCCTGCGTAGTTCTATTAATTGTTCAGCAGCCTTACTCCAACTCACCGGATTCTTCAGCGGCCGCCCGAAGCCGCCCATTTCAATAATCATCTCATCTCCGTCTTCCAGTCGGATTCCCTCACTGAAACTCAAACCAGAAGCCCCGTAAAAATGAATATGTACCTGTCCGGGGATGCGGTGCTGGGCATATTTAAAATGATGGTACTCCAGGTTCTCAACGCTATGGGTACTGCCGTTTTCCCCGGTATGCACCTCCTTGCTCCAAAGGGCAGCCCCTTTCCTGGAAATGGCAACGGTGCCCCGAACCTCGGAAAAATCAGGATCTGTGACAAGTTCCGGACCAATGGCGCACTGCCTCAGTTTGGAAGGTGCCAGGTAGAGGTAGTTCCGTTGCTCCATCACATGGTCGGAAAATTCATTCCCCACCGTCATTCCAATTCGCACCGGCACCCCTTGGGGATCCACGACATAAGCTCCGGCGATCTCGGGCTCTTCGCCCCCGTCCAGGGCATAGGGGGGAATTTCCAGGGGGGATAGATGCCCCCTCAGGATGCTTCCGTTGCCCTTGTAGAACCATTCGGGCTGCACCCCCACTTTCCCCGGCGGGGGTTTGCCCCCCTCCTCGCCCAGGAGGTACATTTTCATACTGTCGGATCGTTCAGCGCCCTCCCGGATCTTTTGATGCATAAGGGCCCGGTTTTGGGCGCTGGCCTTATGGGTAAGCCCCGTGCCCGATACCAGGCAGTGCAACGGATCGTATGGGTGGTCAAACGAGGGCAGGACACGCCAGGCCTCCTTTCCTGAATATACCCAGTCATAGGACAATTTGGTGGCGGTCAGGTTTTTTTGAACCTCCTCTTCCAGGATTTCCTGCTGCGACAATACTTTCCATACCAGGTCGTACACCGAGGTAAATTTCTCGTGGATAAGGATAAGCGAGGCTTTCTCTACCAGCGCCACCCTCCTTCCCTGCACGGGATGGGTAATCTGAACCAACCGCATAATTAGGATATATATCCCTCAATATACCACAAAACCAGCTTATGTTGGCACCTGCGGGGGGAGAACTCCAAAAATACCGGGGTTGGGTATACAACGCCCCCCCCGCAGGCCTTTGACAATCCTCTCCCGAACAAGGAAGAACTTTCAACGTCGGGTAGGGAGACTCCCTGACGCTGCGGTCAGGGTACACTTCTCGTCTCCCCACCATAAGGGGCGCTTTGGGGCATAAAAAAACCCCCTGGGTAAGGAGGTTTCTTATTCTCTGTACAGGTGGGGAGACTCCCTGACGCTGCGGTCAGGGTACACTTCTCGTCTCCCCACCATAAGGGGCGCTTTGGGGCATAAAAAAACCCCCTGGGTAAGGAGGTTTCTTATTCTCTGTACAGGTGGGGAGACTC
>LXTR01000040.1 GCA_001683825.1 Flavobacteriaceae bacterium CP2B | reverse complement strand
CATCATCATCCGTTATAGTTATCGTCTGCGATGTCGATCCATGAGTATAGCCCGTACCATTAGCCGTGGTGAAAGACACCGTTTCGTCTCCTTCATCTAAACTATCATCAACCGGAGTTAATAGTATTGGCCTGCTGGTAGTCCCCGCAGGGAAATTCACCGTCAGGCTCGTACCTCCCGTCCAGGTCACACCCGTACCACTCAAATTATAATCCGTCCCTAATCCCGTGGACGCCGTGCCACCAAGGGTAAGGTTTACCGTCTTGGCTACCGTACTGCTGTTACTTAAATTTACCGTCACCGTCCCCGTAGCCGTACCTGCCTCAGCACTTGTTAAGTCCGTCCCAGCTATGGTAACTGTCGGAGCATCATCATCCGTTATAGTTATCGTCTGCGATGTCGATCCATGAGTATAGCCCGTACCATTAGCCGTGGTGAAAGACACCGTTTCGTCTCCTTCATCTAAACTATCATCAACCGGAGTTAATAGTATTGGCCTGCTGGTAGTCCCCGCAGGGAAATTCACCGTCAGGCTCGTACCTCCCGTCCAGGTCACACCCGTACCACTCAAATTATAATCCGTCCCTAATCCCGTGGACGCCGTGCCACCAAGGGTAAGGTTTACCGTCTTGGCTACCGTACTGCTGTTACTTAAATTTATCGTCACCGTCCCCGTAGCCGTACCTGCCTCAGCACTTGTTAAGTCCGTCCCAGCTATGGTAACTGTCGGAGCATC
>LXTR01000033.1 GCA_001683825.1 Flavobacteriaceae bacterium CP2B | reverse complement strand
GGGCTCCAGGATACTGTCCAGAACTTCATCGGTCTTTTTGGTGGTCTCCCGGTCTACCCTGCGTTCTATGGTGCGCTCTGCGGCCCTTTCGGCTCTTTTGCCCAGCTTTTTCAGTAATTGCGCTTCTGCCTGGCCGGCGAATAAAAGCGCACAGCAAAAGAGGAATACATGTAGGGGATTTCCTAGGGTTTTCATGACGTAAGGCGTTAACTGTTAGGACGTTATAAAGTACGAAAAATAGTCGGAAGTATAAAGTACAAAAAAACCTGCGCAGCGCTGTGAAAATTGTATGGTTGGCCTTTGAGAGTGTATTGATGGTAACGCCCCGGCTTTTATTTTATCCGGTATACCACCAGGCTGTTATCCTGCAGCCGGGTCACCAGTTCCAGCCTGCGGTCGTTATCCATGTCCCCCAGGTCTGTGACCGAGCTGCCCGAAACGGGGAAACCGCCAATGGGCTTTGCCTGGCTGTCGAAAAGATAGGTGCGCTGGCTTTGCAGGTCGGTAACACTTACATAGATCTTGTCGTAAATATAGAAGATGCGGGGAGCGGTATAAACCCCGTAATCCAGGCGTACTTCCTTTCCTTTGATAGAGAGTACATTTTCATTCATGTAGGCCAGGGATTTACTGGTGGCCTCCAGGCCGTGGTCCTGGTTGAGCCCGAAGGCGGTTTTGGTGATTTTCCCCTGTTCGTTCACTTTGTAGAGGGTACCCTTTTTGTCGGTCAGGGCAAACTGGTTTTGGTAGGCGTAGACATCGTTTTCCGAGAAGTCTATTTTCTCTTCCACCCTGACCCGTGTTTGGCCCACCCTGTTCAGGATCTTCAGGCTGCCGTCCTCCAGGCGGAAAATCAAATAGTCGCGGTTGCCGAATCGAATGTGCTGTGGCGATGGCAGGATAGGGCTCTCGGCCTTGGTGTAGGTAAAGCCCCTGACGACCTTCCCCTGCCGGTCGTACATATGCACGTCTGTGCCCTGGGTCACTACAAAGCGGTAGTTGCGGTTGTTGTCGTAATCAAAAACCGCGAGGGGGTTCAGGTTGCCCCCGGGGAATTTCATGGTAAAGGGTGGTACCTGCTTCCCGTTACGGTCCAGGACCATGAACTGGTTATCGGTGGTAAATGCCAGCTGGAGCCGTCCGTTTTTGTAGAGGTCTACCTGGGCGACCCGTCCCTGTATCCTTCCGCCGAGCGGTTTTTTCCAGAGTACCTTGCCTTCGGTGCCAATGAGGTAGAGGTTGTTGTCTTCATCCTGTACGACAATCTCCTTGCGGTGGTTCCTGTGGTTGATCACCAGTTGCGGATCTGTGGCTAGGGGCGCATCCAGTTGAACGGTATACCAGGGTGCCGTGGGGCGGTCATCACTTTCGGCCCCCAGCCGTTTCAGCATCAGGGTGGTGTGGTAAAAACCGCCCCCGGCAACCAACTGGGCCGAGATGCTGTATTCCGATAGATCGGTTTTTTTGAGGTCTTCCGATACCACGTCCCCAAGGACGCCATCGAGGAGTTGCTTAAAGCCTTTATCCCCCGTAACGAGTAATAGGTTGGCTTCATCCGCCAGGGATTTCTTCGCGCTGGTGAACATGGGTGTTTTGTCGAAAGTGGTGCCCAGGTTATAGTGGTTTACCAGCCCCAAAAGGGGTTCTTTTTGCTCGGCAAAGATGAGGGCATTCCCCAGGACGGTAAAATAGCCGGCGTTAAAGTCCCCGACCAGGCCCCCGATATGCTCTGTGAGAAGGCTGGTTTCCGGGAAGGAATAGATTTCGTGTTCCTGGTAGTTGTCCGAACCTGTACTTTGTTCGCGCAGGTATTGTGAAAGCGTATCGGCGCCGTAGGTGTTCAAAAGCACCAATTTGCCCGCTTTATCCAGGATCAGGCCTATTTCTTCCACGGAATGGAACAGCGAATCCCTGGCGGCTTGCCCCCCGGTATAAGCGGCTTTGCGTACTGAAAATTCCTGGTAGTCTCCCACGGCGTATGCGATGATCCCCAGGGCTGTTTCCGGGGTATAGGAGGGGGTTGCCAGGGGTAGCGGGCCTGCATCCCCAAAAAGGTCCACATAGTTGGGGATGCTGTCCTCGGGAAGGGCGATCCCGCTAAAGCTCAGGTAATCCTGCTGGGAATTAATGTCGAGGGAAATCCAGTCAGAGAAACGGGTCAGCTTGTTTTCGGATGGGGGCTGTAGCAGCGCCGGAAAGGCGTTCGCGGCAGGTCCCAGCCGAATAAAAAGGGTAGCATTCCGGTCGGGGTTGGCCGTTGTATAGAGGGAAGCGAGGCGGGGGTCGACACCGGCACGCCCCGGAACCGATTGCGCCACATGGAGCAGGGAATCAGAAGTGCTCAACAGCAACAGGCTGTCGCGGACCATCCCATAGAGCACCTGGCCATCCAGGGTATACTTGTCCAGTGCCTGGCCTTTGTAGTTCAGGGCCTCCCTGGACAGGTCGCCTGCATCTTCCGGGTCAAAGATACCAGGAGCAAAAGGGGCCACCAAAAGGTATTCTACAGCAGTATCCTTGTCGCCGTAAAAGGCTATTAGGGCCTGGGCGTTGGATTGCAGGGGTCGTAGCGGGGCCAGATGCTCCACCACCCTTCCATAGGGGCCGGTTTTTTTCCAGGAGTTCAGGAAATGGTTGTTTTTCAGGTCGCTGCTAAAGGCGGTCAGGTTGTTGATCTTCAGGAGGGCGATGTGCGTATCGGGAATGTAATCCAGCGGATCGGGGTCAGATTTCCTGTCCTGCCTGCACCCCAACAGGAGCAGGGAGATAATGAGGGGTAGGGCTCTTATGATCATACCGGCCAAGTTGGCGTAAAAGTAAGGGTTTATATATCCAATTTCAATTGCTCGGGCAAAAGCCTGAAACTTTTTCGATGATAGGGGGTGCTTCCATAGCGGCGCAGGGCTTCCCGGTGTTCCAGGGTAGGGTAACCCTTGTTTTGTTTCCAGTTGTACACCGGGAATTCCAGGTGTATTTCTTCCATATAGGCATCCCGGTAGGTTTTCGCGAGGACCGAGGCGGCGGCGATACTCAGGTATTTTCCGTCTCCTTTGACGATGCATGCATGTGGGATACGCCCGAAAGGCCTGAAGCGGTTCCCGTCAACAATGATGAAGGGGGGGGTACGCCCTAATTTTTTAAGGGCCCCATGCATGGCGGCAAATGAAGCGTTTAGGATATTGATCCTGTCAATTTCCTCCGGAAACACATGGCAGACCCCAAAGCACAAGGCGTTTGCTTCAATGATGGGTTGCAGGGCATTGCGATCGGAAACCGATAATTTTTTGGAATCGTTTAGGCCGTCGGCCCTGAAATCCTCGGGAAGGACAACGGCCGCCGCCGTTACAGGGCCTGCCAGGCAACCACGCCCGGCTTCATCGGTGCCGGCTTCAAAGGGGTGATGGAAATACAGGCTTAGCACAATGGCGGAAATTTAAGGCGAAGATACTTGATAGGATTGACAATATCCAGTAGGGCAGGCATGCCGCTACAGGAAGGCCGGCCACCGGAAAACTTTCACTTTTCATTAGGAACAAAAAAAGTACCTTTGTTCGCCTAAGCTTATTCCATGAGAGATTTCCTGCTTCTGGTCGTGCTATGCGCAGGCGGCTTCGTTTACGCCCAGGAAGATTCCATCCCACCGCCCCCGGGGACGGATACGACGGCGGTCCGCAAAGCCAGGCCCAGGAAGGCCCCCGCAAAGGAACCCGGGGCCCGGGAGATCACCATCCGCGACTACAAGATCATCAGCTACGGGAGGGATACCACTTTCCTGGATACCACGCTTACCATACAAAAGGAATACCGGTACAACTATCTGCGCAGGGATGATTTTGAACTGATGCCTTTTGCCAATGTGGGACAGCCCTACAACCGCCTGGGGGTCGACTTTGACAGGAGCGGCCTCTACCCGTTGCTCGGGGCGCATGCCAAGCACTACAATTACCTGGAAGTGGCAGACATATCCTATTTCAATGTGGCCACCCCCATGACAGACCTGTATTTTAAAACGACCTTTGAGCAGGGGCAGCTATTGGATGCCACCCTTACATTCAACACCTCGGAGCGTTTTAATTTCTCCATTGCCTACAAAGGGTTCCGGTCCCTCGGAAAATACCAGTACAACGAGGCAGAATCGGGGAATTTCAGGACAACGGCCAATTACAGTACCAGGAATGGGCGCTACCGCTTACGCGCCCATATTGCGGCACAGGATATCATTAATGAGGAGAACGGCGGGCTTTTAAACAAGGAATTGCAGTTTGAGTCTGAAGATCCCGAATTTCAGGACAGGTCCAGGATCGATGTGGTTTTTACCAATGCCATGGGCAAAATCCTGGGCAAACGGTATTACCTGGACCACCAGTATACCGTGGCCGGTAAGGTCAGGGATTCGGCGGGGGTGCCCCCCACCTCCCTGGACCTGGGCCATGAGTTTACCTATGAAACCAAATATTACCAATTTACGCAAACTGCCCAAAACGATTATTTTGGGGAGGTGCTCCTGAGCCCAATAGATGACAAGGCCACCTTGAAAACCATGTACAACCAGGTGCACGCCAGGTTTTCTAACAGGACCCTGGGGGCCCTCACCGGCTTTGCCAGCCTCTACAGCTACAGCTATTTCTTTAATAGTATATTGATCACGGATGACGGGCAGATTGATAACCGCCTGCAGGGGGAGGAGATCGCTATTGGCGGCAAGTACTTTAAACGTATCGGCGGTTTCGATGTGGGGGGAGACCTGGCGTACACTGTTTCGGGGGAATTGACGGACTACAGCCTCAACGGCCGGGCAGCCTTCAGGATCAACGAACACCACCGGCTATGGGCAGGCATACATGCGTCCTCACGCCTGCCGGATTATAATACCTTGTTGTATCAATCGGAATACGCCAATTACAACTGGCAAAATTCGGAGGCTTTTGAAAGCCAGAAGGTGAACAGTCTGAGCGTTGGCCTGGAGTCTGACCTTTTTGGCAGGGTGGAGGCCAAATATACCACCACGGGCCAGTACACCTATTTTGCCTCGGAAGCCACGGAAGAACAGATAGCGGCCGGGCAGGAGAATGCCTATGTCAGGCCATTCCAGGAAGAGAATAGCGTAAACCTGTTAAAGGTCACCTATGCCAGGGAGTTCAGGCTGGGCAAGTGGGCATTGAACAATACCTTGATGTACCAGGCCGTCTCTCAGTCGTCGCCGGTACTGAATGTGCCTGACCTGGTGACCCGCAATACCCTGTATTATTCCAGCGATGTGTTTAAGAAGGCCATGTTCCTTCAGACCGGTATTACTTTTAAGTATTTTACCACCTATAATATGGATGCCTATAACCCCCTCTTGGCAGAATTCTATGTGCAGAACCGGGAGGAGTTGGGGGGCTTCCCCATGCTCGACTTTTTCATCAACGCAAAGGTGCGGCAGACGCGTATCTACCTGAAAGCCGAGCATTTCAATTCTTCATTTACCGGTAATTCCTTTTATGCGGCCCCTAATTATCCCTACAGGGACTTTGTGATTCGCTTTGGATTGGTCTGGAATTTATTTTCATAGAAAAGTACGGCAAGGGCAGGTTTTAAAGGGACCAGCCTATTTTTTTTAGCCCGGGTACAACCCCGGTCGGGGTTCTGATTCAGGCAGTTATAGGGCCCGGAAAAAAATGAGTAAAATTTTTTTTGATTTGTATTTGTTCGTGCAAGAAATTGATTCTATATTTGCACCCGCTTTGAGAGACAAGATCTCTGGAGTTTGAAAGAAAGATACGGGTGTCTTACGGGGCGCCTTCCTTATGCCCCTCTGGAAGGGGGGTATTAGAAAGAGGAAAAAAGTTCATTGATATATTGGTAGACAGCGTTTATTTTTCCTGGAGGGCTTTCGGGTCTGAAGGGGGGAATAGATATTAGAATCATTTTGAGACCACCGGGGTCTGGATTGCCTGTTCTTTTGATAAAATGGGATGGGATAATTTAGGTCACGGAATTTATTTACAGACAAACGATGAAGAGTTTGATCCTGGCTCAGGATGAACGCTAGCGGCAGGCCTAACACATGCAAGTCGTACGGTAACAGGGGAAAGCTTGCTTTTCCGCTGACGAGTGGCGCACGGGTGCGCAACGCGTATAGAACCTACCCTGTACAGGGGGATAGCCCATGGAAACGTGGATTAATACCCCGTAGAGACTAAGAGTGGCATCACTTTTTGTTTAAAGTTTCGGCGGTACGGGATGGCTATGCGTCCCATTAGTTAGTAGGTGAGGTAACGGCTCACCTAGGCAATGATGGGTAGGGGCCCTGAGAGGGGGATCCCCCACAC
>LXTR01000029.1 GCA_001683825.1 Flavobacteriaceae bacterium CP2B | reverse complement strand
CATTTTGTACTCAGGACGTCATTGCGAGGCGCGCGCAAGCGCAACGAAGCAATCCCATGACCCGGCCTGCATAGGTGGGGATACGTCACTTCGTTCGTAATGACGATGTTTAAAAAGTGGGGGTCATTTTGTACTCAGGACGTCATTGCGAGGTGCGCGAAAGCGCAACGAAGCAATCCCATGACCCGGCCTGCATAGGTGGGGATACGTCACTTCGTTCGTAATGACGCTGTTTAAAAAGTGGGGGTCATTTTGTACTCAGGACGTCATTGCGAGGCGCGCGAAAGCGCAACGAAGCAATCCCATGACCCTGCCTGCATAGGTGGGGATACGTCACTTCGTTCGTAATGACGATGTTTAAAAAGTGGGGGTCATTTTGTACTCAGGACGTCATTGCAAGGCGCGCGAAAGCGCAACGAAGCAATCCTATGACCCGGCCTGCATAGGTGGGGATACGTCACTTCGTTCGTAATGACGTGTTTTAAGAAGTGGCGGGCCATTTTGTACTCAGGACGTCATTGCGAGGCGCGCGCAAGCGCAACGAAGCAATCCCATGACCCGGCCTGCATAGGTGGGGATACGTCACTTCGTTCGTAATGACGCTGTTTAAAAAGTGGGGGTCATTTTGTACTCAGGACGTCATTGCGAGGCGCGCGCAAGCGCAACGAAGCAATCCCATGACCCGGCCTGCATAGGTGGGGATACATCACTTCGTTCGTAATGACGTGTTTAAAAAGTGGGGGTCATTTTGTACTCAGGACGTCATTGCGAGGCGCGCGAAAGCGCAACGAAGCAATCTCTTAAAAATAGGGACAAGGCCCGCTGCTAGTTTTCTGCAGTGAAAGGCCATACCTTGAACCTGGGGCGGGGTTTAGGACCCCACCGGCCCGTTTTAGTCCCTAATTTCCTACCACCCGCGCATCACGGTATTACTCCATATACCTATGCGTAACGTTTCGCTGCAAGGATTTTTCATTTCCAGGCACTAACTTACACCAGGGGCGGGGTTTAGCCCCCCTAACGGGATCCCAGCATAACCAAAGTACTGTATCATCCTCCCCCCATATCACCGCAACATCCCCTAAAGCAACCCCATATCCTTGGCGATAGCCACCAAATGGGTGGAGTTTCTGGCCATAAAGTAGTCTTTAAGCTTGTTGATACGTTTTTCCAGGCTGCTCAGGCTGGTGGGCTTCAGGCCGCGGTGTTCAAAAAGGCTGCTGATCTCCTGTTGCGAATGACCGTTGGCCAGGGCCTTGATCAGTTCCAGGTCGTACGCGTCCACTTCCAGTGGCAGTGATTTCTTCACCGAATAATGCAGTTGGGGCGAGATATAGCGCTGGCGGTTATAGATGGTTTTGATGGCATCCACCAATTCCAGGGAGCTGTTCCTGCCTTTTAGCACATAGCCCTCGGCCCCCAGGTAATCTACAAACTGGTGGATTTTAAAGGGCCGGTCTTCGATGGAGTAGATGAGTACCCGGATGCCGGGTTGGATGCCCTTGACCACGTTGATGAGGTCTTCACCCGACTTAATAATGGTTTTTACATGATCTACCTGGAAAGACAAGTCGGTGATCAGTAAATCAAAGGGGCTGTTGTTTTGCAGGGCCTGCTTTATTTTTAAGAAGGCCTTGTCGCAATACTTGGCGTGGTGGATCTCAAAGGGGAAGGCATGGTTGAGCGCATTGGAAATGCCTACATGCACGCTGTCTATGTCTTCTACCACCAGGACTTTTTTAAACATACGAACAGATTTAGACAGGGAAAGAAAGAAGACCTTTAAATCCCTTATTCAACCTGGTTTCAAATGTAAATGATCCTTTTACAGCTTCCATACGGGTTTCCGCATTCTGTAATCCACCCCTGTTGAGGCTGGCCCCTTTGGCGATTCCTTTGCCGTTATCGGTATAGGTAACATGGATTTGGGAGCCTTCTTTTTGGAATTTTACCAGCACCAGTGTAGCCTCGCTGTGTTTTTTCATGTTCACCATGAGTTCCTGCAGCACCCGGTAGCAGGCCATCTTTTTGAGGTCGCCCACCCGGGCCCAGGGAATACTGTCCAGGCCGTTGACAATGACATTCAGCTGGTCTGTGGCATAGCTGGCCAGCAGTTCTTTCAGGTGTTGCGGGTAATCGGGCCCGGTGGCAATACGGGCGTGGTCTTTGGAGATATTCCGGGTCTTGGCGTAGATTTTATCCAGGCTGGTCAGGAGTTTTTCCTTGTCGCCCAGATCGCCCAGGTTCTTCGCTTCGGCAAAGGCCATGGCGTGAAACACTTCGTTGGCCAGTTCATCGTGCACTTTTTTGGAGATACGGGATTCTGTTTTGTACATCTCTTCCCGTTTCCCTTTTTTGTAGCGGTAGCGGAAAACAAAATACGAGCCCACCAGCAGCAGCAGAATAAAGACGGTACTAAGCTGGAAAAGTTGTTTGGTACGTGTCTCTTTCTCTTTCTGCAGGGCTTCCTGGGCCGTTTTTTTCCGTTCTTCGCTAAGGTTGTATTTGATAAAGGCATTTTTGTTTTCTGCCAGTTGGCGGGCGGTCCACAGGCTATCGGTCAGCCGGTTAAAGGCCACTACATTAGCATCCCCGTTTAGTTGCATCAGCAGTTGCAGGGCGTCGTAGCGAAAGGTACTGCTATTGATCAAGGCAGCGGTCTGCCGTGCTTTTTCGGCATAGGCCAGTGCGGTATCGCGCAGGCCCTGTCTGGAGAAATGCAGGGCCAGGTTCTTATAGCTGGCATAGAGGCCGGTGAATTCCTGGTGCCGCTTCCGGATGGCCAGGGCTTTCCATAGTGTATCCAGGGCCGCTGGGGCCATCATTTTGGAAAGCACGCCGCCCATATTGTCCAAAGCCATGGCCAGGTGCAGGCTATCGTGGGTGCCAAGGCCGGTATGGTACGCCAGGGTATATTGGTGCAGGGCTTGTTCATACATCTCCTGGTCCTTGTACAGGTTGGCCTTGTTATTGAGCAGGGTAAGGCTGTCCGTGGTTTTATCGGTGGTTGTCAGGGCTTCTTCCAGCACCCCCAGGGCGGCCTCGTAGTTCTCCAGGCTGCGGTAGATATGCCCCAATTGGTTCAGCAGGCCTACCCTGGCGGCGATAAGCGTATCCCGGTAGCGTGTTTGGTCCATGAGTTCCAGGGCTTCCACAATCGTACCCTCACTTTCATACACCATGCCTATTTTAAATTGCCCAATGGCGATCATGCGGAGGCTTTCTATGGCCCCCAGGGTATCATTCCGTCGGAGCAGGGTGCTCTTGCGTCGGGTGTAAAAGGCGATGCCGTCGGGCAGGTCTTCCGGGTTCTGTGGGTGCAGCAATGCGTTGTAATAGTAACTTAGGCTGTCGCCCTGCATTTGCGCCCGGGAAGCCCGGGGGAAAAGCAGGACCAGCCCCAACAGGGCCATATAAAAGGGGAAGGTATACGGCTTAGGTTTCACGCCTCTAAAGTATGAAGGATTCTTTAAATAAGGGGCGGACCTCCAGCGAACGAATCCCCGTGAATCGCGGTGCGACTATTTTGGTATTATCCTGCGCACTTTGGGCATGCAAAGAAACCAGGAAGAGAAAAGGCATGCTCTCCCAGGAATCCCGCAGTTACGCGACGCGGTATCCACGATCAACTTGGCAGGGTCATTTTGTGCTTAGGGCGTCATCCAGGCCGTTATTGCGAGGCGCGCGCAAGCACAACGAAGCAATCCCATGATTCTGCCTGCTTGGTGGGATTACGTCACTTCGTTCGTAATGACGTGCTTTAGAAGGGTTAAGGTTCCACCTGGGAATGTATCCCACGTCCGTCATTGCAAGACGCGCGAAAGCGCAACGAAGCAATCCCATGATTCTGCCTGCTTGGTGGGATTACGCCACTTCGTTCGTAATGACGTGCTTTAGAAGGGTTAAGGTTCCACCAGGGAATGTATCCCACGTCCGTCATTGCGAGGCGCGCGCAAGCGCAACGAAGCAATCTTATTGATTCCGGCAGGTTTCTATGGGATTACTTCCTGCTATACCATAGTGATCCCCCTGGGCAAACCCTTTACCCAGCATAAGCGGATTTCATTTAAAACTTTTTTATCAATGAAATAAAGTATCGTCCTAATCGCGAGCAAGGCAAGTTTGAACTTCAATTTAATGCACCAAGCCCCCATCGGAAAAAACCACACCTATCCTTCCCCACAATTCTTTATATTTCCCCCGAAAATACAAAGCCTATCCATCATGCGTACCACCCTAAAGACCCTCATCCAGGACCACACCTCCCAATACGGCCGCATCTTTGACAGTGTCATACAGATTTTGATCTTGTTATCCCTCATCGCCTTTGCGGTAGAGACCCTGCCCGACAACCCCCCGGCCCTGAAGGCGTTTTTATACCAGTTTGAGATCTTTTGCGTGCTGGTCTTTAGCCTGGAGTACCTGTTGCGGATCCTGACGTCGGACAAGCCCCTGAAATATATTTGGAGTTTTTACGGGGTGATCGACCTCTTGGCGATATTGCCCTTTTACCTGAACCTGGTGGTAGACCTGCGTTCTTTGCGGGCGTTCAGGATCTTCCGTTTGTTCCGCGCCTTTAAGCTGGTGCGATACAACAAGGCCTTGCAGCGCATCCATATCGCCGCCGGGATCATCAAGGAGGAGATCATCCTTTTTCTGATCGTTACCTTCATCACCATCTTCCTCACCGCCTCGGGCATTTATTTTTTTGAGGGCAAGGCGCAGCCCGAGGTCTTTGGCTCCATCTTCCATTCGTTCTGGTGGGCCATCGTCACCCTCACCACGGTAGGGTATGGCGACGTGTACCCCATCACCCTGGGCGGGCGTATCTTTACCTTTTTTGTATTGATGATCGGCATAGGCATCGTCACCGTCCCCGCCGGCCTCATGGCCTCGGCCTTATCCAAGGCCCGGAAGATACAGGATGGGGAGGGAGATTTGGAGGACGAGTGATGCCTTCACCACAGAATTTTTCGCGTCCCTGTTTCCCAGTTTTCATATAGCTCCACCTTAAAAACTGTTCAACCTCAAAACTGCATAACCTCATCCACAAATACCCAATCCCCATACACTACTGACAATCAGGCTGCTCTTTTTTAACGAGGAAAAGCCTAATAGAATTACGGTTTTCCTCAAACAACTAAGATCAATTCTTTATTACTTTTCGTGAAGAAAACCAAATATGTGTCTTTGAAATACATAAATATGACCACCCATATCTCCAATAATTTAAAAAGCCATTTTCTACGGCTTTATCAAATGGCCTTTGCCGATGATCTATTTGATCAACTTGAACTGAAGATGCTCTATGACTTTGCGCGTATTAGAGGCATTGAAAAAGAACAATTGAACTACCTGCTATTGAACCCAAGCCATGTACAGGCCATTCCTGATACCTTAGATGAGAAAATAGAATACCTCTACGATCTTGCACAAATGATTTGGGCCGACAATAAGGTTACCCAGGATGAAAAGATCACTCTTCAGAAATACTGCAAGAAGTTCGGTTTCCTTGACCAGAACATAGAGGAACTAACAGATTACCTTTTAAAACAGGCCGAGGATAAGAAAAACCTTAACGAAATTCTTAAAGAATTAAATTCTTGATCCATATGAAAGTTCTGAGAAACCTGGTAGCACTTAAACCTAAAGAACAGTACGTGCCTTTTAGCGAAGATCGTGAAGATCAGGAACAAATCCGCATTACCTATTATCAAAGCGGCTATGGTGCCTCAATCAAAGCCATGGGTAAGTCAATCGTGTTACGTACCTGCCTGGAAAATGTGTATCACAGCTTTAAGGATCAATGCAAACGTCAAGATGCCGAACAGGAAAAGCTAAAACAACCGTATCGCGAGGAGCAAGAAAGACAGAAGTCCGAATTACGAAAAAAGGAAACGGCTGCTTCCATTTTTGAGGAAGAACAAAAGCACCTTCAAAAATCCATTGAAACCTGCAAATATGAGATGGTGGATGTCAAAAGAGATCCTGAAAAATATGGGATTGATGCTGACAAACGTCCTAAAGCCCAGTTCTACATCGGTTTGTTGTTATTATTACCAATTACGGTCTATCTATTTGTATTCTATATCTCTGCCTCATATTCTGCATTCTTTAAGGACTTTGAAACAGACAGTCTTACGGCGGCCATATTTGATGCCAATGCATTTTCAAAAGCACTAAATGACGGATGGCTGGAAGCCATATTTGTGGGTACAATTCCTTTTGTTTTTATGGGCTTAGGCTATTTGGTGCACATGTTTCAAAAGGAAAAAAAAGGTGTCGGGTATTTAAAACTTTTTGCGCTCTTTGTATTGACATTTGCTTTCGATGTGATACTGGCGTACCTCATTGAAAAGAAAATATTCCTGTTTAACGCGGTCCTTGGTGAACAATTTACGCCTCAGATTGCGGTAACAAGTGTCAATTTCTGGGGTATCATCTTTGCCGGTTTTGTGGTCTACATAATCTGGGGTTTGGTTTTTGATTTTGTGATGAAGGAACATGAGAATATAGACAAGATCAAAAATTTTATCCAGCACAAAAAGCAGGAGATCAAGAACCTCTACGACAGAAATATGGAATTGTCTGCAAAGATCAGCGATGTCAAACAACAGATCACACAGATCATTGGCATCATTGCTGAACTCCAAGCCAAAATTGACGGTTTTATCTTTCCAAAGAAAACCTATCATCAATACCACAATCAATATGTGGAGGGATGGTTACAGGCAATTTCTGCCGAAATCTCCTTGCCCGATAAGCCAAAACAGGCACTACTGGAATCCAGTAGTGAGGTGGCTGGCGTCTTTCTAAAAGAAGTTGATGGTAATGAACCTGGTCCAGAACAAATTATTTATATGAAGTCATGAAAAAAGGACTTATGATTCCCGTTAAAACAATGCTCTCTGCACTATTAACCTGTCTATTCTTCTTGCAGTGTGCGGAGGAACCCAAGGAGGAACATTTGGATGCCAAAATGGCCAGTCTAATTACAGATGCCAAAGGTACTGCTGAAGAAAATTGGAATGTGAGTTTCCTATTGGACCTTTCTGACCGTATTAATCCCGAAAAGTATCCTAATCCGGCCATGGAATTTTATCAAAGGGATGCGACTTATATAGGGTCTATAGCTGAATTGTTCAATGCACATCTCAGGACCAAACCCATAAGAACCTGGAATGATAAAATTCAAATTTATTTTGATCCTGAACCTTCTAACGGTAATATCAATACTATCTCTGAGGAACTAAAGTATCATTTTACAAGACAAAATGCCTCTAAGGAACTCCTGGAAGAATTTCTTATCAGATATGCCTTAAATCCAACAAAGATTTATGATTTAGCCATAGAAGATGGACGCTATGTAGGTTCAGATACCTGGGGATTTTTTAAAAACAAGGTACAACCATATTGTATTGACCAGCAGCATAGAAATATTCTAATCATACTTACAGATGGGTACATCTTTCATATCAACAATAAAAAGACTGAAGGCAACCGTACTTCTTTTCTAACTCCTGAGGAGGTACGAAGAAAAAAGTTGACGGACAGTTCATGGCGTGATCGAATGGAGAAAGAAGATTTTGGCTTCATACCAGTTGGAGAAGGGTTTGATGCCCTTGAAGTATTGGTTCTAAATATAAACCCTTCCCAAAACAGTCCCTATGAGGAGGATGTTCTGAAGGCCTTTTGGACCGATTGGTTTGAAAAAATGGGAGTAAAACGCTATGAGATTCAAAGGACGGATCTTCCTTCCAATACCGAGAAGATCATAAAGGATTTCTTTTTAAACCACTCGAAGAATTAAAAATATTCAAGTAATGACCTCCTCCCATTTTATGGGCCTATTAAAAGTTGAGAATGCGGGCTATTAACCTGAACTTTAGTTATGAGGGCGACTACCCTACTTCGGGCACCGCGGTGGCCGTATCCCCTATGCAGGAAAGCACGGGGACCTTTGTGATCAATTTCAAATACGCAAACTAGTTACTATGAGAATAAAACGGTCGTAACCGCGTTCCTAGGTCAACCTCTTTAAAGGACCGTAATAAACATGCCACCCAATGTTATTTAGGACCCACTTTGTATTGGCCCTGCTGTCTGCAGCAGGGCTTGGTATCTATGGAACATTCCCTATACAGCCCTCTGATACCGTCACAGCTATTCCAAATTATAAGGATACCACCCTTATGGGAAAAGTGGTGGGCATCACCGATGGGGATACTTTTAGGCTTTTCCTCGCAGATTCCTCGGTAGTGAGGATCCGTATCGCCAGCATTGATTGCCCGGAACGCAAACAACCTTTTTCTACCCGGGCCAAACAATTTACTTCAGATGCTATTTTTTCAAAACAGGTACGTCTGGCCGTTCAGAGTAAAGACCGATACGGGCGCTATATAGCCGAGGTATTTTACGACCAGAAGAATCTTGGGCAGGAATTGTTAAGAAACGGAATGGCCTGGCATTATGTAAGATACTCCAGCGATCCATACTTACAACAAATAGAAGATGGGGCAAGGGCACACAAGGTAGGCCTGTGGTCAGCCAAAGACCCTATTCCCCCCTGGGAATGGCGTAAAGGGAAAAGGACATCCCGCTAAGTTTCTGTTAATCTTCCCAACCACATAATCCCCTGCACGACCGTCGTGCCTCTTCCAGGCTGACTATTGATATGGGCGTAGAGCAATTGGACAAGCCCCTGCAGTTAGCACTATAGTGAAATTTCTTACTGGCCGGGCCCTTGCAGATATACACATCAGCATAGGTTCCTGCAGTGAGTATAAACTGCAAAAAGCAAGCAGTAAGAAAAAAAGTTATGATACGGATGGGTGGCAGTTCCATAACACGTACTTAGAAGTTCAATATCGGAAATCTTTCCCGGGTTTCCTTACGGAAATCCACTGCTTAGCCAAGCCTCGCCCATTCCTAATAAGTCGGACAAATGTATTTGCGTATCATGTAGGGGGTAATATCATCTAATGATTTTCCGGTTTCAGGATGTTTCGCCAAGGCTGAGAAATATTCAAGCTCCTTGTCGGCATTTTTACCATACCAAATTTTTGGTTGTCCCTTGGCTCCGAAGAAGATTGAATTACAATCCAGCTTAGAAATCTTCCGAAAATTCTTAATTAGCTCTTCACTATAATCTATCAACCTCTCGCTCGGATAATTGTTCAATTGATCCAATGGCACCTCAATATAGTGCGTTCCATTCCATATCATGAATCGCTTTATCGCTTCCCGTTCTTCATCATGGAACAATCCACTGGCCTGTATGAGTACCACTACAACAACTATGATTGCTAAACCATACCAGTTTCTTTTAGTATATACGCCAAAATCCTTCCATAAATATTGAACTCTCTCCAGGGAAATACTCTTATTTCCGGAATAACTTCTTTGGAATTCTTCATAATCACCAAACCCTAAATACTCACAAAGCGCCTGAACAATCTCATTCCTTAGCTCAAAATTCGCTTGTATTTCTTTTTTGGTTTCATCATAATAATTCACCAGCATCTTTTCACCAATTATCACTCCACACCTTTCCAGCAGTAAGCCCGAAAGATGTTTTGCCCTGGGATACTTCTGTGTTTTCCGGATTTCCCTTCCCGCCTTTTCAAATGCCGCTAAAATGAGGGGGCCATACATGGTAACTCGCTAACTAAGTGCCTATAAATCTACAATTTTCAATGGAAATTTCGTGGAAGAAAGTTTCCATAAAGCTTCCACAATCCTTCCATTCTTTCCAGGCCAATCTCGCTTCATTTGTTCCGGAACCGCGATTCTCGCCTTCCCCGCAATAAGGCTTGCGAGGGAATCCGGGTCTGTACCGGTGCCGGCTGGTAAAGGGGTATAGAGGGAAGTACTACTCCCTGCGCCAGCCTAATCCACACTTCCCACCACAAGATGGTCCACACTCTCTGGGGCATTCCCGGACAGCCAGACCTATGTCCAATTTTAAATAGCAAAACAAATGAAACGAGCACATATTTTCCTGTTGGCCCTGGCACTCAATACGGCCCTTTATTCCTGTACCACACCAGCCATGGAAGAGGAAGCCTACCCCATAGAAGCCTGTTGTGGCGACGGCGGTGACATCCCGCCGCCCCCTCCCCCACCTGGTGGTGACAACTAATTGGTAGCAGCATCCCCCTAAAGAGGAATGAATACTTGTAGGATTTCATTCCTCTTCTTTTTGGTTCCATACGGAATTCCGTAAGGTTTTCCCTAAGCATCGCGCTAGGTTTGAACCAAACATTTCTAACATTTTTAGCCTTATGAGATATTTGCTCTTTCTATTTACCGTGTTAATCTTGGATGTGTCTTATTCGCAAACACACCTATATGTACATGAAAATGCCGATGAATACGTTCAAAACACCACCAAAATGGCCATTCTGCCCTTTGACGTGCAAGTAAAACTCCGGCCAAAGCAGCTAAAAGACTTTACCTCCGAACAAATAGATGAAATGGAGAAAGCCGAAGGACTAGATGTGCAACGCGCCATGCATTCATGGTTTCTAAAACGAAAAAAAAGGGGTACTATGGAAATATCCGTTCTCACCCCTACCCAAACCAATGCCTTGTTAAAAAAAGGGGGCATTGATATTCATGACACAGAAAGTCATCTGGCCAGTGAAATTACAGAAATTCTAGGCGTTGATGCCATTATCAGGGGAACTATGGAAACTTCCAAGCCCATGTCTGATGCAGCCAATATTGCGGTTGGCGTCCTTTTTGGCTTTGGTGGCGCTTCCAGCCAAGGCATTATCAATATGGACATCATCAATGGGGAAGATGACGAACTGATTGTTAACTATAACAAAAAAGTGAAGGGGGGACTAGGAAGTAATTCGGATGATATGATTAACATATTGATGCGAAAAGTCACAAGACGGATTCCATATACCGAATAGGACCTCAATTCATGATGAGAAACTAAAAAGCCCTCGCAAATCGCGAGGGCTTTACTTTTATGCTAAAGAGGCTTTGTTAAAACTCTCTATAGTCACCACTCAAGAACTCATTCGCTTTCTCCTCATCAAACTTGGCTGCTTCCGCATTCCAGTGCAGGGTTTCGCCGGGAAAACGCCCGGCAATAGTACCCAGCAAAATGGTTTCGGTGAGCCTTGCGGCATAGTCAAATGGCGCGGTGGTTTCGCCTTTGCCCAAACAGGCGTCCACAAACTGGTGATAGTGCTTGGGGCCTTCGCTGGCATAATTGCGGATAGGGGTGCCCAGGTTGTATTTGGAGACGTCCATCTCTTTATACTGCCCGTCTACAATGAGTTTGGGCTCCAGCATAAAGTGCGGTAAATACAGCTTGCCCTTCTCACCCAGGAACATGGCGCCCTGGTCGTTTAACGGATCCCCGTTGGGCAGTGCCAGGTCTTCATGGGCCGGCGGGGCGCCGGGGCCGTCATACCACACCCATTTAAGAGTCTCTGCGGTATAGGGCGTCTGCGGGAACTCATAAGTCACCGTATTGTTCTCCGGGTAGCCAAAGCCGTTGGGAGGGCGGCATTCTGTCATGATGGTACGGGGCACGTCAAGCTCGAGGGCATTGTAGGGGGTGTCAAAGATATGCACGCCCATATCACCCAGGGTACCACAGCCATAATCCATGAGCTTGCGCCAGTTGCCGGGATGGTAAAACCCTTCCTTATAAGGGCGTTCGGCCGAGGTGCCCAGCCAGAGGTTCCAGTCGAGCGTTTCCGGCACCGGATCAGACCCTTCGGGTTCTGGGCCATTGTAACCCCAATTCTTGGGGCTCCAGGCGCGTACCGTATGTACCTTGCCGATGATGCCATCACGGATCAGCAGGGTGGCCAGCATGTAGTCGTAAAAAGAATGTACCTGTATGCCCATCTGGGTGACCAACCCCTTTTCAGCCGCCAGTTTTTTCATGGCCCGCGATTCAGACACGTAATGTGTCAGCGGCTTCTGGCAGTACACGGGTTTGTCCATTTCCATGGCCATCATAGAAGCCGGGGCATGGGAATGGTCTGGCGTTGCAACTACCACCGCGTCTATACCATCGGCCATTTCGTTAAGCATCACCCGGTAATCAGAATAGGTTTTCGCCTTGGGGTGCAGGGCCTTGGCGGCAGCCAAAGTTGTAGCGTCTACATCGCAAAGGGCCACCACATCTACCTGAGGGTGGGAAGAAATGTCCCTGAGGTCATCGAAACCCTGAACACCCAACCCGATATGGGCGGTACGGAGCCTGGCCTGCGGGCCCATGGCTTTTAGAAATGAAGGCAGCATGGTTACCCCCAGGGCACCCAGGCCACTTATCTTTAGAAATTCCCTTTTTTTCATGAGTTCAGTTGCTTAGAGTTTTCGGATTTTGATGTTTTTAAACCAAATGGGGCTGGCATGGTCCTGCAATGCAATATAGCCACTTTTATACTTTCCGTAATCCGGGCTGGTCTTCCATTTGTCTGAATTTTTCTGGGTGGTCCAGGCCTCGTCCCAGGGAACGAAGGAAAAAAGCATCTGCCCGTTGAGCCAGTGCTCCACCCGCTCTGGCGTAAATACGATCTTGCTGCTGTTCCATTCTCCCACCGGGTGCAGGACTTTGTTGGGCGGTGCCGGGTGCATGGCGTAGTCGGCCCCGGTTTGCTGCAGGGGCTTCAGCTCCTCCGGCTTGTCTGTATACCCCAGGCTGAGGTTATACTCGGTCAGGTCGTGGATGCGGGCGTAGTTCTCGTCGTCTATCAGCTGGTATTCCGGGGCCACCACCGGAGGGGCGTCATAGCCTTCCTTTACATGGTAAAAGATGCCGCTGTTGCCGCCTTCGGGCAGTTTCCACTCCAGGTACAACTCAAAATTGTCAAACTCCTCTGCCCCGTAGATGATGTCCTTCCCACCTTCGTAATCCTGTTCCAGGCCCAATTCCGTATCAAAGGTCAGGGTGCTGTCTACGATGGTCCAGCCCGGGGGCAGGTTTTCTCCGTTGTAGGCTCGCCAGCCGTCAAGGGAGGTGCCGTCAAAGAGGTAGATCCATTCACTTTCGGTTTTGGCCATTTCATCCGATACCGCGGATCCGGCTTCTTTTTTGGGTTCGTTTTTACAGGCAAACAACAGGGCGACAAGGCCCAGGGTAATGGTTATTTTTGGCATGGGTTTGGTGTTTGTTTCGTGAATTGGTGAATATAGTTCACATTCGTCAAATTTAAAAATCTAACTCCCTCCCGGGGAGGTAATGACTCCCTGTCCTTTTTTAAAAACGCCATTACGAACGAAGTGAAGTAATCCCACCAACGCGGGCAGGGTCATGAGATGGCTTCGTTGCGCTTGCGCGCGCCTCGCAATGACATGTAGCACATTTAGTGTACTAATGGTTTCTCTTCATTTTCTTTACTCGTGTAAAGAAATGCATAGCATTCATGAATACCTTTTAGAACAAATAACTAGCCATGAGTAAAACGAAGCAAAAGAAAGCACGCCTTCTCTACATGAATTTTCCTCCGCTAGCGCTACGGAATCCGGGCCAAAACTCCGCCCCGCGTCTGGATAACCTGCAGTCATGATGTGAGGTAGGCTCTGGTTTATGGCTGCCAGGGCACCTCCTCCGAAAGTTGAAAGGGCTGCGGAAGGGCGGTATTGTGTACTCCATGGAGTAAAGCACAGCTTATTACATGGTTTTAATTCAAATATTGGAGTCCAGAAGAATCCTCCACACCCCATCCTCCTCTTTCTGCCATACGATTACGTACTTGCCGGGGTAAGAGCCCGAGCACTGCCCGATCTCATAGGCGAGGGTGGGGGTAACGGGGAGGACATTGATGGGAGTGAGGGTGAGTAGGTAGTTGGGGTCATCCATATAACGGTATTCCGACGCAATGGCCTCCCGGCCGGTGACCATAGGTTTGTGGTTGTAGTAGAAGCCGTATTCCGCATAGAGGTTATTAACCAGGGCCCCGGCGTTGTGGGCGTTGCATAGCCGCATCCAGTCGGCACGGCGGGTGGCCAATTCCGAAATATAAGGGGTGTGCTCCCTGGCTTCCGCCACCATTTCCAACTCCCGGCGGGGGATCTCTTCCTCTAGATTCCAAATGATCAGCTGCTGATACACACGGCCATCGGGCATGGTGAGGGTAGAGAGTTCATAGCGGATCCGTTCCGGTTGGTGACTTGGGATGGTTGCTATGACTTCATAATCTTTTACCTTGTCAAACAATCCCGCCCGGAGGCTGGTAATGGTGTACGCACCGGTGATGTATGTGCCGTTTTCAAAGACTTTTACGGCCTTTGGGGTGTAGGCGGGTGTGCCCTGCTCCTGAGCCATACTTCCCTGGATACTGAGGCTGATAAGGAGGAAGTAAATGAAGGGTTTACATAGTTTTGCTTTCATAGCTGTAAGATACGCTATCTGTTTGAAATATAGGAACTCATGAACCTGGTAAGTGGGTTTTTTTGTCCGTTTTGGCTTTGTCTGTTTTGCTTGGTATAGGTTTTTTTCCTTCACTCATAATCCTGGTATTCTAATCTGATGAATTTGAGAACCTCCTTCGTCGATTTTTTCTGCCCCAGGGTCCTGTTCTTCGTTGCATTACACAAAAAGCATCCCAAAGAAATTAGGGGCGTTAAATTTTTCAGCTCCTTGGATTTTATGAAGCCTCGATGGTCGTAAATTATTTATTTCCTATCTTTATGGGGCATCAGGAACGCATTTTTTAAGCGTACCAACCGAGCACAAAAGCCACGGTGGTCTAGTATGCGGGCAGTCGTCAAAAAAATGAATACCACTGTTTTTACTTGATCGATGCATTGCTGATCAAAGTGCATGATGAAATCTTCTATGACCAATTTTTGGGAAAAGGGGTATGGCCAATTTCCCTACATCATCATTCGATGGAATGATTTTGTTTTTCAGCAAATCCCCATCCACAGGGTGGAATTGAAACCCCTGGGCTACGAGGGCATTTTTATACCCGAAGCGTACCAGTGTACATTTGTGGATTACGCGGAATCCTGCTTTTCCTATTCCAGTCTTTTTGGAAGGACCGGAGGCGAAAGGGCCTTAAACTGGAAATGTGCCTCGTCATGAATGCACGGGATGCCTATTACTTTGACCTGGAGGGAAATTTGTCCTGTGGGGATATTCCGCATGGGGCCACGCTTGTTTCAGCCAGGGGCGAAGTCATACAACAAGGGGGCAAACACTATTCCTTGGAATATTGAATAGAAGCATTAGCTTGCTGTTGCCACCTGGAGATTCGGATACAATGCTCCCATCTGGAACCGGGTTGGGCTACAAATGGATCTGCCCCTGGGAAATGCCCGGAACATTGCTGTTGGGCAGGTCATGCAGCAGGAAGTCCATTAGGTAGTGGTGCCCCCGGAAAGGAACGGGGTATTTTGGAGAATATTGGCACACCGCGCTATCTCCCCTTTCTGGTATGTGGGTTGCCCCAGGCCTGCCCGGTGCAGGGTCGGATCAAATTCAAAAGGAATAGGAACAACATCCTGGCCGGTTTTTCCCATGATCATTTAGGGGATCCGATGAAGGCAGGCAGTTTTGCGTCTTTCCCCCCAAACCCTATAACCTCATAACCACTCAAGCCCTACGTTTTAATGAATATTTATGAATTTATTTTCCCGGTTTCCCCCTATTCATTAGTAGCTTCGCTATCCTTAAAAAAACCCGGTGATTGAAGACCTTATTATTGCCATGCTGTGGAGCGTGTCGCCCTTTGGGGAGGCCAAGGTGGGGATCCCCTATGGGATCCTGCAGGGGCATAACCGGTACCTGGTCTTTTTGCTCTGTTTTGTGGCCAATGTGATGGTCTTCCCCATCATGATGTTCTTCCTGGATCACCTGAACCGCCACTTTATCCGCTGGCGGTTTTATAAGAAGTCGGCCGTGTTTGTCGCCCGCCGCGCTAAAACGGGCTCCGGCAACAAGATCGAGAAGTTTGGCTTCCTGGGCCTGGTGCTTTTCGTGATGATCCCGCTGCCCGGTACGGGCGTGTACGCCGGGAGTATTGCCGCCTACCTCTTTAAGATCGAACGGCAAAAAGCGTTTTGGGCCAATGCTATTGGGATCTTCTTCTCATCCCTGATTGTTTTGTTTATAACACTTGCTTCTACCAGAGGGATTTGATTGCCACCGTCATTGCGAAGACCGGCCATGGGAGGGGCGAAGCAATCTCACCAAATCACGGGGCAGGTTACTTCGTCGTCCCACAGGAGCGGGACTCCTCGTAATGACGTGCCGGTTTCGTCTTTAAACAAGTGCCTCACCGCATCAGCCAAACGCTGCCTACTCCTTAAGCAATACCTGGACTCCTATAGCGGAAGGCCGTTCCGTATCATGGTAAATACGGTGAGTGGCTTTGATGAAATCCTCCTCCCTGGCTTCATAGATGTTTAAAAACTGCTGGGGGTTGCGGTCTACCAGAGGGAACCAGGAGTTCTGTACCTGCACCATGAGTTTGTGGCCTTTTTTAAAGGTGTGGGCCAGGTCCGGGATTTCAAAGTTTACCCGGGTGACCTCCCCCGGGACAAAGGGCTCGGGCTGTTCAAAACTGTTGCGGAACTTGCCGCGCAAGACCTCCCCCCGTACCAGCATCTGGTAGCCACCCATGGGGACCTGCTTGTCGTTCTGGGGGTAATCGATCTGGTCCGGGAAAACATCGATCAGCTTGACCACATAATCCGCGTCCGTACCGCTGGTGCTGACGAATAAAGTAACCTTCAAAGGCCCCACCAGGGTGATATCTTCCTCCAGGGTCGGGGTTTCGTAGACGACCACATCCGGGCGCCTGCTGGCAAAACGCTGGTCGTCTGTCAGGTATTCCCGGGTACGGTTCAGGTGGACGTCTTCTGTATACGGCACCGGCTTATTGGGATCCGCTACGTATTCTTCAAAACTATCTGTAGCCGTGGGGGTGTCAAAAGACAGTTGCCCTTTGGGCTGCAGGTACAGCTGCCTGGTTTCGGTGTTTTTTGGCGGCCAGCTGGCAAACTGCTTCCATTCATTGGAACCTGTCACAAAGATGGTGGCCTCGGGTAGGTCCATGGTACCCTCCCCTTTGAGGTAGTAGTCAAAGAACTGCCGCTCCAGTTTACGAAAGTATGGGGCCGTATCGCTGCCAAAATGGACATTCCCCAATTTCTCGCCTTTTGGGGTCGTCCACTGGCCGTGGAACCAGGGCCCCATGACCAGTCGGTTGGAGAGGCTGGGCGGGTTTTGCCGTTCGATGGCTTGGTAGGTCTTCAGGGGGCCGTAGAGGTCTTCTGCATCAAACCAGCCGCCTACGGTCATCACGGCCGGTTTGATGTTATTCAGGTGGGGTGTGGGATTGCGGGCCTTCCAGAAATCGTCATAGGTGGGGTGGGCCATCAGTTCGTTCCAGAACTGGGTGGAATCGCCCAGGTGTTTCGCCCTCGCTTCCGTGACAGGCCCCAGGTCCATAAAGAAGTCGTAATTGTCGGAATTCTGATAGTCGAACGGAGGCGGTTCCTCCCGTGTTGGTTTGCTACGCTTTTGGATATAGGTGGAATAAAAGTGGAAGGCATCGGCCAAAAAGAAGGCCCCGTTATGGTGCCAGTCGTCCCCGATGAACCAGTCGGTCACCGGTGCCTGGGGAGACACGGCCTTGATGGCCGGATGGGCATCGGGCAGGGCCATGGTAGCGTAAAAGCCAGGGTAGGAGATGCCAAAAACGCCTACCTTCCCGTTGTTGTTGGGGATGTTTTTCACCAGCCAGTCGACCGTATCATAGGTATCGCTGTTCTCGTCAAATTCTGCACCTTTCTTGTTGGGATTGTAGGGACGCACGTCTTCAAAGGTACCCTCACTCAGGTAGCGGCCGCGTACATCCTGGAAAACAAAAATATAACCGGCGCTGGACAAGTGGTCCATGAAGAGGAAATTGGGGCTGAACCCCTCCTCGGAAGATTCGCTCTTATAGGGGGTGCGGACGATAAGGATGGGCAGGGGCCCCTTGGCGTTTTTGGGGGTATAGACCGAGGTGAAGAGTTGGGTGCCATCGCGCATGCTGATGTAGTGCTCTTTTTTGTCATAGGTGGCCCGAAGGGTTTCCAGGCTGCGTGTGGGCGGATCCAGGGGGGTACGGACAAAGTTCACAAGGAAGGTGCCGTCCTGGTTTTTCCAAATGCCGGTGATGTTTTGGCAATCGGCCGTCACCTTCCCCTCGAAGGAATTGCCACCGCCTATCTTGAAAGCCATGGACGAGGCGTCCAGTTGCAATCCGGGAACAGGGATACCGTTGACCTCCAGGTCGGGCAGGTCGATGGAACCGGTATATGTAGAATCGGTCTCCGTGACGGTCAGTTGTACCCTTACCGAAATCATCGGCATATCGAGCATGCCGTGCCAGGTGCCGCTGAGGTCTTGGGCAAGGGAGCTGGCAATAAGGAATAATGAAACGAATGCGGATAGGAAATGTTTTTTCATAGGTCGTTGATTAGAACTAATAGACGCTGGTTATATATCCTTTGTTACAAGGATGGCAATTTTTATGAAGCCCGGGGGAAGTGGATTAAAGGTAGGGAATTTGTTGCTGGTTTGGCATAAGACGTCATTGCCAGGACCGACCAGGGGGAGGGACGAAGCAATCTCACCAATGAATGGAAAAATCGCCATACCTAAAAAATGGAGGGATCAAGCGGGGCGCCATGGCTCATGGAAATGGCACGAGCGAAGGAATGAATAGCATCCATGGGTAAAATGGAAAGCGCAGCAGGCATTTAGATCACCGATCCGCGCAGCTCAAACTCCGGGCAGTCGATCCTGATATCCGGCGGGAAAAGGGTTTTTTCGAGCAGCATACAGTAATCACCCATGGGCTTTTTGTCGTAAAAGCGGCAGCCAAAACACGTGCGTTGTACGGAGAGGACACCGTGGCGGTTAAGGCCATAGATGAGTTTGCTGAGCATTTCAAAGAATTTCTCCTGTTGTTTCTGGGGGTAGCCTGCCAGCAGTTGGGTCATAGGGCCGGTAAAGGCCTGGGTCTGGCTGACGATCTCCTGGCCGGAGGCCGATAGCCCGATGCTATAGCTGCGACTGTCTGTGGCCGAGGTTATTTTCCCGATCAGCCCCTTGGCTTCCATTACCCGCACGGCATCGCTGATGGTAGGTTTGGTAACATTGAATTCCATGGCCAACTGGGTGATGGTGCACTGTTGGGGGGGGTGGTAGGCCACAAAGATCAGGAGGCGGATCTGGATGGGGCTCAGGCCCAATTCCTTGGCCTTGTCCCAAAGGAGGGCCTTAAAGGCCTCGGAGATCCGCTCCAGGCCGGCCACGATCTTTAAAGACAGGTCCTGGGCCTGCTGCTCGGGGTTAAAAGGGCTTTGCTGCATCATAAAAATAGCCTGCCGCGGTTACGCGCGACAGGCAAAGTTAGTCATCCTAATCAAAAGCGGCTGCCAACCTGCTGGTTTTTCTGTTAAGTTAGGAAACCTTACAAGATAAATCAATAGAATCAGCCTTTGACATCGGCCATAGAGGCCCCAAAGTTAATGTGCAGGGCGTGGCCGTTAGGGGTGAGCAGGGCAGGGACAGATTTTACGCCTGCTTTTTCGGCTTCCGGGATACGGGAACGTTCTTCCCCCAGGTGCACCACCTCTACCTGGTCTTTTCCGATGAGCGAAAGGATGTCGTGCTCCGCACTCACGCAAACGGGGCACCCGGCGTGGTAAAAAATGGATTTTTTCATGATTTTGGTGTTTTATGGGTTTCTATTACGGAACTAATATAGTAAGGAATCCTAACATAATAAAATATTTGATGGTTTTTCCTTTTTAAGGTAGATGAGATCACCGCCTGGATACATTTTGCGTTAATGCAAGGATTACGCTTTTCTATCTTTGCGCACCCAAAGAGGTGCGCCTATCAGGCGTTGAAGGTTGCCTAATCTACAAACCTTCTGCTACCTAAATTACCCTGATGTAGCGCCCGGCTCATTTCAGGGTTCTGCTTCATGGCAGCTTTGTTTTGTGATCGCCTTGCATGAGGGCCTCCATTTGGCCTATAATTTAGTATCTTTAGTAAAGATCCCCTCGCTTATACGGTACCGCTAAATCTGATTTCCCGCTATAAAGTGGGCCATCTTTTTATTGAAGTTGTAGTGTTTGTTAACCAGAATCCCCAGCATAATGAAAAATTTCCGTATTTCCAAGACCCTCCTGGGATGCCTGCTGGGCATCTTCATGATCATCAGCTCCTGTGAAAAAACCGAAACAGGGATGGATAACCAGGCGCCTGGCCTTCAATCGGAGCTTTCGGCAAAAGGCAAAAATCCAAAGTTCGATGTTTGCCACAATAACCATATCATCAACGTAAGTATCAATGCTGTGCCGGCCCACCTGGCGCATGGCGATGCCATTGATATGGATGCTGATGGCTATTTTGATATTGATAACACCTGCAGCGAAACGGACTGCGATGACGATGATCCCTCCATTAACCCCGGCACCCTTGAATACTGCGGTGATGGCAATGTAGCCGAATTATTGATTGGCTCCTGGATCACTGTCGATATAGCCCTTACCGCTTCTGTTGAAGGCCTGTCTGTATCAGATTATCTCATAGACGTAGTTGGCCTGTCGCCGGCGGATGCCGCCGTGCGGAATGCTGTTTTCGAAGCTGCCCAGGAAGCGGAACTCAACGTGACCTTAGTTCTTTATTCGGACAATACCTATGAGTCTTTCTTCGCAGGGGGTAGCGATGGTGGTACCTGGAGCCTGAGTGCAGACGAAACAACCCTGACACTTATTGAAGGGGGCGTACCCATCGTGGCAACTATTAATTCCATTTCAGAAACCACATTGGTTGCTACTTTGGTTGGCGTTATTCCATTTGATCTCGATGGTGACCCCGGCACACCGGAGGACGATGTTGCAACTGAGGCTACACTTACCCTGACCAGATCGTGACGTATCTGCAAGTAAGGTTTGGGATCCTGGCAAAGCATGGACAGGGGGTCAGATTTAAAAGGAGCATACCTAATCACTGCGCAGTGAACACTGTACCACAGATTTGGCCCTGCTTACTGGGTTGTGATGTCTCAATATGCGACCTCTTTCCTTTACTCATGAACATTTATATTATAATTTAATGAATCCGTGGACCTCCTTCGTTGGTTTCATTGCGCACCTGAAGAAAAGGATAAAATAACATGATATTTATAATCCACATTTTCGCCACGTTTTTTATGACGGGGGTTATCTGGTTTTGCCAGGTGGTCCACTACCCCTTGTTCAGGAACATCCCCCTGGATGCCTTTTGCGAATATGAAAGGAAGAACATGGCGACGGGCTATGTGGTGGTTCCGGCCATGATCCTCGAAATGCTCACCGGGCTGTGGTTGGTGTACCAGCATTTTTCCCTATCCCTGGTCACGAATATCATTTTGCTGGGGATTATCTGGCTCAGCACCGCCATCTACCAGGGCCCCCTGCATACCCAACTCACCAAGGAGGCCAGCCAACCGCTTATGCGCCGCCTGGTGAAAACCAATTGGATCCGCACCGTGGCCTGGTCGGTGAGGACGCTGCTACTGCTGTATGTGTTGGCGGATAGGATGGGTGGGGGATGATGCGGTTCTTCAGTGATACCGTTATGTAGTAGTGAGGGCGGCACCTGGTATGGAGGAAATTGTCGGGTGATTGATGGGGTGCCAAACCCCGCCCCTTTATACACCACGTCATTACGAACGAAGTGACGTAATCCCACCTATGCAGGCAGGGGGCAGGCCATCGGCACCGCAGGGGGTTATTTTCCCTCTAGCTGCCGGTTGTAATCTTCCTCGTCAAACTCCCCGATGGAGATGGCCACAAGGCCTTCCGGGCTGAGTTGCCAGCGTTCGAAGCCGCTGATCTTTACCTTGTTCCCCGCGCCTTCAGGTCCGGCAAAGGTGCCGGTAAGCGTCCAGTGAAATTCCAGTCCGTCCGGACGATCAACCAGGCTGTCCATCACCACGATCATGTCGGGGAAGGCCTCCATAAACCCCTTGGCGACCTCGGTGATGGCGGCCCTGCCGACAGCGGGTTCATTGTTATTCACCTTCAGGGAGCCTTCGGGCGCAAAGTAGCCAGCTACCGCTGCCGGGTCTTTGCCGGACCAGGCCTGGGCATACCTGGTGCCAAAGGATTTGAGGGAATCATACAGGGCATTTTTTTCATTTTCCATACGCAAATGGGCGTCTACCTGGGGTTGGGTTTTCTGTTCCTGCCTGCATGCGCCAATGGGCAACATAAAGAGCAATAAGAGCGCCGTTCGGAAGCTCCAAGCTATTGGGGGTAATTTGATGGTCATAGGCCAGGTGGTTTTGCTTCGGTTGAAGATATCGAATTTTTTGATCGGTGCCGATCAACCGTTTGGATTTTACAGCGACAGCGGGAACCAGGGGACGTTTTGGGAAGGCAGGATACGGATTCCTGCCATCCCATTGCCTTCCTGTCACCTGTTTAATCGGGATCGCGCGGGCGGGTGGGGTTCCTATACCCCGCCCCGGGTTCAAGATAATAAGCTACGGTGCAGAGAACAAGCAGGGAAGGATTGGGGGTTGTGGTGGTACCATGATGCCTTGATTCGGAGAGGCAGTGAAACAGGGATTTTGTTATATAGTTATGGGGGTAGAACCGGGAATTTTGAAAATTATCGGGTGTTTGGAGGGGTCCTAAACCCCGCCCCAGGTTCAAGGTATGGCCTTTCACTGCAGAAAACCAGCAGGACCCTCTTACCGCTCCCGCATCAAAATTCAATCCCCGTTGACATCCTAATAATGACCCCGTTCACCCTGTTACCGGAACAGGAATATTGTCGGGAGACATGACTTCGGAGGGCCCCTTTCCGCAACCTTCTGATTCCCTGAACTCCAGGGCGTGTCAGCTATCCTTTCGTTCACAGATAATACATGCATTTCACGGAGGATTCGCACAGATCAAAAAAATCCCCACTACCTTTTCGTTCCGGATTGGAAAGCAGCTTATATTTCGCCATATTTCAATAGCGTTGGCAAGCCCCTCCTAATTCTCCTTTCATGTTTGAAGAATTGCGATTACGGATGGACGAATCCCCGGAGTCCGGGGTGAAACGTATTGGGCTCCACCTGCTGGAGGAAGCCCGGGCGGAGCTGCATGCCAATGAGAACCGGGACGTGCGTATCCACCGCATCCGTAAATCCTTTAAGAAATTCCGCGCCCTGCTCCAACTGGTGCGGGAAGGACTGGACCGCGACCACTTTGTACAGGCCAATACCGGGATCCGGGACGCCGGCCGTTTGATCTCCCCCCTGCGCGATAGCCGGGTGCTCATAGATACGCTGGAAGACCTGTGGGAGGAATATTACGATTTCCTGGCCGAGGTGGTTTTTGTTCGGATACGAAACCAACTGAAAGACCGCCATGAGCAACTCAGCTGGGAGTTGCTGGAGAAAGGTGCCGTCCTGGAGGAAGTACTGATACATGTCATGGAGCAGATGCGGCCCCTGCGACATTGGAAGCTGGCCCATGCCGATTTTGAAGCTTTTTCAGAAGGGTTGCGCGGAGTATACAAAAACGGGCGTAAACTCATGAATGTTGCCTGGAAGGACTCCAGCCCCGAACAACTGCACGAGTGGCGCAAGAAGGTGAAACAACTGTACTACCAGTGCGGATTCCTGAACGAACTCTGGCCCGAAATGATGCAGGTCTATGAAAACAGCCTGGGGGAACTGCAGGATTTGTTAGGGAAAGACCACGACCTGGCCCTGCTTTCGCACAGCTTTGATATGGATCCCGAACTTTGCCCGGACCCCAAGCGAAAGCACATCCTCCAACACCTGATCATGCAGGAACGCCGCGCCCTGCAGCAACGGTTTTGGCCCCTGGGCTACCAGCTCTACCATGAACAGCCCGCCCTTTTTGCACAACGGCTTACGGCCTATTATGAGGCCAGGAGGATGGAGCGGGAATAGGGGCTGCGCGGAGCGGGCCGTGCCTACCCGAGACCCTGTAGTACCGTTCGGATCAACTCACTCACCGTGGGATGAATCTGTACGGAATCCCGTATGACGGTATACGGCGCATCGGCGTACATGAGGTTGAGGATGCCGCCGGCGATCTCGTCCCCGCCCACGCCCAGGATAGAGGCGCCCAGGACCCTCCGGGTGTCAGCATCGACAATAAACCGCATGAAGCCATCTGTTTCCCCCTTTTCCTTGGCCCGGGCAATCCGGCTCATCGGGCGTTCCCCTACCAGCAGTTTGCGGCCGCTCTTTTTGGCCTGGTCCAGGGTCATCCCGGCACGTCCCAATGGCGGGTCGATGAAGAGGCCATACGTCAGGATGCGATCAGACACTTTTCGGTGCCCGTTTTCAAATCGGTTGGCCGCCACGATCTCGTAATCGTTGTAGGCGGTATGGGTAAAGGCCCCGCGCCCGTTGCAATCGCCCAGGGCATAAATCCCGGGCACATTGGTTTCCAGGGAATCGTTTACCGTGATAAAGCCGCGTTCGTCCGTGGCAACCCCTGTCTTGTTCAGGTCCAGCAGGTCAGTATTCGCATCCCGCCCTATGGCCAGCAGTACATGGCTGCCGATCACCTGGGGTGCGCCCGCCTCACAATCTACCGTCACGCTCACCTGGCCATTGGCAAGCTTTTCGGCCTCCATACAAGTGGCTTTTAGCCGGAATGCTACCCCTTCCTTTTCAAGGATGTCCTGTATGGCCTGGCTAAGGTCTTCGTCTTCCCGGGAAATGATGCGTTCGCCCTTTTCCACGATGGTTACCTGGCTCCCAAAGCGGCGGAACATCTGCCCGAATTCCAGCCCGATATAGCCACCACCTATGATGATAAGGTGTTCCGGGAGCTCTTCCAGCTGCAGGATGCTTTGGTTATCCAGGGGCTCCGCCGCGTCATATTCCTTCGGCTTGCGGGCCCGTCCACCTACATTGATGTAAATGTTTTCAGCCCGTAGTTCCTCCCCGTTGACCTCCACTTGTTTGGGGCCTGTGAATTTTGCCTCCCCCCAATAGGCGGTGATGTTTTCGTTGTTCTCTACCCCCTTGGTGATCCCTTCCACCGATTTTTGGATAAGCGCATCTTTCCGCTCTTTGATTTTAGTGAGCATCGCCCTGGCTCCTTCAGGGATGGCAATCCCCAGGGCCTCCCCGTTTCGGGCGTCAAACATCCTCCGCGCACTGGCGACATAGGCTTTGGTGGGCGTGCAACCGGTATTGAGGCAGGTGCCGCCATAATGTTCTTTTTCAATAAAGGCAACCTTCAGGCCCTCGGCCGCGAGTTTAAAGGCCAGGGGTGTTCCCGCCTGCCCGGAACCGATGATGATGGAATCAAATTCTTTCATGTCAGGATGTTTTTGGGTTAGGGATATACTGGGGAATTTAAAGATAATTAAATGGGGGAACTTAAAATTGAGTCTGTCTCCGGGGATAAAACTTACAGGGATCCGCCAAGGTGGTGCTTTGGGGATGGCATGGACGCAGCTAGTGGCAAAGTTTAGAAACGGTTACGGGCGTAGGGTTTCCCGGCCCCGCCCCGAAGCTAGGTCGTCCAGGTTTGCTGCAGGAAACGAGCAGGGGGGCTGGGAGCCCCTTTTCCTTTCCTTCGCCTCGCTGGCCGGGCTTAGGAGGACCGGGGCACCGCTTACTGTGGTCCTCCCCGAAACAACAGGCCCCCGTCAACCCTACTCAGGGAAGCCACTTTTTGGGACGGTTCCTTTTCCAGGGCCGCCACATCCTTTTGCAGGCGTTTCAGACCCATCAGCCGATGGGCTTTTTTGTGCATCTTTTCATCATTTTCACGACCCAGGAGGAGGTCAGAAGCCAACAGGCCGTAGGCCAGGGCCCCTTTGGCCCCTACGCCGGAAAGGCCGGCGATGACCACCAGGTTGGGGTCTGGATTACCCGCCTTGTCGAGGACAGGGGTCACATAGGGGATTTCCGATGCGGTGAGGGAATAGACGCAGGAATAGCCCTTATGGTAGGTAAAGGCCTCCGGCGGAAATGGTACGCCAATGCTTTCCAGGTAGGCCAGGCTGCGGTCCCGCGCCCAGCGGATCTCTTCCTCCGCCAAAGGCTGTTCCCATACTTTTTGGAGGTCGTCAATGGCCGTTCGTAAAAAGTGCCCGCCCACCTTGATGACGGGGACCCCATCCTCATACGTTTCAATCATCGAATAAAAAAGTTCTGCATCCAGGTCGGCCACCGGATAGTAATTTGTGATGCGGCCTTTTTGGGTGTCAGAAAGGGATTTCCAGAAGTCGGTGCCGGGCTTAAAAAACGCAAGGGACAACCGCCGGGGATTGATGAGCCTTGCAAAATACGGTGCTACACCTTCCAATAACTGCCCCGTGTAGGGCCCGGCCGCCGAGACCACTTTTCCGGCCCGCAGCACTTCCACCGTTCCCGTATGGGTGTCGGTAACCTCCAGTTCGTAAAACCCTACTTTCCTGGTGATCCTGCTGACCCTGCTCGCGTACCGTATGCGCCCTCCTTTTTTAAGGGTCCCCTGCTGCAATTTTTGAATGAGGGCCCCGGGGTTGAGGGTGCCGGAATAGGGTTTAAATTCCCGTATCACGGTAATGGAGTCTGCAACATGCATCCCAAAAGCAACCCCGGCTTGTTCACGGCCCCGGGTAATTTCAAAGGGGTCTTCCTGTTTGTCGATCAGGGCCTCCACGGTCGCCTGCTGGGAAGCGCGGAATAGGTAGGTTACCGGCGAGGTGGTATACAAATCCTCCATACGGTGGGTACCATAGCCATCTTCCACGTTTAGAAAGGCCAGCAGTTCCTGGGTTTCCGCCACCGAAGTTTGTTGCAGCCAGGAGAAAAGGTCGTCCCTGGGCCCCAGACTCCTCGAAATCCGGGCATCCCCATAGCTGGAACCATAGGTGTACACAGAATCCTGCTGTTCCAGCAGCAGTACCTCCGCGCCTGACCGGGCGAGCTGCCAGGCGGTGGCGGAACCCATGAGGCCCCCGCCTATCACAATGGTCTTTTCCATATGGGTGTCATTGCAGGACATAAAAATACCGCATAGCAGGAGTATGTTAGCCAGGTACTTCATGTATTTCCAAATAGGGGGTTGCCTCCATACCCTCAAGATAAAAATAAATTCAACCGATGCCTCCCCTGCAAAATAATACCATAAATATTTCCATGACTTTACAACCAACAGGCCCTCGCAGGCCGGAAACACCAAAAGGAATCTATACCTTCTTTCCCCACATGGGACCGGGATGTTAATTTGAGCGGTCTTTTGCTTTGCCAATCCAACAAATCGACCACTTTTTGTTACATTTAGCTCTTCTTTTGTCAAATAAATACCACATGAAACGGAACATCCTAACATTCAGCATATTACTGCTGTCTCTCGCTTTCCTGCCACTATCCGGCAATGCCCAAAGAAGAAAAAGTTCGTCCGCCGATAGCCCGATGTACCCTGAGGCGCTTTATTCGAGTATGGAGTATCGCCTGATCGGACCCTTCAGGGGTGGGCGCTCCGCTGCCGTAACAGGCGTCCCCGGAAAACCCAACCTCTTCTATTTTGGCGCAACAGGCGGCGGGGTTTGGAAGACTACCGATGGGGGCCGCACCTGGGAAAATATTTCGGATGGTTATTTTGGAGGTAGCACAGGGGCTGTGGAAGTGGCCCAGAGCGACCCCAACGTTATCTATGCGGGCGGGGGCGAGAAAACCGTACGCGGGAACGTCTCCTCGGGCTATGGCATCTGGAAATCAGTAGATGCCGGGAAATCCTGGACCTCCGCCGGGCTCGAAAAAAGCCGGCATATCCCCAGGCTACGGGTACACCCAACCAACCCGGACATTGTATACGCGGCCGTCCTGGGCAATATCTATAAACCCACGGCCGAACGTGGGATCTACAAAAGTACCGATGGGGGGCAAAACTGGAAAAAGACCCTCTTTGTCAACGAGCAGGCCGGGGCGGTTGACCTTACCATAGACCCCAATAACCCCCGTATCCTCTATGCCGCTACCTGGCGTGTACAACGTACCCCCTACAGCCTGAGCAGCGGGGGCGAGGGTTCTGCACTTTGGAAGAGTACTGACAGTGGGGAAACCTGGACAGAAATCTCCCGGAACAAAGGTTTTCCCAAAGACACCCTGGGCATTATCGGGGTGGCCGTATCCCATAAAAATTCCGAACGGGTGTGGGCCATCGTCGAAAACAAGGACAAAGGCGGGCTTTACCGGTCCGAGGACGGCGGTAATAACTGGAGCCTGGTCAATGAAGAACGCAAACTGCGGCAAAGGGCCTGGTATTACACCCGCGTCTATGCCGATACCGAAGATGAGGATATCGTCTATGTCCTGAACGTTAGCTACCACAAATCTACCGATGGTGGCAAAACCTTTACGTCATTCAACGCGCCCCATGGCGACCACCACGACCTGTGGATCGCCCCCGAAGACCCCAACCGGATGATCATCGGCGATGATGGCGGGGCCCAGATCTCCTATGACGGAGGGGCTACCTGGAGCACGTATTATAACCAGCCTACTGCCCAGTTCTACAGGGTGACCACGGACAACGCATTTCCCTACCGCATCTATGCAGCCCAACAGGACAATTCCACGATCCGCATAAAACACCGCAGCGATGGAAGTTCCATCAGTGAGGATGATTGGGAGGAAACTGCCGGGGGTGAATCGGCCCACATCGCTGTCGACCCAAAAAACGACGATATCGTATACGGAGGTAGCTATGGGGGCTTCCTCACCCGGGTAAACCACGATGCGGGGACTACCAGGGCCGTGAATGTCTGGCCCGACAACCCCATGGGGTACGGGGCCGAAGGGATGAAATACCGTTTCCAGTGGAATTTCCCCATCCTGTTCAGCAAACACGACCCCAAGAAACTCTATACCTTTTCCAACCATGTTCACCTGAGCACCGATGAAGGGCAAAGCTGGAAACTCCTGAGCCCCGACCTTACGCGGAATGATCCTGCCAGACTGGTTTCCAGCGGGGGCCCCATCACCCAGGACAATACGGGGGTGGAATATTATTGCACCCTGTTTGCCGCTAATGAAAGCCCGCTTAAAGAAGGACTGCTATGGGTAGGTAGTGACGATGGCCTGGTGCATGTTTCAAGGGACGGGGGTGCCAACTGGGAGAACGTGACACCGGCCAACCTGCCCGAATGGAGTATGGTCAACAGCATTGAACCTTCTTCCTTTGACGAGGGGACCTGTTATCTGGCCGCCACACGCTACAAACTGGGGGATTTTAAACCCTATCTTTATAAAACGACCGATTACGGGAAAAGCTGGACGCAGATTACCAACGGAATCAACGCGGAACATTTCACCCGTGTCTTGCGGGAAGACCCCAGGCGAAAAGGCCTGCTCTATGCGGGGACCGAAACCGGGATGTACATTTCTTTCGATGACGGGCAGCAATGGAAACCCTTTCAGCAGAACCTTCCGGTGGTGCCTGTCACAGACCTCGCGGTTAAAGACGACAACCTGATCGTGGCTACCCAGGGCCGCAGCCTCTGGATTATTGACGACCTGACGGTACTCCACCAGCTGGACGCCGGAAAAGCGGGGGCCGAAACGGTGTTGTTCACCCCAAAAGACGCGTACCGCACCAAGGGGACGAGCGCCAAAGAGCCCTCCAAAACCGAAGGCCAGAACCACCCGGCGGGGGTGGTCACCCACTTTTTCCTGAAATCCCTCTCGGAGAAAGACAGTGTTTCACTCACCTATACGACCAGCAATGGGGATACCCTGGCCCATTTTAAGAACTCGGCCAGGAAGAAAGATCAGAAACTGGAGGTAAAGAAAGGGGGGAATACCCATGTATGGGATACCCGAAGCGAAGGGGCCGAAAAACTGGAGGGGATGATCCTGTGGTGGGCTAACCTGGAAGGCCCCAGGGCCGTACCGGGGACCTACCGCGTACACCTGACGGTCAACGGCAGTACCCAAACCGCCCCTTTTTCCATCCTCCCCGATCCCCGGGCCGAGGTGAGCGTGGCCGACATGCAAAAGCAGCACGACTTCATCAGTGAGGTAAACGCCACCGTGGACCGGGCCCACCAATCGATCAAAAAGATCCGGAACATCAGTAAGCAACTCGATGCTTTTATGGCCCAGTACAAGGAGCAGGAGAGTACCAAGGACCTGGTGGCCAGGGCAAAGAAGATGAAGGAGGATTTTGGGAACATTGAAAAGGCGCTGTACCAGACCCAAAACAAGAGTAACCAGGATCCGCTGAATTTCCCCATCCGGCTGACCAACAAGTTGGCGCACCTGAACAGCCTGGTGGCCCTCGATGATTTTCCCCCAACCGCCCAGGACCTGGCTGTAAAGCAGGAACTGAGCGAGGCGATCAAAAAAGAGCTCAATGCGTTTGACGCCCTGGTAGATCGCGAAATCCAGGCGTTCAATAAGGCCTTTAACGAGCTGCAGCTGAATTACCTCTTTATCGAAGATTAAGGCATGCAAAACCATAAATACCTGTCCCTGAACTGCCTTTCGGCCCTGTATCCCCGGGCCAGAAACAGTCCTGTGGAAGGCCTTGCCGGCGTATTTGAAGCTAACAGGCCTTTATCCGGGTTTTCCTTACATTTAGTTCCATCAAATTTTAGAAATCAATTTCATGAAAAACACTGCTACTAACCGTTTTTTCACAACGGTATTCCTGCTATTGCTGATTCCCGTTTTCAGCCTGGCCCAGACCGCACAGGATTATTTTAAACCTTTAAAATACCGGAGTATTGGTCCGTTCCGGGGTGGCCGGTCGGTCACCGCGACAGGGGTTATTGGCGACCCGATGACCTACTATATGGGTACTACCGGGGGAGGCCTTTGGAAGACTTCCGATGCCGGGCAGCGATGGGAAAACATTTCCGACGGCTTTTTTGAGATGGGCTCGGTAGGGGCAGTGGCCGTATCTGCTTCCAATCCCAACATCCTCTATTGCGGGATGGGGGAACACGCGCCCAGGGGGGTCATGACTTCCTATGGGGATGGCGTTTACAAATCTACCGATGCCGGCAAGACCTGGAAGAAAATGGGGCTCGAAGCCACCCAGCATATCAGCCGTATCCGTATTCACCCAACCAACCCGGATATCGTCTATGTGGCCGCCCAGGGGGCCCTTTATGCGCCCAACCAGGAACGGGGGATCTACAAGTCTACCGATGGAGGGCAGAGCTGGAAGAAAATACTGTTCGTGGATGAGCGCACGGGATGCGTGGAGCTTTCCATGGACCTCAATACCCCCGAAGTGCTGTATGCTGCCATGTGGGAACACGGACGGAAACCCAATATGGTAATCAGCGGAGGCCCCGGTAGCGGCCTTTACAAATCTGTGGACGGGGGCGAGAACTGGAGCAAGATCCATAAGGGGCTGCCTGAAGAAAAAGGAAAAATGGCCATAGCTGTGAGCCAGGCCAACCCGAATAAAGTGTATGCGCTGATAGAAAGTGATTCAAACCAGGACAAGGGGGGCATGTTTGTCTCTGACGATGCAGGGGAATCCTGGGAAATGGTCAGTGGCGACAACCGCCTGGTACAAAGGGCCTGGTATTACATCGAAGTGTTCCCAGACCCCAATGACGAGCATACGGTCTACGTGATGAGCGCGCCGGCCCTGCGCTCAATAGACGGGGGAAAGACCTGGGAAGTGCTGCCCGATGCGCATGGGGATTACCACGACCTCTGGATCAACCCCGACAATTCAAGCAATATGGTGCTGGCCGATGACGGGGGGGCTGCCATTACCTTCAACCGGGGGGAAACATGGTCTACCCAGGACAACATGCCTACGGCCCAGTTCTACCGCATCAATACAGACAACCTTTTCCCCTATAATGTTTACGCGGGGCAACAGGACAATTCCTCGGTAAAGATCGCCAGCCTGTCTTTGGGCAGGTGGAGTATTTCCCGGGAAGACTGGACCTATGCCGCCGGGGGCGAAAGTGCCTTTCTTGCTTTTGATCCCGATAACCCCCGCTATGTGCTTGGGGGGAGCTACCTGGGTACCATCGAGGTCCTGGATATGGAAACCAAATCGGAGACCAAGATTATGGCGGCGCCTATAGAATACCTGGGGCGAGAAGCCAGGGATATGAAATACCTTTTTAACTGGAATGCTCCCATTGTTGCCTCCAGGCACGAACCCGGGACCTTTTACCACGGCGCCCAACTCGTATTGCGGACCCGCGATATGGGGGTGACCTGGGAAGAAGCATCGCCGGACCTCACCCGTAATATCGATGAGAAACAGGGACTGGGCGGAGGACCCTACACCAATGAAGCGGTAGGGGCCGAAAACTACGGGACCCTGGCCTATATTCTGGAATCGCCCCATGAAAAAGGAGTGTTGTGGACCGGCAGTGACGATGGCCTGGTACACCTTACCCGCAATGGGGGCCTAAGCTGGGAGAATGTGACCCCCAAAGGTTTTGGCGAGACCCTGGTGAACGCCATCGAAGTATCGCCCCATGATCCGGCCACGGCCTATATCGCAACTACCCGCTATAAGTTTAACGATTATACTCCGGCCCTGTACAAGACCACAGACTACGGCAAGAACTGGGTGAATATCAGCAATGGTATCCCCTACGGCGCCTTTACCCGTGTGGTGCGCGAAGACCCGGTGCGCAGGAACCTGCTGTATGCAGGTACCGAGAAGGGGGTCTATGTCTCTTTTAACGGGGGGCAACAATGGGAACGGCTTCAACTGAACTTGCCGGTGGCGCCTGTTACCGACCTGAAAGTGCACCAGAACGACCTGATCGTCGCTACTTCCGGCCGGTCTTTCTGGATCCTCGATGATCTGGCACCCCTGCAACAATACAACCGCCAGGCACAGGGGCTGAAGCTCTATACCCCTGAGGCAGCCTACAACGGCACCTGGGGCAGCCCGCTTAGCGATAGCGGGGAAGAGGTAAAATTTGCCAGTCCCTTTGAAGGGGTCAATCCGGCCAATGGGCTGGTGCTCTACTACGAGCTTCCCAAAGGCCTGGATTCCGTGCCTGTTACCCTGGAGGTGCGCGACGCGCAGAACCGTCTGGTCCGTACCATCAGTTCGGAGAAGGATGCCCACTACAAGAAATACGACGGGGGGCCGCCAGCCGATGCGGTCCTTCCTAAAAACCCGGGCTTGAACCGTTTTGTCTGGGACATGCAGCACCCCATAATGCCAGGGGTGCCAGGGGTATACATAGAGGCCAATTACGAAGGGCATCGGGTCTCCCCGGGCACCTATTCCCTGACCCTGAAGGCCGGGGCGGAGTCCAGGACGACCCAGGGGACCATCCTGGAGGTTCCCGGCTTTGAGACGGCTGCAGGACAATATGCCACCTATGACGCCTTTATGACGGAGATGGAAGGGAAACTCTCGGAGATGCACGTCCTGGTCAACCGCCTTTATAAGGTGCAGCAACAACTGGCCGAACTGCTGCCCATGCTGGAGGATGGCGCCTTGAAAGAGGAAGGCAGGCAGTTGCTCAAGGAGATGAAGGCCTGGGACGAGGACATGGTGCAGCGCAAGTCTAAAGCCTATGACGATGTGGAAAATTTCCCCAATAAGTTTACGGCCAACTACCTTTTCCTGATCGGGCAAACCAATAGCAGCATCCCCAGGGTAAATCAACCCAACCGGGAACGCAGGCAGGAGCTCGAGGCACAATGGCAGGGCCTGGAGGCCAGGGGCAGGGCATTTATCGGACAAAAGATTCCGGGATATAACGAAAAGCTTTGGCAGGCGGGCATAGGCGCCCTGAAAATAACGGACTAATGGCCGATTTGTACAATTATGTAAAAGCCCTGCACCTCATATTCGTAGTGACGTGGTTTGCAGGGCTATTCTACATGCCCAGGCTGTTTATCTACCATATTGAGGCGCAGGATAAACCTTCCCCGGAGCGGGAGATCCTCAGTGCCCAGTTAAAGGTAATGAGCCGCCGGCTCTGGAATATCATTACCTGGCCTTCCCTTTTCCTGGCCACGGGGACCGCGATCTGGTTGTTGATCCTGATGCCCTCCTGGTTGTCTCAGCCATGGATGCACCTCAAGATCACCTTCGTGGTACTGCTGATCGCTTACCACTTAAAGACCCATTTGATCTTCCGGGAACTCCAACAAGACCGCATACGGTACACTTCCGGCTTTATGCGTATCTGGAACGAAGGGGCTACCATCCTGCTTTTCGCCATCGTCTTCCTGGCCATCTTGAAGAATACCTTTAACTGGATTTACGGGGTGGTTGGCCTTGTCGGTTTGGCACTCCTCCTGATGTTGGGGATCCGCGCCTACAAACGTTATCGCGAAAGAAAGGGGGAGTAAAGATTCCTGTGGAGTGCACCATTGGGGGTCCCTGCTTGATTTTTACAGTGTGTTGCCTTAAATTGAGGTTAGGGTGGTGGGGAGTACCCCCCAGGCGGACCTCGAGAAAAAATTATTTTACCGCAAGGACCGGGGCACGATAGTGCATGCTGTTTTGCAGAATGGCCTCCTGACATGGTATATCCGACAAGGGATAGTACATCACAAGCCCCGTGCTTGGTTTTTGCAGTGTGGAGGGGTAAATTGAAACTGGGGCGGGTAAGCACCCCCGGCATCCCCACATATGCTTTAGCTATTCCGGAACGAGGCAGGACACTACCACAGCTATCCACGACCACTGATAACATACTGCAATACTGCGGCAACGACAGGATAGGCAGCCTGGACACCATTCCTTTTACCCCGGTTAAATATCCCGGCAGAAGTGAAACATATCCCTGCTTGGTTTTTGCAGTGTGTAAAGGTACATTGAAGTTGGGGTGGGGGGGTGTACCCCAGCCCTCCGTAAAAGCATGGGGCCATAGGCGGCTACCCAGGGCCGAATATGCCTTCCCAGGGCGTTACCTCCCGCAGGGAGGGGCCAACCCGCGAGCACAAAACTGCTCAGTACACCTCTATAAACGCCCCTCCACCAAGGCCGCCCCCCGGGGTAAATGGCTTGCCTTTCCTGCTTCTTTATGGCAGCGGACAGGGTTAATTTTAAACCCGGGCGGGGTTAGCAACCCCGCCCGGGACCTCATGGCCAACCTTGGGGGCATAAGACAGGGCTTACCTTGTCCGCCGGCAGTCGTGTCCATCACCACGGCGCTTTGCCCACATCCCCGCCTGCCCCAAATTAAAAAGCCGGCGTGGAAACGGCTGCTACGCCAGCTGCCCAAAAATGGACCGATAATTGCTATCTTTACCACAAAGCCCTGCGCATTGTTTAAGAAATTTTCGCTCCGATCCCGGATTTTCGTAACCATGATCCTGCTGGTGCTGATCGCTTCTGTGCTCATTGCAGGGATCACCGTATTCCAGTACAGGGAACAGGCCAGGGATTACCATGAAGACCGGCTGCTGCGGAAGGAAGAACAGGTAAAGCAGAGCATTGATTACGCCCTGCGCGAAACTACCTACCCCGTAACCACTGAAAACCTGGCCCATATCTTCAGGGAGGAAATTTACCGCATCGCCGATGTACAAAATGTGAACTTCAACATTTACGACCTGGAAGGGGGGTTGATCAAAAGTTCGCGCCCCCAAATGACCGTCGATTCCGTGTCCATGTGCCTGGATGCAGAGGTGCTCAACCGCCTGGCCGGCAGCGCCGACCGGCGCTATGTGGAAGAGAATGCCGCAGCCGGCGATAAATACCAGGCCTCCTATACCTATATCCTGGACCCGAAATTTAAGAAGATAGGGATCCTCAACCTGCCGTATTTTGAGGATAATTCCTTTAACAACATGGAGCTAAAGGAATTTTTGCTCCGGCTGACCGGCGTCTACCTCCTCATGCTGCTGATCGCTATCGTCCTGGCCTATTTTGTCTCCAAATACATTACCCGGTCCCTGGAACAGGTATCGGAAAAGATCACGCAGACCAAGCTCACCAGGAGGAATGAAAAGATCTATGTAAAGAACCCCTCCGAAGAAATTGGCAAACTGATAGATGCCTATAACGCCATGATTGACGAGCTGGAGGAAAGTGCCGCCAAACTGGCCCGAAGCGAAAGGGAACAGGCCTGGCGGGAAATGGCCAAGCAGGTGGCTCACGAGATCAAAAACCCCCTGACCCCCATGCGGTTGACTGTGCAGAGTTTTGAACGCAAATTTGACCCCAACGACAAGGATGCCAAAGCCCGTATGAAAGAGTTTTCAAAAACCCTGATCCAGCAGATCGATACCATGAGCAGCATCGCCTCGGCCTTCTCGAGTTTTGCCGAAATGCCCGCCCAGCAAAATGAGACGCTCAATGTGGTGAAGACCGTAAAGCTGGCCCTGGATATTTTTAATGAAAATTATATCCATTTCATCGCGGACGAAGAGGTGATCATTGCCAAACTGGACCGCACCCAACTCATCCGGGTGGTCACCAACCTGGTGAAGAATGCCATTCAGGCGGTGCCGGAGGTGCCCGCTCCCCGTATCCTGGTTACCGTGGCCTCCGAAGGGGAACACGTAAAGATTTCTGTGGCCGACAATGGGGTGGGCATTGCCGATGCGGTAAAAGACAAGGTATTCGAACCCAAATTTACCACCAAAAGCAGCGGGATGGGCCTTGGCCTGGGGATGGTGAAGAATATTGTGGAGACCTATCACGGGCAGATCACGTTCACCTCCCAACAAGGCAAGGGTACTGTCTTTACGGTACTGTTTCCCAAAGAAAAAATTGTAGAACCAAAGCAAAACGTATCATGAAATTCAAGAACATCCTCCTGGTGGAGGAGGCCCCTCTGGCAACCCTGACCATCAACAGGCCCGATAAGCTCAACGCCCTCAACAAGGCTACCATAGCAGAACTGCACCAGGCCTTTACAGCCCTGGATGCCAACCCGGAGATCCGGGTGATCCTCCTTACCGGCAAGGGCGGCAAAGCCTTTGTGGCCGGGGCCGATATTTCTGAGTTTGCCCACTTCTCCGTAAAGGAAGGCACCGCCCTGGCGGCTGGGGGGCAGGAAAAACTCTTTGACCTGGTCGAAAACCTGGGCACCCCGGTGATTGCCGCCGTTAACGGATATGCCCTGGGGGGCGGACTTGAATTGGCGATGGCCTGCCACTTCCGGGTGGCAAGCCACAATGCCCGCCTCGGCCTGCCGGAAGTATCGCTGGGGGTCATTCCCGGCTACGGCGGTACCCAACGCCTGCCGCAACTGGTTGGCAAGGGCAGGGCCTTTGAAATGATCATGACCGGAGGGATGATAGAGGCCGAGAAAGGCCTGGAATACGGGCTGGTGAACGATGTGGTCGCCCTGGAAGAACTAATGCCGCACGCAAAGAAAGTGGCACTAAAGATCGCGAATAACTCGCCGGTGGCCGTTCGCTACGCAATAAAAGCGGTAAATGCGGGTTTTAAGTATGATAAAGACGGGTTTAAAACCGAGATCAACGCCTTTGGGGAATGCTTCGGTACCGAAGATTTTAAAGAAGGGACCACTGCTTTCCTGGAGAAACGAAAGGCGAAATTCCCCGGAGCCTAGCCCGCATCCAACCAAATAAACCCTTTATGAAACACCTTTGCATGCCATTGCTGCTGGCCTTTGTCTGTATGCTGGGTATGGCGCAGGAAATGCCCATTGCCTATACCTTTGGCGAGAAATACCCCGATAAGTACAAGTATTCCAACCTGGTTTCCGTATCCGAGGACGGGCAAGGGGGTTTTGTCCTGGTTAGGGCATACTATACAGGCCTTATCCTGAGGCCAAAAGGCTATTATATAGAACAATACAACCAAGATTTGGAACTGGTGTCGGAGTTCAACTATAAGTTAAAAGGCCCCGAGCTGGTAGAAGGTTGGATCCAGAACGGGCAATTGTACCTCCTCTTCCTCCGGTACAACGAAAGCAGCTTTTCCTATGACTATGTCGTGCACCGCTCGCCCCTTACTGGCTTTAGTTTCACGGAACAAACCCTTTTAAAAGTCTACTCAGACCCCGTACAGAACCCGCTGGACCGCAACTACTACAACCGGAACTTTAACTCTGGCTTTACGACCACAGCCTTGTTCGACGAAGCTAAATCGGCCTTTGTGATCAGTACCCATTACAAAAAGGGGAAGGTGAACAAACACCAGATCCATTTCTTCAATGCATCCCTGCAGAAACTGCAGGAACACGACTTCTCGGATGAGGTGGAAGAAAAGAACTACGCCTTTGAGAATATCGCTTTTTCAAAAAACCTGGACCGGGCGTTCCTGGTTGGCAAGGCCTATTACAAGAAACGGCGTTTTTCAGCCCTGGAACGTAAATTCCAGTACGAAATGGTCATGCTCTCCTCGGACGGGATTAAAACCCGGACTTTTGATGACCCCGATAAGTATTCGGAAGGCCTGAAGCCGGTCATGCGGGGAAATGACCTCCTGTGTGTGGGGTTTTATGCAGACCGCAAGGACAACCGCTACAACGGCCTTGGCTATTTTGAGCTGGACCCGCAAACCCTGGAGATACACACCAAAAAGTACAACCCGTTTTCTGCCCAGTTCATGTTCGACAAATTTGGGAAAGAAGACGATAAGGAGATTAAAAACCTGGTCTTTAAAAGCGTGAGCTTTACCGAGGATAACCACCTGCTGTTCAATGCAGAGGAGTATTTTGTAACCAACAGCATTCAGTATAACGGCGCCGGGGGCCGCATGGCGGTTGAGCGCTTCCACTACAACGATATTGTCAGTGCCAAGCTGGATGCCCAGGGCAACTTGTTGTGGGCGCGGAATATCAACAAGGCAGAGGTCACCCAGGGCGACGGGGACTATGCCTCCTATACGGCCTACACCAAAGACGGGGATACCTATTTCTTTATCTGCACCGCCGCAGATAACCCTCAACTGCTCAATAACGAACGCCTCATTTTTAAGCAGGGACTGAGTGCCAACCGCAACGTGTTTGTCATCCAACTCAACAAAGAAGGCAAAATGCGCTATGAAAAAATCATAGACGGCAGCGAGGCCCGCCTCCCATTGATGGTGTCCAAACCCCTGATAGATGCCCTTGAAGACCAACTGCTATTCTATGCCAAACGCGGCAGCAGGAAACAATTGGTCAGGGTAGCTATGAAATAAACCCGAACGGTACTCCCTGAATTTTTAGCCTGGCTACCCGGTGGGGTCCTGTTCTTCTACCGTGTTTCTGGCTTGGCATATTTGGCAGGTAGGTACATGATGCTATGGAAATATTCCATATATTTGGATATATTCCCAACATGGAACATAAAAAGTACATCAGGGGGCGGGGTGCCCAGGGGAATCCCCCCAACAAATTCCTGCAACACCGGCACGAAACCCGGAGCGATTTCCTGGAATTTTGCGAAAGGGAAGGGGAAACGGCTCGGCCGGTGCAGACCCGCTACCTCCCCATCTTCCCCAAAACGGTGGTCAATAAGGTAACCAGCCCCGATGTGGGCATGCAATGGTCCCTGAATCCCTACCAGGGATGTGAGCATGGATGTATCTATTGCTATGCGCGCAATACCCATGAGTACTGGGGCTACAGTGCCGGCCTGGATTTTGAACAGACCATCCTCATAAAAACCAATGCCCCGCAATTGCTGGACGAAAAACTTCGCTCCAGCAACTGGAAGGCGGCGCCCATAGTCCTCTCCGGGAATACGGATTGCTACCAGCCGGCCGAACAGCAATTCCGGCTCACCCGCCAATGCCTGGAGGTGTTTTTAAAATACCGCCACCCGGTAGGGATCATCACCAAGAATGCGGCGGTCCTCAATGACCTGGACCTGCTGAAGGCATTGGCCGCTGATGGCCTGGTGGGCGTCAATGTCTCGGTGACTTCCTTATCCGAGGAAACAAGGAGGGTCCTGGAGCCCAGGACCACCACCATCCAAAAGCGGCTGGAAACCATCAGGACCCTGACCGCCAACGACATCCCGGTAAATGCCATGCTCGCCCCCATCATCCCCGGGATCAACAGCCACGAAGTATTGCCGCTGGCCAGGGCCGTAGCGGAACATGGGGCCCTGTCCTTTGGCTTGACCGTGGTCCGCCTCAACGGGGCAATAGGGCAGATCTTCACCGAATGGATCCGTAAAACCATGCCCGGCCGGGCAGAGAAGGTATTGCAACAGATCGCTGCCTGCCACGGGGGCAGCCTCAACGATAGCCGCTTCGGGGTCAGGAACAAAGGGGAGGGGCAGCTGTCCAAACAGATCCACGCCATGGCAGCCCTGGCCAAAAGGAAATATTTCAGGGGAAGATCGTTCCCCAAACTGGATACCGGCCTCCATGAGCCCTATAAGTCGGGACAGTTACGCATGTTCTAGGATCGTCTGGCAGCTTTGCCCCAACGTACACATCTTGTAACACAATAAGTACTTCGTTCAAAGGATCCGACAAAAAAAAGCACCTGCAAAAGAAAATGCGGGTGCTTGAATCAATGCAGGCAGGAGCTTTAGGCTAGCTCAGCTCCCATCCTTTTCTGTAACTGCCACGTACCCATTCATTGGCCTTGTCCCAATTGGTAACGTTCATGTTCTGGCCATCCCAGAGGATCTTGCGCCTTCCCGGATAGGCAAATCCCCTGCCATTCTCATTGGGTTCCTTGTACTGGTAGGCCTTGATGGCCAGGTTCCCCATCAGGACTGCCTCTGTGAGGGGTCCCGACTTCTCGAAATTCGAGGAGGTTTCGCCCCCGTTGAGGCAGGCCTCTACCCAGTTGCGCTGGTGGCCGCTGATATCGCCTTCCACCCTTTTGAGGTAGGGCTCCGGTTTGTTGAGCAGGCCCATGAGGCCCGAAGGGACCAGCCTGGCATTCCTTGAATAGGTATCGCAAATCAGGATCCCCTTGGTGCCGTAGAAAATGGAGCCTCCCCCGTTATCGCCTATGGTTTCCCCGTCCTTCAGTTCGTCCGGGAGGTCGGGTTTCAACCCGCCGTCATACCAGTTCAGGGCAATGTCCCCATGGGCGGCGGTATTGAATTTTAGGCGTACGATAGAGGATGCGGGGCAGGACTCGCTGTAATCCGCTTCCACAAAGTCGCCCACCCAATTGGTGGTGCAACTGGCTTCGGCCTCTGTGGGGTACCCCAGGTCGAGTACACTGAAAGGCGTTTCCATGATGTGGCAGCCCATATCGCCCAGGGCCCCGGTGCCAAAGTCCCACCACCCCCGCCATTTAAACGGCAGGTAGGCCTGGTTGTAATCGCGCATAGCGGCCGGCCCGAGCCAAAGGTCCCAGTCCAGTTCTTTGGGTACCTGGTGTTTTTCTGTGGGCAGCGGGACCCCTTGGGGCCATACCGGCCTGTTGGTCCAGCAATCTACCCGTTCCACCTTGCCAATAACCCCCGAATCTATCCACTCCCGGGCTTCCCGGCTTCCATCGCTCGAAGCCCCCTGGTTGCCCATCTGGGTGACAATGCCGTTCTCCCTGGCCACCCGGGTCATCTGCCGGGCCTCATTGATATTGTGGGTGAGGGGCTTTTCTACATAGGCATGCTTTTTGGCCCTCATAAAGGGCAGGGCGATGCTGGCATGGGTATGGTCCGGGGTGGCTACCATGATGGCATCGATGTCCCCGAGGTGCTTGTCGTATACCTTCCGGAAATCCTTGTACCGGGGGACGTTTTCGTATTTCTTAAAACTATCGGCGGCCCTCCTTTCATCTACGTCGCACAGGCTTACATATTTCACCTTTCCGGTTTCATCCAGGCCGTTCATGACAGAAGCGCCACGCCCACCCACCCCAAAGGCGGCCACATAGAGCGTGTCACTCGGGGGGGTATGTCCCTTGCCCAGTACGTAACTCGGCACAATCGAAAAGGCGGCTGAAGAGGCCGCAGCGTTTTTGATGAATTTTCTTCTTTGCATGGTATTGTATGGAGTTTATGTTAAAAAAGGAGAGGGGAAGGTACGAAAAAATAGCAAGCCGTAAAGGGCGCCGGGAAGCGGGGGATGGGTCATGAGACAGATGGGCCGCCCGTTCAGGCTTGCCCGTTCCACTCCCGGTAGAACTGCTCCAGGAATTGCAGCATAAACTGGTGGCGTTCTTCGGCCAGTTTCCTGCCGGTCGCGGTTTGCATCCCTTCTTTGAGCAAGAGCAGCTTCTCGTAAAAATGGTTGATGGTAGGGCCATCGGATTTTTTATAGGCGGCTTTGCTCATATTGGGCTTTGGAGGGACATCCGGGTTGTACAGGGGGCGGTTTTTATACCCGCCGTAATTAAAGGCCCGGGCAATGCCAATAGCCCCCATGGCATCCAGGCGGTCTGCGTCTTGCACCACCTGCAGCTCCCTGGACGTAAAGCGGCCTTTGCCCTTTTTGTCCAGGCTGTTCTTAAAAGAACTGTACTTGACGATCTTTACCACGTGGGCGATGGTTTTTTTCGGAACCTTTAAGGAACGGAGGAACTCCCCGGCTTTTTTGGGCCCGATACTTTCGTCCCCTCCGTGGAATTTGGCATCGGCTACGTCGTGCAGGAGGGCGCCCAGGCTTACGACCAGGACATCCACCTCCTCATCCCTGGCAATGAGCAGGGTATTCTTGAATACCCGCTGGGTATGGAACCAGTCGTGCCCGCCTTCGGCACCTTCCAGCTGCTCACGGATATAGTCGATGGTCTTTTCTACAAGGGTTGCGTCTGTCATGATTCCACGTGTATACCATGGGTTACCTGGGCTTCCAGTTGGGCAATCAGGGCATCGGGATCCCCGCTGTTTTCGATGGGCGTGTGTACCCGGAATTTCAGGTGCTGCCCTATGCCATAGGGAAATTTACCCCAGCGCATCAACTTCCAGGAATTGTTGATGCTCACCGCAGCCAGCAAGGCGTTGGGGGCATTTTTCATCAGGACTTTCAGCCCCATGGGCTGGAATTTTTTCGGGTGGCCTGTACGGCTCCTCGTCCCTTCCGGGAAGATGACGGCAGTGCGGTTGTGCCTTTCTATATAACGCCCCAATTTGGTGATTTCCGCCAGGGCCTGCCTGCTGTCTTTGCGGTTGATCAGGGCCGACCCACCATGGCGCAAATTATAGGATACGCTGGGGATGCCCTTACCCAGTTCTATCTTGCTTACAAATTTGGGATGGTGCCGGCGCATGTACCAGATGATGGGGGGGATGTCAAACATGCTCTGGTGGTTGGATACCAGGATCAGGGGCCGGTCTGTGGGGATCTTATGGGGGTTGCTAAAGGTATACCGCGTACCCAGGAGCAGGGTGCAGCCCATGATCCCCAGGTTAAGGATACTCACACTGCGGGCATGTGCTTTATAGCCCAGGACATTCAGGCAAAACCATTGAATAGGGTGGAAGGTCACCAACAACAGTCCAAAGCTGATAAAGAACAGGATGTTCAGTGGGTAAGCGAGCAGTTTCCTCATAGGGCAAAAATAAAAAACCGCCCTTTACGAACGGTTTCTCAAAGATATTTTATTGCTGTAATCCAACAGCGGGGGCTTAACAGAAATCGTTGTAGGCTTCCATCAGGTTTTCCGCGATCAGTTCCGCAGGACGCCCTTCAATATGGTGGCGTTCTATCATATGCACGAGTTCCCCATCCTTGAACAGGGCCATGCTGGGTGATGAGGGGGGAAAGGGTACCATCAGGTTCCGGGCAGCGTTCACTGCTTCCGTATCTACCCCCGCGAAAACGGTTACCAGGTGATCGGGGGTCTTGGCGTTTTGAAGGCTGAGCTTGGCCCCAGGCCGGGCGTTGGCTGCGGCACACCCACAGACGGAATTCACCACAACCAGGGTGGTGCCCTTTTGGTTAATGGCCGATTCTACAGCCGCTGCGGTATATAGTTCTTCAAAACCTGCCAGTGCCAGGTCCTCTCTCATGGGTTTTACTAATTCTGCAGGATACATATGCTAATATTTTTAAGTTCTTTTTAGGCCACAAAGATATGAATTTAAACGCATTTGGGGCACAATTGCATCCCGCTGTTTACCTTCCGGCATTTTCAATGGGTTTGTCCTATCTTTGCGGAAATTTTTGCTGATCTATGATTAAATGGTTCGCCGCCCTGCTGGGTTTTTTCCTGTTTCGCTTCCCTGGAGCGGTGATCGGATTCCTGTTGGGAAGCTTTATCGATAGCCTCAGTGGTTCCGCAGGGCCCCGCACCGTATTCGGGGAGGCTTCCAAACAACGGGTGTCCCCGGCTGATTTCGAACTCAACCTCCTTTCCCTTTGCTCCATCGTCATCAAAGCCGACGGGCAGGTAAGCCAGCGTGAGTTGGACTATGTACGCCAGTATTTTTTGGGGACCTACGGCAAGGAACGGGCCAATGCCATCTTCCGGACCTTTAACGAGGTAATCAAAAAGCGCGAGATTTCCGCCCAGCGTATTTGTGAATTCCTCAACCAGCGGACGCGCTATGAAGTGCGGCTGCAGCTATTGCACTTCCTCTTTGGTATTGCCCAGGCCGATGGCAACGTGAGTACGGCGGAAATACAAAAACTCCAGGAAATTGCCGCTTACCTGCGGGTAGGATCGCATGATTTTGAGAGCATCAAGGCCATGTTCATCAAATCTGCCGATACAGCTTACAAAATCCTCGAGATCGGGAAGACGGCCTCCGACGAAGAGGTGAAACGCGCCTATCGCCGGATGGCCAAAAAATACCACCCGGACCGGGTAGTCACCCAGGACGAGGCTATCAAGAAAGGTGCCGAGGAAAAGTTTAAAAGGGTGCAAAGGGCGTATGAAGACATACAGCGGGAGCGGGGCATTTAACCGGCCTTCAGCAGGATCAACATTGAAATGGTAACACAATAGCACATCCTTTTCGCATGCAAGACTTCACCTTCTACCTCCAACTCGGCTTTGACCACGTGATGGACCCTGCGGCCTATGACCATGTGCTCTTCCTTTCGGCCCTGGCCCTGCCCTTTACCTTTAAAAGCTGGAAGAAAGTCCTGCTCCTGGCAACGGTATTTACCATAGCGCACTGCCTGTCTCTGGCGCTTTCGGCCTATGGCCTGTTAAGCGTCGATACGGCCTGGATAGAATTCCTCATCCCGGTAACCATCCTGTTAACGGCCCTTTTTGATATCGTATACCTCCATAAAGACGCAGATACAATGGGCGTTTCCCTGCATGTAGCGGCCACGGCGTTTTTTGGCCTGGTCCACGGGTTCGGTTTTTCCAACTACTTCAATATGCTGATGGCCGGCACCGCGGAAAAGGGGGTGCCCCTATTGGGGTTCGCCACCGGGATCGAAGGGTCCCAAGTGGTGGTCATCCTGGTCATTCTGGGCCTGGCTTTCCTGGCTCAGCAGGTATTTCAGCTAAAACGACGGTATTTCATCGTAATTGGGGCTACAATTGTGGCGCTGACCACAATACCGATGCTTATTGATACGTTCCCAAAGTAGGATGCCCCAGGGCGGCGGGCTGTCTCAGGTGGCGCCAGTGGCCGGTGTTTTAGTTAAATATTAACCCTTTAAGGGTTGCGGGAAGTCCTGAAAGCGGGTATCTTCGTATTTATATAGCCGGGAAACCAGCACCTTGTAGTGGTGCGGAGATACGGTGAGATCGTGAAACAGTGAAAGTGAGTAAACAGGAAAAATACGACCGGGCCTATCTGCGGATGGCCCAGGAGTGGGGAAAATTGTCGTACTGCGTGCGAAGGCAGGTAGGCGCCATCATCGTAAAAGACCGGATGATCATTTCCGATGGCTATAACGGCACCCCTTCGGGATTTGAGAATGTCTGTGAGGATGAAGAGGGATATACCAAATGGTATGTACTTCATGCTGAAGCGAATGCCATTTCCAAAGTGGCGTCATCCACGCAGTCCTGTGAGGGGGCGACCCTGTACATCACCCTTTCACCCTGCAGGGAATGCAGTAAGCTCATCCACCAGTCTGGCATAAAACGTGTGGTGTATCAAACCGCCTATAAGGACGATTCGGGAATCCGTTTCCTGGAAAGGGCCGGGGTGTCTTTGGAACATTTGCCGGTCAATGAAAGTGTCGTTTAAACCAAGGCCCATCAATGAAGAGGAGTTATTACATATGGCCCACCGCGATTGCCCTTGCGCTGGCGTTGGGGATCTTCCTGGGCGGAAAGTTGAATTTTAACGACAGCCCGGAAAAACTCTTCACCACCAATTCCAAAAAAGACAAGCTCAACCGTCTGATCGACTTCATCGATTACGAGTATGTAGACGAGATCAATACGGATAGCATCGTGGATGTTACGGTGAACAATATCCTGGACAAGCTCGACCCGCATTCGGTCTACATCCCCAAAAGTGAAATGAAGAAGGTTTCCGAAAACATGAAGGGAGACTTCGTGGGGATCGGGATAAACTTTTACATGTACAAGGATACCATCGCGGTGATCCGTACCATCGAAAAAGGGCCCAGTTATATCAAAGGGATACAGCCGGGAGACCGTATCCTGTCGGCAGACGGCGATACCCTCTTCGGGCGGAGGTTGCCCAGCGACGAGGTAGTCGGGAAACTCAAAGGGGCCCAGGGCAGTTCTGTAGACCTCAAGGTGTTCCGAAAAAGTGAAGACAAGACCTTCAATGTCAGGCTGAGGCGCGACCGGATCCCGCTGAAAAGCGTGGAAGCCCATTTTATGATGAGTCCGGACATGGGTTACATCAAAGTGAACCGCTTTGCAGAAAGCACCTATGCCGAATTCCTGGACGCCCTGAAATCCCTGAAGCGCCAGGGGGCCAAAAAATTAACCCTGGACCTGCGGGACAATCCCGGGGGCTACCTGAGCATTGCCGAACAGATGGCCGATGAGTTCCTGAAAGACGGCAAGTTGATTTTATTTACCAAAAACAAGAATGGGGAGGTGTCCAACAGCTACGCCAGCAAAAAGGGCAGCTTTGAAGACCAACCTGTGTATGTCCTCATCAATGAACGTTCCGCTTCGGCCAGTGAGATCGTGGCGGGGGCTTTGCAGGACAATGACATCGGCACCATCGTAGGGCGCAGGTCGTTCGGGAAAGGGCTGGTACAGCGTGAAATGGAGCTGGGAGACGGCTCGGCCATCCGCCTTACGGTTTCCCGCTACTATACCCCCACCGGAAGGTCTATACAGAAACCCTATACCAATGGCACCAAGGATTATTACGAGAAATTCACCGATCGTTACCATAACGGCGAGCTTACGTCCGTAGATAGCATCAAGGTGGCCGATTCGTTGAAATTTACCACCCCAAAAGGGAATATCGTCTATGGCGGAGGGGGCATCATCCCCGATGTATTTGTCCCTATCGGCAGCAACGAGGAGGAGGCCGTGGAGAGCCTCGACAGTGGTTACGGACTGTTTTCGCGCTTTGTCTTTGAACACCTGGAACAAGACCGCAGCCGGTATAAGCACTATAGCGAACAGGATTTTTATTCGGATTTCAAGGTGGACGACCTGCTTTTTGAGGACTTCATCAATTATGCGGAACAGTGGCCCCTGGTGCAAAAACTAAACCTGAGGTACTACGACCTGGAAGACCGGATCAAGGCGCACCTTAAAGCGGCCATGGCGGCCCAGTTGTTTAACCCCAACCTGCAGGCAAAGATCAAAGCTGCCTCCGATGCCATGCTGCAGAAGGTCCTGGAACTCGACCAGCCTACGATCCGGCAACGGGAAGCGTCCAGGATCAGCGCCAACGATTAATCTTCTTCTACTTTTTTTTGGATCTTTTTGGAAGCCAGGAAGATCAGGATCAGCACAATGGCACACAAGGCGGCAAAGATCCCGATAATGGCGATGATGCTGTCGCCTTCCAGGGGATCCTGGTAATCGACCAGGGTAACGTTGTACGAAATAAGGCCAACGGCCAGGATGATCAGGATGATACTAACGGTCTTGCTCATTATGATGGCTTATAGTTGGGGGTTTAGAAAGAGCTCATGTACATTGGCTGCAAACAGTTTCACGGCAATCGCCATCAGGATAACACCAAACACCTTCCGGATGATGCTCAAGCCGCCTTTGCCCAGGAAATGGCCTATTTTGGCGGAAGATTTCAGCACAAGGTACACAAAAATCGTATTGAGGACAATGGCTACAATGATGTTTTCCACATGGTATTCGGCCCGCAGGGATAGCAGGGACGTAAGGGTGCCCGCCCCGGCGATCAATGGAAAGGCGATCGGGACAATGGAGGCGCTTTCGGGCTCGTCATCCTTGTAGAGGGTAATGCCCAGGATCATTTCTATGGCGAGGAAAAAGATGATAAGCGCCCCGGCTACGGCAAAGGAATTCACGTCAATCCCGATAAGCTTCAGGATCTCGTCTCCCACAAACAGAAAAGCCACCATCAGGGAGGCCGCGACAATGGACGCCTTGCCCGATTGTATATGGCCCACCTTGTTCCTGAGGTTAATAATTACCGGTATCCCACCCAGTATGTCGATGACCGCGAACAGGACCATCGTGGTCGTAGCGATTTCTCTGAAATTAAAATTCATGGTTCCTTCTTAAAATTATCCGGCAAATGTACGGTTTAAGGACCGCTTTGGATTACGGAACCTGGAAATTCTTCATGCCTGTATCGCCTTAAGGAGTATCTTTGCCAAAATTCTCTGAGCCCATGTTCCAGCTTGGCAATACCATCATATCCGAAGAAATCCTGGAGCGGGATTTTGTGTGTAACCTTCAGGCCTGCAAAGGCGCCTGCTGCGTGGACGGGGAGGCGGGGGCCCCCCTCGATGACCGGGAAACGGGCGTCCTCATGGAGATCTATCAAAAAGTAAAGCCCTTCCTAAGGGAAGAGGGCATCCGGGCGATAGAAGAACAAGGCGCTTTTATAAAAGGGGACGATGGCGAATGGGAGACCCCCCTGGTGAACCAGAACGAATGCGCCTATGCGACCTTCAGTGAAAACGGTACGGCTGAATGCGGTTTGGAAAAAGCCTATAATGCCGGCGCCACCAAATGGAAAAAACCCATTTCCTGCCACCTCTACCCCGTGCGGGTGAAAGCCTATACCAGCCTGGTAGCCGTCAATTACCACCAATGGCAAATTTGCGACCCCGCATGCGCCCTGGGTAAGGAACTAAAGGTCCCTATCTATAAATTTGTAAAGGAAGCCCTGATCCGAAAATTCGGGGCCGGGTGGTATGCCGAACTGGAACAGGTGGCCGGCGAAATTGCTAAACCGTAGGGATGTGCAGTTTTACACTGGTGCCCCTGGCCTTCTGCGTTTCGCTATAAAGGTCGATGATTTCTACCTGGAAGGAATTCTGGTAATCCTTGGAAAAATTGGCCAGGCGTTCCCTTGTAATGGCGATCCCTACCGATTTTCGTTGCAGCACCTTGCTTTGCTTGACTTTTTCCGCCTCCTCCCGGCCTACCCCGTTGTCTGTGATCGTGATAAGGATGAAATTCTTGTTTTCCCGGGACACCTGCAAATCAATACGCTTTTCCCCTGATTTTGAAGAAAGGCCATGCCATAGCGCGTTTTCCAGGAACGGTTGCAGGATAAGGGAAGGGATTTTTATCAGGTGCGGGTCTATACCCGCATCGATAGCGGCTTTAAATTGAATCTCATTGTTGAAGCGGATGTTCTCTATGTTCATGTATAGTTCTACCGTTTCCAGTTCATCTGCCAGTGAAATTTCCTTTACAGAGGAGGCCTCCAGGATTTTACGCACCAGCTTGGAAAACTTGTTGAGGTAATGCACCGCGTTTTTCTTCTCATTGTTGATGATGTAAAGTTTGATGGAGTTCAGTGAATTGAAGAGGAAGTGCGGGTTCATCTGGCTACGCAGCATACTTTGCTCCAGGGTGAGCAGTTTTTTATCGCTCTTCAGCTGGTACTGCCGGTACAGCACATAGAGGATGAGGGAAAAGAGGGCCAGCATCAACGCGCCAATAAGCAGGGTGTTCTGGTTCCTGCGCAACCGCAGTTTTACGATCTCGTTTTCCTTGGCCAGCATTTCAATCTGGTTGCTCCGTTTTTCCACCTCGGTCCTAGAGATCATGTCGTATACATAACGGCGGTTACGGTCGTTGGAAATCTGCTTCCTGTAGGTCTGGGCCGTTTTGTAATAGTCCAGGGCCTTCTTAAAATCGCCCTGCTTTTCATACAGGTCGTGCAGGAAGGTGTTGGCCGTGTATTGGTTGCTGATCAGGCCATAGTTCTCAGACATTTCCAGCCCTTCTAAAAGATAGGACAGGGCTTTGTCGTAATCGCCCGAATGGATAAAGTCCCATCCGATATTGATGTATATCGCCGAGATGATTTCCATATCGCCCAGTTGCTCCGCCAGGGGCAGGATGGATTCAAAGATGGCCAGGGCCTCCTTGGTTCGTCCCTGATGCACGTATACATGGGCGATACCGTAATTGCTGATCACCCTTACACGGGGTGAATTTAACAGCTCATTCATAGCGAGCGCCCGGTTGTAGTTGTCCAGCGCTTCTTCCAGTTTTCCTTCTGCTTCCAGGCATTCGCCTATGTTGGCGTAATTGATGGCGAGGCCCAGGGTGTTGCCCAGTTCCTGGTCCAGTTCCAGCGATTCCCTGAACAATTCAATGGCCAGATCGTACTGTTCCAGGGTCCTGTAAATATTGCCGATGCCGTTGAGGGTCGCATTCATGCTTTTTTTGACCAGGGGGGAGGGGTTTTTTACGGATCGGGCCAACTCCAGCGCTTCCTGGTTGTAATCCAGCGCTGATTTGATGGCATCGTTGCGCAGGTGTACCTGCCCCAGCAAATTGAGGCTGAAAATCCGAAACTCCATGTTATTGGCTTCCAGGGCAGCCTGCAGGGCATTTTCGTGATACTGGATGGATTTTTCATAGGCCGAGACCTCGCGGAACCTGACCCCCAGTTGGTTATAGGCGTAGGAGGTTCCTTCCAGATACGCTCTCTGGGCTGATTGCAGGACAAAATAGTTCATTAACAGGGTATCACCGCGGTACTGGCTGAGGATCGTGTCCAATTCCATATAGGATTTGGGGGCGGCCTTTACCAGGCTGTCGGTCAACTTCAGGAAACGTCTGGGCATCTCCTGGGCGTGCCCGGGGGCAGCCATAAAGTAAACGAGGAAAAGGAGGAACGAATAAAAGGGGTAGGAACGCATACTGCCCGTTTAGAACATATCCAGGAAACCGGACTTTTTTTGCCGTGAGACAGGGATTTTATGGTTGGAACTAAGGACAACATACCCATCTGTCTTAAGGAATTCCTTGATTTTCGACAGGTTGATGACGTAGGAATTGTGGATCCGGAAGAAGGAGTCGGACGGCAGCAGTTCATTCACTTCCTTTAATTTCTTGGTGAGCACGATTTTTTGGCCATCGGTCAGGAAAATGGTGCTGTAATTCCCGTCCGATTCCGCATACAGGATGTCGTTGGCCTCAAGGAAGATCAGCTTCCCATCCGTATTGAACGTGATTTTCTTATGAGACGATTGGCTGTTGAAGTTCAACAGCAGCTTCTCCAGGCGGTCGGCCGTATAGTTCCGCGCGTTGAATTTCTTTATCTTAACGATGGTATCCTTGAGGTCATCGGTGTCTATCGGTTTCAACAAATAATCGATGGCCTCATTCTTCAGTGCTTTGATGGCGTATTGGTTATAGGCCGTGGTAATGACAACCGGAAAATCCTTGTTCTTGATCTTCTGAATGAATTGAAATCCGTCCATGGTAGGCATCTCGATATCCAAAAAAAGGCAATCCGGCCTGTGGAGCTCCAGGTAAGACAGGGCCTCGAAAGGATCGGTAAAGGAAGCAATGACATGGATTTCATCACTGAAATTAGTGAGTTCCCATGACAAACTTTGCAGCGCCTTTATCTCGTCATCTACAATTACGGCTTCAATCATAATACAGTACAAAGGTATGGGTAAGATAAACAAAATTATCGCTACTCACTTTTGGGCGTTTAAAAAGATGTGCCATTAGCGGGGTTTTCTGTATGCATGGCACAAAAGGGCTGTCATTGGGATCCCGACCCTCCCTATGGGCGGTCCCCGGGGCCCATCGGGAAGAATCGCGGCCCGAGGGCTGCCTGCCATCTATACACGATTTGGTGCAGGTTATACATCTCCGTTTTGGGGCGACAGGTGCTTTCTTACATTTGACTGACGAGCGCCGTCCCCCCGAATGTGCCTAAGGGTCGTCAGCTCGGAATTTTAAAAGAAAGCAAATGAAAAAGTGTGTAATATTTTTTGCAGTCCTGCTGGTTACCCTGATCATTGCCGTTTGGGTAGAGAAGTACCAGGAACCGGTTTCCCAGGAGGAACTGGTCCTGCAACAACCGATGTCCAAATTTCTTTCCACGGAGGTTTCTCGTTCTGAATAACCTGTTATGTCACACTTCATAATCAAATTGGTGAAATTTGCCCTTTGGGGAATCGTGCTGCTATTCGTTACCTCACACGGGGCCCCGGCTGTTCCGGGAGACGCCGGACTGCCCTATGATGGGGCCTACCTCCTGCGGGCCGATGGCGAAACAACCTTGCTGTTAGAAGGGCAGGGAGTATATGAAAAAGTGGAAGAATCCTGGGGTGATGGTTCACAGGCCATGTTGAAATTACACCTGAGCAATACCTGCGCGGACAGCCCCCATTACCTGGGCATCTTTATCGCCAGGCCAAAAAAGGAAGCACCGCTAACCATAGGATCCACATACAAAATCAATGGCGAAATCCAGGGGTTCCTCTCCAATTTTGAGGGGGTATTCGGATTTGCCAGCATCAATGCCCTGGGAGAACAGCCCTTTTTTGCGAAAAAGGGGTCGCTCACCATCGGCCATATAGGCGAGGGGGTTCTAAGGGGTACGCTGGCCCTGTCCCTGACGAATGTACAGGGAAAGACCATCGGCCTCAACGGGGGCTTTAGCGCTGTCCGGAAATAGCATGTTCACAAGAGGCCTGTAGGAGGGCCCTTAACACATTTTGTACAATTTTTAACTGTCAAACCAGAGTTACGGCCCATCGCGGTGGTGCAAGGTTGAATGACCGGAGCCACCTGCCGGTGTCGGGTTACGCGAATTGGATGACCAGGCCAGCTTAGGCTGGTAGGGTTACGGCTGATTTTAGGTTTCGGGGGAACTACCTGGGTCGGCCAGCCAAGTTGTGGTAATGCAATTAAAGGCATCGGGAGGGCCGTACGGTTTGTCAGTATCTTCACGTTTTCCTTACAAGGTTCCATTTTGTTTAAGTGCTGCTTTGCCTTTGTGGCAGGTGGCTATAGCGGGGCAATGCCCCGGCATTCTGCCATTGATGTGGCCTGTGCCCGGTTTCCCATCCCGGTGTTTTCCCCTGGCCGTTAAATAATACACCAAACAGTATATTTATTATACTCACCGGTGTAATTTTCAGGCGGAAATATTTATGCAAAATTGCGATGTATCGGAAGGGTAATAAAATCCCTTTCTGAGCATGGATTTCAACAAATTGTGTTAAAAACTTTGTGGTCCTATTGCAATTTCCCCCTTTAGAATCTGGTCGCATTTTTAAATCTTTGTTGGTCCCAACTGGTAGCAAATAACACCCCTTAATACTAATTTTAAAGCAGAGAAGATATGTCATCAGCCGTAGAGCCTATTTTGCAGGAAAACGAGGATCGATTTGTAATATTCCCCATAAAACACCACGATTTATGGGAGTGGTACAAGAAATGCGAGGCTTGTTTCTGGACGGCAGAAGAGATTGACCTGCACCAGGACCTTGCCGACTGGAACAACAAACTCAATGATGACGAGCGCTATTTTATAAAACATATCCTCGCTTTCTTTGCCGCTTCAGACGGCATCGTCAACGAGAACCTGGCAGAGAATTTCGTGAACGAAGTGCAGTACTCCGAAGCGAAGTTCTTCTACGGCTTCCAGATCATGATGGAAAACATACATTCGGAAACCTATTCCCTGCTGATTGACACCTACGTCAAAGACGAAAAAGAGAAAAACATCCTCTTTAAGGCCATTGAGAATTTCCCGGCGATCAAAAAGAAGGCCGACTGGGCCCTTAAATGGATTGATTCCCCCAGTTTTGCCGAACGCCTGATTGCCTTTGCCGCGGTCGAAGGGATCTTTTTCTCCGGGGCCTTCTGCTCTATCTTCTGGCTGAAGAAACGCGGCCTTATGCCCGGGCTGACCTTTTCCAATGAATTGATATCACGGGACGAAGGAATGCACTGCGATTACGCGGTACACCTCCACAACCACCACCTGGTCAATAAGGTCCCCAAAGAACGTATTACCGAAATTATCGTGGATGCCCTGAATATCGAGCGGGAGTTCATCACAGAATCACTCCCGGTAAGCCTGATCGGGATGAATGCCAAACTGATGACCCAGTACCTGGAGTTTGTGACAGACCGACTGCTGGTGGAACTGGAATGCGAGAGGGTGTACAATGCGACCAATCCCTTTGACTTTATGGACATGATCTCACTGCAGGGCAAGACCAACTTCTTTGAAAAAAGGGTGTCTGAATACCAGAAAGCAGGCGTCCTCAACAAAGAAAAAGATACCGATTCACAGAAAATCAGCTTCGACGCTGACTTTTAGATAAACCCCCGCCATAGAACCCCTGGAACCCGGGGGTTTTTGGGATCACTTTTGAAAATGTTAAGCTTTTATTAAAAGCCTGACACAACCTTGGTTTCACTAATTCAAATTGTAGCAACATGTATGTAATCAAAAGAGACGGAAGAAAAGAGCCGATGATGTTCGATAAGATCACGGCCAGAGTACGCAAACTGTGTTATGGGCTCAACAGCCTTGTAGACCCCGTAAAAGTGGCTATGAGGGTCATTGAAGGACTGTATGACGGGGTTACCACCTCCGAACTGGACAACCTGGCGGCCGAGATAGCGGCCACCATGACCACCGCCCACCCGGATTATGCGAAGCTGGCGGCAAGGATCTCCGTTTCCAACCTGCATAAAAACACCAAGAAATCCTTCTCTGAAACCATGAAGGACCTCTACGAATATGTGAACCCAAGGACGGGCAAAAAAGCGCCCCTGCTCTCTGATGAAGTGTACAAGGTGGTCTCGGAAAATGCAGAGCAACTGGACAGTACCATCATTTACAACCGTGATTTTGGCTACGATTATTTCGGTTTTAAGACCCTGGAGCGTTCCTACCTATTAAAATTGAACGGGAAGATCGCCGAGCGGCCCCAACACATGCTTATGCGTGTGGCCGTGGGGATTCACCTCAACGACCTGGAATCGGCCATCGAAACCTATGAGCTGATGTCCAAGAAATTCTTCACCCACGCGACGCCAACCCTCTTCAATTCGGGCACACCCAAGCCACAGATGTCCTCCTGTTTTCTCCTGGCCATGAAAGACGACAGCATTGACGGCATTTATGACACCCTTAAAAATACGGCCAAGATCTCCCAATCGGCCGGCGGTATTGGCCTTTCTATACACAATATCAGGGCCACCGGTTCCTATATTGCCGGGACCAACGGCACTTCTAACGGCATTGTCCCCATGCTTCGCGTCTTTAACGATACGGCCCGTTATGTGGACCAGGGCGGCGGAAAGCGCAAAGGCAGTTTTGCCATCTATGTGGAACCCTGGCATGCCGATATCTTTGATTTCCTGGATCTCAAAAAGAACCACGGAAAAGAGGAAATGCGGGCCCGTGACCTGTTCTACGCCATGTGGGTGCCCGACCTGTTCATGAAACGTGTGGAAGCCGATGCGGAATGGACACTGATGTGCCCCAATGAATGCCCGGGGCTCTTCTCCTGCCATAGCGAAGCGTTTGAAACCCTCTATACCCGCTACGAACAGGAAGGCAAAGGCCGCAAAACCATCAACGCACGCGAACTGTGGGAAAAGATCCTGGAGTCGCAGATAGAGACCGGAACCCCCTATATGCTGTACAAAGACGCGGCCAACCGCAAGAGCAACCAGCAAAACCTGGGGACCATCCGCTCCTCTAACCTGTGTACCGAAATCCTGGAGTATACCTCCCCGGATGAGGTAGCCGTCTGTAACCTGGCCTCTATCGCCCTGCCCATGTTCGTGAAAAACGGGCAGTTTGACCATAAGGAATTATTCCGGGTCACCAAGCGGGTCACCAAAAACCTCAACCGGGTGATCGACAGGAACTACTACCCCATTAAGGAGGCCGAAAATTCCAATATGCGCCACCGGCCTATAGGCCTGGGCGTACAGGGGCTGGCAGATACCTTTATCATGATGCGGCTGCCCTTTACCAGCGATGAAGCCAAACAGCTGAACCAGGATATCTTTGAGACCCTCTATTTTGCCTCGGTGACGGCGTCCATGGAGTTGTCCAAAGAAGAAGGCCCCTATTCCACCTTTAAAGGGTCGCCTATTTCCAAAGGGAAATTCCAACACAATCTCTGGGGCATCAAGGACGAGGAGCTTTCAGGGCGATGGGATTGGGAAAAACTGCGCAAAAGCGTCAGGAAACACGGGGTGCGGAATTCCCTTTTGGTAGCACCCATGCCTACCGCTTCCACCTCCCAGATCCTGGGGAATAACGAGTGCTTTGAACCCTATACCTCCAATATTTATACCCGAAGGGTCCTCTCCGGGGAGTTTATTGTGGTGAATAAGCACCTCCTGGAAGACCTGGTGCGACTTGGATTGTGGAACGAGGAATTAAAACAGGAACTCATGCGCGCCAATGGTTCTGTCCAGCACATAGATGCCATTCCGGAGGATATCAAGGAACTCTATAAAACCGTATGGGAACTGAGCATGAAGGATATTATCGACATGAGCCGGCAGCGCGGATATTTCATAGACCAGAGCCAGTCGCTCAACCTCTTTATGGAAAACGCCAATTACGCCAAACTGACCTCCATGCATTTCTATGCCTGGAAAAGCGGTTTGAAGACCGGGATGTACTACCTGCGTACCAAGGCGGCCGTAGATGCCATCAAGTTTACCCTGGATAACAGCAAGAAAAAGGAACCTGTGGCTGTAGAAGCGGAAGTAGCGTCGGCCACGGCAACAGCAGTGGTGGCACCCACAGATATCAGGGTAGAGACCACCTCGCTCAAGGACGAGGAAGTGGATACGGCCCCCATGTCGGCCGAAGAAATGCAGGCCCTGATCGCGAGGGCCAAAGAAGGGCAGGCAGATGACGATTGCCTGATGTGCGGCTCGTAAACGAATAGTGTTTATTGTTTGACAGGCACCCTGGAAAAGATCCGTGCACACGGCAATCCCTTTCCAGGGTGTTTTGCGTTTGGGCAGCAAAGCGAAACGGAGGAAAGGACGGGTGACTAAAGAACACAGCAAGGCAACACCCAAAGGTAAAGCGCGGATTGGCCAATAAGCGGGGAGCGCTACTCTTCAAAATACGGCCGGATCACGTTGTATGAAACAACCATCAGTGCCGCGTAAACCAGTAAAATGATATAGTAGTATGTCATTTTTCCCAATACCCTGATCCCGGGGTTTATTGTATATACGACGGTGGTTGGCAAAAAGACTACGAAAACGTTGTAAATTTTTTCAATGTCCTTCAGGCCCTGCCGCTATCCTTGAAGAATTCCATATACACAAGCCTCCCAAAAAGGGCGAAAAAGCCATATAGCAAGAGGAAGAATAAATAACTGTCCATACCCCGTTAGACGTAAACACGTCCTGGAGTCTTACCTAAGCGAACGTTAAAAAGTGTTATTTTTTGGTTAAACTCCGGGGCCTGCAAGACCGTTATGGCTTGCTGTTAGAGCTTCCCAAAGACAAAAGGGACGGATGGCATTATCGAAATAGCACTGCGCTAAGGCTTAAGAAAAGCGTCTACTTCTTTATAGGCGTCGATGACCGCCTGCTCCCCGGCTTTCCCCTCCCGGGAATTGCCGTGTTCCATGCCCAGCACGCCTGCAAAGCCTTTGCCGTGGATGAATTTAAAGACATTGCGGTAGTTGATTTCACCGGTGGTGGGTTCATTTCGCCCCGGGTTGTCCCCGATCTGTACGTAGGCGATCTCGTCCCAGCAGGCTTCCATGTTCGGGATTAAATTACCTTCCTGAATCTGTTGGTGGTAAATGTCGAACAGTATTTTGCAGGAAGGGGAATCCACGGCTTTACAAATCTCGTAAGCCTGGGGAGACCCGTACAGGAACATCCCCGGGTGGTTCCTGAAGTTCAGCGGTTCCAGGACCATTGTAAGGCCATGGGGCTCCAACAGGGCTGCCGCCTGTTTGAGTGATTCCACCACATTGGCTGTTTGATAACCCATGGAAAGGCGCAGGTCCAGGTGACCGGGCACCACGGTCATCCATTTGGCATCTACGCGTTTGGCCACATCGATGGCCTTGCGGATATCGCCCAGGAATTCTTCCCGTTTTTGCAGGTCCCCGGAAGCCAGGTTGGGCTCGGTCCAGTAAATTTTATGGGCGACAAAAACACCCATTTCAAGATTCCGTGCACGCATGGTCTCTGCCATCTTTTCCTGGAGCGCCACCGTCCTCCCGGCCATGCCGTTGTCTTCAAATGCCCGGAACCCCTGGTCTGCCATGAAATTCAGCTGCGCAATGGGGTCTTCCCCTGCATGCGCTTTGAACATGCCCAGGTGGGGGGCGTATTTCAGGTTGAATACCGCTTTGGGGTCTGCGGTGTTATGGGCTCTTAAAACAAAAGCCCCCCCCAGGCTCATGGCTCCGCCGGAGAGGGCACTCTTTTGTATAAAACTTCTTCTTTTCAAACCAGGGATGTTAGATAGACCAGGCTTTGCCCCCGGTAAGCTCATTCAGGTCACCGCATCCGATGTACTCACCGGGCACGGGCAGGTAGGCCAGCACTTCTTCCCCTATATACTCAGAGGTCTTATACCCCCAAATGGTAGCACTGCGAAGGCTATTGGCAAAGGCAAATTGGGAAGTATTATCATCCAGGGTGGCCGCCTGTCCTTCCTCTACTGCCTGCTGATACGACATGATGGATTCAAACATCCGGGTTTCATCCTCTTTGGTTTGTTTTAGCGCCGAGGAAAGGGCTGGCTCGAGGTCTTCGGGCTGCAGCTTGCCGACCGAATTCTTGCCGGAGTCTGCCAGGGCCTTATCCAAAAACTTACCCATGGACATCTTCATAAAATCCTGGTCCTTCTTCTCCATAACTTCATTGGCATAGGTATCCAGGAAGATGTGGATCTGCAGTTCAGAAGCCGAAGGCGTATCGGTTTTGGGGAGGATCAGGTCTACCAGGTGCCTGATGGCCTGTCCTTCATCGGCGGTGAAAAAACTGGGGGTCCAATCGGGTCCCTGCTCCTGGCAACTTTGTACAATACTGATCAGGGTGGGGGTTGCCACGGCATACCCGAGGCCCCATCCCATATTTTTTAAGGCTTTTCTTCTGTCCATTATAATAATCCTTTTTTAAGTTGTTGGGCGGCATGGTTGGCCGCTCTGGCGGTAAAGGCCATATAGGTTAATGAGGGGTTCACGCAGGAGGCCGAGGTCATAAAAGCGCCATCGGTTACATATACATTGGGCACTGCATGTACCTGGTTCCAGCCGTTCAGGACGGAGGTTTTGGGGTCGCGCCCCATACGGGCCGTTCCCATTTCGTGTATCCCCAGCCCCGGGGCACCCTCGCGGTCAAAGGCCTCTATATCGCGCATACCGGCCGTTTCTAGCATGGCTACGGCCTGGGCCTGCATGTCCTTGCGCATATTTAACTCGTTTTCCTTGAACTCGGCATCGAAGGTTACGGTGGGAAGCCCCCAGCCGTCCAGGTTGTCGTAGTCCAGGGTCATGCGGTTATCCTCGTAAGGGAGCATTTCCCCGAAGCCGCCAATACCCATGGTCCAGCCGCCCGGTTTCAGGATGGCATCCTTCAGGTCTTTGCCGTAGGAAAGTTCCGCGACGGTCTCATCCCAGTTACCGCGGGACGCACCGCCCTGGTATCCGTATCCGCGAATAAATTCTTTCATGTCAGAACCGCCTCCAAGGTTACGGAAACGCGGGATATAAACCCCATTGGGCTTCCTTCCCTTATAGTACTTGTCTTCAAAACCGTCAAACTTCCCTTGCGCGCCCACGCCCAGGTGGTGGTCCATCACGTTGCGGCCCAACTGGTCGGAATCATTGCCCAGGCCGTTGGGGAAACGGTCCGATTTGGATTGCATCAGGATGGAGGTAGAGGCGATGGCCGATGCGCAGAGGAATATGACCTTCGCCTTAAATTCGTAGGTTTCTTTGGTAACACGGTCGATAACCTTTACTCCCGTGGCCCGTTTCGTATCCGGGTCATAGATGACCTCATGCACGATGGCATCCGGGCGAAGCGTTAGGTTCCCGGTGCGTTCCGCGGCAGGCAGGGTAGAAGAGTTGCTGCTGAAATAGGCGCCAAAAGGACACCCCCTGATACAGCGGTTCCTGTATTGGCAACGCGTACGGCCTTCAAATTGTTTATCGCTGTTGATGTGCGCCACGCGTCCGGCGGTGATCACCCTCCCATCAAAGCCTTCGGCCACCTTTTCGCGCACGTGTTGTTCCACACAGTTTAATTCCATCATGGGTTCAAAAACCCCGTCCGGCAGTTGGGGCAGCCCCAGGGTTTCGCCGGTTACCCCAATATAGGACTCCACCTTGTCATACCAGGGGGCAATGTCCTTATAGCGCACCGGCCAGTCTACAGCGATGCGGTCTTTCTTGTTGGCTTCAAAATCCAGGTCGCTCCAGCGGTAGCTGTGACGGCCCCACATGATCGAGCGTCCTCCCACGTGGTAACCCCGCATCCAATCGAAACGTTTGATCTCGTTGTACGGGTGTTCCAGGTCATTTACAAACCAAAAATTGTGGGGGGCCTTGACCGTATATCCGGTCCTGGCCTGTTTCAGCTGTTTGGCCTTCTCCTCCCTGGGGAGTTCGCCACGGTTGGGGAAATCCCAATCGTCCATATTTGCGGTGGGATAATCCTCTATGTGTTTTACCATCCTTCCGCGTTCCAACACCAGGGTCTTGAGCCCGTTTTCACATAATTCCTTGGCTGCCCAGCCACCGCTGATCCCGGTACCCACGACAATCGCGTCATACGATTCCTGTTCCTGGTTGTAATAAAATTTGCTCATCTATTGAATTGTTTATTCTCTAAAAGTATTAAATATTAAATTAATTTTCTACATTTAAAATCTATTATTCCCTGTAAGTTCGCAGCAGAATGAGGGCCAAAATAAGAATACTAAAATAAATCATCAAACATTGTCTGAAGGTTGCGTTTAGAAATGCTGTATACGGATCGCTGCTGCAATTCAATTGAACGGTGCATATTCCCCGCTTCCTTAGGCACTTAACAAAAACATACGCATGAATCGAAGAATTTTTATCCGGAATGGTTCTCAGGCCGGGATAGCACTCTCCTTGTTGGGTATTTACGCCTGCAAACAAGAAAAAAAATCGGAACCCGAGGCCGGGCCAGGCGACACTGCCGAAGACGCCCCGCCGTTTTTTGAATTGTCACTGGCCCAGTGGTCCATGCACCGGATGATCTTTGAAGAAGGGGTAGATCCATATACCTTCGCCGAGAAAGCCAAAAACTGGGGTTTTACCGGCCTCGAATATGTAAGCCAGTTATATAATAAGGAATTGGAAGCCGCCAATTTTTCGGAGGCAGCCATGCAGGCCTTTGTCGAGAAATGCAATGCCGAAGCCGCCAAACACGGGCTGACCAACGTGCTGATCATGATTGACGGACAGGGCGACCTGGCCACCTCAGACGCTGCTGCGCGCAAGGCTGCCGTGGAGAACCACCACAAGTGGGTGGATGCCGCCGCGGCTATGGGATGCCACGCCATCCGGGTAAACCTCGTAGGGAGCAATGTGCAGGAGGAATGGGTAGCCAACTCTGTAGACGGGCTCTCGCAACTGGCATCCTATGCGGCCGGTAAGGACATCAACGTGCTGGTGGAAAACCACGGGGGGCTTTCATCCAATGCAAAGCTGCTCGCCAGCGTGATGGACCAGGTCAGCATGAACAACTGCGGAACCCTCCCCGATTTCGGGAATTTCTGCATCCGTAAGGAAGACCCTGCCGACTGGTCGTCTCCCTGTGCGGAGAAATACGATATCTACCAGGGGGTGGCAGAACTCATGCCGCATGCCAAGGCGGTAAGTGCCAAATCCCATGAGTTCAACGCCGAAGGAAAAGAAACGGAGATTGATTATACCCGCATGCTCAAGATTGTTAAAGACGCGGGTTATACCGGCTTTATCGGGGTAGAATATGAAGGTAGCGGGCTCAGTGAGGAAGCGGGGATCCTGGCCACCAAAAAACTGTTGCTGGACGCCGCCAGGGAACTCGCATAATGGACCAACCAGACCTATGAAAGTATTTTTCAACGAACTTTTTGATTATAACTTCTATAGCAATAAGAAGTTCATCGAGGAGTGCAATTCCCTGAAAAACATCCCCGAAAAAAGCCAGGGCCTTTTCAGCCATATCCTCAATGCCCATCAAATCTGGAATTGCCGCATTCAGGGAAAGACGCCCAGTGTTAACCCCTGGCAGGAGCAACCGGTAAAAGGATGGGGCGATATGCATTATGAAAACCAGCGGACTTCTTTTGAGATCATCACCAACACCGATGACTTTGAGGCGCGCATCGATTATGAAAACTCCGAAGGCCGGCTGTTTACCAATACGGTCAGGGATATCCTGTTCCATATCATCAACCATTCCACCCACCACCGGGGGCAGATCGCCATGGATATGAGACACCACAAACTGGAACCCCTTTCACTGGATTACATTTTTTATAAACGATAAGGGTTTACCCACCCCAAGACCTTATGACGCCCAGGATAAAAATACAATTGTCGTTCATGATGTTCCTCGAATTTTTTATTTGGGGCGGTTGGTTTGTGACCCTTGGCACCTATATGGGTGATAACCTGCAGGCCAGTGGCGGGCAAATTGCCGTGGCATTTTCCACCCAGTCCTGGGGCGCTATTATCGCCCCGCTGATCATTGGGATCATTGCCGACCGTTATTTTAACGCGGAGCGGATCCTCGGTATCTTACACCTGCTCGGGGCCTTCCTGATGTACAGGATGTACCTGGCCGTCGACTTTTCGGGCTTTTACCCCTATGTGCTGGCCTATATGATCCTGTATATGCCTACCCTGGCCCTGGTAAATTCCATTTCCTTCAGGCAAATGAAAGACCCGGCCAAAGAGTTTGCCTTTGTCCGCGTTTTTGGCACCATCGGCTGGATAGTCGCCGGGCTGTTTATCAGCTATGTGTTTTTGTGGGATGCTGTAGAGGCAAGGGCCGAGGGCATGCTAAAGAACACCTTCCTGATGGTTGCCATCGCCTCCCTGGTCCTGGGGCTGTTTAGCCTCACGCTGCCCAAGACCCCGCCCAAAGTGGCCCGGGACGAGAAGATCAGCCTGGCCAGCATGCTGGGGCTAGACGCCCTGCAACTCCTGAAAAACCGGAATTTCCTGATTTTCTTTATCTCCTCCATCCTTATCTGTATCCCCCTGGCATTCTATTACCAGAATGCCAATCCGTTCCTGGCCGAGATAGGGATGAGCAACCCCACAGGTAAAATGACCTTGGGGCAGGCCTCAGAGGTGCTTTTCATGTTATTACTCCCCTTTTTCTTCAAGAAATTCGGGTTTAAGAACACCCTCATTATGGGCATGTTGGCCTGGACGGTGCGCTACCTGCTATTTGCCTATGGCAATGCCGGGGAGTTGGCGTTTATGCTGCTTATCGGCATCGCACTGCACGGCATCTGTTACGACTTTTTCTTTGTCTCCGGGCAAATTTATACCGACAGCAAGGCGGGGCCCAAATACAAAAGCGCCGCACAGGGCCTTATCACCCTGGCCACCTATGGCTTTGGGATGCTGATTGGTTTCTGGATCGCCGGACAAATTACCGATTACCTCACCCTGGAGGGCGGCAAACACGACTGGGGGACGATTTGGCTGTTTCCTTCCGGATTCGCCCTGGGGGTGATGCTGCTGTTTCTGATCCTGTTTAAAAATGAAGAAATAGCGTATAAAAACTAGCGGGATTTTATATATTTTAAGCCCCCAAACAATAGCGAAACGGCCATCAGATACGCGGCCGGACCAATTATGGGGGCAGCCGCAAGTGCCTGGACTGGTCTGACGGCCGCAACGGCAAGAGGTAACAACGAAAAGTAAAATCAGTAGAACAACAAGAAACAGAAAAATGCCAAAAAAAATCAGATTAGGAATTTTGGGCGGGGGTGGAGATTCTCTTATAGGGGTGCTCCACAGAGTAGCCTCCCACATTAACGACAACTATCAAATCGTAGGGGCGGTGTTTAATCCGGATTACGAACACAACCTGGACTTTGCCAGGGAAATTGACGTGCCTACCGACCGGATCTACAAGGATTTCGATACGCTGGTAGCAGAGGAGATGAAGCTCCCCAAAGATCAACGGATCCAGGTGTGCGCCATCCTCACACCAAACTTCCTGCATTTTCCCATGGCCAAAAAACTGCTGGACAACGGCTTCCACGTGATCTGCGAGAAACCCATGACCACCACCTACGAAGAGGCCCGGATCTTACAGGAGGCCCATAAAAAAGCCGGGACCGTATTCGCCGTTACCCATACCTATACCGGATATCCCATGGTGCGCCAGATGCGGGAGATGATCAAAGCAGGTGCCCTGGGTAAAATACACAAGGTAGACGCCCGTTATTACCAGGGGTGGATCAACCCCATTATCCATGACAAGGAAAAGCGGTCTTCGGTTTGGCGGCTGGACCCCAAGAAAGCCGGTATCAGTTCCTGTATGGGCGATATAGGGGTACATGCCTTCAACCTTATTGAATATACCACCGGGCTGCAGGTAAAATCACTGCTTTGCGATTTTAACTACCTCTATGCAGATAACCAGATGGACGTAGACGGTACCGTACTCATACGTATGGGCGACCATATCAAAGGGGTCATCCGCGGGAGCCAGGTGGCCACCGGCGAGGAAAACGGGCTGGCCATCAGTATCTATGGTGAGAAGGCCGGTTTCCGCTGGGAGCAGGAGAACCCAAACTTCCTGTATAAGTTGAGCGATACCGAGCCGGTGCAGATCTATAAGCCCGGCCATGCCTATAACTCCGCCTTGTCCCTGGATGGTACCAAATTGCCCCCGGGGCACCCCGAAGGGATCTTTGATTCCATGGCCAACATCTACCTGGGAGTGGCCAGGGCCATACGGGGAGCGCAATACAATGACGGGGAGTTCCCGACCATGACCGATGGCGTTCGCGGTTTGAACTTCATCGAAGCCACGGTGGCTTCCCACAAAGGGGGGAATGTCTGGGTGTCCCTCGATTAACCCGCTTTTTGAAGAGACTTCGGGCCTGTTGGGTTTTCAAAACCCGACAGGCTTTTTTTTGATTCCTTACCGTTCAAAGACTTTTTCAAAAACTTCGCAGACCACGATCATACTCTCCCGGGGTACCCGGCCATGCGGTTCCAGCTCACGGGTAAAATATTCCCAATAGCTTTCCTTCCAATCCTCCAGCGATTCATTGGTGTCCATCCTGGCATAGGACGAGCGTACGGCAAACCAGGGGACCAGTCGTACCGCTACGGTCCTGATGATACACCGGGCTTTCCCGTTCCAGTCGGTAAGCACCCTGAAATCGCCTATCCTGGGCAGCGGTTCGTTACGCGATTGCAATCCTACCAGGGAATGCGTGAGCGCGCGTTTCTTGCCGGAAAGGACCAGTTTTAACTGGTCTTCCGCCTCCTTTTCGGTGGTGCCCAGTGGCGCCACCTTAGGTTCATGCACAAAAGCGTATTGCAGGTGGGTATCCAGATAATCGCCCCACATATTTCTTGCTGATGCATTGTTCATAAAACGAATCGGGTTTTAGCTTAGCCTGCCTGCTTTAAATTCCCGTGCAGCGTGGTCCGCTGCCCTCGCAGTAAAGGCCATATAGGTCAGTGAAGGATTGACACAGCTGGCTGAGGTCATAAAGGCCCCGTCTGTGACATATACATTGGGTACGCCGTGTACCTGGTTGTGTTTGTTAAGGATAGAAGTCCTGTTGTCATACCCCATGCGGGCGCCACCCATTTCGTGGATGCCCAGGCCGGGTCCCGTTTCATTCTCATAAGGGGTGATGTCTTTGAATCCGGCCGCCTTGAACATGGTGGTAATCTCCCTGATGATGTCTTCCCGCATCTTGTATTCATTTGCCTTGAACTCCACGTCAAAATCCAGCTGGGGAAGGCCCCATGGATCTTTTTCGGTGGTGCTGAGGGTCACCCGGTTGTCGTGGTAGGGCAGCATTTCCCCAAAGCCGGTAGCGCCTATTTCCCATTGCCCGGGTTTTAGGAGGCTTTCTTTCAGGGCTTTTCCATAGGACATTTCTGCTACGGCCTGGGTCCAGTCCTCGCGGCTGGCACCACCCTGGTAGCCAAATCCCCGGAGGTACTCTTTTTTGCGGGTGTTTTCATCCAGGTTGACAAACCTTGGGATGTAGAAACCGTTGGGCCTGCGGCCTTTATAGTACTTGTCCAGGTAGCCCTCGACCCTGGCCGAGGCCCCGAGTTGGTAATGGTGGTCCATGATATTGCGGCCCAGCTGGTCGTAATCGTTCCCCAGGCCATTGGGAAAACGTGCTGATTTGGACTGCAGCAGGATGCCTACCGAGGCCATGGCCGAGGCACAGAGGAAGATTACGTTGGCTTTAAATTCCAATTTTTCGTGCGTTTCGCTATCGATAAGCTTAACGCCTGTAACCCGCTTTTTCGTATCGTCATAGGCCAGTTCGTAAACGATGGAATGGGGCCTCAGGGTCATGTTCCCGGTGCGTTCTGCTGCAGGCAGGGTAGCAGAGTTACTGCTGAAATAGCCCCCGAACGGACACCCCCTCCAGCAGCGGTTTCGGAACTGGCAGGGGTTACGCCCTTCTATCGTTGCATTTGTATCGGTGATGTTGGCAGTGCGCCCTATGGTAAGCAGCCGCCCGTCGTCAAAAGCGGTAGCCATCGATTCCTTTAACGCCTCTTCAGGACAGGTTAGGTCCATGGGCGGGTGGAACTTTCCGTCGGGTAAATGCGGCAACCCCAGGGCTTCCCCGCTTACCCCGATATAGGTTTCCACCTTGTCATACCAGGGGGCGATATCGGCATAGCGTACCGGCCAGTCTACCGCGATCCCATCCTTGCGGTTGGCCTCAAAATCAAGATCGCTCCAGCGGTAACTCTGGCGGCCCCAGGTAATAGAGCGGCCACCTACGTGGTACCCCCTGATCCAGTCAAACCGCTTGGTCTCCACATAAGGGTGTTCCAGGTCATTGACGAAGAAATGTTTGACATCCTGCTTGGGGGCCCAGCCAACGCGTACCTGTTTGTAGTATTGTCGCCGGTCTTCGGCGGTGAGTTCGTTCCTGTTGGGGAGGTCCCACAGGTCCATGTTCATCGTAGGGTAATCCGCTATGTGTTTAACCATGCGGCCCCGTTCCAGGACCAGGGTTTTCAGCCCGTTCTCGCAAAGCTCTTTCGCCGCCCACCCTCCGGTGATTCCGGTTCCTACGACAATTGCGTCGTACTGCTCTCCCTGATTCATTGGGTATTTTTCTTTTTATTCTAGGGTATTTCCTATATTTATGACTTCCCTTCGGATGAACGACCTTTGGAAATTGATTCCTTAAATATAGGGGATAATTCTTAACTTTTGCCGAAATACCAATTCGATTAATCCAATAGCAAATACGCATGAAGACAATTAAAGGACCCGCCGTGTTCCTGGCACAATTCGTAGACAGCAAAGCACCTTTCAATTCCCTGGACGGGATGTGCAAATGGGCCGCTGACCTGGGCTATAAGGGCATACAGATCCCTACCTGGGAACACTTTCTGATTGACCTGGACAAGGCCGCCGAAAGCCAGACCTACTGCGATGAACTCAAGGGGAAGGTCAATTCTTACGGCCTGGAGATCACCGAACTTTCCACCCACCTGCAAGGGCAATTGGTGGCCGTACACCCGGCCTATGACCTGATGTTCGACAATTTTGCGCCCGACCGGGTGAAAAACAACCCCAAAGCCCGTACCGAATGGGCGGTGGAGGTCGTTAAAAAAGCCGCCACAGCCAGCCGCCGGTTGGGAATCAAGGCCCATGCGACCTTCTCAGGGGCCCTGCTTTGGCATACATGGCACCCATGGCCGCAGCGCCCACCCGGATTGGTGGAAATGGGGTTCCAGGAACTGGCCAAACGATGGAAACCCATCCTGGACCATTTTGACAAGGAAGGGGTTGATGTGTGCTACGAGATCCACCCGGGAGAAGACCTGCATGACGGGGATACCTTTGAACGCTTCCTCGAAGCCACCGGTAACCACAAACGCGTCAATATCCTGTACGACCCCAGCCATTTTGTACTGCAACAACTGGATTATATCACCTATATAGACCACTATCACGAATTCATCAGGTCTTTCCACGTGAAGGATTCCGAATTTAACCCCACCGGTAAAAAAGGCGCATTCGGGGGGTATAACGACTGGGGTAACCGGGCCGGAAGGTACCGCTCCCTGGGAGACGGGCAAATAGATTTCAAAACCATCTTTTCCAAACTCACCCAGTACGGCTGTGATGTTTGGGCCGTAATGGAATGGGAATGCTGTATCAAAAGCCCGGAACAGGGTGCCCGGGAGGGGGCCAGGTTCATTCAGGACCATATTATCGAAGCCACCGAAAAAACCTTCGATGACTTTGCCGGGGGCGATATAGATACCAAAATGCTAAAGAAAATATTAGGTACCTAAAAACTGATCATGAGACAACTACTAGTATGCATGCTTATAGCCGTTGCGGTGGCTGGCTGTAAAGGACAACCTGAGAAAAACAACGAGGAGGCCGAATCGGCCCAAAGCATGGACTCCGAAACAACAGACATGGAACAAGCGGGCGATTGGGTCGTACTCTTTGACGGTACTTCCTTTGATGGATGGAAGGGCTACCTGAGGGACGATATCCCCGAACACTGGAAACTGGAAGACGGGGCCATGGTCCTGTACCCTCCCGAAAACCGGCCGGAAGGAGAATCCTATAACCTGGTGAGCGAGCAGAACTTTTCAAGCTTCGTTCTTTCGCTGGAATGGCAGATCTCCGAAGGGGGCAACAGCGGGATTTTCTGGGGGATCAAAGAAGACCCCAAATACCACGAGCCCTATGAGACAGGGCCTGAGATCCAGGTTTTGGACAATGAACGCCATCCCGACGCCAAGGCGGGTACCACCCACCAGGCAGGCGCCCTCTATGATATGGTGGCCCCTTCGGAGGACGTGACCAGGCCCGTGGGCGAATGGAATACTTGCGTGATTACCGTAGACCTGGAACAAAAAAGGGGAAGTGTGGAATTGAACGGGATGAAAATCGTAGATTTCCCCGTGGCCAATGAAATGTGGGATGTAATGGTCTCCAAATCCAAGTTTGCGGGCTGGGAAGGCTTTGGGAAATTCACCAACGGAAAGATCGGTTTGCAGGACCATGGCGACAAAGTGGCTTTCCGCAACATAAAAATCAAACAACTTTAATCCACACTAAAAAAAGGAACCAGATTATGAAATACCTGACCATGTTGCTTTCGGTATTGGCATTTACCGCCTGCCAGGAAAAAGTAGAGGTAGCCCCCATGGAAGCAAAAGATACCGGACCGGAGCCCATTATTCATGAGGAATATTCAGGGGAGAACCCCACGGAGCCCGAGGCAACGGAGTTCTACGAGCCCGTTCCCCCTACGGTACAGCCCTATGCGCAGAATGGCGCCCCCAGTGATGCAATCGTACTGTTTGACGGCACCAATTTTGACCAGTGGGTCATGAGCAACGACAGCACTGAGGTCGTATGGCACCTCAACAAAGACGGAAGCATGACCGTAAAGGATAAAACCGGGAATATCCAGACCAAACAAAACTTTGGCGACATCCAGTTGCATATTGAGTGGCGTTCGCCCGCCGAAGTACAGCAGGAGGGCCAACACCGTGCCAACAGCGGGGTATTCCTGGACGGGCGTTACGAAGTACAGGTACTGGACAACAATGACAACCCCACCTATGTAAACGGGCAGGTAGGGTCTATCTACAAAACACATATACCGTTGGCAAAGGCCTCGGTCCCCACGGGCGAATGGAACGCCTACGATGTCATTTACCACGCCCCTGTCTTCAACGACCAGGGCCAGAAAATTCAATCGGGGACCATCACTCTTTTGCACAACGGGGTACTTGTACAGGACGATGCCGAAATAAAAGGGACCACAGAATATATAGGCTGGCCTAAAAACGACCCCCATGGCAAAGGCCCGATTATGCTCCAGGACCACGGCGATAACAGCCGCGTGAGTTACAGGAATATCTGGGTGAGGGAACTAAAACCGGCCCCGAAATTGCCGCTTCCATAGCAAGACGACCCAAAAGCGGAAAAAGACAGAATGTAAGAACGAATGTATGATCCAATCCATGACCGGCTTTGGGAAGCATGAAATACAGCTTCCCGCAAGAAAAATTACCGTGGAATTAAAATCCCTGAACAGCAAGAACTGCGATATCAACGCCCGTATGCCCACTGCCTACCGGGAAAAGGAACTGGAACTGCGCAGGATTATTTCCGAAAGGCTGCTGAGGGGCAAAATAGACTTCAGCCTCTATGTGGAGATTACCGGCGAAGAAACTTCCTCAGAGGTCAACGCAGGGGTCGTACGGCAGTATATGAAACAACTGAAGGCCCTGGCCAAGGGGGAGGACATACACTTCCTGGAAATGGCGCTGAGGCTCCCCGACGCACTCAAGGCAGATAAGGATTCTGTGGGTGAAGAGGAATATCAAGCCATCCTGCAGGCCCTGGACCATGCCCTGGTGGAAATTGGCACCTACCGAACCGAAGAGGGCAAGGTGTTGGAAGCAGACTTCAAAGAACGCATCGCCACCCTCCGGAAATTGCTGGACAAGGTGGTCGCCATAGACCCGGAACGGCTGGCGGGCATCCGCGAACGCCTGGCAAAGGCAGTGGCCGACCTGAAGGAAGCGGTAGACCAGAACCGCTTTGAACAGGAATTGATCTACTATTTGGAGAAATACGACATTACCGAAGAGAAAGTACGGCTGGCCAACCACCTTGCCTATTTCTCGGATACCCTGGCCTCGGAAGATTCCAATGGCAAAAAACTGGGCTTCATCAGCCAGGAAATCGGGAGGGAAATCAATACCATAGGCTCCAAGGCCAATTATGCCCCCATGCAACAATTGGTGGTGCAAATGAAGGACGAGTTAGAGAAAGTAAAAGAACAAATGCTGAATGTACTGTGATGAAAGGAGGAAAGCTCATTGTTTTTTCGGCCCCCTCTGGCAGTGGTAAAACTACCATCGTAAGGCACTTGCTGGCACAGCCGGAACTCAACCTGGCCTTTTCGGTCTCTGCCACCTCCCGGCCCAGGCGGATTAAGGAAAAACACGGGGAGCATTACTATTTCATGTCGATCTCCCAGTTTAAGAACCATATCAAGAACGACGACTTCCTGGAATGGGAGGAAGTGTACCGGGATAATTTCTACGGGACCCTCAAGAGCGAGGTAGAACGCCTGTGGGCCGAAGGCAAAAACGTGATTTTTGATATCGATGTGTCAGGCGGCCTTCGGATCAAAAAAAAGCACCCGGATATTACCCTCGCGGTATTTGTAAAACCCCCCAGCATCGATGAATTGAAGATCCGGCTAAAAAAGCGCAGTACCGAAGACGACGACAAGATCAATATGCGCATCGCCAAGGCGCACGTGGAACTGGCTACCGCCCCGCAATTTGATAAAATCATCAAAAACTACGACCTGGATACGGCCCTGCGTGAAGCCCACAGACTGGTGGCGGAATATGTGGGGGTGAGCCCTGATCTGGAGGGGTACAATGACCAGGCATGACCAACCCGCTGCCCGTATTCATGAGATTGCTTCGTTGCGCTTGCGCGCGCCTCGCAATGACGGTTGCACTCCCTGATGAGATTGCTTCGTTGCGCTTGCGCGCGCCTCGCAATGACGTCCTGAGTACAAAATGACACCCACCTATTAAACCACGTCATTACGAACGAAGTGAAGTAATCCCACCAACGCGGGCAGGGTCATGGGATGGCTTTGTCCTGACACGGACGGTCAGGTTCTCGCAATGACGGTTGCACTCCCTGATGAGATTGCTTCGTTGCGCTTTCGCGCGCCTCGCAATGACGTCCTGAGTACAAAATGACACCCACTTATTAAACAACGTCATTACGAACGAAGTGAAGTAATCCCACCAACGCGGGCAGGGTCATGGGATGGCTTTGTCCTGACACGGACGGTCAGGTCCTCGCAATGACGGTTGCACTCCCTGATGAGATTGCTTCGTTGCGCTTGCGCGCGCCTCGCAATGACGGTTGCATTCCCTGATGAGATTGCTTCGTTGCGCTTGCGCGCGCCTCGCAATGACGTCCTGAGTACAAAATGACACCCACCTATTAAACAACGTCATTACGAACGAAGTGAAGTAATCCCACCAACGCGGGCAGGGTCATGGGATGGATTTGTCCTGACGCTGGCGGTCAGGTCCTCGCAATGACGGCATGGGGATACGATCTTGGGTATAACCCAGCCCCATTCCACCAAAAATCAGCGCTTTTATTGTATTCGAGTTCAGGTTAATTTTAAAATTTCAGGTAAATTACCGGACAAAGAATACCGGGTATTTAGGACGTATGAAAAAAATAGGACTCTTCTTTGGCACATTTAACCCCATACACATAGGACACCTGGTGATCGCCAATTATATGGCCGAATTTTCGGACCTGGAAGAAGTTTGGTTGGTGGTCACCCCACGGAGCCCGTTTAAGGCGAAGAAGAGCCTTTTGGATAACCACCACCGCTACCAGCTGGTCTATGAAGCGATCAGGGACTATCCCAAATTAAAAGTGAGCGATATAGAGTTTAACCTTACCCAGCCCAATTATACGGTAAATACCCTGGTGCAACTGGAAGAGAAGTATGGCAACGAGTACCGGTTTGCTTTGCTGATGGGGGAAGATAACCTGAAAGGGTTCCATAAATGGAAGAACTACGAAGTTATCCTGGCCAATTACGAACTGTACGTATATCCCCGTATAGGGGGCGACGAGGTCCCCAGGACCCTTAAGGACCATGAGGCGATCCACAGGGTACCCGCACCGATCATGGAAATATCCTCCACCTTTATCCGGAAACAACACCGGGCCGGCAAGAATATCCGGGCCATGCTGCCCGACGCGGTATGGAAGTACATGGATGAAATGAATTTTTACCGATAAGGGGGTACCCAAAAAAAAGCCCCGCCAACAAAGGCGGGGCCAACTGAATAAAGGTAATGCAATGGTTAGTGTTTAATCCATTGGACCGTGGGGGTGGCTTACAGGAATTCTCCCGTTTCATTCAGTTTTACCCTCATGGTTTTATCGGCGTTTTTGATCTTCACCTTATAGGTCTTTTCAGCGCCCTTGTCTTCGCTGTAGTTTACCCTGTAGGCATCACCGGCCATTTCCCAGTTTGGGAAACGCTTGGCAATGGCATTTCGCACAGCGACGGGTAGTGCTACGTCCTTGAAGCGCTCAATGGTCTTAACAACCTTGCCTTCGTTATCGTACATGGCTACAATATTGCCTTCGGGAATGTAAAAGTTAACGGTGTAAATACCCCAGTCATCTTCGTAAAACCCCGATTCTTCGACGTCAAAAGCAGCCACTTTGCGTTCCAGCATTTTTACCGGTAAGGCGACCTCCCTGTTATCGGTGGCACTCAGGTACTTGTAGTTAGCAGCCATGACCACCACTTCAGACAATTGTTCTGTCCGTATTTCCTGGGCCATAAGAGGTGCGGCAATTCCCAGGGCCAATAAGCTTAACAATACTTTTTTCATAATACGTGTTTTTAGATATTTATAATATGCGTTAATGGTATATTGTTAAATATAAAGAAGTTAGGTAGGGCCCACCATGATATCCATCACCTCTGGACGGAAGGCCCTGCCGGGGAGGTACCCATAGTGGGGTGACGCCGGATAACCGCATACCCGGGTTGGGGGGGGGGAGCGGACCAGATGACCAAAATCATGTCCCGGTTCGTTGCCTGGGTGGATATTTGGATTTTTACAGTACATTGAAAGGGTCAATGGTACTCACAGATTGACCAGAAGGTGTTATGGCGTACGGTTTTACAGAGATAGTGCAATTAATAGGCGCCCTGGGGCTTTTCCTTTTTGGCATGAAGGTCATGAGCGATGCCCTCCTGCTTTTGGCAGGGACCAGGATGCGGGCCATCCTGGCAACAATGACTTCGAACCGTTTCCTGGGGGTGGCCACGGGCTTTATGATCACTTCCGTCATCCAGTCTTCTTCGGCCACTACCTTGATGGTCGTTAGCTTTTCCAATGCCTCCCTATTATCGCTTACCGAGGCGATCAGTGTGATCATGGGGGCCAATATCGGGACGACCATCACCGCCTGGCTCATTACCCTGCTGGGGTTCGAAGTGAGTATGAGTGCCATCGCCCTCCCCCTGGTGGGTTTCGGTTTCCTCTTCACCTTTGCCAAGAAAGAACGCCTGAAACAATGGGGGACCTTCATTATCGGGTTTGCCGTGTTGTTCATTGGGCTTCAGTTCCTCAAAGAGTCCATGCCCGATATCAATGCCCATCCCGGTTTGATGGAGGCCTTAAGCGCGTATGGGAGGATGGGCTACGGCTCCATACTGCTTTTTTTACTCGTTGGGACGCTGCTCACCATCATCATCCAATCTTCCAGTGCCACCATGGCGTTAACCCTGGTGATGACGGCCCAGGGATGGATCTCTTTTGAACTGGCGGCAGCCATGGTCCTTGGCGAAAATATCGGCACCACGGTGACGGCTAACCTGGCCGCCATCGTAGGGAACTACCAGGCCAAAAGGACCGCCAGGGCACACCTGGTCTTTAACCTTCTCGGCGTGTTGTGGATGCTGGGCCTGTTCTATCCCTTCCTCCGGATGGTGGCCTGGGTAACAGGGCAGTTAGGCGGGGATTCCCCCTTTGTGGAGGCGGCCGCGGTTCCGGTGGCAATCTCCCTCTTCCACACGATTTTCAATATCGCAAATACCTTGCTGCTCATAGGGTTTATCAAACCCATCGGCCGCCTGGTCGAATGGTTGGTGCCGCAGCCGGCACTTCCCGAAAAAGCCATTGACGAACCCAAATACTTGCATGAAAAGGTATTAAAGTACCCGGAAACAGCCATTGCCGCTTTATTGGACGAATCCAAGTACCTGTATGAGCACGCCATCTTCGAAATTGTGTCACACGCAATGAACCTGCACCGGGACGATATCCTTGGCACGGAAAAGCCGGGGAAGATGGTCAGGAAGTCAAAGGAAGATTTCAAGACGGACGTACGGGCCCTTTACCTGAGCAAGGTGAAGAACATCTATGGGGAGATCATCCGCTACGCCACCCTGGCCCAAAGCAGGTTGGTACTGTCCGAGGCACAGCACAGCCGGCTTTTGCAAATAAAGGTGGCCAACAGGAAGATGGTGGAGATCATCAGGGATGTGGGGGACCTCAGCAGGAATGTCTCGCGTTTTCTGGATTCCCCCAACAGTTCCATCAAGGAGGAATACAACCATTTCAGGAAAAAGGTGGTCAGGGTATTGCGGGTGGTATATCGTTTTAGTAGTGGGGGCGATAAGGAAAAGGCGCATCGGAAACTGCTGGCGTTAAAGCAATCGACCACAGAAGGGATCCAGCCGGGCAACAAGCGTATAGAACGCCTGATACGGGAGGATAAGGTCAATTCTGAAATGGCCTCCTCCCTGGTAAACGACCACGACCACCTGATTGACCTGATCATGCACCTCATAGATGTGGCAGAACTCCTCTACGGCAACCAGGATCCTTTGATGGCGGTAGCAGGAGAAAAAGGGCCATTCGAGAACGCGGCGGTGGGCAGCGGGGCATAAAATAAGGCCACTTGTTGGGTGGCCTTACAATTTAAGGGATGCTGCTGCTTGCAGCTCCTGCCATAAACAGGCTAAGGAGCCTGGGTCTTTTCCAGTAGTGCCGGTGCAATACTGGCGTCGTGGGCTTCAAAGTACAACTCAAGCAAGTTCATCGTGGCCGTCATCAGGTCTTTGGTTTCCAGGAGAATGGAAAAGTACAACGTGGTGTTTTTTGGGCTCGATTCTTCACTTCGCGTACGTGTAACCTGCCGTTCAATCTTCTCGGACACCAAATCAAAAAGTTCCTGTTTGCCATCGAGGATTTTACCAATGTCCTGGAACGATCGCTTGTCAAAGGCGCCCTTGGTCTTGTTCAATAGTGCTTCAATTTTGACATCGATCTCCTTCAGTTCCTTAATCTGGTTGTATTTGAGTTTCTTATGGTTGTTGTGAACGTGTTTGTGGCTCACCTTTCCAATGTATTCCAGGGATTGGGTCATGTCGGTCAGATAGGCGAGGATATTGATGTAAAAGTTACTGGCCCCTACACTTCCCTCATCCAGGTTTTTGATGAAGTAGAAAATGCTATTGCGCAGGTCTTCTACCTCGTCTGAGAGTTTGGCTACCTGCCGCTTGTTTTTCTTGAGCTCATCCAGGTCCTGTTTGGCCAGGCCATTGATAGAGTTCGAATAAATCTTATTGGCCCGCTTGATGACATTGGAAATATTCTCTGCACTTTCAACCATAACCCCCTGTACCGAACTGCTTTCTGCCCTTCTCAGGGTATCCACCGCTTTGATTTCCTTTGATTTCCGGTTGTAGGAGATATAGTTCCTGGCCAGGATCAGCACAGCCGAGAAGAGGAGGATGGCAATGGCGGCCCCTTTTCCAAAACTGATGAGCGTCAGGATGGTTCCGGCCGCGATAAAGGCAATGATGGCGGTCATAAACCAGCCACCGATGACATTCAGTACCCCGGCAACGCGGTAAACGGCACTGTCAGAACCCCAGGCCCTGTCGGCCAGGGAGGTCCCCATCGCCACCATAAAGGTGACATAGGTTGTGGACAGTGGCAGCTTATAAGAGGTGGCTACCGAAATCAGGATTCCGGCAACCATAAGGTTTACGGCCGCCCTGACCATATCAAATGCAGGCAGTTCCAGCGTTTTTCCCTTTAACAACTGTACCGTCGGCTTTTTAAAGCGGGCCGAAATCCTTTCGCGGACCTTCAGGGGGATTACGGTAGAGGTATAGTTCGCAGTAAGCATCGAAAAACGTACAATATATCGCGAAAGGAAGTTGGGTTCAAAACGTTCTTTGGCCTCCCCTTCCCGGGCAAGGTTGATTTCGGTATCGGCCACGTAACGCGCTTTTTTGGAAAGCCATAAGGTCACTACCATGACCATGCCCGAAATAAAGAGCAAAACGGTAGGGGTAGGCACCTTGGTAGCCAAAACCCCCATTCCAAAGTCGGTCGCAGCCGTACCAGAGGCTACCCAGGCAACATACGATTGATAGGCCGCTATGGGGACCCCTATAAAGTTGACCAGGTCATTACCGGCAAATGCGAGCGCCAGGGCAAAGGTACCCACGCCAATGACGACTTTATAAATATTGGTCCGTGCGAATACCATGAGGACATAGGATAAGACCGACCAGAAGACCAGGCTCACGACCGCTATTTGCAACACTTGGTCCTCCAGGAATTCACTGATTTTCATGCCCCCGATCAGATCAAAATTCTGATCGGCAAAAGGGGTTCCCTTGATCCCCTTCAAGAAAATAAAATAGGTAATGGAAGAGAGGGCGATACCCCCGAAGAGGGCCCCTACCCATTTGGCTTTTTTCTGGAAGTTATAGGACAGCAACAGGCGCGATACCCACTGTACCATGGCCCCAATACTAAAAGCTATGACCACCGAAAGCAGGATGCCTGTGATGATCTCGACTGCTTTGGAGGTGTTGATATAGGTGATAATTTCCCCATAACTCCCCCCCACATCAATAATTTTGATCAGGGACATGGCCACAGCCGCACCCAGGAGTTCAAAAACGATGGAAACCGTGGTTGAGGTGGGGAGCCCCAGGGTATTGAAGAAATCCAGCAGCAAAATATCCGTGATCATCACTGCCATAAAAATGAACATGATCTCATCGAAATAAAATTCACCGGGGTTGAAGATCCCTTTACGGGCGACTTCCATCATCCCACTGGAAAAAATGGCCCCGAAGGCGATCCCCAGGCTGGCTACGATCATGATGGTACGGAAAGAAATGGCTTTAGAGCCAATGGCGGAGTTCAGGAAGTTCACTGCATCATTGCTGACCCCTACCACCAAATCCGCCACAGCCAGGACTGCGAGCGCTATTACCATCAATAAATAAATATTATCCATATTAGCAATATAATCAATAAACAAATATCTGCGGTATACCGCCAAATAACGTTACCTAAAGGTTATGTTTACTCCTAAAAATGCACATCAACCTGCAACCTGAACATCAGCTCGTCCGTACCGCCATCCGCGTCGCGATAACTTAGGTCTGTTTGTACCTTAAGCTTGTGTCCCACAATATAGCGGGAAAGCCCAAGGGTGTACTGAGATTCGTCATTCCTGCCCGACACCGCTTCGTCAAATTCGTTATGGGTGTACCGGGCAGCCACCTCGATATTATTTGGAAACAGATAACCCGTTTGCAGGTTGATACCCTGGCCTTCCAGGACCACGCCGCCGGTAGGAATGCCGTTTGCATCCGTGGCTGGGGATCCGTCTGAATTTTTCGCTATGGGATCGGCGGCGTCCCTATCGGCAAATTCGGCCATTACGGAGAACCCCCGGTATTTAAACATCGCATCCACGAAAAGGGTATTGATGTCCGTTTCATAGAGGCCGGTATCGTTAAACATGTAGTCGCCCAGGTTACTGCGGGTCCTTACGGCATCCTGGTTGCTGTCATACGTGGCCGCGACCATCAATTTTGGGTGTTCCTCCCTTTTCAGGTCGGCCCCACTGTAATCCCCACCGCTTTCAAATGTCCCAAAAGGGAGTAGTTCCAGTCGGGCCGTGTATTGATGCCCCCCCAGGTTACCCCCGGTTACGTTCCTGCCTTCACCCTGGGAAAATGCAAGTTTTTCACGGGTCAGGAATTTCCTGGAGAAGTAGGTGTGGTGCCTTAGCTGGAGCCCCATATCCCTATCGATATTAAACCGGCTGTTTAAAAGGGAGCGGTCTACCAATTGCAGGTTTCCCGAAGATATAACCCTTTCAATGTTGCCGGGAAGTTTCGTCTGCCCGAACCAGAGCTCAAAATTTTCGTGGAAATTCCATTTTACAACCGCGTCCAGGATATACCGGGGGGCATTGCTGGTGAAGTTGGAGGATCCTGAAATATCGCGGTTGGATAACCCCAGTTCCAGCTTGTAACTAAGGGTTGGTGAAAAGGCAAAACCGTCAAATTTAAGCCGTGCCCTCCTGACAAGCATATTGGATTGCGGATCTGTTAGCCCCCCCTCCGGGGGGTTGTTCCATTCCGCAGTACCCAGAATCTGCATTCGGGCACCAATCTTCATGCTCCAGGTACTGTCTTTGCCAACAAGGTTAAAAAGGCCTTTGCCAAAAGAAGGGGCATTGGGTTCCTGAGAAAATACCAAACAGAAAGTGAAGAGGAATACCCATAAGGGTAATTTCTTGAAATTCATCCAGATACTAGTTTTTGTCGCCGCAAATATCGGATCCCAATGTTAACTGAAAGTTTCTTTAAGATTATGATTGGGACAAAAAAAACTGCCTTGGCCAAAGGCAGTTATTAGAATCCATACTACTAAAGTTGACAAAAACTAATACAGTAAATGAATCATCTAATGAATGTGTTTAAACACGGTATCAAAATTATAGAGAGGATTTTAAATAGGTGTAAGGGCAATATTAAGGAATCATTAAAGTACGTAACCTGCAGTAGCTAGTACCATAATTTAAAGAGGGCTGTTGTACGATTCATGTAAATATAACGTTAAGCAATAGTTGAATTAAAGTTAATTTCATATCTTTAATACTGGATAAATGTAAAAAAGATACCATGTATAAAGTATTAATGTTAAGCCTGATGCTGTTAGTTTCGGCAGGGGCGTATGCCCAGGAAAGAGTAACGAAAAAATATAACGCGGAGACCAATCTGATAGAGGCCACCTATTTTCACGAGAATGGAAACGTGAGCCAGGAGGGAACCTTTAACACCGCTGGTAAGCTTCACGGGGAGTGGACCAGTTATGATGCCGAAGGGGTGAAGATCGCCGTTGGCTCTTATGAAAACGGACGGAAAACCGGGAAGTGGTACTTCTGGGCTGACGATACCCTCAAGGAAGTGGAGTTCAATGATAACCAGATTGCAAGCATCACCGAAGCTAAAAATGCCACGGGGATCGTCAACCACTAACCGGCAGGAACGACCGTAAAACTTAAAAAAGCATCCGCCCCATGGCAGATGCTTTTTTCCCTTGAAAGGGATCAGGAAATTGTATTTTGTGGCTGTACCCCCCAGGCAGGCTTCCTGTGAAAGGATCAATTAAAGTTGGGACTCACCCTACTTTTAAAGCAAAGCTAAGACAACGCTTACTGTACCTCTGAATTTGAAAGCCGGGATGCAAAACCCGCTTGTGCATCGGAGGGGTACCTTCCTTCCGCCACGGTTTCCAAGGCCATAGTTTTGGCCCGAAGCCCCTCCCGGATCCATATAACCTGTTGGTGCTCCACAAGTATGGGTAGTTCAATACTTTCATAGCCCAAATAACTTACCTGTAAGGTATAGCTCCCCGGAGCAATACCGCTGATCTCAAAGTTGCCATGGAAATTGGTTTGGGTGCTGAGGTCCGTATTTTTCACGGCCACATTGGCGAACAATAGTGGTTCATTGTGCATCTCTTCATCGACAATCGTGCCTTTAATAGTACCGGATTCCTGCGAAAGCAGCAAGTTAGACAGCAGTAGCAAACTAAGTAAAATGAAACGTGGCATAATCCGTAATAGCATACTGCAAAGAACGGAGGTCTATGTAAAGCCAGGGTTAGATATACGTTATACTTGGGTCATTAAATTGCAAACAAATCGTTTTGCAGTTCCATGTTGATACCCATTCCCTGCTGGCCTATATGTGTGCTTTGGGGGTGCTGGCCATTGGCAAGGGGAAGCACCACAAAAAACCCCGGTGGCAACCGGGGTTTCCGCTTCCGTTAGGAAGTGTTGGATGTTACTCCTTTGGGGTTGGCTATGCCAGGACTTAATCGCCCGTGGCCCAGGCAAAGGCGGCGAGGTCTACCTGCGTGCCCGAGGTATAATCCCCATCGGCAACAGCGGTTTCCCCATCTATTTGTACGTTGGCAATGGGCCCGCCGTTTACCATATCTACCTGTGTGGAGTAGCCCGAAAGGTACAGGTTGGTAATGGTAGCCCCGGATTCCTTTTTAAACTGTAAGGCAATACCGGGTTCTGTGGCCACAGCCGTGAAATTTACCAGCTTCGGGTTGTTGTTGATCCCGTCGGCCTCTACCGCGGTAGAGAACCCCGCAATGGTATGGGACACATAGGTGTTGGTTAGGGTCCCATTCCAGCCTTCTGTCCAGTCTACGGCATCATCCTCGTTGTTGGCCAGGTAAAAATTGCTGGCGTTCACGGTTCCGCCAAAGAATTCCACCCCGTCATCAGTACCGTTCAGGATGGCCACATTTGCTATGGTGGTCCCGGATCCTACCGCATAGAGCGTCAGGCCGTTGTATTGCGATTCTGCATTGATCTGTGCCCCGGCGTAGTTGATCACCAGGTAGCTGATGGAACCGGAAGTATCGGCATCATTGGTGCCTCCGTAAATAAAACCACCTACTTCGGCTACAGCGTCTACCCCTTCGGTGGTGGTAGCGTCGCCCAACAGGATCAGGCCACCCCAGTCACCGGGGTTCTGGTCGGTAGAGGTCATGATCACGGGGTCGTCTTCGGTTCCCTGCACGTCAATCTGGGCCCCTTTCTTCACCACGATGTAGGTTTCGGTTTCCTGGCCCGAATCGGCATTGGCAATGATCACCGTTCCGGCGGGGATGGTCAGTTTGGCACCGGCCTCTACGCTCAGGCTTCCCTGTAGCAGGTAAATTACGTCGGCATCCAAGGTGGTGTCTGTAGTCAGCGTTCCAGCCAGCGGCTGTGTCTCGATACCGGTTTGCGATCCCACCCAGGCAAAGAGGGAGATTTCCACGGTGGCATCGGCGAGATACGTCAGGTTCGGGTCGGCATCGGCCCCATCAATCTGAATGTTGGCCAGCGGCCCGTTATCCCTCATGTCTATGGAGGTTTCATACCCGGTGAGCGAGAGGCCTGTGATGGTGGCGCCGGACTCTTTCTTGAACTGCAGGGCGGTCCCGCCTTCGGTAGAGATGGCCGTAAAGTTGACAATCGTCGGGTTTCCGTTGACCCCGTCGGCTTCAACAGCGGTAGAGAAGCCATCAATGGTATGCAGGACGAAGGTATTAGTGATGGTTCCGTTCCAGCCTTCGGTCCAGTCTACGGCGTCATCCTCGTTGTTTTCCAGGTACAGGTTGGTGATACTGGCGGTGCCTCCAAAGAATTCCACCCCATCATCGGTGCCATTGAGAATGGCGATATCGCTTATGCTGGTCCCGCTTCCCACGGCATACAGGGAAAGACCGTTGTACTGGGATTCCGAATTGATCTGGGCCCCTGCATAATTGATGACCAGGAATTCTATAGACCCTGAACTGTCGTTGTCGTCTGTCCCTCCGTAGATAATACCGCCTACTTCCGCTACGGCATCCACCCCTTCTGTGGTGGTGGCATTACCGGCAATTACCAGTCCGCCCCAGTCACCAGGTGTTTCGTTTAATGAGGTCATGATCACAGGGTTCCCAGAGGTTCCCTGCACGTCGATCATCCCTCCTTTTTGTACTACGATATAGCGGTCTGTCCCTTTCTCAGAGACTATTTTCGTACCGGCGGGGATGGTCAGGGTGGCGCCTGCTTCGATACTGAAGACCCCGGTAATGGTATAGGTTTCTGTCGGGTCCAGGGTTCGGTCCTCATCAAGGCTGCCATTCAGGTTGGTCTGTTCTGTCACGCAAGAATTCGGGCAGCTACCTCCGCAGTCTACCCCGGTTTCGGAACCGTTCTTAATACCGTCCGTACAACTGGCCTGGGGCGTGGGGTCTACGGTGGTGTCATCACTGCTGCAGGCCGTAAAAACCAGCCCTCCGGCCAACGCCAGGAGTACGCCAAAGTTTGCAATTTTCGTTTTCATAATTGTGGGTGTTTTAAGGGTTAAGTGTATGAAGGTTATTAGAATGAATAATTTATTCCAAGCCGTATTTGAGCGCCGGTGGAATAGGACCTCACGATCTCCTCGGTCTCTATCCCGGTGGTGCTTGGCTTTACCAACTGCGTCCTCTTGATTTCCGGATTCAACAGGTTCCTCCCTATAAGGCGCAAGCGCCAGTGTTTACCAAATTCTTTACTCAGGACGGCATCCAGGACCACAAAGCCCTTTTCTATGATGGCATCGTTGTAAAAGGTTTCGCTTTGGGTCTGGATTTCGGGCGACCCCAGGGCGAAGATTTTGTCGGAAGCATAGTTGGCGGTCAAAGAGGCGTCAAATGCATTTTCCCCGGGGATGCTGAAGTTCAGGCTGGTGTTCAAAATCCAGTCTGAAGCCCCTTGCAGGTCGGTTTCCGTCAATCCCTTGTAACGGAAGGTCCTTATGAAGGTCCCGTCATCGGCCCTTACTTCCTTCAGGTCCTGTGTATGCCACATGCGGGTGGCATTAAAGACCAGGTCCAGGCCAAAGCCACTGGCGCTCCCGTCTTCAAAATCATCCACAGGCCGTAGGAGTTCCAGTTTGGTCTCGGCCTCAACCCCGTATACTTCGGCTTTTTCCCCGGAGTTAAAGAAGGAGAATACGCCTGCGGAACCTCTGTCCTGAACCTTGTTGATAGGATCGGAGATTTCCTTGTAAAAAGCTGCGACAGACACCAATTGCCCGTTGCTTGGGAAATACTCCCACTTAAGGTCGTAGTTCAGGTCTTTTGAAGCATCCAGGTCCGGGTTTCCACGGGTAATCTGCCCGGTTTGCGACACGTACTCAAAAGGCGCGATTTCCTTGAACTCGGGCAGGGTAATGGTACGGCTTACCGCAAAACGCAGGGCGTGCTTGTCGTTGATGTCATATTTGATATTGGCACTTGGGTATACGTTATTGTACTCCTTGTTGCTGACACCCAGCCTTCCCGGGATGTTCCCCACATCGTAGCCCACATCGATCATGTCTTTCTGGTAGCGCAGGCCTACATTGAAATTCCAGCGGTCCAGGCCTACGTTAAAATCGGTGAAGGCAGCCTGCGATTCCAGTTTGCCGTTGTAGAAGTCGGGCCTGAGGATATTTAATTGCAGCAGGCCCGCGTCAAAGTTCGATTGCTGGAAAATACTCCCCAGGTTATCGATGGAAGGTGGGTTGATACTGTTTACGCTGCTTTCTTCGACCCCAACGAACTGGGATACGAAATCACGCTCTTTATTCCGGTAATTCAGCCCCAGGGTGATTTGGAACGACTTGCTGTCCTCGTCAATCAGGCGTATCTGGTCCTTCAAATAACCGTTGTATTCGTTGTCCTCAATGTTCTGTTTGGATTTTCGTTGCTGGAAACCACCGGTACGCCCCAATTGCACAAAATCGCCATCGGGGTCAAAGTTCACTTCGTTCCGGATCCGGTTAGGTTCGGCGGCGTTTACAAAGTTGTAGGCCCCCGCCCATTCCAGGGTGTTGTTTTCCCCCAGCTGGTGGGTTCCCATCAGTTGGCTGACGAGCAGTTTGGTTTGCCGGGTGTTTTGGTCCCTGATGAATTGAAAGAGGCCTTCAGCCGGATCCGTTTCTTCGAAAATGGTGGCTTCCCCGTTGCGCCCACCCTCAAAGACCGATTCGGTCAGGGTGCTTATGAGGAAGGTGCTCGATTTTAGCTTGTGGTTTTCATTGATGAAATAGGTAAGGTCTGCCAAGCCGGAATTGATCACCCTTTTGTTATAGGTGGTGGCATCCGTAATGGTGTCATCCACAAAATTGGAACGGAACTGGCGGAACAGGCCCTGCCCGTAGTCAAAAGAGCGCTGATGGGAAGCGGTGGCCAACACATTCAGCCTTGTGCCGATTTTCTTCCCGGCCACTACATTAAAGGTGTAATCTACCGGAGATTCCTGTTGCACGGTATTCCACCCCTGTTGGGTAATAAGCTGCACTGTATTGCGTTTCTGGTCGTAGATACCAAAATCTGTATTGTTGGAATTGGGGGATACCTTAAAGTTGTCAAAGACCCCGCTCCTGGCTACGTTGGTATTGACACCGGCCTGGGCTCCCACACTAAATTCGCTCATGCCGGCCAATTCCCTGGAGCTGATGTTGATGGTGCCAGACGCCTGGTCAGCGGAAGCCTGGGGCGAATAGGTTTTGCTTACGCTGACGTTTTGGATCACCCGGGTCGGAAACAACCCAAGGTCGATATTTTTTCGTTCCACATCGTCCGATGGAACAGGAAGCCCATTCAGGGTGGTAGAGAGATAGCGGTCGCCCAACCCGCGTACGAAAACATCGCCAGAAGCTTCACTGCTGGATACACCGGAAATCTTGGTGGTGGCGGTGGCGACATCCGATACGCCGATTTTACCGAGCTGAACCGCCCCAATACTTTCCTTGATTTCCACGGCCTTTTTCTGGTCGAGTAAAAGGGCAACTTCAGAATCTTTCCGCGCCACCTGGGTAATCACCACCTCATCCAGGGCAACGCCTTCATTGGCCGCCATGGGTACGTCTACCGTAGTTACTTTTCCGGCGACTACCACTACATCAGGGATCTCCACGGTCTCGTACCCCAGATAGCTGATCACCAGGGTATAAGGCCCGGGGGCCAGGTTGGGCAATTCGTATAATCCGTCAAAATCTGAAGTGGTACCTTTGGTGGTGCCCTTTATCAACACATTGGCGAAGGCCAGGGGTTCGTCGTTTACTTCTTTGTCGATTAACGTACCGACAATACTGCCTGTCTCTTGCGCTCCTAAATAGGTTACTGTCAGTATAAAAAGAACTGCTAGAAAATTTTTCATTTACATCATTAATAATCCGCCGCAAAGAACGCTACACGTTGTAAAGGCCATGTTAGTTGCATGTTAAACCTTTTTTGTATTAGGGTTAGCTAAACGTTACCGCATTACCTAAAAGTTAACAGATGGCCGCCCCTTGCTGAGGGGCACCCCGAAAAAGCCGTATCTTGGGCCGGAAATACCAGAGACCATGCGTTGGGAACAACTTCTCTCCCTTAAAAGGCAGGGAGATACACATAAGCGCCTCAGGAAAGCGCAGGATGAATCCCGATTGGGGTTTGAGGTGGATTATGACCGGGTGATCTTTTCATCGGCCTTTAGAAGCCTGCAGGACAAAACCCAGGTGATTCCCCTCTCAAAAACCGATTTTGTGCATACCCGGCTCACCCACAGCCTGGAGGTTTCGGTGGTGGGACGTAGCCTGGGCCGTATCGTTGGCCAAAAGCTGCTGCAAAAACACCCCGCATTGAAAGAGGCACATGGCCATGCCTTTAATGATTTTGGGGCCATTGTGGCCGCGGCCGCCCTGGCACACGATATTGGCAATCCCCCCTTTGGCCATAGCGGCGAAAAGGCCATAGGCGAATTCTTCCGCAGCGGGGCCGGGCAGGAATACCGAACTTCCCTCTCGCCCAAAGAATACCAGGACCTTGTTGCCTTTGAAGGAAACGCCAACGGTTTCCGGCTGCTCACGGCAAACCGGGAAGGCGTGCCGGGCGGGCTTAGGCTGAGCTATGCCACCCTGGGGGCTTTTACCAAGTACCCCAAGGAGTCGCTCCCGCATAAACCCAGTACGCATATAGCCGACAAGAAATACGGGTATTTCCAGAGTGAGAAGGCGTTTTTCAAAGAGGTGGCCGACGAACTGGGGTTGGTTTCCCGGACCGCGGGCAAAGGTATGGCCTATGCCAGGCACCCCCTGACCTACCTGGTTGAGGCCGCCGATGATATCTGTTACACCATCATTGATTTCGAGGATGGCATCAACCTGGGCCTTATCCCGGAAGACTACGCCCTGGAATACCTCATTAAACTTGTAAAGGACCGTATCAATACCCAGAAATACCACCAAATGCCTTTCCGCGCCGATCGGCTGAGCTACCTCAGGGCCCTGGCCATCAATACCCTCATCAACGATGCGGCCGATACATTTATGGCGCATGAAGCGGAGTTGCTGGATGGTACTTTTGGCATGGCCTTGATAGACAAAAGCCGCTACAAGGCGCAGATAGAAGACATCATCAAACTAAGTGTGGAGAAAATCTACCGCGCGCCGGAGGTGCTGGAAAAGGAAATAGCCGGGTATAAGATCATCGCAGACCTCCTGCAGGTCTATGCCACAGCCCTGGTACGGCAAAAGGAAGGCCGGGCCGGCAACTATGACCGGCTGATGATCAATACCCTGCCGCAGGCCTACAGGAATAGCGAAGATACCCTTTACGGGATCCTATTGAATACCAGTTGCTACGTGGCCAGCTTATCGGACGGGGCGGCCGTGAACATGCACAACAAGATTACGGGAAAATTGCTTTAAGTACCGCTTTTATTAGAAGTTATAGGCAATCCCCACAGAGAGCAACTGTTTTAGCTGTATCCTGGGTACCCCCGCGTCTGTGATATTGCCTTCGGCGTCCTGTACCACATCAAAGCGGATATCGTCGTCGTAGATCAGGTTGGTGCCAATGGTGGCATTCACCCAGTCGTTCACCGTCAGGTTAAAGGCCATCTCCCAGTCGACATCGATGTTTCCAAAATCCCGGAGATAATCAGTATACAAACTCACCCGGTGGTCCAACGCGATATTCTTGACTACCTGGGTTTTCCAGGTGTTGGTGACCAGGAACCCGAAGGAGGTGAAAAGGTTTTTGCCTTCTTTGAGGACGTTCCCGTTTTCGTCCAGGACGGCTTTTTCTACCCCGAACGAGCCGTTATTGGCCAGTTCCTGGTCGAGCACGAAGGTAGAGCGGTGGGTAATGGGGGAGAGGTAGAGGTTGAACTTGTCTCCCTGTGAAATATAGGAGGCCCCTGCCCCCAGGAAGAGGTAGCCCGGTGCCATAAAACGCGAGATGGGCTTGCTTCGGTCCGGGTATTTGAAACCGTCGGCAAACTGGGTATTGAAATTGGCCTTTACCGAATAATACCAGTTGCTGATGGTATCCTGCCGGTAACCAAAGGTAGAGCTGATCCGGATCGCATCATCCGTCTTGCGCCATTGCCGCCCTTCCTGGGCATTCCACCCAAAACGCATTTCCATGTCGTTCTTCCAGGAGACGTACCGGAATTTGTAGTTCCGCTGGAACCTGATCCGCCCTATGGCGGTGATGGCGTTATCGCCCCCCGCGTTCCAGTTGACAAAGGCCACCTCGCTGAGGTTGAGCCCCAACAGGTTTTCCTTTTCCCAGAAAGAGGGGATCCTGAAGCGTTTGTAAGGCTTGGAAAGGGGTTTGGTCTGCTTAAAGGAGATCACGGGGTTGGTGAGGTTGACCCCCCTGGGGATATTGCGTATTTTATCCTGCGTAGCGCGGATGACAATGGTGTCTACAAGGACAGAATCCGGGGTGCTTTCCACGGGGATGCTGTCTTGTGCCCTCCCGGCCACCCCATATACAAGCAAGCCCAAAAACAGGACCTGGAACACAGCTTTATGCGTCATAAAGTAATGAATTAAGAAGGTCTCTGATGGCACCGGCATCTATCCCGGCCTGGGCATGGAGTTCCGCAATGGTCCCATGCCCCAGGAAACGGTCGGCCACTCCAAGGACCTTTATGGTTTGGTTGTATTGCATTTCATTGGCGTATTCCAGGATGGCGCTGCCAAATCCCCCGGGGATACAGCCGTCTTCCACGGTTACGAGTTGGTCGTAGTGGCCAAAGATAAAGCGCAACCGCGCTTCGTCCAGCGGTTTTACAAAGCGCATATTATAATGTCCAACTTCTTTTGGATGACCCATGGCCTCCAGGACCTCCGATACGGTATTGCCCACCGGCCCGATGGTCAAAACGGCCACCCGGCTTCCCCTTTTAAGTTCCACGGAAGTGGCCATGGGAATTTTCTCGAACGGCTGCCTCCACTCCCGGGTAACCCCCCGCCCCCTGGGGTATCTAATGGCCAGGGGGAAGTCTATACCCAATTGGGCGGTATACAGGATATTGCGTAGTTCCGGTTCGTTCATTGGCGCAAAGATAACAAGGTTGGGGATACAGCGTAGGTACGCCATATCAAACAGCCCGTGGTGGGTGGGGCCATCCTGTCCGACGATCCCGGCCCGGTCCAGGCAGAAGATGACCGGGAGTTTTTGCAGGGCCACATCGTGGATCAACTGGTCATACCCCCGCTGGAGGAAGGTAGAGTAGATATTGCAAAAGGCGATCAGCCCTTCTGCGGCCATCCCCGCGGCAAGGGTTACCGCATGTTGTTCTGCGATCCCCACATCGAAGGCGCGTTCGGGCAGGGCTTCCATCATGTATTTGAGGGAGCTGCCCGTAGGCATGGCCGGGGTAATCCCGACGATTTTTGGATTTTCCCGGGCGAGTTCGAGCAGGGTAAGCCCAAAGACGTCCTGGTATTTGGGGGGTGCCTTAGGGTCTGATGAACGCATGAGGTCGCCGGTGATTTTGTCGAATTTGCCGGGCGCATGGTAGGTGACCTGTTGCTCTTCGGCTTTTTTCAGGCCCTTGCCCTTGGTGGTGATCAGGTGGAGCAACCGCGGGCCGGGTACGTGCTTCAAGCGTTCCAGTTCTGCGACAAGGGCGGGGAGGTTGTGCCCGTCAAGTGGCCCCGAATAGTTGAAGTTGAGGCATTCAAAGAGGTTCTCCTCCTTGGCGGTACCTTTCTTTACGTTGGTGAGGTATTTCTTGAGGGCACCCACACTGGGGTCTATCCCGATGGCGTTGTCATTCAGGATGATCAGCAGGTTGGCCCGGGTTTCCCCTGCATGGTTCAGCGCTTCAAAAGCCATCCCGCTGGCGATGGAGGCGTCGCCGATGACCGCGATGTGTTGCCGGTCGGGTTTGCCTTCCAGCAATGCGGCCATGGCCATTCCCAGCAGGGCCGATATGGAGGTGGAACTATGCCCGGTTCCAAAAGGGTCATAGGGGCTTTCACCCCTTTTGGGAAACCCGCTGATACCCCCCAGTTGCCGTATTTCCGGGAACTCGTTCCTACGCCCGGTGAGGATTTTATGGCCGTAGGCCTGGTGGCCTACATCCCAGATGAGGCGGTCTTCGGGCGTGTTGAAGACGTAGTGCAGGGCAATGGTCAGTTCCACCACCCCCAGGCTGGCGCCCAAATGGCCTTCCTTGGCAGCAACCACCTCAATGATGCAATCCCGAAGCTCCCGGGCCAGGGCTGGCAGTTCCTCCAGGGTCAGGCGACGTAGTGCTTCCGGGCTGTCAATATGCTCCAATACCTTCATCTCAGTGGATAAAGGTACATTAAAATCATTTTTTCCGGGCCTGGAAAAGCCCCATATATTGTATTTTTGGAATCATGGAATTTATGCTGGACGACACCTATTTTATGAAAAAGGCCCTGCAGGAAGCGGAAGTGGCCTATGAAAAAGGCGAAGTGCCCATAGGGGCGGTGATCGTGGTAAACCAACGCATCATCGCACGGGCCCACAACCTGACAGAACAACTCAAGGATGTTACGGCCCATGCGGAAATGCAGGCCATTACGGCCGCCGCTAATTTTTTGGGGAGTAAATACCTGCACCATTGTACCCTTTATGTGACGCTGGAACCCTGCCAGATGTGTGCGGGGGCGCTTTACTGGAGCCAGTTGCCCCGACTGGTATTTGCCGCCCGTGACCCACAGCGTGGGTTTTCGGCCCTGGGGGCCCAGGTGCATCCGCGTACCGAAATATTGGGGGGCTTGATGGAGGCGGAATCCTCGGATCTGTTAAAGCGGTTTTTTGTCCAGAAGCGCAACCTGAACTAGGCCGGGCTGTGGACAAAAAAAAACCCTGACACGATGGTCAGGGCCTGAATCCTTTCAAAATAAAATATGCTTATCCGATTACCTTAACTTTAGCGGCAACCAAACCCTTTCTTCCTTCTTCCTCCTGGTATTCTACTTTGTCTCCTTCGTTCAGTTCCACACCGTTGAGTGCGGTGGCATGAACAAAAATGTCCTTTCCGGTGTCGTCGTTTGTAATGAACCCATATCCCTTGGACTCATTGAAAAATTTTACTGTTCCAGTCATTTTAAAAGATAAATTAAATAAAAAAAATTCTACACTAAAGTATGAATTTTTTGTGCAGACCCCTATAAGGGGGAGGAAAAAAGAAGGTGAATATTATTGATTTTCAGACTTTTTGGGGGCTTTGCCTTGCATTTTTCTCAAATTTTCTTCGGTTAGCATATAATCTTTCACTTTTTTGCCCTTGCTTTCTTTAATGAGGAACATGGGCATGGCCAGGAGGAAAAGCCCCACCGTCCCGAAGCCAATACATTTATTGGCCATTTGGGGGTCGCGGTGCATGATGCTGAAACCATAGATGATACTCCCCAGGGAAGCCAGGACGACCAGGACGATGATATGTTTGAATTTCAGGCGCATTATATTATTTGGTAAAGTTAATCAACTTCCTCCTATAGGCCGTAAGCAACTTGGACTTGGAGACGAAGCCCAGGTATTTCCCGTCTTTGATCACCGGAAGGTTCCAGGCCCCGCTGTCCTGGAATTTCTGCATGACCTGCTGCATATTGTCGCTTTCGTAGAAGATGTATTCGGGTGCCCGGTGCATCAGGCTCTGCACCTGTATCTTGTCATACATGCTGGTATCGAACATAAATTCGCGAATGTCGTCCAGCAGGACAATCCCGACCAGCACGTTGTTGTTGTCCACCACCGGATAGAGGTTCCGGGTAGACTTGGCCACACACTGCAGTAGCATTTCACCCAGAGTCATCTGCTGTTTCACCACCTTAAAATCCTTTTCAATCACATCGTCCAGTTGCATCAGGGTCAGAACCACCTGGTCCTTGTTGTGTGTCAGGAGCGCTCCCTGTTCTGCCAGTTCCCGGGTGTAGATGGTGTGGTCCATGGCGTTCTTGGTGATCAGGAATGAGATAGCCGCCGTGATCATCAACGGCACAAAAAGTTCATAGCCCCCGGTGATTTCCGCGATGAGGAAGATCGCGGTAAGGGGGGCATGCAGTACCCCGGCGATGAGTCCCGCCATCCCGATCAGCGTAAAATTGCTCTCGCTCACCTCAAAACCAAACCCCAGGTTGTTGATCACCTTGGCCACTACGTTGCCCAGGGCGCTACCCATAACCATGGTGGGGATAAAGATTCCGCCGGCACCCCCCGCCGCGAAGGTGGTGGTCATGGCGACCGCCTTGAAGATGGTGATGCCAAACAGGAGGGCGATCACCACCCAAATATTGTGGGTATAGGCATCAAAGGGGGTTTTCCCAAGGGCCTTCAGGTAATCGCCATCCAACAGGCTATTGATAAAGCCAAAGCCCTCCCCATAGAGCGGCGGGATAAAGTAGAGCATTACCCCGATGGCCAAACCCCCTACCAGGAGTTTGTATTTGGGGCTGCGGAATCGTTCAAAGAATTTCTGTATCCAAAAATACATGCGGGTAAAGTAAATAGACGCGAAGGCGGTACTCACCCCAAGGAAGATATAGAAAAGGGTGTCATAGATCTCGAATTTCTGTGTGATCGAAAAGCTGAACAACTTTTCATCCCCCAGGAAAAAATAGGAGGTAAGGACCCCCGATATGGATGCCAGTAGCAGGGGCAGCAGGGAGATCATGGTGAGGTCCAGGCTAAAAACCTCCACTGCGAAAATGATCGCCGCGATGGGCGATTGGAAGATGGAGGCGATGGCCCCCGCGGAGGCACATGCAATGAGCAGGGATCGGGTTTTGGAATTGATGTGCAAAAGGCGGCCAAAATTGGAACTGATGGCCGCCCCGGAGGCCACTGCGGGCCCCAGGAGCCCGACAGACCCCCCAAACCCGACGGTCAACGGGGCGGTGATCAACGGGGTGTAAATTTTCTTCAGGTCGATAATGCCTTTTTTCTTGGACAAGGCGAAAAGGATCGAGGAAACGGCATGTTCCAGTTTTTCCTTATGTACGAATTTAACATAGAGGTACACCAGGGTAAGCCCCAGGACCGGGGTGATAAAATACAACTGGTTGCTGGAGGAGATGATGCCCATTTCCAGGAGCGACTCAATGAAATAGGTGATATTCTTGAGCGTGACGGCGGCAAGGCCCGCAAGGAATCCGACCACCACACTCATAAGGTGCGTGAAGGTTTTGCTGGAAATATTCCGGTACCTCCACTTCAGGAAGCGGGTTAAAAGCGAATTGCTTTTGTTGGGCATTACTGGGCTATACGGATAAAGGTATTAAAAATTAAGGGGTTACCACCCTTTTTGGGGTTTCCGCCTCAAAGGTCAAGTTTCAGGTGCAACTCCTTTAGCTGCCCGGCATCTATACGTGCCGGGGCATCTATCATGACATCCCGTCCGCTGTTGTTTTTGGGGAAGGCGATGAAATCGCGTATGGTTTCCTGTCCCCCTAGGATGGCCACCAGCCGGTCCAGCCCAAAGGCAATCCCCCCATGCGGAGGGGCCCCGTATTGGAAGGCGTCCATCAGGAACCCAAACTGTTCCCTCGCCTCATCGGGGGTAAAGCCCAGGTGGCGGAACATGGTGGCCTGGGTGTCCTTGTCGTGGATCCTGATAGAGCCGCCGCCTATTTCGTTCCCGTTGAGCACCAGGTCATAGGCATTGGCCCTGACCGCTGCGGGGTCGGTTTCCAAAAGTTCCAGTTGCCCCGGTTTGGGGGAGGTAAACGGGTGGTGCATGGCGTGGTAATCGCCGGTTGCTTCGTCCAGCTCCAGCAGGGGGAAATCCACCACCCAAAGCGGCGCGAAAACCCCCGGGTCCCGCAGGCCGAGCCGCGTGGCCATTTCCATTCGCAAGGCGCTCAGTTGGGTACGGGTGGGATGGGTATCACCCGAGAGGATACAGATAAGGTCCCCGGCTTTAGCGCCCGTGGCCTTGGCCCAGGCGGCCAGGTCTTCCTGCCCGTAAAATTTGTCCACACTGGATTTATAGGTGCCATCGGGATTGCATTTCACGTAGACCAGTCCCCTGGCGCCCACCTGTGGCCGTTTCACCCAATCGACCAGGGCATCCAGTTCCTTCCGGGTGTATCCTGCCGCCCCCGGGACAGCGATCCCCACCACCAGTTCCGCGCTGTTAAACACCTGGAAATCCTTGTGCTGCGACAGGGCATTGAGCTCTGCAAACTCCATCCCAAAACGGATATCGGGCTTGTCGTTGCCATATCGTCGCATCGCTTCGTCATAGGTCAGCCGTGGAAAACTGCCCGGGCTGATCCCCTTGATCTCCTGCAGCAGGTGGCGGGTGAGGCCCTCAAAGGTATTCAGGATATCCTCCTGTTCCACAAAGGCCATTTCACAGTCGATCTGGGTAAATTCCGGCTGGCGGTCGGCCCGGAGGTCTTCGTCCCGGAAGCATTTTACGATCTGGAAGTATTTATCCATACCCCCTACCATCAGCAATTGCTTAAAAGTCTGGGGCGATTGGGGGAGGGCATAAAACTGCCCCTCATTCATCCGGCTGGGGACCACAAAATCCCTGGCCCCTTCCGGGGTCGATTTGATGAGGTAGGGGGTTTCTATTTCAATGAACCCCTGGCCCGAAAGGTATTTGCGCACCTCCATGGTCACCTGGTGCCTGAAGATGAGGTTTTGTTTTATCCGGTTCCGGCGAATGTCCAGGTAGCGGTATTTCATCCGCAGGTCTTCGCCCCCGTCTGTCACGTCCTCTATGGTAAAAGGGGGCAACTGCGCTTTATTCAGTACCTTGAGGTCTGAAACCAGGACTTCTATTTCCCCGGTGGGCAGTTTGGGGTTTTTGGAGGCGCGCTCAATCACCTGCCCCTGTACCTGCAGTACAAACTCCCGCCCCAGTTCCCGGGCCTGCTCCAACAACCCGGGGGAGGTACGTTCTCCATCCAGAACCAGCTGGGTGATCCCATAACGGTCGCGAAGATCTATCCAGACCACAAATCCCTTGTCGCGGATCTTCTGGACCCAACCGGCCAGGGTGACCTCGGTTGCGATGTGGCTGGAGCGCAATTCTCCGCAGTTATGACTTCTGTACATGACGTTCTTTATTGGTTGCCGCAAATGTAAGAAGTTATGTAGTTACGCTATAATCCTGGAGGGTTAATTTCCGTGGGCGCCTTAAGGGATTTACAAGGCCCATGGAATAAGAAAATTCTTAAAAAAAATTTAAAATTTACATTTAGTTCATTACCTTGATTCGCAATAGTTAATCAAAACCAACAACATGAAGCAAAAATTACCTGGAAAAATTTTCCTATTACTTATTGTGTTGTTACCTGTCCTGGCGCTTGCCCAGGGAACGGTAACCGGAAAAATTACGGACGGGACTACAGGACAACCATTACCTGCAGCCAATGTCGTGGTCAAGGGAACCACCCTGGGAACCACCTCAGATTTTGACGGCAATTACGAGCTAACCCTGGACGCCTTCCCGGCGACCCTGGTATTTTCATCCCTCGGATATGCCCCATTGGAAAGAGAGGTTACCCAGGCGACAGAATTAAACGTGACCTTGTCCGAATCGGCCACCGGATTGGATGAGGTGGTGGTTACGGGTTTGGCAACTTCCGTAAAGAGGAGTAACGCGGCCAACGCGGTAGCATCGGTATCTGCCGAGGAATTAGCAGGGGTGACCCCGCCGCAGACCCTTGACGGGGCGCTGCAGGGTAAATTCGCGGGAGCCTTGATCACGAGGGCTTCGGGCGCACCCGGGGGAGGTATTTCGGTAAAGCTGCGGGGCGTTACCTCGGTCAACGGGAATGCGCAGCCCCTCTATATCGTAGACGGGGTGTATGTGAACAACAGCAGCATCTTTGCCCCGGGACTGAACGAGGTCTCCAATGCGGCAGGCGGGGGCGCCAGCCCCTCGAGCAACCAGACCCAGGACAACCCTTCCAACAGGATTGCCGACCTTAACCCGGATGATATCCAGTCAGTGGAAATCCTCAAAGGGGCCTCTGCGGCCGCCATTTACGGAGCCCGGGCCGCTGCCGGGGTAGTGATCATTACCACGAAAAAAGGAAAGGCGGGAAAAACCAAAGTCTCTTTTTCCCAGGCCATCGGGTATAACCAGGTCCTCAACCTAAGGGGGCAAAGGAGGTTTACAGAAGACATAGCCGAAAGTGGTTTTGGAGCCGGCCAGGGCGCCCTTTTTGTGGACGCCAGGGACAACGGCAGGTTGGTGGACTACGAGAAGGAGATCTTTGGTGAAGACGGCTTTATCAGCAATACCGGAGTCAACGTGTCCGGGGGTTCAGAAAACACCCAGTTTTACGCGGGTTTTACCAACAATGAAGAAGATGGGATTGTGAAGGGCACCGGATACGACAAAAAATCGGTCCGCCTGAACATAGACCACCAACTCTTTGACAACCGGGCCAAGCTGTCACTTACGACCAACTACATCAACTCCTCGGCAGACCGGGGCTTTTTTAACAACGACAATTCCGGGACAACCCTGGGGGTGGCCCTGACGTCACTACCGCCCTGGGCGCAATTGTTCCCCGATGAGAACGGCAACTATCCGGACAACCCCTACGGGGCTTCTAACCCCCTGCAAACACGCGACCTGATTACCAACAACGAAAGCACCAACAGGATGATCCTTGGGGGTACTTTTGACGCCACCCTCTACCAGACAGATCGATCTAATTTAAAGGTCATCCTCCGGGGCGGGGTAGATTACTACGAGCTGGTCACCACGGCCATTTTCCCCAAGGAATTGCAATTCCAGAAAATTTCCAACGGGGGTGTAAACGGCCTGACAGCCCAGGGGACTACTGAAAACAAGGATGCCAACTACTCGGCCTTCCTCGTTCATAATTACTTCACCGACAACGATATTAATTTCACCACCCAGGCGGGTGTCACCAAACAGACCTTTTCCCAGAACACCATTCGAAATGTGGCAACCGACCTTATCGCCTCTGAAACCAATTTGGACCAGGGCGCTAACATATCGGTCAGTCAGTTCCGGCTGGAGCAGGAAGACTTCGGGTTTTTCGTACAGGAGGAAGTCAACTACCAGGACAAGATTATCGGTACCCTTGGTTTGAGGGGGGATAAGTCGAGCAACAATGGCGATGCCAACAAGCTGTTTTACTACCCCAAGGCCTCGGCGGCATTCAACCTGCACAACTTTGACTTTTGGACGATAGATTTTCTGAGCCAGTTCAAAGTACGAGGCGCTTATGGGGAAGCGGGGAACTTTGCCCCCAACGGCGCACTGTTCACGGCCTACAACAATTCGTTGATCGACGGGCAGGTGGGTATCGTCGTACCCAATACCCTGGGGGACCCGGATATAACCCCGGAGCGGCAAAAGGAACTGGAGCTTGGGTTTGATGCCGGGCTTTTCGACAACAAAGTGCTCCTGGAATTTTCCTATTACAAGAAGTCTGTGGATGACCTGATCCTGCAGGCCAACAACATCCCTTCTTCCGGGTTTGATTTCAGGTGGTCCAATGCCGGTAACCTGGAAAACAAAGGGGTTGAAATTGCCCTGAACGCCAGCCCAATCTATTCGGAATCCTTTAGCTGGGATACCGGGGTCATCTTTTTCAAGAACAAATCAGAAGTGACCAAGTTGGATGTAGATCCTTTTGACACGGGTGGTTTTGGAACCGGATTGGGGACTTTCCGGATTGAAGAGGGGAAAAGCGTTACCCAAATCGTGGGGAACGATGAAAACGGGAATATCGTCGTCCTGGGGGATGCCGAACCGGATTTCCAGATGACGTTCACCAACAACCTTAAATACAAGGACTTTACCCTGTCATTTTTATGGCACTGGAAAAAGGGGGGAGACAACATCAACCTCTCCAACCTGTTGTTTGATTTTGGGCAGACCTCCGATGATTATGACGACTTCACCCTGGATCCCACCGGGACCCTTTCCAATGGGGATTTCAGGATCAGTTCCTTCTTCGCAGGCAATGCCGCCCCCTTTGTGGAAGATGCCTCCTATCTCAGGCTACGTGAAATTGGCCTGTATTACGATGTGCCCGGCGAATTCCTGGAGCGGGTCTTTGACGGCTATGTATCCGGGATTAAAGTGGGCCTTTCCGGGAACAACCTGATTAATATCTTTGACTATAACAGCTATGACCCCGAAGTGTCAAACTTTGGGTCCAATGCCCTTTCAACCGGGGTGGAGGTAACCCCCTTCCCATCCTCGAAGCGTTATTTGTTCCATGTTTCGGTAAACTTTTAAGAATTTAAAAAAATATAGCAAATGAAAATTTTCAATAAAGTTATTCTAGTGATACTCCTCACTGTCTTTTGCGCCTCCTGTGAGGTAGAAGACGGGGTGAATTTGAATGGGGCGGACACGACGTCTATTTCCCAGGATATTTCGAGAGGTGAGCTTGCAAACGCTGTAGCCGGTGTGTTTTCGGATATGCGTGAACGTCTGGGCACCCAGGTAGACGCCATGTCGGTTGTGGGACGGGAATACTGGAGGATCCAGTCGTCTGATCCCAGATGGACCGCTGATTTACTTACCGGGGTGTTAGACGACAACACCTTTTACATCACCCGCCCCTATGGATCGCGTTATGCCACGGTCAAGAACATCAACCTGATCCTGGAAGGGCTTGAGAATACCACGGCTGATTTTACGGATGCCGAGATCGCGGCGGCCAGGGGGCTTGTCAATACGATCAAGGCCCATGAATTATTGATGGTCCTCAACCTTGAATACCAGAATGGCATCAGGACCGATGTGGCTGACCCGGATAACCTGGGGCCTTTTCTAGGGTATGACGCGGCGCTGTCTTTCCTCTCCGGCCTGCTGGCTTCCGCAGCCACGGACCTGTCCAACGGGGGACCGGCATTTCCTTTTCCCATCCCCGCCGGTTTCGCGGCTTTTGATACCCCTGCGACCTTTACCCAGTTCAACAAGGCCCTTGCGGCCCGGGTGGCCGCCTACCAGGGCAACTACCCCGAAGTCCTGACCCATTTGCAGGATTCCTTCCTGGACCTAAGCGGGAACCTGGACGATGGCGCGTATTTTACCTTTTCGCTCTCGGGGGCAGATTTGGCCAACCCCTTGTTCTTCGCGCTCAATTCTACCGTAGCGAATGTACGGATTGCACACCCCTCCTTTGTCACCGACGCGGAAGCCGGGGACAACCGGGTGGACAAGGCACAGTTAAGGGATTCTCCCCTGACTTCGGACAATTTGACGGGAAGTTATGATGTATGGGTATACCAAAGCAATATAGCCCCTGTTGGGATTATCCGCAATGAAGAGCTCCTCCTGCTCTATGCAGAAGCCAATATGACGGCAGACCCCACAGAGGCAGAAAATGCCATCAACGTGGTACGGAACGCTGCAGGCCTTGGGGATGTACTCCCGGGCACAGTAGATGAAGACAGGATCCTGTACGAAAGGCGATATTCGCTCTATGCCGAAGGGGGCCACCGGTGGATAGACCTCAGGAGGTTTGGCCGGCTGGGCGACCTTCCGCTCGACCGCCCTGGCGACGGCACCGTACAGCAGTTCCCCATCCCGCAGAACGAAAACCAATAAGATTCAGGTTTCACCCAATGCAAACCGCCCTTTGTGCATCACAAAGGGCGGTTTATTTATAAGGGTACTTAAGCCGCGGCTTCCAGGGCTCTTTTTTCACCGGGCTGCTTCTGTTTTTCCCTTGCACCCCGCATCCGTATTTTAAACCGGTAGACGATAAAAAAGAGTACCGGTACGATGATGAGCGTAAGGAAGGTAGCCACTAGCAAGCCAAAGATCACGGTCCATGCCAGGGGTCCCCAGAAGATCACGTTATCTCCCCCTATATAGACGTTGGCATCCAATTGGGAAAAGAGGGAGAAAAAGTCGATGTTGAGTCCGATCGCCAGGGGGATCAGTCCCAGCACGGTGGTAATCGCGGTGAGCAGTACCGGCCGTAGCCTGGCCTTGCCGCCACGAATAATGGCCTCCCGCGCGTCGTCCCTGCTCAGCAGGTCGTCATCAGACAGTCCCAGGCTTACCTTCTTCCGGTCTATGAGGATCTGCGTATAATCCAGGAGGACCACCCCGTTGTTTACGACGATCCCCGCCAGTGAAATGATCCCCATCATGGTCATCATGATTACAAAGGGCCATCCCGTGAGCATGAGGCCTCCGAAGACACCGATAAAGCTGAGGAAGATCGCTAGCATAATGATGACCGGCTTGGAAATGCTCCCGAACTGGAAGATCAGGATCAGCATGATCAGTCCCAGGCCGGAGAAAAAGGCGCCGACAAGGAATTGCATCTGTTTGTTCTGCTCTTCCAATTGCCCTGTGTAATCAATCTTGATATCGGGGGGCAGCCCCTTAAAGCTCTCCATTTCTTCCTGGATTTCACCCACAATGGCAGCGGCGTCGGTAAAGCCGGGCTTCAATCCGGAATATACGGTCACCACCCGCTTGTTGTCTGCGTGCTTAATGGCACTGAAGGAAGAGGTATTGCGCTGGGTAGCTACGGCAGACACCGGGATTTCCCTGATCTGCCCGGTAGCCTGGTCCCGGAAAATAATGTTCTGGTTAAAGAGCGCACTTTTGTTATAGCGAAGGTCTTCCTTAAAGCGTACATTGATGTCGTAATCTTCCCCATCCTCTTTGTACACCCCGGCTTTTTCCCCGAACAACGATCGCCGCAACTGGCTGCCAACCTGCCCGACGGCCACGCCTAGCTCGCCTGCCTTCTCACGGTCGACCACTACTTGCATGGCGGGCTTGCTCTTGTTTACGTCGATCTTCAATTCTTCGATCCCCGCGATATTCTTGCTGTTGATGAAGTTGCGGATATCTTCGGCTGTATTGATGAGCTCGTCGTAATCCTTGCCTTCCAGTTCGATATTGATGGGGTAGCCCGCCGGCGGGCCCACGGCTTCTTTTTCCACAGACAGGGCCACCCCGGGGTAGATCCCCTGGAGGTTGTCCTGGATTTCGCGCCGTAGCACCTCGGTGTCAAGGCCTTCGCGGTACTTGAATTCCCGCATGGACAAGGTCACCTTGCCACGGTGGGGCATTTCGGCGGCAGATCCCCCGTCGGTAAATGGGTTTCCTGCGCCTTCACCCACCTGTGAGACTGCAGATTCCACCAGGATGTTGTGGTCTCCATGGGTGTATTTGTCGCTGCCGGCAAGCGTGTACACCCGCTTCTCTATGTCTTTGGTGATCTCATTGGTCTTTTCAATGGAGGTGCCCTGGGGATACTCTATGTAGACATAAATCTCGTTGGGGGTATTGTCCGGGAAAAACTCTACCCTGGTACGGCCACTTCCCAGGGAGACGCCAAAGAGCATGATGACAACGACGAGCAGCAGGAACGTCAGCCCGAAATACCAATACACATTGTTCCTGCGCAGGGCATGTTTCAGGCGGGTTTCATACCAGTTTTCCAAACGCACCATGGTACTGTTCTGGAAATTGCGCGCCCATCGTTTCAGGAAGTATTTGTAGATCCAGAACATGAAGGCGGTGAAGATCAGCAAGGTCCCAAATCCGCGGACCGGACCACCGACAATCAGGATAAATACCCCAATGCCGATAAGGATGGCACTGACGCGAAGCAGTTGCTTTAAAGTGAGCTCTTTTTCCCCCACATCCATAAAACGCGATACCAGCATGGAGTTCATGAAGATGGCGACAAAGAGGGATGAGCCCAGGACCACGGACAGCGTAATGGGGAAATAGATCATAAACTGCCCGAAAATACCCGGCCATAGCCCGAGAGGTACAAAGGCGGCTACCGTGGTGAGGGTAGAAATGATAATGGGGAAGGCAATTTCACCGATCCCTTTTTTGGCGGCTTCGATGCGCGTCATCCCTTCCTGATCCATCAGGCGGTAGACGTTCTCTACCACCACGATCCCGTTATCCACCAACATCCCCAGCCCCATGATCATCCCAAAGAGGATCATGGTGTTCAGGGTATAGCCCAGCCAGGACAGGATCATAAAGGACATGAACATAGACATGGGGATGGCGAATCCCACGAACAACGCATTGCGGAATCCGAGGAAGAACATGAGTACGGTGACCACCAGGATGATCCCGAAGATGATGTTGTTCACCAGGTCATCTACCTGGTTGAGGGTCCTGGCAGAAGAATCATTGGCGATAGAGATGTGCAGGTCTGCCGGGTAGTAGTTTTCCTGGCTTTCCCGTACCAGTTCCTTGATTTTGTCTGCCGCGGCGATGGCATTTTTACCAGCCCGCTTCTTGACGTCGAGCATTACCACACTTTCCCCAAATTCGCGCGCAAAGGTGGTTTTGTCCTCTTCCTTGAAAGAAACTTGGGCAATGTCCTTCAGGTAGACCGCGTTCCCGTTTTCAGATTTTACCACAAAGCTATTGAGTTCAGAGGGGTCCTCAACCTCCCCGAGGATCCGGATGGTACGCCTTTGGCTGCTGGTTTTCAGGTTGCCTGCAGACATGGTCATATTCCCGTTGGCAATGGCGGTGATAACGTCGTTGAAACTTACTTTGGCAGCCATCATCTTATAGATGTCCACTGCTACTTCCACTTCCTTGTCCTGTGCTCCCCGGATATCTACCTTTTTGACCTCGGCGAGGTCTTCTATCTCGTCCTGCAGGTATTCGGCAAATTCCTTGAGCTTCTCCACCGGGTAATCGCCGGTGAAGTTGATATTGATAATGGGGTATTCCTCAGAAATATTGAGGTCAAAAACATTGGGCTCCACCTTGGCATTGTTAAAGGTGGGCCAGTCTTCACTGGCTTTCTCGGCATCCACTTCATCCTTCACTTTTTGCTTGGCCTGCTCCACACTGATCTCTTCGTCGAACTCTACGGTAATGATGGAATAATCTTCCTGGGAGGTGGAGACGATGTCTACCACATTGCTCACGTTCTTCAGGCGGTCTTCCAGCGGATCAGTAATCAGCCGTTCTATGTCTTCGGCCGTGTTCCCCGGGTAGGGGGTGCTTACGTAGATCTTGGTCTCTATGATCTCGGGAAAGTCCTCACGGGGTAAAGCCTGGTACGAGGAGATGCCTAGAAACAGGAACAAGCCTATCATTACGTAAATGACCGAAGGGTTGTCAATCGCCCAGGAGGATAGGCCAAATTCTTTGTCGACGTTCTTTTTCTGTTTGCTCATGGCGATTAGTTTAACAGTTCGACTTTTTGTCCATCCTTCACACTGCGGGCGCCTTCTTTGATCACCAGGTCCCCGGCTTCAATACCCGACAGCACTTCTACCAAGGCTGCCTGGGTTTGTCCGGTGGTAATGATCACCTTCCTGGCCATTGCCCGGGATCCGCCTTCGATCTCGTCGGCAACGTAGATGTATTGTTCCCCTTCGGCGTTTTCCGAAATGATGCTTTGGGGTACCAGCAAGGCCTTTGCGTTGCTGTAATCGTTGATGCTCACCCTGGCGGTAAGGTTGGGCTTGATGGCCCCCCCTTTGTTGGGTACCGGTATCTCCACATTGAAAGAGCGGTTATTCGGGTTGATGAAATTGCCGGTGTTGCGAACCTTGCTGCTGAGGCTGTCGCCCAGGACCGGAAAATAGATCTTAACCTCCTTGCCTTCGGTCACAGAGCTGAGGTAGCGTTCGGGCACTTCCACATCGATATACATATCGGAAAGGTTGACGATCCTGAAAACCTCTGAACCGGGCCCCGGAGAAACCACGGTACCCTGGTCTTTGATGACGTCGTCTATGATGCCGGTAAAAGGGGCCCGGATGGCTGCTTTTGCAAGTTGGCTCTCGAGTTGCTTGACCACGTTTTGCTGGGCCTCGTAGCTGGCCTTCGCTTCCAGGAATTGGATCTCCGAACCAATCTGCTGCTCCCAAAGGCGTTTTTGGCGCTCAAAAGTGGTTTGGGCCAGGGCTTCCTGGGTTCTGAGTTGCGCCAGTTGGCTGCTGAGCCCGCCGTCGTCTATGGTGGCCAGGAGCTGGCCCTTTTGAACCTGTTGCCCGTCTTTGACGTATACTTTTTCAAGGATCCCCCCCATCTCCGGATAGATAAGGACATTTTGCCTGGTCTTTACGTCGCCCTGCAGCTCCAGGAAGTGGTCAAAGGTTTCCTCCTGTACTTCAACGGCGGAGACCAGAGGATAATTCTCATCGGTATCCAGGAGGGCGATGGCCGAATCTAACTGGCGCAGCTGCCCTTCCAGGCTTTTGGCCTGACCCGACAGTTCGGATTTCCTGACCCGGATGGCTTCCAGGTTCCCCTGGGCGATAAGGTCTTCGATGGATTGCTCCTTGCCGCCCCCGCAGGACGCCAGGGCAAAAACGGCTATGGATAAGGTGACTAATTGTTTCATTCTAGTTGGATTGTGGTGTGTTGTTTTCATTGATTGATGATGTTTTCCAGGGCAGTCTTGTTGTTGATTACGTCGACCATGGATTGCAGGTATTCCTGTTGTGAGGTGTACAGCTGCAATTGTGCCTGCCGCAATTCGAAACTGCTGGCAAGTCCTTCCAGGTACTTGGTCTGGTTCTTTTTTTCGATCCGTTCGGCCAGGTCCAGGTTTTGCTTGGTGGTTTCGTATTGCTCTATGGCCAGGATATAGTCGCTCTTTGCCTGTTCCAATTGAAGGCGGATGCGTTCTTCGGTCTCCGTGAGTTGGGTTTTAGCCTTGTCCAATGCTATTTTGGCGCGTTGGGTGCTGGCACTTCGCTTGAAAGAACTGAAAATGGGAATCTCCAGGTCGAATCCCAATACGGAAGAGTCAAACCATTCCGGTTCCCCACTCAGGAAGTTGAATTCGTCGCTGAAAGAGGTGCTGCCGTAATTCACGAAAGCGTTCAGGGTAGGAAGGGCCCGGCTCTTGGCCAGTTTCAATTCATAGAAACGCTGTTCGTTCAGATTGAAGGCCAACTTGTAATCTACATTGTTTTCCATGGTCAATTCGCTATCGAGCAGGCTGAGGTCCATCTGCTGCCGGGCGAGATCGTCCAGGTTTTCAGTCAGCCCCGTAGGGTGGTCCAGGGGGAGGCCCATCATGAGGTTCAGCATTTGGAGGGTGATATCCTGCAGGCGGATGGCGTTTTTCAACTGGCTGTCTACCGAAGAAAGGGTAATTTGCAGTTGCTCTACGCTTTCTTCATCACCAAGGCCGTTTTCATAGATCTTTTGGGTTTCGTACAGGTTTTTTTCCAGGGTGGCCACGTTCTTTTCCAGGATGCTGACGGTTTCCTGTGCCAGCAAGACGTTGCCATAGGCTTCTACCACCCCCTGCCGTACTTCCTGTTCGGTTTTTTCCCTGTTGTTGCGGTTGTAACTCAGGAAGGCCTTGGTGGCCTGTACCCCAACGATATAAGAACCGTCAAAGATCTGCTGGCGAAGCGTGGCTGTGGCGTTGGCCTGTTGCGGTAGCCCGAATATGATCGGTTGAAAGGTGCCTGGTTCCCCCCCGAAAAATTCGGCCGGGATCTGAGAAACGGGTTGCTTGAGCTGGTTTTGATAGCTGACGCTTCCGCTGATCTGGGGCAGACCCCCGGCGATGGTTTCCCATTTTTGTTTTTGGGCATCCAGGATATCCCTGCCCGCGTTGATGCTGCTGTAATTGTGTTCCAGGGCAAAAGCAATGGCCGCTTCCAGGGTAAACTGCCGGGGCGTTTCCTGGGAAAATCCCGTTCCCAGGCATAGGAGGGCCAGAAAGAGTAGGAGGTTGTTGCGCATTTATTCGTGATTTGAATTGATGATACTATTTAAGATTTTACGGCCTTCAGGGGTGATGATCCCCCTCAGGTGGTACTCCAGGTAATCGTCCATCAGCTTTCCAATGGGGAATTTTTCTAACGGGAACAGCTTCTGGTCTTTGATGATGGTCCCCCCGGCAAAGTAGATCCGTGCCACAAAGTCGATATTGAGGTTCTCCCTGTAGATGCCCATCGTGATCCCGCGCCGTATGTTGTCGATCACACAATCCTGCATCTTTTCGAACTGTTTTTTCTGTAGCATGCTGTGCACCTTGGGATAGTACTTCTGCAGCTGGTACTGTGGGGCGGTTTTTTCGTTTTTCAGATGTTGCATGACGAACTTCTTGATTTCGTACAACTCTTCAATGGGGTTTTTTTCCATGGAGAGGATATGGTCAATACCACAGGCAACACTATCAAAAAGAGACAGGGCCCCTTCTTCCACCAATTGGGTCTTGTTGCTAAAATGGGTATAAATGGTTTTTTTGGAGATCCCCATTGCATGGGCCAGATCATCCATGGTAACGCTCTTAAACCCGTAGGTCAGGAACATATCCATTGCCTTGCTGATAATATCCTCTTTCATAATTGGAGGGCAAATATAGGCTTGGAAACTATAAGAACATTAAAAGTTTCCAAAGTTTTACAATTATTTAACATTCGCCCAAAATGGTCCCTTCCCGGGGCTTTAAAATGGCATCCCGTGTTTTCCGCTGCGGCGAATTAGTGTATTTTTGGTGAAAATCCATTGGAATTGCAAACAGCAGCGCACTACAGGACGGCTTTCAATGCTTATTTAGGCCAGCAACTTGGCAAACGGGAACCGGAACAGCTCTATGAACCCATGGTTTACATTATGGGGCTGGGGGGAAAGCGGATGCGTCCCGTCCTGACCCTGATGGCTGCCAACGCCCTTAAGGGGGATTACCGTGATGCCCTCCCGGCAGCCCTGGCTTTGGAACTTTTTCATAATTTTTCTTTGGTCCACGACGATATTATGGATGCGGCCCCCCTGCGCAGGGGAAAGGTAACCGTCCATGAGAAGTGGGATACCAACACGGGGATCCTGTCGGGCGATGCCATGCTGATCAGGGCCTACCAGCTTTTTGAAACCTATGAGCCGGTCCTTTTTAAGCCCCTGGTGGCACTTTTTAGCCGGACCGCCCTGCAAGTATGTGAGGGGCAGCAATACGATGTGGATTTCGAGGCCCGGGAAGTGGTCCTCATGGAGGAATACCTTCATATGATCCGCAACAAGACCGCGGTATTGCTCGGAGCCTGTATGCAAACCGGTGCCATGATCGCGGGCACCCCCCCTGATGTCCAACAGGCCGCCTATGAATTCGGGCTCCACCTGGGCATGGCGTTCCAGTTGCAGGATGATTACCTGGATGCCTTTGGCGATCCCAGGACGTTTGGAAAGCAGCCAGGAGGCGACATTATTGAGAACAAGAAGACGTTCCTCTACCTGAAATCCCTGGAGCTGGCTGGCCCGGGAGGGGTTAAGGAACTGGAACACCTCTTTTCCATCAGGCCGCAGGACCCTGCAGCCAAAATAGGGGCCGTAAAGGATATTTACCAAAGTTCCGGGGCCGACAGGGCGGCGAGGGAGGAAATTTTGCGCTATACCGAAAAGGCCTTCGCGCAACTGGAGAAGTTGCCGTTGGGAAAAGAAGCCTATGCGCAATTTCACGCCTTTGGAGAGCAGTTACGGAAGCGCAATATCTAAGTTGCGGCAGGGGGTTACGCCCGGGATTTGCCTTTTTTTCTTTGGCGCAGGTACAGGGCCCCCGTGATGCCCAGCACCCCCAATACGGCAAGTACCCACCAGATCCCATCGGTTTTTTCATCGGGAATTTCTTCAATTGTGAGGAGGGTATCCACTTTGGGGTTCAGCAGGTATTGCTTCTTCCCCCCCGTCCAGGTGACAATGACTGAATCTACCCCGGTATGCTTCCCCAGTCCGAAGTGGGCGATCACCGAGTTCTGGGAGAGGTGGCTGGAACCCCCGCCATCAATTTCACGGATCATCCGCTGCCCCCCCGAGACTACCGTGACCCTGGAACCTATGCCGTTGGGTTCTGCCTGCAGGCCTTTTAACGCGATTTTCAGCCAATGCCCCTGCGCGCTGTCATTACGGAAGAGGCGGGTGGAAGATGGCACCGGGTACTCCAGGACTGCTTGCTGGTTCACCACCAGGATGTCCAGGTCGCCATCATTTTCCATGTCAAAGACGATGGAACCCCGGCCAATACCATAATCATTCACCCCTTTTTCACGGCCTTTTTCCGTGAAATAGCCTTCGTTGTTTTCAAAATAGAAATTGCCCATGGGGACGCAATTGGGGTTGAGGTCGCCGTTGGATACATAGAGGTCGAGGTCGCCATCCAGGTCAAAATCGGCAAAATTGGCCCCCCAGCTTATCGCAAAATTGTTTGTGCCGCGCTGTTTTGCTTCGTCCGCAAAGGGTTGTTCCCTTCCCTGGTTGACCATCAACAGGTTGAATTTAATGTTGGTCACGTAATAATCCATCAGGCCATTGTTGTCAATATCGCCCACCGCCGCCCCCATGGCGTTGATTTTCAGGTCCATTTCTTTTGCTTCACTGACATCCAGGTAAGAATCGTCCGGATAGCGGTTTTCGTACAGGAAATTGGGGACGGCCTTATAACCGAAATCCTGGTTCACCAGCAGGTCCTGGTCGCCATCGTTGTCAAAATCGGTAAAGACCCCACCAAACCCAAAACCTTTGTGGCCAATACCGTATTTTTCGTTGGCGGGCTCAAAGGTGCTGCCCCCTTTGTTGATAAGCAGGTACGGTTCTGCGGTTTGGTTGGCGCTGACAATGGTAGCGTCTTTGATGACCCCCAGCTTGCCTTCAAAATTCTTGAAATAGTTGCCCACAAAGAGGTCGGGATAGCCATCGGCATTGGCATCGCCAAAACTGGGCCCTGTGCTGAAGGAGTTGAGGTCTTCCAGGCCATAATCGGTGGTGGCATCCCGGAATGTCAAATCACCCCGGTTGTTCAGGAAAAGGAGGTTTTTGGCCCTCGGGATTTCTTCCGCTCCCGTGGTGGTATTGATAGTGGTGATGAACAGGTCGCGATACCCATCCCTGTCCACGTCGGCGCTTACCACGCCCTGGGTCACAAACCCGCGGGTGAGCGTGAGCCCAGAATCCTCATAAATATTGCGGAAAGACCCGTCGCCCTGGTTGAGGTAAAGGGCGTCATCGCCCGTGCCACCGGTAATAAAAAGGTCTTCGAAACCATCATTGTCAATATCAAATACGGTTGCCCCCCCTCCAAACGTGCCTTCATAGACATGGAATACATGGGCTATGCCGGCCTGTTCCGTGACGTCTGTAAAGGGGGTTTGGGCCCAGGCGGGTACACAACAGGCCCAGGTGAGGGCGCATATGAAATACCGGGTTTTCTGTAGGTTCACGGCCTTATGATTTCTTCCATTTGAGTTGTAAAATATTCTTTGCGACCTTGACGCCTTCGGCAAGGCCCACCTCGTTGTCCTGGGGGGTATGGATGCCACCGTAAAAACGCGAATCGGCCGTTTCCCGGGCCGCTTCCCAAAAGGAATCGAAAGAGCGGATCACAAAGTCGGTATCCCGTACTTCATCCCGTTCCCTGCCTTCATGGGCCCTGTCGGTAAATGCAAAAGCCTCCCCCAAGCTGTCTTCCAGTACCGTGGCGGCTGCCGCAGCCTGTATGGCGTGCCCTGAGGGGAAGGCAGGAAAGGGCGGGTCGGGCCAGAACGACTCCCATTCGGGATCGATAAACCGGGGGATAAAGGTATTGGGGCGTTCTGAGAAAAAGTGATACTTCCACTCCCAGCACTTGATAAATGCATCGGCTACGGCCATCCCGGTTTTGGCATAGGTTTCGGCTATTTTGATAAGCGGTGGTCGTTTTGATTCCATTGCCAGGGTGGCGATATAATAGGAGTGCCCGGGGGGCGTAAAACTCACATCCGGGTCGTCTCCCCACCAGATGGCCGCTTCTTTTTCAGCCTGTGTCAGTTCCCTTTCCTTTTCGTATACCTGCACGAACTGCTGGTAGTATGGCGAACCGGGGACGGTGTCATAGGGAAGCATCCCGGGGGTGGGCAATTCCCGGTTCGCCCTCACGAAGGTGCGGTTCTTCCCCCAGTGTGGGTGCAGCGGGTGGTGGCTGAACGACTGGGCAAAGAGCGGGGGTTTCCACGAACCGGGAAACTCCGGGTGTACCATTTGCTTGTCAAAATTCCTCAGGTAACCCCGGTGCCCCCCGTCTGTTTTAGACCATTGGAAGATAGCGTCGGCCACCTGGCGTCCGTAGGCCACGGACCTGCTGGCGACGGCGGTGTCCAGGGTGTCTGAAAACTTCCGGTAGACAGCTTGTTCCAGGGAGTCTACCCGGGCTTTGTTCTCATCGGAGGTTTGCAGGTAGATTTGTTTGAGGATGGAAGCCTGGGCAGCGTTCATGGAAAGTACCCAGTGGTAGGCCTGCCCTTCCCGGGGTTTGGGCAGGGCTTCCAGGCCACTGAGTTGCCCGGCCATGGAATTGTAGGCAGGATAGGCATTCACCACCGATTCATACATACAAAGCCCGATATACCCAAAGGCCCTGGACGCGAAGGTGGGAGAGTTGGAAGGCGTATACTGCGTGATATACGTGGTCATCCGGGCCCACTCCAGGGCAACATCACCATCGGTCATTGGGGGTCCGGGATCCCGTGAGCATCCCAGGGTCAGCGTACACAGGAATAGTAGCCAGTAGCCTGGCCTATTTAGAAGGAGCCATTTCATCACTTTTCAGATTTGAAGGGCTGTTCAGGCGAAGGGTTTTTAGCTCCCCGCCATAAACACCGATTAATAGGAGATCGCCTATCCGGACTACGGACCGGACATCCCCTTTCACAAAAAGGCCTGATTGCGGTTGGGGCACATAGTCAAAATTACCTTTTCCATCCCCTAAAAGCAAGGTGCCCATATTGGCGTCAAAACGCCCCAGGCGCAGCTTAAAGTAGTTGTTGTTCCCAAAGAGGATCAGATCTTCGTTCCCATCCGCGTTGAAGTCGCCTGTGGCTACCTGGTAGACAGGCGAATACTGGGCCTGCCGTGGCAGTGGGACGGATTTGTAGTGGCCGTCTGCCGTGCTGAGGAAGAGGGTGGTGGCCATATGGTTGGCGCTTAACTTTCCGGCCTGTTCCAGTTGTGAGGCACTAAAAATATCGGTGAGGGTAGCGTCTGCATAGCTCGCGTAGGTGGTGAACTTGGAACGCAGGGAGGCCAATTGGCCAAGCAGTTCGTCCCGCGTCAGGTATGGGAAACTCTTTCCCCGGATAAAGAAACTGAATACCGGGTCTACCGAACCATTTTGGTCGAAGTCTGCGTAGTGCATTTCCGCGGGTTCTTCCGTGGAAACCCGGAATTGGGTGTTGGTGCCCATATTGCCAGCGATAAGGTCGGGTATGCCATCCGAGTTGACATCGGTTGAGGTAAGGGTGTTCCACCACCCCTGGTATTCCTGGTCCAGGAATTTACCAGTTTGGTCTTCGAACGTCCCGGATTGCAGGCCAAAAATTTGTACCGGCATCCATTCGCCCACCAGGATCAATTCCTGTTGCCCGTCGCGGTCCAGGTCCTGCCACAGGGCGTCGGTGACCAGGCCGGGCTGGCTTAGGGCCGGAGCCAAACGGCTGGTCGCATCCGTGAAATGCCCTTTGCCATCATTGGTGAGCAAATAGCTACGGGGGATTTCCGGATAGCGCCCGGGGATTACCCTTCCGCCTGCAAAGAGGTCGGGATGGCCATCCTGGTCCGCATCGCCCACGGCAACGGCAGCCGTGCTGGTCAACAGGGCCGGCAGGGCGGCAAGGTCCCTGGTAAAGGACCCTTTTCCGTCTCCCAGGTACAAACGGTCTTGCAGCAAGGGGTCGTCTGGGGCAAGGTGGTGGTAGCCCCCACTGGCTACATATAGGTCTGGAAACCCGTCGCCATTGGCGTCCAAAACGGCGGCATCGCTGTCATGGTAGGCCCGGTCGCTGGCCAGGGCCCCTATGGCTTGTTTTGTGAAACGGCCCCCGGATGTACCCAGGTAAATATCCCCTGCCTGCCCCTGTACCCCTCCGATAAAGAGGTCGTCGAGCCCATCCATGTTAAAATCTGCCCGGGCCATACAAGGGGCCGAGTGCGAAAATTGGGAAATGAGGAGAGATTGCCTTTTAAAATCATTGATCTCCGAACGGGGGGTGGTATGAGCAATGGGGGAGGAGACCTCTGATAGGAGGGTGGGCTGCCGCGGGGCTTTGCTGCCCGGTGCGCGCGCATCAGCTTCATCCAGAACCAGCAACTGGTCAGCGGCAATGCCGGTGAGGGTTTGTTCCCCCCCTTTGTTCCAGCGGATGGTAAGCGAATCCAGGGTGCTGTTTTCTCCCAACCCAAAATGCAGGATGGGAGACACGCTTGAGAGATAACCGCGGGTGGGCATTTGCACCAGGCTTTGTCGGAGGGCGCCCTGGTAGAGGGTTACCCGGGCACCAATGCCCTGGGTATTGCCGTCCCGGCCCTGCAATTGGAGTTGCAGGAAATGGGCATTGGCCCGTTCGGTATCATTGCGGTACAGGAATGCCGGTTGGTTGATGTTGTTAACCACCAGGTCCAGATCGCCATCATTGTCCAGGTCTGCATAGGCGGCCCCGTTGCTATTGGCAGGTTGGTCTACCCCGTATCGGACGGTTTGATCCTCAAAGGATCCTTCACCCTGGTTGGAAAAGAGGTAGTTGGTGAGGTTGGAGGAGGGCATTTTGCTGACGATATCCAGTACGTCCCGGCGCAGCAACCGGCCTTTGGCTTGCACGTAATCCTCCATGTAGTTGATAAAATCCAGGTTGGTGTAATCCCGGTAATAGCCGTTGGTAACGAAGAGGTCCTTCCACCCATCGTTGTTGTAGTCGGCCAGGAGGGCTGCCCAACTCCAATCGGTATTGGAGATCCCCGCAAGTTGTCCGATTTCACTGAAACTGCCTTCGCCGTTATTGATTTGCAACATGTTGCGCATGTATTGGTAATGGAACCCGCTACGCACATTGAGGTCGAATTTATCGTAATTATCAGGGGCCAGCAGGAGTTTCTGCCGGCGGTTGTCTTCCGGGAGCATATCCAGGGTAATGATGTCCTGCCACCCGTCGTTGTTCACATCCGCAATGTCGTTCCCCATGGAAAAATGGCTGGTATGCCCCAGTTGCTGGCTAAGTTGATTGTCGAAGGTCCCGTCCTGACGGTTAATATACAGGTAGTCGGGTACGGCATAATCATTGGAGACGTAAAAGTCGGGCCACCCATCGTCATTCAGGTCGGAGATCCCTATCCCCAGGCCGTAGGTAAGGGCAGACCCGCTGATGCCCGCTTGCACGGTGACATCGGTGAAACGCCCGTTGTGCTGTTGGTATAGCCGGATTCCCTGCAGGGGGTCGTCTTCTTTCAGGAATTCGCGGGTACTGGCTACATTGAGCACGGGCAGCGATTTGGGGTTATGGTTTAGCAGCACCATATCCAGGTCGCCGTCGCGGTCGTAGTCGAAGAAATACCCCTGGTTGCTGAAGGCTTCACTCGCCAGGCCGTATTCGCCTGCTTTTTCTTCAAAAATCGGGATCCCGTCCGCATTGTTCCCCATATTGATAAAAAGCTGGTTGGCCCGCTTTTGGGGAGGCAGGGCCCCGCTATAGCAGAGGTATAGGTCCAGCCTTCCGTCACCGTTGACATCGGCCATGCTGATCCCCGTTTTCCAGGGTCCGGGCCGGCCACTCACCCCTGATAAGTCCGTTATATCCCGGAAGGCCATGGCCCCTAGGTTCAGGTAGCATTTATTGGCCCCCATATTGGAGGTGAAATAAAGGTCTATGAGCCCATCCCCATTGAGGTCGCCTGCGGCCACCCCGCCCCCGTTGTAGAGGTATTCATACATGAGCACGTTGGCGTTGGGCCCTTCGACAAGCGTATTTTCAAAACGGATGTTGGAACTGTCGGGTGCTATGAGCGCGAACACGGGAGGTAGGTCCTCTGGCGGGTCCGCTTCTTCTGAAGATGGGTTTGGGTTACATCCAAGAACAAGGACAAGGAGGAGGGCAAATAGGGCAGGATGCCCATGGAAGACTGTTTTCATCGTAGCCCAAAAATATGGATTCTATCCCCAAGGAAGGGGATAGAATCCTGAAATTAAAAAACTAACTCAAATTAATAACCTGGGTTTTGGACCAGTTTATTGTTACGGTTGATCTCATCCCTGCTTAGGGGGAAGAAATACATCTTATCATCCCAACTGCGGGTTTCATTGTCGGTGTTGTCTACCACGTTATAGGTATAGTCATAGACCGTTTTGTCATGCCTGTAAGGGACCAGCGGGGTGGCGCCCGGTTTTAAGGTAGCCACGGGCCGCATCACTTTGATACCCCTTCCCAGGGTTTCCGGTGCGATCATCCAACGCCTGGCATCGAAAAAGCGGTGTTCTTCATAGGCCAGTTCCACCCTTCTTTCATTGCGATACTGATCGACCAGCGCGCTGCCTGATGCGGTCACCGCGGGCATCCCGGCCCGGAATCGGATCTTGTTCAGCCAGTTGATCGCTTCGCCTTCATCCCCGGTTTCCAGGCAGGCTTCCACGTAGTTCAGTGCGATCTCGGTGTACCGGATGAAGGGCCAGGGCACCACCTGTGCACTCGACTGGTTGTCGATCACTCCGGGATCGGCATCGATAAATTTGCGCACGTAATACCCGGTGCGGGAACCGTTCCAGTTTTCAATGGGAGAGTCCCTTGTGTCGATACCGGGGATCACACCCCCGGAACCGTTGGCATAGGCGCCGGTCTGTATCTGATCATTGGGGTCCATGCCGGCCACGTCGCTGGGGCGTGGTTTCCAGTCGGCCCCGTCATACAGTATGGTGGCATAGAGCCTGGGGTCCCTGTTGGCATACGGATCGGCCGCGTGGGTGGGGTTGTTCCAATCAAACCTGGAACCGTCCATCATTTCATAGTCATCTACCAATTGCTGGATGGGGGTGTTCCCGGCCCAGTTGTGGTATCCATTGGGGCCATTGTTGATGCCCTGGTGGATCCCCCCGAGGGGCCAGTTGCTCTCTTCTGTGAACAGCGGGGAGTGGGTGCGTTCAAACAGGAGTTCGGCACGGGCGGCGGCATCGCCCACAGCGCTTCCGCCTCCCATGGCTATAGACAGGTAGTTTTGATATCCTTCCTGGGCAGAAACCGGGCCTGTAAGGTCTAGTTTGTAACCGCTGGTAGCGTCTAAAAGGGTTTTCGCAGCCACTTTGGCCGCATTCCACCGGGCCATCCGGTCCCCGCTTGGGTAGGCAACCAGCTCGATGTTGGAGTAGCCCGCATGGGCGGTTGAATTGGCCGCCGCCGTGGGGCCGTCACGCAGGTCACTCGCAGCATAGAGGAGGACCCTTGATTTCAACCCCATGGCGCTCAGTTTTGAAGCGCGTCCAGGGGTTTCTGGCTGGCCGTCCAATAGGGAAATCGCCTGGTCGAGGTCTGATATGACGAAATCCACATTTTCGGCATAGGTGCCCCTTTCAATGGAATAATCCTCGTTAAGTTCGTAGGGACGGTCTATCAGGGGGGCGCTGCCGTAATACCGCATCAGCTGGTGGTAGTAATACGCCCGCAGGAAATAGGACTCTCCCAGCAAACGGTTTTTAAGGTCGGCGTCGTCAAAAGTGGCTTCGGGCAGTTCCTTGATGGCGATGTTCGCCTGGCGGATGGCCAGGTACAATTCTTCCCATTGGGGAACAATCCTGTCGTTTCCGGTTGTCGCGGCGGAAAGGGACCCTTCCGTGATCACGTTGATCCCACGCCCGGAGTGCGTAAACATGGCTTCATCCGTGATAGAGGCCAGGCCTTCTTCCTCAAAACCGCCATAACCCAAGTAAGAATACACGTTAAATACAAAGGCTTCAGATAAAGCGCCATCAGCCCAGGTAGCATCCGCTGAAATTTTGTCCAGCGGCTTGGTGTCTAAGAAATCTTCGGCGCACGATAACGGCAGCAAGGCTAAAACCGCAACGGCATAAACTAATAGTCTTCTTCTTTTCATAACAAAAAATTAAAATTTTAAGGTGAATCCTGTGTTGATAATCTTGGCCTGGGGATAGAACTGCCCATCGGAAACCTCGGATTCGGGATCATAGATATCATTTTTAGCCCAAGTTACTAAATTTAAACCACTTACGTAAACGCGGAATTGCGAAAGGCCAAAGGGTTCGAGCCACTTTTCAGGGAAGTTATAGGCCAGTTGAATGTTCTTCAGCCGGATGTAATCCTTGCTGAACAGGTAGTAGGTATTGTTGCCAAAACTTCCACCGGTATAGTAGGTGTCTCCCCTGCTGGCCAACCTTGGGTGAACGCTGCTGGGGTTGTCTATGCTCCAGCGGTTGTCAAAGCTGTATTTGAGGAAGTTCCCAATGTCCCCGGATTCTGTTTGGATGGGCAGGGAGGCCCCTGTGGCGCCCTGGAAGAGGACCGCCAGGTCAAAATTCTTGTAAGAGGCGTTAAAGGTGGCTCCGAAGTTGAATTTGGGTACGATACTCTCATCCAGCCGAACCTGGTCGCGGTCATCAATCACCCCATCGCCATTGATGTCCTTGAATTTCATGTCACCGGGCTCCAACTGGGGTTTTACGTTACTATAATCCAGCGTATTGGCGGCAATGTCGGCTTCATCGCGGAAAACACCATCGTATTCATATACGAGGTAGGACCCAATGGGCTTGCCTTCCTGCAACTGGTAGGAGGGTGCCCCGGGGATCTCATCGAGGAACACCACCGTATTTTTGGCGAACCCACCATTCACGCCGGCATCCCATTTAAAGCTGTCTTCATCGCCTCCGAAATAATTTAAGGCGAACTCAAATCCTTCGTTGTCTACTTTACCGGCATTTACAGGCGGCAAAAGATCGGCAATTCCGGAAGAGCCGGGGGTAGAGCCCGTTTTCTGGATCAGGATCTGGTCCCTTTTGTTGAGGAAGTATTCAAAGGTAAAGCTCAGCTTGTTGTCCAGGATGATCCCATCCAGTCCAAGGTTAAAATTGTTGGCGCGTTCCCAGGTAAAGCTGGGGTTGGCGAGGATGGTTTCCTGGAGGGTGGTCACCACTTCCCCGTTGATGGGAAACGAATCAAATCCGTAGGTGGAGAGGAACGCGAATTCCTGGAGGGAGTTGTTAAAGAAAACCTGGTCGTTCCCCATCTGCCCGTAAGAGCCGCGTAACTTGAGGTAGTCGATACCTTTGACATTGAACCAATCTTCTCTGGAGATGTTCCAACCTGCCAGGACCCCTGGGAAGAAACCAAAACGGTCTGCTCCCGGGAAGATATAAGATCCGTCATACCTCCAGATAAACTCTGCCAGGTACTTTTCCTTATAGTTGTACTGGACGCGTCCGTAGTACCCAAGGCGGGTCCTGTTAAAGGCACGTCCATCGGTGTCCTGCTGTTGTGAACCACCGGCAAACAACTGGTCGACTGCGGGGGAGATAAAATTCCTTCGGAAGGCCGAAAAGAACTCCCCCTGGAACGTTTCACGGGTAATCCCCGCCAGGATATTCACCGTATGGTCTTCGGCAAAAACCCGGTCGTAATTAAACAGGGCTGTAAGGTTGGTATTCAGGATATTTTCGGAGGACTGGGTCAGCCGTGGGTCTGTAAAGTTGGAGCGGATGGCCCCTTCCAAAACGGGGACCCCCGTATTTATATAATTTTCCCGATCCAGGTAATACAAGGTCCAGGGTGTTTCCCAAAGTTTTTGGCGTCTTTGGCTTTGGTCAATCCCCGTAAGGAGCGTCAGTTTTAAACCATCGATCCAGGGCTGGGTAATATCTACCGACCCGGTAAACTGCAAATAATCTGTTGGTTGCTTGTCATAGCCCGTGGCGTTCGTAGTTACCACTACCGGCTGTTGCCCGTTTTCAATATCAGGGCCTGGTAGCCCATTGGGCCAGATAGCTGGTTCATTGGGCCTTCCACGCATCAGCATCCTGAAGATAGCTCCGGCTCCCTCCGTAGGGAACCTTCGGTCTTCCTTCCTGTAGGCAAAGCCTAATTTGGTACTGATGTAATCATTTACCTTGACATCGGTATTGATCCTGAAATTGTATTGTTGGTACCGGTTGGCAGAATTCCTGTAGTAGGCATCCTGGTCGGTATATCCGATGGAGGAATAATATCGTACATTCTCGGTTCCGCCATTGACCGCTATGTTGTGGCGGCTTTGGTCTGCCCAGTCCTTAAAGGTGTCCCCAAACCAATCCGTATCGGGATACAGCCAGGGATCCAGCCCCTCGGCGTGCCCGCGAACGGTTTCGGGCGAGAAGGCCGCGTTGACCGTTTCCCCTGAGCCGGGAATGGTGTAATTGCCGTTGGCTTGAAAGGAGTCCCATGCGGGGGCCCATTCATTGACCGGGATATTGCTGTTAAAGATGGCCAATTCGTTCATGATGGTCAGGTACTCTTCTGCATTGGACATTTTGGGTACCCTCGTAGGCCTGGCCAAGCCAAAATCGGCCTTATAGGTAACGGTTGGCTTCCCTACCTTCCCTTGCTTTGTGGTCACAATCAGCGCGCCGTTGGCGGCCCGTGCCCCGTAAATGGCAGCAGAGGCATCCTTAAGTACGGAAATGTTCTCAATATCTTCCGGGTTGAGCCGGCCTATGCCTCCATCCCTGTCGGGTATCCCGTCTATGACGATGAGCGGGCTGTTGTTACCCAGGGTGTTTGTACCCCGGATGCTGATGCTCGATTCGTCGTTTCCTGGCTCCCCACTGGTTTGGATGATCACCACCCCGGGCAGGCGGCCTGCGAGGGAGTTGGAAACGCTCACCGCCGGGGAGGCTTCCAGCACCGGTCCCTGTACTGCGGTGACCGCACCGGTGACCGTTGCTTTTTTCTGGGTCCCATATCCCACTACCACTACTTCATCCAGGGCCGCAACGTCCTCGGCAAGGGCCACATTGACGGTGCTCTGGTTGTTTACCGGAACCACCGCGGACTTGAAGCCGATATAGCTAAACCGCAGGCTGGTAGTGCCGCTGGATAGCCGGATGGTGTAGTTCCCGTCAAAGTCGGCCACAACGCCGGTTGTGGGATCGTTTACGTCTACGATGGAGACCCCGGGCAGGGGCATGCCATCAGAGGCCGAAGTAACCGTACCGGATACATTCAGTTCCTGTGAATACAGTACTGACATCACAGAGCCGCATAGAAAAAAAGCAAGGGCAATTGTTAGGGTACGGAAAAGGGTGTTTCCCGCCCATAGGTTGGCTTGGAATTTCATGAGTGTAGTTAGTTAGTTAGTTTATGTTGTTCCAAAAATATAAAACGAATTGGAATAAGCGTAAAATTTACCGTTAAATATTTAACATAAGCTTAACGGATTTGTGTTACCGCTTCAAAAAGCAAGGTTCGGCATTAGTAAAAAAGGCCCGGGCAGGATTTATTTAAAGATGCGCAGCAAGAGTGCTTTTACGAAATCCTTTTTGGGGCAGGCCCAAATGACCTTCAGGTCTTCCCATGGGGAGGTCTGTTCGTCCAGGAACTTCAGGATAAGGGGGGCGCTCCGGCGACGGAAGAGGGATTCAAAAATAGGGGCACCCCTATGGTTCTCCCGGTGCAAGATGTCCAGTAACAGGAGGTCGTACCACCAAAAGCGGTTTCTCCGGCCAAAGGCTGCCAGCTTTTGGCTTGATTTGAGGTGGGGGATTAAAGCGCGTATGTTCCGATGCGTATTCATAAAGGTATAACCGGTACTGGGTTTGGCCCAGCCCCCGGCCGTACCTATATGCAGGATACGGTCGGTATTGGAGGCCGAAAACCGGTAACATGTCATGGGGATCCGGCCCTTTTCCTTTTCGAGGACCTCGTACCGGTCACAGTGCAACCTATGGCGCATATAGTGCGCGATGGCCGCTTCATACGACACGTCTTCCAACAGCTCGGCAGAGAACAGCGTATATTCCACCAGGGCTTCGTGTTCGGAAAATGGCAGTACATACATGAAACGGGTATTTCCTTGCTGAGGGATGGAGAAGTCCATGAACGTGGCACGTCCAGCATCAAAAACCGGGGTTTCGGTACGGACAAACCAGCCCAGAAAGTGTTGTTGCAAGACCGGGTATTTTTTTTGCCCGGCAACAGTTTCCCAGGAAAACAGGCTGTTAAAGACACGGCCGGCCCAGTAATCCCCGCCCGTCGTCTGTACCAACACCCCATCACCCTCTTCCCTGACCACTTCCACCGCCTCCCGTTGCAGGGTGACATTGGGGTAGTTGGCAAGGCGGGCGTGGTATTCCCGGTAAAAATCGATGCCCCGTACCATTTTATACGTGTAGGGTGCCATGGGGAGGGTGGCATTATAGTCTTTGCCCCCAAAATGGAGCCGGTCCCAGGAGGCGTGTAAAAAGGAGTCAAAACTACCGCTGCCGGCTTCCCAGAAGCACCAGGTGCGATCGTTCTTCTTTTTGGGTTCTTTTTCGAGCAGGAGGATGGATTGTTCACGGAAGTAGGGGTCTTTCCCCAGGGCATCGGCCAGGAGCAACCCCGCTGCGCCGGCACCCACAATAATCATGTCATACGAACGCATATCACCGGCTTTAGCAGTGTTAAAAGTACAAAGAACCGCGCAATTCTTCAGTCGATCCGGTACCGGAGGCCAAAGAACCCCCGAATTCCCTGGTTGGGCCCAAAGACATAGGAGGGGTCAAAGGTAAGGGCATAGGGGTTGTCTGCCGTGGCAATGGCATTGCCCTGGCTGTCAAAGGTCACTTCTTTGTCAAAAGGGTCGTTGGCCCGGGCAATGATAAAGGGGTTACCCCGGTTGGGCGTCCAGTCCAACAGGTTTTTGATCCCGCCATAGAGTTCAAAGTTTTCGATGCCCTTGTAGGTAAACTGTATGTTCTGAATGCTCCAGGTAGGTGAAAACTCCCTCCTGGGATCCAGGTCACCCAATAGGGGAAGGCGCATGGGGCCGTAGAGGTTTCCGGTATAATCCACCGACAGCCGGGCCGCGTGAAATTCATAGGAGATGTTCCAGGTCCCCGTGAATTGCTCGGTGAGGACCTGTCGCCGGGTGCCCCCGTCCTCGGTATTGCTCACATCCTGCAGGGTGGCCCCCAGCAAGAGTTTGAGCCCGTTGGGGAAGGCCATGTCCAGGTTGGCGCTGAGACCACGGGAGACCGATTTCCCATTGAGGTTGTCGTAGAGGATCAGGTTGGGGTCTGTATCGTAATCCGGGAGGATGATGTTGGTGAAATAGGTATAGAAGGCCGAAGCATCGATCCCCACGAAAAGGCCGTTGTCCGCGTAGATCTTTTTCAGGTAGTTGAGGTTGACGTTCAGGGAACGCTCGGGTTTGAGTTCCTCGGCGATCACCACCTCCCTGGCCCCTGTAAGCGCGGCGTGCTCCTCGGTAAACAGGTTCACCACCCTGAAGCCGGTACCGGCGTTCAGGCGCAGGATGTCGTTATCGGTAATTTTCCAGCGGTAGGCGGTCCTTGGAGTGAGGATGTTGCCATGCCTTTGGTCATAATCATAGCGGAGCCCAAGCAAGAGGGAGTGTTTTTTGGCCAGGGTAATTTCGTCCTGGAGAAATATGCTGGGGATCCAGACTTCATCCGGAAGGTTCCCATTGGCATCAGCCGTGGCCGTGGTATTGTCGTCATAATAATTGTACCGCAGCGCAGTCCCCAAAAGCAGGTCGTGTCCCCCCAGACTTTTGTCCCAGGTGAGCTGGCCAAAGCCAATGCGTTGGTCAGCCAGGTAGGGGAGGTCGCCATAGACCGAATTCTGGTGGTGGTCGTTGTAAGAGAGCGACAAAAGCATTTTTTCTTCCAGGGGGAGCTGGTATTTGCCCAATACCTCCCAGCGCCGGGTATAGATACTCTCGCCATAGATTTCATCACCCCCGCGAAACTCAGGGGTCCATTGCATCTCGCCCCCCCACCGGTCCTCATAGAAAAAGCGGCCGGCCAAAGAGAAGATACGGGCATGGGCCCTTTGAAAGTTCCATTTCTGGAAAAGGGAGATCCGTTCCTGCAGGGTGAGGTCGGTAAAATTATCGCCATTGTTGTCTACAGGCTCGTCATAATTGAAGTAGTTAACGCCCAACAACAGATCCGTACTTTCCCCTATAGTGGCCTTGGCGCCAATATCCAGGTTGTATTCGCCCCAGCCGGTCACAAAACCATCGGCAAAAAACTCGGGGGCGCTCAGGCTGTTTTTGGTAATGATATTGATGAGCCCACCTACCGCCTCGCTGCCGTACAGGGTAGAAGCAGGCCCTTTTACGATCTCGATCTGCTCAATGAGCGAATTGGGGATGCCCGAAAGGCCATAAACCGTCCCCAGGCCGCTCACTATGGGCATACCATCGATAAGGACCAGGGTGTAGGGCCCTTCCAGCCCGTTGATGTGTATGTCTCCGGTATTGCAGACATTGCAATTGATCTGCGGGCGTACGCCGTTGACATTCTGCAGGGCTTCAAAGATGCTGGCTGTCGGGTTCTTTTTAAGGAAGGTGGGCGAATATACCTCTACGGGCACGGGGCTTTCCAACCTGCTCACCGGTTTTAGGGTGCCGGTGACCACGGTTTCTTCGAGGTTTTCCGCGGCCGCCATCAATTCAAGGGCCAGGGTAATGGTTTCATTCCCGGACAGGGAGATCGACTCCCGATGCGGTTGGTAGCCAATGGCCGAAGCCACCAGCATATAGCGCCCGGGCGCCAGCCCTTCCAGGACAAAGTGGCCGTCCTCGCCGGTGGAAGTCCCTTGTTGGGTGCCTTTAAGGTAGATATTGACAAAAGGGAGGGCTGCCCCGCCTTCCTCGACTACGCCACGGATAGAGGCCTGTTGGGCCTGCAGGGGGCCGCAGAGTAGCATCAGGGCGGTAAAAACAAGGATACGAATCATTTATGAGTTGTGTAAAATTATATTTAGACAAAACTAAAAATTTGTTTTTATAAATAAAAATGTATTTTTGCCTAAAATCAAAAAGTGACCCATTCAGAGGAAAATTACCTGAAAGCCATCTTTCACCTGGGGAGGCAGGGCACTTCGGCCATCAGCACCAACGCCATAGCCGAGCAGATGGACACCAAGCCCTCCTCGGTTACGGATATGGTAAAAAAGCTGTCCGAAAAAGGATTGGTGCACTACAAGCGGTATCAGGGGGTTTCCCTGACCGCGGCAGGCAGGGCCAGCGCCCTGGCCATTGTGCGCAAACACCGTCTATGGGAAGTATTCCTGGTAGAGAAGCTCAATTTCTCCTGGGACGAAGTACATGAAGTGGCCGAGCAGTTGGAGCATATTAAAAGTGAAAAGCTCATCGACCAGCTCGACCGCCTCCTGGAATTCCCCAAGTACGATCCGCATGGCGACCCCATCCCCGGCAAGAACGGGGAGTTCCAGGAGCGGGATAAGCAATTGTTAAGCAAGTTGCCCCTCCGGGCGGTCGGGGTCTGTGTAGGCGTGAAGGATTCCTCTGCCGATTTCCTGAAATTCCTGGACAAGAACAACATTGCGCTGGGAAATGAAATTGAGGTCCTGGACAGGGAAGCCTTTGACAATTCCCTGCACATCCGGGTGGGAGACCACCAGTTGCGGGTGTCGCACCAGATCGCATCCAACCTATTTGTGAAACCGAACGAACACTGATGGAAGACATAATCCTTTATTTTGAACAAATTAACCCCGTACTCGCCGCCTTGTATGCCACCCTGTTTACCTGGGGGCTGACGGCGATGGGGTCTGGCCTTGTGTTTCTCTTCCGGGGCGTGAATCGCGCCGTCATGGACGCCATGCTTGGATTTACCGGGGGGGTGATGGTGGCCGCGAGTTTCTGGAGCCTCCTGGCACCCGGCATTGAAATGAGCCCGGGCGAGGGCTTTATGAAAGTGGTCCCGGCAGCGGTAGGATTCCTGCTGGGGGCCCTGTTTATTTTTGGCCTGGACAAGGTGTTGCCGCACATCCATATAAATTTCAGGGAGTCCGAAAAGGAAGGGATAAAGACCCCCTGGCGCAGGACGACCCTGCTCACCCTGGCCATCACCTTGCACAACATCCCTGAAGGATTGGCGGTAGGGGTGTTGTTCGGGGGGGTCGCGGCCGGTTTTGATGGGGCCACCATCGGGGGGGCCGTGGCCCTGGCCCTCGGGATCGGCTTGCAGAATTTCCCGGAGGGTTTTGCCGTGGCCATGCCTTTGAGGCGCCATGGGTTGAGCCGCAGGAAAAGTTTCATGTATGGCCAGGCTTCGGCCCTGGTAGAGCCCATTGCGGGCGTACTGGGGGCCTGGGCGGTACTCACCTTTCAGCCCATCCTTCCCTACGCCCTCTCATTTGCCGCCGGGGCCATGATCTTTGTGGTGGTGGAAGAAGTGATCCCCGAAACCCAGCAGGACAAATATACCGACCTGGCCACCATGGGATTCATAGGGGGTTTTATCATTATGATGGCCCTGGATGTGGGCCTGGGCTAAGCAGCCCGGAGGGGGTTGCCTGTTATGGGATGATTGCGTAAGTTAGGCCCTTCATTCACCTAATTCCATTCTAATGTTTAAGACTATTGGCTCCCTCCTGTTTTTGTTCCTGACAGCATTGCCCGCCATGGGGCAGCAACCCCGTTTTTCCTATGAAGACGTATTTGAATTGCAATATGTTTCTGACCCCCAGATAGCCCCGGACGGCAACAGGGTGGTATACCGGCGGATGGGATTTGACATCCTGAAGGACAAGGCGGTTGGGAACCTCTGGATCATCAATGCCGATGGCACTTCCCACCAGAAACTCACCGCCAGGGAAGGAAACGAATCGAACCCGCGGTGGTCGCCCTCCGGTGACCGCGTGGCCTTTGTCAGTGATACCGAAGAGGGATCGGAAATTTATATCTACTGGGTGTCTACAGGTAAGATCGCCCGGATCTCCCAATTGCCACATGCCCCTAAATCGTTAAGTTGGTCGCCCCGGGGCGACCAACTGGCGTTCTCCATGCACGTGGACCAGAAGCCACCGGTCCTGGCAAAAATGCCCGAAAAGCCCAAAGGGGCCCAGTGGGCCGACGCGCCCAGGATTACAGACCGGCTGTACCACGAAGCAGATGGCCGTGGCTACCTGGCCCCGGGTTTCGACCACCTTTTTGTAATCCCCGCTGAAGGCGGTACGGCCCGGCAGGTGACCAGCGGGGATTTCCACCACAACGGTACCCTTTCCTGGTCGGCAGACGGTGGTACGCTGTATGTTTCCGCCAACCGCAAGGACGGATGGGAATACGATTTCCGCAATAGTGAGGTCTATGCCGTAAACCTGGGGAGCGGGGCCATCGATGCCCTGACCGACCGCCAGGGTCCCGATGAGTCGCCTGTGGTTTCCCCGGATGGGAAGTACATCGCCTACCTCGGGTTTGACGACAGGGTACAAACCTACCAGGTACAAAAGCTCTACCTCATGAAGGCGGACGGCAGTGGCCAAAGGGAAGTCTCGGTTGCCCTGGACCGAAGCCTGTCAGACCTGCAATGGGACGCGCAGGGCAAAGGGCTTTACGCCAGTTATGATGATAAGGGGAATACGAAAATCGCGCATATCGGGTTGGATGGAAAAGTCCGCAAGCTGGCCGATGACCTTGGAGGGACCTCCATTGGCAGGCCCTATTCCGGCGGATCCTTCAGCGTTTCCCGCACGGGCCGGATCGCCTATACCCAAAGCCGGCCGGATTATCCGGCAGAACTCGCCATCCTGTCTCCCAAAGACAAAGGACCCGGGAAGATCACCTCCCTGAACAGGGCTTTGCTGGATTACAGGAAACTGGGGCAGGTCGAAGAAATATGGTATACCTCCTCCTATGACCAGCGTGACATCCAGGGCTGGCTGGTGTACCCCCCGGATTACCAACCCGGGCAAACCTACCCCTTGCTCGTGGAAAACCACGGCGGCCCCATTGCCAATTATGGCGACCGTTTCTCTGCGGAGATGCAGCTCTATGCCGCCGCGGGGTATATCGTATTCTACCCCAATCCCAGGGGGAGTACGAGCTATGGGGAGGAGTTCGGGAATTTGCTCTACCACAATTATCCGGGGCAGGATTATAACGATGTGATGGACGGGGTAGACTATTGCATCGCCAGGGGGATAGCCAGTGAAGACCAGTTGTTCGTGACCGGGGGCAGCGCCGGGGGCATCATGACCGCGTGGATCATTGGGAAAAACAACCGTTTTGAGGCCGCGGTGGTGGCGAAACCGGTGATGAACTGGATCAGCAAGACCCTGGTGGCCGACAACTATTTTAATTATGCCAACAGCCGTTTCCCGGGTCAGCCCTGGGAAAATTTTGAGGCTTACTGGGATTTTTCGCCCTTGTCGCTCGTGGGGAATGTAGCCACCCCAACCATGGTGATGGTGGGGATGGATGACCTGAGGACACCCCCAAGTGAAGCAAAGCAATTATACCATGCCCTGAAATTGCGCAAGGTTCCGACTTTGTTGGTTGAAATCCCGGGGGCGGGCCATGGGATCGCCAACCGGCCCAGCAACCTGATTGCCAAGATCGCCCACACACTGGCATGGTTCGAAAAGTATGGGAAATAGGTAAGTACGAAGTAAATGGCGCGGTCATGAAATTTTTACGGCATATCTGCGTTGCTATGGGTAGATCGTTGAAGTATCTGCCATGAGCTGGAATAAGAGGCATTGGTTCTGGAACCTTTTGATAGGGCTCACCCTGCTGGTGTGTGCCCTGGCGTTTGCCGCTCATTACAAGAACTGGATCCGCATGGAGGAAGACCATGTAACCATCTTTTCAGGCATTTATTACCGGGAACTTCCCTATGCCGGCCTGGACAGTGTCACGATGGTAGACAAGATCCCTTCCATGGAGCGCATCAGCGGGTTTTCGGCCTGGACGACCGAAAAGGGGGTTTTTAAAGATTCGCTGCACCCGCAGAACAAGGTGTATGTCTATGTGGATGACCTGAGCCAGCCAAAGATAAGACTGGTACAGGACGATTCCCTGCTGCTTTTTTTTAACCTGTCCGATTCTACCCGGACCCGGCAGGTTTTCGAATTCCTGTCGGCACGCCGTGAAATCCCGGTCACCCAAGAATTTAAAACAGATTAACAACTATATTTGCAGACCCTAACCCGCATCAAATGAAATACATACTGGCGTTCTTGTTATTCTTTCCTTTCGCGGGCATCGCCCAGAACAAGCTTTCCATTTCCGTGGAAGGGGTAAAAAACTCCAATGGCCGTATCAATGTGGCGTTGTACAACCATTCAGAAGGGTTCCTGAAATTTGACAAGGTCTATAAATGCGACAGTACCAAGGCGCAGAAAGGGACCACCCGGATAGACATTGACGACCTTCCGGAGGGAGAATACGCCCTCGCCATTTTTCACGATGAGAACGGGAACGACGAACTGGACACCAACTGGCTGGGGATCCCCAAGGAATCCATAGGCTTTTCAAAGGCCCGGATGAAGGCCTTTGGCCCACCGAGTTTCCGGGAATGTGCCATGAAGATCCGGACCGACAGTGAGATCAGGATTGTCCTGTAGCCATGAACAGGGGCAGGGTTTATGGGTAGGTGGTGATCAGGATCACCCCCTTGGCGCCCCTGGAGCCGTAAAAGGAGGCATCGGTATCTGTAAGCACTTCTATTTTCTCCACATTCACATTATCCACCAGTTGATCCACATCGGCAAAGGAGTTGCCAACCGGGTACCCGTTCAGCACATACAAGGGTTCAATGGGTATGCCAGACGTAATGTCGGTCGTGGATTTAGTGAACACCGGCACCCCGTTCCTGACACTGATTCCGGGTAGCCGCCTGATTTGATTGAGTAAATTGAGGCCTATGCGGTTTTTTTCTTCCAGGGAGTCCTTTACGGAGGGCTCCTTGCTGGCGGTACTGTGGGCCGTGGCACCGCAACCGGCAAGCAGCAACACCCCCCAATACACTATGTGTTTCATGACTGAAGATTTCATGGAGAAAAGATAGGGGATTTGAGTGACATTACCACGGTAGATCGCCCGTACTTTTATGCGCTTTCTCCGATACCCAATGGTGGTGAAATGCTATCTTTGGAAAAAAGTAAATATGATCTTACTGGTACAGCTGAGTGGCGCCCTGTTGGGGCTGCTGGCCGTGATATTTGGGGCATTTGGGGCACACCGCCTTAAAAGATCACTCAACCCCGAACAACTCAACAGTATTGAAACCGGCGTAAAATACCAGTTTTACCACGCCCTGCTCTTGCTGGTATTGGGGTTTAACCTGGGGTTCAACAGCCCCCTTGAAACCGCCATGGCCTATTGCTTTATGTACGGGACCCTGTTGTTCTCCTTTAGCATCTACCTGCTTACCTTGTTGGGGGCAAGGGGTAGAAAGGTTCCCTATCTAGGCCTGCTGACCCCTTTGGGAGGGTTGTTGCTCGTTATTGGATGGGGCTTGTTGCTGTATTCGTTTGTCGCCGACATGGTCTAGGCTTAATGGCAGCCACAGCCGTCGCTCCCGCAGCCTTTTCCCGTGCTTTTCCTGGAAGCAAAAAGGGATTTGGGCAAGAGGAATTTTTTAACCAGGTAGCCTACGGCCACGGCCAGTACCAGGTAAACCAGAATCTGTTGCAGTACTTCCATATTATTTTAAAAGTTGATAGGCGATCAATGCTATAATATACGCAAAAAGGCTCATAGATACCAATTGGTAGAGGGGCCATTTCCAGCTGTTGGTTTCCCTTTTTACGATGGCAAGGGTACTCATGCACTGCATGGCAAAGGCGTAGAAAAGCATCAGGGAGACCCCGGAAGCCATGTTAAAAAGGGGTTGGTTGGTCCCGGCCCGCACTTCGGCCGACATCCTGTTCTTGATGGTCTCCTCCTCATCGCTCCCCACACTGTAAATGGTGGCCAGGGTCCCTACAAACACTTCCCGCGCGGCGAAGGAGGTCAGCACGGCGATCCCGATTTTCCAGTCGTACCCCAGCGGGCGTACCACGGGCTCGATGGCTTTGCCCATATAGCCCATATAGGAGTGTTCCAGTTTATAGCTCGAGATCTCTTGTTTGATGGCCTTTTGCACCAGTGAATCCGGGTAGGATTCCGGGATGTTGGCAACCGTACCCTGTGCGAGGGCTACCGAAATATGTTGTGGGGCGGTTTGAGCCGGCGTGTCTTCCCGGTGGTCCAGTTTGTCTTCGATGTAGGCCTTGCTGTCTGCAGACAGCCCCTCTTTGGCAACCCGTTGCCGTACGATGGTTTCGGCATCCCTGAAGTCGTCTGAAAATCCATTGGATCCCAGGAACCAGAGGATGATCGAGATCGCCAGGATGATTTTACCGGCCCCATAGACAAAGCTTTTGGTTTTTTCGATGACCGTAAAGGCCACGTTCTTGAGCAGGGGCAGTTTATAGTTGGGCATTTCCACCACAAAAAAGGTCCTGCTATTAATTTTTAGGAAACGGTTGAGTACCATGGCCGCGGTTATGGCCGCCGCGAAACCTATCAGGTAGAGCAGCATCAGGGTCAGGGCCTGGTATCCCAGGCCCAGAAACCGGCCCTCGGGGATCACGAGCGCGATAATGATCAGGTATACCGGTAGGCGTGCGGAACAGGTGGTAAAAGGCGTCACCAGGATGGTAATCAGCCGCTCTTTCCAGTTTTCGATGTTACGGGTAGCCATGATGGCGGGGATAGCGCAGGCGGTACCGGAAATCAGCGGGACCACACTTTTCCCGCTAAGGCCAAAGGGCCGCATTAGCCGGTCCATCAGAAAGACCACCCGGCTCATATACCCCGACTCTTCCAGCAACGAAATAAAGAGGAAAAGGAAGGCGATCTGAGGGATGAAAATCACGATCCCGCCTATCCCCGCAAGGATCCCCTCGGCCAGGAGGTTGGTGAAGACCCCGGCAGGAAGGGTGTCTTTCACCCATTCGCTCGCGGCAGCAAATTGCGCGTCTATGAAATCCATGGGATAGGAACTCCAGTCGTAGATGGCCTGGAAGATCGTCAACAGGATCATGAAGAATATGAGGTAGCCAAATACCTTGTGCGTAAGTACTTTGTCCAGTGATGCCCGGAACCCTTTCGCCATACTGGGGTCTACCTTATAGGCGGCCTTCAGGATATTGTTGATGAACTGGTACCGCACAATGGTCTCCTTTTGCTGCAGGCGCTTGAGTTCGGCCTTGGATTTGGCGTCAAAAGAGGTGGTGTACTCCAGGGTCTTTTTTTCTATGGGCATAAAGTTCACATCCTGGGTAATGACCAGCCATAGTTTATAGAGGTCTTCGTTGGGGAAGGTCTTATGCAGCTTTTCAAAATATTCGGGGGCGATGACGGTGGTGTCCACATTGGGGGCCACAGAGAGGTTCTTGTAATCAGCAATCAATTCCTTGATGCGCTCTATGCCCGTATTTTTGCGGGTGCTGACCAGGGCAATCCTGGTATTGAGTTTTTCCTCCAGCAGGGCAATATCCATGGAGATCCCTTTGCGCGACATGCGGTCGGCCATATTGATCACCAGGATCACCGGGATCTTGAGGTCTTTTATTTGGGTAAAGAGCAGGAGGTTGCGTTTCAGGTTTTCCACGTCGCTCACCACGACGGCTACATCGGGGTAATCCTTGTCGTTTTTGTTGAGCAGCAATTCGAGCACCACGCTTTCGTCCAGGGAGGTGGTATTGAGGCTATAGGTGCCGGGAAGGTCAAGGATATGGGCTTTTACGCCCCTGGGAAGTTTACAGATCCCTTCTTTTTTTTCCACCGTGATACCGGGGTAGTTGCCCACCTTTTGTTTCAGGCCCGTAAGTTGGTTGAAAACCGAAGTCTTGCCGGTATTGGGGTTCCCTATGAGGGCTACATTGATATTTTTACTCATGGATGCTCGGTATCTTCGAGGAGGTCGAGCTCAATTTGAAGGGCAACCGATCTCCGTATGGCAATATGGGATCCGTTCACATTGATATAGATGGGATCCTTCAGGGGGGCCAGCTGTACCAGTTCCACCTCATTCCCGGGCAGGCAGCCCAGTTCCAACAATTTAATAGGGAGGATATCGCCGGCAATTTCCCGGATCCTACCTTTCTGGCCTCGTTTGAGATGTGCGACGGTGGTGACCAATTTTTATTTAGATTGATTATAAGTAAGGACAAAAATAAGGGAAAAAGCTGAGCCTAAAGTTAAAATCCTCAAAAAAGACGGCCGGGTAGTTGGGGTCAGTCGCTATAGGAGGCCTTAAGGATTTTCAGTTCGTCCAGGAGGCGGGCCATATCCTCTTGGTCGGTCCCGTTATAGATCCCCCTGATCCTGCGTTCCTTGTCAACCAGCACGAAGTTTTCGGTATGGATCATATCAAAGGGCCCCCCATCCCCGTCGTCCTTGGCTACCATATACGATTTTCGGGCCAGTTCATAGATGTGTTTCTTATCGCCGGTGAGCAGGTTCCATTTACGGTCTACTACCCCTTTTTCCAACGCGTATGCCTTGAGTCGGGGAACCGAATCTATCAGGGGGGTCACCGAATGCGAGAGCAGGAGCACGTCTTCGTCCTCCATCAGCTCGGCCTGGAGGTCGGCCATATTTTTGGTCATGATGGGGCAGATGGTGGGGCAGGTGGTGAAGAAAAAATCGGCGATGTAGATTTTCCCCCGGTAATCTTCCTGGGTGATGGTTTCCCCGTTTTGGTTGGTCAGGGAGAAGTCGGCTATGGTGTGGTATTTTTTTACGTGCAGCAAGCTGCTGTCTACCAGTTCCGGATTAAAGTCCACCGGCTGGTACACGGGTAGCGTCTTTTGGGGGGCCAGGGCCCGGTAGAAAAGGGTAATGATGACGGCCGACAGCAGTAGCAGCACCAGGCCAAAGCGTTTGTATTTGGCAAAAAAAGATCGCATGCCCTTTTTATGCAAAGGTAGGGCAAGGACGGCAGGTGTTCAAGGGATTGCGGGTAAAGGGCTGCTAAAAGTTTCATAAAAAAATACCCCCTTTGGCGAGATAGTTTTTTTAGCGGTGTTAAAAGTGTATTTTTGTGCGTTTTAAGCTAAAAATCACTGCATGGGATTAGTTACGCAGATCGTCATGTTCATCATCATTATTTCCATTCTGGTGATCCTGCATGAATTGGGGCATTTTATTCCCGCCAAATATTTCAAGACCAAGGTTGAGAAGTTCTATTTGTTCTTCGACGTCAAGTTCTCACTGTTTAAAAAGAAGATTGGCGAAACCGTTTACGGCATCGGCTGGCTGCCTTTGGGGGGCTATGTGAAGATTGCCGGGATGATCGATGAAAGCATGGATACCGAGCAGCTGGCCAAAGACCCGGAACCCTGGGAATTTCGCAGCAAACCGGCCTGGCAGCGGCTTATCATCATGCTGGGTGGGGTGACGGTGAACTTCCTCCTGGCCTGGGCCATTTATGCCATGTTGTTCTTCCAGAACGGTGACACCTATATCCCGGCCGACAGCCTGAAGTATGGTATATTGGTAGACTCCATAGGCGAGCAGCTGGGGTTGCGTACGGGCGATAAGATCCTGGCGGTAGACGGGAAGAAGACCAAGAAGTTTGACAAGGCACGCCTGGAAATCCTCCTGGGGGAGGAGGTGACCGTGGAACGGGACGGGCAGCAGTTGACCATCCCCATTTCCGATGAAGGAAAGGCGACCCTTTTTGCGACCCAGGGGATAAACTTTATGGGGTACCGCCAACGGCCGGTGATCTCGGCGGTGGTCGAAAATTCCGCGGCAGAACAGGCCGGCTTGCAGGCAGGGGACCAGATCATAGGGGTTAACTCCGAGGATATCAACTTCTGGAATGAGTTTACCCAGGTAATCCCGGCCCAGGCAGGGAACCCCATTAACCTGCGATTATTGCGCGAAGGGCGTGAGCAAAATATTTCACTGGAAGTGCCAGAGGAGGGAAAGATCGGGGTGTACCCCGAAATAGACGACCTGAGTGTTACCGAGGAATACGGGTTTTTTGAGGCCATCCCGGCCGGTTTTTCCCGTTCCATACAGGTCCTCACAGACCAGATCAAACAATTCAAGGTTATCTTTAATTCCAAGACGGGCGCGTATAAGCAGGTTAAGGGCCCGATAGGGATCGTGGAGATGATGCCCCAATCCTGGAACTGGACCTTTTTCTGGAGTTTTATGGCCATGTTTTCGGTGTGGCTGGCCTTCCTGAATGTATTGCCCATCCCTGCGCTGGATGGTGGGCACGTGATGTTCCTCTTATACGAGATGGTATCGGGGCGCAAACCCAGTGAAAAGGTATTGGAAACAGGTCAGATCATTGGATTTGTCATCCTGATGGGCCTGATGGTCCTCATCTTTGGGAACGATATCTGGAACATCATCAAACGATTTTTATAATGCACTAATTTTTTATTGGGCTATTTGAAAGATTGCCCTATATTTGCAATCCAAAATTTTGATAATACCTTCCTCAGTAGCTCAGTTGGTTAGAGCATCTGACTGTTAATCAGAGGGTCACTGGTTCGAGCCCAGTCTGAGGAGCCATGAAGCGGAGCAAAGCTCGCTTCATGGCCATAAAGTGAACGACAGTTCTACTTTATGGCCACAAAGTATTAAGCCACCCATGAAATTGGGTGGCTTTTTTCGTTACAGAAAGCACAACATATGCAGTGAAGTGAACGACAGTTCTACTTCACTGAGCGGCTTTTTTATTTAATCCCTGTATGTTTTTTGCGCTTTGTAAGGTTACATTTCACTATGGTTTTACCATTTTGCGTATATGTTTTGTTCAGTGAGAAAGACCTGTTGCTTTACCATGGGTTTACGAAGAATATTAAAGCCAGGTTAAAGGACCACAGCCAGGGGGGTACAAAAAGTACTGTTTTGCGGAGGCTTTTTTCAAGACCCATACGGGGAAACGCATGTGAAAACACCTTTGGAGAGAGACATATAAATAGCCTGGAAATAGCGGAAGACAACCGTAAACGTCCTATATTGTGGTGGACAGAAGGGAAGGTTTCGCCTGTACGCGAACTTTGGTACTGTTTTATGGAAGTTCCTCTGCGCGACCTGTGGGTGCATCGGCAATAAAAATCACCTATTTTGATTACATTTTTTCGAAGAATCCGCGAAAACTTACTGGCCGAAAACAAGTTCAGTAAATACCTGCTCTATGCGATGGGCGAAATCCTCCTGGTGGTTATTGGCATTCTCATTGCTATACAGCTGGACAACTGGAACGAGCAACAAAAGCAAGCGCAACTGGAGAAAGAATATTACTGCAGGTTGCTGGAAGATGCCACCTTGGATAGGGAACAGATAAAGGGCCTTTTGGGTTTGGCCCGCGATCGTTTAAAAGCTTCCAACCAGGGGGTAAGGTTGCTTCTCAATGGCCACGCGCAAAAATTGGAGGTCGGAACACAAATATCCCTTGCCACAAAGGCAATTTATTCTGATTTTAAACCCAATAATTCGGCCTACGAAGATTTGAAGTCGGGGGCAAACCTGAATATTATTAGCGATAAATCCATTATAAAGGAGCTCAACCAATATTTCAACAAGGTGGAAGAGTTAAAAAGTATCATTCTGGTCAATGGTAAGTACGCTGTGGACCTTCTTTTTGCACATACCGACAATTTTGCAAATGGCTCCCACCAGGCATCCCTCCTTACAGGCAGGTTCTCCGCAGGTCTGGAACCCGATATACAGGAGGCCCTGCGCAACCATAAACAGGAGCCGTTGTCAACGCAGATGAAAGCGAGGCTTCTCAATGAGCTGCTGGAATACGCATCGGTCAATACAAGGCAGATGGAACTGTACCACGAGGTGCTGGAAGAAATCGGGGCCTTGGAAGCGCTCCTACGGTTAAAGTGCCCGGTAAAAGAGGTTCAGGACAACGGGGCCATTATGGAAATAAGCCAACAACCGGCACTTACAGGTACGCCTTAGCCCTTGGGGAAATCATCCTGGGGGTCATTGGAATATTGATTGAACCGGCAATTGATAATTAAAACCAACGCATTAAGGACGACCAGATAGGCCAGAAGCTATTGGCCAGGATCCATACGGACCCGGTGCAGGACACTTTTGTTGCAGGGCCAATACCTCACCGCAAGACCGAGTGGGGAATGAAATTAAAGAGTTATTGGTTATATGATACCATGGCGTGGATCGCATAGGGCAAGTGCAAAAGATTCGCAGTACCCCGGACAAAGCCCCGGATCGCCAGACCTCATGGGTATAATAGGATTGACAGAACAGATTATTGATTTGTATAATGCATATGACCAAAACAAGGCGTTGTTATGTGCTATCGGAGAAGGGATGATAGGGGGTCGCTTCAGCCATGGTTAAGGAAAGCGGCATTATCAGATGTAACAATGATGTCCATCATAGCTTCCCTACGGCCGAAATGATCAACGGGTATGATTTTGCCTTCCTGCATAAGATGGACGATCCAGGATGTAAGCTGACGGTAAGCGCTTTTTATACGACAGCTATCAATCAAAAGGTAAACAATGCCGATCAATTAATTACATGAGATTATGAAATATGTCATCAAGGCGAGTTCATCGTCAAAAAGTACTGCTTCCATTGCTGTTAAAACATCGGAAATTGGTTTTGGGATTACTCCGGAATCAGCCGATAGTTTGCCCAACCCGGCCGAATTGTTCCTGGGGTCGTTTTCGGCATGTATCCTTAAAAATGTGGAACGCTTTTCCCAATTGATGCGTTTTGAATACACCCATGCAGAAATAGAGGTCCGCGGAACACGGCTGGAGCAGCCGCCGAGGATGGACGACATACATTATGTGTTGAAAATCTACAGTCAGGACCCGCATTTGAATATGGATTTGCTCCAAAAGAATATCGAGAGATTTGGAACGATTTTTAACACCGTCAAGACCTCGTGTACGGTCATTGGGGAGATTGAACAAGTAGCGGATTAAAAAAGGGACAGGGCATAGGGACAGTGTTGCCCTGCCCTATCAGTATACCGGTAGGTTGAACCATGTTCGATGCGTTGGCACTGGAATCCACTGAAGCCATAATTCATTGGGTTTTAGGCTACGGCAACATAGACAAATGCACCTCCCCCCCCCTTTTTTTTGACGGGTGGCGGCCTTTTTTACGCTACCGGGGGGTTTTGTTGAAATGGGATCGTGCCCTGGGCAACTTCGCCATTCTTTTAGAAAAAATGACCGCGAAGGTGTATACCCGCGTCCTCGTAATCAACGGTTATGGCTGGAATATCCTCAAAAATGACACATTGAATGTCGTTTTTCTTACAGGATACGTTCCCGGCTATATTTCCCGGATAGACCGCTATCCTGACCTGGACCTTCCGTTAATCATGCGGACTAACCAAAGTTCAGACCGGAGCCCGTTGGATGTGCAGGAAACTATGAACTTGATTTTTATAGCATCGAAATTGCGTGACCTTTGATAGGCTCCACTCGCATAACGTGAACTTGTCATCAGAACCTTAGCGGTCTCCGGGGACCTCCCCGGCGATGTTGGCACTATTACCCCAGCCTGTAATGCCCAGGCTATTGCCTGGCTTTTTGACCCGGCAGTACCGAATACGCTTGCGCCTTCCGACCATACATAAAATTCCCTACATTTAGGAAAACGATCAAAGCCATGAAGTTGCGAATGGTCTTTTCCCTTGCCCGCCTCACCCCGGCCCCGGGAAAGCCGCCGACCTGTTGAGTGCGCAACCACACAAACCGTAACGGTATATAACCGGGGCCTTTGTGCATTGGGAAAAGTGGCAAACAAAATTAGAGGCAATGAACAGATCCATTTTTCCCAAGCTTTGCACCCTGGCCATTTTAATGGCATTCATAGTCTTTGCCGGCTGTGAACAAAAAGTAAGTGAAAAGGACTTTGAATCGAAACAGGTTGCTATCTCAACCCTGGAAAGGGAAATCGAATCCCGTCTCCGGGAATACGAAAACCATTTGCGCAATGGAGACTCCACCGCGTTGGGAGACATGTATATGGAAAATGCGGAAATAATTCCTTCCACAGTGGGCAGACAAGCTATTATATCGGTTTTTGGCCATTTGATAAGAGACAGTATCACGGGCTCAAGTTTTAAAACGACCCAATTATGGGGCAATGACCAATTACTTGTGGAAGACGGAACAGGGACCTGGTCTCACGCCAATGGAACGGTAGTCGGCCGTGGAAGATATTTGCTGGTTTGGGTAAAAGGTGGGGGAAAATGGAAAATAGTACGGGACACCTGGTTTCCTGAAAAGGAAGAGTAGAAAGACCTCTTCCTATCACCGCCTAGGCGATGTGGGCCCAATTTCATTCCAAATCAAACAAAATGTACTTCGGGTAACAAGTCCTGTGCATCCTATTTAGTCGCCTGCGGTTTGAATCTAAAATAGTCGCCGGGCACCACGGTTCCATAGGCGGCGCCATTCAAGGCAATCGCGGTAGGGCCTGGCACCCCGGCCACACGCCCCAAAAACGGGCAAGTTACCTGATCCTTTGGACGATCACCAAAGTTTAATTTCAGGAGCAATACGTCTCTTAACCGGCCGGGGGGCAACTCGAAACTGCTTCACACTTTTCCAATAAAGGGGAAAAGGTTTGTAATACCCACGTAATTATGCGTATATTGAAGAGGTGCTTATCGACTGGTGTTTAAGTACTTATCGATAAGTATGTAAGGTGAAGCAAACGAAAAACAAAGTACGGCTGGGAAAAATCTTTACAGTTCCAATACAAGTATTGCGACAAAGTGAAGATTCCTTGGCATCCAAAATAAAATTCGTCTATTCCTATTTTTTTTACTATATCTCAAAGCACGTTTTCAAACATGCCATCTCAAAATTTCCCGAAATGAATTTACGGGTGAAAGATTGCATTTTTAAAACAAGGAAAAATACAATTGATTTTTGGATGTGTTTAAACACCTATGAATCAGAGATTGACAGCTTTTTAGAGAGTAAAAAAGATATAACCTTTATTGATGTCGGGGCAAATATTGGGAGGTATTCAGTGCCACTGGGGAAAAAATTCAAAGTGATTTCCTTTGAGCCTGTTAAATCGACATTTAATCAGTTGAAAATCAATTTAAAGAAAAACAACGCAACTTCGCTGCTCTATAACATGGGGGTGGGAGACAGCGAGGATGTAACTGATATTTTCTTTGATCCAAATGAGCATGGAGAGGCATCTGTTGCCTTTAAAGCCGGAAAAGAAAGGGAAAGAATTCAACTTATCCCATTGGATAAGGTATTAAAAAAAGAAAAAAACTCCATTCTCAAAATTGACGTTGAAGGTTTTGAATATGAAGTTCTGAAAGGCGCTGAAAAATTTATTAGAAATAATCGGCCAGATATTATAATCGAAATTTGGGAAGGAAAAACAATAAAGTTCCTACATGATTTAGGATATATCGGGGAGAAGGAGATTTGGATAAACAGCGAAAAAAGGAAGTTGGAATAAACGATTTCTATAAATTGATTTTAGTCAAAAACCCATCGCCCATTCATTTTTGACTTGCAGCCTTACCCTGGGGGCAGACGACATATCCACCCTGGGCTGCACCTGGGGCAAGGGTCTTTAAATACCGCACTACACCAGGCCAGGACGGGAATCAATTCTCACAACGGTAACATTATGCCATATATGCCGTTGTATAAGAACCAATAGCATTATAACGAAAATTAAAAAAAACCATATGACTATTTTGGTAGTGGGCGCCAGTGGTGAAACGGGAAGGCTACTGGTAGGCCAACTTTTAAATCAGGGACATCACGTTAAGGCCGTGGTACGATCTCCTGAAAAATTACCCGGATCATGGAAAAGCGACAAGCGCTTGCAACTCATTACTGCCAGCCTTTTGGATTTGAGTGATAGGGAAATGGTGGAACTGACCCTTGGTTGCGATGCCATCGCATCATGCCTGGGGCACAATATGAGCCTGAAGGGAATCTATGGGCAGCCCAGGAAACTGGTGACAGATGCTACCCGCAGGCTGTGTAATGCCATTGAAACCAACCGGGCGGAACGCCCGGTTAAGTATGTTTTAATGAATACCACAGGGAATCGCAATCGCAATTTAAATGAACCAGTTTCGTTTGCCCAAAAATGTGTTATCGGGCTTTTGCGGCTACTACTACCCCCCCATGTGGATAATGAGCAAGCGGCGGATTATTTGCGCACCCAGGTCGGACAGGACAACCCCTTCATCGAGTGGGCTGCTGTTCGACCTGACGGTTTAATCGATGAGGGTGAAGTGACCGGCTACACCATACACCCTTCCCCCATTAGAAGTGCCATTTTTAACCCCGGGAAAACCAGCCGTATCAATGTTGGCCATTTTATGGCGCAGCTCATAAGCGATGCCGGTTTATGGAAGCAATGGAAGGGACAAATGCCGGTAATCTACAATAAAATCGTCCTTACACTAGCCGGAGGGTTTTAAAACAAGGGAGAGCAAAGGACGCAGGCTATTTTTCCAACGGCTTTTCCATAGCTACAATAAGCCCTGCCTTAACGATTATGGGGGAAACCAACTTCGGGAAGTTTACGCCCGGGTATCCGAATTATTTGCATGTGTTAAAGCGGAATACATGCCGGCCCTTCACGCCAATCATGGCCCGGCAATAGCACGGGACCCCTGTAAAAACCCGGGCGTCAGAACCTCCTATGTTGTTGGGCTATTATATCGGCTGTTAAGCTCTTTTAAAAGGTTCTTTTACACACGGGTGAAGCATCGCACTCGCTAATCAATTACACAATACCACCTCCCATCGCTCTTTTACCCTAGGGCCATGCGTAATGCCCGTATTTACGATTCATGGGACCATCTGATGCATTCTTGGCAAAAACCCCATGAAATCAGGAAGATCTATCGATTACAGACCTGTCGGTATTTGTAATTCAAAAAAAAAATTAAGGGATCCGGATCATTTGCGACCTAAAAGGGGCTAAACCCAAAATAATTTGGAAGTAAGCCTTAATAAAACAATAGTACAATGAAATTTAACTTATTCTCCAGAGGACTTATCCTATGTTCTTTGATGACTGGCTTAAGCTGTAGTAATGACGATGATGCGGTTGTTAATGTACCTGCCCCTACGGGTAATTTTACCGTGACGATCGAAAATGTCTTTGAAACCAAAGCGTATTTCAACAATGGGACTACCGGGTTCATTGAACCGGGCATGTCAGAATCTTTTTCTTTTGATGCCGGAAAAGGGCATTACCTAAGCTTTGCCACCATGTTTGTTCAATCCAATGATCTGTTCTATGCACCCGGCGAAAATGGCCTGGCACTATACGATGGTAATGGAAATGCCTTAGCGGGTGATGTAACTTCAATGATTGATCTTTGGGATGCGGGAACAGAGGTAAACGAAGAACCCGGAACCGGCGGGAATCAGCCTCCCCGGCAAAGTGGCCCGGATACGGGAACGGATGAGAACGGCACGGTAGCGCTTATTGGCGATGTCATGGATGGTTTCTCCTATCCCGGAGACGAGGATGTTCTTAAAGTATCTATAACCCATGATGGTGGGACCCGGTTTACCGTGACCATTGAAAACCGCTCGGGAACCTCCTCACTGCCTACCCCGTTGGCTCCCGGCGTTTGGGTAATACATAGCAGTGGACAAACCCCCTTGTTTACAGGAGGGGATCCCGCATCAGAAGGCCTCGAAGCTGTTGCCGAAGATGGTAATAACGCAGTTTTGGAGAGTGAGCTGGCCGAAAACAGTGGCTATGTATCACCTTTTGCCCCCGGATCGTATGGCATTAACGATGCCGTTTTTACTTCAGGGGAAGTTGCCTCAAACGCCTTGGAATCTTTGGCGGAAGATGGCAATCCTTCGGGGTTTGAGCTGGTATTTAACACCCCTGTTGGCGGGGGTTCTCCGGGGCCTGTTTTCCCGGGAAGTTCCTATTCTTTTGATTTTTCCGCGACAGAGGGAGATATCCTTTCTTTTGCAACGATGTTGGTCCAGTCCAATGATTGGTTTGTGGGCGCTGATGATATCGAGTTGTTTAACAACGGGACACCCATTTCCGGCGATATAACGAGTATGGTAAGGCTTTACGATGGGGGCACCGAAACCGATGAATATGCTGGAGCCGGGAATAATCAGCCGGTACGCCAAACAGGGCCAAATACCGGTGCCGATGAAGACGGGGTCATAGAAAATGAAACAAATCCTGGGAGCCATGTCCCAGAGGTTTCCGGGATGGTGAGGGTTACCATAGACGTTAACTAATACCGTTGACAAATACGATGTATATCATCTAACTGGCAAAGCGCAAGTCAATATGGCTTGCGCTTTTTTAGTACCCGAATGCCATCCGAAAAATTGAATTATAACGAGGGTGTATCTCTAATACGTGCGGTTTTAGTACGCATAAAACCGAAACGAAGCGGGTATTGGTTTTTACAGGCTTTACGTATATTTCATGCCGTTAAAATAGTCGGGACATGGTTGTTGGAAAAAGGATTACCAACAAATCTGAGATGAAAACCGACGTCCATTTTGGAATAACCACCTGTTACTCCGGCAGTTATCCAATCCAATGGTACCTAAACCATAAAAGTGCAATGAGGAATCTACATATTTTACTACTAATTATGGTCTTCACCTATGTATCCCATGGTCAAAAAGGCGAGGACATCCCAATTGGTAAAAGGTTCACCATCCAATCTGACATACTCCGATCAAACCGGGAAATTTTAGTGTACCTTCCCAATTCGTACCGCGAGAATACGTATACAGACTATCCCGTGCTTTATCTCCTCGATGGACGGAAGTTTTTTCATTCGTTTTCGGGCGTGATTACGCAATTAAGCAGTGACGCCAGCCCGCAGGTGCCTGAAATGATCGTAATCGGGATAAGCAGCCAGGACCGTGTCAGGGATTCTTCCCCGACCAGATCGCTGATTGGCTACACCGGCGAAGAGGAAAAGGGGCTGGGAGTCAGCGGAGGGGCAGACCATTTTTTGATGTTTGTCCAAAAGGAGCTCATCCCTTATGTCGATAAAAATTACAGGACCAATTCATACCGCACTTTTGTGGGCTACTCGTTCACAGGCTTAACAGTGGTACACGCTTTATTTTCGATGCCTGAAACATTCAATTCCTTTTTGGTCATTGATTTTAGCGCCTGGTGGGACGATGAAATTATGTTGAAACGCCTTAAGGATTTTTCCAGAGGGTATAACGGCCCTGAGCGGGATATCTTCTTTACCACGGTAGATAGGGTATCCAATAGCGTATATCCCGAAAAATACAATGCAGGATGGGATTTTATTCGGGAATTTGAGCAAAACCCTCCAAGGGATATTCGGTTTGGTTATAAGAAATATGGATACAAAGAAGAGAACCACCATACCATGCCCCTTATTTCGTTTATCGATGGGGTGAAGTATATCTTCAGGGGCCATATGGTCAACTACGATGAAATGTACACCCATCCGCAATTGCTTAAGGCCAGGTTCGCCAGGCTATCGGCAAGGCTTGGGTATGAGGCCCGCTTGCCGGAGGGACTCCTCCATTATTTCGGGTATTTATTCCTTAATACCCGGCCGGATATGGAAAAGGCCATTTTTTACTTTCGCTATAATGCCGAAAGTTATCCTTTATCAGCCCATGCCTGGAGCAGTTTGGCGGAAGCCCATAGGGTCAAAGGCGATAAAAAGCATGCTCAGGAACTCTACAGGAAGGCATTGGCCCTGGATCCGGAAAATGCCGAAATAAAAAAAAGCCTGAAGGAACTAATGGATTAATCAGCTGGGTAAGAATGCCTGTGAATCCTTCAGGGTATTCGTTAAAACGATGGTATGAATAATAACGGGCAGTCCCGGAAAAATGGAAGGAAAACGCTACTTTTCAATGACGGGGGCATTGGGCTTCTTCAGAAACAATTTGTGTCGATGAGCATATGGTACGGTAATAATGTTAAACGGTATCTGATGGAAATTCAGTATAGAAGCATCGCCATAGTCCTGTGTGTTGCAGGGACTTTGGTTGCCTGTACCTCACCCGCCGCTCCCACAGCTTTTGACTATGGGACAAAAAGTGATTCAGCCAGATACTATTTCTTCAACGGATGGGAAGAAATCATGGATAATGGCAGATGGACCGAAGCTGAAAAATCGTTCAGGAAAGCGGTGGCGGCCGACCCGGGTTGGATGCTTGGCAAAAGCCTGGTAGGGAGGATTACCGGGGATGTGGAAGAACGCTTAAAATTACACCGGGAATTGGATATGGCAAAAGATCGCGCCGGTGAAGATGAACGCCTGCTACTGGATGTCAACCTGCTGAGTATGGAAGCCGCGAACAATAGGGACCAGGGAATTAAAAACACACAGGAATTCAACAATTTCAGGCGGAGGTTGGCAGAATTAAATTTCGGAAAGTTCGCGCGCAAATACCCGGATGATCGCTATTTCAAAGCCGAATATATTGAAATCTTACACGCCAACCACGGGGCAAAGGTGGCGTTGGATTCTCTGAGGAGTCTGGCAACAGCAGAGCAATTGGATTTGGGCTTTTACATAGGTTATGCGGCCAAACTGGAGTTGGAACTGGGGCACCTGGACAAAGCCATCGCCCTTTCCGACCTTCTTAAGGACAAAATGACAACCCCTTCTTTTACGAGTTACTTGGTCCTAAAAGCTGAAATTTATATGGCCCAGGACAGCCTCATGAAAGCCAGGGAGAACATCGACAAAGCGGTAAAACTAGATCCCAATAATTTGATTGCATCAGGAATACAATCCCAGATCAATGACAAATTGGCCAACTAACGGCCGGGGCTATCGATGAAACGGTGCAAATTGGCGTGCGTGGCATACGTGTCAGGCATGATTTGAAACGGAAAATGCAGCCATTGAAACCGGGCGAACGGAATTATGGGATATATTAGGGTAGGAATTCTGTTAGCCTCCCTGACAACCACTCCGACAAAAGGATTGGACAGGAGGGCTTGCGAAAGAACATAATGCCTCCTGTGAATAGAAAAGCTGGCAGGGAATCAAAGGCCGGTCCTCTAAGCATAGGAACTCAACCAAACAAGCCACACCTCATTTGGAAGGACTATCTGATAACTACCGGAGATTGCGATGGATAAAGAGGGGTATCACCCTGGCATTGGGGGTCGTCATCTGGCACCTCCCCATCCCATTTGACGTGACCCCGGACGCCTGGCATTTGTTTGCCATTTTTATAACTGCCATCATCGGTGTATTACTGGAGGCCCTGTCTATTTTTACGGCCTCCGTCCTCGCGTTGGTCGCAGTGGTCTTGTTGGGGGTCCTTACCCCGGAACAGGCGTATTCAGGATTTTCCGAAAGTTTTATCCTGCTCATTTTAGCCGCGTTTTTAGTCGCGAAAGGCGTTATTAAGTCGGGACTGGGAAGGCGGATTGCCTTTTTGCTGATCCGGCGATTTGGGAAATCGACCTTAAACCTGGGGTACTGTATCGTTGCCACCGATACCCTCCTGGGGCCGGCCATCCCAAGCAATACGGCACGATCGGGAATCCTTTACCCCATTGCCCATGCCTTGTCCCTGGACACCGGCTCCCTGCCTACGCCTGCAGACAGGAAGAAAACGGGAACCTACCTGATGATGACCGCCATCTCCGGGCATACTATAAGTTCCGCACTCTGGTTTACGGGAATGGCCGCGAACCCCGTGGGCGCCGGCTTGGCTGCCCAATTTGGGGTGAACATGAATTTTGGGAATTGGGTCTTTGTGGCTTCGGTACCCTGTATCATCGCGCTCATCGCAATACCCCTGGTTTTGTATAAACTGTTCCCGCCAGAAGTTAAATATACGCCAGAAGCGCCCGAAATGGCGAGGAAAGCGCTTCAGGAAATGGGCCCCATGAGCAGGCGGGAACGGATGATGGGCGTTACATTTTTTGGGATGATCCTCCTCTGGGCCTTTTCCCCGCTGTTGCAAATAGACCTTGCCATTGTTGCGTTCCTTGGATTGTCTGTTCTGATATTGGCGAATGTATATACCCTCGAAGATATCCGGCAAGGTGCCGGGGATGCGCTGGAAACCTATGTGTGGTTTGCCATTTTATACATGATGAGCACCGCATTGAACGACATGGGTTTTATGACATCTTTGGGGGCTGAAATAGCTACCTACATCAGCGGGTATAACTGGGTGACGGTATATGTCCTCCTGACGGTATTGTACGTTTTGATCCACTACCTTTTTGTCAGCCAGACAGCACATTTGCTTGCGCTGTATGCGGTTTTTTTGCAGGTGGCCGTCAACGCCCAGGTACCCGCCGCCCTGATGGCTTTTATGCTGTCTTTCGCCACCAACTATTTTGCGGTGGTTACCCCCCAGGCATCCAGTTCCAATGTGTTGTTCGCCGGGAGCGGGTTTTTACCCTCGGAAGACATCTACAAACAAGGTGCCATCATCACCGTGTTGAATATGGCCATCTTCCTCCTGGCAACACCCTGGATACTTTGGGCATCGTCGCTTTAGGGCTATTTTGAATACTGCATCCCAGAAATGTATAAAACGGGAAGCAAGGGATTCAGGGTCGCAGATTGATTCAATGGGCTGCCTCCTTACATCAGGTTTTATAAAAATACAGGCATGAGTAATGAAACCTGGCAGTGGTGCTACTAATGTATTAAAACCGTTATACCCTATTACAGAAATGAACAGGCTTACCCGAATTACCGCCATACTGATCCAGCTGCAGTCAAAACAGGTAGTCACAGCAGGAGAAATTGCCAGGAGGTTTGAAATCAGCCTGCGGACCGTTTATAGGGATATCAAGACGTTGCAGGATGCAGGGGTCCCGATTGGTTCTGAAAATGGAGTGGGCTACTTTATTGTCGATGGCTACTCCCTACCCCCCCTGATGATTACCGAAGGAGAGGCAAACGCTTTGATTGTATCCGAAAAATTCATCCTGAATCAGGGGGATACATCATTGATTGACGACTTTACTTCCGTATTGTTGAAAATTAAGTCCATCCTCAAAACGTACCATAAGGATGGGGTCTCAAAATTGGAGAACCGGGTAGCGCCATTCATTAAAAAAGACACCACAAGAAGCCATTGGCTGTCTGCCATTCAAAAATCAATAACCAATACCCAGGTGCTACAAATCAAATACCACTCAATCTCCAAAGATGAAACGACCGTCAGGAAGGTAGAACCCCTGGCCGTATACTTCACGGAAAATACCTGGGTGGTCATCGCATTTTGTCAACTCAGGAATGCGCTGCGTGAATTTAGGGTGGATAGAATAGCAGCATTAGTCGCCACACCACAAACCTTTGATGACCAACAGGGATTCTCACTTAAAGAATATTTTAACAATAATGCGGGAATGTAGTTGACACAGGGCTGTCACTCCGCCATTTTACTTTTGCTTCAAATAAGCTAACACAGTGTTTTATGAAGCATTTATTAATCCTACTTACAACCGTAGTCCTATTCGGTTGTGGTAATCAAAACAACGTAAAAATGGAGCAAACAGCAAACAAACAAGTAGGGACCATTGAACTCGTTATCTTCAAAACAAAGCCCGGGTTTACAGAGGATGAGGTCATAGAAGCAGCGAGGGCGGTCAACCCGGTAGTTAAACAATTTAAGGGGTATATCAGCCGGAGGCTGGCAAGAGATACAGACGGCACCTGGACGGATATGGTATATTGGACCGATGAGGCATCTGCCACACACGCGGCCCGGGAAGTGATGAAGAGCGACATATGCCAGAAGTTTTTCGGAATGATCGATGAACAGAGTATGGTATTCAGACATCTGCAGCCCGTGATGGATGATGATCCCCGGTAGTATTCCACAGGCGTACCAAAGCGCGTAATACATTACGCGGTAAGCGCAAGTATCCAATGCTTGCGCTTTTTTTATACCCAATCGCCGGCAGCCGGGTACGCGTTAAATCGTAACTTATCAGGCAATACGGTTAGCACCCGTCATAGGAGCAAAGGGCTACGATATGAACAAAGAAATAAAAACGGTTGACGCCTATATTTCGGGTTTTGAAGGTGGTGTACAGGCAAAACTTCAGCGGATCCGGCATATGATTTTAAGCAACGCGCCCGGGGCCATGGAAAGTATTTTGTACGGAATGCCTGCTTACAAGACCCACGACAAGCCCCTGGCGTACTTTGGGGGCTTTGCCAACCATATTGGAATTTACGCTACCCCAGCGGGGCACAAAAAATTTGAAAAACAACGCTCCATTTGCCAACAGGGAAAAGGGTCGGCACAGTTTCCGTCGGACCAGACCTTACCCATTGACTTAATAGCCGAAATAGTTACTTTTAGGGATTGGGAAAACCATCAGGAAGTATAAGGAAGGAATAAAGGGCGCGACCCCGGGTTAGATCGGGGGGGCCGTATCAACAATTAGATCGAATGAAATTAATAAGACGAATTTTAAGGATTGCCCTGGTTTTCATCGGCCTGGTATTTGTAACGATGGTTGTCCTGCTGCTGGTGGATGCACAAAGGACCGCATACCTGAGAATCGATAAAAGTGAACCTGCGGCCAATGACACCTACCTCATCAAAAACGTGAATGTCATACCGATGGACCAGGACACAGTTCTGGCGGGCAAAACGGTATATATCAAAGGGGGTGAAATCCAGGAGATCGCGGACAGGATCGATGTCAGTGAGGTTGCGATCATTGACGCCAAAGGCAAATTCCTCACCCCGGGGCTCATTGACATGCACGTGCATGTTTGGGACCAATACGAACTCGGGCTCTATTTATCCAGGGGTGTCACAGCCCTGCGGAATGTCTGGGGGCGGCCGGAGCATTTGAGGATCAGGGAAAAAGTAACCAGTGGCAAAATACTTTCCCCCTTGTTTTACACCTCCGGCCCCAAACTTACGGGCCCGGAGTTTATAGGGGATGATAACCTGCAACTGACAAGCCCGGAGGAAGCCAAAAAAAAAGTCCTTTCCTATAAAGAAAGCGGGTATGATTTTATCAAAACCTATTATGGCCTTACCGAAGACCTGTTTGATGCCATCATAGCCCAGGCCGAGGCATCTGACATGGATATCATCGCACATGCTTCACAGAAAGTCCCATACCCCTATCATTTTCATCCACAAATAAAATCCATAGAACATGCCGAAGACATTGTACAACTGCCATTGGGGTACGCCCTGGATACGGTTAAGTTACAAGGGGTCATTGCCGGTTACTCAAAATCAAAACACACTTCTTTTTGTCCGACTTTGACGGTCTACCATAATATTTATCGGATGCTTATGGATGATAACATACTGTCATCAGCACCGCTTGAATTGATGAACCCCTTAATCAGAAAGGTAGACAGCAAGGCGCAGTTTGATCGGTGGCACCAAGCGAAACTGGGCGACGCATCCGTGGTTCCCGCGATTAAAAAACAGCACGATTTCCACTTAAAGATTGTCAAAGGGCTCCATGACGCCGGTGTCCCCATCATCTGCGGTACCGATTCGGGGATAGGCGTAACCGTTCCCGGATATTCTATTCATAAAGAACTTGCATTTTACAAAGAAGCCGGGCTTTCCAATTATGAAGTACTGAAGACCGCTACGGTTAACGCTTCCAAAACGCATGCGATGATGCGCTCCATGGGAACCGTAGAAAAGGGGAAGGTAGCCAACCTGCTCTTAGTAGACCATAACCCATTACTGGACCTGTCAGCCCTTGAAAACCCATCGACGGTCTTTATCAAAGGCATTAGAATAGAACGGGGGCGCCTTGACGATTTTGAACAAAGGGCTAGGAACCGCAAGAACCTGCTTGCCTCAGGTATCAGGTACCTGGAATATTTACTGTTTGTCAGATAATCAAGGATAAAGAGAAAAAACCATAGCCCCATGGGATATTGCCCTTTGTACCGTGGGGAGACGCACTAAATTAACACCAATTAAAAATGGGAATGACCCGAAAACAAACCATGGCAGACCGTATCAGGGAAGTCCTGCTACACGGGCGTTGGATTGCCAATACCAATTACAGGGACCAGATAGAACACCTGACCTGGCAACAAGCCACGTATAAAATCGGAAACCTTAACAGCATCGCGGCACTCACGTTTCACGTCAATTATTATTTGGCGGGCCTTATCAAGGTCTTTCAAGGGGGGGCATTGGAAATCCGCGACAAATATAGTTTTGACCTGCCGCCCATCCGGTCGGCAACCGACTGGAACAAGCTGGTGGCGGAGTTTTTGGCCAACGCCGCGGAATTTGCCCGTCAGGTGGAAACTATGGAAGACCATACCCTGGACCAACCTTTTGTGGATGAAAAATACGGAACCTACCTACGCAATATAGAGGGCGTCATAGAACACGCCTATTACCATCTCGGACAAATATCGCTGCTTAAGAAAATGATTCTGGAGGCTGGCGAATAAACCGATACCAAATTGGCAGCGATTGTAAGGTTATTGCCCATGATGCCTGCGGAGATGGGTTATAAGGCCGTCCCCGTTGAACTCCAGCGAGACGATGTTGGTGCTGCTGTATTCGATTGCCCGGTCCGTATGGGAGGGTTTGACCCTGGCATGCTCCGTATTCTTCACAAAGGCTACATTATGGCCCACCATTATCTGGTCTATGGTTATCTCGCAGAAATAAACGGTATCAGCCAGCTTGGCCAACATGCCCTTGCGGAGCTCGTCCTTGCTGGTAATGGTGACATTGAATGTCAGGTGTTCATCCACAAAGTCATCGGCAAAAAGCGCGATAAAATTATCAAGATCCTCCATGGTGGTGTTGGGTTGCTGACGCGCGTTTTTCGCATGGATAAAGGCTTCCGCCTTTTGTATCAATTCGGCTTCGGATAAGCCATCACCAGGACTAGTGAAGGGGATTACGCCCGTTAAAAGGACTAAACCAATGAAATGCCACATAGCTTGGATTTTGGTTTGCCCATAAAAATATGGGTTGCGAAAAATACACTTTTCAAACGGATTGAAAATTGAAAGGAGATGCCATCCCCGTTTGGAGTTGGTTGGTCGTACTTTACCCGCATCCATGACATGTGTGGTCCCGGGGTGTTGCCTATTCTTTGGAACACCGAAGTTCCCGGTTTGATCCGGAAGGCCTTCCATGTTTAATGTGCATTAAGTTAAACCGGGCCTCCTACCGAAGAATTTTTAAAGGACTTACGCAGAAATACGACCAAAAAATTCACAGTATCCATTTTTAGATGTCTAATAGGGTGTAGCCGGTTGCATAGGCTGCTATTCATAAATAAAACAGCAAAAAATGGAAAACAATTTCAATGAAGAACAGAAGAATGTATTGAGCACTATTGAAAAAATGGTCATTGCATTTGAGAAAAAGGACATCGATGGGGTATTAACAACCTATGAAGCCGGGGCTGCGGTCATGTTTGAACCTCAAAAGCCGGTCTATGGCAAAGGGAATCTGGGGGCTGCTTTCAGCGAATTTGTCGGCATGAACCCACAGTACACCTTCGGCAGCCATGAGGTGTATGTCTCCGGCGATATTGCAACGCATATCGCCCCTTGGAAAATGTCCGGGCAACTGCCGGATGGAAATGCGATTGAACAAAGTGGATTGTCGGTAGCCGTATTAAGGAAACAAGCCGACGGCAGTTGGCTGATGGTACAGGACAATCCGCATGGTCAGTTCATGTTAGATAAATAGGCCCTTAAGGGAAACAGGTATGGGCATATTACCTGCCCATACCTTTAAATAAGAAAAAGCCATGGATGAAAGAGAGCTGGTTAGGCAAAGTTTGGAAGGGGACAAAAGGAGTCTGGAGGTATTGCTTACATCCATACAGGGGCTTGTCTATAATGTATCCCTTCGCTTCTTATGGGAGCGGGAAGATGCGGAAGACGCGACCCAGGAAATCCTGATAAAAGTTATCACCAACCTCGGCAAGTATAGCGGCAAAAGCAAACTCAGTACATGGGTCTACCGGGTAGCGGTGAATTACCTTTTAAATGTCAGGAAGACCAAAATCGAGAAAGCGGTTTCCTTTGACGCGTTTGCCCGGGACCTAGGAGAACTCCAGGCGCCGGCTGAATACGACCTCCCGGACCGTATGCTCATGGAGCGGGAATTGAAAACGGCATGTACAATGGCCATGCTTCAATGCCTCAACAGGGATTTGCGGATAGCTTTCATATTAGGGAGCGTTTTAAAGTTAAAGAGCAAAATTGCTGCTGAAGTTGTGGGGATATCTCCGGAAAATTTCAGGAAAAGGGTTGAAAAATCCCGTAAGCTGCTGCGTTCCTTTTTAGGGGCGAATTGTGGGGTGTACAATCCGGCAAACCCCTGCCGTTGCAAAAAGCGCATTAACACCGCCCTAAAGTGTGGCCTAATCCATAAACGGAAAGCCCATTTTTCCGGGCAAGTGGAAGAATTAAATGAGGAAATGGAAGAATTTCATTCTATGGAGGGGATTTACCACAACCATGGGAACATCAAAAGCGATACGGATATAGTCAGACAAATTAATGCGTTGCTTTCCAGGAAGGAGATATCGAATATTGATTGACTGAATGGCCTCATCTCAGGAGGCTGAGCGGTGGTACACCGGCAGCAACCAGCAAGCGTACGATCGTATGTTTGGAATCGGGAGGCCGACGGGACTATTCGTTTCCCGGGTGTTACCTCCGTAAAGGCACCGGGCAATGGCCCACCCACTTTAAATTTTACCTTTTTAATGGCAGGGCACTCGCCATTTTATAGTATTTCATTTCCATTGCGAAACCAACGCTTCGGGGTCATGACCTATAGGCCCGGTTTTCGTACATTCGTTTAAGAATACGCATACGACTACCGGCAATAGTTCTTTTCATGCATGACATCGCAAGTCGTGGTATGCGTTATACGACGTAATAAAAAACCCCAATAAAACAGAGACAAAATGAAGCGAATTACCGTATTCTGCGGCTCCAGTATGGGAGCGAATAAAATCTATGAACAGCAGGCCAGGCGCCTTGGGCAAAAACTGGCGAAAGAAAATATCGCCTTGGTGTACGGTGGCGCGAATGTCGGTCTGATGGGGGCGGTCGCCGAAGGCGTCCTGGCAGAAAACGGCAAAGCCATTGGGGTCTTGCCGGTTTTCCTGAAATCCAAGGAAGTTGCGCACCAGGGGCTCACCGAATTGATCCTGGTAGGTACCATGCATGAGCGGAAGACCAGGATGAATGATTTAAGCGATGGGGTAATTGCGCTTCCGGGGGGCTTCGGGACATTGGAAGAATTATTTGAAATGCTCACCTGGGGGCAATTGGGGCTGCACAAAAAACCCATTGGGATCCTCAATATCCAGGGTTTTTATACCCCCCTTATCAATCACCTGGAAACCATGGTGGAAAACGGATTCCTGAAGCAGGTCAACAGGGATATGTTGTTGATCAGTGACGATATGGATGAGCTGATCCTGAGCATGAGGGATTACAAAGCTCCTGAGGTGGAAAAATGGATCAGCAGGGAAACCGTTTAATGGTAAAAATACCCCACAGCCTAAAATAGTTCAGAAACAGGTTCCGGCCACCGGCCTGTGGTGGCTTACGGTCCTTTTTGAAACGAATACAATCCGACCTATAGAGGAGAACAATCTGGAACCATATTTTGATCTGGCAAGCCCGAACAGGAAAAGGTTGGAAGACTTTTTTGCGGGGCCCGTTTCGAGGACCGGGAACATGGAAGAAACGGAAAATTTCGTCTTTGAAATGGTGGAAAGAAGAACAAGAAGGGCGTACTATCCTTTTTTGGTGATGGACACTATAACCGGTGATTTCGTTTCATTTTTTGACCTCAAAAACCTGGACTGGAATATTCCAAAAAATGAAATTGGTTTTTTTACCGATGTAACATACGCCGGAAAAGGCTAGACATCCAAAGCGTTACAATAATTTATCAGTTATTGTTTTGCGCACTTTAAGTTCAGGAAACTGTTCCTGAGTACGCATACTTCCAACATGGCCACCCAGCCCCTGGCTTTAAAATCTGGTTTTAAAATAGAAGGCACACTCAGAAAGGAGTATAAAATGACTTCCGGGAAACTAGTCGAATTACGGTATTTCGGCCAGCTTGATGAAGCATTTGCGGGAGCCAAAAATGGTTAATGGCAAGCGGCCCTTTAAGGGCTGAATACGGGGGAATTTTTTGTCCCCCCCTTTCGCTGATACAAGGCTATGTGCCAATGTAAGGGGCAGGCAGGGTGGGGGGAGACAGCCAGTTATTCCGTTTTGTTCCGCCGCTCCAGGAGTTCTTTTAATTTTTCCTGGTTGACCCCGAAGATCCCGTCTTTTTCCACATCGTCGAGGAAGGTGTTGATATACTGCTGGCTCAGTTCGGTACTGTCGCCATACGTTTCCCGTAGCTTTTCCAATTGTAGGTGCAATCCTTCCCTGATGTCGGCGTAGGCCGGGTCGTCGTACACATTGTTCACTTCGTGGGGGTCTTTTTTTCGGTCGTACAGTTCCCAGTAGTCCAGGCCGTAGTAGAAGTGGATGAGTTTATAGTCTTCGCTCACCAGGGCGTAGTGCCGGTTTACCATGTGCTCTGCCGGGTATTCGTAGTAGTGGTAATAGACCGCGTCCCTTGTCCACGCGTCGGTTTGGCCGGTAAGCAGGGGCACCAGGCTCTCTCCCTGCATATCAGCGGGGGCCGCAACGCCAGCGATGTCCAGAAAGGTCTGTGCAAAATCCAGGTTCTGCACCATTTCCGTCGAGGTACTCCCGGGGGCCACCTTCCCGGGCCAGGCCACCAGGAGCGGGGTCTTAAAAGATTCGTCATAGGCAAACCGCTTGTCGAACCAGCCGTGCTCCCCCAGGTAGAACCCCTGGTCTGAGGTATAGACAATGATAGTATTTTCCATGAGTTGGTTTTCCTCCAGGTAATCCAACAACCGGCCCACATTCTCGTCCACTGCCTTTATGGTGCCCAGGTAGTCCTGCATATAGCGCTGGTAGCGCCATTGCATCAGTTCGGTTTCCGTCATGCCGGGGTACGCCTTTTTGAAGGCCTCGTTGACCGGGGTATAGGCATCCAGGAAGCTTTGGCGCTGGGTACTGTCCAGCCGGCCCATTTCATGGTGGTACCTGATTTTATCATAGCCGATTTCCTCCAGCCCCAGTTCGTCCATTACCTCGGGAAAGATCTTGGAGTCGCCGGACCAGGCCATGTGTTTGAGGATGCTCATTTCGGCTTCTTTGGCGGCCGGCCTGCCTGCGTAATCGTCAAAGAGGGTGGACGGCTCCGAAAAGGTCCTGTTGGTAAATTCTGCCAGGTGGCGTTCCGCCATCAGCCAGGAGCGGTGCGGGGCTTTGTGCAGGTACATCAGCATAAAGGGCTGGTCTGGTTGGCGCTCGTGCTCCAGCCAGTCGATCGTCATATCGGTAATTATATCCGTGACGTACCCGTGCACGTTGATTTCCCCTTCCTTTTTGGTGATGAAATCCGGGTTGTAATAGGCGCCCTGCCCCGGTAGGATCTTGAATTGATCGAATCCTTTGGGGTTGTTGCCAAAATGCAATTTCCCGAACATGGCAGTTTGGTACCCGCCCTTCCGGAGCAATTGCGGAAAGGTGATATTGGTGGTGTCGAAGGGGAAATGGTTGTCGATTTTCCCGTTGAGGTGCGAATGTTTGCCCGTTAATATGGTGGCCCTGGAGGGGGCACAAATAGAATTGGTTACGCTGGCATTGGTAAAGAGCATCCCCATTTTAGCGATGCGGTCGATATTCGGGGTTTCCATCAGCCGGTTGTCATAGGCAGAAATAGCCTGGTAGGCATGGTCATCCGACATGATGAAAATGATGTTGGGGCGTTGCAACGGTTCCTTTTCTCCGGAACCACATCCCATAAAGGACAGGGATGACAAAAGTATCATTGCTGGGAAAAGTTTGGCGATCATCGGATAATGGGTTGGTTGTATCCTGCAAGATAAGCGATTTACCAATAATGCCGGTTGTAATTCACCAGTCGCGGGTTATCATGGGTTTAATTATGGGCCAACCACAACGTCTTTCGGCCTTTTGACAACAAAAATGAGGTTTCCCGGGCCCTGCCACTTAGATTTAATCCTCAGTAACCAACCAAAAAAACCATGAAAAAAACGTTATTACTGTTGCTTTGTATGTTTGCCGGATCACTGCTGTGGGCCCAACAAGGGTTTAAGATTGGCATCCACGGCGCCGTCCCTGTGGGAGACAACAAAGATTTTGTCAGCCTGGCTGCCGGGGTGGATGCAGGTTATATGCATGCCCTGGGCGAGGTGGTTGACGTAGGGGCCATGGTGGGGTTTATCAACGGTTTCCCGGAAAAATACAACCAGGAAATCGGGGCCCCGGACCTGCCCCATGTGCAGTTTGTACCACTGGCAGCCTCGCTGCGGCTGTGGCCGTCCAATTCCCTCTCTGTTGGAGGCGATGCCGGAGTGGCACTGGGGATCAATGACGGCAATGACGGCGGCTTTTACTACAAGCCTACCGTCGGGTATCTGGTGGGTGCCCAGACCGAAGTCAGCCTGTCCTATGTAGGGATTGAGCTGGATGGGGGCAGCTGGGCCACCGTCAACCTGGGGATCCTCTACACCTTCCCGCAAAAGTTATAACCGCGGCTACCCGCTGGCAGCCCTGGGGGGATGCCCGGTTTCTTAGGGGTACAACAGGCATGACTTTGATCATGGCGCCGGTGATTGGGCTGGCCTACATTTACCTGCCTGAAACCGTTACCCATGAGGGCCTTGATCATCTTCCTTTTCCTGATTCACGGGGGCATCCACCTGATGGGCTTCCTGAAAGCGTACCAATGGGCTGAGATCGGGCAACTTACCCAGCCCGTCAGCAGGCCTTTGGGCCTGCTCTGGCTCCTGGCGACCACCTTGTTTTTGATAGCCACAGTGGCGTTTCTATTTAAAAGTTATAGCTGGCCTTTGATCGCTTTTGCAGCCGTCCTCCTTTCACAGATACTGGTGTTTCTCTATTGGCAGGACGCCAAATTTGGCAGCCTGCCCAACCTGCTCCTTTTGGTAGTGGCCCTGGGGGCCTTTGGGATGCAACGCTTTGAAAGGATTTACCGGCAGGACGTACATGTGGCCGTGTCCGAAAACCCGGCAGGCAGCGGGGTAGTGGCTGAAGGGGAGCTAAAAAGGCTCCCGCCGCCGGTACAGCGTTACCTGCGCTATACCGGGGTCGTTGGCAAACCCAGGGTATACAATATGCGGCTGGTTTTTGAGGGGCAGATGCGGGAGAAAGGCAAACCCTGGTTCCCTTTTACCTCTGAGCAGCACAACTTTTTTGAGCACCCTTCCCGGTTGTTTTTTATGAAAGCCAGATTCAAGGGTTTACCCACGTATGGCTACCATACCTACCGTGCCACTACTGCGGGCATGCTCATTAAACTGGCCGGGTGGATTCCCGTGGTTGATTTGAAAGACCCCTTACTATTCCCCACCGAAACCGTCACCTTTTTGAATGACCTTTGCCTGTTTGCGCCATCGGCCCTGCTTGATGAGCGCATTGAATGGGAACCCATCGATGCGCTTTCGGCCCGCGTGATATTTACCAACCAGGGGAGCCGCGTCAGCGCGGTATTGTACTTTGATGAAACCGGACGGCTCACCAACTTTGTGTCTGAGGACCGATACGATATTTCGGAAATGAAGGCCTATCCCTTTTCGACCCCAGTGGGTAATTACAAAGACTTTTCGGGGTATAGGCTCCCCGGCTTCGGGGAAGCGGTTTGGCACTATCCTGACGGGGAGTTTGCCTATGGGGAGTTTACCATCCTGTCAGTTGAATACAATGTAGCCAACCCACATAAGCCATGACCCCCATGAACCGGAAACTACTTTATATCAAGTTGCTCCACACGCTGATCTGGTTGTTCTTTAATGTGGTCATCTTTTACCTGCTGTATGCGGCCATCGTGGGCCAAATTGATATTTGGGTATGGGTCTGTGTAGGCCTGGTATTGCTGGAAGGCCTGGTGTTGCTCATCTTCAAATGGTTTTGCCCACTGACGATCATCGCGCGCAACTATTCCGATTCCACCATGGACAACTTTGATATATTCCTCCCCAACTGGTTAGCAAGGCATAACAAACGTATTTATACCAGCCTTTTTGTGATCGCCCTTTGTATCCTGGCATACCGGCTTATAGTTTCATAAAATGCGGGACAACCATTTTACGACCCGGCGTTATTTGGCCATCGTGCTATTGTTTTCATGGCCTTTTCAGATCGCCTTCCTGTTTCTGGGGGATGCTTATAAACCCCTGCTACTGGTCTCTATGGTGATGGCGGGGGTCGCTACCTTTGTAGCAGGGCGGTTTGTTTTCAGGGACGGATTCCGGCATGCGGGATGGAAACCGGGCAGGCTCCTGTATTATTTGCTGGCTGTGCTCCTGGCGTTGTTCCTCTGGTATTTTCCAAGTGTGGTGGAACGCGCTGCAGGATGGCACCCGGCAGCCGGCGAGGTTGGCGTCCCAGTTTGGTTGCCTGCTTTGATGAAGGGTATGGCATTGACCTTACTTCCGGCCTTGGGAGAAGAATTTTCCTGGCGTGGCTACCTCCTGCCCAACCTGCTCCGCAAATATTCCTATAAAAAAGCGCTGCTGGTCCACGGCTTGGTCACCTGGATCTGGCACCTGCCCTTTATGGGCTATATGGGGATGGAAATGGGGGGTACTCCCTGGGTGAGTATCCCCCTGGTGGCAGCGATCAGCCTGGTGCCCACGGTAATGCACGCTGTGGTTTTTGCCTACTTGTGGTCCAGGTCGGGTAGCCTGGTGGTAGTTACGGTGTACCACCTCCTTTTTGATGAGGTCCGGGATGTGCTGGAAGCGACCACCGGCCTGGGGTTTTTCGGGCAGAACTGGCAGATGGTCGTATTACTATTTCTTGGAGCGATATTTCTCTGGAAAGGAAAATGGCATTTCCCATGGCAAGGGGGTGGGGTTTGACGCGTGCCGGTAGGCCAGGCCCCCGCTCATATCGATGACCACGAATATCAGGTGCCTTTACTATCTTTGACGTGGGCCGTCATAAGGAACGCCAAACCCCAGTTTAAAAATTGCCATGCCCACTTTTGCAGATCGCGTTATCGCATTCAACCGGGACCTCGAATTCAGGGGGTCTTTGCCCAAAGGGGTTTCTGTAATGAACCCGTTCCGGGAAAGCGAACAGGTCCTTGCCATCAGTGAGGCCTTCTACCGGAAGTATTACGATGACCAGCGGACACGGAAGCTCATCCTGGGGATCAACCCGGGCCGTTTGGGTGCCGGGGCCACCGGGGTACCATTTACGGATACCAAACGCCTGGAAGAGGTGTGCGGCATACACCTCGCCTCGTTCAAAACCCATGAGCCCTCCTCGGTCTTCGTGTATGAAGTGATCAAAGCCTATGGGGGCCCGAAGCCTTTTTACAGGGATTATTTCATAAATTCCATGAGCCCCCTGGGGCTGCTTACCCAAAACAGGAAGGGGAACTGGGTCAACTGCAATTACTACGACGACCCCGCCCTGTATAAAAAGATGCGGCCTTTCATCATTGAAAACCTGAAGACCCTGGTGGGTTTCGGGATAGACACTTCGGTTTGTTATGTGTTGGGAAAGAAGAACGCCCGATTCCTCAAGGAGATCAACAAAGAGATCCGGCTTTTTCTAAACCTGGTCGTTTTTGACCATCCTCGGTATATCGTGCAGTACCGTTCCAGGTTGTTGCAGGAGTATGTATCTGAATATATCCGGCGGCTTTGATAGGTGGCATTACGGGTGCCCCATGCAACAAACGTTGCTTGAACCCTGTGGAAGATCTAGTTTCGCGACATCCAGTCCAGGATGCCCCATCCGCCCTGTACGGCTCCAAGCAACTGCATGCACACTTCCAGCAGGGGATGTTCCGGAAGCGCTATGGAACCGGATAGTTCCCTGGCCATGAAAATGAATATCAGGCCTTGCAACAGCAGTATTACGGAGAGGAAACTCCTATGGTGTCTGGATATCATGGATGATCGTTTACAACTAGGTCGTAAGGGTAGCGGGAAGCTTAAAAAAAAACGCCCCGCCATCCTCGGATGGCAGGGCGTTGGTGCCCCCTTCATTATAGCTGCGGCACTTCAGGAAAATCTATGGGCACCTTTGTTACCCCGTGCATATAGTTCGTAAACGTAATGTCCAGGACTACGGCAACCAGGTCAATCAGGGCCTTTTCATTATACCCCTCCTCAAAAAAAGCTTCGATATGGGCGGGGGAGGGTTTCCCACGATTCACAACAATGTCCGCCGCCAGGGTTGTCAGCACCTGCAGTTTGGTATCCGTGGCCTTCAGGGCCCTGAACGAGAGGGCATCCTCATCGGTAAACCCGTTCATCTTGGCGATGGTCGTGTGGGCCGCCAAACAGTAGGTACAACCGTTTACTTCGGAAACTGCCAGCCGTATGGCCTCTTTTTCCTTCATGCTGAAACTTCCCTTACCTACTTTGTTGGTCTGGTCTATATGGTCTTCCAGCACCTGTGAAGAGTACCCGGTAACCGCATAGATATTGGGGACCATTCCCAGTTTCTCCTGCAGGGCGTCAAAAATGGCGGCCGCCTTTTCATCGACCATGTTCCTGTTGGGGACGTCAATTTTTATCATTGTCCTTCTTAGTTATAAGTGTTGTTCAATTTCTTCCAGTTCTCATTGGCCTTGCTGACCAGCTTGTCATGGTTTTTTTCTGCCAGCCATAATTGCTGGGCATCCAATTCCAGGTTGTAGAGGTACAGGAAGTACTTTCCGTCTTTGACAATAAACTTGTTGGGATCGGGCCGGAATTTGGCGCCTGCGTAAACTCCGAAGGCACAGTAGCCGCCGTACTGGGGCAAATAACGATCAGGGTTCTTGTCAAAGGCCTTTTTCTGTTCGGCATCGGTAAAGTAGTACACGACCTTGTCGTGCTCAGACTTAAATTCCTTAAGTCCTTTTTGGGCGATGCCTAGATCCAGGTAGGATACGGGACTGTACCCCTGCAAGGCGATGTTGCTGTTGTCAATGTTGTAGGCCTTTTTGTCCTGGCCAAAGGAAGTACTTACAAAAAGTACGGCAATCATACATGCTGCGATGTTCTTAAACGTTTTCATTTTTACGAATTTTAATAATTAATTGAACTTAGAGAAACCACCAGGAATACCACGGTGGCATTAAACCAGTAATAGACGGCGTCTATCCCGGCCAGGCCAAAGGCAAAGGGCAGGACCATGAAGGTCAGCGCGACCACGAGGTCAATGGCCAGGTGCCCCTGGAAGGGGATTACCCTCAGGGCACCCAACTTGTAATCGGTTAGAAGGCTGGCCCCCAGTACGGCGATCCCCGTAATTACCGAGAACCAAAGTGCCAGGGCCGAAGTTTCGCCTATCCCCAGCAGGAAGGGTGCTACAATCAGCCCCAGGCCTGCGGTGTAATCTGCCACCCCGTGCAGGGTGGGATTTATAAATCGAAGTTGCATGGTCTCGGGATTAGGCGTTAAAATATTCTTCCTGTACCACTTCCCCTTTTTCATTCCAGATCCTGCGGATGATCTCATGCCAGTAAATTGAACTGTCATCCTTCATCTTGAAATCAAAGGTGAATTCCGATGCAGAGACCAGGCCATCCACGATGGTGTGGTGGTGGGTAATGCCGTTTACCTGGGCAATGGCGCCTGCAAAACCTTCCATTTTCTCTACCATTTGGGCCTTGTTGGCGGTAGTGACATGGTTGTAATCTGAGGTCTTCGCGTCTTCGGCGAAGAACTGTTTGACCGCATCCACGATGCCCCCCTGGGCCACGATGCCGTCCATTTCTGTTGCTAGTGCTTTAATATCCATTCATACATTTTTAATAATTAAACAATGGGTTATTCATAAATACCCCGCAAATGTCTGAAGGAACAGAAGCCCCGGGCCTACAAAAAAGGCGCTAAGAATGGTACTTTTGAAATTGGTAGGCACTGGGGCTTTGCCCGGTATGGTGCTTGAAGAATTGTGAGAAGTGGTTGGGTTCCTCAAAACCCAGCTGGAAGGAGATTTCGCTAACCGTAGCATCCTCACGGAGGAGCCGTTTGGCGGTTTTGATCAGTTCGGCACGAATGAGTTGCCCCAGGGAGACATTTAACTGCTCCCGTGATTTCCTGGAAAGGGCCTTTACGGAAAGGTGCATTTTTTTGGCGTAAAATTCCAGGGAGCGTTCGCGGGTATGGTGTTTCCTGACCAGTTCGAGGATATCCTGGGTAAAATGGTCCCTATGGGGGTAGGCAACGGCCTCCCTGAACCGGGCCGGGCTTATGCCGGCCGCCTGCTTGAAAACCCGGTTGAAGTAGGAGGGGTCTTTGTATCCCATCCCATAGGAGATCTCCTGGATGCTCTGGTCGCTGAAGGCGATTTCCCTTTTGCTCTCCACCAGGCGTTTGCGGCCCAGCAATTCTTTTACCGTTATCCCGATTTTGTCTTTTACCACCGCCTGGGCCTCCAGGCCGTTATCCTTCATGAGCCGGGCCAGGTCCTGGTTGGTCAGGTGGTTGGTATAATGGGCATCTACGATATCCTTGATGTCGAAGATGATATGGTATTCGGGTTTACTGGCCTGGAAGGGGTTCTGCCAGTACCATTGTTCGGAAGAAACGTCGATCAGCCCCGCCATGGCCTCGGAGAACGTGCTGTTTTCCAGATACCTTTGGCATTCCGCGCACTCGCTGAAGTTAATATATCCCAGTGAGATGAGGTGTTTGAAAAGTACCCGTACGTCCCTGGACCTGAAGAGGATCTCATCGGGAAATTCTATCAGCCGGACTTCAAAATCATCCGACAGGAATTTGATATACTGCCCTTTGGCCAGGTAAATGGCCTTGTCTTCCCAATCTTCGTAATTTTTGAAATCTACCTCTATGGTACCGGTCCCACTAAGAATATGGACCAGGGTATACTGGTTGATGAAGTATACTTTCTGGATTTCCGGTTTCAGTTTTCTGACCATATGGGCGCAATGGTACACCTATGGTCGGTTTTCCCAACCAATGATTACAAAAAAGGGGCCGGGTGCAGCTTAAAAATTGAATAATTTAAGAGCCTTTTAGGGATTCGCAACCAGCCGGTTTCTAACCATTTCCTTATTTTTGACGGCTGGTGACGCCTTTGACCAAACAGGGCGTCTATCCAAGTAACCTAACCCTGCATGCAACGAAAAACGCACGCTGCGATCCTCAGAACCACCCGTAAAATACACCGTGTCCTGGGGGTATTTTTGTTTGCCTTCTTTATCCTGGTGGCCGTTACGGCCGTGTTGCTGGGATGGAAGAAGAACAGTGACGGGGTATTGCTGCCCCATACCCTGGAGAGCCTGGTTTCCGACCCAGGCAAACCCATTGGCATAGATTCTGTACAATACCTGGCAGTTAGGGCCCTGGAGCAGGAACACCCCCGGGTCTCTCCTGCCATCGACCGCCTTGATGTCCGCCCGGAAAAAGGGGTGGTCAAGGTGACTTTCCAGGAGCACTACTGGGAGGTGCAGATAGACCTTTACAGCGGGGCGGTACTGCAAATCGCAAAAAGGAGGTCGGACTTCATAGAAAACCTGCATGATGGCTCGATTTTTGATAAATATTTCCAAACAGATGGCGATAGTATCAAACTGCTGTACACTTCCCTAATGGGGTTGTCCCTCTTAACCTTTAGCATTACCGGCTTCTGGTTGTGGTACGGTCCTAAAGTGATGCGGCGGCATACCGACAAGTAACCATGAAATTAGCACGACAATTATTTTCCAGGTTTTCCGGCAAGGACCTGGGGCGTATTGATGCCTTTTACCGGGGTACCGTTTCCCAGCTATCCGCCGAGGCCCGCAGGCAATACTGCGTCAACCTTATTGGCAGGCTCCGGGATGACTTGAGCAAATGCCGTTGTCCGGAACAAATGCAGCACATCCGGCAATACATAGCGGCTGCCGATGCAGAGATTGATAAACTGGCATCCTCGTAACGGCATTGGTGACCTTCCTTTGAAAGTACTACGTATGCAGCCCGTACCTGGACGCCCATAGGCCTGCCCATGTACGCTCATCGATGAAATACCTCCTCTTGAAGACTTCTCTTCCCAGTTGTTTCGAATAGTTGTTTCTTAGTGGGTTGGCATGGTTTTCCTGGCGATTTTTTCCTGCTGCTGGGAAAGGCAGGCCAACGTGATCAGACTATCAGCAAGATATGGGAAAAAATGGGGCGACATTGTGGGGCATTCTTGTGATGCTGGCATTTCTGGCAGCAAGCTGTTCTACCGGCAAGAATTACCAGCGCGCTTACCGCAGGGCGTGGCGGAATATTGTGAATTCCCAGGCCTGGAGAGACGCCCTGGTCTACAACCACAACAATACAGCAGATGCTGCTGATGTGTACCACCCCTTGCCCGGTCCCTCCCATATGGGGAACAACCTGGGAGACACCGGGTTTAAAATTGACGAGGCGTTCCTTGAAACGTATCGTTCCCTGGTATTCAGGGCCTATTTCAGGACCATTGCCGATGCCGAGAAGGCCGATGCGCGTATATATGAGGCCTACCGAAACCTCCGGGAGCAGCGGCCGGCCGAAGGCAGGAGGAAAGATCCCGCTTACAGGGAGGAACTGGCCCATGCCAAAACCCGGTACCAGGCACACCGGAGGATGTTGGAAGGCTTAAAATCCTGGAAGGCTTTTAATGAATATGGCTCCAATGACCTCGATTTTTTCCTGGAAGAGCAGCTGCCACACGCCTATCACATGCACCGCCAGGGGAAAAGTGATGCGGACATCTTACGCTACCTTGTATACCGACTGGCGGACCTGTACCATTTTGAGGAACCGGATAGGGACTAAAACGCATTTTGAGCCATGGTTGCATGGCGTCTGCTTATTCAGGAACCTTTTGACCATGCCCTTGACCGCCGCGATCACCCCGACCGCAAAGAGGGAGCCATCGCCGGGGAGTAACGGGCAGCGGGTGATCCCCGATTCAGGGAAGATAATGGCAAATACTAGGACACAGGTTAGGGCGAGGTTGGCGGGAAACAGGTGGGTCAGAAAGTCGTCCGTATGCGGGATAAGTTCCAGGAGGTCCAGGGCGCTTGAAAAACTGAATGACGAAGACGCGAAACTTTTTTAAGGCCCCCTTATAGCGATTCTTATTCATCGCTGGCATATTTATATTTAACATTTCGCTAACAACTTAATCACTAATTTTACGTGTTGTTACCTGGTGTCAACTTGTGCGGGGTGCCGTTCTGGCCCAGGCCAAACGCCTCGCATACAGGGTACCTAAAGGATTCAAACATGGATTGTAGTAAACCGTTATGGGGGTCGTGGTTGGTCTTCCTTTTCACGCTTAGCATTCATGGGGGTTATCCGACCCAGGCCGATGATGGCCAGGCGGTATATTCGGCACCATCACACCAATCCGTACACGCGCCTGACGGGAAGCAGATTAATACCTTTCCCCAAAGCGACTACCATCACCACCATCTTTCACTGTTGAAGGATACCGAAAACGGTGAATCCTTCCTTCCGCCTGTATTCTTCATGTATCTCTCTTCGGGTCATACCCTGTTGTTGCCGATAACGGCACAGGCTATCCGGAAACTCGCGTGGATCATCCCCAGCCGCGACAACAGGAAGATCATTTATCCTTTCCACAGTTTTTTGTGACGTTTTTTAAGGTTCTGTGAGGTACCCGGAGCGCCCTGCGCTTCGGGCAAAGGCATGCGCCTTGATGTGTGCCTCCCAACTATTGGCCCAAAAGCCACCACATAAATAACGTACACAATGAAACTATCTATTTGGCTCATAGACACTTTGCTGTTCCTGAGCATTTTTGTCCCTTATTACCTTTTTATCCGTACCGGGAAAAACGCCCAAAAAAAGAAGTTAAACGCCATCCGGCAAATTAGCCGTACCCATGGTTTGTCACCCAATATCCAGGAGTACTGGAGTGACTCGTTTATCGGGATCGATTCTGTGGGGAACCGCTTGATTTTTATCAGATTTGAAAACAAGGGTGAAACGACCGTGGTTATTTCGCTCGACCAGGTATCGTCCTGCAACCTTATCAGGAAAGGGAAACGCCTTAAAAGGGAAAAGGGCAGGGAAGAGCTATTGACCTACCTGGGCATCGAGCTGTTTTTTAATGAGCAGGGGAAGCCCCCTCAGGTACTCACTTTCTACGATATAGATGCCCTGACCGGCGAGGATTATGAGGTAACCCGGGGCGAAAAGTGGCTCAAGCTCATCAGGGAGCACCTGAACCCGGGGAAACATCGGGTAGTCGCTGCCTGAGGCCCCATCCTGCCCGGGCAGGTCCCGCTGAAAACTTTCAAAAAACCACCCCTCCGGAATCCTTGCTTGTCTATGGTCTGGCCCTGCTATGAACCTGTAGGCCGGCACCGGGAGCAAAGGGGGGGAGATTTATCCATCCTCAACCTGTTTCATACATGTTTCAAAATCTTTTTCGTAAAAAGTCCCTGCAGTTGCTTCAGGCAGAATCTGAAGCATCGCCTTTAAAGCGGTCCCTGGGCGTCTTTGAACTGACCACCCTGGGGATAGGCGCCATCATAGGCACCGGTATCTTTGTACTCACGGGAGAAGCGGCTGCCGGCACAGAACATGCATTGGGTGCCGGCCCTGCCTTGTCGGTCTCCTTTGTCATCACCGGCCTGGCCTGTGCCTTTGCGGCATTGTGCTATGCGGAGTTCGCTTCCATGATCCCGGTTTCGGGCAGCGCCTATACGTACTCTTATAACGCTTTTGGCGAATTCATTGCCTGGATCATCGGCTGGGACCTTATCCTGGAATACGCGGTGGGGAATGTGGCGGTGGCTATTGGCTGGTCTGGGTATTTTAAGAACCTCCTCGATGGCCTGGGCTGGTATTTGCCCGGTAGCGTATCGGCTGCGACGGGGACCCAGATGGTGCAGCTGCCATCCGGGGCATGGGTACCCCTGGAGCAAGGCCTCAGTACCACCTATGGGGAAGCCTTGTCGGGCTTTCCACAAACCGAAGCCCTGTTCAATGCGCCGGCCCTCCTTATAACCCTGGCGGTTTCCTTGCTGCTGTATATCGGGATCCGGGAGTCGGCCAGGGCAACGGCTATCCTGGTGATCGTAAAACTCATATTGATAGGTATTTTCTTGTGGGTGGGCCTGCCCCATTTCAACCCTGCGACCTACTGGGTACCCTTTGCGCCCAATGGCATCAGCGGGATACTTACCGGGGCGGCGTTGGTCTTCTTTGCCTACGTGGGGTTTGATGCCGTTAGCACCACGGCCGAAGAAGCCCGAAACCCGCAGCGCGACCTGCCCAGGGCCATGATTTTTGCACTGCTTATCTGTACGCTGCTCTACATCCTGGTAACCATGGTCCTTACCGGCATGGTGCCCCTGGAGGTCCTGGGTAATGAAAAGCCTGTGGCCGAAGCCCTTAAAGCCGTTGGGGAAGACAATATTGCCATGTTGGTGGCCGTTGGGATTACCGTAACCATGCCCACCGTGTTGCTGGTCATGCAACTGGGCCAGATCCGTATCCTGTATACCATGAGCCGCGATGGCCTGCTGGGGGGGCGTTTTGGGAGCATCCATAAACGTTACAAGACCCCCTCCTTCGCTACCGTAGCCGTAGGCCTCTTTGTAGGCGTATTGGCAGCAACCATCGATATAGGCGCGGCGGCAGAGCTCACCAATATCGGTACCCTGTTTGCCTTTGTACTGGTGGCGATAGGGGTTTGGATCCTAAGGGTGAAACAACCGGGAGCTACCCGGAGGTTCAAGACCCCGGCTTACAAGCTGGTCTGTGCCCTATGCGTGGTCTTTTGCATTACCCTTATGGTGGCCCTCCCCGGAGTGACCTGGTTCCGGTTTGTACTGTGGATGGTCCTGGGGGCCGGGGTATACACCCTGTATGGTTACCGCAAGAGCAAGCTGGCAACCCAGCCATAAACGGGGATGCACTTAATGCTCTTAGGTGTTGAGCAAGCTTATGACATAGGCGATGAGGATACTTACAGCCAGGCCGATGTTGACTTTTGCCAAATCCTTGATGATGACTTTGTAGGTTTTTCGAAGTTTTGGGTCTTTCAACAGGTAGGAAATCGCCATTTCCCTCCCCGCCAGGATCCCGATAAAGGCCCAGGTGGTGCTCATGGGCAGGGTACTCAGGGTACCAAACAGATAGAGGATTAGCCCGTAGGACAAATCTATTATGGTGGCAGAGCGGATGTTTCGCGTATTCGCCTTTTGGTTCACCATTTCCTGGATGCGCCCGCCTTTGCTAAGAAAGATATAGGCCGTAATCAGGAGGATGACCAGGAGGGAGCCAAGCAGTTCGGGGAGCGAAAGTTGCCTGGGCAGGAACACAAAGATGTTGGCGAAGTCCTGGATAAGCCATTGCACCCACAGGAATGCCGTAGATCCCCATTGGGCGGCCAGCCAGAACTGTTTGTTGCTTTTCCAGTTGGCCAGGCGGAGGGCCCCCTTGGTCTCCACCTTTTTGGCGATGAGCAGGTACAGCCCGAGGGCGGCGATAAATGCCACGAAATAGCCCAGTACCGACTTCAGGATCATTTTTTCAATGACCTGGCTGGTCGAGAAGACACTGAGGATCATAAAGGTGGTGCTTACGGGGATGCCAAAACGCGTAATGACCAGCAAGGCCAGAGGGGCGAGCAGGTACCACCAGTGCATGGTTTTGGGTAACGGGATGTTTTCCAGCCTCCCATAGGTGACATCCCCGGAATGGGTATACCACCCGTATACCAGGGTGATGGAAAGGATGCCCGCAGCGAAGGCCCACAACATCCACCACGGGCGTTTTTGGTTAGAGGCAATAAAGGTACCCAGGGTTTGGATGACGTCATTGGCGATTACGGCATAGGCGGCCAGTAAAAAACCCAGATATGCGATAAAGAGCTCCATAAAGAAGTATAAGATACAAATTGCGTGAAAACAAAAAGCGGCGCAAGGTACGGCAGCGGTGACCATCCCAAATGAAGGGAATATTAAATTATGCGGCGGGATGTATTAAGTAATTGGAAATATTTTAGGGATATCCGCATTTAAGGAAGTACAATTTTTGTAGTTTGAAGCCTCCAATAGCGACCCCCTTTATGAAAAAACAACTACTTACCCTTTGTTTCAGCATCATCGGGCTGTTGGCATCAGGGGCCTTCCAGGAAGGTCCGTATGTGATGACCGTCAGCGGGAAGATCGCGCCTGATGCCCTGGGTCGGACCCTGGCACACGAGCACATCGCCACCAACTTCAATGGCACCGAAACCGGTAACCATCCGCTGGCAGGCCAGGAGCAGGCCCTGGCACAGCTCCTGCCGTGGCTGAAGGATCTTTGGGGACGGGGCTATAACAGCCTGGTGGAATGCACGCCTGCCCATATTGGCAGGAATGTGGGCTTGCTTCGGGAACTCGCTGAAAAGTCGGGCATGCAGATCCTTACCAATACGGGGTTTTACGCGGCCGTTGACAAGAAGTACCTGCCGGAAGCCGCCTACACCCATTCGGCCGAGGAACTGGCGGCCCTCTGGGAGCAGGAATGGACCCATGGTATAGGCGATACCGGGATCCGGCCGGGTTTTATAAAACTTGGGGTGGGTGATGGCCCCCTGGATCCTGTTGAAAGGAAAATCGTGAAGGCCGGGATGCTTTTGAGTGGCCGCACCGGCCTGACGGTCTATGTGCATACCGGGGGAGACCAAAGCATTATATCGCAGCGGCAGCTGGCTTTGGAACTAGGGTTTAAGCCGGACAAGCTTGTCTGGGTGCATGCCCAGAATGGCACCGACAGTACCCGTATCGCCATGGCCCGGCAGGGGATGTGGGTAAGCCTGGATGGGGTGAGCGAGGAGCGGCTGGACGCGTATGCCGGGATGATACGGAACATGAAGGAGGCCGGCCTCCTTCATCGTTTGTTGCTTTCCCATGATGACGGTTGGAGCGTGGAACGGGACGACCCGGATTTGGAACTTGAATTGTTTGCCAATGGGAACAAGCGGCCCTATTGGAGTGTAGAGGAACTATTGCTTCCCAAATTGCGGAACCTGGGCTTCAGGGAAGCGGAGCTGGACCAGTTGCTGGTCCAAAACCCCCGAAAGGCCCTGAGTATAACCCCCTGACAAACTCCCGGTGGGTAGGCGCCAAGGCCCGGCCTTTATCCCTTCTCGAAGATCCCTACATACTCCTGGTTATGGGAGGTTTTAAAACCGCGGTACATCCCCTTGGTATTAAACGGCATGGCGATGTGCCCCTTTTTATCGATGGCGATAACCCCCCCCTTACCCCCTAATTTGGGAAGTGTTTCCATGACCACGGCATCTGTCGCCTGTTTCAGCGTTTGTCCTTTGTAGAGCATGCGGGAGGAAATGTCATGGGCCACTACCGCCCGGATAAAGAACTCGCCATGGCCCGTACAGGAAATAGCACAGCTATGGTTGTTGGCATAGGTGCCGATTCCCACGAGGGGGCTGTCCCCAATGCGCCCGTATTTTTTGTTGACCATACCCCCGGTGGAGGTGCCTGCTGCCAGGTTTCCCTTTTTATCCAGGGCTACGGCCCCTACTGTGCCGAATTTTTTCCCCTCGGCCTCGTCGTGGTCCAGGGCAACGGTATCCTGGGCGGCTACTTTTTGCCACTGCTTATAGCGGTACTCATCGTAGAAATACTCTTTGGGCATTAGCTCCAGCTGGTGTTCCCGGGCAAATTCCAGGGCCTGCTCCCCGCTGATCAATACGTGCCTGGATTTTTTCATGACAGCCATGGCCAGCAGGATGGGGTTTTTTACGCTTTGTACCCCGGCCACGGCCCCAGCCTTTAAATTTTTACCATTCATAATGGCCGCATCCATTTCATGGTCGCCTTTATGTGTGAATACCGCACCCCGCCCGGCGTTAAATAGTGGGCTATTTTCCAGGATAAGGATGGCCTCGGTGACCGCTTCCAGGGCACTACCCCCCTTGTGCAGGGTAAGGTATCCCACAGAATAGGCCCGCTTAAGGGCCTGGCGGTAGGCTTCGGCTTTCCATTTGGTCATACTGGTTTTGGAAACGGTTCCCGCCCCCCCGTGTATGGCAATCCCGTAGGTCTTCATTCGGCTATGGACTTTTTGGCACGCCGTTTGGGTTTGCTCAGGATACGGTGCAGTTCCCCGGGATCGGCATGCAGGCTGTTAAACACCGGGATATCGGTATACATGCTCAACTCCTTGATGTGCAGCGGGGAACTGGAGCAAACCCCGGAGATGGCATCGGGTACCAGTCCGAATCTATCCTTGAGCACCTGCAATCCGCCAATGGCTCCAAAGGCGTCCGCGGCGCAAAAAATCAACTTGTGGATGCGTTTGCGGACCTCGGGAGATTGCAGCAAAAATGCGGTTTCCCGCTGGTTGATGCCGTCGGCAAATTCTACCACCCAGTAGTTCTCTTTATTATTGGCGTATTTCAGGTCGAGTTTGTTGAAGATATCCAGGGCCTCCTGTTCGGGGATCAGGTAGGTCGAAGGATAGCCCAGGTAACTGAAATCCGAAAAATAGGTGGCCCCCGCATCATTCATGTTCAATATGTCTTTCAGGCTGGCTGTGCCGGTTACCTTAGAAGCCCGAACCTCCTTGTCCTGGAGTGATAGCGCGTACACACAGGCGGTGGCCGCTGCACTTTTGCCGGAGTTCATGGCCGTGCCCACGCAGAGGATGAGTTTGGCCCTGGGGAATTTTTTTTCGGTTTTCCTGGGGGTGATGAGGTTATAGTCTTTGGTATTCACCACTTTTCCGTTTGAATCGCACACATAGCCCAGCACTTTGATCCGGGTAGGGGCGATGATCTTGTCGTTTTGGGAGATGACCTGCCCCACCACCCCGGAGCGGGCCAGCAGGTCAACATACTCAAAATCAGTCGTGGTTGGGATGACCCCTTCGTAATAATCGGGGGCGTAGCGGTTCCCGAAAACAAAAATGGCATGGCTGCCGTGGTGGATGGTATGTATCCGGCCTTCACTGTTTTCCAGGGATTTATGCTGCCCCAGGGTGTCGACCATCCCATAGATGACGTCTCCAATCTCTGGCGGCCTGTTGATGGGCATGTAGCGTTTTACGGCTTTTTTGGGCAGGGTATAGGCCGCGCTGGGCATCCGGAACCCTTTGTCTAGTTTTTTCATATCGGTACGCTATAAAAGTTGTAAGCTTATGGTTGCATCGTTTGTTGTTTCCCACCTGTAACGTGGCGCTTCCGCGTTACCGCCAAAGCGGCGCGAAGATACATCAATATGGCCTCCGCTATTAGGCAGGAAAATAAATTTACGTTAATTTTCTTCTTCGTTATACGCCCTGGCCCCCCTGCCCGGATGTCCTCTTTGATTTTTTAACTATGGGGGGCACGAAAAAACCTCGGCCCCTTAATAAAATACTATCTTTAATGGCAACCAAAACTACTGATATGACCCTGGCCAAACACGTGCCCGAGGGGGGCTATGACCTCCTGATCAAAGGAGGGCAGCTGATCGATGCCAAAAATGGAATATACGGAAAAATGGATGTCGCCATCCATGCCGGCAAGGTGGCCAGGGTGGCTGTGGACATTCCCGCCAAAGACGCAAAGCAGGTGGTGGATGCCGCAGGCCTTTTGGTGAGCCCGGGGCTCATCGACATGCATGCCCACCATTTTTTTGGCACCGACCCCGATACCTACCTCTGCAACGGGGCCTGGGCTCTGCCCCCCGATGGTTTTACCTTTCGCAGCGGGGTAACCACGGTCCTGGATACGGGGGGGGCAGGCTGGAGGAGTTTTGAACAATTTAAAAAGCAAACCATAGATACGGCTGCCACCCGGGTACTGAGCCTGCTCAATATTGTGGGCGCCGGGATGAAGGGCGATGCTTATGAACAGGATAAAGGGGATATGGACCCGGGAAAAACGGCCGAAGTAGCAGCGCACTACCCCGGGGTGATCGTGGGGGTCAAGCTGGCCCATTTCCTGGGTGCCGACTGGCAGCCGACAGCGTTGACGGTGGCGGCCGGGGAGTTGTCCGGCCTGCCGGTAATGATTGATTTTGGCCGCAGTGAGCCACCTTTGTCGCTGGAGACCCTGTTCCTGGAAAAGCTCCGCCCAGGCGACATTTACACGCATTGCTACGCGAACGTCAGCGGAAGGGAGGCCCTGGTAGACCACAGGGGCCGGCTCAGGCCCTTTGTGTCAAAAGCCCGGGAAAAAGGGATTTGGTTTGATGTGGGCCATGGGCAGGCCAGCTTTGATTTTGCCCAGGCGGTACCGGCCCTGGCACAGGGATTCCAGCCAGACTCCATTAGCTCCGACCTGCATACCGGCTGTATGAACGGGGGCATGAAAGACCTGCTGAATGTACTTTCGAAGTTCATCAACCTGGGGATGCCGCTCCCCAAGGTGCTTCAGGCCGCTACCTGGAACCCGGCGCGCTGCCTGGGCCGGCCAGACCTGGGGCAGCTGTCTGAAGGGGCGGTGGCGGATATCGCCCTTTTAAAATTACGGGAAGGCCGGTTTGGCTTTGTGGATGCCAGCGGGAAAAAGATAGACGGGAACCTGAAACTGGAGTGCGAACTGACGCTGCGGGAAGGCAAGGTGGTGTATGATCTCAACGGGCTCACCGCCCTGCCCTGGAAACAGGCACGGCCCTTGCACACCGTTGTTAATTAAAGTAAATACAGATTTTCCTATGAAAACATACCTTGTAGTAATTACCATCCTGCTCAGCGCTTGCGGGCAGGTGAAAAAAGAAACCGTCGGGAAAGAAACGGAAAAGGTCATACAGGATTCCAACTATAACCCCGAAGCCCGGTTGCAGGAACTGGGCATCACCCTGGACGCCCCTTCGGCCCCGGTGGCCAATTACGTGAATGCCGTAAGGACGGGCAATTTGATTTTCCTTGCCGGGAAGGGCCCCCGAACGGCCCAGGGAGAACTGGTCACCGGTAAACTGGGGGCCGGTATGACCGTGGAGCAGGGGTATAAAGCGGCCCGCCTGGCGGGTATCACCCAACTGGCAGTACTCAAGGCAGAGCTTGGCAACCTGGACAGGGTAAAACGCATTGTCAAAGTACTGGGCATGGTGAATGCCACACCTGATTTTGCAGACCAGCCAGAGGTGGTCAATGGGTTTTCTGACCTGATGGTGGAAGTATTTGGCGATCGGGGGAAGCATGCCAGGGCGGCGGTGGGCATGGGGTCATTGCCCAGGAATATTGCTGTGGAAGTGGAAATGATTGTGGAAGTGACCGAAGCGGAATAGTCCTTTTTGGGAAGGTATTTTACGCGCTTGCAGTAATTTAAAAGCCCGGGGCTGGTGCTCTTGGAAAAAAGTTTTATTTTTGTGCCCCGTTTCCAATGGAAACAGGCATAATGGCCTCATAGTTCAACGGATAGAATAGAAGTTTCCTAAACTTTAGATCCAGGTTCGATTCCTGGTGAGGCTACTACAGCACATTTACTTGGTATTGCAAAAGTCTGAAATCATTGATTATCAGACTTTTGTCGTTTTTGCCCTCCTGCCTGAATCCATATGAATTCATCTGAATTCAGCCCTCAGGTGAACAGATCGGTTAACAAAATCAGATTCGCAAAAATGCGTCCTGAAGCGTGTTAAAAAATTGAAATTCAGAATTTTAACTCCTAAATGTTTCAACTTCCGGTAGCCTAAATTTTCTATCATGGGTGAACAACTAGGTGTACATTTTACGATCCGAAAAGAGCGTTCGGACGTAGAGGGGAAGGCCCCGATTTATCTTCGAATTACGCTAAACCGCCGCAGGGCGGAGCTTTGCGTGCAACGTCGGGTGTATCCCGATGTATGGAACACGTACATCAGCCGGGGTGCGGGACTTGATTCAAATCTGCAGGAATTACATCGGTACCTGGAAGAAATCCGGGGAAAGGTCTCCAGGATATACGCCCGCTATGCCTCTAAAAATGGGCGATGCACGGCAAAAATGATTAAGGAGAAGTTGCATCTCAATGAGGAAAACCATCCAACCCTTCTCGGGTTTTACAAGCAACATAACCTTGAATTAAAGGCTTTGATGGGCCGGGAAACCACCTACAGCACCTATATGAGGCACCGCAAGACCCGGAAACTCCTGAAGGAATTCCTTGAGAAACAGTACCTCGCGGAGGACATATGGCTCAGGGATATAGACCTGCGCTTTATCACCCAGTTTGAACATTTCCTGAAAATCAAGCGTATTGGCAAGCAGAATACGGTAACCAAGTATGTGGTGAATTTTAAGAAGATCGTACGGATTGCCTACGCCAACGATTGGATCTCCAAGAACCCTTTCTTCCACTGGAAGGCGAAATGGACGCCTGTGGAACGGGAGGCCTTAACAGAGCATGAATTGAACCTGCTGATTAAAGGAACGCCACTTTGTGAGAGACTAGAGCAGGTGAGGGACGTTTTCCTTTTCTGCTGTTATACGGGCTTGTCTTACGTGGATGTGGAAAGGTTATCAAGTCAGCACCTGGTGATCGGAATGGATGGGAACCCCTGGATCAGTATCAAGCGCGGAAAAACGGATTGCAGGAGCAGCATTCCACTCCTTCCTGCCGCCGAGCAAATCCTGAACAAATATTCATCACATGGTAGGGATGCCAGCAGACTTCTTCCCGTTATCACAAATCAGAAGATGAATTTTTACCTTAAGGAAATTGCAGCACACCATAGGATTGAAAAGAAACTTACCTTCCACCTGGCCCGGCACACCTTTGCCACCACCGTAACGCTTTCCAATGGCGTTCCTATAGAATCCGTAAGCAAGATGCTGGGGCACCGATCCTTAAAAACTACCCAGATTTACGCTAAAGTGGTAGACCGGAAAATCATGGAGGATATGATGGTTTTGAGGAGTAAGTATGGCGCAACCAATCCTGACCGGCGGAATAAGAGCAACTGAATTCATGTTTGATATACGTATATTAAACGTTTAATCAACGGCTTTTTATACTTGATTTGATCTTTGACTAATCCTCTTTTTCAGAATCTCTATCGTATCTACAAGCGTTTTATCCGGCCGTTGAACGAAAATTCCTTCACCAAATTCTGTGAATTGTTATCTTGTGGGTATAGAAGGAATAAAGTGCATATGCACTTTATTCAGTTGTTGTGCAATATTTCTCAATGAAAGAAAAAATCATCCTTGAATATATTGATCTAATTGTAATGAACATTGATGATTACAACATGTTCAGTGTCAATAATATTGTTTTTGATCACCTAAATCCCAAAACAAAAGAGGAAAAGGAAGCTTTTCATGAACTCATCAAAGAGATTAAACTGTTTGGTAAAAACAATGATTTATTTGTGGCTAAAACAATTGATGGTTGGTGTAGACTTACGGAAAAAGGCAAACGATTAAAGATATCTGGTAAATCATATAGGTCTTTCATTAAATCAGAGAATAGAAACAAGTGGTACAATGAAAATTGGATAGGATACGCGATTGCATTTCTTGCTTTATCATTTAATATTTATCAATACTTAAACAATAGGGCATTAAAGACTGAAAATGAGAAGCTCAATTCACAATATTTAATGTACAAGGATTCTACGGACCACCTGATAAAGAAACTTGAAACACAACTAATAGGACAAAGTGGAAAGACAATGGATACCAAGGACGCAGAAACTTCCATTGCGATACCAAACTTAGACTTCACCATAATCCCTTTTAATGAAGACTGGCATTGGATTTTTAATGATGGTAAAGCCACGAATCTATCAATAAAAGAAATCAATGATCTAGAATCTGTAATACAGAAAAAAATAAATCAGCACAATGAGAAAGCGAGCGATCGGTGGAAGCTAAACCCAGAAGGTTACAAAAGACAATATATTGCCATACTAAATCAAAGTGGAGAAAAGGAAGTGTGGATAAACTTCTTCTGCGAAACATTCTGGACAGAAGAACAATGGCGCCACCATCCAATAGAAATCGATGATGGGGGATCTTGTTATTTTAATCTTAAAGTCAATTTAAATAAAATGACTTCATATGATTTAAGAATTAATAGTTTAGGGTAACATTGCACAACAACGGCTCATACGCCATAGCTACTTTGCAAACCAATAGAAATTATAAACTATATTTAATCTAAACCAGCTTTGCGCTAAGGACCTAATTGGCCGCTACAGCGCATAGCCGGAGACGTTGTGCTACAGCCAGTAACTATGAGCATATTAGATGAAAATGATAAGTTGAAAAGTGCCATTGGTTCATTTATAGTTGAATTCTCCGAGATGGAATTCGCATTAGCGCATTTATGCATTTTCACAGAATTCGATCTATTAAAAGCAAATGATAATGAAGTTGAGTATTTGGGTATGTCGTTGGACCTAAAGAAAAAATCAATTAATAGATACATTGATAGATATCAACCAGATCTAAAAGAACGTTGGGAAAAAATCTCACAAGAAATATCAAGATTAAACATGTATAGAAGGCACATAGCCCACGGCGTTCATATTGCTAGTTTATCGGACTCACTTACAACATCAATTAAGGTAGGAAAACAAGTGGAAAGCGAAGAATTAACTGCAGAAAAGATAAATACATGGAGGTCAGAATTAAGTGAACTTCTTACGGGACAAGATGGTGTAAATGGAGTTTTCATGACTGACTTCAAAAGATTGAGTATTGATCGATGGAATAAGCATGTTAGTGATGCCTATAAAATTGTTTACAAGGTGAATGGGGTGATCAAAACATCGTGGAAAGGATAATGGACGATAGCACAACACCGGGTATGCCATAGCGTTCAATTAGGCAAACCTGGTGTATTTTTAATTAAACGAGCATTAACCTAATAAAAGTCACGGGGGCTTGCCTTGCTAATCCGCCATTGGCGGGATTTGATACGCTGCGGCAAGTTGCTTTAAAAACGCCGTTGGAATACCCGGAGACGTTGGGCACAATTAAGACCGAATGAAAAGTCTTTTCATTTTACTTTTTTCAATTTTGTTTATTGGTTGCTGTCGAGAACCAAAATTGTTGATTAACGGGCTGACTAAAAGTGTAAGTCAAATAACGGAATATACTATTTTGATAAAACGAGACTCAACGAATAGTGAAACTCAAGATACTTTAATGGTTAGAAATAAACTTTACAACAATAACGACCAAATAATAAGCCTGAATCAAAAAACACTATATGACAATGAAAAAATGGAAGTTGACTATAGTTACAACGAATTAAATAAACTCAAAAAGGAAGTTGTTAAAATGTCAACCGACAGTTTACCATTTATAGTTAATTACGTTTATAAAGACACATTACTATATCAATCAAAAGCAATTGTATATTACCCAAATGAGAAATTCGAACAAATCGAAACACACTACTACCGAAAAAATAACTCAAAAGATAAGGCTATATCCACGCAAATCTTTATCGATTTAAAATCTTCAGACACAATAAGAAATTCTATTTCGACAACCTATTTCAATAAAAATGAGATAGTAACAAAAATTGAAACTGTTCATAAAACTGACTCAAAACGAGACCGAAAAATAGTGTACGAATACGATTGCCAAAACCCAATCGGACTAAAGGAATTTAACGGTAATGACTCATTAATTTCATCTCTCAAATACAAGTACGATTTGGACAAATTTGCAAATTGGGTTTCAAAAAGGATTTATGAAAACGAAAAGTTGGATAGAATTATAACAAGAGAAATAAGATATAAATAACTGTGCCCAACAATGGCTATTATTCATTGTGGTTTTGTGCCACACCAAAGTAAAAGTATTAATCAATGGCTGATTTCTTAGAGGTATAATCCTGCGGATGATTCCACAACGAAATCATAGCCTAAACCGTTCAGTTCAAAACAATATTTAATAAAATTCACAAGGATTCCTTCAGACTTTATAAAGAAAATTGAAATAAATGAGTCCTAAACTTAAAGCTCTTTTCAAAGCCATTTTAGTGACCTTTTATTTTCTCGGAGCAATTTTCGTAATGAATTTATATATTGATGCTGAAGAGAAATCCACTAATAATATTCGAAACATATTGTAAGCTACCCCCTTTTAGAACTGCTTAATTGTCGAATTTAATCATATTTTCTTTTAGGCCTGAATGATCCCTAGCGTTCAATTCAGCATACTTTATCGGAGGAAGATTGCCTAAGGCGTCATGAGGCCTAAAATGATTGTAATCCTCCATCCAGATCTGAGTCTGTTCCCGTACCTGATCTATGTCTTCAAAGATGAATTTATCCAATACCCCTTTGCGGTAACTGCCATTGAATCGTTCAATGTATGCATTCTGGGTAGGCTTGCCGGGTTGTATGAATTTAAACTCTATACCATGCATCTCGCTCCATTCTGAGGCGAGCTTCGCAATGAACTCAGGTCCATTGTCCATG
>LXTR01000023.1 GCA_001683825.1 Flavobacteriaceae bacterium CP2B | reverse complement strand
CCAATTGTTCCAGCCCCAGCCGTAATTCCATCCCCATCGGTTCCAGCGCCATGGGCTATACCATCCCCAGCCATAATTCCAGCCCCAGTTGTTCCAAAGCCATGGATCACTCCATCCCCAGTTATCATAAACGTTCACGGTGACACTGGTGGCGTTGTCGCCCCATCCGCCATATCCCTGGTAGGTATTGTCAGGGTCGTAATAATAGTCCTGCTCGGCCTCCAGGCCCAGGCTATCCTGCTCGGTGCCCGTATAGCTGTCTACATCCGTGAAGATCTCACTATCCAAAATTTCTCCGTATTCATCCGCTTTCTGGCCAAAGTAATTTTCGTACAGGTTCTCTTTCTTGGGGACAGCCCTCCTTTGAGGCTGCTGGTACCGCTCTACACTGACCCTCGGGGTCTCGTCTGAGTAGATCCCGTCATTGTCATAGTAAGAAGCCTGTTGATAGGAGCCGCAGGAAACCATGAATAGGCCCAGCAGCGCCATAAGCAGCAAGGCACTGTATTTTGGGTGGGGTAGGGATTGTATCATCGCGTCAAATTTATATTGTTGGACATATTTAATTTAGTTAGTTTTACCGAACCAAATTTGTTAATAAGGGCACAAGATTTATGCCAAAGTATAGTTAATGGGGAAAAATTTGACAAAACGGAGCGAGGATTATTCCAAATGGTATAACGAGCTCGTACTAAAAGCAGATCTGGCGGAGAACTCAGGAGTTAGGGGTTGTATGGTGATCAAACCCTATGGGTACGCCATTTGGGAAAAGATGCAGGCGCAGCTTGATAAAATGTTTAAGGAAACCGGTCATCAAAACGCCTATTTCCCCATCTTTATCCCAAAATCCTACCTGAGCAAAGAAGCCAGCCATGTAGAGGGCTTTGCCAAAGAATGTGCCGTGGTCACCCATTACCGGTTAAAAAACGCGGAGGATGGCAGTGGTATCGTGGTCGATGAGACAGCCAAGCTGGAAGAGGAACTCATCGTACGCCCAACTTCAGAAACCATTATCTGGGACACCTATCGCAAATGGATACAATCCTATCGGGACCTGCCCTTGCTGATCAACCAGTGGGCGAATGTGGTACGGTGGGAGATGCGGACGCGCCTGTTCCTGAGAACAACCGAATTCCTTTGGCAGGAAGGGCATACGGCCCATGCCGAAAAACAGGAGGCCATAGAAGAAGCGGAACTGATCCTCGGGATTTATGCGGCCTTTGCGGAAGAATATATGGCCGTTCCCGTGATCAAGGGCACCAAAACCGCCAGTGAGCGTTTTGCCGGCGCCGTAGAAACCTATTGTATTGAAGCGCTCATGCAGGATGGAAAGGCCCTGCAGGCCGGGACCTCGCACTTCCTGGGACAGAATTTTGCCAAGGCGTTCGAGGTGAAGTTCGCTAACAGGGAAGGGGTCCAGGATTACGTTTGGGCAACCTCATGGGGGGTATCTACCCGCCTTATGGGGGCCCTGATCATGACCCACAGCGATGACAACGGCCTGGTGCTGCCTCCCAAACTGGCCCCCATACAGGTGGTGATTGTCCCTATTTACAAGGGGTTAGACCAGCGGGAGGCCATAACCGAACGCGTAACACCCCTAATCAAGGAACTGCGGGCCAAAGGTATTAGCGTGAAATACGACGATCGCGATACCCACAAACCCGGTTTCAAATTCAACGAATATGAACTGAAAGGGGTGCCCCTCCGCCTGGCGGTGGGCCAGCGCGACTTGGAAAACGGCACCTTTGAGGTGGCCCGCCGCGATACCCTGGAAAAGGAAACGGTGCAGGCCGCCGATATTATTCCAAGGATAGAAACCTTGCTGGAGGAGATCCAACAGCACATTTTCAGCAAAGCCGAAGCATTTCGCGAATCGCATATCACCAGGGTAGATTCCTACCAGGAGTTCAAATCGGTCCTGGAAGCTAAAGGAGGCTTCCTGCTGGCCCACTGGGACGGAACCCCGGAGACCGAGGAAAAGATTAAAGATGAAACCAAGGCCACGATCCGCTGCATACCCCTGCAACCGGGTACAGAGGCCGGGAAGTGCATGGTTAGCGGAAAACCTTCGCCCTACAGGGTGCTCTTTGCCAAGGCGTATTAGGCCTTTGCAAAAATTAGCAAAGAGGTGTTGCGGTAGTAAAAAATAATTGTATTTTTGCACCTGCCTAACCGGAAGGTGGGTACGCGTGTACGCTGAAATCAATGGCCCGTTCGTCTAGGGGTTAGGACGCCAGGTTTTCATCCTGGTAACAGGGGTTCGATTCCCCTACGGGCTACGAAAACTCAAATGGGTTGGTGCCCGGTTTGAGGACATTGAAATTAGGGCCCGTTCGTCTAGGGGTTAGGACGCCAGGTTTTCATCCTGGTAACAGGGGTTCGATTCCCCTACGGGCTACCAAGCAGGAGTAGGTTCTCCTTTTAGTAAAAATTATAAGTAAGGAAGATGGCAAATCATAAGTCGGCATTAAAAAGGATCAGAAGGAACGAAGCAGTACGTCTTAGGAATCGGTACCAGCATAAGACTACCCGGAACGCGATCAAGAAATTGCGTACCGAAACCGATAAGAAAAAGGCAGAGGAAATGCTTCCCGGGGTGGTAAGCATGATTGATAAACTGGCCAAGCGCAATATCATTCATTCCAACAAGGCAGCCAACCTGAAGAGCAAGCTGATGAAACAGGTAGGCGCGCTCTAGGCGGCCCTGCATGTCCAAGATATAGCCCCGGCGGGATTTACCTGTCGGGGCCTTTTTGTTTGGTGTGCGCTCAGGACCTGCGAACCAGGGGGTTGTTGCGCATCATTAAGAACCCGATAATAAAGCACAAATACATCAGCACGATCAGGGTGAGATGCAGCCTTCGCACGAATACCGGTTCGTCAATAGGATAAATGAGTTGAAAATGCCGGTATACCTTGATGGGGATATAGCCCAGGTAGAAAATAAACATCCCAAGGCTCAGCCAGGACAGCAGTTCCCTGCGGTCAAACCAGCGGCCTTTATCCCGGGCTTCCTGAACGAAAAAAAGGACAATGCTGCCCAATAAGAAGCCGCCTCCCGTAATATAGGCATACACCTGGGATTCGAGCAGAAAACTGTCTTCAAAGGCATTCAGCACACTTACTACCACAAGCAGCAACATCCCAATGGCCAAATAGCCATGTTGCCACCTTTTCTTCAGGGAACACCAGTACACGTAGAAGAAAAAAGAGAAAAAAACCAGGTTGTAGATATTGTAGATCACCCAGGAGTAATTCTGGAATAACGTATTGAGGAACAGGTTCACCTGGTCATAGGTACGCACTAAATAGCCGAGGAATTCCGATAAGAAGGTGTACATCACCAGGACCGGGAAATATTTCAGGGGGCTGGTGTAGTACTTGGGGTATTTCCATAGGGCAATGACCAGGGTAATGGCATACATACCCATAAAGAAATATTCCAGGAAGCGGTCAAAAAAAGTCATTCAGGGACGGTCTCCATTTGAAGTTGCAAGGCGCAACGGCCTATTTATATGGTGGCGGAGCCCCGTTTCCTTCGTTCATGATGGTGCTTCTGGTCTCCTGCAGGGGCAGGGTGGATGCACCAAAGGGGGCCGGCAACATTCCCGCGTAATTCTTACCCGATCCGTTCTCGTAGTTGCCCATGCCCTGGGGGGAATAGGGTTCGAGTTGCCCGTTGAGCAAATAGGGGATATTCTTTCCCCCGGCCGTTTCCTGGACCAGGAAACCGTATTCCTCCCCGTCCTGCTTGAGGGTTGGAAGGATCATAATGGAATTCTGCCGCGGATGTTTTACCGGGCGGCCATCCTCAAACTTTTCCTGGTCAGGGTAGTTGGAAAAATAAAAACGAAGCGATTCAATAGAAACCCCTGCGAGCGCGGCTTCGTGCTCTATATATTCAAGGTATTGCTTGATGGTGGCATAATCGTAAAACACGTACCTGGCTACATCAAACTGGGTGGTGTCCTGGCTGCGCCGGTTGATGGAATCCTCATAGCCTTGGATCAGGGGAGACCTGCGTATCGTATAATTTTTGTACATCGCCTGTGCCTGGGATAAGGAGATGAGTTGATCCGGGGGTTTTACTTCCGCCGTCTGCTGCCCCGGGGGCGTTTCAGCGGCCTGTTCCCGGCAACCCGAGACGAGCAGGGCCAATCCGAAGAAAAGAATGAAAACGGTAATGAATCGGTGATTTTTCATAATTACTGTGTTTAGGATACCATTTTTTTAATCCGGGGGAAGCTTTTTAGGTCTCTAAATGTAGTACATATTCTCAGGAATTCCACTTTAGCGCGGTACTAATTGCCTGTGGGGGAGGTGCAAAAAAAATCCCGGTACCACTGTACCGGGATGTAGAAGGGAAATATTTTGTCGAAGGGCTTTATGAAAACCGCGGGAATTTTAGGGCCTACTGGCTCATGGTCATCAGGAACTCTTCGTTGCTCTTGGTCTGTTTGATGCGCTGTTCCATAAATTCCATGGCTTCCACCGGGTTCATGTCTGCCAGGTATTTGCGCATGATCCACATCCTTTGCAGGGTGGTTTCGTCCAATAGGAGGTCGTCCCTTCGTGTTGATGAGGATACCAGGTCGATGGCTGGGAAAATCCTTCGGTTGCTGATGCGACGGTCCAGTTGCAGTTCCATGTTACCCGTACCCTTGAATTCCTCAAAGATCACCTCGTCCATTTTGGACCCGGTCTCCGTAAGGGCTGTGGCGATAATGGATAGCGATCCGCCATTCTCAATGTTCCTCGCCGCGCCAAAGAAGCGCTTGGGTTTGTGCAGGGCATTGGCATCAACACCACCGCTCAGGACTTTTCCGGAGGCGGGCTGTACGGTGTTGTAGGCCCTTGCCAGGCGTGTGATAGAGTCCAGTAGTATGACCACATCGTGTCCGCATTCCACCAATCGCTTGGCTTTTTCCAGGACGATGTTGGCGACACGCACGTGCTCGGTGGCCTCCTTGTCAAAAGTAGAAGCGACCACTTCTCCACGCACATTCCGCTGCATATCGGTTACTTCTTCAGGGCGCTCGTCAATGAGCAGGATGATCTGGTATACCTCGGGGTGGTTGGCAGCGATCGCATTGGCAATGTCTTTCAGCAACATGGTTTTACCGGTCTTTGGCTGCGAAACAATCATGCCCCGTTGTCCTTTCCCAATTGGGGAAAACAGGTCCATGATCCTGGTTGAAATCGTACTCTGCCGTTCGGCCAGGTTGAACTTTTCCCGTGGGAAAAGCGGGGTCAGGTGCTCAAATGCGACACGGTCCCGCACTACCTGTGGGTCCATCCCGTTGATTTTGTTGACCTTGATAAGGGGGAAGTACTTTTCGCCTTCCTTGGGCGGCCGTACGTTGCCCAAAACCGTATCTCCCGTTTTAAGGCCGAAAAGACGGATCTGGGACTGGGAGACATAAATGTCGTCCGGGGAGGACAGGTAATTGTAATCTGATGACCTCAGGAACCCGTAACCATCCTGCATGATATCCAAAACACCTTCGCTCTCGATAATACTGTCAAATTCGTACTCTGGTTGTTTGTACTTGTTTTTCAGGTCTTTATCGTAGTTGCTGTTTTTTTCCTGCCCGTTTTTGTTGTGATGGCTACTGCGCTTGCTTTGGCTCTTGGGCGCCGTACTCCCTTTTTGCTGCTCTTTCTTCTGGCTGTGCCCGCCGCTTTGTTGTTTTCGCTCCTGCTGGGGTTCTTTCTCAGGGGTGGGTGCCTGGACCGCTTCGGGTGCCTGGCCGGGGGTGCTTTCTTTTCGTTTCTCCTGGCCGTCCTTAGAAGGCTCGCGGGAAACCCGGGACCTCTTGGCTTTGTTTTGTGGAGCTTTGTTTTGTGTTTTTTCCTGGGGCTCTGGAGAGGTTTCCTGAGTGGCTTCCTGGACTATTTTTGGGTTGCTGGCCTGGACATCGAGGATCTGATAAACCAGGTCCAGTTTTTTCATGGTCTTGTACTTGGGTACATTTAAATCTTTGGCAATGCCCTGAAGCTCGGGAAGCTTCTTTGCTTTTAAATCTGAAATCTCAAACATTAAGTGTCAAATAAATGATTACGGTTCAATAAAATTGAATTCTGAAGTGTGATGTTATTCGGATACAACGCGGGAATGAGATCCCTATCGGTAAGTGCTATAACTAATTACGCATCAAAATTACAAATTATTTTCAATATTTCCCGCTTATTTTTTAAAAAGACCTGTATTTTTGCAATTCAAATCGCAATAAACGCAATGCTTCAGAGAATACAGACCGTTTACATGCTGGCTGTAGCCTTACTGACGGGAGTGTTCCCTTTCTGGCTGAACCTCTGGACCGATACCGCGGGAAAGGAGATCTACGCCGCGAATGAGCTGATGGTTTCCGGGATTTTTTACGGTTCGGCAGCCCTGGCGGTAATTGCGGTTGTATTGTATAAGAATCGAAAGAACCAGTTTGTGATGAACCGGCTCAATATATTGCTTAACCTTTTTTTACTAGGATTTTTCGTTTACCGGTCGCTAAATTTATCCGGAGAAACCTCGGTTTCTGAGAAGGGTATTGGGATGCTGATTCCTGTATTTTCTATCGTTTTTTTGGTCCTTGCCAACAGGGCTATAAAGAAGGATGAAGATCTTGTAAAATCTGTGGACCGATTACGTTAAACCTAACATCTTAGTAGTATTAGTGCGTCCCCCGTAGTGAGCCCTGCTCTGCTACGGGGGTTTCGCATTTATAGGGTGGTTGCCTGGGGTATATAGGCCGGCTAGCGCTTGCCCATTTCAATCACTTCCAGGTTTTTGATTTCCCCTCCTTCAATCACAAACTGCAGCATGGTGCGTACCTGGTGCATCCCCAGGCGGCCGCAGGCACCGGGGTTCATATGCAGCAAACCCAGCTTTTTGTCCCACATCACCTTCAGGATGTGCGAATGCCCGCAAACAAAAAGCCTGGGGGGCTTTTCCCGGATGAGGTCCCTTATCCGGAAGTTGTACCTGCCCGGATAACCACCAATGTGGGTCATCCAAACGTCTACACCCTCACACATAAATCGCTGGTCCAGCGGAAATTCCTGTTGAATCAGATGGTTGTCTATATTGCCGTATACGGCCCGCAAGGGTTTCAGCGCCGCCAGGGCATCGGTAACCTCCAGGCTTCCGATGTCGCCCGCATGCCATATTTCATCGGCCTTTGCGGCATATTTGAGGATAGTGTCATCCATGTGGCCATGGGTGTCGGAGAGTAAAAGGATTCGGGTCATTTCATGGAGTGAGCTGGTTTATAAAAAAAGGCGGCCTTACCGCAGGGTGCCGGCGGTCGGTTTGCCCGTATCGCAAGTACCGGAGAAACGGGTATCTTTGCCCTTGCAAAAGTAAAAGAAAGCGTGAGATATTTCATCCGTTTTTCCTATTTCGGGAAAGCTTACCATGGCTGGCAGCGGCAGCCCAACGCCATCACCGTGCAACAGGTGCTCGAAGAAGCCCTTTCTACCCTGCTCCGCCGGGAGGTCGGCCTGGTGGGGGCCGGGCGTACTGATGCCGGGGTGCACGCCCGGGAGATGTGGGCCCATGCAGACCTGCCGGGCCTGGAAGATGCGGGGCAACTGAGCTATCGCCTCAATGCCCTGCTGCCGGACGATATCGCCATCCGGGAAATACGGGCCGTACAACCCGGGGCCCATGCGCGCTTTGACGCCCTGGAACGTACCTATGAGTACTGGGTGGTTTGCAGGAAGGATCCTTTTTATGCCGATACGGCTTGCTACCTCAGGCAAACCCCGGACCTCGAATCTATGAATACGGCCGCGGCCTTGTTGCAGGACTTTACGGATTTCCGGTGTTTCTCTAAATCCAATACCGATGTCAGGACCTATGACTGCGATATACGGGAAGCTGCCTGGACGGCAGGGGAGGACAAGCTGGTTTTCAGGATCACCGCCGACCGTTTCCTGAGGAACATGGTGCGGGCCATCGTAGGGACCCTGCTGCAGGTCGGTCAGGGAAAGATGCAGCCCCAGGATGTTAAGGGAATTATAAAAAGCAGGGATCGGAGCCAGGCCGGTGTTTCCGTACCTGCAAAAGGGTTATATTTGACACGCGTGAGCTACCCGGACAGCCTCTTCCTGTAAGGAGGCGCGCTCCCCCTTACCGGGACGGGTAACCCAAAGGTGATAGGCCCACGCCAAACCCCGTTTTAGCAAAGCTTTACATGAATAAGGACAGCGGCAAAGCCTTTGATTACAAACTTTTTAAGCGGTTGATGGCCTATACGAGGCCCTACCGCCTTACTTTTTTTGGGGTGGCCCTTGCGGCGGTCCTCATTTCAGGTTTTGCCGTGCTCACCCCGCTCATCGTCAGCGAAATCATTGACGGCGCCGTAAAGACCAGCGATTCCGACAGGCTGCTCTTCCTCACGACCGCCATGGCCGTGGTCCTGGTCCTGCAAGTGGTAAGCCAGCTTTTATTTAACTACTACGCCAACTGGCTGGGGGAATCTGTCATTAAGGATGTGCGGATCCGCCTGTTTCAGCACATGCTGAGCTTCAAAAAAAGTTATTTCGACAATTCATCCATCGGGGTTTTGGTTACCCGAGCGGTGGCCGATATGCAACGGATCGGGGAGATATTCAGTGAGGGGTTTTTCGTCATTGTTGCCGATTTGCTCAAAATGCTGGTCGTGGCCATTGCCATGATCTTTATCAACTGGAAACTGGCCCTGATCGTTTTTGCCCTGTTGCCGGTAATTATCTACGCTACCCGCCTTTTCCAGAAGGCGATGAAAACGGCCTTTATCGATGTACGCGCACAGGTGGCCTTCCTCAACTCCTTTGTGCAGGAACGGCTTACAGGGATGAAAATAGTACAGTTGTTTACCCGCGAACAGATCGAAAGCGAAAAATTCAGGGTAATCAATAAAAAACACCAGGATGCATGGCTCAAAACCGTCTGGTACAACTCCTTCTTTTTCCCCGTGGCCGACATAGTGTCGTCTATTACCGTGGGACTGATCGTGTGGTACGGGGGGTTGCTGAACGTGACCGGGATCGAGGTAGATGAATACGGCACCATCTTCGCCTTTATCATGCTTTCGAGTGAACTTTTCCGCCCGCTCCGTCAGATTGCCGATAAGTTCAACACCCTGCAAATGGGTATGGTGGCAGCCAACAGGGTCTTTAATATCCTCGATACCGACAGCCATATCCAGGACCTGGGCACCCTGGACAAGGAGGATATCAAAGGCGATATCGACTTTTCAAACGTCCGCTTCAGTTACCTCAAGGACGAAGAAGTCCTGAAAGGGGTATCCTTTACCGTAAAACAAGGGCAAACCATCGCTATTGTTGGCGCTACCGGGGCCGGTAAATCTACGATCATCAACCTGCTCAACCGATTTTATGAAATCGATTCGGGCGCCATACTGGTCGATGGTATCGATATCCGCGAATATAAACTTACCTCCCTCCGCAAACATATCGCGGTGGTCTTGCAGGATGTCTTCCTCTTTGCCGACACCATCGCCAATAATATTTCCCTGAAGAATATCGAAATTACCACGGCAACCATTGAAGACGCCGCAAGGCAGATAGGCGTACACGAGTTTATCAGCAGCCTGCCCGGGGGATACCAGTACAACGTAAAGGAACGGGGGACCATGCTTTCCAGCGGGCAACGCCAGCTTATCGCATTTTTGAGGGCCTACGTAAGCAACCCCAGCATCCTGATACTGGACGAGGCCACCTCCTCGGTGGATACCTATACCGAACAGCTCATCCAGCAAGCGACAGAAAAGATTACCGAAGGCCGTACCTCCATCATCATCGCCCATCGCCTGGCTACCGTGAAGAAAGCCGACAAGATCCTGGTCATGGACGCGGGGAAAATCGTGGAAACCGGTACCCACAAACAACTGCTTAAAAAGGGCGGGTATTACAGCGACCTGTACGAGGCCCAGTTCCTGGTAGAGGAAGTGGCCTGATCGCTGCCGTTTCTTATTGCTGAGGCACGAAATCCTGCATGGATAATGTGCCTGTGGCAAAAAGCAGCAGGTAAAAGAACACGACGATCCCCATATAGCCTATTACCGACAATAGACAGAAAACACCGGCCCTTAGTGCCAACTGCGTGGCGGGAAACCGGTGGACGCGTTGCAGGCAATACACAGCATAACCCAGCATCAGGAACATCATGGGGATGGACAATTGCATGTAGTACGCAGGCTCGGTCAGCAGGATGACGATGACCGGCAGGAACAAGGCGATGCTCCAATGCGCCAGCACATATATAAAGATCACCATGAATTCTGAAATCAGGTAGTTTTTTTTATTCATACTAAGCCATCCCGCCAGGGCAAAAACAGGGATGAAGAGTACAAAAATAAAGGAAGAAAAGTCGTATAGCGCCCCTGTCAGCTTGGCGGTCAATTCAGGATTCACCCCCTGCTCAAAAACGTCCCAGTCAATTTTCGCGGTCACCTCTCGCATCACAATGAGGCTGATCCCCGAGAGGGTAAGGGCGATCCCCAGGTAGCTGAGGGGGTTCATATAGCGTTTCCGCACCCCGGAAAGATAGCCGTTGAGCACTTGCTCAGGTTTTGTAAACAGCTGGGTGAAGGTGGTGAAGAGGGTGTTGTCGTAATCCAGGTACCGGTCTTTAAAATCGCTCCACAGACTGCTGAAGCTAAGCCTGCTGTGAATGACCCTGGCACCACATTGGGAGCAATAAACATCGGTGTGCGCTATGGGGTATTGGCAATTCTTACATTCCATGCTTCCTGTTTTACTGCAGGTCTTTTTTGATCATCGATGCCAGCTCGGTGAGGTCTTTGTACAATACAAACTCCCCGTTCTTAATATAGGAGAGCTGCCCTGATTCCTCGCTGACAACCAGGGCAAGGGCATCGGTTTTCTCGGTAATACCGACAGCCGCCCTGTGCCTTAGGCCAAATCGCAAGGGAATGGTCCGTTCCCGGGATAAGGGCAGGATCACCCGGGTAGCCACGATAAAGTTGCCACGGATAATGGCAGCCCCATCGTGCAGGGGACTATTCTTGTAAAAGATGCTCTCTATGATGGGCTGGTTCACCTCTATGTTCATTTCGTCTCCTGAACTCCCCACAAAATCGAGTGAATTGCTCTTTTCCAGCACCAGGATGGCCCCGGTCTTGCTCTTGCACATGCGTTCACAGGCCGACAAGATGGCATCTACGTCAACCGGTGACGAAATCCCGTCGTGCCTCAGGAACCGGAATGGCTTCACCAACCTGCGGTTTTTAGCGAAATTGGTAGACCCAATCATCAGCAAAAATTTCCTGATTTCCTGTTGGAAGACAATGATCAGGGCGATAAGCCCAACAGACATGAACCCCCCAAGTACACTGCTGATCATTTTCATCTGCAGTAACTGGGTGAGTTTCCAGAAGACCCAAACGATCACGATCCCTATAAAGATATTAATGGCGCCGGTGCCCCGTACCAACTTGTAGATATAATAGAGTAGGACGGCAACCAGGGTAATGTCTATAAGGTCGGTGATCTTGAAATCCAGAAAATCTATATAGTCCAATGAGCTGCCGTTTTTGCGAATTTAGGAAATAAGGCGCATACCTGTAGCCCCTCCCATTAGTATTTCTTGTCCAGGGCCTCGTGCAGGGCGATACACTCCATGGCTTCCTTTACGTCGTGTACCCGAAGGATTCGGGCCCCTTTCCCAAGGGCGACCATGTGCAAAGCGGTAGTGCCATTGAGCGCGTGTTCCGGACTGGTGCCCAATACCTTGTAGATCATCGATTTTCTGCTGAGCCCTGCCAGCATGGGCAATCCAAAGGCCGCGATTTGGTCCAGTTGCCCCAATAACGCGTAATTCTGTTCGGTGGTCTTGGCAAAACCAAAACCGGGGTCAACAATACAATCGTTGATACCACAGGCACGGGCCAGGGCGAGCTTTTCCGAAAAATAATACAGCAATTCCCCTGCCAGGTCCCCATACCGTGCCTGCTCCTGCATGCTTCGGGGCGTCCCCTTCATATGCATCATGATGTAAGGCGCCCGGTAACCGGCAATGGCCTGCATCATTTTAGGGTCCAGCCCACCCGCCGAAATATCGTTGATGATGGCTGCGCCCAGGTCCAGGCAACGTTGTGCCACGCCGCTGCGGAAGGTGTCTATGGACAGCACTATGTCCGGGAAGTGCTTCCTGAGCAAGGTGACCACCGGCAACAGGCGGTTCAATTCCTCTTCTTCAGAAACATCGGCCGCGCCCGGGCGCGAACTGTAGGCCCCAAGGTCTATAAAACTGGCGCCCTCCTGCAGCATTTTTCCTGCCTGCTGGAGGATGGCCTCCGGTTCCCTGTAGGCACCGCCGTCATAGAAGGAATCCGGGGTAAGGTTCAGGATGCCCATGACCTTCGGGCGGTCCAGGGCTATCAGTTTTCCGAGGCAGTTGAGGGTCATGCGGCTGGAAGATTTACGGGAATTGTGGCCCCGATTTGGTTTAAACCACTACTTTTGAACAATTGGAATTTTTAGGCGAAATTTACGCAAATTTTTAGGAAGCAATTCATGCAGCAAACTTCGGAGCAGTACGATGCGGTCATACAATCCTGCAGGGATTTGTTCATCAAGAAAATGAAAGATTACGGCTGCGCCTGGCGGATACTCCGTCTGCCATCCCTCACCGACCAGATTTTTATCAAGGCCCAGCGGATCCGCAGCCTCCAGCAAAAGGCAGCGCGCAAGATCGATGAAGACGAACGCTCTGAATTTATCGGGATTATCAACTATTGCATCATGGCGCTGATCCAGGTAGACAGGGGGGTGGTGGAACAACCCGACTTGGTGGAAGCCGAGGCCCTGGAACTCTATGATGCCAAGGTAGAGGCCACAAAAAGCCTGATGGAAGACAAGAACCATGATTACGGGGAGGCCTGGCGTGAGATGCGCGTTAGCTCGCTTACCGATTTGATCCTCCAGAAGTTGCTTCGGGTCAAGCAAATTGAGGACAACCTCGGAAAAACCCTGGTAAGCGAAGGGATTGCCGCCAATTACCAGGATATCATCAATTACTCGGTTTTCGCCATGATCCACCTCAACTCAAAAAGCCTTTTGTAGTATGAAGTACCTGCTTGCCGTATCCAGAATCCTGGTAGGAGCGCTCTTTATCATTAGCGGCCTTATCAAACTCAACGACCCTGTGGGCTTTTCGTTCAAGCTGGAGGAATATTTCAGCGTGGGGGTGCTGGACCTCCCCTTCCTGGAACCCTATGCCCTGGCCATTTCCCTTTTTGTGGTCATCTTTGAAGTGTTGGTGGGCGTCACCTTGTTATTGGGCTACAGGGCCCGGCTCACGGTCTGGAGCCTGTTGCTGATGATCCTCTTCTTTACCTTCCTCACGTTTTATTCGGCCTATTTCAACAAGGTGACGGACTGTGGTTGTTTCGGGGACGCCATTAAACTCACCCCCTGGGAATCCTTTACCAAAGACCTGGTCCTGTTGCTCTTTATCTTGGTGCTTTTTCGTTGGCACCGGTATATCAAACCCCTGTTTCCACCCCGTACCGGCGGGACTGTGGTGATTTTGGCAGTTTTGGCCTGTGCTTTCTACGCGAACTATGTATTGAACCACCTTCCGGTCATCGATTTCAGGCCCTATAAAATTGGGGCCAATATACAGGAAGGCATGGGCATACCGGAGGGGGCTCCCAAGGCGGTTTTTGAATATGCCTGGACCTTCGAGGTAAACGGGGAGCGGCAAACGCATATCACCCGGGGCGAATACCCCGCGGTGGACGGCGAATTTATCGAGGTAGAAACCACCGAGATCCAGAAAGGCTATGAACCCCCTATCCACGATTTCACCATCGAAAGGGAGGGCCAGGACTATGCAGGGGTCCTTTTGGAGGAGGATAAGTTGGTGATGGTAGTGGCATATGACCTCGCCAAAAGCGATGAAACGGTTTTTGGGGAACTCAAAACAGTGACAGACAACGCCATGGACCACGGTTACAGGGTTATTGGGATGTCTGCTTCGGATGAAGCCCTCACATCCAGCGTGGTACATCAATACAATTTTGGTTTTGATTTTTATTTTACCGACCAAACCACCTTAAAGACAATTGTACGCTCGAACCCCGGGGTATTGGTATTGCGAAAAGGGACCATAGTCCAAAAAGTACATTATAATGACCTGGAAGCCCTGCAATTCCCCTAATCCGTTACCTTTGCGGAAATGGGGCAGCCAAAACATTAAAACCCGTACCCCTGTAACCGCACAACTGTATAACCTAAAAACATCCCAATGAGAAGCAAGATCGTAGCAGGAAACTGGAAAATGAACAATAACCTTGAGGAAACGGAAGCCTTGCTGACGGAACTCGCCGCCAAACTCCCGGATACGGACGCGGAGGTCATGGTAGCCCCGGCCTTCGTGAACCTGGCCGATGCGATACGAACCCTGGATGGTTCCGCCATACAGGTGGTTGCCCAGAACATGCATTGGGCCGACAACGGGGCCTATACCGGCGAAATATCGGCCGATATGCTGCAGAGCATCCCGGTAAATACCGTGATCCTGGGACATTCTGAACGCCGCGCCTATTTTGGGGAAACCGATGAACTGCTGGCGAAGAAGGTGGCCACGGCCATCCGGAAAAAGATGCGCGTGATTTTCTGTTTTGGGGAGGAACTCCAGGAACGCAAAGCAGGGACGCATTTTAAGGTGGTCAAAAAACAACTGACAGAAGCACTCTTTACACTCGAAGCCAAAGCCTGGGATCAGCTGGTCCTTGCCTATGAGCCTGTCTGGGCCATAGGGACCGGGGAAACAGCCAGCCCTGAACAGGCACAGGAGATGCACGCCTTTATCCGGGATACCATATCCGGGGCCTACCAGCAAGACGTGGCCGATAAGGTAACCATCCTCTATGGCGGAAGCGTAAAACCCAACAATGCCGCGGAGATCTTCTCCAAGCCCGATGTGGACGGCGGACTGATAGGGGGCGCCTCCCTGGACGCCGAGGATTTTATTGCCATCATCAAAGCCATCTGAGGCCATCCAGGCCCTAATCTATAGCCGCAAAGCAGGAGGGCGCAGCGCATACCTCCCCCAGACTTACCGTATGGTGTATATAGCATTTGATTTTACAGTACAGCCCCTCCAACCCGCCACCGACATTCTCATCGCGGAGTTGTCCGAACGGGGTTTTGAGAGCTTTGTGGAAACGGATGAGGGCTTGCAGGCTTTTATCCCGGAAGCCGACTGGGAAGAAGGGCTCCTTGAGGGGGTTCGCATCCTGGATGCACCCGAATTTGATATCCATTTCAGCCGCACCACCGTGGCCCAGCAAAATTGGAATGCCAATTGGGAAAAAAGTTTTAACCCGATCAAGCTGGGCGGGCACTGTATGGTACGTGCCCCCTTCCACCAGGCGGAAGCGGTGCGCTATGATATCGTCATTGAACCCAAAATGAGTTTTGGTACTGGCCACCACGAAACCACCCATCTCATGCTGGAATGGCTGCTAAAAATGGACCTGGAGGGAAAAACGGTACTTGACATGGGGTGCGGGACTGGCGTTTTGGCCATTTTGGCGGCCATGAAAGGGGCGAAAGCGGTGGACGCGATCGACATCGATCCCTGGAGCTATGAAAATACGCTTGAAAACGCGCAGCGGAACCGGCAGGGGCATATCAAGGTATACCTGGGGGATGCGGATATGCTGGAACCCGGACGTTATGACCTGATCCTCGCCAATATCAACCGGAATATTTTGCTGGAAGACCTGCCGCGCTATGCCCGGAGCCTGAACAAAAGAGGGGAAATTTTAGTAAGTGGGTTTTATTTGGAGGATCTTCCTGCCATTTCCGAAAAATGCAGGGAACTAAATTTGGAATTTCAAAAAAATACCCTCAAAAACCATTGGGTTTCGGCAAAATATGTATTTTAGGGAATACGTAAAAGCCTTATTCTATGAGTAGTAAAGAAAAACTCTTAGAGGAACTCCTCCTGGCAGAGGAGGTCGAACAACAAAACGAGATTATACTTTTCAATGACGATGTCAACACGTTTGAGCATGTGATTGACACGCTCATCGATGTTTGTGAGCATACCCCGGAGCAGGCCGAACAATGTTCCCTGATCGTGCATTACAACGGCAAGTGCACCGTTAAAACAGGAGAATACAACGATCTGAAGCCCCGTTGCAGCCGCCTCTTGCAGGCGGGGCTGAACGCTGAGATCGTCTGAGCGCCATGCAGCGCGCAACCAGACCGGCGGAGTACAAGGCCTAATGCCGGCTCCCCGCATCGCCCCCTGCAAAATACCCCCAATGTACTTTCCTGCCCTTAATGGGCATACGGGTCTTGCTCCCAAACATGACTGCAATCCGGCCATAATCGCCTGGTTTCCCATCCTTTTCCTATGGTACATTCAGGAGGTTCTTCCCGGAAAGGGCATCGCCCCTTGATAAATCCTATGGAAAAATAAGTATCTTAGGAGAGAACCAATACCTAAGGAACAGCACTATGAAAAACACCAGTACCTATGCACTCTTCGCATTGTCACTGACCATGGCAATAGGGCAGGCCACCGCCCAGAATACTTCCCTGTCAGAAGGGGATATCACCCGAAAAGTAGACTCGCTCCTGGGGCTTATGACCCTCGCGGAGAAGGTGGGGCAGATGAACCAATACAATGGGTTTTGGGATGTTACGGGCCCCGTACCGGCCGAGGGGGATGCGGCCGGGAAATACGAACATTTACGCACGGGCAAAGTAGGTTCCATGCTCAATGTTCAGGGTACCGCCGAAGTGCGTAAAGTGCAGAAAATCGCGGTGGAGGAATCCCGGCTGGGGATCCCTCTGATTATAGGGTTTGACGTAATTCACGGCTATAAGACCATTAGCCCCATCCCCCTGGCAGAGGCGGCGAGCTGGGACATGGAGGCGATCCGTAAATCGGCGGGTGTCGCGGCGGCCGAAGCAGCGGCAAGCGGTATCAACTGGACTTTTGCCCCCATGGTGGACATTTCCAGGGATCCCCGGTGGGGCCGTATAATGGAAGGTGCCGGGGAAGATCCCTATTTGGGCAGCAAAATTGCCTTTGCCCGTGTAAAAGGCTTCCAGGGCGACGACCTCGCGGCCACCCATACCGTGGCAGCCTGCGCCAAACACTTTGCGGCCTACGGGTTTTCTGAAGCCGGCAGGGACTATAATACGGTAGACGTAGGCACTTCTACCCTGTACAATGTAATCTTCCCCCCCTTTAAAGCCACTTTGGATGCCGGTATCAAAACCTTCATGAATGCTTTTAATGAATTAAACGGGGTCCCGGCCACGGGCAACGCGTTCCTGCAACGGGACATATTGAAAGGCCAATGGGGCTTTAATGGCTTTGTGGTGTCCGATTGGGGTTCGGTAAACGAAATGATCGCCCATGGATTTGCCGCAGACGGGAAACAGGCAGCCATGCTGGCCGCCAACGCGGGTTCTGATATGGACATGGAATCCTACCATTACGTCAACCACCTGGAATCTTTGGTAAAGGAAGGCAAGGTGGAAGCATCGCTTATTGACGACGCGGTGCGTCGAATCCTGCGGGTCAAATACGAACTGGGCCTTATGGACGATCCATATCGCTATTGTGATCCCGAACGGGAGAAAACAGTGATTGGGAGTACGGAACATCAGGAGTTGGTGCTGGATATGGCCCGGAAATCCATCGTCCTCTTGAAGAATGAAGGTGATCTGCTGCCTTTGGCGAAATCCGGACTGGATATTGCGCTGATTGGCCCCCTGGCTGCTGATAAGGATAGTCCGCTGGGAAGCTGGCGCCTGGCGGCCGACGCCGGTACGGCCGTATCCGTGCTGGAAGGACTGCAAGGCTATGAGGGAAATGCCATCACCCATGCCGCAGGACCCGGGCTGGTCCTGGGCGAACCCTCTTTCATCATGGAAACCAAAATCAATACCACTGACCGTAGCGGTTTTGAAGCAGCTGTAGCGGCCGCGAAAAACAAGGACGTGGTGATCATGGTCCTGGGGGAGCACGGTTTCCAGTCCGGTGAGGGCCGGAGCCGAACTTCTCTGGGGCTGCCGGGCCTGCAACAGGAACTCCTGGAGGCGGTTTACGCGGTCAACAAAAAGGTGGTACTGGTATTGATGAACGGCCGCCCGCTGACCATCAACTGGGCCGATGAGCACATCCCGGCCATCGTGGAAGCCTGGCATCTTGGGTCCCAAAGCGGGAATGCCATTGCACAGGTGCTTTACGGCGATTATAACCCCAGCGGGAAACTCCCGATGACCTTCCCCAAAGATGTGGGCCAGATCCCCCTCTATTACAACCATAAAAACACCGGTAGGCCCACCCAGCCGGCACCCGACCTGGTCTTCTGGACCCACTATATCGACCAAAGCAATGATCCGCTCTATGAATTTGGCTATGGGCTTAGCTATGCCAAATTCCGGTATTCTGACCTGGAATTGAGCAGTGCCGCCGTAGGGGCCGGGGGAACGGTTACCGTATCCTGCCTGCTATCCAACAATGGTGCGTACGAAGGCACCGAAGTCGTGCAACTCTATATCCGCGACCTGGTGGCCAGCAGGACCCGGCCGGTAAAGGAATTAAAAGGGTTCCAGTCCATACGCCTGAAGCCCGGGGAATCGCGCAGGGTTTCGTTTACCATTGCCCCATCAGACCTGGAATTCTATTCAGCCAATAATGTATGGGAGGCAGAACCCGGGGAGTTCGAAGTGTTTTTGGGGGGCAGTTCCAGTACGGAGCTAAAGGGGGCTTTTGTCTACGGGAAATGAACCAGGGAAACCACGCCGGGGGACCTATTGTTTTTGGTACACCAACTGACGTACCCCTGGCAAATCATCCCCAATAGTCTGGGTCAGGGTACTTCCACTTAGCTGGAAAGTGCCATCCGCTCCTTCGGAAAGCAGGACCTGGTTGTTCAGGAATAACCAGGGCCCCGAATCAGAGGACGCGGGGCCGCAATTAATTCCAAAGGCACCCCCGGTAATAGGGGTAACGGTGAGCTGGACGTTATTCAGGCTCCATCGGAACTCCTGCGTAAGTACCAGGGTCGCCTCCAAACAATCCAACTCCTCCAACAGGTTTTCGGAGGCGCTGCCATCACCGTCTACATCCTGTTCCGGGGTCACATTGTATTCCACAAGGGTCCATGTGCCTACCAGGGCGTCCAGCTGTTCCTGGCTAATTTTCTGGCCCTCCTCGTCCTTGTCTGACGAACAGGCAGTGAGGAAACCGGCGATTAGAAGGAAGTACATAAGTTGCTTCATACTGCTTTTTGACGCCTAAGATAGCAGTATTGCCTGCACGTCAACAACATTTTTAACACCAAAAAGGGGAATAGCAACTGCACGGCACTGCCGACTATCATTTCGGCGCTGCCATGCAAGGGCCGCATAGGACGATCAGTCGAACGGAAATCCGGTCCATAACCTGAAAATGAAGGCATAGAGCACTACCAGGAACATGGCAAAGCAGAACCAGGCAAAGAACTCAAAATACCTCCGTAGAATCAGGTTACCCAGGTTTTTGAAAGCTTGCAGATAAATCTCTTTAAAAAGTAGAAGTTTATTCATAAGATTTGAGTTTATGGAGTAAAGTTCCCCATTTATTATGCATGCATAAAATATCATGGATAAGTTCCGGGTTTCCATCGATTAAAGACGGCAGCGGTGGGATCGCTTCGATGAAAAGCAAAAATTCACGCTTAACGGATGCGCGTGTAATCCCCTTAAATACGACTGTGATCGATAAACGGCAAGGGGCGGTACGGGTTGCCGTAAAAACGGCCTAAAAAAATCCCCGGGAGGTCCACCCCGGGGGATATGGTGTTGGCGTTACAGGAATCCCATGCCCTTCAGGGCCAGTACGGCTGCCAGGAAGGCGGAAAGGACAGATAGCAAGAGGAACCATTTAGCCTTGCTCAGGCGTTTTGGCTTAGGCATGTTTTTTAATCAAATGCAAATCCCGTGGCCAGGCGAAACACGAACGCATAGAGCACCACCACGAACATGGCAAAACTAAACCAGGCAAACACGCGGAAAAAATTCCTGACCAGGTAGTTCCCCAGGTCTCTGAATGCTTGTAAATAGAGGTCTTTTAAAAGTAAAACTGTTTTCATTTTGGGGGATTTTGAAATTGTATGGGTGCAATTTTAGCCCGAAAAGTAAAAAGGTGGTATTTGTTTCGGCCAAGGCCCCTGAAAATTGGTTGTATTGAATGCGCTGAACCGTTTGGCGAAAAAAGCTGCCGGGATACCGAGGCGCTGTTTGCCTGGAACATGGGTTACAATGACGCTTTAGGGGGATCAGGGGAACCTTGTCAAATACTGGCGCACTACCGGTTTAGGGACATGTATTTGTTCAGGCCCTTCAAAGGGCAGAAAAAAGGGGTTGCGTTTAGCCGAGGTCAAACAACCAGATAACCAAAATGGTGAGGAGGAACATGGCGGTAATCAGTGCCGCGGAGGCATAGGCGGGACGCAGGTCAGCTTCATTGGCCAGGGCGGCAAGCCGGGCCGAAGGGGGAGGGGCGGCCCTGTTGTCTGCAGGCAGCGCAGCGGCCATTTTGGTATCCGGGGGTGGGTTATCCTCCTGGTAAAAACCGGAATAGACCAGTTTGCGCCCTTTTTCACTCAGGGTGTACAGGGCAGACTTTGCTTCCTGTTCTACGTACCCAAGCCGTTGGGCACGCAACAGCTCGTGTACCAGGCGTTGGTCTGAATTTTTGGTGATGCGGTAGGATTCCCTTTTTTCCAAAAGGGCCACGATGATTTGGATTCCTTTGTCGGGCATGGCGAAAAGCGTAAGTAGGTTAATTGCCCCTCGTTAAAGCTACACAAAAGATCGGATGCAACCCGTTTTCTGCCTGTGTTTTCGACCAACGGGGGCATCCGGGAAGCATTTTTGGTTTTCCCCGCCCTATTCGGACCCGGCTGTTTCCTAAGTATGTTGAAAAATCCGAAAGCGACCCCTGTTAATTTTTTATAAACCTACTAAATCCATAGAATATATTTAATATGTTTGTGCCCGAATTGCCCGGGCCGTCAGACAGGCCCGGTGCGCAACCCATAAACAACTGCCATATATGGACATTTTAAAGACGCGATACGCTGCGATTGAAGGGACAACCAAGGGGTTCCTATGTACACTGTTATTAATTTTCCTGGCTACTGCTACCCGGGCACAGGTAGGACATGTGCTCCAGGGGGTGGGAAGTGTCAATACCTCCATGGGGGGGGCAGCCACGGGCCAGCCCCTGGATATCAACGGGGCCTTGTTGTGGAACCCGGCCTCGCTTTCGGCCTTTGACGGACAGCTACTTTCCCTGAATGCCGGCCTGTTTTTTTCGGACCCTTCGATTTCATCGACCGTGCCAACTCAAAACGGCCCTTTTAGCGGCACAACGGGCGATGACCGGGGGACTTCCCTGCTGCCGGCCCTGGCCTATGTATGGGGAAAACCGGAAAGCAAACATACCTTTGGGGTTTCTGCTTTTGGGGTGTCGGGTTTTGGGGTGACCTTTCCGGAAAGCCAGGACAACCCCATTACCCTGCCGCAGAGCTCAGGTGGGTTTGGGCGCATAGAATCGGACTATGCCCTGTTGCAGCTAAGTTTTGCCTATGCGTATCAACTATCCGATAAGCTTTCCATTGGGATACAACCCAATTTTAATTATGCCACCCTGGAAATTACGCCCAACCCATTGGCCGCGCCAAGCCAGTCTCTCGGGTATCCAGGCAGCAACAAGGCCGATGCCGTCGGCATAGGGGCGCAGCTTGGGCTTTTTTACGATTCCGGCAGTGGGTTTAAATTGGGGGTATCCTATAAATCCAAACAGCTTTTCAGTGATTTTAGCTTTGACAACACCTACCTGGATGGCAGCGATGCCCCCGGGGTAGATTTCAACCTGGACTACCCGGCGATCTATTCGGTGGGGCTGGGCTATTCCAAAGGGCAGTTTGACTATGCTTTGGATTACCGGTATATCGACTACGACAATACGGATGGCTTTAAAGAATCAGGGTGGCAATTGGCCGGGAGCGGAGATTTTGCGGGCTTTCCCACCGGGGCCGTGCAGGGGTTCGGGTGGCAAAGTATCTCGGTGATCTCAACGGGCCTTCAATACAGGGGTATCCAAAACCTGCCGTTGCGTGTGGGGTACACCTATAGTGAAAACCCGATTGATGAGGACTTGGCCTTCCTGTCTTCTCCCGCCACCGCGATCATAAAAAACGCGTTTCAATTTGGGCTGAGCTATCTGGTCAATGAGCGCCTGAGCCTTGACGTTGCTTATCACCATGGCAGCAGCAGTGGAACTACCCGTGGACCGCTGTTAAACCCTACCCCGGATAGCGCGGGAGGACCCTGGAACGCGGATACCAATCCTACGGGGGCCATACCCGGGAGCGAAGTGGCCTATGATATGACGACAGATCTTGTGATTTTGGGGTTCAGCTACGCGTTTGGACAATAGCGGAGGGGGCTGAATGGTACTGGGGTCAATAGTGTAGCAGGGACGTAACCTTATAGCCATGGAGTTTTTCGGTCCCGTTCAGGGCATCGAGTTGTAAGAGGAAGACGCATTGCACTACCTGCCCACCCAGTCGTTCTACCAGTTCGCAGACAGCGGCAGCGGTGCCTCCGGTAGCCAGTACATCGTCATGGATGAGTACCTTTTCGCCCTTGAGGATACTGTCTTCGTGGATCTCAAGGCTATCGTTCCCATATTCCAGGGAATAGGCCTCACGGATCTTTTGAGCCGGCAATTTCCCGTCTTTGCGCACCGGTACAAAACCCGCGTTAAGCCTGGAAGCCAGGATAGGGGCATAAAAAAACCCCCGGCTTTCCATGCCCACCACCTTGTCTATGCGCTGGTCTTCAACCAGGTCCATCAGGGCGTTGGTGACAGCCTGCAACGCCTTCGCGTCTTTCAGCAAGGGGGTAATATCCTTAAATACCACCCCTTTTTCCGGAAAATCAGGGATATCGCGTATATAACTCTTAAAATCCATGCATTTGAATTGCCGTTATTTTGTGTATAAATTTAAAAAGAAATATATTTGCACCCACCAATATTTCGGCCTCGTGGCGCAACTGAATAGCGCATCTGATTACGGCTCAGAAGGTTCCAGGTTTGAATCCTGGCGAGGTCACGAATAAATAGTTCAATAAGAAAAAACGCCAAGCTTGCTTGAGCGTTTTTTTGTTTGAACTATTTTCAAAGCGGAGCTTTGCAGGATCACGAGCGCAGCGCGTACTCCTGGCACCGTGTGTGGCGATAAGGGAAAGCTCCCGGGCCTTGATATTGCGCAGTCACAGAAAAGCCCAACGCGGTAGCGGTGGGTTTTCTAATTTCATGCGGGGGTTCATTCAGGATCACGAGCGCAGCGCGTACTCCTGGCACCGTGTGTGGCGATAAGGGAAAGCTCCCGGGCCTTGAT
>LXTR01000017.1 GCA_001683825.1 Flavobacteriaceae bacterium CP2B | reverse complement strand
TGCTACTTAGTTCATCAAGGAATAAACAACTTTATTGCTTCTCAAATCATTTCACTTTAAATTAAATAACTCTATTCTCTACACAAAAAAGAGCCCTATATTAGGACTCTTTTTTGTATTAAGCTACTTTCCGATGTAAATGTTTTAGTTCATTTTTCTTCTCTGCATTTGGTGGACGGATTAATATTGAAATAATGAAGGAAATAACACTTAAAACACCGATTATAATGAAAGTTGGTTGAAATCCCCCGAGTATCGCTCCAATAAATGATCCTGCAAGCGCACCAAATCCAAAACCTTGGTAGACAATCCCGTAATTTGTACTATGGTTTTTTAATCCGAAAAAATCTCCGACAATAGCTGGGAATATAGTTATATTACCACCGAAGCAAAAGGCGAAACTTGCTACACAAGCAAAATAGATTCCGTAATTTAGCGGAATAAAACTTAAAGTAAAGACTGACAAACCTATAATAATAAACGTTGCAGAGACAATTTTCATTCGACCTATTTTATCTGATAACGTTCCAAGAACAATACGACCTACTGTATTAAAAATTGCAATCATTGCAACAGCGTTAGCGGCAGTTGCTGTACTAAGTCCAACGAGTTGTACCCCAATATCTTTTACCATACCGATTAAATACAGACCACCCATACACGATGTAAATAACATAAAAAACAAGAGATATACTTGTTTCGTTCCCATCATTTCACGCGGAGTATAGTCATTGTGTAATGTTTCAGTTACAGCATTACTTACAATCGCTTCACGTAAGAAGAACGATCCAATTAACACTAAAAGTAATACGATAATACCCCAATATAAGAATGCTTGTGATACACCAAGATTATCGATAAGATTTCCGTTTATATATCTAAAGATTAAGCTGCCCATTCCATATGCTGATACAGATATACCTGAAATAAGCCCTTTCCGATTCGGAAACCATTTAATTAAATTAGATAGTGATGTGATATAAGCAGTTCCATCGGCATAACCAACTACTACACCAGCTAATAAATATAGTAATGGTAAGGAGGAAACTTGTGAACTTAGTATTAAACCGAGTCCCAGCACAATCCCTGCAGTAGCGATGAGTTTTCGAAGCCCTAATTTTTGCTGTAACTTTCCTGCAAATAATGTTGAAAATGATAAAGAGAAGCTTGTAATGGAGAAAGTTATAGCAACTGAATTAAGGTTCCATCCAAACTTACTTACAAGGGGCTGATTAAATAAACTCCATGTATAAATTGTTCCAAGGCCAATTTGAACAATGATTGTACCTAGAACAATTAGTAACGGATTTATAGAAGTTTGTTTCATACTAACTGTCCCCTTCTTTTATCGTGACATGAATTTTCACAGTTAGTATAACCATCATAAAAAGCAAGATACTGCATGAAAAATGGAAATTGAATTCATGTACACAAAAAGACACTCCATTATGAAGTGTCTTTTTGCAGGTTATATTAGATTTACTTAAAGAAAGCTTTGTTAAGATAAGACATTTTCAAATGCTTATGTATATAGAGTACCAAAAGTTTTCAATCATGTGATGGGACTTAAGATGTATTTTTGATTCATCATATGGTCGGATAAACGAAAAATTAATATTCAATTTCATCAAAATCTTTCGGCTGCGGTACCGTTTGCATATTAGCTGCATCTTTTGGATCGCTATAGATCGCATTTTGCTCTGTATTTACATCTTTTATATTTTGCTTTTTATTTTTGTTCACTTTATCTTTCACTTTCAATCACTCCTTTTTGTTATAGGAGTAATTATACCCTATTACTGTTACGAAATGTATCAACGACTAAATTACTAAATTCACGTAAATAATATAAATAATTATCACCGCCGTAGTTGTATCTTTTATTATACATTTTCGCAACAACTACATTATATTCAGGTATTACTAATATAGTTGGTCCCGTAATTCCTAATATTTGATACGAGCCTTTTGGTACACGTTCGCCTAGTTCACTTAATTGTGCAGGTTCATTTTGAACGAACCAAAACAAGCCATTTTGTGGTAGCTCTTTATTTGCATATGTTGGACTCTGCAAACTCGTAGCGATTTTTATAACTTCTTTTGGAACAATTTGTTTATCATCTATCATACCTTGATTTAAATGAAGGTTGCCCCACTGCGCAAATTCTCTAGCGGAGACAAACAGATTTTTTTCAGTACCGTCATCTACTGTACCAATTTCACTAATTGCGTCTTTATTTGGATCATCAACAACTGCAACTAAATTATCATCTTGCTGTATTCTCCATCCTGTTTCTTGGAAATTAGCAGGTTTAAACACACGCTCTTTTAACAATTCAGGAAAACTTTTGTTATATAGCTGATAAATAAGACGTGTCATCATTCTTACATTAATATCTCTATACGCCCAAGATTGTCCAGGTTCAAATTCACGAAAAATTTTTCCGTCATTCGTTTCTCCTAAACCGTGCGAATGTGTTACTAAATGCCTTATCGTTGTTTTACCAAGCAATGCATGATCAAAGTCTTTAAAATATTTTATCGCTTCATCATCAATAGAGTTTATTTTCCCCTCGTAAAGCGCATACGCTATCATTAATCCTAAATAACTTTTTCTAGCAGAAGCAACGTTAAATTGTGAAGATGCGCTTACTTTTTCATTTCTCGATGTATTTGAGTGATATCCACTATAATGCTCTAGTACAATTTTGTTATCTTTTATAATACAAAGCGCTGTTGCAGAACTATGATTTTTTTCTTTAATATCCTCTACCCAAGAAATTAACTTATCATATGTATACAAATAAATCCCCCTTGATATACACAAAAATTACAGCTTGAAAGAAAAGTGCAAAATAGTTTTCACACCTTTCCTTCAAGCAAAGTAGCTTTGATGTTCTATACTTAAATGATCCACCAGTTCCAGCAATTAAAGCAACCGAAACATCCTGCGCAACCTATGCATCCGCCGCAACGACCTGCACAACCACCGCATCTGCCGCCACATCCGCCACAGCGTCCACCACAACCTCCGCATCCGCCGCAACGACGTGCATCGTCTTGAATATAGTAGTATGGATATTGACTTTGTTGTGGATCCCAATACACAACATTACCAGTTTGATAATCATTAAGGTTTAATGATTGTAGTTCTTGTTGAAACTGATTCATTATAAAACCCTCCATTTATCAATATAAATTCCGTCCAAAAATTAAAGTTAATAAATTTTAATAAACAAAGTAGAAACAAATGGCTATATACTTGAATGCGTACATCAACAAAATATGAACTTACACTAGGTGATGTACCTTGTTTCTTAGCCTATTTTCTTAATCACTTTTTGCTGGACAGATTTACTATTAATAGAGGTATTTAAAAATTGCTAATCCAACAGTTTAGTAGTTCATCACTTAATTTTCTTTCTAGTAACTCTTTAACGGAAGGTGCTGGCATGATTTTATAAGTATGTAAAGCGTCTCGATTATAATCTATCCAGTGAAACGCTAAATGAGGTTCTTTAGATTTTGGTATGAAATCAATATGTAACTCTTCTGAATCTATCTCAAAAATATGATTGATTTCATGATGAAGCATTTCTTTATCTTGCCATTGGTTTTCTATGACTCCTAAAAATTGTTTTATACTACAATTTACTCCAAGTTCTTCTTGTAGTTCTCTTATTAATGCACTCTCAGCTGATTCGCCAACTTCAACATGACCACCTGGTAGAAAATAATGATGGCCAATATATTCAGCTACTATCAATTTTTTATCCTTTATCATAACAGCTCGTACAATATGATGAAATTTATTTTTCAATTGTTATTCCTCCCATTCATTGTTAAACGAATAAACGATAAACTTCCTCACCATCATAATCATGTCCCAATGGTTGAAAACCGTAACTTTCATATAATTTCTTTGCAGAGATATTATCTTTATGTACTGTTAATCTAATTTCTTTACACGCCTTAAACGTATTTTTTATTAAGTATATACTTTCTTGTAATGCCGCTTTTCCATAACCGTTACCTTGCTGCTTTTGATCGATAATAAATCCGTTTATCCAATACATATCAGTTGTTTCTTTTACAACAGCATGCATAACAAAACCAACCATTAGATCGCCGTTGTATATCGCAAATGGTTGGTATTCTACAGCGTCCCCATCTGGTTTTATATATACTTTAGCAAGTGAAACTGCTACAGATGGAACAAATTTCGTCTGATTATCTTTAACTTGCAGCTTTAAAGCATCTTCCCAATTCTCTCGTAACAACCTTTAACTGGATATTCAATATGATAATCTCCTTTATAAAGAGGATATATTTTTAATTCAACGTAGTGAAATAATTTCCTTTTTCGACAACAACCTATAACGTAATTTTTATAAAATCTTGAATAAATTTATGTTCACCTATTTCTAATGATATACGGGCCCCTTTAGATATTAAGCTAGGGCAAAAATCAGCAAATGTTTGTCCTTTCGTATCTCCGTTTGTATCTACATTCACTGTATGGTGCGCAAATTTAAAAAACTTGAGTTAACTAATCTACTTATAGTAACCACATCATGTAACAAAGGTCCTTCAATAGATGGAAAAGGAACTAGCGTATGCTAATTCCTTTCTTAAGTAACCATTCTCAATTTTAATTAATTATCGTATCCTTCATAAATTGCATCATTTATTTGATTTTGTGTCTTTTTATTATCAGGTATAGGTTTCCACCAATTTCCTGTAATAAATAACATAGTTAATAAATTATAACTATCACTAAAATAGCTTTCTCTCTTATTCTTCATCCAATCCCAACCGCTATTTACCCACTTTTGATTATTGCTATTTGTTATACTTGCAGCAATAAATGGCGAAACGAATACAGCAGTTGGATAATTACCAATATTGGATCCGTTTAATTGATAACCATCCACAATTTTAGAAGGATTTCCATTCGTTTTATTTTGAATCCATGAAGATACTTTATCAGAAATGACTTTACTTCGCTTCTCGCCGTACATCGCATAGTCCATTACAATTCTTAAAGGTACTCGACTAGCATTATAATAATATACATTTGTATATTCTGACTCATTTAAGAAGCCTTTAGGTG
>LXTR01000012.1 GCA_001683825.1 Flavobacteriaceae bacterium CP2B | reverse complement strand
TATCAAAAGCCTGGGGGCCTGGGGGGGCGACTTCATCCTGGCCACCGGGGGGGCCAATTCTTATCCCTATTTTGAAGCGAAAGGGTATCCGACGATCCTTCCTTATGATGCCATGATCCTGTAAAAAGCAAAAACCGCCTCAAAGGGCGGTTTTCATTTTGTGTTACGGGCGTGTATGCCCCCTTGTTAATAGAAATTGGCGCGGTTGTCTTCAATCTCGGCCTTTTCCTTCAGGGCATTGTATACCTCCATACTTACCCTGGCCGCATTGGAACTCTGCAATGAATTGGCAAAGGTGATGTAGTTTTCCAGCTCCGGGGCATCTTCCCGGCTCTTTAAGCGGATGATGAACACCCCGGTTTCTCCTTCGATCAGGTCTGAAGAAGCGCCCTGGTCCAATGCGAAAGCGGTACCCACTACGAGTGGCTCCCTTCCAGCACCCGGGATGGTCGGTGCTTTGACGGTCAGCGCAGAAGCAGTGGCCACACTCAGGCTGTTGGATGAAGCAAAATCCTCCATGGATTTTCCCTGGTTCTCAGACATGATCCGCTCTGCCTTCCGCTGCTTGCGAAGAATGGGCAATACCGTTGCGGAAGCGTCCTCAACAGCCATCAACCCTTCTTTATATTGTGCGGTCAGTTGCACCACCGCATAGCCGTTGTTGATGTTGAACCTGCGGATATCCCCCAAACTGGTATCCTCGTTAAAAGCCCATTGAACAATCGCCCTTTGGGCTCCCAACCCGGGCAGGTTTTCATCCATGGCCTTAATTTTGTTTACAGGCCTTACCAGGAATTTGTTTTGTTCGGCCAGTTCGGTAAATGGTGTTTCTGTGGTCGTGGCGGCCATCTCAAATTTGGTCGCTTCGGTAAACAGGTTGTTGATGGTTTCTTCGGAAGCCTCTATATCCCGGGTAAGGGTGGCTAGTCTAACCACGTCTTGTTTGTCATCTATCTTTACAATATGGTAGCCAAACTCGGTTTCCACCATTCCGATGTGCCCCACCGGGTTCTGAAATGCAAAGTCATTGAATTTTTCGGTCATGACACCTTCCTGGAAATACCCCAGGTCTCCCCCCTGGGGAGCCGATGGACCATCTGAATTATCCCTGGCGAGTTCAGCGAATACGGTGCCTTCCTTCCGGGCTTCCGCGAGCAATTCTCCGGCACGCTGTCCGGCCTCTTCCTTGGTCCTGGTAACGGCAGGGTTTGCCCGCTGCGCTCCGGTGTAGGAGATAAGGATATGGCTGGCTTTTACACTCCCGTTTGCTTTCTTGTCTACCATCCGGCTGATTTTGAAAGCCCCCGCATCCCTGTAGGGCCCAAACAGCTCTCCTACCTTCAGCGCCATCAGGGTATCCGCAAACTGGGCAGGGAGGTCTTTTTTGGCCTTGTAGATCGTATCGTAATTACTGTCTGAATTCCGTTCCAGGAATGCGGCCAGCTCTGTCGTATTGCGAAACCCGGGAATGGTATCCGTGGTATCCCGCTCTTCAAAGTATTCTACACGATCCTCTAAAAGCCCCGTGATAGCTTCCTTAATCGCCGCTTCGTCAGCAGCGGATGCTTTTTCCTCGAAGTATACAAACTGTATATCCCTGGCTTTCTCCTGCTTGAATTCTTTAGGGTGCGCCTTGATATAATCCGCGATCTGGTTTTTGCTGATGATAATGGTACTGTCCGGAATACTGCTGTAGGGTACCCTGGCATATTCTATGGTTACCTTGTCATTGGCAAGTTTGTAATCGAGTTCCCCTTCTTTCAGGGTGGCTCCCACCCCGGCGCGGATGAGGTTGAAATACGTCTGTTCTTTGGCTGCCTGGACAATGGCATCCTCATCAACAAGCCAATCTGCATATTGTGCGGGGGCATTAGCTTTTAGCTCTGCCAGGAACTCCCGGAACCTGGCTTCGTCAAAAAGACCGTTTTCATTCTGGAATTGCGGATTTTGTGCAATCCCGGGACTGGATTGAATCACATTGATGATCTGATCCTGTTCTATAGCAATCCCCAGGTCTTCCATCTGTTGGCTCAGGATGGTATTTCTCAGGACCTGGTTCCATACACTATTCACGAGTTGGAGGGAGGTAAGGCCGGGGGCACTTGCCCGGGAGGCCCTTTCAATTTTAGACCGGAACTCATCAATGGAAATATCCGTCCCATTGATCTCGGCCAGGGTAGACCCTACTTTGCCCCCCGAAAAATCATTGCTGGTGAAGATTCCCGAAATCACAAAGGCGAACAAAGCCAGACCGATAATAAGGATGAGTACGGTGGTTCGTTTTCTTATATTCTCTAAAATTGCCATTATTTAGCTGTGTTTAAAATCAGTGGGCGAAAATACCATTTTCCTTCAAATAATAAAAGCTTAAAATACAGAGGATACCCGGGGGATCGGCCTTAATCCTTTTCGAGGATCAGCAGGGATACCAGATCTATTTTGGTATTGGACGATTCCAGGATGGTAAAAAGGAAATTTCCCACCCTTATCTCCGCATTCTGTTCGGGAATTTCCCCCGTTTCATTGACGATTAGCCCACCCAGGGTGCCATATTCCTCGCTTTCGGGAAGGTCTAATTTATAGTTTTCGTTCAGGTAGTCTACTTCAAGGCGGGCAGAGAACTTGAACGTATTCTCGTCCAGTTGCTCTTCATGCAGGTCTGTTGTATCGTGTTCGTCCTCGATCTCGCCAAAGAGTTCCTCCACGATATCCTCTACGGTCATCAGTCCCGAGGTACCCCCATACTCGTCCAGTACCACGGCGATGCTTTTCCGTTTTTTGGTCAGCACATTCAAGATTTCCTGTATAAGCATCGTTTCGGGTACGTACTCTACGGGCAGGAGCACGCTTTTGATGGTTTTGGGCTTTTTAAAAAGTTCATACGAATGCACATAGCCGATAATATCGTCTATGCTCTCCTTATACACCAGGATCTTGGAATACCCTGTTTCCGTAAAAAGTTTGGCCAGGTTTTTGGGTGTTTCGTGCAATTCCACGGCCGTGATCTCTGTACGTGGAACCATTACCTCCCGGGCCTTTACCGCTGAAAACTCGAGGGCATTCTGGAAGATCTGGATCTCAGAATCCACATCGTCCTCGGATTCTACCTTTTCCATCTGTTCGGTGATATAGTCACCCAATTCCATCTTGCTGAACGCCAGTTGCACCTCATCGCCATGGGTACGGAAGAAGGTCCTCAGGATAAAATCGGATACCCTGATCACAAAACCGGAGATGAATGAAAAGAGCAGGTAGAACATGTAGGCGGGAATAGCCAGGGCCTTCAACAGGGTATTGGCATAAATCTGGAACAATACCTTGGGGAGGAATTCTGCTGTAAGCAGGATGATGATGGTGGAGATCAGCGTCTGGCTCAACAGGCTGAAGTCTGTGAGCATCACGCTCACAAAACCGCTATCTGCGGGGAGCATTCTCAGAAACCAGGCCATTAGCAATTCTCCCATATACAGGCCGTATACCACCAGGGCGAAATTGTTCCCAATAAGCATGGTGGCAATGAACTTGGAGGGCCGCTGGGTAAGCCTGGTCAACACCTTGGCCAGCAACCCGGCCTGTTTTTTCTCGATTTCTATATGAATCTTGTTGGCCGAAATAAAGGCGATCTCCATACCCGAGAAAAAGGCCGAGAGGATGAGGGAAATGACGATGATGACGATGGCTGTTTCCAAGGCTAGTCCTGCTTATCCCTCTTTTGCTTCTCAAATCGCTTTCGGTAGTTCCTCCTGAAAATGAACATCCCTACAGAAACCAGGGCGAAAAAGATAAAGAGATAGGTTTCATCCCTATCCACGTCCCAGAGGGTCGCTATTTTATACACGGAGATGATGGCCACGGCCAGGTAGAGGTACTCTGTATAACGAAGGATCTTGATCATGATTGCGCTTCTTTAATTGTCATTAAACCATAGGTTTTATGGGCCTTGAAAAAACTAAAATCCCGGTTAAAATCCATCCCTTCCCCATCCATTACGGTCCCGTCTTCGGGGTTGGTGTAGGTAAACTTCCCCTGGGTAAATATCCATTCATTGGTACGGTCCCAGTATAGCTGGGGGGCTTCCAGTTTCTTCCCGTCATGGGTTTCTATCACCACGTGCCCCCTGAGGTCAATCAGGTTGGTACCGGAATAAATCACGCCACTGTCGGCCGTTACCACACTCCGGTTATTGTCTTCATCAAAGAACTCGACTTTCAGCCCTCTGGGAAAGGTACGGTATTTAAAGCGGAGATTGTCATAGTCTTCGCTTATGGGGCTGCTCAGGACAGCGATCACCCGGGTATTCCCCAGGTCTTCATTATCCAGCTCTTCCCGCGCCTCGGTATAGACCAGGGTAAAATCCTGGGCTACCCCCTGCGGGTAGATCATTTCCCCGGCTTCTTCCCCCACCCTTTGGTAGTTGTCCTGGCATGCAAAAAAAAGCATTGCCACAGAAAGAACCGTGGCAATGCGGGCAAAAATATTTTTAAAATGTCCTGGCATTCTTAGAGGTTAGGCACCTGTACGCTGCCCCCTACCCAACAGCTGAAGCTGATGGATTTCCCAGCCAAACCGGAATTGAAAATGTCGGTTTTTGAGGGCGCTTTGGCATTGTAGCTGGCTGCAGACTGGCTGGCGGTACCGCTAAGGGCGGGATCTACGCGACCGGCCCTGTACGCCATGTCGGCTGCCTTCCAATAAATGGCGCGCTTCTCGAAAGGGGTGCTGCCACAATCATTGGCGCTGGTGGCATAGAGGTTGGCGATAAGCAAATAGGCCTTTCCGTTGGACGCGTTGGCATCTATGGCTTTCTGGGCATAGTTCCTGGCCTGTGATTTGCTGTATTTACGTACTGTAGTAGCAATTTTGTAAAGGATGTCCGATTTTTTGTAGGGATCTGTTTCCAGTTCCACTGCCTTGTTGAAATCGGCAATGGCGCCCTGGGTATCACCGGCTTTTTGTTTCAGGGTCCCGCCATAGAGGTACGCACTGGCGGAAGGTTCAAGGGCGATCTGCGCCTCAAACAGTTCCCGGAAGAGCGGGTCGTCCGTACATTCCTTGCTGAACATACGTCCAACAGCCCTCTTGACCCACTTGATATCGTCTTTCTTCGCATCAAAGTTTTTCTGGTACAAAGGGATGAGGTTGGTACAATCTGCGAGGGCACCCAATTTGGAATCGATGCTGCCTGCGATTTTCCCGTAGGATTCAGAGTTGGTACTGGCCACGCGTAACTGCCTTTCTTCCTTTTTGGTCAGCGTCCCCGCGTCTTCCTTGGGGAGGAGTTTGGTGATTTCTTCGGTGAGCACTTTGTTTTCCTCCTCGATCTTCTCGGTCACGTCGTCATAGGTGTCAAAAACATCCTGCAGTTCCTTCTTACCTGCGTTGTGCAGGTCTACGAGGCTTGAGAAATAAAGGTAGAGCGCTTTGGGGTTTGTAAAATTAGCTCGGTCCTCCTTAAAGGCCTTGTCCAGCATTTCAAACAACTCCGAATCCGAAGCCATTTTGTTGTCGTACTTCAACAGTGCCTGATCTATGGCCACCCCTGCCTTGGAATATTTGGTAGGGAAATATTTCAGGCTGTTATCGTAAAGGGCCATCAGATCCTTGACATACTGATCTTTTTCGGGGCCTGAACTGTTATCAATTTTATGAGCGAGGATGCGTTCTCCCAGGGAAAAGTTCGCTTTGTTGATTGCAGGGCAATTCTCGTACACCATTTTCCATGGGGTGTATGCCGCATCGTAATTCTTGACTTTTGCATGTTCCGCATAGATGGACAGGTTGGTCATGCATTCAGGATTTTGTGCCTGTGCAAAACCGGCGCCCACAAAGCCCAAGGCCGCAAAAACCACTAGGTAAAATTCCTTTTTCATTGTCATCGTCTTTTTAATGGGGTTAAAATACTAAATTTTTATTAATCTATTCGCCTTTTCAGGAACCATCTATCGTTAAATGACAGCCCAATATTGACTTTGAAATAATTTTCCTCCACAAGATTCGCGACCGTTGTTCCCCTGCGCCCCAGTTCAAACCCCAGGTTCAGATTGGAGAAGCCACCGCCCAGCGGTAAACCAAAACCAAAAGTTATGCCAAAGTTATTTATCTCGCTTCCCCGTATGACCATCCCGGAGTTATCCAAGCGCAAGCCGGCCCTGTAGGTAACCCTTTTCAGGTAGCTGGTAAAAGAGGTGTAATCCGGTATATAGAACCCCCCGATCCCGATGCTGCTGGCATCTTCGTAACTGACCCCTTCCAGGTTGACGAACTCGTTCCTGAACTCGCTCATTTTCTGGAAACCGTACTCTGCCCCAAGGAACCACTTCTTGTCTTCCCCGTAGCCGAGGCCCAGGGTTGTGGTGGTCGGCACTTTGATCTCGGTCCGATCCAGTCCCCGGGCGCTGAGGTCCACATCGATTACTTCGATCTCGTCCCCGTTAGCCCGTGAGAAAGAACCAATCCGCTGGGAATTTTCGGCCACCAGGTTGGCCTGGGTATTTACGGTAACCGATGTAAACAGCGTATGTTTCTCCGTAATCTTTGGCGTATAGGTGGCCCCGTAATTCAGGTCAAACCCGTTCACCCTGGACTCCCTCCGGTCGAGGGTTCCAAACTGCACATCTTCCACACTCTGAATACGCTGATTGGTAAGGTTCCCAAAATTGTAGTTGACGGTGACCCCCAGGTACAGATCGTCCAGCAAACGGTATCCCGTGGAGAAGTAGAACTTGTTGAGTCCTCCCTGGCCCGAAAATTCATTGAGTACGGTGGCCCCGTTGCTATTGGTCGTTTCATCCAGGAGGTTATAGCCCACCGAGGTATAGGGCATCAGTCCAAAACCGGCCCCCCATCGGTCGCTCAGCGGAAAGCCGATGGAGAGGTATTCCAGGTTGGTCACAGAGGTATTTTGCTGTTCGGTAAAGGTCTCCAGGCGGATTTCCTTGTGCGCCAGGGCCGCGGTATAGGTGGTCAGCCTGAGTTTACCGTAGGCGGCGGGGTTGTTGAGGTTGATATGGATGCTGTCTGTATACATCTGAAGCCGTCCCATCATCTGGTTGTCTACCGTAGCGGTATTCCTCAGGTCGCCGATCCCAAAAAAAGAATATGGGGAAGCAGTCGTGTTTTGAGCACTCAGCCCGTAGGATGCAATACAAAGAATTGCAATAACCAGTTTTTTAATCATCTAACGTCGGTTGTATTCCAGCAAATAATTCAAGCCCTCGAGGAGAAATTTAGAGTTGGCAAATATGGTACTTTTTAGTCGTTTAGACAAAAATAGGGTATCACCCCCTGTTAAAATAACTGTTAAATATGGAAAACGCGACTCATAAAGGGCTATCATGCCGTCAATCTCCATACAAAGGCCATTGATGACCCCGCTATGCATACCGCTCCGGGTACTATTGCCGATGAAGTCGTAGAGGTCTTCTGCCGGCTCCAGCAATGGGAGGCCCGAAGTCTGCTCGTGCATCGCCCTGTAGCGCATCCGGAGCCCCGGCGATATGGCCCCGCCCAGGTATTCCCCAAAATCATTGACCATGTCGTAGGTGATACAGCTACCCGCATCAACCACCAGGGTATTCCCAAAAGGGTTGTGGTGAAAGGCCGCGGTGGCCAGGGCAATACGGTCCACCCCCAGGGTATGGGGGGTGGCATAGGAGTTCTTAAAGGGCACTCTGGAGTTATGGGAGAGCACATGCACGGGACAGAAGACATGAAGGATATCGAGTCCGCGCTTATCTAACCAGGCCACAGAGGAAACAATGGCCTGACGAATGCCGGGATGGTCATGAAACACCCTTTTTACCCCGTGGCAGAAATCGGCCAGGGGGTATTGTTTATAGAAAAGCAGGCTGCTCCTTTTGAAGACGGCAAGCTTCACAGCGGTGTTTCCGGCATCAACAATCAGGTTCATACTACAAAGATCAAGAATTGAAAAAAAACCAGGGCCTTTTTTTCCTTTTTTGTTTGTAGTTCCTAAATTTGAAATTATATTTGCCCCCTCCTTTGCATCGCCCATGTCGGGCCTACCCTGGAGGATGAAAGCCTCCCTTCTGTTTTTTTTGAAGCGGGCTTTGAAATCAAGAAGGTACCTTAGCTCAGTTGGTAGAGCAACGGACTGAAAATCCGTGTGTCCCTGGTTCGATTCCTGGAGGTACCACATCAAGCACAAAAAGCCCATTCTTGCGAATGGGCTTTTTTCGTTTGGAGCATCGTAGAAAGCCTGCCTTCTTAAGATGCGAGAAACGGAGAAAGCATTGCCATCAGGCAATGGGCTTTGACGTATTTGCAGGTGCGGGACCCAAGGAACACTGACTGCAGGGAAGTATCTCCTGGAGGTACCACTTTAAGCACAAAAAGCCCATTCTTGCGAATGGGCTTTTTTCGTTTGGAGCATTGTAGAAAGCCTGCCTTCTTAAGATGCGAGAAACGGAGAAAGCATTGCCATCAGGCAATGGGCTTTGACGTATTTGCAGGTGCGGGGCCCAAGGAACACTGACTGCAGGGAAGTATCTCCTGGAGGTACCACTTTAAGCACAAAACCCACGCCGATCCGGTGTGGGTTTTTTCGTCTCCATGCAGGGCGGCAAAAGGAACATCCCCCCGATAATAGCGCAAATCGCACGCTAGGGGATACGCCTCCCGGATGTTATGGGCACCGCCCGTGCTATTATGGCTTTCGAAGGAGCATTCCGCTATCCCGACTTCCCGTCGGCCAGTGCAGCCTTCAGCCTATCGATTTCCTTTTCGTACGGTTGGAGCAGTTGCTTAATTTCCTCTTCCGTAAACCTGGGGGTGATATGTTGCGGGCAGTTCCAGTCAAACGCCTTAACGTGGAAGACCATGGCCCGTTCCGCTTTGTACGTGTACCCTTCCAACTGAAGGGCCTCCCAGAGAGCGGGCCTCTCGGAAGGCTCCACCACCTCGACCTCGGCATAGATCTTCAGCCGCAGCCGGTTGGGGTAGTCCATCAGGAACAGGGACACCTTTTTGTGGGTCTGCACATTGCCCGTGGTAATATACTGCATGTTCCCCCTGAAATCGAGGAAGGCCAGCGTTTTGTGGTCTATGGCCCTAAGGAACCCCCTGGGCCCGCCACGGTGTTGCATATACGGGTACCCGTTTTCGCCCAATGAGGCCACGTAGAAGCTATCGCGCGCCGCGATGAATTGCAGTTCCCGTTCCGACAGGCCGTCTGGAAATGCGAACGTTTCCATTTTCTGGTACCCCTTGCGGCTGCCATGGGCTTCCTGCAGGGTTTTGATGCGATCGGTAAATGCGAGTTTTGCGTAATTCATCCAAGTGCTTTTTTATCATTCATCTGGGTGCATTGTACCGGGGGACCCCAGTTTTCGGGCACCTCCCTGCTAAGGAGGAGCGGGTACGCCCCGGCGGCACCACCCAGCATTCCCGAGGGCTCCTGGTATACCACCGTAAGGATCCTGTGGTACCGGATGGCATAACTGCACATCAGGCAGGGCTCCTTGCTGCTGACCAGGACACAGTCCGAAAGGTCGGTCCCCAAAAAACTACGGGCTTTCCGGATCACCTCCATTTCGGCATGGGCGCTGACATCCTCGCTGGAGCGGGTAGATTCCATCGCCTCGGCGATCACTTTTCCGTTCCTTACCAGGACGCTGCCCACGGCCGCCTCCCCACGGGAAGCCGCTTCTTTGGCGAGTGCTTCACACCGCTTCAGGTAGGGGGCCCATTGTTCCTGCGGGTTCACAGGGCCAGGATTTCGCGGACCATCTGGTGGGTAAAACCCCATTCGTTATCGTACCAACTCAAGACCTTCACCAGGTCGCCGTCCACTACCTTGGTCATCCCCAGGTCGGCCAGGGATGCATAGGGGCTCTTGACGATGTCGGAAGAGACCAGGGGTTCCTCGGTTACGCCCAGCACGCCCTGGTACCTGGGGGTAGCCGCCTCCTCCTTCAGGATGCTGTTGACTTCCTCTACGGTGGTGGGCCTGGAAGTGACCATGGTGATGTCTGACAGGGACCCGATTGGCACAGGGACCCGCACGGCAATTCCATCAAATTTACCGGCATACCCGGGCATGGCCTTGGTAGTGGCGATGGCAGCGCCGGTGGTGGTGGGGATCAGGTTGTTCAGCCCCGAGCGTCCCATCCGTGGATTGCTGTTATTGGGGGCATCTACCACCGTGTTGGAGGCCGTATCGGCATGGATGGTATTGAGGATGGCCTTTTGGATACCGATCCTTCGGCCCAGGACCTCGATGACGGGGCTGATATTGTTGGTGGTACAGCTGGCACAGGAGAAAATGTGGGTCTCCCCGCCTGCGGCATTGACCCCGTGTACCACGGTAGGTACGCCGGCACTTTTGGTAGGGCCCGAAAGCACCACCGTACCGGCCCCGGCCTGGATGTGTTTGGAGGCATCCTCTTCTGAGGTAAAGATCCCCGTACTTTCAATCACGATATCAATCCCCAGGGCATTCCAGGGAAGTTTGGCAGGGTCCCTTTCCCGCAGGAAGGTGATCTCATTTCCGTCGATCTTCAGGGAGTTCTCCCATAGTTCCACGGCTTTTCCATAAGCCCCGTGAACACTGTCATACCGAAGGAGGTAGGCTATGGTTTCCAGGGGGGCGATATCGTTTACCGCTACCAGTTGCAATCCTGGGGTATCCAGGATGATCTTCATGGCGGCCCTTCCGATGCGGCCCGCTCCATTTATCGCTATTCGTTTCATATGTTCCATGTTAAAGTTTGCGTTCATTTTCACTGATGGCAACATCGTTAATGCTGGCATAGCGTTTTTTCATCAGCCCGTTTTCATCAAATTCCCAGTTCTCATTGCCATAAGCCCTGAACCACTCCCCCTGGGGGTTTTGGTATTCATACTCGAACCGGACGGCGATACGGTTGTCCGTATGGGCCCAGTAGTATTTGCGCAGTTTGTAGTGGCGTTCCTGTTGCCATTTAAGGCTCAGGAAAGCGCGGATCTCATCGCGCCCGTTGATAAATTCTGAGCGGTTACGCCACTCGCTGTCTGGTGTATAGGCCAGGGACACTTTATCGGGGTCCTGGCTGTTCCAGGCATCTTCGGCCAGCTGGATTTTCTCGCGGGCCGTGGCTTCTGTAAAAGGGGGTAAAGGAAGTTTTTGTTCCATGGTAGTAATAATTAAATAGGGTTCCGGGATGCAAATATCCCGGAACCCTGGTTATGAATTATATGTGTGTCGATGTTCTCTCGCGTTGCATGGGAACCGCGCGTAATGATATGTCAGCGTGGTTCGCGGGATTCTCCCGCCGGTTGCCGGTGCCCCCCCACCCGGCCAGGTGAGAGGAAAAGGCCCCATACATGTTTGTCCACCGGGTTTTTGCCCATTGTGCTGTTTTCATTGTTCGCGGTTATCGTTAATCAATTTTTTCATGAATTGTGGCAGGGTTACTCCCCAAAGGCCTGGCCGGGAGGGGTCCATTTTAGACGTTTGCTGGCCCCGCAGACTTAGGGGGTAGTCGTAAGGTGTTTTCATGACTTACTGTATTCCGTTTTTCTTGAGGAAATTCAGGATATATCCAGCCATTTCACCACCTTGTTCCTCCAGGGCGAAATGCCCGGTATCCAGCAGGTGAAACTCCAGGTTCCTCAGGTCGCGTTTATAAGGGTAGGCACCTTCGGAGGGGAATATAAAGTCATTTTTCCCCCAAATGATCAACGCGGGTGGCTGGTAGGCCCTGAAGTATTCCTGCCATTCCGGGTATAGGGGGACATTGGTACGGTAATCGTAAAACAGCGCCAATTGGATGTCGTTGTTTTCGGGCCGCTGCAGGTGCTGTAGATCGATATGCCAGTTGTCCGGGCTGATGCGCGTGCTGTCCTGTACCCCATGGGTGTACTGCCATTTGAGGCCGGCCGGGGAATGGAACCCTTCCAGGGCTTTGCCATTTTCGACGGTATAGTCGTTCCAGTATTTCTTGATCGGGATCCAGAAGTCGCGCAGGCCTTCCTCATAGGCATTCCCGTTTTGAATGATGAGCGACTGCACTTTGCCCGGGTTCCTGGCTGCGATACGGTACCCTACTGGCGCCCCATAGTCCATTAGGTACAAACTATAGGCATTGACCTCCAACTGGTCGAGGAAGGCCTCCACAATGCGGGAATAATTGTCAAAGGTGTATTCAAAATCGGCCATGGCCGGTTGCCCGCTCCGGCCAAACCCCGGATAATCCGGTGCCAGGACATGATAATGAACAGACAAGTCTGTTATTAAATGGCGAAACATATGGGAGGAAGTGGGGTACCCATGCAGCAGGACAATGGTGGGTTTGCTACGGTCACCGGCTTCCCGGTAGAATATCTCGACCCCTGAGATCTCTATGGTTTTGTGCAGGGTGGGGAAGGTGTCGTTAACCGGGGCCACGTCCCCCGACGGGGCGGCTTCAGGAGTGTTTGCCCTGACAGGCTGCCCTGCAATCGCGAAGAGGAGGAATCCTGCCAGCGCATTCAAGGCTAATTTCTTAAAGGGTACATTGCTAGTTTTCATGATGTTATTTGTGTTAAAGGGTGATGGCCCCGGATCCTTTTTTTGTTTTATGCGACCCGGATGCCGTTTAATGAATGAATTAATAAATTGCTTGTTTGCCTTCCGATGCGACGGGGATGTCCGGAAGCATTGGTATCCCAATGTGCCGGCAGTGCATCACCGCCTTGCCTGGGGCGGCCAGGACGCTCTGGTTGGAAAATACCCGGTTCCCGTTACTGACGCCGGCTCTTATCGGTACTTCGTAATGGTTCATATCAAAAAATATATCATTTAAAACATACAGACAAGTCTGTTCTTTTATTATCCAAGTAGACGCGTGTTTACCAATATCCTTACAGGCGGCCCCTCAGGGATCCCTAGTTTACCCCAGCAAGGTAATGCACGCCTTTTTGGCCGACCTTACGGGCCATACATCCTTCTCGATCTGGGTAAGGATGATGGCGCCTTCTATCAGGACCATTACCTGATCCCCCAGGTCTTTGGCCCGGGTTTCCCCATAGGTGCCTTCACTTTGGAGCTGCTGGATCAACCATGCCCTCAATTCGTTTTTGTGCAGCCGAGCCTGTTCCGGGATCTTATGGTGGTCTGCCGGCAAATCGGTAATGATATTTTGCCAGCTGCAACCCCGGTAACCCACAGTTCCCAGCCAATCCACCAGGTAGTCGAAACAACCGATCACCCTGGCCTTGGGCGTATTCTGCGCCGCCACATGGGCCAGCATATTTTGGGTCCAAAGGGCATGCCTGCGCTGCAGGTAGGCTACCGCGATGTCTTCCTTAGACCTGAAATGCTTGTACATACTGGCCTTTGCGACATCGGCCTCTTCGATGATCTGGTTGATCCCCGTCTGGTTGTAACCTTCCTCATAGAACAGCCTTGAGGCCGTTGCTATGATCCGTTCTTTAACTCCTGGCCTTTTCATATGCCAAAGCTACACATAATTTTAAATAAACAGACAGGTCTGTTCTTTTTTAACAAACATTTAACCTCGCAGGGGCACCGTATGGGGACAAAGTACCCGCACCGTTCTTATCAGCGTTGAGCTATCGCCAACCCCGTACTTATGATCCTGCATATTCTAAGCCGTACCCAACCTGAACCCTGCTCAAAATGCCGGCTTTTTAAAAAAGGTCCGACCCATGGCCACCAAAGTGTTTTTTCTGGATCTTCAGGTCCAGGCTCCAACGTCCCCCACCGTAGAGCAAGACGACAAAGGCCATCATGATCACCATACTGGGATAAAAGGCCTCATAAGGATGGAAGAAGAAGGCATTCGGGTCATATACGGATAAATGGGTGTAAATGGCCACAAACATCACAGGGATGATCATTACCGCACCTACCCTGGTAAAATACCCTACCAATAAAAGACATCCTGTCACTATTTCATAAAACGGCACGAAATAATAAAAAAAATCAATAAAAGGGATCCTTATTTCCTGCAATTGAATATTCCATATTGTCCCAAACGTACTGTTGAAATACTTTAATCCTCCTACCGTGATAAAGATTAAGCCGAGTAATACACGGTAGGTTCCTACCAGTTTACTGGGCAGGGTTTGTATGATTCCATAGACAGTCAACTTCATGGGTTCAGGGGTTTTTTAGACTGATTGTTGATACAACGTTGTTGTCCGACAAGCCCGCGTCATCAATAGGACATAACCCACACAAAAATATCCATGGACGCTATTGCCTGTTTGCTGGTTTTGATCAATGGTTTTAATATTTTGTTTAACCTTTCCACACACAATGTGCTGCTGGCGATTGGACTTCAAAAACGTTAAAAACCTTATATTAAAGCACTTAGAATTCATTGATCGTACTAAGTATAGCGGGATTAGATTCCTCAAAATACCTGTTTGAAAAAATTCAGGGGAGACCGAGATTAGTGGTCTCGACCATTCCTGTAAGGCCCATAGTCCGACTGTCCTGCAAATCACGCCCGCTAGCCGCCAATGTTCTGTTAGTCCATCATAAAAGTCATGACTTTTCCACGCTGAATAGGTTGCGGGTAAACAGGGGAATCATACTACTAAGTTGAGGAAAGAATTGCAGCTTCAAAGGTTCTTATACAATTCCCGGCCTTAAACAGCAAGCTGAGGGATGAGTCGACCCCCACTGTGTGATTACACTTCCATTAATCGGCTTTGCCTGAATTCCGAAGGAGAACAGCGGAAGCGATTGCGAAAGGCCGTTGAAAAATGGGAAAGGCTTTTGAATTGGCATTCGTAGGCAATGGCACTTACTTCCCTGTCCGTGGCCAAAAGCAGTTCTGAGGCAAAGTCTAACCGCCGGTTGCGGACATACCGCCCGGGGCTTTCCCTGTAGATCTGTTTAAACCTCCTGTTAAATGTTGCTATACTGCAATTGGAAAGCTGTGCCAGTTCTTCCGTAGAAAGGTCCGAAAATATATGCCTTTCGACCACTTCCCTGAACGAATTTTCTGTGGGGGAAAAGAGGTAACCCATCATTTCCCTTATTTCATTTCCGTAAGAGGTTTTTGCGATCAGGTGCATGAACTCTTTTAGTTTAAGGCGTACCCATTCGTCATCCACCATTTCCGGATAATGGAAATAGGGCATAAGCCCTTTCATAAAATGGTCTATAAACTGGCAACTCTCCAATTTCAGCATCGTAGTCATACGGTCACCCTTCCGCTCTTGCCTAAGGAAATGTGGAACCTCATTCCTATACAACTGTTGAATCAGCCCCGGGTGGAAATGTATGGCCACCAATTGGTTGAGTCCACTTGTATGATCGGGGAGGCGATCATACACATAATGGCCGCATTTCATAAGGAGGCCCTCCCCTGGTCCTATCCGGTTTGTCCCATCTGCCGAATACGCGATGGAATCTCCTTCCATCATATAAAAAAAACAGGCCTTATTGGGCGATTTGTTAATATACCGATAGGGTGGGCGTACTTTAATGTGTTCAAACACCAGCTTTCCCTCCAGCCTGATCGTTTTCCGCTCTCTTCCCTTTTTCACTACCTTGCTGTTTACCGGCATTAGTCTATGTTACATGTGCGACCTTTGATGAATAGACGGAATTGTCTAAAAGGAAATTACCTCTGCAGGTAAAGATAATAAACCTGTTCCGTGCCCTAAGTTCTCAGTGCAATTTATAACAATAGGGCCACAGTCTGTAACAGCCTAAAAAATACCCGGGGCCTTGCACATTCTTTTCATTAGAATGTATCTTGCAAAAAAAAGCAGACTATTTTGAACCTGATTGACCTGAACAGTACCAAAGAAGGGTTGCAGCAACAATTAAAAAGCAACGGCTGGCTCTATGAGGGGGAAACCCTGCAATCGATACAAAAACCGGGGGATGGCAACATGAATGTGGTGTTGCGCATCATCACCAACAAACGCTCCTTCATCCTGAAACAATCGCGTCCCTATGTGGCAAAATACCAGGATATAGGAGCCCCCCTGGCCCGTATAGACGTGGAATACCAATTCTACCGAACAGTAAAGGACCCCCTGGCCCAGTCACATTTTCCGGCAATACTCGCCTATGACCCTTCCCATTACCTCTTGCAGATGGAGGACCTGGGCGATTGCCGCGACATGACCTACTGGTACCAGGAGCGGGAGATACAGCAGGAAGCACTGGATCACCTGATTGACCTGCTGAGCATTATCCACGCCCAGGAGGTCCCCCCAAACTACCCGAAAAACCTGGAGTTGCGCCAACTCAACCACCAGCATATTTTTGTGTTGCCCTTTTTGGAAGATAACGGTTTTGGCCTGGATGACGTCCAGAAAGGATTACAGGCCTTGTCTCTCCCCTATAAAAAGGATGCCGAAGTGAAGGCTTTGGTTGCTACCATAGGAGACCGCTACCTGGAGGAAGGAAATACCCTGCTCCATGGCGACTATTATCCCGGAAGCTGGATGAGCAAAAAAGGGAAGGTATTTGTCATTGATCCGGAGTTTAGCTTCGCGGGATTCCCCGAGTTCGACCTGGGGGTCATGGCAGCCCACGCCATCATGGCTACGGCAGACAAGAAGTATCTTAAAGTAATCCTGAGGGAATACCAGGGTACAGCCGATGCCAGCCTGGTGTCCCAGGTGGCCGGGGTCGAGATCATGCGCAGGCTGATAGGCCTGGCCCAACTCCCGATGGAGCGAAGTTTGGACGAAAAGGAGTATCTTTTGCGAACCGCCCGACAAATGATCCTTTTATGAGAACGTCCATTATACTGGCTTGCTTAGGCCTGCTGCTGTCCGGGGCCTGTAGGGAGCCTCAGACCAACCTGGTTATCCCCGAACCTCAAAAAACCGCCTACGGGAAAGACTCCCTCCGGTTAAGCCCCGAAGTTTTTTACGACAAGGTCCTGGGAGCCCTGGTAGGCTCTGCCATCGGGGATGCCATGGGGGCCTCGACAGAAATGTGGCACAGGGACGATATCCAGCGTAAATATGGATACATCACCGGGCTTACCCCGGCAGTACGGGACCAATCGCCCGAGGGCACCTGGGAACACAACCTCGCGGCCGGTGCCACCACCGATGACACCCGCTGGAAACTCCTGATGGTCAAATATTTCACGGCTTCCCCTGAGCCTTCAGGTCCGGATGCCTTTACCCGGTATATCACCACCTACTACGAATCTGTGGCCACAGGGCTGGCTGACAGGGACATACGGGCCAACCCCGACCTGCTGGACAGCAAGCTCGAAAAGGTCGACTGGATCAAGGAATGGGCACGGGTGGCCCTGGCCTACGGGCAAGGCGCAGAAGCTTACACCCAGGCACTCAACCGGTTTTACGGAGGCGAAATGACCTGTGCCGGAATGCTTTACTCCCCCATGTTCGGGCTTCGCACATCCAATCCGGAAAAAGCGTACCTGGAAGCTTACGATCACAGCTTGTTCGACCATGGTTATGCCAAGGATATAACCGCCCTGGTAAGCGCCATGACCCAAATGGCCCTCCAGACCACTGCTATGGATTCCATCCTGGATGCCGCGGTCTTTATAGACCCCTACCGCTACCAGGACAGCCGGCTGGTAGGACGTATCTCGCTCCAGACGGCCCAGGCCTCCAGGAAGAGTGTTTGGCTGGCCGGGGAACTCACCCTGCCTGACTCCTTAACAGTGGAAGAAAAGAAAGCCCTGCGCATCCCGGATGGGTATCCGGGTAGTGCTGAAGCATGGGCACAGCAGGATTTTATCTACTCCTTCCTGGAAGAAGAGGAACAAGCCATCCCTTTCCACGCGGGGGAAATCTGGCAGATTTTGATTACCGCCCTGGAATACGGGCAGGGCGATTTTGACAAAACCATGCAATTCATTGTCAACTACGGCCGGGATAACGATACGGTTGCTGCGGTGGCTGGGATGATCCTGGGGGCAAAACTTGGTTTCTCCGGACTGCCCCAGGACCTGCGCAACCAGGTCCTTACCACCAACAGGCAACAACTGGGGATAGACCTGGAAGCCCTTGCCAAAGAACTGGCAGGACCCGATGAAAACCCCAAGCTCTAAGACCTATGCCGAAGAAGACGTTTATATCGGATGATTTTTTGCTGCAAAGCCCTTTTGCGCGCAACCTCTACCACGGCTATGCAAGCCGGCTCCCCATTATTGATTACCACAACCACCTGCCCCCGGGGCAAATTGCCTCCAACCACCAATTTACCAATATCACCCAGGCCTGGCTTGCGGGCGACCATTACAAATGGCGGGCCATGCGAACCTTGGGTGTAGCGGAATCCTACATTACCGGTACTGCGCCCGATCCCGATAAATTCGCAAAATGGGCCGCCACGGTCCCCTACACGGTCCGGAATCCGCTGTATCATTGGACGCACCTGGAACTAAAACGCTATTTCCAAATAGATGACCTCCTGGAGGCCCGAAATGCAACCGAAATCTTTGAAAAGACCACATCTGACCTGCAACAACCCTCACATAGCACCCTGGGGTTGCTGGGCATGATGAAGGTAGAGGTCGTATGTACCACAGATGACCCCATTGACTCCCTGGAGCACCACCAGCGCGCCAAAAGCACGGTCAAAGGTATCAAGGTCCTGCCTGCTTTCCGGCCCGACAAAGCCTATGCCCTGGGTGATCTGCCCCAATATCTCGGCTATCTCGAGAAACTGGAAGCAGCCAGTGGCCTTTCCATCCGGTCGTTTGCCGACCTGCTGGATGCCCTGGAAAAACGGCTCGACTATTTTCACCAAAACGGCTGCCGCCTGGCAGACCATGGCCTGGAACAAATGCCTTCGGCCTCACAAGACGCCCCGGCGGTTGAAAAGGTCTTTAATAAAATCCTCCTGAAAAAGGCGCTGTCTGCCATAGAAATCATGGAATTCACCTACCGGGTATTACAGCACCTCTGCCGTTGTTACCACCAGAAAGGCTGGGTGCAACAATTTCACCTGGGGGCCCTCAGGAACAATAATACCCGTGGCCTGCGGGAGTTGGGGGCCGATACGGGTTTCGACTCTATTGGCGACTTCCCCCAGGCGCGTTCCCTAAGCCTGTTCCTCAACGCCCTGGAAGAAGCGGGGGCCCTGCCCAAAACCATCCTTTACAACCTCAACCCGGCAGACAACGAAGTAATGGCCACCATGACCGGGAACTTTAACGGGGGTGGGCTGAAGGGTAAGATCCAATGGGGTTCTGCCTGGTGGTTCCTCGATCAGAAAGATGGGATGGAAAAACAGCTGAACACCCTTTCAAACATGGGGCTGCTGAGCTGTTTTGTCGGTATGCTGACAGATTCCAGGAGTTTCCTCTCATTTCCCAGGCATGAATATTTCAGGAGGATCCTCTGCAACGTACTGGGCAATGACGTCGCCCGGGGAGAATTGCCGCAGGACGAGAAATGGCTCGGGAAAATTGTTCAGGATATTTGTTACCACAACGCCAGGGACTTTTTCCCGTTTTAAATGGCGCGCTAAACCTTATTAATATCTGGTTTCATGAAAAACTTATTCTCTGTCAAAGATAAAATCATCCTCTTCAGCGGGGCTACCGGAGTGCTGGGGTCCGCCCTGGCAGGACACCTGGCGTCGCAGGGGGCGGTCCTCATCGTTCTGGGCCGCAACCCAAAAAAAGTGAAAGCGCTGGTTGCTGACATTGAGAAGGAAGGTGGAAGGGCCTTTCCCCTGATGGCCGATGTGACCGATGAAGCGGCCCTGTTAAAGGGCAGGGGCATCCTCCTGGAGGAATTCGGCAGGATCGACGTACTCATCAATGCGGCAGGCGGCAACATGAAAGGAGCGGTCATCACCCCTGAACAGAGCATCCTGGATGCCGATACCGCCCAACTCCGGCAGGTCATGGAATTGAACTACCTGGGTACCTTCCTGCCTGTCAAAGTGTTCCTCCCCCTCTTCCTGAAGACCAATACCGGCAGCATCATTAATATTTCCTCTATGGCGGCTTCCAGGCCCATGACCCGGGTGATGGGGTACAGTTCGGCCAAGGCTGCTATTGACAATCTCACCAAGTGGCTTTCTGTGGAATTCTGCCAAAAGCACAGCAAGTCGCTCCGCGTAAATGCGGTTGCCCCGGGCTTTTTTCTCACGGAACAGAACCGAAGTTTACTAACCCAGGAAGACGGGAGCCTTACCGACCGTGGCCATAAGATCATCGCGCATACGCCCATGGGCGCCTTCGGGGACCCCGCAGACCTCTTTGGCGCGACCCAATGGCTGTGCAGTGAAGCCTCGTCCTTTGTTACCGGCACCATCATCCCCGTAGACGGCGGGTTCAGCGCTTATTCCGGGGTATAATCCCAGATAGTTTCCGCCCTGCTTACATCCAAATCCTCCAACAACAAGGGTTCGGCCCCCGCATTTTCCAGCAGCAGTTGGGTGTAATGCCCGTTTGGGAACACCTGGGAAGTCATTGCATAGGACCCCTCATCGATAAATATTTCCACAGAAGACCAGTCCATCAGCAGGCGGAAACCTACCGCCCCATCCTGCAGGGCAGTTAAGGGCATCACCTGCGGGTCCCCGGCAAAATCAGGGTCAAAGTCGGTTTTGCCCGATGCCCTCCGGTCAAGCACAAACCTGCCCGGCTTGCCTTCCATACGCATACGAAGGGTATCGCCCTGCTCGTTGGTAAAGGCCAGACCGAAATCCCTCCCCGAAGTACGGAAGCGAATCTGCGATTGGCTAAAGTGGTCAAAATCCAGGGATTCTGACCCCCCTGCGGGAATAGTAAGGTCTTTCCGTATTTCAGATTTAAAAATAGTCCCCAGGTCTGTGAGGGGGTAATTGGCCAGGGTATAAACGCCTGCATTTTGCTTCAGGCGCAACTTCCTGGGCAAGGTCATTGCGCTTCGCCAGGCTTCGGTGGGGGTTTCGTTCGCATAATCCCAGTTACTCATCCAGCCGATAAAAATGCGTTCGCCCGTGGGCACGTCGTTATAGGTTACCCCCGCGTAGTTGTCGGTCCCCCAATCGATCCAGCGGGCATCCTCCTGCCCGGACGAAAAGGTGGTCCCATCAAAATCGCCTATAAAATATTGGGTGCCGCTACCGCCGTTGGGGGCCCCTGGGTTGATGCTGATGATCATAACCCATTTTTCCTGCCCCTGGTCATCGACCTTCAGGGGAAACAGGTCCGGGCATTCCCATACGCCGCCGTGGGCGCCCTGCTCCTTGCCAAAAGAACTCAGGTATTCCCAGGATTTGAGGTCTGCCGAGCCATACAACTGCGCGTGGTCGCCTGCGACCAGTACCATGATCCATTTCCCACTCTCCTCGTGCCAGAACACCTTTGGGTCTCTAAAATCCTTATATCCTTCCGTGTTGGGGATGACCGGATTATCGTGGTATTTTATCCAGCTCTGTCCGTTGTCCAGGCTATAGGCGATTCCCTGGGTCTGAAAATCAGTCTGGCCGGCCTTCTCCAGGTCTGTATTGTGATAGGTAAAGACGGCGACAAGCGGGGGCTTGTCCGCAGTCCCCAGGCCCGAACTATTCTGATGGTCAACCACGGCACTGCCCGAAAAGATGTAGCCGTTCTCATCCGGGTATAGGGCAACGGGCCGATGCTCCCAATACACCAGGTCTTTGCTTACCGCATGCCCCCAGTGCATGGGCCCCCATACAATACCACCGGGATAGTACTGGTAAAACAGGTGGTACACGCCCTCATGGTAGACCAGGCCATTGGGGTCGTTCATCCATTTCTCAGGGGGGCTGTAATGGAATTGCGGGCGATACGGTTCAACGTACCGGTTAACTTCCTGGGGCAGCTCTTCTGCTTTGGGGGTACGCCCCTCTTTACAGGAATTCATCCCCAACACGAGTATAAGACATATAAAAATGGTATTGATCCTTCCCATAGGAATATAGTGTTTGCCTAAAAATAACCTTTTAAATAATACCCCTGCAAATGAGGCCCCAGCCATCCCATCTGCCATCAAAATAGTATCTTTGAGTCCAATACGAGAGAACGCCATGATACCACTGCGATTGCTGCTCCCCTTCCTCTTCCTGTCTTATATGCAGGCACAAAAGACGGTTGAGGAGACCCTTGAAAAGTACAATTCAGGTACAGTTCCCTATATCTCCACCCGTGCGCTGGCGGCTTCAGACCAATATGCCCTTTTAGATTCCCGGACCTGGGAAGAATACCAGGTGAGTCACTTGCAGGATGCGGTTTGGGTGGGGCACGCCAGTTTTGATATAGACCGGGTGACCCGGGCTTTCCCGGACAAAAATACGCCTTTGGTAGTCTATTGTTCGGTAGGGGTTCGCTCAGAGGATATCGGCGAGAAATTGCTGGATGCTGGCTATACCCAAGTGAAAAACCTGTACGGCGGGATCTTTGAATGGAAAAACCAGGGCCATAGGGTCTTTGACCCGGAGGGAAATGCAACCTCAAAAGTACATGCCTTTAGTAAGCATTGGGGCAAATTGCTGACCAATGCAGATAAAGTATATTAAATGGAGCGTACCGAACCCCAGGATAAAAAGAGAGACCTATTGCTCATTTTCACGAGGAACCCCCAGCTTGGGAAATGCAAGACCCGGCTGGCGGAAACCATAGGTGACCAGGCCGCCCTTGATATTTATCGCTTCCTGTTGGAGCATACCGCAGCGATAACCCGCAACCTTCCGGTATCCAAGACGGTCTATTATTCCGACGAGATCTGGGAAAACGACCTTTGGGAGCGCCCCACCTTTGCAAAAGCCCTCCAGCAAGGCCATGATCTGGGGGAGCGCATGATGGATGCCTTTGATAAAGGGTTTAAAGCCGGATACCAACGGATTGTTGTTATTGGAAGTGACATGTACGACCTTAGGGCAGAGGACCTGGAAAGGGCCTTCAACGAATTGGAAGCTTCTGACTATGTTATCGGGCCCGCCCGGGATGGCGGCTATTACCTATTGGGGATGAAAGCCCTCAATAAAAAGCTCTTTCGGAATAAAAACTGGGGTACCGGATCTGTGCTAAAAGACAGTTTAAAGGACCTGAAAGAACACCAACTGGTACTGTTGTCCCCAAAGAACGATGTGGATATCTATGAGGACATAAAAGACCAGGCCGTTTTTGAACCTTTTATCAAACATCTCAAAAATGACGAAAGAACAACTGGATGAGTCTGTCGCCTATCTGCGCGACAAAGGGTTTCATGAACCCGAATTCGGTATTGTCCTGGGCTCCGGCCTGGGGAAACTGGCAGATGCCATAGAAACCCCCATCGTGGCCCATTACAACCATATCCCCTACTTCCCGCTGGCCACCGTCGAATTTCACAGCGGGCAACTCATTTACGGCACCCTGGAGGGCCGCAGGGTCGTGGTGATGCGGGGCAGGTTCCACCTGTATGAGGGCTATGACTTGTTGGATGTGACCTACCCCGTAAGGGTGATGCACCAGCTTGGCATCCAAAAGCTTTTTATCTCCAATGCCGCCGGGGCCATCAACCTCAATTTCCACAAGGGCGACCTCATGTTGATTGAGGACCACATCAACCTGCAGGGAGATTCCCCCCTGGCGTTCAGGGACGTAGCCAGTTTTGGCGACCGGTTTGTGGACATGAGCGAACCCTATGACCCCGACATGCGCAGGCATTTGGAAACGATCGCGGAACGTCTTAAGATCCGTTTGCGAAAAGGGGTCTACGCCTCCGTGGTAGGGCCGCAGTTGGAAACCAGGGCGGAATACCGCATGCTAAAAGTGATTGGTGCCGATGCGGTAGGAATGAGTACGGTTCCCGAAGTAATTGTCGCCAATCATTTACGACTACCGGTTATAGCGGTATCGGTTCTCACGGATGAATGTGACCCCGACAACCTGCAAGCCGTTGATATCCGGGACATCCTGGATGTCGCAAATAGTACGGAGCCCAAAATGATCGCACTGTTCATGGCCTTGCTCAAAGAGCTGTAAGCTGCCTATATGCCACACATAACAAAGGGGGGGGGAAGCAGCCCGGATAAAAGCATGGGGGAAACCTACCACAGGGTTCGTACCGCCCCCCGCTAGGCAAGTGTAGTTTCGGGTGAAAAACTGGACGGGCAGCAATACAACACAATAAACTAAAACACCGCAAAACTTATGGCACAACCAGCTACTTTTTTCATGGTTTTTTGGGCCCTGTTCCACCTCATGTGGAACGGGCCAGTCAAGCCTGCGCCGGTACCGGCGCCCCTTATGGGCCTTTCGCATGAAGCCTGGGACATCCTCCTCAAGAAACATGTGGACGAGGAGGGGATGGTAGACTACCGGGGTTTTAAAAAGGATAGCGCCGCCCTGAATGCCTACCTGGATATGCTGGCAACCCATCTGCCCGGTCCTCAAACAGGCCGGGAGGAGCGGCTTGCCTACTATATCAACCTGTACAATGCGGCTACCGTAAAACTCATTTTGGACCACTATCCGCTGAAAAGCATCAGGGATATTGGCCATCCCTGGGATAAGAAGTGGATCCCGCTGGGGGGCGAGTTGCTTTCACTCGGCCATATCGAACATAAGATCCTGAGGAAAATGGGCGAACCCCGTATTCACTTTGCCATCAATTGCGCTTCGTATTCCTGTCCTAAATTGCTGAACGAAGCCTTTACAGTGGCCCGGTTGGAGGCCCAGCTGGAAATGGCCACTACCTCCTTTATCCGGGATACCACCCGTAACCATATTGGCACGGATGCCCTGGAATTGTCCCAGATATTCCAGTGGTACAAGGCTGACTTTACAGAGGGGGGCAGCCTGATCGAATATATCAGGCCTTACGCCCCAAACCCAATAAACCCGGACGCGAAAATCAGTTACAGGAAATACGACTGGAGTTTGAATGAAAACCGATAAACATCGTATTAGCCTGATCATCCCGACACTAAACGAGGCAGGTACCCTTGGACCGTTGCTGGAGTATTTACTGGAAAAAAGGGCACCCGACCACCTTCTCGAAATCCTGGTGGTCGATGGCGGCAGTGAAGATGCAACGCTGGCCATAGCAGAAGCACACGGGGCAAATGCATTGCTTTCAGAGCGGGGAAGGGCCGTACAGATGAACCATGGGGCCAGCCACGCCCGGGGCGACATCCTGTATTTCCTGCATGCAGACACCTTCCCACCCAGGGGGTTCGACCAACATATTGTCCAGGCTGTGGATAGTGGGTTTGAAGCCGGAAGTTTCCGCATGCGTTTTGATTCCAATAGCCGCTTCCTGCGATTTTTCTCCTGGTTCACCCGTTTCAATTATATCATATGCCGTGGCGGAGACCAGTCGCTCTTTGTCACCCGCAAGCTATTTGGCGATTGCGGGGGGTTCAATGAGGCTTACAGGATTTACGAGGACTGCGAATTCATAAGACGGCTCTACCGCCGCACCGCTTTCACGGTACGTCCCGAAACGGTGATTACCTCAGCCAGGAGGTACCGTCAGAAAAAAATGCTGCGCCTGCAGTTCCATTTTGCGATGATGCACCTGATAAACTACCTGGGGGCCGGGCCAGAAGTCCTTTACCGCTATTACCGGAAGAATATCGCCCTCTGAGAACCAGCGGGGGCTATTACCGGCTTTCGTAATCGAGCAATACCCCCTCTGAAATCCATTTGGCCAGGGCCTCGCGGTTATCGGGGTCCAAAATGCGCCTTTGGTCCCTTTTGTTGCGGAGGTTGCCAATTTCGATATACGTCATGGCCGGCAGGGTGTTCTTGACCATGTAGAGGTTGCTACGGTCAGAAAAAGTACCGGTGTATTCCCTGTGGGGCTGGTATTGCCGGTATTTGTCCTGGAAGGTTTTATGGATGTTTTCGGCCAGACGCTTCCCGTTTCGGCTCTTTTCGTGGTGGTAGAAGAAGACATCGATATTCTTTCCTTCACTGCGGCTGTCTACATGGGTAACGATCAGCCTCTGGTACGCACCCCGATGTTCCAGGTATAATTTGTTCACAGCATCCACGCGCTGTTGAAGGCGCTCGAGCTGGCCCAGGGGTATGGGGTCATTGGGATATGTCACCTCATCGTTATCCAACTCCAATATCCTTTCATCCCGTATCCCGTCATTGGAATCCCGGATAATGATGTACACTTTGGCACCATGGGAGAGGAGTTGTTTGGCCAGCCGGAGGGTGACGTCATACGCATATTCATCCTCTGCTATGGTCGTCCCGTTGTGCCTTTCAATAGCCCCCGGATCGGGGCCCCCATGGCCGGAAATAAGATAGTAGACCGCGGCAGACAGGCGCTCGCTTACCGGGACCACCACTTCCTTCCCCGCACCGAAAATCGGGTAGTTCGATTCTGACTCCGGCCCTGTGGCACTCCCCATATCGGTAGGGGCATCGGGTACATAAGGCAGTTGGTACGTCCGTCCCTCATACAATTCGCTTCCATTGCGCAGGTTGGCGGCGTTGAGTTCCAGGAAAGCACTGTAATGCTCAGACGGGTCTAGGCCCTGTTTCCTGAGGAGGGAAAAGACCCCTTCGCCGGGCGAGGCGGTCACGGTCTTCAACGGGGCCTGGGCGAAGGCTATTACCGGAACTAACAGGAATGCGATTAGGGATCTCATTGTAAATCGGGCTAGGCGCTAACTTCTTTAGTACAAAGGTTATAAAAATGGCCGCCCAAATCAAAATAATATTTCAGGATGCCCAAAGCCGTGCCGGCGAAAGTCAATACGAACTGTAATACGACTTCAGCACTTGTTGGGCCGGTTTGTTCTGGGGGGTAAACCGGCTATCCGCCTCCCCGCCGGCGCGGGCATGGTCTATAAACCATTTCCAGACGAATCCCCCGGCAAACCAGTCTTCCTTCCAGAACACCTCAAAGATGGCTTTTTTGGCATTGGTTTGTGCGTCCAGGTTCACCTCCACATCATCACGGTCCGCCAGCCAGGGCTTCCGGGCCGTAAAATCGACACTCCGGTACCCAAATTCCGTAAAGATGACCTGCCGCCTGAGGGTTTTTGAAAGTTGGGCCATTTGGTCCTTCCAGGGCTCCCAGGCTTCCACCAGGGTTTCCACCGCCGGGGTCCTTTCTTCAGAAAGTGGAAAATACGCGTCTACCCCGATATAATCCAATTCCTCCCAGAAAGGGGTGTCCCGGTATTCATCCCAGTTGGCGGCATAGGTTAACTGTCCTTTGTAGACCTCCCTTATTTTAGCGATGAGTTGTTTCCAATAGGCCGGGCGGGCCGCTACAAACTGTTCCAGCTCGGTCCCAACGCAAAAGAGCGGCACCCCGGTTTCCTGTGCCAGCCCGGCATAAGACAGTATAAAGCGTTCGTAGGAAGCTTCCAGGAGTTTCCAGTCGGCTTCCGTGGGCATTTTCAAGGCCCCGGTGTATTTGCCCCTCCAGATCCACAGTTGCGGTTTCAACATCACCTTAAGTTTGTTTTTCTGCAACAATTGGATATACTGACGGGCACCTTCCCGGGTTTCCCCAAACCATTGCCTGTCAGTATCAAAGATGATCTCCGGTGAAAGGGTGTCCCGTATGAAGCCAAAAGGCATCACCGCCGCATAGGTGGCGTTGATATCCATAATGGCATTGACATGTTCCTGCAGGGCCGCTTCCCTCGAGGCCACAAAACTTACCCCGTTGATCTTCCGGATCACCTGGTTACTGCAGCCCTGCAATGCAAGGCATAGCATCAAGATGAAAAGGTTCTTCATAGTATCTGTTAAAGGCAGCATTAAAGGTAAGATATTTAAATTGCTTCTAAATTACGATTGGCAGCTAAGTTATTCTATTTTAGTACGACCTATCAAAAAACCACAACCACCACCTGACTTCATGGAACACATCGTAATCATTGGAAATGGTATTGCAGGCGTCACGGCCGCCAGGCATATCAGGAAATTATCCGATAAAAAGATCAGCATCATCTCCTCTGAGGCAACGCATTTCTTTTCCCGCACGGCCCTTATGTACGTCTATATGGGCCATATGCGCTGGACGGACATCGAACCATACGAGCCGCATTTCTGGGAAAAAAACCGGCTGGAACTCCTGCACGGCTATGTAGAAAGGGTAGCCCCTGAAAAAAAGGCCCTTTATTTTTCCGATGGGAGGAGCATCACCTATGACAAACTGATCCTGGCCACCGGTTCTAAAACCAACACCTTTGGATGGAAAGGCCTGGAGTTGCCACAGGTACTGGGGCTGGTGAACAAGCAGGACCTGGAAAAGCTGGAACGCGTGGCCCCCAACAAACAGGTATGTCCCAGGGCGGTAATCGTTGGCGGTGGATTGATCGGGGTAGAACTCGCCGAAATGCTGAGGACCCGCGGGATAGCGGTTACCTTTCTGGTCCGGGAAGACGCCTTCTGGACCGGGGTGCTCCCCAAGGGCGAAGCCCAGATGATTTCCAGGCATATTGCTTCCCATGGCGTGGATTTACGGCATGGCACCAACATGGATGCCATCCTCCCGGATGAGCAAGGCAATGTCAGGGCGGTGCTCACCACCGATGGGGAGGAAATCCCTTGCTCCATGGTGGGGATCACCACAGGGGTAAAGCCGAATATAGAATTCCTCCAGGGAAGTGGAATCGCCACAGATAGGGGGATTTTGGTCGACCGGACGCTTGAGACCAGTGTTAAGGGCATTTTTGCCATTGGCGATTGTGCCCAGCAACGGGAACCCATAGGCAACCGCCCCCCGGTAGAAGCCGTCTGGTATACCGGAAGGATGATGGGCGAGGCCCTGGCCCGCACCCTCTGTGGCACGCCCACGGAATACCGGCCGAGCCACTGGTTCAACAGCGCCAAGTTCTTCGACATAGAATACCAGACCTATGGCTGGGTGTTTTCGGAGGCCAGGAGAAAGGAGTACGAGGTACACTTTCACTGGAGGCACCGGGATGATGACAAATGTATAACGGTAGCCTACCACAGGGATACCGGTAAATTCCTCGGCATCAACACCTTTGGCATCCGAATGCGGCACGAGGTCTTTGAACGCTGGCTCAACGAGGACCGCGCGGCGGGCTATGTGATCCAACACCTCAGGGAGGCGAACTTTGACCCGGAATTTTACCGGGGTTACGAGACGGAAATAGTCAATGCCTTTAATACACAACAAAAACAAACTGTACTATGAGTACCCTGTCACGCGATATGTCAATTGGAGGACAACCCCCTCAAAGCCTCAATATCCAGCAAAAGCTGGCTACTTTGCTGGGGATAATGGGCCTGGTCATACTGCTGCTGGCCACCTTTAACGTACAATTCCCGAATAAAACCTTATGGCTTACGCTCTCGCTGTCTGCCATTACGGCGGGGACCATATGGTTTGGGGCGGCCTCCTACCTTTCCAAACACCCGGGCATCAAAAATGACGGGGTTTTCTTTAAATCGGTTTCCCACCGGGGATTCTGGGGGTGGGTCCTGGGGATTGGCCTGACCATTTTTTATATCCTGTTATATTTTTTCCCGGAATACCTGGGGCTTACCAGGGAGGGCGATAATAAGGGGATCATCGCCCTTTTTGACCCCTTGAGCCGGTTCCTGAGTGGCAACCCCGCCAGCCAGTGGTTCGTCTACGGGACCCTGTACACCGTCGCCATATTTGCCTTTGGGTTTAAGTTTATCTGGAAATACCGCCACAACCGTTACGAAATTCTGCGCACCATCAGCGTGATGTTCTTCCAGACCTCCTTTGCCTTCCTGATCCCCGAGATCATGGCACGGTTGAACGGCACGCTCCCCTATTATGACCTGAAGAATATCTGGCCCCTGAATTATTACAATTTTGAGCGGTACAGGATCAACGCCTTCATCGATGCGGGCGATATCGGGATCGCCATGCTCATCTTCGGGGTACTGTCTATCTTCGTGATCACCCCGGTACTTACCTACTTTTACGGAAAACGCTGGTATTGCTCCTGGGTGTGTGGTTGCGGCGGGCTTGCCGAAACAGCAGGTGACCCTTTCAGGCACCTGAGTGACAAAAGCGTTTTTGCCTGGAAGGTCGAACGCTGGGTAGTGCATTCCGTCGTGGTTTTTGTAACCCTGATGACCACTGCGGTAATCTATTCTTATCTGGGCCATGACACCAGTAAATACTGGCTTACCAAAAACACCTTCCTTTTGGGCGTTGCGGGCCTGCTGACCCTGGTTTTTGTTTGGGTCATGGTGTTCAAAAGGGCACAGCTGCAAAAAGATGCCCAATACGGGGCTATTGGATATTTTGTGATTATCATGGGCCTTATTGGCTTCCACTTTATAAGCGGTGAAGGAAATGTTTTCCTGTTTAAAGCCGAAGCCCTGAGAAAGACCTATGCTTTCCTGATAGGCGCCGTATTTTCCGGGGTTATTGGGGTAGGCTTTTACCCGATCCTGGGCAACCGGGTCTGGTGCCGGTTCGGTTGTCCCATGGCGGCCATCCTCGGGTTCCAGCAACGCCTTTTTTCCCGTTTCCGCATCACGACCAACGGAGGGCAGTGCATTTCCTGCGGCAATTGCTCTACGTATTGCGAAATGGGCATTGATGTGCGGGCCTATGCACAGAAAGGCCAGAATATCGTTCGCTCCAGCTGCGTGGGCTGTGGTATTTGTTCAGCGGTTTGCCCCAGGGGGGTGCTCAAGCTTGAAAATGGCCCGCTCCAGGGGCGGATCGATAGCCAGGACATCCTTTTGGGTAATGATGTAGACCTGATGAAAGTGATTCAGTCACCAAAATAATCCTATTGGCGCAATTGCACGTATATAGTTCTTTTGAAAGTGGCTAAAAACACTTAAATGTAAGCATGAAAGCAGTTGTTGTCGTATCGGCCCTCCTGATGGCAGCCCTGGTCAATACGGGGGATGGTGAACGGTTTGTGCGTTATTATTATCACGATGGCGTGACCAAAGCCGAGGGTTGGGTCAGCGCCTCCAAAAGAACAGGGTATTGGCACCATTACCATACCAATGGGGTGGTTCAGAGCAAAGGGCATTACAAAGACAATATGAGAACGGATTACTGGTATTTTTTTGAAACCAACGGGATCCCAAAACGCGAAGGCCATTACCAAAAAGGGGAAATGTATGGTTGGTGGTTGTTTTATGACCCGCAGGGGAATGTCGACTACAAGTGCCAGCTGATCGATGGAAAAAAGCAAGGGTATTGCCTGAAATACGCCAATGATCAATTGGTTTCGGCCGTGAAATACGAAAATGGCAAGCGGATCAAGGAATGGTTTAGCCTGCAAAGCTTCAAACGCGAAAATAATTTAAAGGACCTCAAGTAATGGCAGATATCAGGGTCATCATCCCGGCATTTAATGAAGAAGGGTCTATTGCGCAGGTCATTTCCGAGATTCCGGCTGTGGTATCCGAGGTCATCGTGGTCAGTAACGCCTCAACAGACAATACCGTTCTGAATGCAGGTAAGGCGGGGGCTACCGTGCTCACCGAAGACCGTCAGGGATATGGGTTTGCCTGCCTCAAAGGAATTAATTATATCAAGGCGCAATCCAATACGCCCGATATCATCGTATTTATGGATGGTGACTATTCCGATTACCCGGAAGAACTTGAAAAGCTGATACAACCCATACTGTCAAAAGAAGCCGATTTTGTGATCGGGGCGCGCAGGGAGGACTTAAGGGAAGAAGGTTCCATGACACCCCAACAGGTGTTCGGAAATTGGTTGGCCACCGGATTAATGCGATTGTTTTTCGGTGCGAAGTATACCGATCTGGGTCCGTTCAGGGCCATTCGATATGATAAGTTGCTCTCCCTGGAAATGGAGGATAAGACCTACGGATGGACCGTGGAAATGCAACTTAAAGCACTGAAAAAGAAACTGACATACACCGAAGTACCAGTACGTTACAAAAAAAGAATTGGCGTATCAAAAGTATCAGGTACCATAAAAGGTAGTATATTTGCAGGCATAAAAATCCTGGGTTGGATATTTAAATACAGTATAAAATAAGATGGGACTAACAATTGCTTACATCATCATCGCGATCTACAGCGTTGCGTTGTTGTTAATTTTCTTTTACAGTTTGGCGCAATTAAACCTTTTGGTCAATTATCTCGGCCATAAGAAAATGAACGCCGAAGCCCCTAAATTCAACCTCCTCGATCCCAAGGAAATTCCGTTTGTCACCATTCAGCTGCCTATATACAACGAAGAGTATGTGGTAGAGCGCTTATTGGACAATATCTCCAAAATTGAATACCCCAAAAGCAAACTGGAAATCCAGGTGCTGGACGACTCTACCGATAATTCGGTGGTGGATACCGCAGCCCGGGTGAAGGAATTACAGGAAATGGGGCTGGATATTCAACACATCCGCAGGGAAAACCGTGAAGGTTACAAGGCGGGGGCCTTAAAGGAAGGCCTCAAAATAGCCAAAGGGGAATTTATCGCCATTTTTGATGCCGATTTCCTTCCTTCGGGTGACTGGCTCAAGAAAACCGTGATCTATTTCAAGGATGAGGAAATTGGCGTGGTACAAACCCGTTGGGGGCACATCAACCGGGATTATTCCACCCTCACCCGTATACAGGCGTTTGCCCTGGATGCCCACTTTACCCTGGAGCAGGTTGGAAGGAATACCAAAGGGCACTTTATCAACTTCAACGGTACCGCCGGTATCTGGAGGAAAGAGTGTATCCTGGATGCAGGAAACTGGGAAGGTGATACCCTAACCGAAGACCTGGACCTGAGCTACAGGGCCCAGTTGAAGAACTGGAAGTTCAAATACCTGGAAGATGTGGAAACACCTGCCGAATTGCCGGTAGTGATCAGTGCGGCCCGTTCCCAGCAATTCCGATGGAACAAGGGTGGTGCCGAAAACTTCAAGAAAACGGTTTGGAGTGTGATCACGGCAAAGAACATCTCCTTTAAGACAAAATTCCATGGGGTAATGCACCTGTTAAACAGCTCTATGTTCCTGTGTGTTTTCATAGTAGCGGTGTTGAGCATCCCCATGCTTTATATCAAGAACATCTATGGCCACCTGGGCTGGATCTTCGAAGTCACCAGTTTCTTTATCGTGAGCACCATCATCCTGTTTATCTGTTACTGGTTCACCTATAAAAGTATACAGGGTAGCAGTTTTGACAAGTTCGTAGATTATATCAAGTTGTTCTTTACCTTCTTTTCCGTGGCACTGGGCTTTTCGCTCCACAATACCATGGCCGTCCTGGAAGGGCACATGGGAAAGCGGAGTGAATTTGTCAGAACGCCAAAATTCAATATCAATAACCTTACCGACAGCTGGAAGGGCAATAAATACCTTACCAAGAAATTGTCGCCCAACATGATCCTGGAATTTGGGCTGATGCTGTACTTCCTGTTTGGCATGTACAGCGCGATACCGCTGAACGACTTTGGGTTGTTCCCTTTCCACTTTATGCTATTCCTCGGTTTTGGTTTTGTATTCTTCAATTCCCTGGCTGCCAAGGCCTAGAACCTAAAATATAGCCTGCACCCTTCCCTGAGGAAAGGGTGCAGTTTTTAAACGTATGCCTGCGGGAACAGTTGCCCAAACCCTCGCAGGCATACTTTTTTACCTTGCCAAATCACCAAATTTTTCGGTTCTTCGCAATACTGCAAACCAAACCTCATGTTCCGTCGGCTCACTGCATATTGGAAACTCCACAGTGTTCCAATTCTTCTGCTTATTGCCAGTCTCGGCTTTTATGGAGTCTTTGCGTACCAGTTGGAGCGCACCGATACCCTGCGGCTGTTCTCGCTTTACGCGGCCTTGTTCTTTCTTTGCTTTAAACTGATACAGTTTGAAAAATGGAACCTCAAATTCCTGCTGGCCTGCGGGCTGTTGTTCCGCCTGGCATTCCTCTGTGCCGTTCCCAACCTCTCACAGGATTTTTATCGGTTTATCTGGGATGGGAGGATGGTCCTTGCCGGGATCAACCCCTACCTCTTTACACCCGACGAACTGGTGCAGCAAGCCCATCCGGCGGTGTCGCAACTTACAGAATTGCATAATGGGATGGGGGGCCTCAGCGCTCGCAATTACAGCAATTACCCCCCGCTGAACCAACTGCTGTTCGCCCTTTCGGCCTGGCTAGGGGGCCAGGGGGTCATGGGGCCCTTGCTGGCCATGCGCGGCCTGATCCTGTTTGCCGATCTGGGCATCCTTTATTTCGGAAGGCAGCTGCTTAAGGCCATCAACCGCTCTCCCCACCTGGCTTTTTGGTATTTTCTCAATCCGCTGGCCATCATCGAACTATCGGGCAACCTCCACTTTGAAGGGGTCATGCTGTTCTTTTTCATGGCCGCCATGTACCTGCTATTCAAGATGCGCTGGTTTTGGGCGGGGGTGCTTTTTGCAGCCTCCATAGCCCTCAAACTGGTGCCCCTGATATTCATGCCACTCTTCCTCCCCTACCTGGGCCTCAGGAAAAGCCTGAAGTTCTACACGGTCGTAGCGGCTACCATCATCCTGCTTAGCCTTCCCTTTGTGGCCCCGGAGGCCGGGGGCCATTACTCCAGTACCCTGAAACTGTGGTTCTCTAACTTCGAGTTCAATGCAGGCCTGTACAACCTGGTAAAAACCCTTGGAAGCTTTCTGGATATACCTCCCTGGGAACTGATTAAAACCTATGGGAAAATCACCCCATTGATAAGCCTGGCCTTGGTGCTGGCCCTCACATTCCTGAGAAAAAACCACAAGCCAGAAGTCCTGCTAAGTTCCATGATGTGGGCACTGGGCGCTTATTACCTGCTATCACCCACCGTGCATCCCTGGTACCTGCTCACCCTGGTGCTGCTCAGTATTTACACGGATTTCCGTTTTCCCTTGTTCTGGTCAGCGGTAGTCATCCTGAGCTATGGGGCCTATGCCTCACCCGATTACCAGGAAAATATGCTGTTACTCGCCATTGAATATATTGTGGTGTTTGGGATGTTGCTCTATGAAATCATCAGAATAAAGGGCGATTATTTTTCAATCCGTAAAAATTGAGCCTCAATTTATGATAGTTCAATTTAATTTGTACTTTTGGCCTGATATGATTACGACAGCACATAATATCCCCTGTTACCGGACCTTTGCTTCCGTCCGTCCCCGTGTGCCTGCCTGCCGCCGCCCGTAAGGGTGTGCAACTGTCTTTGGAAATAGGTGTGTCCATTTCCGCAAAATCATTCAATACCTTATTATTTTTTTATTCCGCTAATCATCACCTAGGCAATGGATATTGTTATTGCTAACGAAAGGCATACCAAATATGCCCAAATCATCAGTGAGACCATCACCGAGTCCGCCAAGATACGGGGTACCGGGATCGCCCAGCGAACCCCGGAGTATATCGTAAAACGGCTCCAGAATGGCAATGCGATTATCGCCCTGGACGGGGACAAGTTTGCAGGCTTCTGCTATATCGAAGTTTGGGGGCACCAGAAATTTGTGGCCAATTCCGGGCTGATCGTCCACCCGGACTACCGGAACCAGGGCCTCGCCAAAAAAATCAAAAAGGCTATTTTTGAATTGTCCCGGAAAAAGTTCCCCGATGCCAAGATTTTTGGGATCACCACGGGGCTGGCGGTAATGAAAATGAACTACGAACTGGGGTACAAACCGGTTACTTTTTCGGAACTTACAGACGACCCCGAGTTCTGGAAAGGTTGTCAGACCTGCAAGAACTTTGACATCCTTACCCGGACCGAAAGGAAAATGTGCCTGTGTACCGGGATGCTATACGAACCCGGCCAGGAGAAATCCGCGGGCAGGCATGCCCCCAAAAAGCAAATGAACAGCAAGGCCTTTCAACGGCTGAAAAGTATCAAGGAACAACTCTTCCTCAAAAAGAAAAACAATGAGTAAACTGGTATTAGCCTATAGCGGCGGACTTGACACATCGTACTGCGCCAAGTACCTCTCCAAGGAAAAAGGGTATGAGGTACATGCCGTAAGCGTAAACACCGGCGGTTTCAGCCCGGCGGAGATTCAGGATATAGAAGAGAAGGCACTAAAACTGGGTGCGGCTTCCTATACCTCCATCAATGCGGTACAAACCTTCTATGACAAGGTGGTAAAATACCTGGTTTTCGGGAATGTCCTCAGAAACAACACCTATCCGCTCTCGGTAAGTGCAGAACGCATCGTCCAGGCCATCGAGATCGTAAAACACGCCAAGGAACTGGGTGCCGGCTTTATTGCCCATGGCAGTACCGGCGCGGGAAACGACCAGGTGCGATTCGACATGATTTTCCAGATCCTCGCCCCTGAAATCCGCATTATCACCCCCATCCGTGACGAGCAACTGTCACGGGAAAAGGAAATTTCCTATCTCCAGGCCAACGGGATTGACTATCCCTGGGAAAAGGCCAAATATTCGATCAACAAAGGCCTGTGGGGTACCTCGGTCGGAGGGGACGAAACCCTCAGTTCCCACCTCCCCCTTCCATCATCTGCCTATCCCAGCCAATTGAAGGAATCCTCAGTAAGGGACCTGACCCTGACCTTCGAACAGGGCGAGTTGGTGGCCATAGACGGGAAGAAAGCCCTTCCGGTCGACAACATCAACAAACTGAATGCCATCGGCGCGGCCTTTGCCATCGGGCGGGACATCCACGTAGGGGATACCATTATAGGGATCAAAGGCAGGGTAGGGTTTGAAGCCCCGGGATCCCTGATGATCATCAAGGCGCACCACCTGCTCGAAAAGCATACCCTGAGCAAGTGGCAACAATACCAGAAGGAACAACTGGGCAATTTTTACGGGATGCTGCTCCATGAAGGCAACTACCTGGACGAGGTCATGCGAAACATCGAGGCCTTCCTGGCAGATACCCAAAAACACGTCAGTGGCGATGTTTTCCTTAGCCTTCACCCTTACCGCTTTGAACTGAACGGGGTTTCTTCCAAACACGACCTGATGAATGCCTCCTTTGGCAAATACGGTGAAATGAACAAGGGATGGACCGCCGAAGAGGCCAAAGGATTTATTAAACTCCTGGCAAATCCCGGGAAAATAGCAAACTTCGTAAACCAGGAACATGATTAAAACAGGTATAATAGGAGGTTCGGGATACACGGGAGGTGAACTGATACGCTTGTTGCTGCAACATCCGCATGCTTCTTTGGATTTTGTTTTTAGTACGACCCGGGCCGGGCAGAAAGTACACAAGGCGCATCCAGACCTGCTGGGGGTCACAGACCTCGCGTTCACCGACCAGATAAACCCCGCGGCAGATGTGGTATTCCTGTGCCTGGGCCACGGAAATTCGCGGAAATTCCTGGCCAAACACCATTTCGCTCCCCATTGCAGCATAATTGACCTCAGCACTGATTTCCGCCTCGAGGACGATGCGAATACGGGCGACAGGCATTTTGTTTACGGACTGCCAGAACTGGACAAAAAATCGATTTTGGAAGCCAAACACATTGCCAATCCGGGGTGTTTTGCCACCACCATACAGTTGGCATTGTTACCACTGGCAAAAGCCAAAAAACTGACCTCAGAGGTGCACGTAAATGCGGTCACGGGAAGTACGGGGGCAGGTGTGGTCCCCTCCGCAACCTCCCATTTCAGCTGGAGGAACAACAATGTTTCCTGGTACAAACCCTTTACCCACCAGCACCTTGGTGAAATCATGCAGTCGCTGAGATCGCTACAGGACGATGCCGCCCCCCTCTTTTTCCTGCCCAACCGCGGGAACTTTAGCAGGGGCATCCTGGCAACGGCCTATACAAGGTATACAGGAACCCTGGCAGAAGCCGTGCGACTGTACGAGGACTTTTATGCCGAGGCCCCGTTTACACACATCTCAGAGGAACCCATAGACCTGAAACAAGTGGTGAACACCAACCATTGCCACATCCACCTCCACAAACACCAGGATATCCTGCTCCTTACCTCAGCCCTGGATAACCTGCTGAAAGGAGCCTCCGGACAGGCGGTTCAGAATATGAACCTCATGAAAGGGTTTGGGGAGGCCGAAGGGTTGCGGCTAAAAGCCGGGGTCTATTGACCGGGGATACAACAAAATGGAGAACAACGTAATCAAGAAACCAACGCATCACGCATGAAAATAGCCATTATAGGAGCAGGAAACCTGGGGTTGTCTATCGCCAAAGGGATATTGCATAGCAATGGAGCCTCTACCATGTACCTTACCAAAAGGCATGTAGAAAGCATACGCCAGTATGAGAAATACGGGAATGTCACGGTTAGCCCGGATAACACCGAAGCGGTGAAAAATTCGGATGTGCTTATTTTTGCCGTCCAGCCCGTTCATTTCGCCGAAATCCTGGAAGAAATACGGGATTTGCTTACCGAAAAGCACGTGATCATTTCCACCATTACCGGTTTTAGCATCGCCAAGATCGAAAGCATCGTGGGAAAAAGTGCCTTCATTATCCGCAGCATGCCCAATACCGCCATCTCAGTGGGCAGGTCCATGACCTGCATTTGCTCCAATGAAGCGGGGAAAAAACGGATTGAGCTGGCCAAGGCCATCTTCAACCGGATGGGGCATACCATGGATATCCCAGAGCAACAAATGCAAGCGGCCACGGTCATATGTGCCAGTGGCATTGCCTTTTGGATGCGGCTTATCCGTGCCACCACCCAGGGCGCCATACAATTGGGCTTCGATGCCCGGGAAGCGCAGGAACTCGCGATGTATACCTGTAATGGGGCGGCCAGCCTGCTCATCGATTCGGGCAACCACCCGGAGGAAGAAATAGACAAGGTAACCACCCCCATGGGCTGCACTATTGAGGGGCTCAACGAGATGGAGCACCAGGGATTGAGTTCTTCTCTTATCCGGGGTATCGTGGCGTCCTTTGACAAGATAAGTCAGATCAAAAAAGGCTGAAGATGGAGTTATTTGATGTATACCCGCTCTACGACGTGACCCCGGTAAAAGCCCGGGGAATAGTGGTGACCGATGACCAGGGACAAGAATACCTTGACTATTACGGGGGGCATGCGGTCATTTCCATAGGGCACAGTCACCCGCACTACGTCAAACGGTTGTCGGAGCAGCTGGCACGGATTGGATTCTACAGCAATTCCGTTCACAATCCGCTACAACACGAACTAGCCGAAAAACTTGGCCGGCTTTCAGGTTGCGAGGATTACCGGCTCTTCCTTTGCAATTCAGGGGCCGAAGCCAATGAAAATGCCTTGAAACTGGCCTCATTCCACACGGGTAAGGCCCGGGTGATAGCATTTTCCAACAGCTTCCACGGACGCACGTCGGCTGCGGTTGCAGCAACGGATAACGAAAAGATCAATGCCCCGATAAACCGTCAGCAAAAAGTAAGCTTCCTGGCTTTTAACGACCTGCAGGGGTTTCAAAGGGAAATTGCGGCAGGGGACGTCTGTGCGGTGATCCTTGAATGCATACAGGGGGTAGGAGGACTCGATGAACCAAAGACCAGCTTTTTACTGGAAGTGGAAGCCCTTTGCCGGGAGCATGGCATCGTCCTGATCGCAGACGAAGTACAATCGGGTTTTGGGCGGAGCGGAAAGTTCTTCGCATTCCAACACCATGGGATACGACCTGATATCATCAGCATCGCCAAAGGTATGGGCAACGGATTTCCCGTGGGTGGCATCCTGATCCACGGACATATCCAACCGTCCCATGGGCTGTTGGGCACCACTTTTGGCGGGAACCACCTGGCCTGTGCCGCCACCCTGGCTGTCCTGGAAGTAATGGAAAGCGAACAACTCATAGCAAATGCAGACCATCTGGGGGCCTATTTCCGAAAAAAGGCGGCGGCTATCCCGCAAGTGGAACGCGTAAAAGGGCGCGGACTCATGCTCGGGCTCGAATTTGGCTTTGAAGTTTCCGACCTGCGCAAAAGGCTTATTTACCGGCAGCACATTTTTACGGGAAGTGCCAAGGACAAACATGTCCTGAGGATCCTTCCCGCTTTGAATATCGGACAGGAAGACCTGGATGTATTTTTCGAAGCCCTTAAAACAGAACTATAATGGCAGGCATCCTGAACATTACGCAACGCAATGCCGTATTACAAGCCATGGCGGCCCTGGTATCAAGGGAGAAAAAAACCATCCTCGCAACAAACCGGAAGGACGTAGAGGGGTATCACGGGGGAGACCTGGCCATGTTAGACCGCCTGAAACTGGATGACGCAAAAGTAGAAGGTATGGTGCTTGCCCTGGAACAACTGGCCCTGCAACCAGATCCATTGGGGGTAGAACGCTACCGTTACACCCATCCCAACGGGCTGGAGATTTGCAACCGCAGCGCCCCATTTGGAACGGTACTGATCATCTATGAATCACGGCCCGATGTAACCATTGAAGCCGCGGGTATTGCCTTTAAATCGGGCAACCGTATCCTGCTGAAAGGCGGAAAGGAATCCCTGCGCAGCAACACCCTGCTGACCTCACTCTGGCATGAGGCACTCAGGGGGCAGGGTGCTGCCACAGACTGGGTGACCTATCTGGAATATAGCCGGGAGGCAACCCGGGCTTTCCTGGAAAACCCCACCCGGAGGGTCGACCTGATTGTCCCCCGGGGGGGTGAAAAGCTTATTTCCTTTGTAAAGGAACATGCTTCCTGCCCGGTGATCGTCAGTGGCCGGGGGAACAATTTCCTGTTTGTGCACAGGGAGGCCGATCCCCAAATGGCATTGGACATTATCCATAATGCAAAAACCACGAAAATCTCTGCCTGCAATGCCCTGGACAAAGTGTTGATTGATCGCGATCTCCCGGCAAAAGAAGCCTTTGTGAAAACCCTCCTGGAGCGGCTAGAGCGAGACAAGGTACGTGTCTGGGCCGATGCAGGCCTCGCCCATTACCCTGGCTGCACGGAAATTACAGAGGAAGCTATTTGGTACCGGGAGTTCCTGGATTACGAAATCGTCCTGGGCGAGGCAGGAGGCCTGGAAGAGGCCATACAGGCCATTAACACCTACAGCGGGGGCCATTCGGCCACCATTGTAAGCAACAGCGCAACGGCCGCCCGGGATTTCATGGATGCCGTGGATGTGGCTGCCGTATACCACAATGCTTCTACCCGGTTCACAGATGGCGGGCAGTTTGGCCTGGGAGCCGAGTTGGCCATCAGTACCGATAAACTGCACCAGCGTGGCCCCCTGGGGCTGCAGCACCTAACCACCAATAAATGGTATATTCAGGGAGCAGGACAAATACGGCCATAGTACATAATTGAATGCAGAAGTTAGCGACGTATGAGCAAACAAAGAATTTTATTGAAGATCGGATCCAACACCCTTACCCGGGAAACTGACCAGCTTTCCAGGGGGAAGATCGAAGATATCGGCAGACAGGTGGCCCAGCTGAAGGACACCCATGAGTTCATCATCGTGAGTTCGGGGGCTATTGCCGCCGCCAGGCAATTTGTGAAACTGGAACACAATGGGCCGGATATCACGGTAAAACAGGCACTTGCCGCCATAGGGCAACCCCACCTGATGCGGATGTTCCAGGAAAACTTCCGTGAGTTGGGGTTGCTCACCTCCCAATGCCTGTTATCCTATTCCGATTTTGAGAATCCGAATTCCAAAGCAAACATCCGGAATACCATCAATGTCCTGGTCGCCAACCATTTTATCCCGATCATCAATGAAAACGATACCGTGGCCACGGATGAAATCCAGTTTGGGGATAACGACAAACTGGCGGCCCTTACCGCGGCTTTGTTGCAGGTAGACCTGCTAATGATCGCCACCAATACCGATGGGATCTATTACAAGGAATCCCTGGAAAAGAACATGCCCGAAACCATAAAAAACATCCAGGGGATCGAGACCCTGGCTGCAGAGGTAAGCAATGTGCGGTCCTCGCACGGGACCGGTGGCATGTTATCCAAGATTGAGGCCGCGTCCATTGCCCAAAAAGCAGGCATAGAAACCTGGGTCGTCAATGGCCTCAAGGATAATTTCATCCTGGATGCACTGAAAGAACAAAGCACCTACACCAAAATCAAATAATGCAAAATTACCTCAGTATACAAGACATCGTTTCCCTGCCGGCATGGGTGGCAGAGGCAAGGACCTTAAAGAAGGAGCCCCAGCGCTACCATACCCTTGGAAAGGGCAAGACCCTGGGATTACTTTTTTTTAACAACAGCCTCAGGACGAGGCTGAGTACCCAAAAAGCCGCCATGAACCTGGGGATGGAAGTCATGGTGATGAACTTCGGGAATGAAGGATGGACCCTGGAATTTGAGGATGGCACCGTCATGGACCAGGGTGCCGCGGAGCATGTACAGGAAGCTGCCCGGGTTGTTTCCCAATACTGCGACATCATCGGGATCCGGGCATTTGCCTCATTGAAGGACCGTGAAAAAGACGAGGCTGAACAAGTGCTGCAGGGCTTCCGCAAATATGCCACGGTCCCCCTGCTTAACCTCGAAAGTTCCCTGAGCCATCCCCTCCAGGCCCTGGCAGATGCCATCACCCTGGAGGAACATAAAACTACCCCCCATCCCAAAGTGGTGCTTTCATGGGCCCCGCACCCCAGGGCCTTACCACATGCAGTAGCCAATTCCTTTGTGGAGATGATGCGGCTACAGCAGGCCGATTTTGTCATTACCCACCCCAAAGGGTATGAACTGGATCCCAGGGTTACCCGGGGGATCCCCATAGAATACGAACAGGAAAAAGCCCTGGCGGGGGCCGATTTTGTGTATGTGAAGAACTGGAGCAGTTACACTGACTATGGCAAGGTGCTCACCCAGGACCCTGCCTGGATGCTGACGGCCGGCAAACTAGGGCACGCCAGGTTCATGCACTGCCTGCCGGTACGCCGGAACGTGGTGGTGGCCGACACCGTATTGAACAGCCCACAGTCTCTGGTCATAGAACAGGCCAATAACCGCACCTATGCGGCACAGCTGGTGCTCAAAAAACTCCTGGAACAGTGAAAAAACCAGCGCTTGCCATTGTAAAAATCGGAGGAAACGTGATCGAGGACGCTACGGCCCTGTCGGAATTCCTGGAGTTGTTCGCGCAGTTGCCGGCACCAAAGATTCTGGTACATGGGGGAGGCAAGCGGGCCACGCAATTGGGAGCGCAACTGGGTATCCCATCAAAATTGATCCAGGGCCGAAGGATCACCGACGCCCCAAGTCTGGAGGTCGCGATCATGGTGTACGCCGGCCTCCTCAACAAAACGATCGTGGCAGGGCTGCAGGCCCGCAATTGCAACGCCATTGGGCTCAGTGGGGCCGACGGGAACGCCCTGATGGCCCATAAAAGGCCCGTCAAAGAGATAGACTACGGGTATGTGGGTGATGTGGACGGCATCAATAACAATACCATCAGCGCCTTGCTGAACGCGGGCCTTGTTCCCGTTTTCTGTGCCCTGACGCATGACGGCAAAGGCCAGATGCTGAACACCAATGCCGACACCATTGCTTCGGAACTCGCAATAGGGTTGGCCAACGATTTTGATACGGTACTCTATTACTGTTTCGAAAAACCGGGGGTCCTACGCAAGCTGGAGGATGAAAACTCCGTAATTACCCACATCAATGCATCCTATTATCAGGAATTGTTACATGCAGGTATCATCGCCGACGGGATGCTCCCCAAAATGCAAAATTGCTTTCATGCGCTCCGGCATCGCGTTAGCCGGGTATGCATCGGGCATATACAAATGCTGCAGCCGGGGCATACCCGTTATACAACCTTAACACTATGAAAAAACAGATCCCGGCCCTGACCCAGGAAGCCATCGGCCTGTTAAAAGCGCTGATTGGCACCCCCTCCTTTTCGACAAAGGAAGAAGGTACGGCGGCGGCTATAGAAGCCTGGTTCGCAAAAATGGGCATTCCTTGCCAGAGGGAGGACAACAATGTCTTTGCCTTTAACAAACACTATCAGGAAGGAAAGCCCAACCTGCTGCTGAATTCGCACCACGATACCGTTAAGCCCAATGAGGCCTACACCAGGGATCCCTTTGACCCCCAGGTGGAAGACGGAAAGTTGTTTGGCCTGGGAAGCAATGATGCAGGGGGCTGCCTGGTTTCCCTCCTCGCCACTTTTGCCTATTTTTATGAACGCGAAGGGCTGAGCCATAACCTGATTATGGTGGCATCTGCCGAGGAGGAAAGTTCTGGCCCGAGAGGATTAAACAGCATGTTGCCGAAACTCCCCGAAATAGCCGTGGCCATCGTGGGCGAACCAACCCAGATGCAGCTGGCCGTAGCCGAGAAAGGCCTGGTGGTCTTTGATGCGGTGGTCAGTGGGACGCCCTCGCATGCGGCCCACCCCAATGACAACAACGCCATTTATAATTCCATAGACGTCTTGCGGTGGTTCAGGGATTATTCCTTTGAGAAAGTATCGCCCGTACTCGGCCCCGTGAAACTCACGGTTACCCAGGTCAATGCGGGTAGCCAGCACAACGTGGTGCCGGCCAGGGTGGAACTGGTGATTGATGTCCGGGTAAACGATTGTTATTCCAACAGGGAAATCGCCGAAATCCTCCAACGTGAAGCCCCCTGTGAAGTTACCCCCAGGTCCCTGCGGCTGAACTCATCTTCCATCCAACCCGCACACCCACTGGTACGGTCCGGAATTGCCCTGGGCAGGAAAACCTATGGCTCCCCCACCCTTTCAGACCAGGCCGCCCTGAGCTGTGAATCGCTCAAACTGGGCCCTGGAGACAGTACCCGGTCGCATTCGGCAGATGAGTTTATCTGCCTGGACGAGATTACGGATGGGATTAAACTCTATATCAAGCTGTTGGAAGGGTTTTTATTGAAAGATTCAGATCACTAACACCCCCGGGGGGTCTGCCCCGGACAAAAAATACGAGCATGAAACTTTGGGACAAAGGAACAAGCACCGATAAGAAAATAGACCAGTTTACGGTAGGCAATGATCGTCAACTAGACCTGCTCCTGGCGAAGTATGACGTCATGGCATCAATGGCCCATGCCAGGATGCTGGGAAAAGTCGGCTTGATCGGCCAGGATGAATCCGAAGCCCTGGTGAAAGAGTTAAGGGTAATAGGCGGGAGCATAGAAAAAGGAACCTTTACCATTGAGGAGGACTTTGAGGATATGCATTCGAAAATTGAATACCTGCTGACTAAAAAGCTGGGCGATACCGGAAAGAAAATCCATACGGCCCGCTCGAGGAACGACCAGGTATTGGTGGCCATGCAACTGTACCTTAAGGATGAACTTCAGGAACTCAAATCAGGGGTCAAAACACTGTTCGACCTCTTGCTCAACCTGGCGGAAAAACATAAAAAAGTACTCCTCCCGGGCTATACACACCTGCAGGTGGCCATGCCTTCTTCTTTTGGCCTGTGGTTTTCCTCCTACGCCGAAGCGCTGGTGGATGACCTGGCCTTCCTCAATGCCGCTTTTAAGATTGTGGACCAAAATCCTTTGGGAAGCGCAGCCGGTTATGGCAGTTCCTTCCCTATAGACCGGTCGTTCACCACTAAAGAATTGGGCTTTGGCACGATGAAATACAATGTGGTCGCGGCACAAATGGGCCGGGGTAAAGTGGAGAAAGCCACCGCTTTTGGCATGGGCAGCCTGGCCGGCACCCTCTCTAAACTGGCCATGGATATTTGCCTGTACATGAGCCAGAACTTTGGGTTTATCTCTTTCCCGGATGAACTCACCACCGGGAGCAGTATCATGCCCCATAAGAAAAACCCGGATGTCTTTGAACTGATCCGTGCTAAATGCAACAAGCTCCAGGGGGTGCCCAACCAACTCACCCTGCTCACCAACAACCTGCCCAGCGGATACCACCGCGACCTGCAGCTGGCCAAGGAAATTATCGTGCCGGCCCTGCAGGAGATGAAAGCCTGCCTGGAGATGATGGTTTTCAGCCTTAAAGACATACGCGTCAGTGACGGGATCCTGAATGACCCCAGGTATGATTACCTGTTTAGCGTGGATACGCTCAACGAATTGGTGATGCAGGGCATGCCCTTCCGGGACGCCTACAAAAAGATGGGGCAGGAAATTGTAAAAGGGACCTACCAACCAAAAAAATTGGTGAAGCACACCCATGAAGGCAGTATCGGAAACCTGTGCCTGAATGAGCTCCGCCTGAAAATGGAAAAGGAAATTTGAGGCCCCCTGCTTTTGGCATAATTGTACCATGTATACCCCGGGGGGTAACTGCCCCGGGGAAACCCTGAAAAACCGTATCCTATGTACTGTTTGGTGTATCAGTCCACGGCTTCCCCGGATCTAAGGCCAGCGGAAATTGACGCCCTGCTCGAAAAAGCCAGGGTTTTCAATCGACAGCAGGGAATCACAGGTTGCCTGATCTTTTATAAAGGGGCTTTCCTGCAGTACCTGGAGGGCAACCAGCTAAAGGTACTTTCCCTTTTCGATCAAATCCTCAAAGACAGGCGCCATTCAAATATCACCCTGCTAACCCACGGGCAGGTGGCCACCCGGGAGTTCCCGGACTGGGAAATGGCCTATGAAACCCTTTTTGGAGAGAATGCCCTGATCAGCTATCTGAAATTACGGATACATAACGATCTGGAAGAACCTTTCAACAAACCGGCCGACACCCCTGCTTCAAGGCAATTCTGGAAACAAGTAGGCCAAATGCTCCGCCTTGGGTAACCTCCGACCGCTTTCCTAGGATATATTACCGAGGTTGATTATTTCCTGCTGGGTTAACGGCCGCCAATGCCCCCTGGGAAGGTCTTTTTTGGTAAGGCCGGCAAAAACGACCCGGTCCAGTTTGTTCACGTCGTATCCCAAATGCTCAAAGATGCGTCGTACAATCCGGTTCCGGCCGCTATGGATCTCTATCCCCACCTCCTTTTTTGGGCTGTTTTCTATATAGCTGATCTCATCTACCGCAACAGGGCCATCTTCCAGCTCCAGCCCTTCCCGTATTTTCTTCATATCGGCGGCTTTCAGGTTCTTGTCCAGTACCACATGATAGATCTTCCTTACCCGGTATTTGGGGTGTGTCAGTTTCTTGGCGAGGTCCCCGTCATTGGTGAACAGCAAAAGCCCGGTGGTATTCCTGTCTAACCGCCCGACTGGTACCAGGCGCGATTTGGAGGCATTGGAGATCAGCTCCATAACCGTACGCCGGCCCTTTTCATCGCTGGTGGTGGTGATGAAGTTTTTTGGTTTGTTCAATAAAATGTATTCCTTTTTCTCGGGGTTCAGGATCCTCCCGTCAAAACGTACGGTATCGCCACGTTTCACCTTAAATCCCATTTCGGTAACAGTCTCGCCATTTACCGTGACATTCCCGGCAGCGATATAGGTGTCGGCCTCCCTACGGGAACAAACCCCGGCATTGGCGACGTACTTATTCAGGCGGATGAGGTCGGGGTCTGCGCTTTTACCCGGGGCCAGGCTCTTCTTGATGGGGGCGTTCCCCCGCGCGTAACTCTTTTTGCGAAACCTGCCTCCCTGCCTTCCGGATGCCCGCTTGTCATTCTGATGCTCCCCTCTGCTCATAATCATGGATTTCCGACAAAGGTAGGAAAGGGATTCCAATCCGCACGGATCCTGGGCCAATTGCCCGCTAAAAACGCGCAAATTGCCCGGAACGTGGTGCTATGGTTCCCCATCCCTGAAGCTGACCGTAGTCTGCCGCAGCCTGTTTACTTCCAGGCGGGTTACATCGGGACGGGAATAGTGCCCTGCCGGATCAAAATTCTGCCGTTCTTCCAGTACCTTATTAAAATCAAGGGTACTGTAGAGGAGGCCCTCTTTTTCCAGTACAGGCTCCAGGACCCATTCCCCGTCCGGACCTGCTATACAGGAACCCCCATTGCCCAGGGTTTCCGGGGCATTCTCGAGAATACGATGGAGGTGGGGCGTGTCCTTTGGGAAGTCTGCCGTGCGCATGAGGGAGGATACAGAGAGCACATAACTCCTGGATTCACGGGCGATAAAACGGGTAATATCTTTCGTGTTATACACATTTCCGGGCCAGACGGCCACATGCAGGTTTTCGCCCTGGGCGTATAACGCCGCCCTCGCCAGGGGCATCCAGTTTTCCCAGCAGTTCAATCCGCCCAGCGTGAAATTTCTGAGCAGGTGGGTCCGCAATCCATTTCCGTCCCCTTGCGCCCAGCACAGGCGTTCGTCGTACGTCGGTTGTAACTTACGGTGTACTGATCGGATCGCGCCCCCGTTGTCAATGTAGGCCAGCGAACAATAGAGGCTGTGTCCGCCACGGTCCCGGGCACGCTCCACCATCCCCAGGTAAATGGCCATATGGTACTTTTGTGCCAGGGAGCACAGCTTGTCGAGGTCGCCCGCTTCAGGTTGTACCGCATTCTTCAGGTAATGGGCGTAAAGTTCCTTGTTATGCGCCAATTCCCAGGCCGCGCCCTGGGTGTAGGCCAGCCAATAGGGGTACCCCGGCAAAAACGCCTCCCCGAATACCAGGAGATCGGCCCCGTTACTCCCTGCCTCGTCAACGGCACTGTTCATTTTTGCGAGGGTGGCACTTTTATCCAACCATACAGGCGCCAGTTGCGCCAGGGCTACTTTCAATTCATGTTCCATCACCGAATCCGGTTTAATACGAGATCCACATCAATCAGCAAAATACTGAAGACCCCGATGATTATGATAAATTTCAGGATGTTGTGCAACCAAACGTAGTGCTTTTTGCTATGCGATTGCCAGAGGAGGACCAGAAAGAAGATCAGGAACCCGATAGCCGCCATAAAATAAATATACATATAGCCTACCTCAAAGAAGAAAATGAGGAGGTTGGCGGGGATGAGGGTGAGCACCACCAGCGCGGTGATACAGCGTTTTGAGAACCGGGTACCGTGCAAGATGGGAACGGTTTTGTAGTTTTGGGCGATGTCTCCCGGCATGCTTTCCATATCCTTGATCATCTCCCTGGCCAGGATCAGCAGGAACAGGAAAATGGCATGCACGAAGATCACCGTTTCAAAATTTTTATAATGCACAAATACCACGAAGAAGGGGGTGATGGCCAGGGTAGCCGACACCAGGTTTCCCAGGAACGGGATGCGTTTTAATTTGTGCGAATACAGCCAGATACCAAAGATGTAGGCCGAAAAAAAGAGGACGGCCCTGAACGATACGTAGCTCGCCAGGATCACCGAAAGAAAGTTCAGTGTGAAGTAGGCACTCAATTTGGTACGCTGGCCAACCAGGCGGTCGAGCATGCTTTTTCTCGGCTTGTTTATCAGGTCCTTTTCCGAATCGTAAAAGCTGTTGATGATATAGCCCCCTGCAATCGCCAGGGCTGAGGCCGCTACCAGGACAAACAGGTCAAGGTCCAGGACCACTTTGCGCAAAGGCAGGTCGTGCGCCAGGATATAGATGGAGGCCAGGTATTGGGCCAGGACAATCATCAGGATGTTGTAGCCCCGTACAATAGAAAAAAGACTCAGGAATTTTAATAACAGGAGTTTCTTTTTTCTGCTAAGCATGCAGCTTTGGTTAGAAGTTGTAGACCACTTCTAAACGATAGCCCTTAAGGGCCTTCCGGGCTTTGTCGATATCCTCGGTGAATCCAAGGATATAGCCGCCGCCTCCGGAACCGCAGAGTTTTAGGTAATAGGCGTTGGACTCGATGCCCTCCTTCCACAGCTTGTGAAATTCCTTGGGGATCATAGGTTTGAAGTGATTCAGCACCACGTGCGAAAGTTGCTTAAGGTTGCCGAACAGCGAACTTATGTTCCCGCTGATAAAGTCTTCCACACAGGCATCGGTATGCTTGATGAACTGGTCTTTCAGGACTTTTCGGAACCCCTCTTGCTTCATTTTTTCCATAAAGATATGCACCATGGGTGCCGTCTCCCCACTCATCCCGCTGTCGAGCAAAAAAACGGCGCCTTTGCCGTCGAGGTTTTGGGACGGGATGCTGGTCGATTCAATATTGTTCCGGGAGTTAATCAGGATGGGGAGGCTGAGGTAGCTGTTCAGCGGGTCCAATCCGGAGGACTTTCCGTGAAAAAAGGATTCCATCCTGCCAAAAATGGCTTTTAATCTGAGTAGTTTTTCACGGGTAAGGTTTTCCAGTACCGTAATCCTATCATTGGCGTAATTGTGGTACACGGCTGCCACCAGGGCACCGCTGCTTCCTATCCCGTACCCCTGTGGGATGGAACTGTCAAAATACATTCCCGCATCGATATCGGCCTTGAGGGTTTCCAGGTCGAAAGTCACCAGTTGCGGATCCTCCTCCTGCAATTTTTCGAGATAGATGGAGAACTCCTGCAACCCCTGATTCGACTTTTTCGCCGCTTCAGACATCGGTTTTTGGGTTTTAAGGGCTCCTTTGAAGAAGTTATAGGGAATAGAGAGTCCTTTTGAGTCTTTGATGATTCCGTATTCGCCAAAGAGCAGGATTTTAGAATAAAATAAGGGTCCTTTCATGATTGCTGCAATAGGAATACACCTTGCCGGGCATTGACGCTTTGGGGCATATACGCAATAGTGAAGTTACATTTTTTTGGCACCAATTCCAATTTGGTCGCAAATATACTGCCTGTTTTCACAAAATTCAACCAAAATTTTCTTAATAAATGATTCCACTTCTGACTTAAACCCTTGTGGATAAAGCAGATGGACATTGGCGCCGGCATCCAGGGTAAAACAAAGGGGGACGTTAGTCGCCGTACGGAATTCCCAAATATGTCGTATGATTTCCAGGGTGTTGGGTTTCATCAGAATAAAAGAAGGCCGGCTGGTCATCATCATGGCATGCAGGCTAAGGGCCTCCTCTTCCACAACCTGCCCAAAGGCTTCGAGGTCACCGGAGGCAAATATGGATTTCAGGGCATCCAGGTTGATGCCGGCCTGCCGGAATCGCGATTCGGCATACACATGCCCCTTCATTAGCCCATGCCCCAGCGTACTGCTCACTTGTTTCTGTCCTTTATCTACGAGCAGAATGGTGTCCAGGTAGCCATTGAATACCTCATGCACGGGAAAGGGATAGGGTATCGCATATAAATCTGAACTGGCAGCAATAGGCGTGTGCCTGCCCCATTGCATGAGCGGGCCCTGTATACTTCTGCTCGCACTCCCCGACCCTAGGCGTGCCAGGAAAGAAGCTTTGTGGCGGTAATAGGCTTCATCCCTTCCCGGGGTCCACAACCGTTCAAGATCGGTAAGGCAGAGGGCAAGGGCGGCCATCCCACTGGCCGAGCTGGCAATCCCGCTGCTATGGGGAAACGTATTCCCGGTTGCTATGGTAAAGTGGTACTCCTTGAGGAAAGGCAGGTAGGGAAGGGCCCTTTTGAAGAAGGCAGCTATTTTAGGCTCAAATGATGGTTCAGGAGCATGGTCCAAAAGCACCTTAAATGAAAAGTCATCCCCGGGGCGTACCCGCTTTTGGTAAGAAAGGGTCGTGGTGGTGGCAGACGCCTCAAGGGTAAAGCTCAGGGAGGGGTTGGCAGGGAACTGCCCTTCGCGCTTGCCCCAGTATTTGATCAGGGCGATGTTACTGGGGGCCTTCCAGGTGGTACTTCCATTTTCCCTTCCCAGTAGGTCGGGAGGGGCTATAAAATCGGTTTCCGTCATCGTTCACTGGGTTTCAACAAAGATAGGCCATCGGGGAATTTTGCACGGGCCGAATAAAAATTATTTACTACTTTAGAAAGTATAGCTCCTGTCTCTTGAAAAAAAAATTCTACTATATCATCATCGCTGTGGGGATTTGCCTGCTGATAGGGTTTCTTTCCAGTTTTGCCACACAAAGCTCGGTAGGCAGCTGGTACGTGGGCCTGAACAAACCCGTTTTCAACCCGCCCAATTGGATCTTTGCCCCGGTCTGGACCCTGCTCTACATCCTGATGGGTATCGCTGCAGGCATGGTTTGGGCAAAGGGGTTCTACCATATCTGGGTAAAAACGGCCCTTTATCATTTCGGCTTCCAATTGCTGCTGAACGGCCTCTGGAGTATTGTCTTTTTTGGTTTCAGGCAGCCGTTTGCCGCCCTGCTGGTCATCCTGGCTTTATTGATTGCCATTGTACTTACCATTAAGTGGTTTAGGGTCGTAAGTGCCACCGCCGCTTACCTGATGGTCCCCTATTTGGTTTGGGTGTGTTTTGCGACCCTTTTAAATTTCCGGATCTGGGCACTTAACTGAAACCGGTACTTTTGTGGTGCCCGGCGGCAGGATTCGGCATTGTCGTGGAGGCTGCCCCTTTATGGACCTGCAGTAAGCTCTTGCAGGATTGACGATTTTTCCTTCTTCCCGGCCGATGGGTATTGGGACATTATGAAGTCTTAATTAAAACTTATACATTTAACCCATTGCTGACCCGATTTTATGTATCCCTAAACACCCCCTTCATGGAACAATATATACTCGCCCTGGACCAGGGCACTACCAGTTGCCGCGCCGTAGTCTTTGACAAAAAGGGCACCATCATCTCCTCGGCCCAAAAGGAATTTCAACAGTATTTTCCAAAACCGGGATGGGTGGAACACGATGCCAACGAAATCTGGTCTACCCAGGCAGGCATGGCCGCGGAGGCAGTCACCAAATCCGGGTTGGGTGGCGACGAAATCGCAGGCATTGGCATCACCAACCAACGGGAAACCGTGGTGGTATGGGATAAAAATAGCGGGAAACCCGTGTATAACGCAATCGTCTGGCAGGATAAGAGGACCGCTGCCTATTGCGAAAAACTCAAGAAAGAAGGCAAGGGCCCCCTCCTGAGGAAAAAAACAGGCCTGGTCATAGATTCATATTTCTCGGGAACCAAGGTAAAATGGATTTTGGACCATGTAGCGGGTGCAAGGGAACGGGCCGAAGCCGGGGATTTGATCCTGGGGACCATAGATAGCTGGCTGATTTGGAAAATGACCAAGGGAAAACTTCACATTACCGATGTAACCAATGCCTGCAGGACGCTCCTCTTTAATATCAACAGCATGGAATGGGACGAGGAACTGCTGGAACTCTTTACCATACCCAGGAGCATGTTGCCCCGGGTAAAACCCTCCAGTGAGATCTACGGTTACACCAGTCCTAATTTCTTTTCCGAGAAAATCCCCATCGCAGGTATTGTGGGCGATCAGCAGGCGGCCTTGTTCGGACAAATGTGCACCCAACCCGGAATGGTCAAAAACACCTATGGAACCGGCTGTTTTATGCTCATGAACATCGGGGATAAGCCCATTGTCTCCAAAAACAACCTGCTTACCTCGGTGGCATGGCAGTTGAATGGAAAAACCCAATACGTCCTGGAAGGCAGTATCTTCATTGCCGGGGCAGTGGTACAATGGCTGCGCGACAGCCTGAAGGTCATCAAAAACTCCGGGGACGTCGAAAAACTTGCCGGTTCGGTCCCCCATTCCGAAGGGGTATATTTTGTCCCCGCTTTCGCCGGCCTGGGGGCGCCCCACTGGAACCAGCACGCCCAGGGGTGCATGTTTGGGCTTACACGGGGCAGCACCGATGCCCATATCGCCCGTGCAGCGATAGATTCCATTGCCTACCAAACCATGGACATCCTCAAGGCCATGGAGGCTGATTCGGGGATCTCCATCAAGGAATTGCGGGTAGACGGCGGGGCCTCGGTGAACAATATGCTGATGCAATTCCAGGCGGATGTATTGAATACCGAAACCGTACGGCCCAAGGTGGTGGAAACCACCGTGATGGGCGCTGCCTTTATGGCCGGTCTGGCCGTGGGCTTCTGGGACAACCTGGATGAGATACAGAAAATCTGGCAAACCGACCGGCGATTTGAGCCTGCCGAAGACCGCGCCGTTATTGAAGCGGGCATAAAAGGTTGGTACAGGGCGATAGGGGCCCTGGAATACTGGAGCAAGGAATCCTAACCATAATTATATACAATGACACCATTTATTGCAGAAATATTGGGAACCATGTTGCTGATGACCCTGGGATGCGGGGTAGTTGCCAACGTAATCCTCCAGGGCACCAAAGGACACGGTTCCGGTTGGATCGTCATCACCACGGGATGGGCCTTTGCGGTCTATATCGGGGTGGTCGTCGCAGCTCCTTTCAGCGGGGCCCACATCAACCCGGCCGTGAGTATCAGCCTGGCCGCCGCGGGAAAGTTTCCATGGGCAGAGGTTCCCATGTATATCCTGGCACAGTTTCTGGGTGCCATGTTAGGCGCCGGAATTATCTGGTTAATGTATAAAAAACACTTTGATATCACCGAGGACCGGGACCTGAAGCTCGCCGTATTCTGCACTGCGCCGGCTATCCCCCATTATGGGACTAACCTGTTGGGAGAAACAGTGGGGACCTTTGTATTGTTGTTCGCGGTCCTGTATTTCACAGATGCCACCATCAGCGAAAGCAATACGGTCATTGGCCTGGGCTCCCTGGGGGCCCTTCCGGTAGCCTTTACCGTCTGGGGCATTGGCCTGAGCCTTGGGGGTACAACAGGCTATGCCATTAACCCTGCCAGGGACCTTGGCCCAAGGATGATGCATGCCATCATGCCTATTAGCGATAAACGCGACAGCGATTGGGGCTATGCCTGGGTACCCGTGGTAGGGCCCATTGCCGGAGGCCTGGTAGCAGCCTTTTTGTTTTTGGCACTTTCTTGAGGCCCTTTTGGCGGCTGATTATTGTGACGAAGTGATCGCCCTGGCGGCAATATAGGCTCCGGTCCAGGCATTCTGGAAATTAAAACCGCCTGTGATCGCATCTGCGTTGATGACCTCGCCCGCGAAAAACAGGTTGGGAAGCCGCTTGCTCTGAAAGGTCCTGAAATCGATTTCCCTAAGGTCAACGCCCCCCGCCGTCACAAACTCTTCCTTAAAAGTACTCTTGCCGTCTACCTGGAATTCGGAAGCCGTCAGCTGCTGCACCAGGGCCTCCATTTGGGTTTTGGTGAGGTCTGCCCATTTATGGGCGCGAGAAATGCCGGAGGCCAGTACGAGTTTCGTCCAAAGGCGCCTTGGCAGGTCAAAGGCATGGGTGCGAAGGACCGTTTTTTTAGCCTCTACCTCCCGCACATCCGTCAGTACGGAAAATACAGCCCCCTCGTGGTATTCCGGGATCCAATTGACACGAACCTGAAAACGGTAATGGCAATCGTACAGCAAACGGGCGCCCCAGGCCGAAAGTTTGAGTACCGCAGGCCCGCTGATCCCCCAATGTGTTATGAGCATAGGCCCCTCAGATTCCAACTGTGCCGCACGTACCCTGGTGTTCTTCAGAATAAGGGAGGCCCCTTTACCCGGGGGATGCTTTTCTAAAACCCCTATACGGACCCCGGTACTGATGCCCTGAATTCCAGCCAGGCGTTCGTCCTTTATATTAAAAGTAAAGAGCGAAGGGACCGGGGGTACGATCGTATGCCCCAAACGCTGGAGCATATGCCATACTTTGTGGTTGCTCCCCGTAGCGAGCAGGACTTTTCGGGCCCTGTAACCCGTGGTTTTGGTGCTTATCAGCCAATGCTGTTCGCCCATATCGAATTCCAGGTCGGTCACAGGGCTGTTGTACATGAGTTGCACCCCACGATCTTTTATCTCCCTAAGGAAACAATCAATAATCGTCTGGGAACTATCGGAAACGGGAAATATCCTCCCGTCCTCTTCCGATTTCAGGGCCACACCCCGCTCCTCAAAAAAACCCATGATATCGCCGCTGCCATAATGGTGGAAAGGGCCCAGCAGTTCCTTATCCCCCCGCGGGTAATTGGCTGCGAGCGCATGCGGGTCAAACTCCGCGTGGGTCACATTACATCGGCCCCCTCCCGATATTTTGACTTTGGACAAGCCCTGCCGGCCCCGCTCCAGGATCCCTATCTTCAAAGAAGGGTCTGCGATCGCTACCTGTATGGCCCCGTAAAATCCTGCTGCCCCTCCGCCAATGACCAGTACATCAAACATTACCGTACACGCTCAGGATAATTGGTGATGATGCCGTCTACCTTCATTGCCTTTAAAAGCTCTATGGCCTGGGGCTCATTCACCGTCCAGGGATAGACCTTGAATCCTTCGGCCTGCATGGCGGCCACATTGCTTTCCGTCAAGGCCATAAAGTTCGGGTTGATGGCCTCTGCCTTTAATTCCCTGGCAATGGCAATAGCCTCAAGGGGGTCGTCCTCGGTAAGGATCGCGATAGGCACCTCCTTGTTAAGCGCGCGCATGGCCTTTAGTTCTTCCCATTTAAAACTCGAAATCAGGAAATCACCCATGCTCCAACCGTATTTTTCACAATAGGTGCTTATGATGAAGTTCACGCGGTCTGCGGTATTGTCGCCCTTTAATTCAATGTTCAGTCGAACTTTGTGGTCGATTAGCTTTAGCACATCCTGCAACTGTGGGATTTTGTGGTTGCCATCCAGGATCAGTTGGTTAAGGTCTACGATGTTGTATTCCTCAATGCGCCCCCCGCCGTTAGTAAGCCGTTCCACCCGCTCGTCATGGAAGACCACAATTTCGTTGCTCGCAATTTTAAAGACGTCTATTTCAATCATGTCCACCCCCAGGTCGATCGCCTTTTGGACAGAGGCCAGGGTATTTTCGGTTTCATGGCCCATGGCCCCCCGGTGCCCAATAACCATCGGTTTGTCAATCATAGGCTCACAACTTGTAAATAGTGTTAAAAGCAGGGGCACCATCCAGAAGCGCCACATCTTGTTTATAATCTTCATTTCAAAAAAGCAATTTAAATGTCGTTTACCATCTCCCCGGGACCAATGGCGGCCACGGGAAAATAGCCGTTAAAACAGATTATCAAAAATACAATAACGATTTGAAACCCGGGCCGCGCAGTACCACACTTCCATGCTGGTTTTCGATCCGTATTAATACTTTTACAATTTTCAGCGCCATTATTTTAATATCGCATATCATTTATTTGATATTTTTACGGGTATAGCAACCAATTAACAACTAAATCATGTTTACAAAACAAAATTTACTCGCTACCCTGGCCGGTTTTGTGGTCATGTTCCTGCTGGGCTTTGTCATCTGGGGCATTGCCACAGTCGATTTTTTTGAAGGACACAGCCTTAACGACATCATGAAGGATCCGCCCGATTTGCTGTTCATCGCCCTGGGCAATCTTATTGGTACTTTTGCCCTGAGTACGCTATACGGGCAATGGGCCGCGGGGGCGCACTCGGCCTCCGGGGGTTTTCGTTTCGGGCTATGGATCGGGATCTTTGTAGGCCTGGGCATGGGCTTGTTATGGTATGGCACCTCTGAACTGATGGACATGACAGGGCACCTGGCAGAAGCCGCTCTGGATGTCTTGTTTTACGGCATCATAGGGGTGGTTATCGCCCTGGTCTACAAAGCCTCGGCCCCCAAGGCTTAATATAAGGGGGGGCAGGTACCGTGGCCGGCCCGCCAAAAGGGCCTGCCCCTTCTTAACGGTATTCCGGGTTTACCGGAGCTTCAGGATCAACGAACCCAGGGGTGGTAGTTCTACCGGGACCTCTCCGGTCCCGCCGCTGACCTCAAGGGTATAGCCCTTTTTCCCGTAGAGCACCTCCTCCATTGGGTAGGCACCCTCCGAAAGTCCCCACTGTGCAATGACCTCTGCAGGGATCTTCAGGGAAGGGGCATAGGCCCGCGTGTCGTCAAAATTACTGCAGATCAGCAGCTTTTCGGCATCGGACCAGCGTACAAAAGTGAGCAACTTATGGTTATACCCCGCTGTGTGATCCTTGTTGTAATAGTGGATGTCCTGGTAACGCCCCATCAGGGCACTGCTGCGAATGGTAAAATTGAGGAGGCGTTTATAAAAGTCGCGCAGCGATTTTTCCGCATCGGATAGCTGGCCGCCATCAAACTTCTTGTTATTTACCCAGCGCTGGTGTGCCGGCACGCCAATATAATCAAAAATGGAAGTGCGTGAAGGGCTCCCAAAACCTGCCTGCTCCCTGGCCGCCTCCCCCACTTCCTGTCCGAAGTAAATCATAGTGGGGGAAGTACTGATCGTCGCCGAAACCACCATGGCCGGCCTCCCCTTTTGGGCATCGCCTGCAAAATCCGGGCTTGCGATCCTTTGTTCGTCGTGGTTTTCCAGGAAATGAAGCATATGGTGTTCAATGTCCTGCATCCCGTTTTGCACAACCGGCATATGATCGGTCCAACCATGCCCCTGCATGATATGCTTCAGGCTGTCGTAAAATTCCACTTTGTCATAGAGGTAGTCCATCTTTCCTTTATGGATATACGTCCTGTAAAGCGCGGGGTTATAGACTTCCGCCAGTAAAAAAGCTTCGGGATTCCTGTGCTTGATATGGGAATTGAGATAGCTCCAGAACTCAACCGGCACCATTTCGGCCATATCAAAACGGAAGCCATCAACCCCCATTTCCAACCAGTACAAGGCGATATCCCGAAATTTGCCCCAGGAATCGGGGACGTCCTTGTCCTGCCAAAAGGCATGGTGTTCTTCATGCGATTTAGATTCGAACCCTTCGGGCAGCGGCGGGAAATCCAGGGACCCATCCGGCTTTACCCCGTAGTTCACCTTCACGGTCTCATACCAGTCGTTAAAATCGGGCTGTGCCTTTCGCGATCCGTTGCCGGTCCACTTTGCCGGCATTTCCTCGAACCTGCCATCGGCCAGGGGATGGTCTTCGCCCCCAAGGGGCCGGTAGCCATCTTGTCCTTCAGGCACCCTGAAGGCCTGTCCGGGAATATAATAGAAGTTATTGTCCCTGCGGTATTCCACATTGGTATCGTCAGACGCGCCAAAAGGCTCTGCCCCTTCAGGGGTCGACTTCCCCTCGTAATGCCTGGCTACATGGTTGGGAACAATATCGATCAGGAGCTTCAGGCCCGCCTTATGGGTACGGCCAATGAGCTCCCTGAATTCTTCAAGTCGCCTGTCAGGATCCAGGGCGAGATCGGGATTGACATTGTAATAGTCCTTTACCGCGTACGGGGACCCGGCCCGGCCTTTGACCACGTCGGGGTCATCAGGGCTGATGCCATAAGCCGAATAATCGGTGACCAAAGCATGGTGCGGGACCCCGGTATACCATAGGTAGGTTACCCCCAGTTCGCGCAGCGCTTTCAAGGCCTTCTCGTCAAAATCGGCAAACTTGCCCACCCCGTTCTCCTCCAGGGTTCCCCAGGGTTTGTTGTGGGTCCTGGTATTCCCAAACAAACGGGTAAACACCTGGTAGATAACTTCCTTTCTTTTCTTCTCCAAGGGCTTCTCCATATGCCGCTTTTCTTTTTCCGATGTGCAGCCTGGCGCCATCAGGACGAGCAGCGCGGCCAACAGGGCTCCAGGAACATTCATTTTAAACCTCGGCCATGAGTTGTGGTTTTAGCACCAGTCTTTCACCATTCACCCGAATAGACATTTCTTCTTTCCCATCTAGTATAAAACTGGTTTTTTGATGGCTCACAGTGACCTTCAGGATACGATGCCTGAAATTGATCTTAAAGGAATACGACTTCCAGTTTTTGGGGATTCTAGGGGTAAAGGACAACTTGTCGTTCAGGATCCGCATCCCGCCAAACCCTTCTACAATACTCATCCAGGTACCTGCCATGGAGGTGATATGCAGCCCTTCCTTCACTTCCTTGTTATAGTCATCCAGGTCCAGACGGGAAGTCCTTAAATAGAAGGTATAAGCCTGTTCCATGCGATCTAACTTGGCCGCCTGTATGCTATGGACACAAGGAGAAAGTGAGGATTCATGAACGGTAAAGGGCTCGTAGAAGTCAAAATGCCGTTCCAGTTCCTCCAGGGTAAAATGATCTTCAAAAATATAGAAGCCCTGGAGGGTATCTGCCTGTTTGATGTAGGGCGACCTCAGGATGCGGTCCCAACTCCACTTCTGGTTGATGGGCCGCTGGCTCTTGTCGAGGTTTTCTACCGTAATCAGCTCCTTATCCAGGAAGTTATCCTGCTGCAGGTACACCCCATGTTCCTCGGAATAGGGGAAATAGAGGTTGTCTGCCACCTTTTTCCAGGCGGATGTTTCCTTTTCCGTGAGTTTGGTATGACCAATGATCCGGTCGTATTCTTCCCTGTAGCCGTCTTTTACCTTTAGCAATTGCTCCAGTGTATACCGCAAACACCATTGGGCCAGGTAGTTGGTGTACCAGTTATTGTTGACGTTGTTCTCGTATTCATTGGGGCCGGTTACCCCCAGGATGACGTATTTCTTTTTGTGTTCTGAAAAGGTGGCGCGTTGCTTCCAGAACCGGGCGATTCCGATAAGCACTTCGAGCCCCATTTCGGGGATATAACTGTAATCTCCCGTATAGCGGTAATAATTGTATATGGCAAATGCTATGGCCCCGTTCCTGTGGATTTCTTCAAAAGTGATCTCCCATTCGTTATGGCATTCCTCACCATTCATGGTCACCATGGGATACAGGGCGGCACCGTCTTTAAAGCCCAGTTTCCTGGCATTTTCGATGGCTTTATCCAGGTGGTTGAAGCGATATTTTAATAGTTTCCGGGCCACTTCCTGGTCTTTGGTGGCCATATAAAACGGGATGCAGTAGGCTTCGGTATCCCAGTAGGTACTGCCCCCGTATTTTTCGCCCGTAAAGCCTTTTGGCCCAATATTGAGGCGGGAATCCTTCCCTGTATAGGTCTGGTTGAGATGGAAGATATTGAACCGGATACCCTGTTGCGCCCTTACATCCCCTTCTATGGTGATATCGCTCATTTCCCAGATTTCGGCCCAGGCCTGGGCTTGTCGTTCCAGGAGGCCCTGAAACCCAATTTCATCCGCCTTTTTCATCACTTTCCTGGCCGCGTCCATCAGGGTTTCCGGATCGTGGTTGCGCGATACCGTATACCCCCCGAACTTCTGAAGCGTAGCCCGCTCTCCCTTCTTTACCTTGGTTTTATAGGTATGCCCTACCCACAAGGCTTCTTTGGTTGGCTCGGGTTCCTGGGACACCTCTTTCCCTTGCAGAAAGAGCCGGGACTGCATATAGGTGCAGGTATCAAAATGGGTTTTCATGGTGTGGGCCTTGATAAAGGCCTGTTTCCCATCGGCAATAACATCGGTGGTATTCCAGAACTTATCATCCCAGTTGCTGTCCTCATTGGTAATCCCACTGTCCAGGTAGGGCGTAAATTCCAGGCTGACCTCTCCGCGAAGGGGAGTTACCTCATAGGAAATGGCCCCTAATTCGTCCAGTTCGAAACTGAGGAAACGGGTGGCATTGACCGCAATCCTCGCACCCCCGGGCAGGGTCGCCTCAAAGCTGCGCCGGTACCAGCCCTCCCTCATGTTGAGTTCCCTTCGGTAGTGCTCTACCGCTTTGCAGGTGTTCAGGTCCAGTGGTTCACCGTCTACCAACACATTGATGCCAATCCAGTTGGGGGCGTTCAATACTTTGGCGAAATATTCGGGATACCCGTTCTTCCACCATCCTACCCGGGTTTTATCCGGGTAATACACCCCGGCGATATAGCTTCCCTGAAAGGTTTGTCCGGTATACTGTTCCTCAAAATTAGCGCGCTGGCCCATGGCGCCATTCCCCAAACTAAAAAGGCTTTCGGAAGATTCTACCCGCTCCCTTTCAAAACCTTCTTCGATGATGGCCCACTCGTCTGCAATAATATAGTCCTGATTCATCTGGCTTATGTTAAGTCCTTAATAAATTCCAAATCAATTTTCGTGAAATCCGTAAATGTGTAACTGGCATCGCCCAGGATATCGGCATCTCCTATCCCCACACTGGTCATCCCTGCCCTGTTGGCAGCCTCTATCCCGGCCACCGCGTCTTCAAAAACCACGCAGTCTTCCGGGGCAACGCCCAATTCTCTGGCGGCGATCAGGAAAACTTCCGGATCGGGCTTGGCCTTACTCACCTGGTTGCCATCGACCACGGCTTCAAAATACGGCAATAGCTGTACCTTTTCCAAAATGGACCGCGCATTTTTACTGGCAGAGCCCAGGGCCATGGGAATCTGGTGGTCTTTCAGGTAATTGAGGACTTTTGGCACGTCCGGAAGGATTTCGGAGGCATCCATCTCGTTAATATACAACAAATAATCTTCATTCTTTTCCACCAGCCATGCATCAAATTGTTCCTGGCTTACCTGAATGCCGCCTAACTCCAGAAGGATCTCCAGGCAGCGTTTTCTGCTGACGCCTTTGAAGCGTTCATTCGCTTCTTCATCAAAAGGGATCCCAAGCCGGTCTGCCAGCTTTTTCCAGGCGAGGTAATGATATCCGGCCGTGTCTACAATCACGCCGTCCAGATCAAATATAAATCCTACTTTCTTCATGTACTATACAGTATTAGTGTTGGTGCTTTAATTAGGTGTGGAATCTCTTTCGATCAGGGAAGCCCGCACTACTTCTGTCCGATAATCGTCTGTGCCCGGACCTTGGGGATCTTCCAGTTTGTCGATCAACATCCGGGCCGCGATGGCGCCCATTTGCTCCCCGTGCTGGGCCACAACGCTTAGGGCAGGGTTGGAAAGCCGTGAAAGCAACCCGTCTGTGAACCCGATAAAGGCAATATCCCCCGGGATCCGCAAACCGCGTTCCTGGGCCAGCCTCATGCATCGTACCGCAAAAATTTCATTGACACAGAGTACGGCATCCAGATCCGCAGCGGCAATGTAGGCAGCGCTCAGGGTCTCTTCGTCATAGCGGTAAGGCAGCCGAAGCACCAGTTCCTCCCTGACGGGAAGGCCATGGTCCCTCAGGGCCTGGTAATAACCCTCTTCCCGTTCCTCACTGACATTCAGGAAACGTTCCGTGGTTACCAGCCCGATCTTTTTCCGTCCCGCGTCAATCAGCCGCTTGACCGCCATATAGGCCGCACCTCGGTCGTTGTTGATAACCTTGTCGCACACCACCTTATCGGTGATCCGGTCAAAAAGCACCAAAGGGATCCCCTGGGCCACAATTTCATGCAGGTGTTTAAACTCCTGTTTTAACTGGGTTTCTGCAGACAGGGCCATGATAAACCCGTCGATGCTGCCATTGGCAAGGGTCTCCATGTTGATGACCTCCCGGTTAAAAGACTCATCGGATACGCAGACGATTACATTGTAACCCCGCTCATTCGCGTATTGTTCTATCCCCCAAAAAACCGTGGTGAAGAAATGATGTACAATATCTGGGATGACCACCCCGATAGAATGGGTACGCCTGTTTTTCAAGCTCAGGGCGATATTGTTGGGCCGGTAATTGTAGAGATTTGCGAACGCCTGGACTTTCTTTCTGGTTTCCGCACTGATTTCCTCACTGTCCTTAAGGGCTTTGGAAACAGTGGAAATGGACACATCCAGCTCCCGGGCGATGTCTTTTAAGGTGAGGTTCCGCTTCAATATTACGTGCGTCTGTGAATCAGGGCTGAATGTACTTCATTTCCGATCCAAGAATTCCTAAAAATATGTTTTATTTAACACTTCAGGGGTAAAGTTTAAACATTTTGTTAAGGCCATAATTGCCCCTACCTTGGAAAAATCATTATATTTGTTCCGATATTGACAATTATTACACCCCTTAAAACAAGATCACATAATTAAGAACTCTTAGGATTATGAGATCAATATTTTCTAAAAGTTATTAACACGAAACCGTTTTCGTAACTGCCTGCAGTATAGGACCGCTGTTTTTAACAATTATTTTACATAAGTTAGACCCTTGGAATTAAATTAACTAAACTAAAATTAACTATTTATGAAGATTACGCTACTAAAATGCTTTCTGTTGGTTGGAGCGATTTTTAGCTTTAACCTCATGGGGGCGCAAGAGGTATCGGTATCAGGTTCCGTTACCGATGCTAATGGCCCGTTACCCGGAGCCAGCGTTGTGGTTCAGGGAACTACAATCGGAACTCAGACCGACTTTGACGGGAACTATACCCTGGATGGTGTGCCCTCTGATGGCACACTCGTTTTTAGCTACATAGGGTATGCTACCCAAAACGTCGCCGTAAATGGCCGTACCAGTATAAACATAGTCCTGGAGGAAGATGCACAGGCGCTGGATGAAGTGGTGATTATCGGCTATGGTACCACCACCGTGCAGGATGCTACGGGCTCGGTTTCCGCAGTGACTGCCGAAGACTTTAACACCGGGGTGATCTCTTCCCCCGAACAACTTATCCAGGGTAAAACAGCCGGGGTTCAGATTACGCAATCCAGTGGTGCCCCCGGGGCAGGGATCGAATTCCGTATTCGGGGTACCAACTCGGTGCGTTCGAACAACAACCCGCTTTTTGTGGTAGACGGTGTCCCCCTTTCCAATGAGGCCACCTCTGCCAGTGGCCCGGATATTGGCTTTGGAACCAGTGCCCCCTCTAACCCCCTGGCGTTCTTGAACCCTTCGGACATTGAGAGCATCAGCGTCCTGAAAGATGCCTCGGCCACCGCCATCTACGGATCGCGTGGAGCCAACGGGGTAGTGATCATTACGACCAAGAGTGGTAAGGGAGCTTCCCAGGGAGGCGTGCTGGAATTCTCCTCCAGCCTTAGTATCTCTGAGGCTGCCAATACTTATGACCTCCTCAACAGGAACCAGTTCCTGCAGGCGGTAGAGCAATTTGGTGGCACTGCTTCAGACCAGGATTTTGGCTCCAATACCGACTGGCAGGATTTTGTAACCCGCACGGCGGTTTCGCAAAACCAAAACCTCTCCTACGCCCAAAACTACGGCGGCGGGTCCGTCCGGGCCACGTTGGGGTACGCCAAGCAATTCGGGGTTGTAAAAAACTCATCCCTGGAACGCCTCACCGGAAGGGTAAACGCCATTCACCGCTTCCTGGATGACAAATTATTGCTCAACCTGCAAGCCACCGTATCGCGGGTAAACGATGAAACCGCGCCCTTGAGTGGTAGCGCCGGTTTCCAGGGAGACTTATTGGGTGCGGCATATTCTGCCAACCCAACCTGGCCTACCGACCCATTGTTCAATCCCGGAGGCCTTTTGAGCCCTGCGACCATGCTGGCATTTATCCAGAATGAATCGCAAACAGACAGGGCCCTCCTCAACTTCTCTGCAGAGTACGCTATTTTACCGGAGTTAAAAGGTAAAATTAACGTGGGGTATGACACTTCCGAATCTACCCGGATAGCCGTTTCGTCCCCAGAGGGAAGGAACCTGGGCCAGGGGGTATTTGGCAATGGTGTTGGATCGCTCAACGATCTGAACACCGAGAACAAACTGTTGGAAGCCACCCTTAACTATAACAAGGATTTCGGGAATTCCAAACTGGATGCCCTTATTGGATACTCCTTCCAGGATTTCAACCGAAAAGGTAGAAACGTACAGGCCTGGGGCTTTCAAACCACGGACATCAACCAAATGGGAAGGGATATAGAAGAGTCTGCAAACGCTGTGGAAAGTGTGATTTCTGGTCGCTACCAACAATACGGTTATGATTTCAGGAGTGCCAATGTCTTTGTGAACAGGCTCTTCCCAACCCCGGCAGTAACCAACGTCAGCAGGCCTGTCGTACCCGTGCGGACGATTTTTACAGACACCTTTGACACCACAGACGAACTTCAGTCCTTTTTCGCCAGGGTGAACTATACCCTTGCCAACAAGTACCTGTTCACGGCGACCTTCCGTGCGGATGGATCTTCACGCTTTGGTTCCGACAACCAATACGGATATTTCCCATCGGGGGCCTTCGCCTGGAAAATGCATGAAGAAGATTTCATGGGCGATGCCTTTAGCACTTTAAAACTGCGACTTGGATATGGTATCACCGGTAACCAGGAAGGATTGGGTTATGGTAACTTCGTACGAAGGGAACGCTACGCCGGCGGCGATATCACAGACGGAGGGGAAATTAACGCTCCCGGTCTTGCTGCTGTGGCCTTTGCCAACCCCGACCTCAAATGGGAGGAAACTACCTCCTACAACATTGGGTTTGACTACGGCTTTAACAATGATCGACTGAGCGGCTCTATCGATGTGTACCGCAAGGAAACAACAGACCTGTTGCTCCTGATCCAGGCGGCACAACCATCGCCACAGCCAACCTTCTTCCAGAACCTGGATGCCACCGTGTTGAACCAGGGGATAGAATTTGCCATAGATTATGACATCATCCAACAAGAAGATGTGAACTGGAACGCTTCCTTCAACATCGCTTATAACGAAAACGAGTTGCAGGACTTCGCGGGATCGATCCCGGCGGGTACCATCCGCGGCCAGGGCCTTTCACTTGCCTTTGCCCAGATCCTTGCCGGAGGACGCCCCTTGTTCTCATACTTCCTGAGGGAATTTGAAGGGTTTGATGCCAACGGCCAGCCCATTGGTGACCTTCAGACATTTGTTGACAAAGACGCGCTTCCCGATTATAACGCAGGCTTCTCTACAAGCCTGAGGGTGAAGAACTGGGATTTTTCCGCATACCTCGCAGGGCAGTTTAAGTTCCATGTGTACAATAACACCAGGAACGCCTTCTTTACCGCAGGTGCTATCGCGAATGCCAGGAACGTTACCCCTGATGTACTCACCAGTGGCGAAGCCGGTAATGCGGAAGCCGCCGTATCTACACGTTTCCTTGAAAAAGGAGATTTTATACGGCTTCAGAACGCAACCGTTGGCTACAATGTGCCTCTATCAGGAGAAGGACTTTTCAAATCGTTGCGATTTTCCGTGACAGGCCAGAACCTGTTCCTGATCACTGATTACAGTGGCCTGGACCCTGAAGTCAGCACCGCACCCGGCACGAACAACTCAGGAACAAGTGACCTCCTGAACAGTCTGCCAACCGCAGGTATCGACTATACGGCATTCCCTAATCCAAGGACCGTTACTTTGGGGTTAAACGCAACATTTTAAATAAAAAATTGAATTAATCATGAAAAGAAAAAAGATGAAATCATTTTTAATACTTGCCCTGTCATCTGCGGTATTTCTTTCCTGTACGAATCTCGAGATAGAAGAAACAGACTCTATTATCTCCGAAGATAGCGGCACGGGATTTACCGGAGTTAGTGATCCGGCAGGTGCGGTAGATGAATTGTATAACCAGCTCAGGGCCTATGTGGATACCCAGGAGCAACTGTACGCACTCAATGAAGTGTCTTCTGACGAGTTCATGGTGCCTACCAGGGGAACTGACTGGGGTGATAACGGGATCTGGAGAACCTTGCATCAACACACCTGGTCTCCTTCCCACCAGTTCATCCTGAATACCTGGAACCAGTACAACCAGTTGGCATTCCGTGCCAACGAGATCATTGACTCCCGTAGCAACGCCAGTGCAGAACAAGTGGCCCAGGCGAAGTTTGCCAGGGGTTACGCTATCTGGTGGGTTCTTGATATGTTTGGACAGGTGCCCTTCCGGGAAGTAGATGAAGGTCCGGATGTGAATCCACGGGTGCTGACCAGGCCCGAAGCGGTTGAATTGGTAATATCCGATTTGAACGATGCCATCGCCGGTTTACCGGTAGTAGGCCCCGGCCCCAATACAAACAGGGCGGGTAAAGCAGCGGCCCGTTTGTTGTTGGCAAGGGTATTGCTCAATAAACACGTATATGTAGGAGGTTCTCCGGACACGGCAGATATGAATCAGGTCGTAAGCCTGGTAGATGCCATCGCCGCAGACGGATTTGAACTGGAATCAGGTTACTTCGATATCTTCAAGAGCGATGTAGACAACGAAACCATCTGGTGGGTACCTGCCAGTATTGGCTCACGTATCTGGCATACGCTGCACTACAATACCAACGCCCCGGACAACGCCGGTGGAGGTTGGAACGGGTTTACCACCCTGGCCGAGTTCTACGATTTGTTTGAGGGAGACCCCAATTCAAATACCGTAGGTTCAGGACAGGAAGAGCGTCGCGGCTGGGTGCCAGATGCCTCCAACGCGGACGAAACCAACCTGGGGATCGGATATGGCTTCCTCATTGGACAGCAGTATAATGAAGACGGTACGCCCCTGACAGACCGTCCGGGAAATCCATTGGTGTTTACCAGAGACCTGCCAGGCCTTGTGGGTAACAACGAGCGGACCGGGATCCGGGTTATTAAGTACCACCCTGTGAATGGTTCCTTTACAGGCCACTCCATCATGTTCCGTTACGCAGATGCACACCTGATGAAGGCCGAAGCCATCTTCAGGGGGGCCAGTGGAGGTGATGCCACAGCCCTTATCAACGAGCTCAGGGTACTTCGCCAGGCGACTCCCCTGGGCACGGTTTCAGAAAGCGATATCCTTGCCGAAAGGGGAAGAGAACTATACGGCGAATACGTACGCCGAATAGACCTTATCCGCTTTGGCGAGTTCACAAAAGAATGGCAGTTTAAGGAGGTTTCTGGGGACGATACCAAAAAGATCTTCCCAATCCCTACCAACGCCTTGCTTTCCAATCCGAACCTGGTACAGAATCCAGGTTACTAAAATTTAATTTTAAGTGTTTAAGAAAGACTCCCTGTTTAGGGGGTCTTTTTTTTTGCAAGATTCCGAGAAAAAAATGCGTGTAATGCATTTGTGCCATAACGCACAATACGATAACTTACATGACTCAAATAAGGTTTACAGGCTATGTACTTTATAGGATATGACATTGGGAGTTCTTCGGTTAAAGCCGGACTGGTAGAAGCGGCCACGGGAAAGTGCCTTGGGGTAGTGAATGCCCCCGAAAAGGAAATGTCCATGCTGGCACCCCAAAATGGCTGGGCGGAACAGGACCCCGGAGACTGGTGGGCCTTCGTTTGCCAGGCTACCAAAACCTTGTTGAAAACCTATGGCGTGAAACCCTCCCAGGTACGGGGTATCGGGATTTCCTACCAGATGCACGGCCTGGTACTGGTAGACCAAAAAGGACAGGCACTCGGAAATTCGATTATATGGTGTGACAGCAGGGCCGTGGACATCGGGCAAAAAGCCTATGACGATTTGGGCCATGATCGTTGTGCGGGCAGCTTGTTGAATTCTCCCGGGAATTTTACCGCCTCCAAATTAAAATGGGTCAAGGACCACCGGCCTGAGACCTATGCCCGTGCCCACAAATTCATGCTGCCGGGAGACTATATTGCCCTGAGGTTCAGCGGAGACATCAATACTACCGTCTCCGGCCTCTCCGAGGGTATATTCTGGGATTTTAAGGAGCATGGCGTGGCCCACTGGCTCCTGGAATACTATGGCCTTGATGAAAGCCTTATCCCCCGGGTGGTACCCACCTTCTCTGAACAGGCCAGGGTTTCTAAAACCGGTGCCCGGGAGTCCGGATTGCCGGAAGGGACCCCAATCCTCTACCGGGCAGGAGACCAGCCCAACAATGCCCTTTCCCTCAACGTCTTTCTCCCGGGCGAAGTAGCGGCCACAGGCGGCACCTCGGGCGTCATGTATGCCATCACTGATAACCTTTCTGTAAAGGAGAGCTCGAGGGTGAATAATTTTGCCCACGTCAACTATACCCCAGACCGGCAATGTATTGGAAAACTCCTTTGTATTAACGGGGCCGGCATTCAATACCGATGGTTGTTGAACAACCTGAAGGTGGCTTCCTATGAAGAGATGAACCAAATGGCCGGTAGCATCGGCATAGGGTCAGACGGGGTACGCATCCTCCCGTTTGGCAACGGGGCGGAGCGGATGTTGAACAACAGGGAACTGGGCACCCGCCTGGTCAATATCAACCTGAATAACCACCACAAGGGCCATCTGTGCCGTGCCGCCCTGGAAGGAATTGCCTTTTCCTTTGTGTATGGCATGGAAATCATGAAATCTGATGGCATTGCCCCCAGCGTTATCCGCGCGGGTAATGACAACCTCTTCCGCTCACAGATATTTGCCCATACCATTGCCTCCCTGATCGATCAGGAGATTGAAATATACAACACCACCGGCGCTATAGGCGCAGCCCGGGCCTGCCTGCTCCACGAACAGGACTTTCATGCCTATGGGAAACAAATCATGGACAACGATTACGTAATGAGCTATACCCCATCCCGGGATAAAGCCGCTTATGCAGACGCGTACCACGCATGGAAAAAAGAACTTGAAAATAACCTCAAAACCAATTGATCATGCCACTAATAGGAAACAAAGAGTATTACAAAGGGATTAAGGAAATTAAGTACGAGGGGAAAGAATCTGACAACCCCCTCGCTTTCAAATATTACAATCCGGACCAGGTAGTCGCCGGCAAAACCCTGCGCGAACACCTCAGGTTTGCCGTGGCCTACTGGCATACCTTCTGTGGAACCGGGGCAGACCCCTTTGGCCCGGGCACCCTTGCATTTGCCTGGGACCAGTCCGGCGATGCGATTGCCGCCGCAAAAGAGAAGGCCGATGCCGCCTTTGAGTTCATAACCAAAATGGGGTTTGATTACTATTGCTTCCATGATTTTGACCTGGTCCGTGAGGCCGATACCTTTACCGAATCGGAAAAACGCCTTGCTACCATCGTGGACTACCTAAAGGAAAAACAGGCCGCATCGGGTGTGAAACTCCTTTGGGGTACGGCCAATTGTTTCTCTAACCCCCGCTATATGAACGGAGCAGCCACCAACCCAGATTTCAAGGTCCTGGCAAGGGCCGGCGGGCAGGTAAAGCTCGCGTTGGACGCCACTATCGCGCTGCAAGGGGAAAACTACGTGTTCTGGGGCGGCCGTGAGGGCTATATGTCGCTCCTCAATACCGATGTGAAAAGGGAACTGGACCATATGGGCCGATTCCTGGGGCTTGCAAGGGACTACGCCCGCAGCCAGGGCTTCAAGGGTACTTTCTTTATCGAACCCAAACCCATGGAACCCATGAAACACCAGTACGACTTTGACGCTGCCACCGTGGTTGGCTTCCTGCACCAATACGGACTACAGGATGACTTTAAACTCAACCTGGAAGTGAATCACGCCACCCTGGCCAACCATACGATGCAACACGAAATGGCGGTAGCGGCCGCACACGGTATGCTGGGAAGCATCGACGCCAACCGGGGCGATTACCAGAACGGCTGGGATACCGACCAGTTCCCCAACAATGTCATGGAAGTGACCGAAGCCATGCTGATTTTCCTCAAAGCAGGCGGACTCCGGGGGGGCGGTATTAATTTCGACGCCAAGATCCGCAGGAATTCCACCGATATAGAAGACGTCTTCCACGCACATATCGGGGGCGCCGATACCTTCGCCAGGGCACTGATCGCTGCAGACAAGATTATAAGCTCCTCTCCTTACGAAAGCCTCCGGAAAAAGCGGTACAGCTCGTTTGATTCGGGTAAAGGCAAGGATTTCGAAAATGGGAAACTGGATCTTAAAGCGCTGTATGAGATTGCCCGCGACAACGGGGAATTACCCCTGCAAAGCGGAAAACAGGAACTCTTCGAAAATATCATCAATCAATACAGCTAAACCCGCGTTTCCCGCAATGAAAATGGACGGCCTGTCCGATAAAAAACCGGACAGGCCGTCCATTTTTTTCTTATTGCGCGAAATAGATATAGATCCCGACCACCAGGGCCACTATGCCCAGGCCCACCTGGGTCACATACCTGTAAGGGGAAATATCCACCTGCTTGGTGTACTCCTGGACGTACGGATCCTTGCGCGGAAAGAATTTACCTATTACCAGCATGATCGCTATGTTCATTATGAACAATAGCGCCATCACATGGAGGTAATGGGGATACGCCTCCGCTTCCACGACTGCCAGGGCAGCAGGGTCGGTAATTCCGGAGGCCGCGGCCTCTTCCATCGCCTTGCCTACAAGGATGGGCTTTAAGATAAACTGGCTGATGCAATAGAGCACAGACCCGGAAATGATCCCGATTTTAGCCGCAATGGCAGGCACCCGCCTGGTGAGGTAGCCCACCACGATGATCGTCAGTATAGGAATGCTATAAATACCATTCACTTCCTGCAGGTACCCGAACAAGCTGCCGGCGTTGGCGATCAACGGGGCGATGAACATGGATGCCAGGGCCAGGAAAATTCCGAATAATTTCCCATATTTCACAACGGTACCCTCCGAAGCGGCCTGATTGATGTGTTGCTTGTATATGTCTATCCCAAACAAGGTAACCGAACTGTTGAGCACACTGTTAAAAGAACTCAGGATGGCCCCGAAAAGTACCGCCGCAAAAAAACCGATCAGGTAGGGTGGTAGTACGGCATTGACCAGCGCAGGATAGGCCTGGTCTGCCATATCCAGGTTCCCCTGGAACATGTGGTAGGCAATGATGCCAGGTAATACCACAATGAGCGGCCCCAGGACTTTGATAAAAGATGCGAGCAACAAACCCTTTTGTCCTTCCTTCAGGTTCTTGGCCCCCAGCGCCCGTTGTATAATTTGCTGGTTCGTACCCCAATAGAAGAGCTGTACCAGCATCATCCCGGTAAAGATCGTACTGAATGGGACAGAGGCCGTCTTCCCTCCTATGGAATCAAACTTGTCCGGATTATCCCGGTAAAGGGTATCAATGCCGGCGAATAAATCGCCATCCCCTATGGCAAGCAATCCAAAAATCGGGATCAGTATCCCCCCCACCAAAAGACCAATCGCATTAATACTATCCGAAACCGCCACAGCCTTGAGCCCTCCAAAAACCGCATAGATAGATCCAATAATCCCAATGCCCCACACACAGACCTTCAGAGCCGCGCTATCGGAAATTCCCAAAAGGCCGGGGACATCAAACATGGTGCTGATAGCGAGGGAGCCCGAATACAGGATGATGGGTAACAAAACCACCACATAACCCGTCAGGAACAAGGCGGAGGTAATGGTTTTAGTGCTCACATCGTAACGATCCCGCAAGAATTGCGGAACGGTGGTCAGGCCGCTCTTCAGGTAACGCGGCAGGAGGAATATGGCAGTCACCACCATGGCGATCGCTGCCAGTGTTTCCCATGCCATGACCAGGATCCCTTCGGAATACGCGGTGCCATTAAGCCCTACAATTTGTTCGGTGGAAAGGTTGGTCAGCAACAGCGACCCGGCTATCACCCCAGCCGTTAAGCTCCGGCCTCCCAGGAAATAACCATCCGAAGAGGATTCATCGGTGGTCCGGGTGGCAAAATAAGAGATCACGCCCACCAGCAAGGTAAAGCCTACAAAAGATAAGATACCTATCATAGTAATTTGGTTTGTTTAGTTTGTTTGCCTAAATATATTGGATTATTTATAAACTCTTCTAAACGGCACCCATTAATAACAAAATGAACGGCTCCTACCTCTTTTGGCACTAAGGCGCCCTGGTAAAGGCCGGGAACAACACCTCCCAATATTAACTTCTCATTAATCATCTTAACTTCTTATTAATCCGGCCTTCCCTCCCGATTTTTTATCTTTCGCCCCTACTTTGATAGCTATGAAAGGGAACAATGTACCGTCCTGGAATGCCAGGGCACATATCTATGGACAGGGAAGCCAAAAAACGGGGGGATGCGCAGCAACGGCCTTCCACCTGGACCCTGGTGCCCATGATCCGGGAACCCACCCAATTTTTTGTTAATACGCCTGGGAAGGGCACAAAAGTTCTTTATCGGGGGATAGGATGATCCGCGTCATCGCCGTACTTTTGCACGTTGGATCAGGACCCGGAAACCCAAAACAAAAATCCGGCCGACGCGCAGGTAACGTGAACAGGAATTGATTCGCTGTAAGAGGCAGCAGCATATGACAAGTAGGTTGAATAAAATTGTGTAGCATGAAAATTAGGAAAATGAAACGATACTTCGGCATTCTATCAGTGCTGGTGATTTTCGCTTCCGGCTGTAAAGACCAGGGCAGCCCGGAGCAAAAACCGCAGGCGGCAGGCAACACCCTCTTTTCCCTGTTGCCTTCAGACAGTACCGGAATCGCTTTCATCAATACCGTGGAAAACCAGAAAGACTTCAACATCTTCAAATACCGCAACTTCTACAACGGAGGTGGAGTCGCCATAGGAGACATCAACAACGATGGCCTTGCGGATATATACCTTACCGGCAATATGGTGGCCAACAAACTCTACCTGAACAAGGGTAATTTTGTTTTTGAAGACATCTCCAAATCGGCGGGGGTCGAAGGAAACAAACCCTGGTCTACGGGTGTTGTCATGGTCGATGTGAACGCTGACGGATTACTGGATATCTATGTCAGCAACGCAGGGAATATGGAGGGCAATAACCATGATAACGACCTGTATATCAACAATGGAGACCTTACCTTTACAGAGCAGGCCGCTGCCTACAACCTGGCAAAAACCGGGTTTTCTACCCATGCCACCTTCTTTGACTACGACAAAGACGGGGACCTGGATGCCTACATCCTCAATAACAGCAACATCCCGGTCAGCAGCCTGGGGTATGCCGAACAACGGGAGGTGCGGGCACAGGATTGGGAAGGGGTTCCCGACATTTTCAAAGGGGTGGGCGACATGCTCCTTAGAAATGACGGAGGCATCTTTGTGGATGTCAGTGAAGAGGCAGGGATCTACGGAAGCCTGATTGGCTTTGGGTTAGGTGTCATGGTGACCGATATCAACAAAGACCTTTACCCGGATATCTATGTATCCAATGATTTCTATGAACGCGATTACCTCTATATCAATAACCAGGACGGCACTTTTAAAGAAGATATCAAGAACTGGACCTCCCATTTGTCGCTCTCAGCCATGGGAATTGACATGGCAGACATCAACAATGACGGCCATGCCGAGATCTTTATTACGGATATGCTCCCGGAACAGGAAAAAAGGGTAAAATCCGTCATGGAGTTCGAAGGGTACAATGTTTTTAAACTCAAACAGAGCAAAGACTTCTACCAGCAGTATATCCAAAATACCCTGCAATTGAACAATGGAAATGGCACATTCTCCGAGGTGGCCTATTTCAGCGGGGTTGACGCGACTGACTGGAGTTGGGCGGGCCTGCTATTCGACATGGACAACGACGGTCTGAGGGATATCTTTATCACCAACGGGGTAAACCACGATCTCACCGATCTTGATTTCGTGGATTTTTTCGCCAACGAGATCATCCAAAAAATGGCGCTGACCGGTAAAAAGGAATCCATAGATTCCATCATCAACAAGATGCCCGTAAAACCCCAGCCTAATTTTGCATACCGCAACAACGGGGACATCACTTTTAGCAATGCCAACAAGGAATGGGGGTTTGAACTCCCTAGCCTTTCCAATGGGGCTGCTTATGGGGACCTTGATAACGACGGTGATATGGACCTGGTGGTGAACAACGTGAATATGGAGGCCTTTGTTTATAGAAACAATAGCCGCGAGACCCTCGGAAACAATTATCTCAGGCTACAGTTTGAAGGGCCCGAAAAAAACAGGTTCGGCATTGGTGCCACGGCACTCCTGTACTATGGCAACAATACGGTCATGCAGGAACTTATCCCTTCCCGCGGATTTCAGTCGTCTATGGACTATGTCATGACCATCGGGTTGGGGACCAATACAACCATCGATTCCCTCAGGGTAATCTGGCCCGACGACCGCACCCAAAAAATGAAACAGCTGGCAGCCAACCAGACCCTGAAATTAAAGCATAGCGAAGCCACAACCGTCTATACCGTTCCCCCCAGTGAAAATAAAAAGCCCCTGATCCGCGAAGTGGGCAATCCGGCCCTGCAGGCACATCAGGAAAACAACTATAACGACTTTGATTACGAGGGCCTTATCTACAAGTTACTCTCACAGGAGGGACCTGCCCTTGCCGTGGGGGACGTGGATGGCGATGGGCATGAAGACGTTTTCATTGGAGGCGCCAAAGGGCAACCAGGCGTGCTCTACAGGCATCTGGGAAGTGGCAGGTTACAACCCACCCACCAAAATGCCTTCGAAATAGACGCGACCCATGAAGATACTGCTGCCGCCTTTCTGGATGCCGACATGGATGGCGACCTGGACCTGATTATCGGTAGCGGGGGCAATGAAGTGGGGGAAGAATTACAATACCGCAGCCGACTATATTGGAACAATGGTTCGGGGCAATTCCGCCGCTCGGAAAAAGACCTGCCATCTACCTACAAGAACATATCGGTTATTGAGCCCCATGATTTTGACGGGGATGGCGACCCCGATGTCTTCATCGGTTCCCGCAGTGCCGTGGGCATCTATGGCGCCAACCCTGACCACCTCTTCCTTGAAAATAACGGGGACGGGACCTTTACCGACGCCACGGAGCGGCTCGCCTACGACCTGGGGCAGGAAGGCATGATTACCGATGCCCTTTGGGCCGACATGGATGGCGATGGAAGAAAAGACCTGGTAACTGTTTCAGACTGGGGTACCCCGGCCATCTACCGGAATTCCGGCAGGCGGCTTGCCAGGCAACAATCCGCGCTCGACAGCCTGCATGGATGGTGGAACGTGGTAGAGGCCGAAGACCTGGACGGCGATGGCGACCTGGACCTGGTCCTGGGAAACCAGGGGGGCAATTTGCACTACAAACCTGAACCGGGCCACCCCATGAAGATGTGGGTCAATGATTTTGACAACAACGGCACCATCGAACAGATTATCACCCAACGGTCTAACGGCAAAGACTATCCCATGCATCAGAAAAAGGAACTGACAACCCAGATGGTCGCCCTGAAAAAACAAAACCTTAAGGCCTCGGAATATGCCAGTAAAACCATTGAAGAGCTGTTTCCCGCGTCTATCCTGGAAAATTCGATTACAAAACAGGCCGCCATCTCAGAATCAGTGATTGCCATCAACGATGGCGGTGGTAACTTCAGGATCAAGAAATTGCCCAGCAGGGCACAATTATCCTGCATTTGCGGCATCAGTTGCAAAGACATCAACGGCGATGGGTATATAGACCTGATCATGGGGGGGAATAATTTTGAATTCAAGCCCCAATATTCCCGTCTGGATGCCAACTACGGTACCGTTTTACTCGGTGGCGAGGACCTGGAATACCGCTGGCTGGATTACAACAGCAGCGGCCTGATGATCCGGGATGAGGTAAAGCACATAAAGCAGTTTAAAGACCGCAACAACAAGGTATACCTGGTGGCAGCAATCAATAACCAAAAGCCCAAGATCTATGCGTTGGATGAATAAAGCAGCCGTCACAACAGCAATCCTGGTCTTCCTGGCATGCGGCAAGAAGGAAGGGGAACTCTTTGGGAACCCCGGCTCCGGGGAAACGGGGATTACCTTTGTAAATAAGCTAACCGAAACCGAAAACCTGAATATCCTGGATTACCTCTATTTCTATAATGGGGGTGGGGTGGCCCTTGGGGATATTAACAACGATGGGCTCACCGATATTTTCTTCACCGGCAACCAGGTAGCCAATAAGCTATACCTCAACAAAGGAAACCTGCGTTTCGAGGACATTACGGAACAGGCAGGCGTCTCGGGAAACAGCAGTTGGAACACAGGGGCCATCATGGGTGATGTAAACGGGGACGGGTTGCTGGATATCTACGTTTGCGCGGTGGTAGGGATCAACGGATTTGACGGTTATAATGAGCTCTATATCAATAACGGGGACCAAAGTTTTACCGAAAGCGCATCCGACTACGGCCTGGATTTTGATTCCTACAGTTCCTCTGCAGCATTCCTGGATTACGACCTGGATGGCGACCTGGACCTCTACCTGCTCAACCACGCCGTGCATACCCAGGAATCTTTCGGGCACGCCGATTTGAGGAATACCCGAAGTTACCCTACCGGCGATAAGCTGCTCAGGAATGATAACGGGCATTTTACCGATGTAAGCGAAGAAGCCGGGATCTACGGCGGGGTGAACGGATATGGACTGGGCCTTGCCGTAGCGGACTTTAACCAGGACGGTTATCCCGATATCTACGTGGGCAATGATTTTCATGAAGATGATTACTACTACCTCAATAACGGGGACGGCACCTTCACCGAAAGCCTTCGGACCTATTTTGGGCATACCTCGAGGTTCTCTATGGGTAACGACGTGGCAGATATCAACCACGATGGCTGGCCGGATTTAATTTCACTGGATATGCTGCCCGAGGATGAAAGGGTCCTGAAGTCTTCGGAAGGCGATGACGACTACCAGATTCAAAAGTTGCGCACCGAGGATTACGGCTACCATTTTCAATTTACCCGGAACATGTTGCACCTCAACAGCCCGACGGGCAGTTACAAAGAAACCGCGCTCCTCAGCGGGGTAGCCGCTACTGATTGGAGCTGGAGTGCCTTGTTTGCCGACTACGACCAGGATGGGGAACAGGACCTGTTTATCTCCAACGGAATCCCTAAAAGGCCCAATGACCTGGATTACATCAACTTTGTTTCGGATGAGCAAATCCAGAAGAAACTGAGCAATACCAAACTGGTAGACCAGCAAGCCCTGGACCTCATGCCTGACGGAATTATCCACAATTACGTCTTTCAGGGAGACGGGGGGATGAAATTCAGGGACCAGACCGGGGCCTGGATATATAAGGACACCCTGATCTCCGGGGCAACCGCCTATGGAGACCTCGATAATGACGGCGACCTGGACCTGGTCACCAACAATATCAACAGCGAGGCGAGCATTTACCTGAATAAAACCGATGGACGGAACAACTACCTGAAGGTCCGGCTACGGTACCGGGCCCCCAATACCTTTGGAATCGGGACCAAGGTATTCTCCTTCCATGAAGGGAAAATGCAATACAAAGAACTCTATACGACCCGGGGCTTCCAGGCCTCTTCCGAACCGGTCCTTCACTTTGGCTACGGCGCCTCGGCAAAAGTTGATTCCCTGAGGATCATCTGGCCCGACCGACAATACCAGACCATCAGGGATATTTCTACCAACCAGACCCTGGAAATCAGGCCCGAAAATACCAGGCCCTTTGACTATGGCAGCCTGCGAAAAACCCAAAATCGGTTGTTTGAAAGGGTTCCCGGGGATCTCGGCATCAACTTCACGCATGTAGAAGACAAATACATCGATTTTAACCGCCAGAAGCTCATCCCCTACCAAATTTCGGACCGCGGCCCCGCCACGGCAATAGGAGACATTGACAATGACGGCAGGGACGACCTGTTTTTCGGTGGCTCAAAATACATCCCTTCGAGGGTGTTTGTCCAGAAAGACAGCGCCTATTCAGAAGTTCGCATCCCGGAAATTGCGGCCGACAGCATCAAGGAGGATGTGGCGGCCGTCATTGCCGATTTTAGCGGCGATGGGAGAAATGACCTGTTCCTGGGTTCCGGCGGAGCCGATTTCTACAACAAAATGAAACCACTGCTCGACAGCTATTATGTCGCGGCCGATTCCGCTTTTGTATCCATGCCTGTTCCCGAATTTTATGAAAACGCCTCGGTCCTGAGCATGGAAGATTACGACCAGGATGGCGACCCCGACCTGTTTGTCGGGAGCAACGCGGTTTCAGCCGATTTTGGGAAGGTCCCCGCTTCCCTGCTGCTCCGAAATGACGGCGGGCACTTTACCCCGGTAGACAACCTGGAACTGCAAAAGGCGGGCATGGTGACCGATGCCCTCTGGGAAGACTTTGACGGGGATGGCACCCGTGACCTCATTGTAGTGGGTGAATGGATGCCGCCCAAATTCTTCAGGAACGAAAATGACGTTCTACGAGACGTTGCCATGTTTGATGCATCGCTCCATGGGTTGTGGCAAAGTATCACCGCCTACGATATCGATTCGGATGGGGATATGGACTACGTGCTTGGCAATTGGGGGAGTAATTCAAAGTTCGTGGCTTCGGCTGCGGCGCCTCTGCGTATGTACTATGGCGATTTTGACGATAACGGCAGTACCGAAACCGTGGTTGCGGTTCAAAAAGAGGGGGCATACTATCCTATTGAAGGCTTACCGGTACTATCCGGGCAAATGGTAAACCTCCGTAAAAAGTTTACTTCCTACGATGCTTTTGCAGGCCAGCCGGTAGAAGCCATCCTGGGCCGTGAGGCCATCGCCAAAGGGCAGGTGCTGCAGGTCTCGGAACTGCGCTCGGGTTACCTGGAAAACAACGGTGGCAGGTTCCGTTTCATTCCCTTCGGGCCGGAGATGCAACTGGCCCCGGTTACAACCCTGTTGCGGTACGATTTTGATGGCGATGGCATGGAGGAAGTGCTGGCCGCGGGAAACTATTTTGGGGTAAAACCCTACCACGGCAGGTTCGGATCCTTCCCTGGGGCTATGATAAAAGGACAAAATAACGTAGTTTTGGGTGACCAATTAGGATTGCAACTTTCCCAGAAATCCGCCAGGGATTTGAATATCATCCTCCTGAACAACCAACCGTACCTTTTGGTAACCTTTAATAACGAAAAGGCACAAGTGTATAGATTATCTAATAAAACTGAGAAAAAATGAAAAAACTAGGCGCACTGCTGGCATGTTCCCTGCTCTGGGTATCCTGCAGTAAGAAGAGTGATCCCATAGCGATAAGCCCGGAGCAATACCATGCCTCCATAGACAAGGTGACCGAAATCATGATCCACGATATCTTTTCACCTCCGGTAGCGAGCAGGATCTTCGCCTACCCGAACATAGCAGCGTACGAGATTATCGCGCAGGAAAATGAAAATTACCAAACACTGGTGGGCCAGCTACCCGGGCTCAAGGCCATTCCTCAGCCCGACGAAGCCATGGCGGTGAACTATCAGCTTTCCGCATTGGTCGCACATATGGAGCTAAGCAAGCGGCTCATTTTCTCCGAAGATCGCATGGAGGCGCACAGGGACAGCCTTTACCAACTCTGGGGGGCTGTGAACCCAAAAGAATTGGAGGCTTCCAAATCCTACGGGCTTAAGGTGGCAGACCATATCGGCCACTGGATGGACCAGGACAACTATAAACAAACCCGTACCATGCCCAAATTTACGGTAGACACGGATGATCCTTCCCGTTGGCAGCCCACGCCCCCGGCCTATATGGATGGCATTGAACCCCACTGGAATAAAATCCGGCCTTTTGTAATCGATTCCGCTTCCCAGTTTAAACCGGCCCCGCCGCCCCCCTTCTCCATGGAGGAAGGCAGTGACTTTTACCGGGAAGTGCGCGAGGTATTTGACATCAGTGAGGAGATTACGTCCAGGGGAGACGACTCCGAAGAGGTACAGATCGCCAAATTTTGGGATTGCAACCCCTACGTTTCGGTGACCCGTGGGCACCTTATGTTTGCCACAAAAAAGATCACCCCCGGCGCGCACTGGATCGGTATCGCCAAAATTGCCTGCCGGAAGGCCGATCTCGGTTTTGACGATACGGTCTACGCCTATACCAAGACGTCCATGGCTATTTTTGACGGTTTTATCAGCTGTTGGGATGAAAAATACCGCAGTAACCTCATCCGCCCGGAAACACTTATCAACCAGCATTTTGACGACAACTGGAAACCCATTTTACAAACCCCTCCCTTCCCCGAATACTCCAGTGGCCACAGTGTGGTCTCAGGGGCCGCCTCGGTCGCGCTTACCGATATCTTCGGGGACGATTTTGACTTTGAGGACGATACCGAATTGCCATACGGCCTGCCCATGAGGAAGTTCCCTTCCTTTAAGGCGGCTGCCGCAGAAGCGGCGATCAGCAGGATGTACGGCGGGATCCACTACCGTGCTGCCGTCGATATCGGGCTACAGCAGGGCCGCGATTTGGGGGAGTATCTGGTAGACCAGCTGCAGATGCGCAAAGACAGTGCCACCCTTGCATCCAAATAAGCCGATGAAAAAAATCGTCCTGGCCCTGGGGGTGCTTTCGTGCGGCAGCTTACTCTGGTATCTTTTCCTGAAACCCTATGATTACAAGGCTACCATAATAGCAAAGACCTTTCCGGGGACGATCAACCAACTGGTAAAAAGTTGGGGGGCCAACCTGGACAACGCAACGGACATTCAACAGGAAAACCTCCGATTGTTACGCCAGGAGTTGGTGTTCAATGATTCGGTCCACAGGTACCAGTGGGAAATTACCCCATTAACCGACAGCACATCCACTATAGATGTTTACGTACAGGACCTGCGGCACAGCCCCTGGAACAGGCTTACCCTCCCGTTCAGGGATACCGATTTTGAAAAACGCACCCGGAAAAACCTGCTCGATTTCCATCAGCTTCTGGTAGATCACGTAAAGGAATTCCGGATAACCCTGCAGGGCATGGCAAACATGGAGGCCACCTATTGCGCCTGCACCCGCTTTAAGGGGCACCAATTTGACAAGGCCAGGGGGATGATGAAAGACTACCCCTTGCTGGGGTCTGTGCTTGCCGAAAACAATATCCCCCTCAACGGCACCCCCTTTCTGGAGATAACCTATTGGGATATGGCGCGCGACAGTATTGAATACGATTTCTGTTTCCCCATCCTCAAAACCGAAGGGCTCCCGCAACACCCCGAAATCACCTACCGGGAATTTCCGGAAAAAAAAGCCTTAAAGGCGCTTTATAACGGAAATTATATAACTTCCGACCGCAGTTGGTACGCCCTCCTGGAAGATGCCCGCAAAAAGGGGCTGGAGGTCACGGGGCTCCCGGTGGAGGTGTTTTACACCAACCCCAATATGGGAGGCGATGCCCTGCGATGGAAAGCCGAGATATTCATGCCCATAAAGGATGACGATGATTAGGATATTACCCGCATTTTTCCTCTGTTTCCTGGTAAGCTGTTCCAATTACGGGCAACTAACCTTCCTGGCCAAACTGCCGGGGAAACTGGATGAGAATTCGGGGATGGCCATCCTGGACTCTACCTCTGTCTGGATCATCGAAGATGGCGGTAACAAGGATGAAATATACCAGGTAGACCTAAAAGGGCGTTTGTTGAAAGACTTTGAGGTAAAAAATGCCCGCAACGAAGACTGGGAGGACCTGGCACAGGATCCCCATGGCAACCTCTATATTGCCGACCTCGGCAACAATTCACTGAAAAGGAAAAAACTGCTTATTTATAAGATCCCGGACCCCAGGATAGAACCCGGGGATAAGATTGACGCAGAACACATAGAATTCCATTACCCGGCCAGGAAAGGGGCGCGGCCACGGGACCATGGTGGCAGGCATGATGCCGAAGCCCTCTTCTACCGGGACGGGTACCTTTACATGGTTACCAAAGACAGGGCACGACCTTTTACAGGTAAAGCCTATATCTATAAAGTACCGGCGAAAAAAGGCAGCTATGAGGCCATCCCGGTGGGCTCCTTTACCCCTTGCCGGGAGCGCGGCGTTTGCGAGGTTACGGCCGCCGACATCAGTCCGGACGGAAAAACCATCGTGCTGCTGGGATATGGGACGCTTTGGGTCTTTTCCGACTTCACATCCGATGATTTCACGCAAGGAACCCTGACCACCATCAACCTCGGGGCCACTACACAATTAGAATCTGTCGGGTTCCTAAACAACCGCACCTTGTTGCTTTCCGACGAAAAAGTGGGTGCCACGGGAAGAAACCTGTACAGGTTCGCCCTCGATTAAAAGCCAAACCCGACACCAAAGGAAAACCGTAGCCCGTCATCGCTGTGAAAAAGCGCCAGGGTAGCTGTCATAAGGTCGGCCCCATTCAGGAAGAACCCTCCCCCGTAAGACGTATGCCAGCTATTGGAACTATCCCCGGGGAACCATACCCTGCCGTAATCGAATCCGCCGTACAGCCCCAAACTTACGGGGAGGATCCTGGTCTTCATCTGGCTAAGGCTATAACGGAGGTCGGTATTTTGATAATACGCCGTTTTCCCGGTGAACCGTTGAAACCTGTAGCCCCTTAACCCGTCATTGGCGCCAATACTGGCCGCCTGGTAAAATTCATACCCGTCCCCTATATTGAAATGGGCTTTCCATTTGGAGGCCAAAACGAGCCGGCCGCCGGGGGTCAACTTGTAGTCCATTGACAAGGATGGGATGACATACCCAAAATCCCTGCTGCCAACATCGAGGTTGGTTTTATATCCCACCTGCAGGGAAGTGGCCATACCCATGGTGGGAAAAGCCTCGTTATCCGCATTTTTATAACCATAGGCGACATCGATGCCAAAGAAATTGTTCCTGGTATCCTCACCATTGGCCTGGTAAAAAAGATTGATAAACCGGTCCTCGGTTTGCTCCACTTCTATGGTTTCAAAGGTAACCCCCGCTTTCAGTTTTGCCCCCATGTCGCCCCGCCAGACAAGGGAGGGCGACAGGCGGATGGTTTCCAGCTTGACCCTGTTATAATCCAGGTCGAGTTCGTCATCTGGGTTGGGGGTATCATTACCAAAACCAAAGAAGTTGATACTGAAGTTTGGGCTGGTAAACCTCCCCTCCAGCTCCAGGTTCAAATTTTGGGTTATATTGGCGAATTCGCCCCTGTAGCCCAATTCAAATCCACTGGTCGCAAAATAAAAAGCGGCATTGAAGTGGTGCCTTTGGGTAAAGGGGTTTTGCCGGAAGCCGTTATAGGTATGTGTAGTGCTGAAGCCAAGCTTTACCCCGTCATCCGGGTTAAACCCGAGCGTAGGCAGAAACAGGGAATTGGACGACCTGATATTCAGGGGCCGGTAGGTATTCACCTCATAGTCATCGAGCCGGTATACGTGGGCCGAGCCGGTCGCTAAATAGGTGTTTTTCCTGGATTTGTAATCGTAGATATGGATATTGCGGTTGTTGTCCTGCACCTCGTAAACGTCATGGTTCTGCCCCCCGATCAGGCGCACTTTTATCGCCGAACGCCTAAGGCCTTTCACTTCAAAACGATCGTCGTCGTCCAGGCCATACACCCATATTTCGCGGGTAGCATCCTTAGAAAACACCTTATGGAAAAACATTTTCTTCTTTTCCCCATCGATAATCCGGAAAGCCTTTACTTCAGTCTCCTGCTCGTTCAGGCAATTGATCTCGAACCAGTCGTCCTTATCGGTTCCCGTTACCACTGCATAGGTATTCAGGATGCGGTAGTACGCCCGCGCCGTCTCGGGGATATTGGCCGCGCGGGCCAGGAGTATGCGTTTGAGCTTTTCCGTGGTTTCGCCCCGCACTGCTTCGGGGAAATTGCGGAAAGCCAGGTCTATGAGTTCCGGGGTTAAGTTTTGGCGGATAAATTCGGCCTCTTCCTGCCATTGTTCCGGGGTGGTTTCGGTCAGCAGGGCCAGGTCCAGCACATAGGTGCCGGGAGAGGAATTAAACCCAGCCACGCTTCGGATTTCCTCGCTGAAACCCTCCATGATCCTTAGCCCCGGGATAATTCGGGTGGCCAGGTTCATCAGCCAGCCATCGCCATAGTCAGAATACGCCATGTCCCTGTCCCTGGGTACGGGCCGGTACACGACCGACCCTTTCTCACTGCCCTTGAATTCTGCCCAACGCCACTGGTCGACATGCCGGTCCCAGTCGCCGATGACCATGTCAAACAAACGCGCCCTGAGGTACATCTGCGCATCGACCGAATATTTTTCATCATCCCTGAGGTCCTCCAGCATGCTGTCTGTACTTTTCAGCTCATCGGCAAAGCCAAAACTCTCCAAATCGCCATGGCCGTCCCCCGCATGTTCCTCAATCATGTACAACTCGTCCCCGAATTCCTCGTTGAATTCCTTCAGGGCCGGTTGTTTTGGCACATAATACAGCACCGGGTTGGTATGGTAGAGGTCAACCGCGTCAGACAATACCCCCACGGTAAAGGGTCCATACGGATGGGCCCCCGTATAAAAGTCTAACAGCACTTCTTCGGTATAGGTGTCTTCAAAATCGCCTACCACATACTGGTCTTTGAACGCCATGGCCTGCAGGTAGAGCTCAGCGCTCTTCCTCAGTGCCCGCATTACATACTCTTTCCCGCTTTTATGGCGGAGCCGGAGGGATTTGGATTGGTGCCCTCCCCCTTTTCTCACGGGTTCCAATCCGCCGAATAGTGTATCGATCCTCACCGTAGGGGCTGTAACATCGGTCCCGTAGTACTTGCGGTATCGTTCGCCCCAAATCCTGGTATAAAGCCCCCCTTTTTCCACTTCTTCGTCCGTATAGACCGAAGCCTTCACCTCCGGCGCGAAATCGGCGTCATATTCGTCCATGGCCGGCTCCCTGTCGGGTGGCAACACCTGAGACGTATAAAGGAATGTTTCTTTATCCGCGTCGTCCAAACCGTAGAACCGTACCCGGGAAGACCCGTCCGTGTATACCTCCAGGCTGGCGTACCCCATGGCGCCGGTAGAAAATTGACTGCCGTTCAGGAGGCGAGTCGCCCCCTCTTTGGCCCCGGAACCACTGACAATCTGCGGGATGTTTTCTTCTACGATATACTGTAGCGTATGTTCGTGCCCCGAGGCAAAAATGACCTTGTCTGAATACTGGGCCAATGTAACCAACCGCTTTTTCAGGTCCATATAGCGCTTGTTGTTCATATCTTCCCTGGAGGCGCCGGTGGTGCGCCTCAAAACGTTGATGACCGATCCCAGCACGGGCAGGGGAATGCCGCCATTGCTGGGGTAAAACTGTTGTTTAAAGGTGTATTGCCCCCCGTGGACCCCGTAGCTGAACATGGGGTGGTGCATGGCAAGGAGGGTGGTTTTATCGCTATGGTCTTTTATGATATCTTCTAACTGCTCGAAGAACTTTTCCCTGCTTTTGACCTCGCACTTGTCATTCATATTGGGATGCCTGTCCCAATTGGCCAGGTACCACTCTGTATCGATTACGATGAGGACAACTTTATCACTGATTTCAACGGTTTGAAGCGGGCATCCGTCGTCGGGCATAAAGGCCTCCTTGGTATCCAGCCATTTGCGTACATAGTCTGCCTGCCGGTCCAAACCCTTCAACCCCTCACTGTACCAGTCGTGGTTTCCAGGAATAAAAAGGGCTTTCCCCTTAAACCGGTCCAGGGTTTTAAGCTGGGCGTCCAAATGGTTTTTCGCCTCGAGATACGCCTGGCTATCCGCTTTGGGGTCGGGCAGGCCGGCGGGATAGATGTTATCCCCCAAAAAAATCGCCGTGCTGTTGGACGCTGCAACCGACAACCGCTCGCGGAAGGATTCCAGGGCCGGGTTAAGCCCCCCCATAGGAGATTTGCCGGCGTCGCCGATTAAATAAAAGGTATGGGCTATTTCCTTGCCTTCCTTCAAATCTGTCCTGCCATCTTCACCAGCGTATTTGGGCTTGTAGGTGGCACAGCCGACAAAAATGAAGACCAGGACCAGCAAAACAAAATGTTTACTCATAACGATTCCTTTAAAAACAGAATTTCGTACTTTGGATATCACAATTCTAATATTATGTCGGAGATACTTCGAGAAACTGAATATTTTGTCATTGATTTCCTTGGCCAGAAGCTGGATAAACACTACCTCTACCATAACCTGCAACACACCCAACGTGTGGTTAAATGTACTAAAGAATTATCAGATCATTACGGGCTTGGTGAGGAAGAGGCCGAAGTCCTGCTCATTGCCGCATGGCTCCACGACACCGGTTATGTCAAAGGCTACGATCATCACGAGGAGAGTAGTTGCGCCATCGCTAAAAAATTCCTGGAGGAGAAGGGGTATGACCCCGGGAAGATCGAGCAGGTAGCATCCTTCATCATGGCCACCCAAAGGTTTTATGAACCGACCAACCTCAGCGAAGAGATTATCAGGGACGCAGACGCCTCGCACCTGGGGCAAAAAAACTATTTAGCGGTATCCGAATTGCTAAAGGAAGAATTGTCGTTGCTGGGCATTGCCTCCTACACCCCGGAGGAATGGCGGGATGAAAATATTAAAATGTTGCGTACAGAACATCGGTATTATACGGATTACGCCATTGAAAACTGGCAGGAACGCAAGGAGAAAAACCTTCGCGACCTGGTAAAGGCCAAAAAGTCGCGAAAAAAAATGGTCAAGAAAGAACAGTTGAAGGCCAAATTCAAAAACGAAAGCCCGGAAAGGGGTATTCAGACCATGTTCCGGGTCACCATGCGAAACCACCTGAAACTTAGCGATATCGCCGACACCAAAGCGAATATCTTATTGTCTGTGAACGCGATCATCATCTCACTGGTCCTTTCCAACCTGATCCCCAAACTGGACAACCCCTCTAACGATTACCTGATTTACCCCACAGGCATCTTTTTGCTGTTCAGCATCATCTCCATGATCCTGTCTATCCTGGCCACCCGCCCCAATATCACCAGCGGGCAGTTTAGCAAGGAGGATGTCAGGGAAAAGCGGGTCAACCTGTTGTTTTTTGGAAACTTCCACAAAATGGAACTCCCGGACTACGAATGGGCCATACAGGAACTGATCAAGGATAAGAAATATGTGTATTCCTCACTGACCAAAGACCTGTATTTTCTCGGGCTGGTGCTCGACAGGAAATACAAGTTGCTGCGGTGGACCTATACGATATTCATGATCGGCATGATCCTTTCGGTCATCGCCTTCTTTGTGGCCCTGAAGTTCTATGGGCCGGAGAGGATTATGCAACTCCCCTCCTAGGGTTTTAGCTCCTCCATAAGGTCCTCGTAGGTATAGGTCCTTTCGGTTTCGTTTCCTTTCTGGTAGAGGATTTCGGCCCTGATGGCCTTCAACCCGGTAACCCCCTGCAGGCCTTCGAGTTCTACCACCTCCACATTATCCGTGAAATACCCTTTTGATTTCAGGAAGCGAATATATCTGAGGTACTCAATCTCGTCTTTCTTTTGCGAATAAACGATACACATCTTGCCGGTCTCGGTCAATCGCTGGTCGGTACCTTTGATAAAGGATTTGTCTATGCGCTTCTTGATCACCTCATAACGCGCGTTGTAAGTGCCGTCCACATCAAATCGCTTTTCGTCCATCCGGAAACGGATGGAAAGTGAGGTGTTGTAGACCAGGATGAGGGAGGCCACATCCAATTGTACGGGAAGCTGGGGTTTAAGGTGGTAAAAGGCGTTTTCCATCTCGCACATCACCTGCAGCTGCCACAGCCTCAGGTTTTTAAGGTAGAGGGGCTGAAATGCCATTTCCTCGGAAATTGAGTCGCCAATGTACATGTTGTGCTCCACCCCATCGGTCTTGTAGCGTTCAAAATAGTGCGGGAACATCCGCTGTGCATCCTCCTGTCGCTTATCTATTATGGAAGCCATACGCCTGTTGGTACGCATTACGCTTTCATCGTAATTCCTTCGGTGGTCATAATAGGATTCCGTACCCGCATCGATCTTGGCTTCGTAGGCCGCAATCTTCCCGGCAAGGTCCTTATTCGTTTTCATGAGGTGGCTGAAGACGGGTTCTACCTCTTCCTTGACAAAATCGAATATGGCCTGCTCGCTATTGGTGTGGAGCACCTCTTTGATCTCTTCCACATGGTTGGTTACGCGGTACATCAACTCTTCGTAAACAGGCAATTGGTATTCCTCGAATGCAGCTCTCAGGACTTCCTTAATCTCTGCAAGCTGTATCAACAGGTCTCGCTGGATCGCCGCGTTACGGGCCCTGGATGAATCCTTGATGTCTATCTGTCCGTAGAGCGGGTATACCTCCTTGAAGACAATTTCCCTGAAGGCCGGGTTCATCCCCTGCATGTCATCCACAATAAAACGCCTGGCCTCCTGCTGGAATTTCCAGAGTACCGAAGAGTGTACCGTGGTGCATTCATGCTGGATAATGGCATCAATCAGGTTCTCCTCCTCTATTTTGGAGCGCGTGACCGCAGATACTATATAAGGCATCACATCCTCCAGTTTGGTGGCATTGACACCATTGAGCACTCCTTTGGTCCCCGACACGATCTCGAGGATCCCCAAAAGTTTCCCCTCACTGGCTATGGGGGCGAAAATGGCACTTTTGATGCCCTGTTCGCGAAGGGCTTTATAGGGTGCCCCCCCCCCGGACCGTTCGAAGAATTTATCCACATCAGGGATCACGGAGTAATCGATTTCCTCCAGGAGCCTTTCATAACAACCCGGACAAAGGGCCTTTTCACAATCCTCCAGTTCCTTGTTATTCAGTAGGTAACTTTCGATCCCTTTGCCATATACCTTTGCAAACTGGTTTTCTTTGTAATTATAGGTGACAAAACCCACCTTGAGGTCACGTATCTTGAAAAAAGAGCGAAACGTTTCCTGCAGGTCGGTCATAAAATTATCGCTTCCGCGTTTGTCACTGGCAATGAGTTTCGATTTAATTTCGGAGATCGAATGCTCTGCGGTAACGTCGAACATATTGGCAATCACAAAGCCCTTGGCCACGAAGCTATCCGGGGGGATCCTCTTTTGCCAAAGTTCCAGGTCCTTGGGGTGCTCAAGCAGTTCCTGTATTTGTTCCTCGCTTAGCTCCAGGGAGCGTTCTGTGGGGAGGATTTCCATGAAATCGGCATTGTACAGGATCCGGTACTGGTGTACCACCCCCTGGGCGTCAGGGATATCATAATACACAGGGCGGCTAAAATCGAGCTTAGCCCCGTAATAGAACTTCAGGATGACGGTAGCGGCCATGATATAATCTACTTCCTCTTTCTGGTTCCTGATCACCAGTTTAAAATCGGGGCCCGCCTCCCGCAGGATTTTTTGAAACCTCTCGGACGATTGAAAAATCACATTGTCATAGGCGAGGGTAGCCGCTTTGATCTCGTTATGCGTCAGCACCTCGGAAAATGAATCCTGCAGCAGGAGGTCGATGATGTCCCGGTGTTCCTGCAGGAGCGAAAAATCCTCAAAACCTTCCCTTAGTTCGGGATACGGTTTCTGGGCATCCAGGAGCTTCTTCGCCTTTGAAGCCAGAAAAAGGTTTTCGCTATCTGCCAGCATCTCATAGCGCTTCAACAGCTTCTCGAAGCTGATGAAGTATCTCATGGGCAGTACTTTATCCGGTCTCAAATTCATTGGTAATTGGTCTGCATTCAGACGGTAAAATTACAAAAGAAAGCTGAATTATTGTGATACAGGGGCATAACTATCTGTTTACTTTTTAGGATATTTAACCAAACTTACAACATGTCCTCCAATTCGCGCCTCAGCAGGGCCTATAAGAATGCGCATCGCATCGCTTTTGACAATGGTTCCAAATATATCCTTTTCAGTGATTGCCATCGTGGGGACAACAGTTTTTCGGATGAGTTCGCCAATAACCGGAATATCTATTACCACGCGCTGCGGCACTATTACAAGGAAGGGTTCCAGTACGCAGAACTGGGCGATGGCGATGAGTTATGGGAGAACATGAATTTTGCATCCCTCTTCGAAGCCCATAAGAATATCTACCTATTGTTACAGCAATTCCATAAGGAGGGCAGGCTTCACCTGCTTTGGGGAAACCACGACATGGTCTATAAGGACCCTGCCTACGTAGAAAAGCACCTGAGCCATTATTTTGACCGCATAGATTCCTGTGAGAAAGAATTGTTTGTGGGAATCCGCTATCACGAGGCCCTCGTCCTGCAACATCAGGAAACAGGGCAGGAACTCTTCCTGGCCCATGGCCACCAGGCAGACTGGTGGAACTACACCTTCTGGCGCTGGGGGCGTTTCCTGGTCCGGGTACTGTGGAAACCCCTGCAGGTTTGGGGCATAGCCGACCCAACCAGCCCTGCCCGTAATTTCAAGGAACTGATCAAGGTAGAACGGCGCCTCAAACGCTGGATCCTCAAAAACGACCTCTTGTTCACTATTGTCGGGCATACCCACCGCCCGCGTTTTCCCGAACCCGGAGACATCCCTTTATTCAACGACGGCAGTTGTGTACACCCCAGGAGTATTACAGGGCTGGAAATAGAAAACGGTGCGATCGCACTCATCAAGTGGCAGATAGCCACCCGGGAAGACGGAACGCTGCAGGTAGTGAGGGTCTTACTCGAGGGACCGCAAAAACTAGCTTCCTACCACCTTCGCAGGGGGTAAGGGTAAACCCAAAGGGCTGCCCTGAACGGGGCAGCCCTATTTATAAAAAATGTAGGACACAGCCGGTATTATGGCCGGCTATGATCATCAATTTCATCTTCGATTTCATCGACGCCGTCTTCAATCTCATCACCTGCTTCCTCGGCGCCTTCCTCTATCTTCTCAATACCTTCTTCCATCTTTTCCTTGGCGGAGTTCTCCTCCCGGCATCCGGTAAAGGCAATAGCTAGTGCAAAAAATAAACTTATGGCAATCGTTGGTTTTTTCATATTCCGTTTTCAATTGTTTATAGCATTTTCTTTTTTCCAAAAATCAGGGAGATTACGAGCATAAACAGGAAAATAAAGAACAAAATCTTGGCAATACTCGCAGCTCCGGCGGCAATCCCGCCAAATCCGAATATGGCGGCGATAATGGCGAGCACTATAAAAATAACAGTCCAGCGTAACATGGGTTTTCTTTTTGGGTTATCACTTGTTTAAAGGTTCACGGGGAACGCTTGTTTCCTTAAAATATAAATCGATCCCCTGGGGTAGCTTGTCACTATAAAAACAATAATTGACGCTATTGCCTGTTTGCCCCGGGTACGATACGGGGGCACCCCCATCACTTGGCCCCGGGCCCTGAGATGAAGTAACTCAGCGAGGTTGGTACCTTTCGGGCAGTTCCCTGTAAACAAAAGGTTCCAGGATACTGTCAGGGATGGCCCCGGGGTTAAACAGGGCCTTACTTACGGGGTAGGCGCGCAATGCGGGAGGAGACGCCAGCCGCATATGCTCCCTTAGCTTTGCCGGGCGGGCCGCCGGGTCCAACCATTCATTTCGTATGAAGGGTGCTACGACCACCGGCATCCCCCGGTCTAAATTCTGAGCTTTCGCCACCAGCCGGTCTGTATGGGAAATGATCAGCGCACAGGTGACGAACCCGTCTTCCAGTTGATTGTATACCCCTCCCAGTGATAAAGGCCTATCGGTGGACTCGTGCACGAAAAAGGGGTATATCCGCCCTTGATACAGGAAGTAGGTAAAAAATCCGGAAACAAAGATCAGGCACCGGCGTTTCTCAAAAGCACCGGAATACCAGGTGTTCCCGTCCTGGCATTCCTCCTCGCCTACCGTAAGGGTGCTCGCGGCTTGCTGGAAAACGGCCCATTCTTCCCCGAACCTTTCCGGGAGCAACCCCCAGATAGCAAAACGTATTTCGTCTATATGATTCATGGTTACCACGGGCACAATACTTTCCCGCAGGCCATTGATCACTGGATTAGTGCGGTACAAATTCGGGTATCTGAAGGGGATACCGGCCTCCTTTTCTATGACTTCCCTTTCTAGTGTATTGGACAAGCGGTGGTACATACATTGTAAATAACCAAATTACGTGAAAAGTCTGTGCCCTTATTCGCAGGATTTATGACGCATTTGACATTCATTCTAAAGTAAAAAGTTTATTTTGTCCGCCTATCAAAAGTGATTTTCCCATAGTCGCACAATGCTGTTCCACAGGCTACGGGAACACCTTTATGCCGCCGCGGGAATTAAGTACCGGCGGGAAGATAGGCAGATCAGGGCCGACCTTTTATGAAAAGAGCTAAAAAACAACTGTTGCAAATACAAAAGATCCTGGATGGCGACATTGTCAGGAAGCAAGGGGTATACACCCTGCAAGTAGATCCTTTGCAGGGTCGTGGTTTTGTAAAATGCATTAGCTTCAACTCCTGCATGAACGCGGTGGTTTTTGATGTTAGCCTGAAAGATGACACCGTATTTCCGCTGGTAAAACCCAAGTCAGACATGGTATACTTCCTGTACTGCCTTCACGGTTCGTGTGCCCTCCTCTTGAAGGACCTTGAACAACCCATTGACATCGAGGAACTACAATCGGTCATCGTTTACAGCAGGCAACAAAGCGGCACAGCCTTTAGGGCAGGAAAAAACAGCCGTTTTGTTTTTTCATTCATCGGTATTAACCGCCTGCGGTACCAAAGCATTTTCAAAGGGGATTTCCGGGGCCTGGACGGGCGGCTGAACCAACTTATGGATTTGGTTTTAGAACGGGAAAACCTCCACTACCTTGGCCACTATAACCTCAAGGCTGGGGAATATGTTAAAGCCCTGGACAACCATAATTACAACCATGAGGTCTCTTCCTATTTTTATTTTGAGGGATATTGCAACCTCATCCTGTCCCACCAGATCGAACAGTTTTATAAGGGCCTCAACAGCAACAACAACACTACCAGCCTTACCCATGACGAGTTACAGCGGGTACAGGACGTAAGCGATTATATCAAGAATTATCCGGAGGTGCAACACTCGGTGAAAACGCTTTGTACAAAATCTGGCCTTTCCCCCAACAAACTGCAGGAGGGGTTTAAATTCATGCATGCCAGGACTGTATCTGATTTTGTGCGCAACGTACGCCTGGAAAAAGCCGAGGCCCTGATCAAGAACACCGACCTGAACATTTCGGAAGTAGTGTATTCAGTTGGACTTACAAGCCGATCTTATTTTTGCAAGATATTCAAGAATAAGTACGACTGCAGTCCCAAAGAATATAAAACCCGGGCGGGGAACACCGCTTTTGTCCCTAAATGACCCAATGGCAACGCCTCATTTCTGGTGGATGTTCAGTGCCTTGGGAAAATCGAGGGTACGAATGGGGAAAGGAATATTGATGCCGTGCTTGTCAAAAGCTTCTTTTAGCGCTATCATGGCTTTGCTCTTCGCCTTGGCTACCTCCAATGCGGAAGTAGAATCGATCCAGAACCGGGTCTCAAAATTGATGGAACTGTCCGCAAACGTTTTATAAATGAAAATAATATCCTCCTGGTTTACGACCTCGAAACTGCCTGCAATGGCCTCCTTGACCACTTTCATGGCAAGGGGCAGATTGGTGTCATAGGCAACCCCGCATTCCAGGATTACGCGCGATTGTGCGGTAGTGGAAAAATTCTTTATTGGGCTTTCGACCACCAGTTTGTTGGGGATATACACCATATTGTTATCGGCCTGCTTGAGGCTGACCGAGCGAAGGTTTATGTCGACTACCTCCCCTTCATAGCCGTTGCTTTGTATCCAGTCTCCAAACTTGATATATTTTACGTAGGACAATACTATCCCCGAATAGGTGTTCGCAAGTGCCCCCTGCAGGGCAAGCCCAACGGCCAGCCCGACTACCCCGGCCCCTGCCAAAATTGTATTCAGGGCCTTGCTCAGGTTGAGTATCCCAAGTACCAGGAATATCCCAAAAAGTATGACCACGATGGATACTATTCTGGCAATCAGGTTTTTCATAGACTCCTGAAGCTTGCTCTGATCCAACAGCCGCATGCTAAGGCTGCTGATATATTTGGAGAGGAGAATGGCAATCACGAAGACCACCATCGCGATCAGGAAATTGGGCAGCCCGATGACCATTACGTCCAGCCAGGATTCCAGTTTTTCTATCATTCTGCTCCAGGCTTGTGAAAATTTAGTGCTCATATGTATTGGAAATAGGTATATAAGATAAGGTATTTGGTGCTAACTCGCACATTGCCGCAATTCTCGCCGAGCCATATTCCACCTCCTCCCTTCATGGCCCCAGGATGCGGTGTGGCAAAAAAACTGCCCATTAAAAAATGGCCCCGGAAAAGAACCGGGACCATTTGCAAACAACCAACCAAATGAGTTACCCGAACGGGTAACTTTTTCAATTTCATAACAATTTGCCAGGAATAGGGATACTTCAGGCTAAAAGGTTCGTCCACTTCTCGCTAACAACCTTGTGGCAATAAAGGGTTTTTCAGGGACCTCCTTTGCTATAACAACCATTTCTTTGACGCTTTCGCCAGAGAACCTCCGTGACCTCCTTTTTGCCTCCCCTGCAGGGCCTTTGAACCCGGGTATTCCGGGAAACCGTAAAAGGCGCCCGAGCGGGGGGCTCACATAATTTTAAAACTAATAGGTATACTGTAAGGTACCTTTACCGCCCTGCCCCTCTGGTTTCCCGGGATCATCTGTGGCAGGGAGGCGATGATGCGCTCCGCTTCCGCTTCCAAAAGGCGGTCCGGGCCACGCGACCTGATCCCTGTAACTTTCCCTTTGGAATCTATATAGAACTGTACAAATACCTTTCCCTGAATATTCATCTCCCTGGCGATTTCAGGATACGTAAAGTTTTTGCGTACATGCTCCTGTATCATATTCTGGAAGCAGGCTTTTCGCTCTTCCTTGGACAAGTCCTCGCAGCCCGGGAAAACAGGGACATTCTCGATGACGGCGAAGGGGACAATGATCTCTTCCTCTTCTTCCCCCACATCCACATCGTCCACTGAAATAATGACATCTTCGATTACCGCTTCCTGGCTGGTTTCGGTACTGGTAATGAGGGTCTCTTCAATTTCCTTGGTATCCTCCACAATTTCAATCACCTCGGGTGCAGCAGGCGGGGGTGGCGGTGGGGCCGTGGGCAGGCTTTTGGTGACCGGGATATCCTCCCTTTCTTCATCCACTACCATGATTTGCTGGACGATGGGATCGTCTTTCGGGAAGGTTTTATATTCCAGGGCCCTCCAGGTAATAAACAATACGATTGCCAGCCCCGTTACAAAAAACAGCCCCCTGTAGTTGTCCAGATCCACCTTTGGATTTTTCTTGACTTGCATGGCTTCCTCATTTACTGATTACTATGCTGAAAGTAAATGGGTTACCAAAAAAAACCAATGATTTTGGTCAGTTTGGCCGTTTACCGTTGGAAATACGTGGATCTTAGGTTATTGATGGCTAGGCAACGCCATCATCTTTTTTAGGCTTGCCCTGGTTTCTGGGAAGAACCTCCTCCGGGAAGGGAAACAGGATGGTGGAGTTCTTTTCGGCCGCGATATTGGACAAGGTTTGGTACAGCCTGAGTTTGATAGCAGAGGGTGACTGGTCTATGAGTTTTCCCGCTTCGAGCAACTTTCCCGCAGCCTGTTCTTCGGCCAGGGCCAGAATGATACGGGCCCTTCGGGATCGCTCCGCTTCTGCCTGGTTGGCCATCATGCGTTTCATGTTTTCGGGAAGTTGTATGTCTTTTATCTTCACATCTATGATCTCTATGCCCCACCCGCTGGTTTCCACTTCCACAATCTTCTTGATGTTGTTCCCCATCTCTTCCCTTTTGGAGAGGATGGTATCCAACTCAACTTTCCCACAAACATCCCGCAGGGCTGCCTGCGAGAGTTGCGTGATGGCGAACTTATATTCTTCAACTTCCAGGACCGCCATCTCCGGGTTTTCGATTTTAAAGAACACCACCCCATCGATACTGCAGGGCACATTATCCTCGGTCATGACCTCCTGGGAAATAATATTGATGGTAATTACACGGATATCTACCACCTGTATGGTTTCGACGATAGGGATAATCCACCTGAGCCCAGGTTGCAACAGGCCCACGTATTTTCCAAACCGGAATTTTAGGGCCCTTTTATATTCAAAAACGACCCGGATGCCCGCCAAAAGGAACAATAGGATCAACAAGCCAATAAACATGGGAGGATTCATAATACGGTTAATTTTTATGGTGATGGCAGTAATCCCTTTACACCGGGTTTCAGGCCGGTTCACAGGTTTTAAACCAGGTGCGCCCTGGGGGGTTGCCCCCCGTGGCATTTTGGACCAAGGGCGCCTCTTAAATTTACGAAAATACCCCGTGGGAAAAAACTAAAAGGGCATATTCCTTTATCCCCTTTACCACCGGGGTACTCATGGCCCGATAAAAGCGGGACCGTTCCGGGGTAGCGGTATGCATATGAAGGGTGGGGCATCCTCTATCCGCGTACCCCGGCCGCATCACTGCCCACGGTCAAAATGCCAACTTCCGCCATCAGGGTCCTGGACATGGCACCTCAGTTTCGCTGAGGGCGCAGGGCCGAACGGGCGACAGCATCGCAGTCTGGCCCCAATGCCTTAAGAAGTGCCTTTTACGGGTCGGCATGTCGCTTGCCCCTGAAAGGCACTAAATTACGGCAGGCCTGCTTCCCTGCTTTATGCGGCCCCCGGCACCCCCCAATGGCTTTCTTATTTTGACCAAATTAGTATCTTTAGGCGCAGCCTTTGCAACCAACCCTACAAACCAATATGCCACTATTCATCGTTATCCTTGGGATTACCCTCCTGTTTTTCCTGATTGTAACCTGCAAACTCAACGCGTTTATCACTTTTATCCTGGTATCGCTGCTGGTAGGTATTGCAGAGGGAATGCCGCTGGATGCCGTGGTAGTTTCCATCCAAAACGGTATTGGGAATACCCTGGGGTTCCTGGTGATGATCCTGGGCCTGGGTGCCATGCTGGGGAAACTGGTCGCCGACAGCGGGGCCGCGCAGCGAATCACAACAAGCCTGGTACGAGGCTTTGGAAAAAAGAACATACAGTGGGCGGTGGTCCTAACCGGCTTTATCGTGGGTATTCCCATGTTCTACTCCGTGGGTTTCGTGATCCTGGTACCCCTGGTCTTTACGGTAGCTGCCGCCACCGGCCTGCCGCTGCTCTACGTGGGCCTGCCCATGCTCGCGTCCCTGTCTGTTACCCATGGGTACCTGCCACCGCATCCGGCGCCTACCGCCATCACCGTAATGTTCGGGGCAGACCTTGGTAAAACCCTGGTGTTTGGCCTTATTGTGGCAATACCTGCAATCATCGTGGCAGGCCCCTTGTTTTCCAGGACGATAAAAAATGTCAAGGCCAGCCCAATGAAGGAATTTGTCAACCCCAGGATCTTGCAGGATGACGAAATGCCAGGGATGGGCGTCAGTATTCTAACCGCTCTCCTCCCCATCGTCCTGATTGCGATGGCGACCCTGGCCGAACTGTTCCTGCCCGAAGAACTACTATTTACCAAAGTAGTGGGGTTTTTTGGGGATCCGGTGATCGCTATGCTGGTCGCCGTACTGGTGGCCATATATACGCTTGGCCTTGCCAGGGGTAAACGTATGGCCGAGGTCATGGATACGGTAGGGAGTTCTATTGCGGGAATTACCATGGTCCTGCTCATCATCGCCGGCGCAGGCGCCCTCAAACAAGTGCTGGTAGACAGTGGGGTTAGCGACTATATTGCGGGGTTGTTACAGGGGTCCAGTATTTCCCCCCTCCTGCTCGCCTGGCTTATTGCCACGGTAATACGGGTATGTGTGGGGTCTGCTACGGTGGCCGGGCTTACAGCGGCAGGCATCGTGTTGCCCCTGGTAACGGCCACTGGCGTCAGTGCAGAATTAATGGTGCTGGCAATTGGTTCCGGGAGCCTGATGCTATCGCATGTCAATGACGGCGGCTTCTGGTTGTTTAAAGAATATTTTAACCTGTCTGTGAACGATACCCTGAAAACCTGGACGGTCATGGAAACAACGGTAGGTATCATGGGCCTTTTGGGAGTCCTAACCCTGAATGCGATCATTTAACCAAAAATGAAAAACACCTTATGAACAATGCTTCACCTTCCAAAAAAATTGCAGAACTGGGGCTTGTGCTGCCCCCGGCCCCGCCTCCCGCGGGGGTTTACAAACCAGTGCTCGTGGTAGACCACTTTCTCTACGTTTCAGGGCAGGGACCCATGAAACCTGACGGCACCTTGATGACGGGGCGCGTGGGAGAACAGCTATCGCTGGAGGAAGGCAAGGAAGCTGCCCGGCAGGTTGGCCTTACCATGCTGGCTACCATAAAGGAGCATTTTGGGGATGTAGACCGGATAAAAAGGGTGGTGAAAGTACTGGGAATGGTAAACAGCACCCCAGACTTTGGCAAACAGCCCCTTGTCATCAATGGATTTAGCGAATTGATGTCCGATATCTTTGGACCTGACCTGGGTGTAGGGGTACGAAGCGCCGTGGGGATGATGCTCCCCGGGAATATCCCCGTTGAGATTGAAGCCATGTTCGAATTACACAAAGCGCCCGGATCATGACGACAACACCCTGGTATGCACTGGAAACCAATGACAACCTCATCTCCCCCTCTTTATTGGTCTACCCTGACCGTATAGACTACAATATCCGCAGCATGATCGCTATTGCAGGCGGGACCGATAGGCTGCGGCCACATATAAAGACCCATAAAATGGCAGAGGTCATCCGGATGCAAATGGCGCACGGGATCAACAAGTTTAAATGCGCTACCATCGCGGAGGCCCAATTGCTGGGTTCATGTGAAGCAGGGGAAGCCCTCCTGGCGCTTCAACCGGTAGGGCCCAATCTGCGTCGCTTCCTGGCCTTGATCGCCGCTTACCCCAAAACCGCATATGCCACCATTCTGGACGATGCGGGGATTGCCACAGAACTCAACGCCCTGGCAGGAGATCATGGGGTAACGGTCCCGGTATACCTGGATATCAATGCCGGGATGGACCGTACCGGGATACGTCCCGGCAGTGGCGCGATGGAACTGTACAGGCTGCTAACTTCGCTTCCCCACCTCAGGGTTATGGGTTTTCATGTGTACGATGGCCATATCCGGGATACCGGCCTGCAGGAACGCACGGCTTCCTGTGAAGCCGCCTTCGCCCCGGTTTGGGAATTAAAAAAAGCGTTGGAAAAGCAAGGTATGCAGGTGGAAGAAATTATAGCGGGGGGTTCACCTTCCTTCCCGGTACACGCCCGGAAAGAGGGGGTAGATACCAGTCCGGGTACAACACTTTTATGGGATCAGCGCTACGGCAGCAGTTTCCCCGATATGGACTTCCTGCCGGCCGCCGTCTTGTTCAGCCGTATCATCAGCAAGCCCGGTAACGGGTTGCTCTGCCTGGACCTGGGGCATAAGGCCATTGCACCCGAAATGCCTTTTCCAAGGGTACACCTGTTAGGAATGGAGGATTGCGAACAACTGTCGCAAAGTGAGGAGCATTTGGTACTGCGCTGCCCCCACCCAGAAAAGTACCGGGTGGGGGATGCCTGCTATGCGCTTCCCATGCATGTCTGCCCCACTGTGGCCAAGTACCCCCTGGTACATACGGTAAAAGGTGGGGCCGTCACCGGAAGCTGGGAGGTAGCTGCCCGGGACCACAGGATGACCATTTAGGCTGTCCCCCGCGGCAGGGGTTGATATTCCGGCACCAGGTTGATTTGATCGATTTTAACAGGCCTTTAAATCCACTTGGCAGGGTATTTGCTACCTTTACCTAAAAGATTGCGATCCTTAAGCACCCATGAAACCGGCCCTCATACCTATTGTATTGCTGTTTATCCCCCTGATGGGCTTCGCCCAGACAGACCTGCCTACCATGCGCCCCCTTACGATAGAAAAGGACAACAACCTTGACTACAGGGAGAACCAGAGCCAGGGAAGTGCGCTTTCTGTCCCTTCTATTTTAGATCCCGCATCGAGTATCAACCTGAAGGACTCCCTGATGGCCCGCAATGTGAAAATGCTCCCGGACCGGGAGTTAAAACAAGCCGGATTCGACATGAAGATAGACCCCAAGGTAGGGGAAAGGGAAAAGGGAAACTCTGACGAGCACTTTGGCGATATGTACCTGGGGGATCTAAAAACCACGGCCAAATTTATCGGCATCGTATGCCGGGACCATGAGTACGTAGACGGCGACCGGGTACGGATCTATGCCAATGACGTGGTAGTAGAACCCAACATCCTGTTGAACGGAAGTTTCAAAGGCATTAATGTCAGCCTTGACAAGGGTTTCAACCGCCTTGATTTTGAAGCGCTCAACCAGGGGTCTTCAGGCCCGAATACGGCCCAGGTAAACGTATACGATGATAAGGGGCAGTTGTTATATTCCAACAAATGGCTCCTTTCTACCGGTTCCAAGGCCTCGCTGATCGTCGTCCAGGAGGAGGAATAAGGATTACCGCTCTCCCGGATGGTACTGCTCTATGGCCCGCCTTAAGACCTCTTCCTTGTAAAAAGCCACCTCTTTAAAATCCCTATTGGCATAGCGTTGTGCCTGGTCGTCAAAATGCCGTGATTTCGGGTCCCCGCTTTGCCCGCCGGCCAGGATACTTTTGGCCTTCACTTTTTCGCCAAATTCCACAACCGCCACAAAGCTGTTCCCCCGGGTCCCATAGATCTTTTTGGTATGGTTGTGGTACCGGGCCCCATAGGCCGCCAGAGCCCCCCAACGCCCGGAAGCAAAACCGATTGGCATGCTCGGCCTGTCATCGTCAAAGGACTGGCGAATGTCCCCATTGAGACGCTGGTACCTGTTGATCTCACCCCAGGCAATGTCCCAGCGGCCGAAATCGGTTTCCAGGCGTTCCAGCACCTTCCGAAACACCGTCAGCCGTTCCTGCAGGGGGGATGCGGTCCCAAAATAGGTGATCAGTTCCATATCGCTCATTTCCCCGGGCCTGTCACCGATTTGGGCGTAGGTGGTACCATAGTAATTCGCCAGGCTCATGCCTACAGATTCCCTGGATGTACGATAGTCCCATTGGCGCAAGACCTCTATGGCCTCTTTCATTGCAGGGTCTTTCACCGGGCTGGTATCATACGCCGCGATCAGCCCCGGGATCAGCACTTCAAAAGCGGGCAGGTATGGATCATGGGCCAGCTGTATAAGGCTGTCAAGCGTATAGCCCCGCCGCCCCCGCAGCAGGTTTATGGCATGTACCCCCCTGAAGTTTTCCTGGTCAATAGACATATACCGCGGGTAGTCTTCCCTTTTCGGACTGAATTCCAAGGCCGCTGAGAAAGGGGTAGAGTTACAATTCTGTATCCAGCCATTGGGTGGGTTCAGGAGCAGGATGTTTTGATCCACCCCGTGCAATCCCTTCCAGTCGGTAGCCGGATTGCTGCCGTCAACCGGCAGGCTATAGTCGAATACCGTATCCCGCACCGGGATAAAGTTCCCGTGAAAATAGGCGATATTGCCTTCAGCATCGGCATATACCGTATTGTTGGAAGAATTGGTGCGCATATCCATCATCTTGCGAAATCCTTCATAGCCCTGTTGTTTGGTCCTGATATAAGACTGTTCCAGCGCTTTGGCAGGTTCCCACATCATGGCTGTGGCGGTCATTTTCCCGCCGACCTTATGGGTCACAGGACCATGGTGGGTATGGTAGGTGGGAAACGTCCTCTCGCCCATTCGGTCGCCATCCCGGTATTTTAGGGTAACCTCCGATATCGTTACCGGACGTAACTCGTCGCCATAGCGATACCATGGAAGGCTGTCGATAACGACCATATCCTCTATAAACTCATCCATCACATCGGTATAGGTTGAAGTGTGCATCCAGCCGGTTTTCTCATTAAACCCCTGGTAGATAAAAAACTGCCCCCAGGTGACCGCCCCGTAAGCATTGAGCCCTTCTTCGCTAACCGCGTGTACTTCCCCGCGGAAATAGAAGGAAGTATGCGGGTTAATAAGCAGCATGGGATTCCCCGAGGCCGTAAGCGCGCCCGAAATGGCTATCCCGTTGGAACCCTGGGGTTCCGTATAGGTAGTCGCTTTCTCCGGGGTTGCCGCCCCGGGTTGCACCAATGGGGCTCTTCCTTCGTACAGGGCGCGGAGTTGCTCGAGTTGTACCCGTTCTATATCTCCCCCAATAGAGCCTTCACTGAAATACATGGGCATCCAGGGTTCAAATCGCGTGAGCAGGCGGGGCGTGACCCCGGGATGCGTATACAGGTAATAGTTGACCCCGTCGGCAAAGGCCTCACACAGTTCCCTGAGCCATGGCGGGCTGTTTTCATAGGCGGCAATGGCCTCTTCGCGACTCATAAAAAGCCGGGCGCGCAGATCACTGTAAAGCGCATCCGGGCCTTCAACTTCGGCCAACCGGCCAATGGCCCAGATATAGTTTTGTTCGACCCGGTTGAAATCGTCCTCACACTGGGCATACAGCAGCCCGAAAACGGCATCGGCATCCGTTTTTCCATAAACATGCGGGACCCCAAAATCATCGCGCATGATCGTGGTGTTGGCGGCATGCTGCAACCAACGCCCCATCTCGCCTGAGGGTTGTCCGGAGGTGCAGGCCAGAAAAAGGGCCATCAAGGGCAGGAATAGATTCTTCATAACATTTGGAATAATACAGGTAACGGGGAATTGAACCGGGTCAACCCCTTCCGTGGCGGTTGGGGTAACGGCCGGTTTTGCCATATCCGGCCATGAAAATAAGCGACCTGTAGTTGAAAAACTAAAAATTCCGGGAAAAATGCCCGGGGAGGTCAAGGGTGGGGGATTCCCGCTAAAAATGTAGTAACTTGGCGTTCTTTTACACACTAATCCCAATACATGTCCGACAAAAACGTAAGCGTCCTCAATGCTTTTAAAACCATTATCTGGCCCAGGAGAAGATTGGTCATCACCGGGCTTTTCCTGATCGTCATCAGCAAGGCCGCCAGCTTTGTCGCGCCCATGTCGCTCAAGTATCTTATGGATGATATCATCCCCAACAAGGACCTCCGCTTTTTAAAAATATTGGTGGGGATTGTTGTGTTGGCCATTTTGATACAGGCAGTCACTTCCTTCCTGCTCACCAGGATCCTCAGTGTACAGGCACAGTATATGATCTCTGAGCTCAGGGCCCAGGTACAGAAAAAAATCCTTTCATTGCCCATCCGGTTTTTTGACAATACCAAATCCGGCGAGTTGGTCTCCAGGATCATGACCGATGTGGAAGGGGTCCGAAATCTCATAGGAACCGGGCTGGTACAATTGGTGGGGGGCACCGTTACCGCGGTCGTTTCCCTGGTTTTATTGCTGAACATCAGTGTGAGCATGACCCTATTCGCCCTCATTCCCCTGGCCGTATTCGCGGTGATCGCAATGAAGGCCTTTAAAGTAATCCGGCCCATTTTCCGTAACCGGGGTAAAATCAACGCCGAGGTAACCGGCCGCCTGACGGAAACGCTGGGCGGCATACGGGTCATCAAGGGCTTCAATGCAGAGGTACAGGAACATTCGGTTTTTGAAGAAGGGGTCCACCGGCTCTACCAGAATGTTCGAAAAAGCCTTACGGCCACCGCCCTGATCACCAGTTCCTCCACCTTCCTCCTGGGAGTGGCCACCACCGGGATTATGGGGCTTGGCGGCTATAAGATCATGATGGATGAGCTCACGGTGGGAGAATTCCTCACGTTTACCTTCCTCCTGGGCCTGATGGTGGCTCCGATTGTACAGATGAGCAATATTGGCAGCCAGCTTACAGAAGCCCTGGCCGGCCTGGACCGTACCGATGAACTGATGCGTATGCAGCCCGAAGCCAATACCAAAGAACGTACGGTGGTGCTGGAAGACCTGCAAGGGGAAGTGGTCTTTGACGACGTAACCTTTGCCTATGAGGAAGACAAAGAAGTCATTCACCATATCAGTTTCCGGGTCGCCCCGGGCACGATAGTGGCCCTTGTAGGCAGCTCGGGGTCGGGCAAGACGACCATCGCCGGACTGGCTGCCAGTTTCCTGACACCACAGTCGGGAACGGTGCGCATAGACGGTCAGGATCTTTCCAGGGTTGCTTTGGACAGTTACAGGAAGCACCTCGGCGTGGTCCTCCAGGACGACTTCCTGTTTGAGGGGACGATCCGGGAGAACATCCTCTTTCCAAGGCCCAATGCTTCAGAGGCATCCTTGCAGGAGGCCGTAAAGGCCGCCTATGTGGATGAATTTACGGAACGCTTTGAAGAGGGCCTGGATACGGTCATAGGGGAAAGGGGGATCAAGCTGTCGGGCGGGCAACGCCAACGTATTGCCATCGCCAGGGCCGTATTGGCCAACCCCAGGATTTTGATACTGGATGAAGCTACTTCCAACCTGGATACCGAGAGTGAATCGCTGATCCAGAAAAGCCTGGCCACACTGACCCGTGGGCGTACCACCTTTGTGATTGCCCACCGCCTCAGTACCATCCGCAAAGCAGACCAAATCCTGGTCATAGAAAACGGCAGGATCGCGGAAGAAGGCACCCACGAAAGCCTGATTGAAAAACAAGGGCGATATTACAACCTTTATACCTACCAGGCCCGCATATAGGCCAGGCACCACGCCTTGGGCCATATTGCGGATGTCGGCTGCCATAGCCGTCAACTTTCCGGGGCAAGCACAACTTCCAGCCCGTCCAGGGATTCCGTCAGATGGATCTGGCAGCCGAGGCGACTGTTGGGTTGCACGTAAAAAGCCTCGGCGAGCATGGCCTCTTCCTCATCCGATTTTTCGGGCAGGGTATGGCTGGATTTGATATAGCACTGACAGGAGGCACACATCGCCATTCCCCCGCAAACCCCGATCGTCCCTTCCGGTGCAAGTTCGTAGGAACGTACCAGTTCCATGAGGTTCATATTCATATCCGTGGGGGCCTCCACCTCATGAAGGACCCCTTCCCTGTCTGTGATCTTAATCTTGATGTCTTGCATGGTATGCTGGTTTCAGTGACGGCCGGGATTTACAGCCTTGTCCGGAACGAGGCCGCAAATATCAGAAATAATACCAGATTTCCCTATTTATTCGATAGACTTTACAACTGCTTTGGGCGCTTCCTTCCTGCTGCCGTCAAAACCCTGTATGCCTCCCACGGTGGTGTACTTCATGACGTATCGTTTGTCCGGATGGATCCGCTGGTAGGCACTTTGTACCATCAGGGTAGCCTCGTGAAAGCCACATAGGATCAATTTGAGCTTCCCGGGGTAGGTGTTTACATCGCCAATGGCGTATATGCCGGGGATATTGGTCTGATAATCCACCGTATTGTCCACCTTGATAGAGTTCTTCTCAATTTCCAGGCCCCAATCGGCAATAGGCCCCAGTTTGGGCGACAGGCCGAACAAAGGGATAAAATGGTCTACCTCCAGGCGGATTGCTTCCCCCTCATCAGAAGCGCGTTCTATCAAGACCGCTTCCAAGGTGTCTTTCCCTTGTAGCCCAACTACTTCTGCCGGGGTTATGAGTTTAATCTTTCCCTGGTCTTTCAGGGCCTGAACCTTCTCCACTGAGTCCAGGGCACCCCTGAATTCATTTCTCCTGTGTACCAGCGTTACCTCCCGGGCCACGTTTGCCAGGAAAATGCTCCAATCCAATGCAGAATCTCCACCGCCGGCGATGACCAGCCTTTTATTTCGAAAAGCCTCGGGGTCTTTGATCATGTAGGTTACGCCCCGATCCTCGAACCTGTCCAGGTCTTTAAGAAGGGGTTTCCGGGGTTCAAAGCTGCCAAGTCCTCCGGCTATGGCGACGATTGGTGCCTGGTGCCGGGTACCCTTATTCGTCGTCACGACAAAGTGGCCATCCTCATTTTTTTCTATGGTTTCGGCACGTTCCCCCAGGGTAAATCCCGGTTGAAAAGGCGCTATTTGCTGCATAAGGTTATCCACCAGGTCCCCGGCCAGCACTTCCGGAAAACCGGGTATATCGTATATGGGTTTCTTGGGATAGATTTCAGCGCATTGTCCGCCGGGTTGCGGGAGGGCATCAATGAGGTGGCATTTTAATTGCAGGAGTCCTGCTTCGAAAACGGCAAAGAGGCCCGTAGGCCCGGCGCCTATAATTAAAATATCTGTTTTGATCATCTACTGGGTTCCTTTGGGAGGAGGTTCAACAATGGGAAAGACATTTTCCTATGGCTTTTTGCAGGCTTAATCAATATTGACCACCTTTTCAATCTGGGGGGCATGCTTCTTGATGGTCATTTCAACGCCGCTTTTCAGGGTCATCTGATTGACCGAACAGCCCACACAGGTTCCTTCCAGCCTTACTTTTACCAGGGTATCGTTATCTATGGATACCAGGGAGATGTCCCCGCCGTCGCTTTGCAGGAAAGGGCGGATTTCTTCAAGGGCCATTTCCACTTTGATTCGTAATTCCTCTGATGTCATGATCATTTCTTTTTAACGGCAGAACAACCGGCCATTGTCGTTATTTTGATCGCTTCTGTAGGCGGTAAGCTCTCATTGCGCGCCACCACTTCCTGCACTACTTTGCGTGTCAGGTCCTCAAAAGCCGATTCAACCGGGGTAGCCGTCTGCAGGGCGGCCGGGCGGCCTGCATCGCCTGCCTCCCGAATACTCTGTACCAGGGGGATCTCGCCAAGGAAAGGCACTCCCAGGTCTTCCGCAAGGTTCCTGGCCCCTTCTTTCCCAAAGATATAATATTTGTTGTCCGGGAGTTCGGCCGGCGTAAAATAAGCCATATTCTCTACAATCCCCAGCACGGGTACGTTGATGGACTCCTGCTGGAACATCGCGACCCCTTTGCGGGCATCTGCCAAAGCCACCTCCTGGGGCGTGCTTACCACAACCGCGCCGGTCACCGGCATGGCCTGCATGATACTCAGGTGAATATCCCCGGTACCGGGGGGCAGGTCAAGCAACAGAAAATCAAGGTTGCCCCAATGGGCATCAAAAATCATTTGGTTCAGTGCCTTGGACGCCATAGGCCCCCGCCAAATCACCGCCTGGTTGGGTTGTGTGAAGAACCCAATGGACAACATCTTTACCCCATGGCTTTCTACCGGCAACATGCGCGACTTGCCATTGACATTGGTCGCCCGGGGTTTTTCCATCGCCACATCAAACATCGTAGGCATGGAAGGGCCGTAGATATCTGCATCGAGCAAACCCACGCTGAAGCCCATTTTGGAAAGCGTTACCGCAAGGTTCGCCGCAATGGTCGATTTGCCCACACCACCTTTACCAGAAGCCACGGCAATGATGTTTTGGATTCCCGGGATGGGTTTCCCCTTGATTTCGTTTACCGTTTTTTTCTCAGGGGCGTCTACCTTTACGTTTACAGTGATCTTGGCCTTTTCGTAAACCTCGCGGTGAATGGTTTTGAGAATTTCAACCTCGGTTTTCTTGCGTGCCTGCAGGCTGGGATTTTTTATGGTAATATCAACCACCACTTCATCGCCAAAAACCTGGATGTTGTGCAGCGCCCCGCTTGCCACCATATTCTGCCCCTCACCGGGGACCGAAATGGATTCGAGCGCTTTCAATATTTGCTTTTTATCGAGTTTCATAGCCTTTGCTTTCTTGCCGGCCCTACTACCGTAAGCCGGTAGTTTTCCGAGGCATTCAGGGGGGTGCCGGGCCCGTCCTGTGTCATCAGCCCCTCATCCGGGTATGGCCGGTTTTTATGTAAAATCATTCTAAACAACAAAGATACAGCAAAGGCCTGAGATTCGGAAACCCGGGCATCGAAAAGCGGTATCGGCCCATAGAGGAAAAAAATAGTGGGTATCAGGGGTATACGCCCGACGATATGGCCAGTAACGTACTATCCCTTCAGTGCTTCTGCCGGGTCCCAGAAATGCGTGTCAAAATCCACAACCTGGTTGTTATGAACGCGGACCCCCTCGTTTTCCAGCAACTGTTGCATGATATTGGTGCCGCCAAAATGGTGTTTCCCGGTGAGTAGCCCGATACGGTTTACCACCCTGTGGGCGGGAATATGGTCCATGGCATGGGCGTTGTTCATTGCCCATCCCACCATACGGGCACTGCGGGCAGCGCCCAGATATTTGGCAATGGCCCCGTAGGAAGTCACCCGGCCGTAAGGGATCTGTGCGGCCACTTCATACACTTTTTCAAAAAAATTAGAAGATTCCATGGGCCCGTCAGGTATAAAATATTCGGATAATGGTGATCATCAGTAAAACCACCATCAACCCGCTTAGAATGTAGTTTGAATTCTTGCTAAAGGTATGGGTTTTGGTTTCGAGTTTCTTAAAATACACGGTGTACAAATAGAGGACCGCGAAGGTGCCGCAACCTGCGGCAAAGATAAAGGTACAGATATCCCAGATTTCAAACTTGATCCAGCCAGAGGCATTCCACATGGCATTGAGTCCGCTGTAGTAGGGGATGGTCAGCAGGTTGAGGGCTGCCAGGAGCATCCCCTTAAAAAAGCTGTTTTTTCGGCTTACACGGACCATTTTTACCTTTTGTGGGTTCTCCCGCCTTGCAACCACATAGAAGTAAATGGCAAAAAAAGCGAAAACCGCCAGGGCCGTTTTCAGCAGGAGGTCTATTACTTCGGGGTTCCTGAAAAGGTATTTGGAGATCAATACCGCCACATAGGCCTGCATCATGATCATGGTAGAAACCCCAAGGCTGAAGATGACCCCGTTGGCTTTCCCTTTTTTAACACTCGTCTTGGCCGCATTCATATTCAGGAGGCCGGGAGGTACCGTGGCCATAAAGGCGGCAGAAAAGGTGGCGAAAAAAAGGATAACCAAATGCGTCATAGCCTAAGAAACCCTGAATTTGATATATGTGATGGGCTTACCTGCCTCCAGGTATTGCGCTTCGTAAAAGGTTTGGATGGACGTCACTTCCGGCGGACTGCCCTCGTTCCTGTATACATGGTGGTTGGCATACAGTACTTCCTTCCCCAATCCATGCAGCAGTCCCAGGGTATAACCATGCAGGAACTCACTGTCGGTTTTAAGGTGCACCAGACCTTTCTCCTTCAGGATGCACCGGTATTTTTCCAGGAATTTTTGATTGGTCAGCCGGTGTTTGGTGCGCTTGTATTTGATTTGCGGGTCGGGAAAGGTAATCCATATTTCCGAGACCTCATCTTCGGCGAACAGCAGGTCGATGAGTTCGATCTGGGTCCTTAGGAATGCCACGTTGGGCAGGCCTTCTTCCAGAGCCGTTTTGGCCCCCCTCCATAGGCGTGCGCCCTTAATGTCCACTCCGATAAAGTTCTTCCCGGGGTACCTGCGGGCCAGTGCCAGGGAATACTCGCCTTTCCCGCATCCCAGCTCCAGTACCAGGGGGTGTTCATTGCCAAAGAAACGGTTCCAATGCCCTTTCAGCGTAAAGGTCTCACCGAGTACTTCCTCCCGTCCGGGCTGTATGACATTTTTGAAAGACGCGTTGTCCTTAAAACGCTTTAATTTATTCTTGCTTCCCAATGGGATATGGTTTATTGCTTTCACAAAGCTAAGGAAATCTTTGACGTTGTCAGAAGGGGATCCTATGGTGCTTTGGGAGCCACCCTCCTGAGCGTTTCGGGGGCGGTAACAGGCTGGGCCTTTTCCAGGGTAAAGGAGAACTCAGAACCCACCCCGGGGGCACTTTCCACATAGATCTTCTCGCCATGGGCTTCGATGATATGCTTTACAATGGAAAGGCCCAGGCCAGACCCCCCTTCCTTGCGGCTCCCACTTTTATCGACCCTGTAAAAGCGTTCAAAGATCCTCGTGATATGTTCGGGGGCGATTCCTTCCCCATTGTCGGTCACCCTGATGATGACTTTGTTTTTAATCAGGTTTTCCACGCTCACCTCGGTAGTACCCTCCTTATGTCCGTATTTCAGTGAATTTACCAGGAGGTTGGTGATAACCTGCTGTATTTTCTCCCGGTCGGCCCTAACCCATATCGGCTTGGTGTATCCCTGGTCAAAGGTCAGCGAAATGTCCTTTTTCGAGGCTTTCATCTCCAGGAGGTCAAAAACACTCTGGATCAGCTCGATGATATCAAAATCTTCCATTTTGAGGTTCAGGTCCCCGATTTCGAGTTTGGTGATCAGGTCCAGGTCCTTGACAATATAAATGAGCCTTTCCACTCCTTTATTGGCCCGTTGCAGGTATTTCTTCAGAAGTTTCTTGTCATCCATGGCGCCATCCAGCAAGGTCAGGATATACCCCTGCACGGTAAAGAGGGGCGTTTTTAACTCATGGGATACATTCCCCAGGAAGTCTTTGCGGTATTCTTCCCGGATTTTTAAGGTGTCGATCTCTATTTTCTTATCCTTGGCAAACTTTTCAATTTCCTCGGTCAGGGTCCGCATATCGGTGGTGATGGGCCCAGTGGCAATGGGGGACGATTCGAGGAGGGAAACATCGTCATAGATCTTTTTGATCCTCCGGTAGATAAATTTCTGTACCCGGATTTGCAGGATAAGGAAAGAAATCAGGAAGGTGCAAATGGAAAAAACCACCAGGACCGGCCAGTTGAATAACGGGGTACCATACCAGAGGAAAGCTGCCAGCAGCAGGGTCAGGGCACCGGTAATGAGAAAGGAAGAACGGAAGGCGAATTTATATGACTTTTTTAAACGGATGGCCATTATAGCACAAACTTATACCCCACGCCTTTGACCGTTTTAAAATGATCGTCCCCAATCTTTTCCCTGAGTTTTCTGATATGGACATCAATAGTGCGGCCCCCCACCACCACCTCCTGGCCCCAGACCTTGTCCAGGATAACTTCGCGCTTAAACACTTTGTCCGGCTTGGACGCCAGCAAAGCCAGGAGTTCAAACTCCTTCCTCGGGAGTACAATCTCCTCCCCGTGATTCACTACTTTGTATTCCTCGCGGTTAATCTCAATTTTCCCCACCCGCATCACTTCGTCATTGGCACCTTCCTCCTCCTTCAGGCGACGAAGCAGGGCTTTCACCTTACTAACCAGGACTTTGGGCTTAATGGGCTTGGTGATATAATCATCGGCCCCCGCGTCAAATCCGGCCACCTGGCTGTAATCTTCCCCCCTGGCCGTAAGGAAGGCAATAATACTGTGTTCCAGGCCTTTGCTAGCCCTGATGAGTTCGCATGCTTCGATGCCATCCATCTCGGGCATCATCACATCCAAAATAATCAAATGCGGCTTCTTCTTCCTTGCCTTTTCAACCCCTTCCACCCCATTTTTGGCCGTGAACACCTGGTACCCCTCAGCCGTCAGATTGTAGCTCAGAATTTCGAGAATATCCGGCTCATCATCCACCAATAGTATCTTAATGTCCTTTTTTTTCATGGCCATCATTTTTGGTTAACCTTGCTAAAAGTAAAGATAATACTTCTATGCTTAAAGCGGTTAACATTGATTTAATGTTGCTAACACTTAGGTAACATGGCCGGGCGCCAGGGAAGCTTGACACGGCATACTTTCCTGTTTTCCGGCTTTTTACCCGCTCATCCCGCCCCGCCTTTAACACCGTGCCCAAGGAGTGATCTGTGCCTGCAACGGGCATTAATGTGCATTTCATCGAATAATCCTTTATTACAGTGTAACTGCCTATAGCCCAATAGATAAAATATATATCTTTGTGGTACACTCTTTGCTGTTTATTGCGTATGAAGCACCTTTACCTACTTCTTTTTTTGGCGATAACCTCCTTTACCTTCGGGCAAGATGCCCGAAAACAGGGGGATATTGAAGGGTTTAAGCTATATCCCAACCCAACGACCAATGGTAAGGTGTTTATCAGTACCCATCAAAACGCCCCCAAGAAAATCCTCATTTTTGACGTCCTTGGCACCCAGGTACTGGAAACGACTATCCTGGGCAAAGAACTGGACCTGGGCAACCTGGACCCTGGCGTTTACGTACTCAGGGCGTTTGAAAAAGACAAAGTAGCTACCCGCAAGCTGATCGTCAAGTAGTTTCCCTGCTTCCTGCCTCTTTTTGCATGCCCTGTTCAATCGATTAAATGCGATTTTTATCGATGAATTGCAAGGCATAGTTCATTGACCTACAATTATTTCGCTTTCACAACAATTCCTGTGCCCGGAGGAAGTGTTCTTCTATATTTACGGTATTGATCCCAAATCAATGTACATGAAGCTACTTTACCTGGCCCTCTTTCTGGCTTGCACCTCGGTCCTGTCCGCCCAGGATTTCTCCCCCCAGGATCCCGATCCGGGGAAAGAATCCCACGAATTTACCCTGTACCCCAACCCGGCCTTTGACGATATGGTCTATGTCACGACCAGGCAAAACGACCATAAGGCAATTACGGTCTATGATGTTTTTGGCAAGGTGGTACTAAGGGACCGCATATCAACCAATGCGCTGAACATATCCCGACTGGTTCCCGGGGTCTATGTGTTGCAGGTGGTTGAAAACAACAGGACGATGACCCGCAAATTGGTGGTAAAGTAAACTAACACAACTCAGTTAGGAGCCCCCTTAGCGGGGCTTTTTTATTTTAGTTACTTTTGCCCCCAGCATATTCCCTATGGAAACACAACGCCTGTTTGATATAGCCGGTTCCGCGGATTTCCATTCCCTCGCCCTTGAAACGTTCCGTTACCAGTATCGCCATAACGCCGTCTACCGTGAATTCTGCTCCTACCTGGGCAAGGATGACGCGGGTGTGCGGCAGCTGAAAGACATTCCCTTCCTGCCCATCGCATTTTTCAAAAGCAAGGAGGTTGTATGCGGGCACCCTGAAAAATCCCTGCTATTTACCAGCAGCGGGACCACAGGGAGCACCCCCAGCAGGCATTATGTGGCAGATCCGGCCCTTTATGAAAGGAGTTACCTCCGTGCTTTCGAACTTTTTTACGGACCGGTTTCGGACTATTGCATCCTCGCCTTGCTCCCATCCTACCTGGAAAGGCAGGGTTCCTCTCTGGTCTACATGGTAAACGACCTCATCAAGCGCAGTGGCAGGCCCGAAAGCGGTTTCTACCTCAACGATTACAACGCGCTCCGGGAGCAGCTGCTCCGACTGGAAGCCCGGGGCCGTAAAGTCCTGCTCATTGGGGTCTCTTTTGCCCTGCTCGACTTTGCCGAGCAGTACCCCATGTCGCTCACCAACACCCTTATCATGGAAACCGGGGGGATGAAAGGCCGCAGAAGGGAACTTGTGCGGGAGGAACTGCACGCCCTGCTTTGCAAGGGATTGGGATTGGGGGTGGGTGCCATCCACTCGGAGTACGGGATGACCGAATTACTGTCGCAGGCCTACTCCAGGGGCGGAGGGATGTTCAGGACCCCACCCTGGATGCAGGTACTCATCAGGGACCCCGAAGACCCCCTGGCCTATTTGCCATACGGCAAAACCGGCGGGATCAATGTGGTTGACCTGGCTAATGTATATTCCTGTTCCTTTATCGCCACACAGGATCTGGGCAAAATGCATGACGATCACCGGTTTGAAGTCCTGGGAAGGTTTGACGATTCCGATATACGCGGCTGTAACCTGATGGTATTGTAAGGCTAGGTATCCAACAAGCTGCGTAACTCCTCAAAAATCCCCGCATTTCTGGGGTGCATACTTGATAACAGGAGTTCTGCCGCGGTGTACTCTCCTCCGTAGACCTGCATTTTGGCCCAGGGGCTGGCGCCCTTTTCCAATAAGAAACCCACGATGTCCGGCAGGTTCATGGGGAGTTGTTGGCGCCAGATCTCAACCCCGTTACCCACAGCGTAATGCAAAAGCGTAGCCCTATGGCCATAGCGCGACTTTTGCTGGAGCAGGGCGGGGTTCTTGCCAATGCGTTCTTTGAGCTGCTCAATTTCACCGGCTAGCATAAGGTCCACGGTTTCTTCGTATAGCATGTCATAAGGCAGCCAGAGCGCAGCCACTTCAGTCCATCTGCTGAATCCATATTCATTGGCGATGGCCTGCCTGCAATCGGCTTCTTTTAAGGAAAGGCTCCGCAACACTTCAGGACTCCTCCCCAGATGGTCTCTGTGGAAGCCTGATATCTCCATGAACACTACGTCATTTCCAGCCTGTAAACCTTCCCACATCCTAAGCGCCATGGCTTCCAGATGTGCGCCTATGGAAGCATAGGTTGCCCTCCGGGCAAGGACTTCCGCGTAGAATTCCCTGCTCTCTGCAACCGCTTTAGGTAGATGTATTTCCATAGGGCATGGCGCATAGGGTTCCGGCCAGTTATTTTCGTTGGATGGCAGCTCTTCTCCTTGGGCTGAAACTGCCTGTCCAATGGTTGGGCATCAGCGGGGGGATACGGCCTTTCGATACTCCCGCCCTGCCTATTCGGCTACCAGTAGCATATAGTTTTTCTTCCCCCGCTGCAGCAGGATATACTTCCCGCTGATCAGGTCAGAAGCACTGATCGTGTAATCTTCCTGTACTTTTTCCTTATTTACCGAGATCGAGTTCTGTTTGAGCTCCCTCCTGGCTTCCCCATTCGAATTCAAAAACCCGCTTTTCCCGGCCAGGGCAGCAATGATGTCGATCCCTTGTTCGATTTCCCGTTTTGGCAGGTTGGCCTGTGGGACGCCTTCAAAAATCTCAAGAAAGGTAGCTTCGTCCAGTTTGCGCAACTGTTCCGAGGTAGATTTTCCAAAAAGTATATTGCTGGCCGCAACGGCATTGTCATACTCTTCCCGGGAATGGACCATCACTGTGATTTCTTCCGCCAGCCGCCTTTGGAGGCCCCTCAGGTGTGGTTGTTGCCGGTGTTCTTCAACCAGGCTTTTGATTTCGGACCGGTTCAGGAAGGTAAAGATCCGGATATAGCGTTCCGCGTCTTCGTCGGAGGTATTCAACCAATACTGATAGAAGGCGTAAGGGGAGGTCCGGTGGGCGTCAAGCCAGACATTGCCCTGTTCTGTCTTCCCGAATTTGGTCCCGTCCGCCTTGGTAATCAGGGGGCAGGTGAGGGCAAATCCCTTCCCCCCGCCTATCCGCCTGATGAGTTCGGTACCGGTGGTGATATTCCCCCACTGATCGCTACCCCCCATCTGAAGGCTACAATTAAAATTCTGGAAGAGGTAAAGAAAATCATAGCCCTGCACCAACTGGTAGGTAAATTCCGTGAATGACATCCCTTCTTTGGCGTCGGCCGAAAGGCGTTTTTTAACGGAATCCTTGGCCATCATATAGTTGACGGTAATATGTTTGCCCACATCCCGGATAAACTCGACAAAGCCCATATCCTTCATCCAGTCGTAGTTATTCACCAAGACGGCCGCATTCTTTTCATCGCTTTCGAAATCGAGGAAGCGCGACAATTGTTCTTTAATAGCTTCCTGGTTCATCCTGAGCGTGGTTTCATCCAGCAGGTTCCGTTCCTCGGATTTCCCCGATGGGTCCCCAATCATCCCCGTGGCACCGCCTATTAAGGCATAGGGTTTATGCCCGGCAATCTGGAAATGGCGCAGCATCATCACCCCAACGAGATGGCCTATATGCAGGGAGTCGGCCGTTGGGTCGAATCCTATATAGGCTGATTGCATCCCACTTAGCAAATGTTCTTCCGTACCCGGCATGGCGTCGTGCAACATCCCGCGCCACTCTAGCTCCTTCACAAAATTCACAGGCATCTTATCTACTTTTGTTTGATTGCTGCAAATATAAAGAAATACCCGGCCCTCTGCCGAGGATAGAAAAGATATCCCCGCGAATTGGCTACATTTGGACCATGATTCTGGTTACCGGAGGTACGGGTTTGGTCGGGGCACACCTGCTATGGCAATTGGTACAGGAGGAGATTCCCGTGAGGGCTACTTACAGGGACATCCGCCGTCTTGAACGCGTCAGGCGGGTATTTTCCTATTACACTGCTCAAGGGGATGGTTTTTTTGAAAAAATCCACTGGGTGGAGGCAGACATCAATGACCTGATGGCCTTGGAATCTGCTTTTGACCAGGTTTCCCAGGTGTACCACTGTGCGGCCATGATCTCTTTTGACCCCGGGGATTTCAGGCAATTGAGGAAAGTAAATGCCGAAGGCACGGCCAATGTTGTCAACCTCTGCTTATCCCGGCAGGTGCAAAAGTTATGCTATGCCAGTTCTATAGCCACCATTGGGAAGCCTTTAAACGATGCGCCAGCCACTGAAGAAGACTACGGCCCGGACAGGCAACGGAACGTATATGCCCTAAGCAAGCTTTCAGCGGAGATGGAAGTATGGCGTGGCGCCCAGGAAGGTTTGCCTGTGGTCATCGTAAATCCGGGGATCATCCTGGGGCCCGGTTTTTGGCAGGGTGCCAGTGGCCGCATTTTTGGTATAGCGGCAAGGGGGCCGTCTTATGCGCCGCCGGGAGGTTCGGGTTTTGTTGGAGTCGGTGATGTAGTGCAAATCATGGTACAACTCATGCAGTCTTCCATCGTGAACGAACGGTTTATCGTGGTGGCGGAACAGCTAAGTTACAGGGAATTATTGGGCATGATGGCAAGGGAATTTAACAAAAAGGGGCCTGCAAAGACCCTGCCGCTCTGGGGGTTAGAAATACTCTGGCGCCTGGATTGGCTACGATGCCTGTTTGGCGGGGGCAGGCGGAAACTGACAAAAAGCAATGTGGCATCCCTGAAACACCCTACCTTATATGTCAACGGGAAAATAAAAGAGGCGCTTCAGTACAGTTTTGAACCCCTGAAAGAATCGATCATAGCCAGTTGCCGGCATTATGATAGGGAACATCGCAAATTATCGGATTGAATCTTTTGCCGCCTCGGCTTCCCTGCGTTTTTCCGCTGCTATGCGGATGCTGTCGCTCACCCGCCTGCGCTCTTCTTCCAGGGCTTCCTTCTCCCGTTCCAGGCGGGCTTCCACCTTTTTGTAAATAGCCTCATACTCGTCCGGTTTTGAGGCATAGTAAATATCGCTATTGACAAATCGCACGCTGTCTATCCCGTGCTTTTCGTAAACATAGGCCATAATTTCGATATCATGTTCCTCCAGGATATTGGGGTTCGTGCTTTTTGCGGCATTCACAATGGCGAGATCGTAGAGAATTTCGGCCATCTTATCCCCGGGGATCAGGTCAGCGGGTTTTTGCACCACCTCCTCCGCACAAGAAAACAGGCCAAAAAGGACCAGTGCGCTTACTAGCTTTCTCATGGTTAACGGTTAAATGTTAAGCGGGCCCCTTTTCGATGGCCCGAAAAACGGCCCTGATCATAGGCAAGGTGTCCGTTGACGAAGGTCTGGGTCACTGCCGATGAAAACGTTTGCCCTTCAAAGGGGGACCAGCCGCACTTGTATGCGATATTATCCTTGTTTACGGCCCATGAACTTTGGAGGTCTACCAGGACCAGGTCGGCAAAATATCCCTCCCTTAGGTAGCCGCGCTTTTCAACCTGGAACAGGATGGCAGGGTTATGGCTCATTTTTTTGACGATGTTTTCCAGGGTAATGCGACCCTCTTTGAATTTCTCCAACATAGCCGGCAGCGCATGTTGCACCAAGGGCCCCCCCGAAGGTGCAGACGTATAGGGGTTGCGTTTCTCTTCCAGCGTGTGGGGGGCATGGTCTGTGGCCACCACGTCAATCCGGTCATCGAGCAAGGCCTGCCATAGCTGTTCCCGGTCTTCCCCAGTCTTTATGGCCGGGTTCCATTTTACCCATGTTCCCTTCTCCGCGTAGTCTTTGTCTGAAAACCATAGGTGGTGAATACAGGCTTCACAGGTTATCTGCTTTTCCTCCAGGGGGATGTCGTTCCGGAACAGCGCGGTTTCGCGCCCCGTGGAAAGGTGAAATACGTGGAGGCGTGCCCCGGTTCTCCTGGCGAGTTCAATCGCCCGGGAAGAAGAGCGGTAACAGGCCTCCTCACTCCGGATTTTTGGATGGAGTCCTATCGGGATGTCCTCCCCGTACTGTTCCTTAAACAGGGCCAGGTTCCTGCGGATCGTGCCTTCATCTTCACAATGCGCGGAAATGACCATTTCGGTATTGCTGAAAATCTTTTCGAGGACCCCTTCATCATCAACGAGCATATTCCCGGTAGAAGACCCCAGGAATAGCTTCACCCCCGAACAGGACTTCTTATCGAGCCTTTTGATTTCCTCAAGATTATCGTTGGTACCCCCAAAGAGGAAGGAATAGTTGGCATAGGAGGACCTGGACGCCAGGGCGAATTTCTCCTCCAGCCTCTCGATGCTGGTGGTCTGGGGCATGGTGTTGGGTTGTTCCATATAGGAGGTAATCCCCCCTGCGACGGCCGCCCTGCTCTCTGAAGCAATATCGCCCTTATGGGTTAGCCCGGGTTCCCGGAAATGCACCTGGTCATCTATGAGGCCCGGCAACAGATACCTGCCACTGGCGTCGATTACCCTGGCGTTGGGGTCACTGATGTCTCTGTCGATCCTGGCGATGAATTCGTCTTCGATCAGGAGGTCGCTCTCAAGCAGCCTCCCCTCGTTGACCAGTATCGCATTTTTTATCAGCGTCCTTTCCATGAATCAAAACCCGTTTTTTTTAAAGAGGCTGCGCAGCTTCATGCTAATAACCCCAAACACCGCTTCCCATATGATGGCGCTGCTCATTTTAGACTTCCCTTTCTCCCGGTCGGTAAATATGATGGATACCTCCTCCAACCTGAACTTCTTTAAGTACGCCCTGTACTTCATTTCAATCTGGAAGGCGTACCCGATAAATTTTACCGAATCCAGATCGATGGTTTCCAGGACTTTTCTCTTATAGCACACAAAGCCTGCCGTAGGGTCATGGATCTTCATCCCGGTGATAAACTTCACATAAAAAGAAGCCCCATAAGATAAGAGGATGCGGTAGAGCGGCCAGTTGACTACGTTTACACCCCTTTTATACCGCGAACCTATGGCTACGTCAGCGTTGTTCAGGCAAGCCCGGTGAAGTCGCGACAAATCCGATGGCCTGTGGGAAAAATCGGCATCCATTTCAAAAATATAGTCGTACTGCCGGTCGATCGCCCATTTAAAACCGTGGATATAGGCGGTGCCAAGACCCGATTTTTCGCGACGTACCTCCAAAAACAACTGCCTGGGGAACATTTTTTGCAATGACCTGACTTGCTCCGCGGTCCCATCAGGAGAATTGTCGTCGACAATCAATACATGGAATCCCTTATCCAGCGCAAAGACCGCCCTGATGATCTCCTCAATATTTTCAATCTCATTATAGGTTGGGATGATTACTAAGCTCTCTGCCATTGCATCGCTGCGATTTGGACAAAAATAGCACATTATAAAGTCTATAGTGAAATACCGGAGCATTTTTATCGTTTGCTTGGTGGATGGCAACCTGCCCATAATTTGTATTTTTGGGCCGAAGCAATAAGATCGATGAAGCTTAAACCAACCCGGCTCTTTCTCGTATTCCTGGCAACCCTGTTTCTGGTCAACCTGCTGCAAAGCCATTTTACCGAGCTGCTTTTTGATGAGGCTTATTATTGGCATTATGCCTCCCGGCTTTCCTGGGGATATTTTGACCACCCTCCGATGGTGGCCCTTCTGATCAAGGTCAGTGGATGGCTCTTCCGGGGTGAACTGGGGGTGCGGTTCATGAGTTGTGTCCTGTCGGCAGGTACCTTGGTGATCCTCTGGAATATCGTGGAGGACAAAAGGAAACAGGACTATATTCCGCACTTCTTTGTCCTGGTATTATCCATGACGTTGCTCCATGCCTATGGCTTTTTTACCCTGCCCGACACCCCGCTTTTGTTTTTTACCGCCATGTTCCTTTGGCTCTACCAACATTTCCTTCATAAGGCCACCATCCCCCTCTCCATAGGGCTCGGGTTGGTGATGGCTGGCCTGATGTATAGCAAATATCATGCGGTGCTGGTCATACTTTGCGTGCTGGCTTCCAATATACGACTGGTTCTGAACCCCCATGCCTGGCTGGCCGTGGCGGTGGCCCTGTTTAGTTACTTCCCCCACCTGGCCTGGTTGTACGAACACGATTTTGTTTCGATCCGATACCATCTTTTCGAACGCCCCAACAGGGCCTATGATTTCAATGATTTTACCCTGGGCTTCTTCATCAACCTGCTGGCCATCTTCGGCCTTACTTTTCCATGGATCTATCAGTCGCTTTTCAAAACACGGTCCAAAGACCGGTTTACGAGGGCCTTGCTATTCCTGGTGTACGGCGTACTGGTGTTTTTCTTTGTTTCCAGCTTCCAGCGCAGGGTACAGACGCAGTGGATCATCGTGGTCAGTATCCCGATGGCGGTAATCGCGTTTCGGTATATGCTGGAACATCCGGCAGCCCGTACCTGGATTTTGCGGGCTGGAGTGGCCAACCTGGTGATCCTGGCCTATTTGAGGGTCGGCCTCATCTATGAACCCTTGTTTCCCATAGTCTTTGAAACCCATGGGAACAAAGAATGGGTACAGCAGGTACAGGCCGTAGCCGGAGAACGCCCCGTGGTTTTCGAAAATTCCTATCGCGAGGCGCCCATGTATGCATTTTATTCCGGCCATCCCTCCTATTCCCTCAATAATGTGTTTTACAGGGAAAACCAATATAACATCGATGGGACTGAGGCCCAGCTGCAGGGTAAGGAGGTGCTTTACATCGCCAAACGGTTCAAAGAAGGCGACATGTCCTATACCATTGCCAACGGAAACCGGTATTATGGCAAATTCATTGAAGATTTTGAATCGTACAGGGAATTGGAATGCCGTGTTGAAATGCCAGTCAGAACCCCTGATGAGGTAGCTCTGCTCATCAAGGTGTACAACCCCTACCAACAAAACATCCCGCTTACAAAGCTCAAATTTGGCACCGCCTATCTGAATCGTTACAAGGAAGTCAAAGATTTCAGCCCGGCCACTGTCGTCCCCGCAGATACCACGACCACCGTTTTGATGGCAAAAGACAGCACGGAATTCTATTTACAATTGCCGCAACCCGAGATCCAATCGCCCTCCTATTTTAGACTGGCCATTTCGGACAACGGACTTTTTTGGGGTATTAACAGTGAGAACATAAAACTGGAAGCATGGAACCCATAAGCCGCACCCTGCATTCCTTTGACTGGATTACCCTGGTCATCTTTTCCAGCCTTTTGTTCCTGGTGGTGGCGAAGCGCTATTTTTACAGCCGGTTCCTCAATTTCATGATCCTGCCATTCAACAACAAGTACATATTCATGTACAACAAGAAGGACTTGCTGCTCAATGGTTTCCAGTTTTTCTTTACTTTTTTCCAGCTGTTGAACTTTGCGCTCTTTATATACCTGGCATATGGGGTAGTAAGCGACACCCCCCCTCTCCCGCCGGTAAATTACCTGACTATCCTCGGGATATCCATGGCGTTCATCCTGGTCAAAATTTTCCTACAGATGGGCAATTCCGCCATATTCAACAATAGCAAAGTGGTCACAGAGCTCATTTTCAAGAAGCTGTCATATTTCAATTATTGTGGGCTGGTACTGGTCCTTGCCAATATCATCCTGACCTATGTCCTGCCCACTTCCAAGGTGGTGGTTTATGTTGGAATCCTATTGTTTTTAATCATCAATACAGCGGGTTGGATTACCCTTATTAAAAATCATCAAAAACTGATTACCAGCTACTTTTTCTATTTTATTTTGTACCTTTGCGCACTCGAAATCGCGCCATTGGTGCTAATCGTAAACGCTCTAACATACCGATATATATGAAGGTAAAGACCATTTTAGTCTCTCAACCTGAACCAAAAATGGAAAACTCTCCCTACCTGCGACTTATCGAAAAAGAAAAAGTCAAGGTAGATTTCAGGCCATTCATTCATGTGGAGGGTGTAGATGCCAAAGGCGTTAGGCAGCAGAAGATAGACCTTCATAATTTTACTGCCATTATCCTTACCAGCCGGAATTCCGTAGACCACTTTTTCAGGATCGCAGAAGAAATGCGTTTTAAGGTGCCCGACACCATGAAGTATTTCTGCCAGTCTGAAGCGGTGGCGTATTACCTGCAGAAGTATGTAGTGTACCGGAAAAGGAAGATTTATGTAGGCAAACGATTCTTTAACGAATTGGTTCCCCTCTTTAAAAAGTACAAGGATGAAAAATTCCTGTTACCCTCATCAGATGTACTAAAACCCATCGTACCCGAAACACTGGATGATGCGGGCCTGGCCTGGAAACGTGGCATTTTTTACAAAACGGTCATCAGCGACCTCTCAGACCTTCGCAATGTCTACTACGACGTATTGGTATTTTTCAGTCCTTCGGGCATAGAATCCCTGTTGAAGAATTTTCCGGATTTCAAACAGAATGACACGCGGATAGCGGTTTTTGGAAATTCAACCATCAAAGCGGCTACCGATGCGGGCCTGCGCATAGACATACAGGCGCCTACCCCGGAGACGCCATCTATGACCATGGCTTTGCAAAAATACATCACCAGTGTCAACAAAAAATAAAAAAACCCCCGCATGCCGGGGGTTTTTGTTTTAGAAGGCATAGCGTTGCGGACCACCACGCCTGATTTCTTCACTGGCGTAAGACTCGAACTTCTTGAAGTTTTCCCTGAACGCATTGGTCAGTTTAAAGGCCGTTTTATAATAGGCTTCATCATTGTTCCAGGTAGCCCTTGGGCTTAGGACACTGCTGGGCACCCCCGGGCATTCCCTGGGTTGTGCCACCCCAAATACCGAGTGGATGTGATAGGTATCATAGGTATACAGCCCCAATTTACCACTGAGTGCGGCATGGATCATGGCCCTGGTATATTTGAGTTCCATCCGCTTCCCAACGCCGTAAGGCCCGCCGGTCCACCCGGTGTTTACGAGCCAAACATTCACCCCGGATTCCTGCATTTTACGACTCAGCATCTCCGCGTACCTGGTGGGGTGCAAAGGCATAAAGGGGGCACCAAAACAGGCTGAAAAAGAGGGGATGGGTTCCACCACCCCGGCCTCGGTGCCAGCTACCTTGGCGGTATACCCCGATATAAAATGATAGGCTGCCTGGCTGGGGGTTAATTTGGAAATTGGGGGTAAGACCCCAAAGGCATCCGCGGTTAGGAAGAAAATGTGCTTTGGATGCGTTCCTATGGATGGCCGTTGAATATTATCGATATGATGGATAGGATAGCTTACACGGGTGTTCTGGGTAATGGAGGTATCGCCAAAATCCACGATGCCCGCTTTATCGAGGACCACATTCTCGAGGATAGCCCCTTTCCTGATCGCCCTAAAGATCTCTGGTTCGTTCTCTTGAGAGAGGTTTATCACCTTGGCATAACAGCCGCCTTCAAAATTGAATACGGTGTTTTGGGCGGTCCATCCGTGTTCGTCGTCCCCGATGAGCTTGCGGAGTGGATCGGTCGAGAGCGTGGTTTTCCCGGTTCCCGAAAGGCCGAAAAAGATGGCCGTATCCCCCTCTTCCCCCACGTTGGCCGAACAGTGCATGGGCAGGGTATCTTTATACACGGGCAGGAGGAAGTTAAGGGCTGAAAAAATACCTTTCTTAATCTCGCCGGTATACCCCGTACCCCCTATCAACGCAATTTTCCTGCTAAAATTAAGGATGGCGAAATTATGCTGGCGGGTACCATCGACAGCTGGGTCGGCATGAAATCCAGGGGCATTGATCACTGTCCATTCCGGATCAAACTGTTGCAACTCTTCCGGGCCAGGCCGAAGGAACATGTTATAGGCAAACATATTAGACCATGGATACTCTGTTATCACCCTTATATTCATACGGTATTCGGGATCTGCGCAGGCAGAACAATCCCTTACATACAACTCCTTATCATCAAGGTACTTTATGACCTTTTTGTAAAGCGACTCAAACTTCTGTGGATCAAAGGGGATATTTACAAGGCCCCACCAAACTTTATCCCGGGTAACCTCATCCTTTACAATAAAGCGATCCTGAGGCGACCTGCCGGTAAATTCCCCGGTCCTGATAGCCAGGGCCCCCGAGGAGGCTTCTTCGCCCAATCCTTTGCTCAGGCTGATCTCTTGTAATTCCTCGGGCGTTAATTGGTAATGAATGTTGTCGTTCGTAAAACCGTAGTCTTTTAACGAAATCGTTTTCGTCTTAGGGTTGGAAATAGTCATAACACTTTTCTATTGGTTGCGTCTGATGTAAATTAAAGTTTTCGCTGCTGCCTGAAAAAATGCTTAGCCCAACGGCTTAAAAATACGGTAAGCCAATAATAACCAACCACTTATAAGCAGTATCCCCCCAAGGGGGGTGATGACCCCGATAGCAGCCATGTATATACCGGTAAGGCTGCTGGTGGCCAGGAGATAAATGGAGAAGGAGAAACATACCACCCCGGAAAGCAGGAGGTAAAAGACCCATTTCTTGCGCGCCTCGTCCAACTGCCGCATACTCCCCAACACAAGCAGCAACAGCGCGTGGTACATCTGGTATCTGACTCCGGTATTAAAGGACTCCAGGGCTTCGCCGGGCAACAGTTCCTTCAGCCCATGGGCTCCAAAAGCACCTAAAACCACTGCCAGCGCCCCCAAGAGGATTCCACTCAGCATAATTGTTTTGTTCATAACTTATGAACTCTATTTTTTTGCAAATGTAACAATTTGATACCTTAGCGTTCGTTATTTTTTTAAAAATCAAGGCGAAGGGGCCATCACTGCGCAATGATCCCCGGTACTACCGGATAAAGGGCAGCGAACACAGCGTTACCCCCTGGAGATGTACCGTCCGACGGTTCGGGGATTACCCTCTCCCAGCCTGTTAGAAAAACCACATTATGCCCAGAAAAATATTGGTTATTGGTGCCGGAAAATCCACTTCGTATTTGCTGGATTATTTCCTTGACAAAGCAGCTTCAGAAGGCCTCCATATTACGATTGCCGACCTAAGGCCTGATCATTTGCCCCTTAGCGTGCGCACGCATCCCCATACCAGCCTGTTGCCCCTGGACATCTTTGATGACGAGGCGCGGAAAAAGGCGGTAAAGGAAGCGGACATCGTGGTTTCTATGCTCCCTGCCCGACTACATATCACCATCGCGGAAGATTGCATCGCCTTCCAGAAAAACCTGGTCACGGCCTCGTATGTAAGCAAGGAAATGAAAGCCCTGGACCCTGCGGTCAGGGAACGGGGCCTCATCTTTATGAATGAAATTGGCCTCGACCCGGGAATAGACCATATGAGTGCCATGCAGGTCATAGACGGCATCCGGGCCCAGGGCGGAAAGATGTTGTTGTTTGAATCGTTTACCGGTGGCCTCGTTGCGCCTGAAAGCGACAACAACCTCTGGAACTATAAATTCACCTGGAACCCAAGGAATGTGGTCCTCGCGGGCCAGGGAGGGGCCGCCAAATTCATACAGGAAGGCACCTATAAATACATCCCCTACCACAAACTCTTCAGGCGCACTGAATTTATGGATATAGAGGGTTATGGCACCTTTGAAGCGTACGCCAACCGCGATTCCCTGGATTACCGGGAAGTCTACGGCCTGCAGGAAGCACTGACGCTCTACCGGGGCACCATCAGGCGGGTGGGTTTTTCAAAGGCCTGGAACATGTTTGTCCAACTGGGGATGACAGACGACAGTTATGTGGTAGAAAACTCAGAAGGCATGTCGTACCGGGAATTTACCAACCTCTTTCTGCCCTACTCCCCTACGGATTCTGTGGAATTAAAGCTCAGGCACTACCTCAAGATAGACCAGGACGACAGCACCTGGAGCAAACTACAGGAAATCAACCTTTTTGACCCCCATAAAAAGATCAAGTTGAAGCGCGCGACCCCCGCGCAGATGCTGCAACAAATCCTGGAAGACAGTTGGACCCTGGCAGAGGAAGACAAGGACATGATTGTAATGTACCACAAATTTGGCTTTGTCCTCGATGGTAAAAAGAGGCAAATAGACGCCAACATGGTGGTCCTGGGTGAAAACCGCACCCATACAGCAATGGCTAAAACCGTAGGCCTGCCGGTTGCCATGGCCACCCTGCTGATCCTGAATGGGCAAATACGTAAAACCGGGGTGCAGATCCCCATACAAAAGGAGGTATACACCCCGATCCTGAAAGAACTACAATCGTATGGGGTGGTGTTCAAGGAATTTGAAGTGCCCTACCTGGGTTATTACCCGGATTCAGTCGCAGGTTGAAGGATGTAAGGAAAAAATATATCTTTACAAAAAACTGAAACCGTTTTATGAAATCCGACAACAATACACTCAATATAGACGGTACAGACAAAAAAATCCTAAAGTTCTTAATGGACGATGCCCGGAAACCCATTCTGGAGATTGCGAGGAATATTGGGATTTCGGGAGCTGCCATCCACCAACGCTTGAGAAAACTGGAAAAATCCGGGCTCATCTCGGGTTCCAAATTCATCATCAACCCCAAAGTTTTGGGATACACCACCATGGCTTATATTGGCATCTTCCTCGACAAGGCCATGAGCAATCCCAGAGCGGTCAGGGAACTTGAAAAGATTCCCGAGGTGTTGGAGTGCCATTATACCACCGGCGACTGGTCGATCTTGATAAAGGTGCTCTGCAAGGACAATGAGCACCTAATGCAGCTGCTGAACAAGAACATCCAGCAAATTGAAGGGGTTTCCCGTACTGAGACTTTTATTTCACTCGACCAGCAGATCGACCGGCAGATCAGCCTGTAAAAAAACCTGCCGGGCTTTGGAAACCCGGCAGGTATGTCAATTCACGGCCAGGGCCAAACAATACGGCTGTTAATCCCTGCCGCCAAATACCTGCAGCCCCCAGTACACCAGGGTAGCCAGCGAACCGATGGCGGCCACCAGATAGGTGCGGGCAGCCCAGGTAAGGGCATCCTTAGAGCCCTTGTATTCTTCGGGGGTTACCATATTGCGCTGTTTTAACCAGGCCAGGGCCCTGTTGCTCGCATCGTATTCCACGGGAAGGGTCACAAAGCTAAAAACCGTTGCCATTCCCATCATGATCAATCCGGCCACAGCGATATAGAAACCGAGTCCCACGCCTGCGGCTGCCCCGAGCATAAGACCACCGAAGACAACCCACATGGACATGCCCGAAGTGACACTCACTACCGGGACCAGTTTGGAGCGCATCGTAAGCCATTCATAGGCCTGGGCGTGCTGTACGGCATGCCCGCATTCGTGGGCGGCCACGGCAGCTGCCGCCGCGTTGCGCTGGTGGTATACCCCTTCGCTAAGGTTTACCGTTTTGTTTTTTGGGTTGTAATGGTCCGTAAGCATTCCGGCCGTGGAAATTACCTTCACATCCCTGATCCCGTGGTCTGCCAGCATTTTTTCGGCGATTTCGGCACCGCTCATGCCGTTCCGCAGGTGCACCTTGGAATAATACTTAAACTTGCTTTTTAACTTACTGCTAACCAGCCAGCTAACCAATGCAATGGCACCGATTAGGATATAATACATCATCATAGTGATATCACGTTTAAAGATTCGGTAAAAATAGTAAAGAAATCCGCACGGCAAACCCCATAACAGGTCTGGGCTGCCTTTGGCGTTTCTCCCATACCTATAGCAAAAACCTCGCCAAATTAGCGAGGTCCCCCGGTACTGACAAGATGTACCTTACACCATGGCCGAATCCCATTGAAATGCTTCTGTGATCTTGTGGTAAACCACCTTGCCTTCTACGATATTCAGGCCCCTGGCCAGGGCGGGGTTGGCCAAACTGGCTTGTTTCCAACCCTCATTGGCCAGTTGGAGGATGTAGGGCAGGGTAACGTTGGTCAGGGCGATGGTAGAGGTATAGGGCACCGCGCCCGGCATATTGGCCACCCCGTAATGCACCACATCGTCAATAATATAGACCGGGTCCTCATGCGTGGTTGGGCGGATGGTCTCCACACAGCCCCCCTGGTCCACGGCCACATCTACAATGACGGTTCCCGGCCTCATTTCCCTCAGCATATCGCGGGTGATGATCCGTGGCGCTTTCGCGCCTTTCAGGAGTATGGCCCCTACGATGAGATCATGGTTCCTGATGTGCCTCCGTATATTGAATTCATTGGAAAACTCGGTTACCACATGATTGGGCATGACATCGTTTACATACCTCAACCGCTTCATATTCACGTCCAGGATCGTGACATGGGCCCCCAGTCCGGCTGCCATTTTAGCAGCCTGTATCCCTACTACCCCCGCACCCAGCACCAGCACCTTGCCGGGGGGTACGCCAGGGACGCCCCCCAGGAGTACCCCCCTCCCCTTTACAGGCTTTTCAAGGTATTTTGCCCCCTGTTGAATAGCCATCCTCCCGGCTACTTCAGACATGGGTGTCAGCAATGGCAGGGTACCCTCTTCATCTTCAACCGTTTCATACGCGATGCAAACCGCCTTGCGCTCCATCATCGATTTCGTAAGGTATTCATCTGAGGCAAAATGGAAATAGGTAAAGACCACCTGGCCTTTCTGGATCAACGGGTACTCCTCCTCTATGGGCTCCTTTACCTTTACAATCATCTGGCTCATGGAATACACCTGGCCTGTGGTATCCAGGATAACCGCGCCGGCCTGTTTGTAATCGGCATTGCTGAAACCGCTTCCCTCCCCGGCACCTGCCTGCACATACACCGTATGCTGATGCTTCACCAGTTCAAAGACCCCCGCCGGGGTCATCCCGACACGACTCTCGTTGTTTTTTGTTTCTTTTGGAACGCCTACAATCATAGAAATACACGTTTAAGTTACCGACGAATTTTCTGTTATTCCACGAAGTAAGAAAATATACCCCAAACATATAGGGGGTCTTTACTTAAATATTACAATTTTTATAAACAACCCCCTGTTCTATCAGGGGGGGGTAATGTTTATAAATTGATAATATGACTTAAGCGTGCCGGTTAAACGACGATGTTGACAATCTTCCCCGGGACCACAATGACTTTTTTGGGATGGCGGCCATCAAGTTGTTTCCGGGTCTTTTCGTGCCCCATGACCGCAGCTTCTATGGCCTCTTTCCCTAAATCAAGGGGAAGCGACAGGGTAAAGCGCATTTTCCCATTGAAGGAAATGGGGTATTCTTTCTGGTCTTCCACCAGGTATTTGGCATCAAATCGCGGAAAGCCTGCACCGGCAATGGAAGGGGTATTGCCCATTCTTTCCCATAGTTCCTCGGCGATATGGGGGGCGTAGGGTGAAACGAGGATGGCCAGGGGCTCCAGAATGGCCCTGGAGCGGCAATTCACCGCGCTTAGTTCATTCACACAAATCATAAATGTGGAGACGGTGGTATTGAAGGAAAAGGCCTCTATGTCTTCTTCTACCTTCTTAATGGTTTTATGGAGTGCTTTCAAAGCTTCCTTTGAAGGAGCCCCCTCATCCAGCAGGAAACTGCCATCGGGGCCCTGGTGGTACAACCTCCATAGCTTTTTAAGGAAACTGTGGACCCCGGTGATCCCGGCCGTATTCCAGGGTTTCGCCTGTTCCAGCGGGCCCAGGAACATCTCGTACAGCCTAAGGGAATCAGCCCCGTACTCCTCGCAGATCGCGTCGGGGTTCACTACATTGTACTTGGATTTAGACATTTTTTCCACTTCCCTGCCTACCAGGTACTTCCCATTTTCCAGAAGGAACCTGGCATCCCTGTATTCCGGCCTGGAAGCCTTAAAACCTTCCAGGTCCAGGACATCCGAGGCATCCACCAGGGAAACATCGACATGAATGGGGGTGATCACGTAAGGGGCTGCCAGGGGCCCTGCAATCTCCTGCAGCTGCCCAATCGCTTCTCTTGTGCGATTTTCATCCCCGTCATTCAGGTTTTCATAATACTGCCTGGACACAAAAACATTGTCGGCCCCCTCCACCCTATAAACAAAGGCACTGGTGCCGAGGATCATCCCCTGGTTGATCAATTTCCTGGCAAATTCAGGCCGGGGCACCAGGCCCTTGTCATACATGAAATGCTGCCAGAACCGGGAATAGAGCAAGTGCCCCGTGGCATGTTCCATACCCCCTATGTACAGGTCCACATCCTGCCAGTAGCGAATCGCCTCGCCGGAAAAGATGGCGGTTTCGTTATGGGGGTCCATATAGCGGTTAAAATACTGGGAACTCCCGGCCCATCCGGGCATGGTGTTGAGCTCCAGGGGAAATACATGCTTATTATCTATGCGTTCATTTGGAACGACCTCCCCTTTGTTGCGATCCCAGGCCCAAACCGTCGCATTGCCCAGCGGGGGGTCGCCCGTCTCCGTGGGCAGGTATTTTTCCACTTCCGGGAGCCTCAACGGCAAGTGTTCCACGCCAATCATCTGCGGCAGCCCGTTTTCATAGAAAACCGGGAAGGGTTCGCCCCAATAGCGCTGCCTGCTGAAGACCGCATCCCGCAACCGGTAATTGACTTTTCCCCGGCCCTGGCCGATAGCCTCGAGTTTCTCCACCACGCTTTTTACCGCTTCCATATAAGACAGGCCGTCCAGGAAATCTGAATTGGCGATGACGGTCTTTTCCTTATCGGCAAAGGCTTCTTCGGACACATCCACACCCTCAAAAATATTGGGGATGGGGATGTTATAGTGCCGGGCAAAATCATGATCCCGCTGATCGCCACAGGGAACCGACATTACCGCCCCGGTTCCGTAGCCCGCCAGTACGTAATCACCTATCCATATGGGGATGGGTTCTTTGGAGAAAGGATGCTCTGCAAAAGCTCCGGTAAAGGCTCCGCTAATACTTTTTACATCTGCCAGGCGATCGCGTTCGGACCTTTTGGCAGCGGCCCTGACACAGGCCAAAACAGCCTCTTGCTGCGCCGGGGTGGTAATCTTGTCGACCAGCTCATGCTCCGGGGCCAGCGTCATAAAACTCACCCCAAAAATCGTATCCGGCCTGGTGGTAAATACCGGAATGGCAAGCCCTTCACTTGCAACCGCGGGAAGGTCTTCAGAGGGCAGCACCTTAAATTCAACCAGGGCCCCTTCTGAGCGCCCAATCCAGTTGGTCTGTGCATCCTTTAGCGGCTGGGGCCAGTCGATACCGTCCAGGCCGTCGAGCAATCGTTGCGCATAAGCCGAAATCCGCATGCTCCACTGGGTCATTTTCTTACGTTCTACCGGATGTCCACCCCTTTCCGAAACGCCGTTCACGATCTCGTCGTTTGCCAGGACGGTACCCAGGGCGGGGCACCAGTTCACTTCGCTATCTGCCAGGTAGGTCAGCCGGTATTTCAGGAGCATTCGTTGCTTTTCAGGAGCTGAAAAAGCCTTCCATTCTGATGCCGTAAAGGAAGGGGTATCCTCATCACAGGAGGCCTTTACCCGGGTGTTGCCTTGGGCTTCAAAATGCGCAACCAGGCTGCTAATGGGTTCAGCGCTGCCTGCTTCCACATTGTACCAGGATTCAAACAACTGAATAAAGACCCATTGGGTCCATTTGTAATAGCCCGGGTCCGAGGTTCGCACTTCCCTGCTCCAGTCGAAGGAGAACCCCAACTTATCCAGCTGTTCCCGGTATCTCTTGATATTGGCCTCGGTGGTGAGCGCAGGGTGCTGCCCGGTCTGTATGGCATATTGCTCTGCTGGCAGCCCAAAGGAATCATACCCCATGGGATGTAACACATTAAAACCCTTATGCCTTTTATAGCGGGCATAGATATCACTGGCGATATACCCCAGGGGGTGTCCGACATGCAGGCCCGCCCCGGAAGGATAGGGAAACATGTCCAATACGTAATATTTTGGTTTCCCGGAGGCATCTGAAGCTTTGAAGGTCTCGTGTTTTGCCCAATATTCCTGCCATTTGGCCTCAATAGCCCTGAATGTGTACTTCATTGTAAATGTTTGCATTCGATGTCGCGCAAAAATAAGTTTATTCAATTTACTTTCCTATTTTTGAGCTTTCATATGCTGCCATGAGCAAGTCCTTTGAACGCTATCAAAAGAGAAAATTAATATCTTCCTATTTTTCAGTGGTGCTGAGTATCGGTTTGGTGCTTTTCCTGTTGGGGATCCTAGGGGTCCTGGTTTTGAATACCAAAAAACTGGCCGATCATTTCAAGGAGCAAATCACGATATCGGTGTTCCTGAAGGACAGTGCCAAGGAAGTAGAGGTAGACCAATTGCAGAAAAGCCTGATAATGGCTGAATACACCAAGTCTGCCACCTATGTTTCCAAAGAAGAGGCCGCGGAACAGCACAGCGAGGAAATAGGGGAAGATTTCCAGGACTTCCTGGGGTACAATCCGCTTAAGAACTCCATTGACGTCAATTTAAAGGCCGATTTTGTGAGCACCCGGCAAATAGATAGTATCGCCACCGATCTTGGACAAAAGGCCTATGTGGAAGAGGTGAGTTACGACAAGCCCCTTATCGCCCTGCTTACCGAAAACGTGAAAAAAATCAGTTTCTGGATCCTTATAGCGAGTGCCGTATTCTGCGGCATTGCCGTATTGCTGATCAATAGCTCCATCCGCCTGTCTATCTATTCCAAGCGATTTATCATCAAAACCATGCAAATGGTGGGGGCCACCAAATCCTTTATCCGCAGGCCCTTCCTGTGGACCAATGTGAAATTGGGGATGCTGGGTGCCGCCGTGGCCCTGCTGGCCCTTGGTGCCGTACTGGCTTACCTGGACGGCAACTTTCCGGAACTGAACCTGTTGCGGGACCCCGGTATCCTGATTGTCCTGTTTACCGGAGTTTTTCTCCTCGGTGTCCTGATATCGCTGGTAAGCACCTATTTTGCGACCCAACGTTTCTTAAACCTGAGGACCGATGATTTATATTACTAACTTTGCCCCATGAGTAAAAAACATAAACGTCCGCAAAACCAGGGGCAGCCGCCAAGGAGGGAGTTTATTTTCCAAAAGAAAAACTACCTCTTTATGTTCATAGGGATCGCCTGCATGGCCCTGGGGTTCGCATTGATGAGCGGCGGCGGCGGGGACGACCCTGCCGTTTTTAACCCGGACATCTACAGTTTCAGGAGGATACGGCTCGCTCCGACCCTGGTCCTTATCGGCCTTGGCATTGAGGTTTATGCCATTTTGTTAAACCCCCATAAGAAGAAAGGTCCATAAATTGGAAGTCATAGACGCTATTATCCTTGGGATAGTCCAGGGGCTGACAGAATTTTTACCGGTCTCGTCCAGTGGCCACCTGGAATTGGGGAAAGCCATCCTGGGTGACCAGTCCATGCCCCAGGACAGCCTTTTGTTTACTGTGGTGGTGCATTTCGCGACGGCGCTGAGCACCGTGGTGGTCTTCCGGAAGGATGTATGGGAAATTATCAGGGGCTTACGCAGGCTTGAATGGAACGATGAAACCCGTTTTTCCCTCAAGATCGTCCTATCTATGATACCGGCCGCCTTGCTGGGGTTTTTCTTTGAAGATGAAATTGAATCTTTTTTCGGCGGAAGGGTCTTGTTTGTCGGGTATATGCTGCTGATTACCGCCCTGCTCCTCTACCTGGCCGACCGTGCCAGGGAAACCGAAAAAAAAGTGTCCTACCTGAATGCTTTTGTGATAGGGGTGTCCCAGGCAATTGCCATCCTACCCGGCATTTCCAGGAGTGGCGCCACCATCTCCACCTCGGTGCTCCTGGGGGTCGACAAGGGGAAGGCAGCCCGCTTTTCCTTCCTTATGGTAGTCCCCCTGATCCTGGGGAAAATAATCATGGACCTCCTTGGCGGGGAACTGACCTACCAGGGCACCAACAGCCTGCCCCTTGCCGTGGGTTTCTTTTCGGCTTTTGTGGCCGGGCTGGTAGCCTGCACCTGGATGATCCGGCTGGTAAAACAAAGTAAATTAACCTATTTCGCCGTTTACTGCCTGATTGTCGGCCTCATCGCCATCGGCATTTCTTACTGGAACCAGGGCTAAGACCACGGCTGATACAATCTATATGCGCACTTTATATACCAAAGAAGACTTTTTGGAGGGCATGGTCCTTCTCATAGATAAGCCTTTGGAATGGACGTCCTTCCAGGCTGTTAACTCCGTAAAATGGGCGATCCGGAGAAAATTTCAACTTAAAAAGATCAAGGTGGGGCATGCAGGCACCCTGGACCCCCTGGCAACCGGGCTCCTGTTGATATGCACCGGTAAAGCCACCAAACGTATCTCGGATTTGCAAGCACAGCCCAAGGAGTATACGGGGACCATCACCCTGGGGGCCACCACCCCTTCTTATGACCTGGAGACGCCCATTGACAAAACCTATCCGTATACCCACATCAGCCCGGAAGACCTTGATAGGGTGGCCGGCCAGTTTACAGGGGAAATCCTTCAAAAGCCCCCTGTCTTCTCTGCCCTGAAAAAAGACGGCAAACGCATGTATGAATTTGCCAGGAAGGGCGAGACCATTGAGGTCCCTTCCCGTTTGGTACAGGTTATGGACTTCGATATAACCGGCATCCAAGAGCAGCAGGTAAGTTTCAGGGTACGCTGCAGCAAAGGCACGTATATCCGTTCCCTGGCACATGATTTTGGGCTTGCCCTTGGTAGCGGGGCACATTTATCGGCCCTGAAAAGAACCAAAATAGGGGAATATCACGTAAATAAAGCACAAAGCCCGGAGTCATTTAAGGAGATGTTACTTGGTAAAGCCCCAAATTCCTGATTTCCTTATCTTTATCGAACCCGCTCCCGGTGCTATTAAAATAAAGTAGCAAAAAAAAGGTTATAGCACTATGCAACTTAACCGAAAGCATTGGTCTCTCCTCATTACCGCGTTTTCGCTGTCCATTTTGCTATTGCTCCTTTATAATATCCACCTGGGGGCAAAACCCCAGCAGGAATATGTGATAGAAATGATCCTGGCCGACGAAGAACTGGAAAAATTGCTCGAGGAAGAGGAGCAACTAAAGGAAGAAATGGCCAATGCTGATCCGATAAAAAGCCATATAGCCTTTAACGAAACCGCGAAGCCCAGCTTTGGTGAGCCGGAACCCCTTAAAACATTAGAGGAGTTGCTGGAAGAAAAGGCCCGGGGCCCCGAAAGTGATCAGGCGGAGGAATTGCCTGGGCTTGACCCGAATTACGACTACAGCCTTAAGGAACTGGCGAAAAAACGGGAAGAACTCAAACAAAAACTGGGAGAAAAGGAAGCCAAAAAGAAAGAATTCACCAATTACCTTGCCAAGCGGCGCACCTCCGTATCCTATTCTCTGGTAGGCCGGACCAACTACCGCTTGCCCCCACCCATTTATACCTGCATTGAGGGAGGGACTGTAGTGGTGAATATCGAGGTAGACCAAAATGGCTATGTGACCGATGCCCATTTCAATGCCAGCAGTTCCAATACTTCCAATGGCTGCCTAGTGGACAATGCCATTGCCTATGCCCTGCGCGCACGGTTTAACCCCTCTGAGGAAACTTCACAGATTGGGACCATTACCTATATTTTCCAGAGTAAATAAGCCGGTTATGGTAAGCCGGCAGGATTCAGGGCAATACTGTTAAACAGTTTGGCTTTTGCTGTAAAATACTTGTTCTGGACCGCATTTTGCTTCAAAGCCGCATCAATTAACTTGCTCTCCCTAGAATTGATGAGGAAAAGGGAGCTCTCCCCAAAGCTGAACTTGCGTTCTTCGGCGGTTAACAAGGCCCTGTAATTCCCCACTATGTCGGCAATCAAGGCGTTCTGTGCCTCAAAAGACTCCAGTTCCCGGTAGATGGCCAGTATTTTGTTTCGAAGTGTCAGCTCGGCGTTGTCCATTTCGTACCGGGCGTCCTGTAATTTCACCCGGGCCAGCTGCAATTCACCCCGTTCTTTCCTAAGGAACAACGGGAGCAAAAAGGAAACCCCGCCCTTGTAGTCCTGGGTTTCAAAGGTATTGATCTGTTCGGGTGTCTCCGTCAGGAAATTGTACTCCAGGTCGATCTTCGGCAATAATTGGTTTACTTTGAGCCGCTTTTCCACCTCCAGGGCTTCAATCTTGTATTGGAGGGAACGCAGTTTGGGGTGGCGGGTTAAGGGGAAGCTGTCCAGGGGCCTTCCAAAGACTTCCAGGGTGGGGTTTATATCGGATTCTACTTGGATGTCGGGGATAACATCGTCCTGCAATTCCACGGGGATATTCCCGTCCAGCCACAGGAAATTGGACAATTCAAGGGATTTGTTGCTCAATTGCACATTGGCCTGTTCCAGACTCAGGGCCCGGTCCTGCATCGCAATTTTTGCCTCTACCGTGTCTATGGCCGCAACTTCGCCGGCCAAGGCGCTTTGCCGTACCCCTTGGAACCTGATCTCAGCATTGCGGAGGAAGTCCCTGAAAATTTCGGCCTCGTTATACGCCTGGAGCCAGTCAAAATAGGCCAGGGAGGCGCGGAAGAGGATTTCGTTCACCTGCAGGTCGCGTTCCGCTTTGGCCTGTTCCCTGAACAAACGCGCTTGCTTCAGGGTGGCCATCCTTTGGTTGACCCAGAGTCCCTTGGCCAGCGAAACTTTGACTCCTGCGCTATAGAGCCCATCCTCGGGTAGGGTTTCATCGGGGTTGATATACACCCCTTCATTTTGCTCAAAGCTACCTTTCAGTTCAATCCCATACCAGGTGGGGATCCTAAATGTGGCATTCAGGCGATCGTAGTAGTCGGTCCCCTTAAATTCCTTCCGGCTGTAGTCTATTTCTATCCGGGGGTCAAAACCGCCCCTGGCCTTCATGAGGTTCGCCTGCCCGGCACTGATGTTGAGCTCGGCCTGCCTTGCCACAGGATGGTACTTTTTTACATAGCCCAGGTATTCGTTGAACCGAAGTACCCGGAGGCTATCGGACTGGGCCGTAATGTTGCCGCAGCAAAGTAACAGCCATAGAAAAAATACCATATTCTTCATACCTATCACTTTTTGGAGGTGCCGGCATTGTTCTCTGGTTGGTAATAATCGGGGGGGAATCCATTGAGCTGCCTCCAGATCTCAAACCAGATAGGCACATCCTCCAACAGGGCCAGGGTGGTGGCCCCCGAGCCAACGCTAAGCCCATTGGGCCATGGATATTCATCGGGGTCCGGGGCCAGCAGGACACGGTATTTACCGTTGCTGCTTATAAAGGTTTCGATTGCCACTACCTGGCCCCCATAGGTTCCATATGAAAGGTTGGGCCAGCCGCTGAAAACAATGGCCGGCCAGCCATCAAATTGAATTCGTACCGGTTCTCCTATGTGCATCAAAGGGAGGTCAATAGGGCGTATATAGGTTTCCACGGCCAACTGGTAATCTGAAGGCATGATGTTCACCAATTGTTCCCCCTCTTTAAAGGTCTGTCCGATCCCTGCCTGGATGGCCTTATTGATAACCCCCCGTTGCGGGGCCCTGATATAGAGCATCCTGTTGCGAATTTCGTAGTTGCTGAACTCATTTTTCAGCTTGCTCACCTGGGCCTCTGTGTCAAACTGACCCGATTGGGCGGTATACATTTCGCTCCGCGCCTTGGAGACCTTGTCGGTATATTCGGCCTGTACGCGGTTTATTTCCACTTCCGAGTTGATTACCTCGTTCCTGCTCGCCAGCAATTTGTTTTGCTGGGAGATAAGCTTGGCCTGTGTTTCCTGTAATTTAAGACGCTTTTCTTCCACGTCGGTAACCGCTTTCAGCCCTTCTGCCTGGAGTTGCTCCACGCGGTCGTATTGCCGTTGCGCTATGGCGATATTGGTACGGGCAGCCTCCAGGTCTATACTGTCACTTTGCACCTTCAAGCGGGCCTGCAGCAATTTGTTCCTTGCCTGCTCCAGTTTCAGCAGACGCTCACTTTCCAAAGCGGCTATCTGGGCGTTCAGTGCCCCGACCTTCTCCTCGTAGGCAGTGGCCGACATGGATTTGGCCCTGAGTTGTTGCCCGGTGCGTTCTAGCAGTTGTGGATCAAAATATTCACTTTTGACTTCCGAAATGAATAAAATCGTATCGCCCTGCTCCACAAAATCGCCTTCCTGCACATACCATTTTTCTATCCTCCCGGGGATAGGGGATTGTATGGTTTGCGGGCGTTGATCCGGTTTGAGCGTGGTCAGGTAACCTGTCCCGCTGACCGTTTGCGTCCAGGGCAGGAACAGGATCAGAAAGGCAAACAGGGCAAAGGCCAGCAAAAAGCGGTTAAAGTGTTTATAATGCCTGATATGAAAAACCTTCTGCCCGGACCGGTAGCCGGTAAGGTCAACATGCCTGTTCAGTTTATTGGTAGAGATATTGAGCATACTCAAGCAGTTTCATTAGACTTTTCATTTATAATGCGTCCATCTTTCATCGTAATCACCCGGGTACACCGGCTTACCCATCCCGGATTGTTACTAACCACTACCAGGGCCCAGGGATTTTTTCTATCGGTTAGGAACTCCATGATTTTCCTGGCTTCGTCTGTATTGAACTGGTCCAGCGGGTCTTTGAGGATCAGCAGGCCGGGCCTGCGGACAATACTGCGTGCCAGGACGATTTTTTTGGCGATAACCGTAGGGATCTGCCGGCCTTCCGGGTACAGAATGGTTTTCAGGCCATTGGGCTGCTCCTTTACAAATTGCGTAAGGCCGGTATTTTCTATGGCCCAATAGACCTGTTCCTCGGTCACCTCGGGGTCCCCAAAGGTCAGGTTCTCCAGTATACTGCCCTCAAAAGGGGTTTCCTCTATTAAAGACTGCCCCAGGTGGGAACGGTAATAATTGAGGTTGATGGAGTTCAGGGAAACATTGTTCACATAGATGTTACCCTGGTCCGGAAATATAATCCCAGCAATCAGGCGAAGGAGGGTGGCCTTGCCCGAACCACTGTCGCCCCTCAACAAAATCATGCATTGGGCGGTTATTTTCAGCGAAACCTGATCGACGATGGGTTTGGACCGACCCGACACATAGTAGCTCAGGTTGTCCAGTTCAACCGTGAACCCTTCCTTTTCCTTAAAAGGTTTTTCCCCCTCCTGGGGTTCCAGTTCCTTGTCTACCACCTGCCCTAATTTTTCCAGGGAGGTAAGCAAATCGTAAAAGGTCTCCAGTCCCAGGATCATCTTTTCCACGGAATTGATCACCAGAAGGATGATGATCTCAGCCGCCACGAATTGCCCGATATTCATTTCCTGGTTCAATACCAGCAGCCCGCCTATCAGCAAAAGGCCCGCCGTAACCAGCACCTTAAACCCGATCATTTGTATGAACTGCAAAATCAGTACCCTGAAATGCGATTCGCGTGCATCCAGGTAGCCGCTTACCAATTGGTCGTTCTTGTTCAGGGCCAGGTTGGTTTTCCCCGACAATTTGAAGCTCACGATGGATCGGGCCACCTCCTGCAGCCAATGTGCCACCCGGTATTTTTGCTCAGATTCCTCCAGGCTGGTATCGAGCCCCTTCTGTGCCGTATATTTGAATACCACATAGATAAGGACCAGCAACAGCAGGCCGTAAATGATGAAAAAAGGATGGTAAAAAGACAAGAGTATCAGGCCGAAGAGGATTTGCAACAACGCCGCGGGGAAGTCGACCAGAATCTTGGCCAGCCCTTTTTGAACGGTGACGGTATCAAAAAAACGATTCGCCAGTTCCGGTGGGTACAGATCCTGTAGCTCACTCATGCGGATCTTTGGAAACCGGTAGGCAAACTCAAATGAAGCCCTGGTAAATATTTTCTGCTGTATATTCTCTATGATCCGTATCTGCATCAACTGCAGGATACCGGCAAAAGCCACCGCCAGGGTGACCAACACCACGAGGACGACCCAGGAAGTACTTACCTGCGCCCCTTGTATCAGGTTGATGATCGCCTGTATCCCGAGGGGAAGTGAGAGGTTTACGATTCCTGCAAATATCGCGTAGTAGAAAACCTGCATTATACCGCGGCGTTCGAGTTGGAGCAGGCCTATCAAACGTTGCCATGCGGTCAGGATGGTTTTAGCCATTGGGTTCTATGGTTTTAAATACCAAATGTTTAAAATATTGTGTGGGACTTATGGCGTCAGTGCAATCTGTGATACTTTTAAAATGGTCCTTTAAAAAATACTGGTGCAGGGAACCCTCCAGGACCGTACTCGCCAGGCTGGAGGGATAGGGGTAGGCGGGATTGACACCCTGTATCATGATACTCATGCGGTTGACCAACCTTTTATAAATGATGAAATAACCGTCCTTGTTTTCGAGGTCCACTTCTTTCGTAAGATAAGCCTTTGAATTCTCATTAACAACAATCTTGTGAAGCCGTATTTCATTGATGTGTGAGAAGGAGGAATCCTGCTCTGTGGCCCTGGTGAGGATCTCAATGGCCTTTTCCAGCTTTTCGCGGGGGGAGGGCATATTGTTGGTGGCAAACGCCAGTTGGTATTCCAACCACCCCCAGTACCAGGAAGTCAGGTATAAAAGCAGCTTGTGCTTGTTTTCAAAGTAACGGTAAATGGAACTCTCGTTAGAGCCAATGCGCTTCCCCAGTTTTTTAAACGTGAAGCTTTCAAACCCTATTTCGTGAATGAGGTCTATTCCGTGCTCTACTATACGTTTCCCCAGGTCTGAAGATTCCGGGTCCTTCAGGTAGATTTTATCATTGATCGCGATGCGTAACGATTGTAATAACGGGTCCATAGATTTAAATACTGCCACAAATATAATAGTATTACTTTCATATATTAATAGTTTAACTTTTTTTAACAAAAGTGTTACTTGCTTTTTTTGCGAATCGCATATCTTTGTCATATAAACAATCTGATATAACTATTAATACACATTTCCATGAAAAAGCATCTTATAATTACATTATTCGCATTTACCGTGGTGGGCTTGAACGCACAGCAATCGCAAATCAGTGTGAGTGAAGGGGATGTCTTCACCATATCACAGCCCACATCGGCTGAATTCCAACATGTTCATTTCCCCCGGAAAAACTTCATTATCAAGCGGGGAGCCGTCCCTAACATGAAGTCTGTTTATGGCACCCAAGTGGTAGTCACCTCGGTATCGTATGATGGTGAGGGGATGCCCAGGGTAACCCTTGAGCGCAAGGACGGCGGAAAGTTCTTCCGGCACTTCCGAAGCGTGGATGCCAACCTGGCATCGGCACTGCAATCCGGAGAGCTGGTACAATAAATCAAGGGCCTTAGGGCCCTTTTTTTTGTTCCTCCTTGTTACCGGGACTGGGATAAAAGCCCCGGGAAAGCAGCCACTATGGCACTCAAATTTCCCTTATATTTGAAGTATAATCCGTTCTTATGGAGAGACACCGCTGTGGATGGTGTGTAGGCGATCCTTTATACGAAGCCTACCACGATACCGAATGGGGCGTTCCGGTCAGGGATGATGCCACCCTCTTTGAATTCCTCATCCTGGAAACCTTCCAGGCCGGGCTGAGCTGGATCACCATTTTGCGGAAAAGGGAGCACTTCCGCAGGGCTTTTGATGGATTTGATTACCGGAAGATCGCCCGTTACGGGGACGAAAAAATGGCAGAACTGTTACAGGACCCCGGGATTGTCCGCAACCGGCTTAAAGTACAGTCGACCGTAACCAATGCCCGGGCCTTTATCAAAATACAGGAAGAATTCGGGAGCTTTAGCAAGTATATATGGGGTTTTGTGGATGGGATCCCTATAAAAAACGCCCTGGAAAATCACAAAAACGCCCCTGCCACAACCCCCCTATCGGACCGACTGAGCAAGGATCTTAAGAAGCGGGGGTTTAAATTCGTGGGGAGTACCGTGGTTTACGCCCATATGCAGGCCACCGGTATGGTCAATGACCACGAAATACACTGTTTTCGTTATGACGAGGTATAACATACTCTTGCTGGGGTGTTTTTTCGCCCTCGGGCTCCCGGCCGCTGCCCAATACAAATACGAAAGGGCGCACCGTATAAAAAAGCAGCAATTCCCGGAAAAAGGGCTTGAGGTCATCCAGGAAAAACTGGAAGGGGCCAGCAGGATCCGGTTCTATAAGGAAACAGACAGCAGCAAGGCCAGCTACGAAGCAAAATTCAAAAAAGCCCGGCTTTTTTACAACGCGGCATTTGATGGAGAAGGGGGCCTGAGGCATATAGAGATCTTCATTCAGGAAGTGGATATCCCCAAAGAAGCACTTTCCCGCATGAAGGGATACCTGGAGGGCAGTTTCAACAAATACCGGATCCGCAGGATCCGGCAACAATACCCCGTGGACCCCGAAGCGGCCTTGGAGACCACCATCCGAAATGCCTTTCAAAACCTGTTATTGCCCTCATTGCGGTATGAACTCTTCGTGGCAGGCAGGCGGGGCAAAGAGAAAAAGGATTATGAACTGGTATTTGATGCCGATGGCCATTTTATAAGCATCAGGACCCCCCTGCCTGTCAATTATGACCACATCCTGTACTAGGCTGCTCCCGGGGTCCCCGGCTACTTTTCAAACTTCAAAACACGGGATAGCCAAAGTATTGCCCCCCCGGGGACGCAATGCCGCTTTTGGGAATATCTGCACCGCTGAGCTTAAAAGGACTCCACAATCCATAGCCGCTATCATTCCGGAGCAGTAGGGTGCTGGTTTCCCTCTAGTATTTGCAGAAAGTGTTCCCTCGGGATCTCTTCGGCCCCAAGGCTTGCTAAATGGGGGGTGTGCACCTGGCAATCGATCAGCTGGTAGTGCCGGGCCTGTAAATCCCTTACCAGGTGGATGAACGCGAATTTGGAGGCGTTGTCGACGGTGTGGAACATGCTTTCGCCGCAAAACACATGGCCCAGGTCTATGCCGTACAAGCCCCCCACCAATTCTTCGCCTTCCCAGGTCTCGTAAGATTTTGCCAGGCCCATTTCGTGTAATTCAAGATAGGCTTTTTGCATTTTTGGGGTAATCCAGGTGCCGGGTTGGCCTTTGCGGGCCATAGAGGCACAGCGCCTCAGCACGGTTCCAAATTCCTGGTTACGGGTAATGTGAAAGCGCCCCGAAGCCAATACGCTACGCATACTCCTGGAGACCTTTAACTTCTCCGGGAAAAGCACCATTCTGGGGTCTGGAGACCACCACAGGATCAGGGAATCATCATTAAACCACGGGAAGATGCCCTGGCGGTAGGCAGCAATCAAGCGCTCGGGAGACAGGTCTCCCCCCACCGCGAGCAAGCCATCGCTATTGGCATGAGCCACAGGTGGAAAAACCGGGGCCCCGCCAAGAAAGGGGATGGTATACTTCAACTTTTTCACCGCTTTTCCTGCGAAATTAAGAAAAGTGCTACGAAATAAGAAGGCCTGTTATAAACACCACGGCCCCAACCAGCATAAATAACAAGGTATAGGGCAGGATTTCCTTGGCCTTGAGTTTGGTGATCCCTAACAAGGGCAGGGCCCAGAAGGGTTGCAGCATATTGGTCAGCTGGTCGCCATAGGCCAGGGCCATAATGGCTTTGGGCAGTGGAACTCCCAGCTGTAAGGCAGATTCCACGATCATGGGCCCCTGCACGGCCCATTGCCCCCCACCGCTTGGCACGAAAATATTTACCAGCCCTGCGCTGAAGAATGCAAAGATGGGTAAGGTGGTGACGTTGGCGATAGACACAAAGAAGTCTGATATCCCGCTAATCATCCCGCTATCGGCCATCACCCCCATAATTCCGAAATAGAGCGGGAATTGTATCAGGATGCCTGCCGTATCCCCTATGGCTTCTTCGACAGCCAACTGGAACCGCTTAAAACTTCCATGCAGGATCAGTGCCAGTCCCAGCATAAAAAAGTTCAGCATGTCGGGGGTGATGTTCAGCCGCCGCAACATGGGTGAATACTGCAGCCCAAAGGCCAAAAGCATCAGCAAACCAACGCCTGTCGCCAGGATACGCGACCGGTCCAGGCGTTCTGCCCCCTGGGGTTTATGGTCCTTTTCCTCCCTGGACCGGTAGGGGTTAAGGGAGGTTTTGGTAGGCCTGGCAACCCTGCCCAGGCCATATACCAGCATACATATCAGCAGGACAATGACCAGGTAGATGACCAGGTTCCAGGGGCTAAAAACAGTAAGGGAGGTAGCGATGCTCTCCGGTATCAGCGGCAGCAGGTGTGCCGGGGCAATGCCCTCCATCAGGTCTTTGATATGGCCGGCCTCGGCAGCCTTGATGGGGGCCGAGCCACTGATCCCCCCGTGCCAGACGAGGAGGCCGGTATACCCGGCCGCCCCTACCAGGGGGTAATTGATGGGAATCTGCCGTTCCTGTGCATACTCTCCTACCTTCCGTGCCAGGATGGCCCCGAAAATCAGCCCCAAACCCCAGTTGAAAAAGGTGACCAACATGGTTGGCAGGGCTACCAGTAAGGCGGCGCTGGCAGGACCTTTCGCCAGCCTTGTCAAAACAAGGATGAGGCTTTCCATCGGCTTGCTGAGCACCAGCACATGCCCCAGTACCAGGATGAGCATCATCTGGTACGCAAACACAATCAGGCCCGTATTCCATATCCCGGATTCCCAGTAGCCGAGGATGGCCACCAGGTGGTTTCCTTCTGAGTCATTCCCGGTAAACCCCCATGCCAGGAGTATGGTCAGGAGGGTTAGCAGGATGGCTATGGTAAAAGGCGAGGGAAGGTATTTCCTGAATGCCGTTTCAATAGCCCTCGTAAAATTCATCATACGGTATGGTTACTTCCTGGAGCCCCCGATCTGTATCCCCGATACGACTCCCCTAAAACTCCCTAAAAAGGCAGGTCGTCATGGTCTTCCTCATTCAATTCATCCACAGGCTCAAAGGCATCCATTGGGGGAACCGGGGGGATGTTGGATGCATCGGAGGGCACCAGGTTTTCTATACGCCAGCCCTGTATGGAATTGAAATACTTGGTTTCCCCCTGGGGGTTGGTCCACTCCCGCCCTCGAAGGTTGATACTCACTTTTACGGGCTGGCCCACCTGATAGCTATCCAAAAGGCTGGTCTTATCCTGCACAAATTCTATCAACAGGTGCTGGGGATATTGTTCTTCCGTGGTGATGACCAATTCCCGTTTCCTGAAACCATTGCTCCCATAGGTTTTGGTTTCGTCAATCATTTTAATTTTTCCTTCTATTTCCATATCTCATGATTTTGCAAGCAGCACTTTCCAGGCCGAAAGTACCTCATTGTTCAACAAATATTCCTTTGCCATGCCAAAACGGCTTTCCTCGTCCCCATTGCGGATGAGGGCCTTTATTTTTTCGTTTCCAAGCACAAACGCCTCTATCTCCTTCTTCCCGGGCAAACGTTCCACATTGCCCAGCATCCCAAGGTCATTGCCATTAAGCCAGGGGCTGCTGCGGATATGCCCCGGAATCTGGTCTATGCCTATCCCCAGGTTGCTCAGGGGCTTGGGCACCTCAAAGAGTCCTGATTTTGCACGGCAATACCAATTGCCCCCCATACGGGCCACCTGGTCTATTTTCAGGGGGTCGACCCGCCCCTGGGCATCGAGCACATTTTCCTTCATATGCATTTTCAGCACTTCGGAAAATACCAGGTTACCTGCGCCTCCTTCTTTTCCCAGGGGTTCTACTTTTATCACCTTGCATTCAAACTGTACCGGTGATTCGGCAACCCTGAAAGGTTTTACCAGGTCTGAGGGCTCCATGGTAAGGCCGGCCTTTACAAATTCATTTTCACCTTCGGCGTATTCGGTACTGGCCAGCGAAGCCTGTTGCACCATATCATAATCCACGACATTGATCACCACCTCCCGGGTTGCCAGAATATTTTCCAGGGTGTGTTTGGTGGTATTGTCACGCACCCTGCGCGCCGGTGAGAATATCAGGATAGGGGGGTTTGCACTGAACACGTTAAAAAAACTAAAGGGCGATAAATTGGGCCGGCCCTGTGCATCTATCGTACTAGCAAAGGCAATGGGCCTGGGCCCTACGGCACCAAGCAAATAGCCGTGCATCTCCGGCACGGAGACCTCTGAAGGACGTATAGAGCGGGTTCGCTGCATAGTTGGTAAAGGTACATAAATTGTATCCCAATCAAAACCCATGCTGCCACTTCGCCACAACAAATTACCCCATTTTAAGTTATCTTTAAAACCATTTACGACACGGGATGAATTTTGATCCAAGAAGGAAAACCGCCAATATTATTTTACTGATCGCCGCTTTTGTGATCGTGAGCCTCATCCTGTGGAATACCAATAGTTTTTTTAGGAAATTCAAAGAGGAGGAGCGCCATAAAATGGAAATATGGGCCACTGCCCAGTCGGAGTTGTTGCAATCCTCCGAGGACACTGACCTGGGCAACCTGCATGTGAAGATTTTTCAGAACAACACCTCCACCCCCATGATCCTTGTGAACAAGGACGGTTCTATAAAAACCAACAATATGCGGGCCGAACTGGTGGCAGACAGCACTTATGTAAAAAAGAAAATAGCCAACTTTAATAATGAGAACACCCCCATTTCCATAGACTATAAAGGAGAGCACCTTGCCACCCTCTATTACGGCAATTCAGAGGTGCTCAATAAGCTTAAATACTACCCCATAGCCCTGTTGCTGATCATATTCCTCTTTGGTGCCGTGATCTTTTTCTTTTTCAAAACCAACAAAGCTTCGGAGCAAAACCGGTTGTGGGCCGGCATGGCCAAAGAAACCGCCCACCAGATAGGCACCCCCCTGACCTCGCTCCTCGGGTGGAATGAATTGCTGAAGTCCGAAAAGATCAGCCCCGAGATCACGCGGGAGATTGAAAAAGACATCGCTCGCCTGCAGACGATTACCGAACGGTTCTCAAAGATAGGTTCCCTTCCCAGGCTGGAACCTTCCGATATAGTGGAGGAGACCCGAAACGCTTTTGAATACCTGAAGCTCAGGAGTTCCAAGCTAATCCACTTTAGCTTTGATTCTAAAGTAAAGCAATATCCCGTACTCTTAAACCGTTCCCTCTACAACTGGACCATTGAAAACCTGGTTAAAAACGGGATTGACGCCATGAAGGGCAAAGGGCATATCGCCATCGAGATCGTCCCGGACGGCAAGACCGTGAATGTGCTGGTATCCGATACCGGCCATGGAATCCCCAAAAGTAATTTCAATGCCGTTTTCAATCCGGGTGTCACCACCAAGAAAAGGGGTTGGGGACTGGGGCTTTCGCTGGTTAAAAGGATTGTCGAAGAATACCACCAGGGGAAGATCAAGGTACTATCATCAAGCAAGGAGGGAACTATCATGCAGATTACACTAAAAGCAAACCGCTCGTTATGACCAAAGAAAAATTGATCGTAATCCAGGAGGCAGCACTGACCAACAATTGCCCGGAATGTTTTAATCAGGACTTAACCCTTACATTTTTTCAAAAACACAAATACGGCAGGCTTTTCCACCGGACTACCGGGGAGGTTACCCACCAGATGCAATGCAATAAGTGCGATTCTATCATCTACCCTGTGAATTGGACGGATGACATTGAACGTAGTTTTGAATATTACCAGAAAATGGTGAAGCCCAACCGGGCATCGATCCGGTTTACCACGCTTTTCTTTGTACTCCTGCTCTTGTTAATAAGCCTGATGGCGGCAGGGGTGTACCTCTATCTCGAAGGATTACCGACAGGGTAGCCCCCCTGGCAGAACGCAGTGCCACTGGCATTTATGCCAGATGGGCACGGATCTTCTCCGCGGTGGCTTCAAATTCCTCAGGGCTCAGTGACTCCTTATGTTGAAAGGTGGCATTGACCATGCTATGCAGCGGGATAAGGTGTACATGCACATGGGGCACTTCCAGGCCTATCACGGTCATCCCAACCCGTTTGCAGGGCACTGCCGCCTCAATGGCCTTTCCTACTTTGCGTGCGAATGCCATCAGGCCCATATAGGAGGGCTCATCCAGGTCCAGGAGCTTGTCCGTTTCCTTTTTGGGGACACAGAGGGTATGCCCCCTGCTATTGGGGTTAATATCGAGGAAGGCAAAGAATTGCTCGTCTTCTGCCACCTTATAACAAGGGATTTCCCCATTGATGATTTTGGTAAAGATGCTCGGCATTGGCGTTCGTGGTTTTTGGGGTCCCAATGGGAAAGCCCCGGGTTTCAATAATAGAAAATCCTTTTTTGAAGATACAAAAAAGGACCATTTTAAGGGGGTTACATTGCGCTGGCTACCTGGTAATCTCCAGGATATCGAATTTGAGGGTCCCATTGGGCACCTGGATTTCGGCCACATCGCCCACTTTCTTACCCAACAACCCCTTCCCAATGGGGGAGGTCACCGATATCTTCCCGGCCTTCAGGTTGGCTTCGCTTTCGGCCACCAGGGTATACTTCATTTCGGTGCCGTTTTGTTTGTTTTTCAGTCGGACCGTAGACAGCACCAGTACTTTGGAAGTGTCTAATTGCGACTCGTCTATCAATCGGGCATTAGCCAGGGTTTCCTCCAGTTTGGAAATCTTTAGCTCCAGGAGCCCCTGGGCTTCCTTGGCCGCATCGTATTCCGCATTTTCGGAAAGGTCGCCCTTATCCCGGGCATCGGCGATCGCCTGCGAGGCTTTGGGCCGTTCCACGTCCCTGAGGTGGTTGAGTTCGTCTTTTAGTTTCCTAAGACCTTCCGCTGTATAATATGAAACATTACTCATAACTATATCCTTTGCCGGGGACATCGTTGACACCCCTTAACGTTTCTATCCAAATGTTCCGCTGGATGCCTCTCTTCTTTGGGCATAGTCGGGAAAACGCACAACCTATCCGGTTCACCAGGAAATTCTGCCGTACATCTGTATCGCTAAATACCTTAGGCTTGGTTGCTTCACTAAGTGGTGTTCCCCTAATAGGAAAATCCCCTTTTTTAAAGAGGATTTAACGCAAAGATACATAAATTTTGTTCACTTTTGTCAGACGGGCCACCAAATCAGTACATTGCATGCGTACCGCCTTTTTCTTAATAATGACCTTGCTAATGCTTGCCTGCAGCAACGACCAAGGCGATCGGAATCCCTATTTGGCGGAAATCGGTTTCCGGTTCGACATCAACCTCAACCTTCCCCTGTACAGCCCCCTCACCAATGCCGGCAACGCCGTGTACATCGGTACGCAGGGTGTCGGGGTAAGAGGAGTTTTTGTGATCAATACCGGGTTCGACTATGTGGCCTTTGAGGCCAGTTGCCCCAACCATCCCCCCAATGGATGCTCTACCATGAAATTGGAGGGACAGACGGCCATTTGCGATTGCGAGGATTACCAATACAGCCTTTTTACCGGCCAGCAGCTCAACCGCCCGGATGACGGGAACCGCTACTACGATATGCTAAACTACAGGGCCTCAAAAAGCGGGAACGTGGTGGTGATATCCAATTAGAAATGAATGGTGGCGCCCAGCAGAAAATGGATGCCTGCCTGCGGATAATACCCGGCCCCCTCTATAGTGGTTACGGTACCCGGGGTGCTGAAATCATCATCATAGGTAAAAAAGTACCCATTGGATTCATACCTGGCATCAAAGATATTGTTGACCAGCCCAGACAATACCAGTCGGTCTAACCACCCCTTCATCACCAGCTCGTATTGAAGGCTCAGGTCGGTATGGGAATAGGCATCAAGCACCGAGGCTTCGGAATCTATATTCCCCATATATTGTTTACCGACGTATTTTGTCAGCAGGCTGACCTGGAGGGATTCGACGGGCCGGCAGGTCAGGCGGTTCCCGATGATTACCCCTGGGGAATAGGCAATACGGGTATTCCCCAGGTTTTGTAATTGCCCATCGCGCTGGAAGAAAAAGTCGATATTACGGTTAGCACTCAACGCCAGGTTAGGCTGCCATTGAAAACGCGAACCCAGTTGCAGCGAGGCATCTACCTCAAGCCCCAGCCGGTAGCTGTCGCCCACGTTGGCCCGGAGCGGAGCTCCAACATCGTTCAATTCGCCCGTAAGGACCAACTGGTCTTTGTACCTCATGTAATACACATTGGTGTTGAGTTGCACCTCCTGGCTGATATAGCGCCAACCCAATTCAAAATCATTGAGCTTCTCTGGCCTGGGGTTCCCGTTTTCGTAATCGTTCCGGTTGGGCTCCCGTTGTGCCCTGGCGTACGAGAAATACAGGTTATGGTTCTTATTAAGGTCGTAGGTGACCCCTGCCTTGGGGTTGAAGAAGTTGAATTTGTCGTCCACCAAACCGGTATCCGCCCCATTGGCCTGGTAGCTGACACGCCGGTACTGCAGGTCGGCGTACAAGCTCCAGTGCGTATCGAGTGCATAGGTTGATTTTGCGTAAAGGTTAACATCGGTCTTCCGGGAGTCGTCATCGTAATAGCGGTCGCGTATTTCGCTGTCCGTGGCATACCGGGCCCATATAACCTCCCCGAAATGATCGCCTTCATAGCGGTTGTAACCTCCCCCCAAAATAAAGCTGTTCCCTGCATTCCGGTATTTGGCAGCGAACACCAGGCCGTAAAAGTCATTGTCCAGCCACCGCCTCCGAATCAGGTCGGTCTCATTTACTGCTTCCCCATTTACGGTAATCGGTTCAAACCCATAGGTGGCAAAGTCATCTTCTTCCCGATATTGCTCAAAATACCCCCTTCCCCTGGTGTAATGGAGGGCCAGGTTGGTATTCCAATCCCTGGATAGCTGTTCATTCCAGTGCAACTGGGCATGGTCTTGCTTGTAGTTATCCACTTCATTGTCATAAAACCTGAGGTTCCCATCTTCATCGGTATACATCCCGGCAGGGTTGAAGGTCCGATCCGTCGCCAGGGTTTCCGCATCGATCCCAAACCAGGATTGATAGGTAATCTCATGCCCGCCAAAAAGCAGGCCTTTGACCAGGGTATTCTCATCGACATACGCCCCTTGCAGGAAATAGGAATCCAGGGAAGAAGCAGCCCGGTCCACGTAGCCGTCCGAAGTGATGCGTGAAAGCCTTCCCGATAGCTCTATATGCCCTTGCAGAAGCCCCGTGCTGAACTTGAGGTTGTTCCGCAGGGTATTAAAACTCCCGAACGATGAGGACAACTGCCCATAGGCTTCTTCTGAAACAGCATCGGTAAGCAGGTTGAGGCTGGCACCAAATGCCCCGGCCCCGTTGACAGAGGTCCCCACCCCTCGCTGCAATTGCAGGTTTTCCACTGAACTCGCGAAATCGGGCATATTGACCCAGAAAGTGCCGTGCGATTCGGCATCGTTGTAAGGGATGCCGTTGATGGTCACGTTGACGCGGGTGGCATCGCTCCCCCTGACCCTGATACCGGTATAGCCAACGCCCGCCCCCGCATCGGAGGTGGTAACCACGGCTGGCAGGAAGTTCATAAGCACCGGGATGTCCTGGCCAAGGTTCCTGGGCTGGAAATCTTGCTTTTCAAGGTTGGTAAAGGTCAGCGGAATGCTGCGGTCGACCCTCAGGGCCGAAACCAGTACTTCATCGAGGACAATCTCGCTGGCCTGGAGGGAATCTGGAGGAGTCTCCTCAATTTCCTGGGCATAGATAGCCAGGGGTAACCCGGCAAGGGCAATGGGAAGCAAGGCAAATTTCATTCGTTCACAGGTTTGAGACGAATAAAAGGGGCGGTTATTCCGTTAATTAATCGATGATATGTTGAGCGATACCTATTCGCTACCCTTTGGGAAAGATGCCGTCAGAAAATGGTCCTAACGGCCATCTCAAGCCTTGGCGAGAATCTTTTCGGCCTTTTTTTGGCTATCCCTTCGCGGCATTACCCGCGCAGGTTCATTGGGTATGATCTCAGCTAATCCCGTATATTGACTAAAGGCCCTGCCTGGCCGTCAGCAAAATCCTCGGGAGTTCGCACCCCTTTGAGATGCCACAAAGATAGGGGCGGGAACCGAGATTCCAAAAATTAGGCATAAAATATTCATCAGCTGGTTGACCCGGCCTGGTGGGCGGGCTTCAAGAGGTCGTTTACCGTCTTTACCGGGTTAAAGGTCCTCAGGGGCACTTCGACAAACAACGTATTCCAAAAGGCCATGCCACCATTCCATAGGCCGGGCAATTCCAGGGCCTTCAGCGGCTTTCCTTCTTTGGTTTTGGAGGTGATGAACCCCTGCCGGCTATCCACAAAATTGCGGAGGGGGTACTTTTCGCCTTTGTGGTTCCTTACCCCGCAAACCAGGTCTACCGGGTTGAAGTGGGTAGAATCCCTGAAGATCGCCAGCTGGTTTTCATTGGACATATCTACCTGTGCCGATTCAATGATCTGCAGGGATACATGGCCTTTTGAGTCCCTGATCCAGAAAGGGCCACCCCCTGGCTCACCTTCATTTTTGACCATGCCGCAAACGCGAATAGGACGGTTGATCTTGTCTTTCAGGATCTCTATTTGCTGCCCCACGCTAAACCCGGAAAAGGTATCGTTAAAACGCACGTTGAGTTCCTTTTCCAGAAAGGCTTTTATTTCCTGCAACTGCTCGCCCCTCAGGTGTTCGCCCTCCAGGATGCGGGCATAGTCATGGGCTTTGCCCTGAATGTGCAACAGCAATCCGCCAAGGACCTTTTTGCTATGCGCCAGCTCTCCCGCAAAGGAGGGTACCACCACATTGTCTATATTCTTGATAAAGATGAGGTCGGCTTCCTGTTCATCGAGGTTCTCAATTAAGGCCCCGTGGCCCCCGGGCCTGAAAAGCAGGGTGCCATCTGCATTCCTGAAGGGTTCGTGCCCGGGGGTTACGGCTATGGTGTCTGTTGATGGTTTCTGGTAGGAATACCCCACCTCAAATGAGGTGCCCGTGGCTTTTGATACCCGCTGCCTGATCGCCTCAAACTCCTGGTTAAAAAGGGCGCCATGCTGTTCCGAGATGGTAAAGTGCAGTCGTGCCTGTCCGCTTACAGCCGCGTAGTCTGCCGCCTCCTTCAGGTGTTCCTCAAAGGGGGTGGCAGCGTAGGTGTCATACTTGTGGAACGGCAACAGCCCTTTGGGAAAGAAACCATAGTTAAGCCGGTCTTCACGGAGCATTTCGGCAATGAAATGGTAGATCTCCTCGCCCGGTGAACCCGCCTTGGCCTTAATCCGTTTTTGGACGATTTCATAAAACGGGAATTTTTTCAACCCCCATGCAAACGTCTTTATCGCGTTATCGCCGGTCCTGTCCAGGTAGGCATCCAGGGGTTCTTTCTCCGGGTGGTAGCGCTCCAAAAAATTGAACAGGGCTTTGAACATACGGGAAGCCGCCCCGGAGGCGGGAACAAACTTGAGCGGTTCAAGCTTTGATACGGACCGCTCGTACTTCTCAAGGTATTCTTTTTCCTGGGCCTTACTGCATTTGGTGATGCCATCGGAGACTACCGCCGCCTTTTCCAGCCTGATGAATGGGATACCCTCCCTGAAAATTTCGACTTGCTTCTCTAGTTGCTCCCTGGAAATCCCTTTTTCAGATAGTTGTTGAAGGTCCTTGCCGGTTAGTTCTGTCATTTTTCTAAAAGATTATCTATGTGTTCGATGGCCGCCGCCATCCGCTCTTGCTGGTTCCCCTTTAAAATAACAAAATTCCGCTGATATTTTTCCAATGTATCCCTGAAATAAGCGTACATCCGTTCGCGTTCATTGGGCTTGTCCCTGAGGTCGTCCTTTACCCAGGGTGTGTCTATGTAGGTCAGCAGGTAGAGGTCATAGGTATTCTTCAGCGCATATTTTTCAAGAAGGGGGTCGCAATCCCCGGTATAATAAGCCTCTGAATAAACCTTGGTCTCCAGGAGGTCGGTATCGCATATAAGCAGTCTTTCGGCCTTTTCGGAGCGGGAGTTTTCGAGTGCCATTTGCCCTATGGCGATAGGCAGCAAGTCTTGCGGCTCGCAGGTTTTCTTTTCCCTGTCCCATTTCTGCTGCAGGTATTCGCGGGCGTACTCTGGCACCCATGCGGTATGGTAATGCCTGGCCAGGTCGCGGGCCAGGGTGGTCTTTCCGGTAGACTCAGGCCCGAAAAGGACTACCTTAACAAGGTTTGAGGGCTTTTGTTCAAGTTTTTCTTCCATGCCAGGTAGCCTAAGAAAGCAATAAGGGTAAATAATACGTATTGTAGGGAAGTAAAGATAAGGCCTTTGTATAAATACAGCGGGACCGAGATGATATCGCCCAGGATCCAGTAGGTCCAGTTCTCCAGCTTTTTCCTGGCCATAAGCCACATCCCCACAAAGAATATAGCGGTGGTCAGTGTATCGACATAGGCGGTCCAGTTATCAAATTTGTCAAAAAGCAGGTATACCATGCAAACGAAGAGGACGGTTGCCAGAAAAAGGATGGCCGACCACTTTTTTTCCCCGGAAGTGGTCCGGGTGATGGGGATAAAGTGGGTAGCGTCTATTTTCCGGGTCCACACATACCACCCATAGATACTCATGGCAAAATAGTAGGCATTGATAAGCATATCGCCCAGCAACCCAAAAATAAGGAGGATATAGACAAAGATCCCGGTACTGATAATCCCCGTTGGGAAGACCAGGATATTTTCCCTTTTCGCATACCAAACACTTAAGAACCCAAAAACAACGGCAATCATTTCAAGGACGACCAGGTGGGTTGGGGTGTCCTGGTATTGCGCAAAAAGCCAATCAGAAATGAGGCTCATAACCGCTGCGGTCCGATTTCACGATTTTCATATGGAGCAGGATATGGTCTGTAGTGTCAAAGGTTGCCCGGACCTCTTTTTGCAGCAGGGACATAACGGCATCGTATTCGCCGTATACCTGCGTGCTGAGCGGGTTTTCCAATACCGTAAGGCCGGAAGCCCGCAATTTTTTGATAAAATCGACCACAGGTTGTTCAAAGGCGTCCTGCAGGGGGGTAAGGGTAAGTTCAACGGAAATTTTCAAGGGTTTGGTGCTTTTTCAAAATTAAAAATCAAAAATCTTTGTGGGGCCCACGGTTCATTGCTTTATGGCATATACACAGGTAAACCCCTCGAACTCCTCGAAGTGGATCTGATAGAATGAACTGTCGCCATGGAACAGGATTTCCGCGGTGGTCGCGGTTTCATCAAATGTAAAGTCCTTTACTTCCACATGGTGCAGGAAACTCAGGCCCTGCTTTGCATAGATTTTAAAGAGCGACTCCTTGGCCCCCCAGACAATGGTGAGTTTGCGGATGAGGGCATCGGTATTGGCGATGGTCTTGTACTCCTCCAGGGGGGTGAATTTGTTGGCGATCCTCAGTATTTTTTCACGCTGCATTTCTATATCGATCCCAACTTCTTTGGTGTCGCTCACGATGATCCCTGTAAAATGATGGGAATGGGTGATAGAAATATGCCTGCCATCCCGCAGGTGTGGCTTTCCCCAGGCGTCGTAGTGGAGGTCCTGGTCCTCGTAACCCGCTTCTGCCATCAGGTGCCTTATACTGAGGAATCCCCTGCGGTGCAGTTCAGACTTCATCCCGTCCAGCCGCTGTTGGCAATGCGGCGTCAAAGAGATTCCCTGTGACAGTTGCTCCTCCGGTTCGGTGATCTGCCAGATATACGCTTTGATGCCTTTGCTGACTGTTATAGTTTTGTAAAGAGGCATAGGTTATTTAAGTAATTTGTACCTTTGCAGGTACATTTTTGTACTATAAAACAGCTGTTTAACGAAAGTAAAAATAAAAAAGGATATGCGTACCAAAACCGTACCTTATGTACCCTATAAGGTAAAAGATATTTCCCTGGCGGCCTGGGGAAGGAAAGAAATTGAATTGGCTGAGGCAGAAATGCCAGGCCTTATGGCCCTCCGTGAGGAGTACGGTAAAGAGCAGCCGCTGAAAGGGGCGCGAATAGCCGGCTGCCTGCACATGACCATACAGACCGCAGTCCTGATCGAAACACTGGTGGCACTGGGTGCCGAGGTTACCTGGAGTTCCTGCAACATATTTTCCACCCAGGACCACGCGGCCGCGGCCATAGCCGCCGCGGGTATCCCGGTCTATGCCTGGAAGGGGATGACGGAAAAGGAATTTGACTGGTGCATAGAACAGACTTTGTTTTTCGGGGAAGAGCGAAAGCCCCTTAACATGATCCTGGACGATGGGGGCGACCTTACCAATATGGTCCTGGACGAATATCCGGAACTTACCGCCGGTATCCGTGGGCTTTCAGAGGAAACCACTACGGGAGTGAACCGGCTGTACCAACGTTTCAAAAAGGGAACGCTTCCCATGCCTGCCTTTAATGTGAACGACTCCGTGACCAAATCCAAATTCGACAATAAATATGGATGCCGTGAGAGTGCGGTAGACGCCATTCGCAGGGCTACGGATACCATGCTGGCCGGAAAAAGGGTGGTCGTTGCCGGTTATGGCGACGTGGGCAAAGGTACGGCGGCTTCTTTCAGGGGGGCCGGTGCGATTGTTACCGTTACCGAAATTGATCCTATTTGCGCCCTGCAGGCCGCGATGGACGGCTTTGAAGTAAAAAGGCTTGAAACCGTTGTAGCCAATGCCGATATTATCTGTACGGCCACGGGCAACAAGGATATTATTTGCCAGGACCATTTCCGGGCGATGCGCGACAAGGCCATCGTTTGCAATATCGGGCATTTCGACAACGAGATCGACATGGCGTGGTTGAACGAAAATTACGGGCACACCAAAGATGAGATCAAGCCCCAGGTAGACAAATACACCCTGGACGGCAAGGATATCATTGTACTGGCGGAAGGGCGCCTGGTAAACCTGGGCTGTGCCACCGGCCACCCCAGTTTTGTGATGAGCAATTCCTTTACCAACCAGACCCTGGCACAAATAGAATTGTGGAAATATAGCGACAAATACGAAAACAAGGTATACACCTTGCCCAAGCACCTGGATGAAAAGGTGGCGAAACTGCACCTGGAACGCCTTGGCGTGGAACTTACCGAACTTCGGGAAGACCAGGCAGAATATATCGGTGTGGAGCCAAAAGGGCCCTTTAAACCGGAGTATTATCGGTATTAACCGCTTTAGAAATATCCTTTTTACAAAAAGCCCGGGCGCAACAGCCCGGGCTTTTTCGGTTTTACATTCTCCCCATCGGGTACCCTTCCCTTTCCTGCACAAGGCTTCCCTGCAATCCGGGGAAGCATCAAGCCACCCAAATACACCGTGCCACGGGGTACTTGCATAAATAGACAAAACCGATATGAAACATATCGGTTTTTCGACTAAACTAACTCAAATAAACTCAAAAATGAACTCAGATGGGATTACCGCAAAGATGCTAAAGATCCGCCCATGGCGGGTTATCTAATCCTTAAGATTACGTTATATGAACAGCCGGGTGGGCAGCGGGCAAAAAAAAACCCCCCCGGAACCGGAAGGGCTGTATATGTTTTGCCTGAAAAGGGATTATGCCTGGAAGGGCTCTATGGAAACATAAGACTTCCCACCAGCCTTCTTTTCAAACTTTACAATGCCATCCACACGGGCATGAAGGGTATGGTCCTTACCGGCATACACATTCTCACCGGGGTTATGCTTGGTTCCCCTTTGCCTCACGATGATGTTCCCGGCTGTAGCCGCCTGCCCGCCGAAGATTTTCACCCCCAGACGTTTCGATTCCGACTCCCGGCCGTTTTTGGAACTACCTACACCTTTTTTATGTGCCATGATATTTCAATTTTATCGCCCGCAACGGGCCTCGTTCTACTTTGTACTATTTATTTGCTCAATGCGGCAATCAACTCGGCTTTCTTCATGGAAGAATAGCCATCAATGCCTTTGGCCTTGGCCATTTCCTTTAACTCTGCCACGGTGTTCTTGCTCAGGTCCTGGGCAGGAGCCTTGCCCGCTTTGGCTTTTGTCTCGGCTTTTGCTGCCGGGGCCTCGGCTTTCTTGGGTGCGGCACTTTCCGCTTTGGCAGGAGCCGATTTCTTGGCGCCCTTGGCTACAATCCCCTCGATAAGGAGTTCGGTCAGGTATTGCCTGTGGCCATTTTTCTTCTTGTACCCTTTTCGCCTTTTCTTCTTGAAGACGATCACCTTGTCACCCTTCAGGTGCTTTACGATCTTGGCCTCTACAGCCGCGCCGTCTATAGCCGGGGCGCCTACAGTGATGTTCGCTCCATCTTCGAGCAGGAGAACGTTATCGAAGGTCACTTTGTTTCCTTCTTCCTCCTGCAACCGGTGAACATACACTTTCTGGTCTTTCGCAACTTTGAATTGCTGCCCTGCTATCTCTACAATTGCATACATAGCTTGTGTATTAATAAATTATTATAAGCGCCTTTGTTTCCCTGGGATCTGGCCCCATTGGCAACAGCTGTTGCAAAGGCGGGTGCAAATATAGTCCTAAATCGGGAATTAGCAAGCGCTTTTTACAAGGAATTTACGCTTCCTTTTTGCTCATGTTTCTGGAAGACTTGAAAAGCTGCATAAAGGACAAGGTCAGCACCAGGGAGGTCGCAAAGCCCATGATAGCCACTGTAAAGAATACGATCCCTTCAAAATTCCTGAATTCGTTGAACCACCGTGAAGCCAATTGTTGCAGGAAATCAGGGTTGACCTCCGTGGCATAGAGTGCAAAGAACAATGTAAAGATGAGGGTGGCCAAAAAGCCGGTTACGATGCCCGCTGTAAAACCCTTGCCGTAATTAAAATGCTCTTTCAACTCCAGCCGGCGGTACTTGATGGATTCGTAAATCCCAAACCCGGTAATCACCCCATTAAACAGGCTGAAAAATACGTTGGTATGCAAGCCAAAAAGCGAAAGGATCAAAAAATAGGCGATAAGGCTACCGCTCGTGGCTATACCAAACCGGATGGGAAGAGAAAATAGCTTCATGGAGTATCAGGTTTATCCGTTGCTTTGGAATAAAGGTAAGAATATTGATCCATTATCCCATAAAATCATGTTAAACAAGCTCCATTTTCTTCGGCTGCGCCCTAAAAAAATTAAATTCGTGTAACATAACACCTGCGGGGCATACCAATTGTACGCGACGTGTATCTTTATAAACACAACACCATGAAAAGCGTAATTTCCTACAGCCTGCTCTTCCTGTGCACTACCATGGCCCTTCCTGCCCAGGAAGTGGTCTATGAGGAGTACAACCTGGAGAACGGGCTTCATGTGATACTGCACCAGGATGATGCTGCGCCCATCGTAATCACTTCGGTCATGTATCATGTGGGCGGTAAGGACCGGGCCGAGGGCCGGACCGGCTTCGCCCATTTTTTTGAACACCTCCTGTTTGAAGGTACCCAGCATATAAAAAAGGGGGAATGGTTTAAAATTGTCTCTTCCCACGGTGGGCAGGTTAATGCGTATACCTCCCCGGACGTAACCTACTATTACGAAATCTTTCCTTCCAACAACCTTGAACTGGGCCTTTGGATGGAATCTGAACGTATGCTGCACCCGGTGATCGATCAAAAAGGGGTAGACACCCAAAAGGAAGTCGTAAAGGAAGAACGGCGGATGCGTTATGACAATGCCCCCTACGGCAAGCTGAATTTCACCGTGGCCAAACACCTCTACCGGGCACACCCCTACAAGGACCCGAACATAGGGTATATGGAGGACCTGAACGCCGCCTCCCTGCAGGAATTCCTGGATTACAAGGAAACGTATTATATGCCCAACAACGCGGTCCTTATCGTGGCCGGGAATTTTGAAAAGGACCTTGCCAAAAAGTTGATTGGCGACTATTTTGGCCCCATCCCCCGAAGTGAGAAAATTCAAAGGGACAATCCTAAAGAAACGCCCATTACCACCCCGTTGAAGGAGGTGGCATACGATCCCAATATCCAGATCCCCGCGGCAGTTTTCGCCTACAGGACCCCTGGGGTGAAGCAACGGGATTCCTACGTTCTCGATATGATCGCTACCTACCTGAGTGACGGCAAGAGTTCCAAACTCTACAGGAAAATGGTCGACGAAAAGAAACTGGCGTTGCAGGTGGGTTCCTACTACTCCGGGCTGGAGGACTATGGGTTATACCAGGTGTATGCCCTGCCCCTGGGGGCCATCCCCCTGGACACGCTTTTTGTGGAAATAGAAGAGGAGATCGGGCTGGTACGCGATCAACTGATCACAGAACGGGACTTCCAAAAACTGCAGAATATTATGGAAACGCGTTTTGTGAACGCCAACAGCAACCTGGAAGGCATTGCCGGATCTTTGGCCACCTACTACACGCTTTATGGGGAAACCAACCTCATCAACAAGGAGATTGAGGTATACCGCTCTATCACCCGGGAGGAAATCCGGGAGGTTGCCAATCGGTACCTGAAACCGGAACAACGCCTGGAATTGCGATATATGCCTGAAGAACCCGCACAAAATTAATCGGCCATGAAAACCCCTTTATGTTTAATTCCCCTCCTGGTATTTGCACTTTCGCTGCAGGCGCAAATAGATCGCTCGGCCATGCCAAAGCCGGGACCACCCCCTGAAATTCAATTGCGGAGCCCTGAAACCTTTGCGCTGCAAAGCGGTTTAAAGGTCATGGTGGTAGCGGATCATAAACTCCCCAGGGTCTCTGCCTACCTGATCCTGGACAATGCCCCTATATTTGAGGGGGACAAGGCCGGGCTGGCCACGCTAACCGGAAGGTTGCTGGGCAATGGCTCGAAGAACATTGCTAAAAACGATTTCTATGAGGAGGTGGATTTTCTCGGTGCCAGTATTCAGTTCGGGGCCCAGAATGCCACTGCCCGGTCCCTGACCAAATACTTCCCGCGGATTGTGGAACTAATGGCCGATGCGGCCATCAACCCCAATTTCACGGAGGCCGATTTTGAAACCGAAAAGGCGCGATTGCTGACATCGCTCAAAAACCAGGAAAAAGATGTGGGCGCTATTGCCGACAGGCTGCAGGCAGCCCTGGCTTATGGCAAACGGCACCCCTATGGGGAGTTTATCACAGAAGAAAGCGTTAGCCGGGTAACCCTGGCCGATGTTGAACAATTTTACAGGGATTATTTTGTCCCTGCCAATGCCTACCTGGTGGTCATAGGAGATACCTCTTTGGAGGAAGTGCAGGATTTGGTGGCGCGTTATTTTACTTCCTGGACCCGGGCGGTACCCCCTACCTTCAGTTTTTCCCGACCCTCCGATGTGCAGTATACCCAGGTAAATTTTGTGGATATGCCCAATGCCGTACAATCGGAGATCCGGGCGGTCAACCTGGTCGACCTGAAAATGAAGGATGCCGATTACCTTTCTGCCCTTTTGGCCAACCGGATCATCGGAGGCGGCTTCCAGGGCCGGTTAAACCAGAATATCCGCGAAGACAAAGGTTATGCCTATTATGCATACAGCAGCCTGGGGAATGACAAGTACGCCCCCGCTACCTTCAGGGCGCTGACCAGTGTTCGCAACGCCGTGACCGACAGTGCCGTGGTACAGATCCTTCAGGAACTGGACAGCATTAACCTGCCGACCATTACCGAGGAAGAACTCAACAACGCCAAGGCCGAATATACCGGCTCTTTTGTCATGGCCCTCGAAAAGCCGGAAACCGTAGCCCGATATGCCCTCAACATTGAAACCGAGGACCTCCCCGCGGATTTCTACACAACCTACCTGGAACGGTTGAATGCCGTTACCTTGGAAGAGGTACAGGAGGCTGCCGGGAAGTATATCAAATCAGGAAAGACCCGACTGGTGGTGGCTGGCAAAGGGAGTGAGGTTTTGCCAGGCTTGGAGGCCATAAGGTATAAGGGCAAGGCCCTTCCGGTCATCTACTACGACACCCAGGCCAACCCGGTTGAAAAAACCGATTAGGCCCCCGGGCACCCCAGAGACGTATGGCAGCAGGAGGCATTCTGAAACGTGGCCCCCGCCTATTGAGCACTTTGAGCACGCACAAAAATTCTGCAGCGGCAATGGCGGTAGAATTTGTATTTTTATGCCTGGAATATTAAAACGGATCCATGAAAAAGATATGGTTTATAGTGATCATCGCAGCCAGTGCCCTGGTGCTGGGTTGCAAGGATGAGAAAAAATCGGCGGAATCGGCGAATCAGATGCAAGAAGTAATGGCCATTCACGATGAGGTAATGCCCAGGATGAGTACTATCGGCAAATTGGTGGGGGAGTTAAAACCCATGGTTGATTCTACCGCAACCGGGCAGGCTTACGAAAAAGCCATGAAAGATTTGCAGGCATCGCACAAGGCCATGATGGATTGGATGCAGGGGTTTGGCAACCGCTTTGATTCTGAGGAGATAATGGAGGGCAAGGCCCTGAGTGAAGAAAAACAGAAGTGGCTCGATGAGGAAGAGCAAAAAGTCAGGGCGCTACGGGAACAAATTGAAAACAGCATCGCGCAGGCCGAAGCGCTGCTGAACAATTAAGCGGCTCGTGTTTTTAAAATGGCAGCAGGTCCAGGTCTACATTCCCGCCAGATATGATAAGGCCTATGCGTTGGCCTTGAAACTCGTCCTTTTTGCTGATCAACGCGGCCATCGCCACGGCGCTGGACGGTTCTGCCGTGATTTTTAACCGCTCCCATAGCAACCGCATCGCCTTGATAATTTCGGGCTCTGTGACCCGTACAATCGCGTGGGCATACTTCCGGATAAGGGGGAAACTGTTGTCACCCAACATGGTTTTCAGGCCATCGGCGATGGTATTGGTCGTCGTATTCCCCTGTAAGGTACCGCTGTAAAACGATCGGTAGGCGTCATCAGCTTCATAAGGCTCTCCAGCGATTACCCGGCAATCCCCGCCAAAATAATGAGCGGCCATAGCGGTGCCGGCCAGCAAGCCACCCCCGCCTACGGGGACAAAGATCGCGTCCAGGCCGGGCTGTTCCTCCAATAGTTCCATACAAGCCGTCCCCTGGCCGAGGATTACCCGCATATCGTTTGAAGGATGGATGAACGTGGCCCCTGTCTCCTTTTGGATAGCCGTGGCGGCCGCCTCCCGTGCCTCATTGGTTGGCGGGCATTCCACAATGGCGCCCCCGTATTCCCGAACGGCCCTTTTCTTGAATTCACTGGCGGTAGCAGGCATTACAATGGTCGCCTTTATGCCCAGTTTGCTCCCTGCCAGGGCCAGGGCCTGGGCAAAGTTCCCTGAAGAGTGGGTGACCACTCCCCCGGCCCGCTCCTCTTCTGTAAGCTGTAACAAGGCATGTACGGCCCCACGAATTTTATAGGCACCCATTTCCTGGAAATTCTCACACTTAAAATACAGTTCGGTCCCTGTCAGGGAATCCAGGGCCGGAGAATGCAGGACAGGGGTCCTGAGGATGTATGGTTTGATAAGATTGTGGCAATCTGTGAGGCTACTGGCGTCCATGATTGGTTTCGGTTAGTTCATTGGAGCCCGTCTTCCATATGTATGGGACGGGGGTTTATTTCCATTGCAGGCTTTCCATGATCCTGCGCATATCCTTTTGCAAATACACGGCTGCCGGGTAAATGGAATCGTAGTTCGGCCTGGCATAGAAATACAGGGATCCCGTCACAAAATGCCTGGTACTGTCGGTTACGTAGAACTGCGCCTGCGAAGCGGCGTTACCACGTACCTCATAGTACATTCCATAAACCTGGCTTCCTGAGTTGACAAAGGGTTGTTCTATGATGTCGTCAGCCTTGACCACATGTTCGTAGGAAAGCTTTTGCGCGTCGGTGAGCAGTTTCTCCAGATTGCCCGTTACCGGTTTATAGGTAATGAAAATGGATCCTTTCATCGTTGGGTACTTCAGGTTGATCGCGCAGTCCTGTCCCGCTGAAAGCATGGCCCTGTCGTTGTATTCAAAGGTAAAGGGGCAGTCTTCATCGAGCGGGACCATCCCGCTTTCGGGATATTCCAGCCGTAACATGGCCCTGGGTTTGGGCAGGGCCTCTTCCCCGCAAGCTGACGCGAACAGAATAATGGAAAGGAGGATTGCGGTTTTATGAAGCATGCTGTGGCAGGGTGATTTTAATTTGTTTCAGGCGTTTTTTATCCATGCTCTCCACGAGGAAGGTATAGCCGTTAAAGAGTATTTTCTCTCCCCTTTTGGGAAAACTCCCGGCTATTTCCAATACGAAGCCGGCAATGGTTTCGGACTCCCCCTTTTGGGCTTCAAAATGGGTTTCGTCTTCCTCGATTCGGGCAACGCGGTAAAAATCCTTGAGAGTGGTCTTCCCGTCAAAGACAAAATTATGCTCGTCCAGTTTGGAAAATACGAGGTCTTCATCGTCAAATTCATCGCTGATATCGCCTACGATCTCTTCAATGATATCCTCCAGGGTGACGATCCCCGAGGTGCCACCGTATTCATCCACTACCACTGCCAGGTGGTTTTTCTTCGATTGGAACTCGAGGAGCAGGTCATCCAGCTTCTTGTTTTCGGGCACAAAATAAGGTTCCCGTATAAGGGATATCCAATTAAAGGATTTGCGGTCTATATAGGGTAGCAGGTCCTTTACGTAGAGCACCCCCAATACGTTGTCCATATTTTCGGAAAAGACCGGTATCCGGGAATATCCGTGTTTTTTGATCTCTTCGAGTACCTCCGGGAATTTCATCTTCTCCCGCAGAGCGAAGATATCGATCCTTGGCCGCATTACCTGTTTGGTATCGGTATTCCCGAAGGATACGATCCCTTCGAGGATCTTTTGTTCTTCTTTGGTGGTATCGCCCTCGGAGGTAAGCTCCAGCGCTTGTGAAAGGTGGTCTACGCTAAAGTTGGATTTTTGTTTCCCAAGCTTGCGGTAAAGAAAGATGGTGCCTGCCCGCATGGGCCCGCTGAGCGGGGTAAAAAGCACATCAAGCACTTTCAGGGGGTAAGCCATAAAATGGGAAAAAAAGATGCGGTTCCGGTTCGCGTATATCTTTGGAAGGATCTCGCCGAACATCAGGATCATGAAGGTCGCCACCAGTACTTCCAGGACAAAACGGACCGAAATAACCCCGAACAACAGGTAGGTAATCCCGGAGAATATGGTGTCGCCAATGCTGTTAAACAGCAACACGATACCAATATTGATGGCGTTGTTGGCAATCAGCACCGTTGCCAGAAGCTTCTTGGGGCGATCCAGGAGTTTTACCACGATGCTGCCACGGGCAGTATTCTTTTCGGCTATATCGTTCAGGTCGGTAGCCGACAATCCAAAGAAGGCCACTTCGGCTCCTGAGATCACGGCCGAGCAGCCAAGCAGTACGATCAACACAAGGATCTTCAGTACAAACGTACCTCCAAAATCCGTAATCAAGGGTAGTAAAGGAAGGGGGTCAGGGTCCAATCGTCACGAATTATTTATGAAATCCTTAAAATGGCAAATCATCCTCTTCTTCCCCCGGCTCATTCACCGGCCGTGAGGGTACCTGGCTTTCGGGGGCGGGGCGGGACGATTGGGCCTGCATGGCATTGGGTCCCTGGCCTGACTGGCCATCCCTGCTCGTCAAAAACGTAAAATCCTGTACATGGATTTCGGTGGTATAACGGGTCTGTCCGTCTTCGCCCTGCCATTGCCGGGTCTTTAGGCGGCCTTCCACATAGATCTGATCGCCCTTTTTCAAGTATTTTTCACATACCTCCGCGGCCTTATTCCGAACCACTATATTGTGCCATTCCGTATTGGTCACTTTTTCCCCGGTCTGGCGGTTGGTATAGGTTTCGTTGGTAGCAATGGGGAAGCGGCCAATACAATTGCCGCCTTCGAAGTAATGCATTTTTACATCATCTCCCAGATGCCCTATCAGCATCACTTTATTCAATGTTCCACTCATAATTATCTTCTTAAATCAAAAATACGAATTTTTAAGGGTTTTAATAAACTCTGCGATCAGCACGGGCACGGGATAGGCTTCGAGCTCTTCCAGGGCGATTCCGTCGTCCAACCGGTCTTGGAGTTCCAGGATCCAAAAGCGGGTATACAGGTGTTGATGCGACAGTTTATGTACTATTTCCTCCTCATTGACCGGATACAGTCCCGGGTCGCCAATTCCTGTTAACTGCCCGGGGATTTGCCCTTTAAGGGTATCCTCATTAATACGGTATTCCGACTCAACCAGGGGAAATTCATACAGATGTTGCCAAATACCCCTTTCTTTTCGCTGGCGAAGCAGTGTTTTCTGATCCCGGTCTATGGGAACAAGGTAGTTAAAGTAGCGTTTGCGCACCTTAGTTTTTTTAATTTTTACGGGGAGCTGTCCTGCAAGGCCCTGTGCATGGGCAAGGCAGCTCTTATTCAGGGGGCAACCCGCGCAATCCGGATTGGCGGGAACGCATTGCATGGCACCGAATTCCATGATCGCCTGGTTGTATTCGCCCGGCTGCTCAGGGTCCATCGCCTCCCTGGCCAATGTCTTGAAATAGCGTATGCCCGCTGTACTATTGACCGGGGTGTCAACGGCAAAGTATCGCGACAAGACCCTGTACACATTGCCATCGACAACAGGCTCGGGTACGCCAAAGCAGATAGAGGCAATGGCGCTGGCCGTATAATCGCCAACCCCCTTGAGCGCCAAAAGGCCGTCATAGGTTTCGGGAAATTGCCCTCCCAATTCCCGGTCTACCTTCCTCGCTGTATGGTGCAAATTCCTGGCGCGGGAATAGTACCCGAGCCCCTGCCATAACTTTAACACTTTTTTTTCACTGGCCCCCGAGAGGTGCTTTACCGTTGGGAATTCACCGAGGAACTTTTGGTAATATGGCAATCCCTGGGCCACGCGTGTTTGTTGGAGCATGATCTCGGAAAGCCATATTTTATAGGGATCTTTGGTGTCCCTCCAGGGTAGGGGGCGCTTGTTTTCCCCGTACCATCGCAGTATTTGATCAGAAAATCCCATGGGTGATTACTAGGCGGCAAAGGTAGCCGTTTAAGAACTTAAAATTAGTCCCTTAGAGCTAAAAGAATGAATTAAATTTATATATTTGCAAGCCTTAAAAACATTCAGAATAATTTAATCTAAAAATGACGAAAGCGGATATCGTATCGAGAATCTCAGAGAAACTGGGAATTGAAAAAGGTGATGTGCAAGCAACCGTAGAAACCTTTATGGAAGAAGTTAAAAGTTCTCTGGAAAACGGAGATAATGTATACCTGAGGGGTTTTGGCAGTTTCATCATCAAAACAAGAGCGGAAAAAACCGGTAGAAATATCTCTAAGAATACTACCATTAAAATACCCGCCCATAACATTCCGGCATTTAAGCCTGCAAAGGTTTTTGTAGAAGGGGTAAAGAGCAACGTGCAAGTAAAATAATAATCGTTTAAAAGCAGAACTTTATGCCGAGCGGTAAGAAAAGAAAAAGACATAAGGTGGCTACCCACAAGCGCAAAAAGCGCAGGAGAGCCAACCGTCATAAGAAAAAGTAGTTTTAACAACTACTTTTTCGTTTTTTACGTTCATTGACATAGAAATTCCAAAAGGATTTCGACGGGTTAAGACAACCTGTAACAACTATTGTTTAATCCTTTCGTCCCCTTCATTTGCATGGGGATGAAAATAAATTGATTCAGGTGAATAGAGAATTAGTCGTAAGATCCAATTCCAATGCCGTCGATTTTGCCTTGTTAAAGGATGGAAAGCTCATAGAATTACACAAAGAAGAAGACAGTAACAACTTCAATGTGGGCGATATTCTGATCGCCAAAATACGCAAGCCCGTAACGGGTCTCAATGCAGCGTTTGTTAACGTAGGGTATGAAAAAGATGCCTTCCTGCATTACCATGACCTGGGCCCACAACTGGCTTCTATGTTGAAATTTATCAAACAGGTAAGTACGGGAAGACTCAGAGATTATTCCCTCAAAAAATTTCCATTCGAAAAGGATATTGATAAGAACGGCAGCATCAAGGATGTTGTCAAGGCAAATCAATCCTTATTGGTTCAGATTGTAAAAGAACCCATTTCGACCAAAGGACCACGGATAAGTTCGGAACTGTCTATCGCAGGCCGCTATCTGGTGATGGTCCCTTTTTCCGACCGTGTCTCGGTCTCTCAGAAGATTGCGAGCAAGGAGGAAAAAGACCGGCTGAAGCGACTTGTTAAAAGTATCAAGCCAAAGGGTTTTGGAGTTATAATCAGGACCGTAGCAGAAGGCAAAAAAGTAGCAGAACTGGACAAGGATCTTCAAAACTTGCTGAACAAATGGACAGCAATGTGTAAGAAATTGTACAGAGCGCCAACCCCATCTAAGGTGCTGGTGGAAGTCAACAGGGCTTCCTCCATCCTAAGGGATGTCTTTAATGACTCCTTCACAGGGATTCACATAGATGACGAGACGCTTTACAACCAGATCAAGGACTACGTACATGAAATCGCCCCCGAGAAAGAATCCATTGTAAAGTTGTATGCATCCAACGTACCCATTTTTGAGAAATTTGGCATCGAAAGGCAGATCAAAACTTCCTTTGGCAGGACGGCATCCATGAGTAAGGGTGCTTACCTGATTATTGAACACACAGAAGCTTTACACGTCATAGACGTGAATAGCGGTAACCGTTCCAATAAGGCCAAGAACCAGGAAGATACTGCCCTTGAGGTGAATCTGCTGGCCGCCACAGAAATTGCAAGGCAATTACGCCTTCGCGACATGGGCGGCATAATCGTTGTAGATTTTATCGACATGGTAAAAGGTGATCACAGGAGAAAGCTGTTTGACCACCTCAGAAGGGAGATGAAAGATGACAGGGCCAAGCATAAAATTTTGCCTCCGAGCAAGTTTGGCCTCATACAAATTACACGGCAACGGGTGCGACCCGAAGTAAATATCAAGACTACCGAGGTAGACCCTAGTGGCAACGGCCAGGAGGTGGAAGCCCCGATCGTCCTGATAGAAAAAATTAATGTGGACCTGGAAAGGATCCTGAAAGGGCCGGCCAAGGATAAGGGAATCGTACTCAATACGCACCCCTTTATCGCAGCCTACCTCACCAAAGGTTTTCCTTCCATTCGCTCCAAATGGTTCCTGGAGCACAAGAAGTGGATTAAAGTACAACCCAGGGATGCCTATACATACCTGGAATACCGTTTCCTGAACAAGGACGGTGAACCACTGGATAACGAATAGAAAACGGCCTCAACTTTGAGGCCGTTTTTTTTTGGTCCCTCCCCAGCTACCTTCCCGTACCCTGTGGTAATTGTTTCTCCTATATGCACTATTTATGGTATTTTAGGGGCAAACAAACCTCCCTATTGATGACGTCTTTCAAAACCCCTATGATCAGCCTTTTGCTGTTGGCCCTGCCTGGCTGTTCCGGACCGGAAAAAGGGGCCTCAATGGCGGTGCTCATTGGCGATGCCCCGTACATCGAAGGCAATGCGGAATACCTGGACTCTCCCTTTGTTACCGCCGGAGACCGGGTGTATTTGGTGGGCCACCAAAACGGGAGCTTCCCGGAACTGGGGTGGCATATCCCGGGGGAAATGGGCGGTATCTGGAACCACCCTGTCAAGCTTATGGATGGTTTTGGCGCCCGGATCCGGATCGATAGCGACACCGTGGCCCTCGACAACGCCAGTAATTTTGTCAATTACCCCTTTGCCAACAAGCACCTTTTCAGCCTGGACGACCGTCAGTTGCAAGTAGAACGCTGGCAGTTTGTACCCGACCGTACCGAAGGCCTGCTGGTTCAATATGTACTGACCAATACGGCAGGCTCGGGAAGGGAACTGGACTTTGAGTTTACAGCATATGCAGACCTCTGTCCCACCTGGTTGGGTGACCAAAGCGGCATGATCGATTCCCGGGATGAGGCCGAATACCTTGGGGAGGAAGGTGCATGGATGGTCAAAGACCAGGGCAACCCCTGGTTTGTGTGCTTTGGGGCAGACCGGCCCCCGGGAGCGTATGCCGGGGTTGATACCCCCTATAAGGGCCTTGGGCTGGGCAACAGCCTTCGCTACACGCTGGAAATCCCCCCAGGCGCAAGCCGGGTATTGAACTTCGCCATCGCCGGTTCCCTGGAAAAGCGCGAAGCCGCCCTGGAGACTTTTTCCCGTTTAAAGGGGCAATGGCCGCAGGATTTACTCGCCAAAAAAACACGCTATGAACGGCTTGCCAGCCAATCAAAACTGCGTATCCCAGACCAAAAACTGCAACAAGCCTTCGAATGGCTTAAATACAATTGCGACTGGCTGGTACAGACCGTTCCAGGAATTGGAACCGGAATTACGGCCGGTATCCCCGACTACCCCTGGTGGTTTGGCGTAGACAGTGAGTATGCCTTAAAGGGCTACATGGCCGTGGGTCAAAAAGACGCAGTCTATCAGACCATCGCCTTGCTCGACAGTGTCTCGGAGAAGGTGAACGGCAATGGGCGTATCCTGCATGAAATGTCTACCAACGGGGTCGTATTCAATAAGGGCAACATCAACGAAACCCCGCAGTTTGCCTCCCTGATCTGGGAAATATACCAATGGTCCGGGGATGTTGCATTTCTACGACGCTATTTCCCCACAATCAAAAAAGGATTGCTGTGGCTGATGGAGGAAAACGACCTTAACAAAAACCTGTTCCCCGATGGTTTCGGGATGATGGAAATCCATGGGCTGGACAGCGAAATGATCGACGTGGCCTCGTACACACAACGGGCTTTTTCGGATGCGGCACAGATGGCGGAACATTTGGGGGATACCGCCCTGGCCCTGGGATACCGGCAAACTGCCGACCGGCTCAAGGCAAAAATAAACGCTGAATTCTGGTCTCCCGCCTTCGGTTCTTACGCCGACTTTTTGGGAACCGATGCCCAGGCACTGCACCTGATAGAAGATGCCATGGTGAGGGCCGATACGCTGGAAAAGCCCTGGGCGGTGGATGAATTGAAGCAGACGGCGGCAACGATCCGCAACCACCCTTCAGAAGATTTAAGGCCTTTTGTCGTCCACCATAACTGGGTGGTGAACACCCCCATGGAAATGAAGATTGCAGACAGTGCCAAAGCCCTGCAGGCACTGGACAGCGCGAAGAAATTTATGAACCCCTACGGGATGTTTGTCACCGGGATCGACAGGGATGCCTCGGCAGGGGCTGATGAAGGCTCTTTTAAAGGCAGTAAGGTATTTTCCTATACCGGGGCGGTGATGACACTACCCACCGGGGTCCAGGCGGTGGCGGAAAACAACTATGGGCGGCCCGATGAGGCCCTGGATTACCTGCAGCGGATGAGCCGGTCTTTCAGCTATGCCCTGCCTGGCAGCATGTACGAAGTATCTCCGGACTACGGGATGATGACCCAGGCCTGGAACATTTACAGCTTTGCGGTCCCCATTGTGCAGCAATTTTTCGGGATCCAGCCCAGGGCCTATGACAGGGAAGTAATCATCCGGCCCCGGATGCCTTCTTCCTGGGAGCGGGCTTCCCTGGAAAATGTGTTGGTTGCGGACAACCAACTATCGGTCTATTTCGAAAGAAAAGAGGGTAAGGCCACCTTGCGGGTGGAGCAGGACGCCCCCGGCTGGACCCTTACGTTGGTGCCGGGTGGGCCGGCAACCGGGCAGTACCAGGTGCTTGAAGGGGAGGTGCAGCAGGTGGTGGAACCAAAAGAACCCACATTCCGCACGCAGGGCAAGGTACTGGAATTGCAATGGGAAATACCATAGAACAGAGGAAAGAAGCGATGGAAAGACACAGAAAGGCCTATACCCTTACCGAAGCCAAAAGGAAGATGGAGCGCTATTGCGCCTACCAGGAGCGTTGTCACCGGGATGTTACCAGGAAACTGGTTGGCATGCACATGATCCCCGAGGCCATCGCATCGATTGTGGGGCACCTCATACAGAACGATTTCCTGAATGAGGAGCGCTTTTCACGTGCTTTTGCCCGGGGGAAATTCCATCAGAAGAAATGGGGTAAAACCCGGATTATCCGAGAATTGGAACTTCGTGAGATCTCGGCGTACAACATCCGGGCTGCCCTGGAGGAGTTGGGCGAAGAAGCCTATGAAGACACCCTGCATGAACTGGCGGTCAAACGGCTGGGGCAGATCAAAGAAAAGGATCCATTGAAACGCAAGCGGAAACTGGCCGATTACCTGTTATACCGGGGTTGGGAAACCGATAAAGTATACCAGAAAGTGCATGAACTGGTAGGGTAAACCCGGTTTTAGGGGGCAATCCGATGGGGCCTTCCCTGTCTTCTGCGGGAGATCTCTTTTGTTGTTTCCTGAGGTGGGACAACGGTGCTGGCTCTTGCCTCTTTCATGTGCTGCAAGGCCGCTTCCGGATTTGGTACAGGGAGGGATATCCAGCCCGTGGACAGCTAACTCTGCCCGCTTCAGGAGTGACTTTTTTGCAGCAGCCTGTGCGTCCGATCAATCGCCTCCCGGTTTTTCCACTCTATCCATTCCCTGCCCTTGATCTTTCGCATCATATTGTCATAATAGCGCATCACCACTACATTGTACAGCGCTTTGGCCAGGTTCCTGGGGTTTCGGGCAATGGCCCTGTGGCTCATGGAAAACCCCGGGCTGATATACCGCATATAATGCCAGTAACCTTCGGGCATGTATAATACCTCTCCGTGGTTCAACTGGGTCCGGAAGCCCTTTACATGGTTGAGGGCCGGCCATCGGTCCAGGTCGGGGTTCGAAAAGTCAATACTTTCATGCGTGATAAGTGAATGCGGGACCTTGTAGAGGTATCGGGTCTCTGATTGTGAAAACAGGATGCATTCCTTTTTTCCCTCAAAATGGTAATGGAAGATATTGCCCAGGTCGATATCATAATGCATAAACGTATAGGAATCCGTCCCTCCAAAGAAGAGCATGGGAAGGCTCTTAAGGATGGGGAGCCCCAAATCGGGGTAGTTAAAATCGTCCTGTAATCCGGGGACTTCCTTAAGAATGTTCCAAAGGAAGATACGGTACTTGGTCGGTTCCCTTTTAAGCAGGTCTATGTACTCAGAGAGCCGCATACGGGCATGCGGTTGGTTAAAGCCATCCTTGTGATCAACCGGCCGGTTGTCATAGAGCGGGACCACCCGGTCACCGGCCACGTCCCTTATATATTCCAGGTTCCATTTTCCGAACGCGGGCCAATCCGCCACCTGTCGCTCCATTACCACAGGTAGCTGCGGTTTGTAATAGCGTTCGAGGAATTCCTCTTTACTAAGGCGGTCAACTCTGTCTATCTCCTGAAGTTTCAATACTCCAATGGTTAATTAAGTACTGATCAAAGGTAAAAAACCTATAGAATCTCGTTTGGATACAAGGGCATTGGCTTAGGAAGGGTCCCCATGCCTGGTCCTGGCAGTAGCTGCTTCGTTCCGTTCGATACTGTGTCCCGGGCGCGTCCAACGGGGTTTTTCTCCCAGTGGGCGCAGGGCAGATTCCCCAGATTCTACGGTCTTGGGCTGGGGTGCCTTTACAAATGCCTTTTGGGGGGTAAGGCCCAGCATCCTGAACATCTCCATGTCCTCACCCACATCCGGGTTAGGGGTGGTCAACAATTTATCGCCCGCAAAGATAGAATTGGCCCCGGCAAAGAAGCAGAGGGCCTGCCCTTCCCGGCTCATTCCCGTACGCCCGGCACTCAGTCGCACCTGGGTTTTTGGCATGACGATCCGGGTGGTAGCCACCATACGGACCATATCCCAGATGGGTACAGGTTCCATATCTTCCATTGGGGTACCTTCAACCGCCACCAGGGCGTTAATAGGCACCGATTCCGGCTGGGGGTTCAGGGTCGATAGGGCCACGAGCATGCCCGCACGGTCCTTGAGGCTTTCACCCATCCCGATAATACCACCACTGCATACGGTTACATTGCTCTTGCGAACATTGTCAATGGTATCCAGGCGGTCTTTAAACGCCCGGGTAGAAATCACATCCTTATAATAATCCTCTGAAGTATCCAGGTTGTGGTTGTAGGCATACAGGCCTGCCTCGGCAAGGCGCTGTGCCTGGTTTTCGGTCAGCATTCCAAGTGTACAACAAACTTCCATATCCAGCTTGTTGATGGTACGGACCATCTCCAGTACCTGGTCGAATTCCGGGCCGTCCTTTACATTCCTCCACGCAGCGCCCATACAGACCCTGGAACTTCCCGAGGCTTTGGCCCGCAGCGCCTGGGCCTTTACCTGGGGCACCGTCATGAGGTCGTTCCCTTCTATATCGGTATGGTACCGTGCCGCCTGGGGGCAGTAGCCACAATCCTCCGGGCAGCCCCCGGTTTTAATGGATAGCAACGTAGACACCTGGACGGTGTTCGGGTCATGGTATGCCCGGTGAACCGTAGCCGCCTCATATAACAACTCCATCATGGGACGGTTATAAATATCAAGGATCTCTTCCTGGGTCCAGTTATGTCTCTCCTCGCTCATATGGGGATGGTTTAAGTATCAAAAATAGACGATTCTCCTTATAAATTCCAAGAATGGGCGGCAAATTACAAACGCACGTACCGCCCGGGTAGCTGCCTAACATCGTTTTAACAGGATGCTCACGGCATTGCCCCCAAAACCCACCGCATTTACCATGACCCTGTTTACAGCGTCTGGGGGGGCATCATTGCCATAAAAGGGCGAGCCTATAAACTCTTGGCGCAGCAGCATCAATACGGCCATTTCCACACTGAGCATGCCCGATGCCCCAAAGGTATGCCCAATCTTCCATTTATTGGTGGTAAGGGCGGGAAGTCGCGGGCCAAATACCCTTTCTATGGCCCGGTATTCCGCCAGGTCGCCTTTGACGGTACCCGGGGCATGGAGGACTACGGCGTCTATGGTACCCGGATCTACTTCTCCCAGGGCCATGCGCATGGAGCGCTGGAAACACAGTGCCTCGGATGACAGGGAAACGTTGTGCTCCAGTGGTTCGGTAGCGTAGCCGATCCCTTCGACGACCGCAAGGGACGAATCTGTAAGGCCGGCTTGAAGGCACGCCATGGATGCTCCTTCGCCCAGGACCATGCAATTCCTGGCCTTTGTAAGGTCGAGGGCCCTGCAGGGAAAGTCTGATACCCCTGTTCCCGGGGCATCGGCATAGATCTTCAATGCACGCATCTGGGCAATGGTAAAGGGTGTTAACGGGGCCTCGCTCCCGCCCACGATGAACTTTTGGGCCATCCCACTGCTGATCCAGGCGATGCCATTGAGCAATGCATGCAGGGCGGTTGAACAGGTAATGGAGTGGGAAATATCGGGGCCCTGCGCCTGCAGGTCATGCGCCACCCAGGAAGAAATATTGCCCAAGGTGGTGGTTGGCGATGAAAGTACGGAACAGCGCTGTTCTTTCAGGTATTCCCCATGGTATTTTTCAAACAAGCCGGTCGCCCCCCGGGAAGATCCTATGTTGATCCCGAAATTGGCGCCCTTCTTCCAGCCAGCCATTTCCAGGGCCAGGCGGGCCGCAAGGAGGGCATAGGTAACACTATCGTCGAGATCGCGGTACATGGGCTGTTCTTCTGCCAATGCCGACAGGGGTTTCTGCAGCCTCGCAGGCAGGGACCCCACCCATTCCTTATGGGATTCAAAATCTCTGGGCGACAAGAAGGACGAGGGGTCCTTATAGGAATCCCACGCCTCGGAGAGGGAAGCCCCCAGGGGTGAAACAGAGGCAATAGCGGTAATACTGATGGGTGTTTTCAAGGATGGCTATAGGGTTTCTAATACACTTGCAATACTATCATATACCTTTTGTAGCTGGGCCTCAGAGATGCAGTAGGGCGGCAGGGCATAAATGGTATTGCCCAGGGGCCTCAAAAATACGCCTTGTTCCATAAAATACCGGTATAAGCGGTCTCTTAAATTCCCGTAACGTTCCATGTCGATATCCAGATCCAGGGCATAGATTACGCCACACTGGCGTGTGCTCCGAACCTTTTGGTGGGAACGGATGGTGTCATCAAAACGTCGGTGGGCGGTTTCAATACGGCGGATCTGGCCCCAGGTTTCCTCTGAGCGTAACAGCTTAATCCCGGCAAGGGCCGCGGTACAGGCAAGCGGATTGGCCGTGTAGGTATGGCCATGGAACAATCCCTTGGCCAGTTCATCGCTGTAAAAGGCATCGTATACCTGCTGGCTGCAACTGGTGACCGCCATGGGAACCAACCCTGCAGTGAGGGCCTTGGAGAGGCAGATGATATCGGGTTTGGTCTGCAGGTGGTCTGAGGCAAAATAGGCTGCTGTTTTACCAAATCCGGTCATCACCTCATCGGCAATGGTAAGCACGCCATGGGTACGCATCAGGGCCAGGAGTTTATCGAGCCCTGTGGCCGAATGCATCTTCATGGCAGCGGCCCCCTGTACCAGGGGTTCATAGATAAAGCCGGCCACATCCTTTTTGGCAAGGCGCTCTTCCAACCGGCCTATCAGGGTATCTACCGTATCCTCTTGCGGAACGGGTATACGTTCTACCTGCAAAAAATACGCTTCAAAAGGACCGTTGTAAACCGACAAACCGGAAACCGACATGGCACCGAAGGTATCGCCGTGAAATCCATTCTCGAACGCGAGTAATACCGGGCGTTTCTCCCCCCGGTTCGCATGGTATTGCAGTGCCATTTTGATCCCTATCTCCACAGCAGTGGAGCCATTATCCGAATAAAAGACCTTTTGCTGTCCGAATGGAAGTATGTCGATGAGGGCTTCGGCCAGGTCTACCGCGGGCTGGTGTGTAAAACCGCTGAAAACCACCTGGTCCAGCCGCTGCATTTGCTGGCCCACCTGTTCCAGGATATAGGGGTGGCAATGGCCGTACATACAGGTATACCAGGACGCAATGGCATCCACATAGCTTTTGCCGTCCTCATCAAACAACAAAGCGCCCTCCGCCCGTGCGATCGGCATGGCGTGGGGATGCAGTTTATGTTGTGTGAGGGGGTGCCACACATACTTGCTGTCTCGATCCTTTAAGGTATGTCGGGTTGGTGGGTTCAAGCAGGTACTTTTTGGTTTGTGCTGCAAAGATGGGAAATAATTAGTTGATGGCAGGGGCCAATCCTTGCCCGTATCCTTGTTAAATTTATATCTTACGGTCCTGTTTGCCCTCCTTAAACCCATCTTGGCCAAGGCCAGTGCATGGGATGTTATAAGCAGGGACGGAGCCTTACTATGCGGAACAGCTTGCTACAAACATTATCCCCCGGGGCCAACGGCCTAAAGGACAGGACGGCATTCCTGGTCCTGGGCCTGCTTGCCTTTCTTATACGCTTTCCCTTTTTTTTCAGGGATTATATAGACCGGGACGAAAGTACCTTTATCCTGATGGGGCAGTCCTGGGTAAACGGGCATTTGCCCTATACGGAACTCTGGGACCTGAAACCGCCCCTGGTATTCCTTTTTTTCGCCGGGATGATCTACCTCTTTGGTAAAAGCTTCATCGCCATAAGACTGGTTGGTGTACTGGTTGTTGCCATCACCGCTTTTTGCACCTACCTCATCGGTAAGCAGATGCATTCCAGGCCGCTGGGGTTTTGGGCTGCCCTGAGTGTTGTCAGCCTCTTAAGCCTTTTCGGCAGCCTGCAAGGGGTGATGTCTGAACACCTGAGCATGCTCTATTTCATGCCGGGCCTGACCCTGCTTATTCGAAAAAGGGACTACAGGACAATTCTGGGGGCGGGTTTGCTCATGGGGCTGGCGGTAATGACAAAGATCAACCTTGCTTACGCGGTGGCTTTGCTCGCCCTTTTCCTGCTCTACGAGGAATACGCCACCAAACAATACACGAAAGGGATCTTAAAGGCGCTATTGTTTGGGAGTGGGGTTTTGCTGGTGGTATTGCTCACCTGGCTACCCTATGCGTTGGAAGGCCAATCCGTGCTTTGGTGGAATTCAGTGGTACTCGCGCCCCTGGAATATACCGGTACCCGGCGCTATTCCGTTATAAAGATGGCCCCCATCGTACTTATCACAGGCTTTTTCTTTTTCCTGAGTGCCAGGAAAAAATGGCTCTCGTTTAAAGACCCGGGGGTACAGCTGTTAAGCCTGGCCGTCATAGGCGTGGTGTTGTCGTTTATCAAGGGCGGGCGGGTGAACGGGCATTACCTGATCCAATTCCACCCGGCTTTTCTGGTCCTGTTCGCGATGGTCCTGATCAAGGCAGTCCCCCCCATTTCCAGGCGTTGGCGCCCGCTGCTGCTGCTGCTCTTGCTCTTGCCATTGGAAAGCTACAAGGAGTACTATGATGTGGCACGCCACAAATTGGAACGGGGGACCTTTTACAATGGGGAAGGATTTAGCGTACCTGCCTACCTCCTTGAACATCACATGGCGTCTCAACCTGTCTTCTTCCTGGAATACCATATCGGTTACTGGCTGCTCGACATCAGCCCCCCTACCCGGGCGGCGACACACCCCAGCAACCTTTGCAGGGACGAGGCTTTTAAATTCTATGGCAACCCAAGGGAAACCTCTATGGAAGAATTGGCGTATATCATGGAGGAGCTTCAACCTGAGGTGGTGGTGACCCGTTACGAACGCAGGATATTTGACCAAAAAGAAGAAGCGGAAAACCAGTATATGCTGAACTACCTGGCAAAGCATTACAAGGTGGTGGCCCTTGTGGACAGGGCCGAAATCCACCAGCTCCTAAAGTGAATCGAGTTGCGGGAACAACTGCCTGGCGTAGGCTTTCACCAGGGTGCGGTCAAATGCCGGCTCTTCCCGTATCCTGCCCAGTGCTCTAACCCCGGTTTTTTTCAGGATGATTTGCTCTGTGGACGGATGCTCATCCCCGCTGAAAAGCAAGAAAGCCTCCAGGCCTTTCCGTTTCAGTAATTCGAGGGTGAGGAGCGTATGGTTGATACTCCCCAGGTAATGGCGGGATACCACCACCACCTTGTAATTGGGCCTGATAAGGTCCATTATAGTGTGCTCATCGTTCAATGGCACCAGTAGCCCCCCGGCCCCTTCAATGACCAGGTGGTTGCCTGTTTGAGGTTCCTGTATAAGGTCCAACCGCACCCTAACCCCATCAATGGCCGCGGCTGCGTGTGGGCTCATGGGGGTTTGCAACGCGTAGGCATTTTTGTGGATAGAGGTCCTGGGGTTCGAAATAAGCCTGCGAATCTTATGGCTATCCGAATTATCGAGGTCGCCGGCCTGTACCGGTTTCCAGTAATCGGCCTCCAGGGATTCGGCGATGATGGCCGAAGCGATGGTTTTCCCCACCCCGGTAGAGATTCCGGTAACAAAAATACGCTTCAAGGCTGGCTGGGTTTGGTAATCATTTCACAATTCAGGCAACGGTACTTTACAGGCTCCAGGAAAGGGAATAATTTATGAAGCAGCTTTTTCCTGCTGTAATAGGCCTCGGAGCGCTGTGCCTTGCAGTTCGGGCAGACTATGGGGTTACCCCGGGCGTCCTGGGCGTAATTGCGCATATCGTCATAAATGGCCGTGGCCCGTTCCTTGTCGCGGGTGTACACCTGTAGTTTCACACCGCCTATGGCAGAGCTAATAAGCGGGTCGGTGTTCAGGGTATATTCGTCGCGCAGGAATACCGGTATCCCTTCAGATTCCAGCTTGGCCCGTATGATCTGCACATCGGCCACATATTCGAAAGCACCAAGGGTGTAAAATTCCTGTTTCATTTGGGTTTTATAAATTCCACCAGGCGGCCTAAGACAGCTCGAATGTCATTTTCCGAGTTAAAACTGTGCAGGCAAAACCGCAAGCGCTCCGAACCCTCCGGTACTGTTGGCGAGAGTATGGGTCGCACGTCAAAACCATTTCCCTGCAGGTACCCGGCGGCCTCTTTCACATGGCTATTCCCGGGGAGCAGGCAACATTGTATGGCCGATTGGCTATCCGTAAAATACGCCTGCAAATCCATTAAAGCAAGCTGTTCCCTGAAGAAACGCACATTTTCCAGCAGTTTCTGCTGTTGCCTGTTCCCACTCTCCGTAACGATATAATGATAGGCCCCCAATAAGGTCGCCACAGCATGGGGAGGCAGGGCCGTGGTGTAGACAAAGCTACGCGCAAAATTCACGAGGTAGTCCTTCAATGGGGCGCTCCCTACCACTGCCGCCCCATGCGCACCCATGGCCTTGCCGAATGTTAGGATGCGGGCAAAGGTCTCTTTCTCCAGGCCAAGGTGTTGTACCAACCCTACCGGGCCTTTTCCGCAAACCCCCAGGGCGTGAGCCTCATCCACCACCAGGCGGCAGTCGTGCCCCGCGCAGAACGCCAGCATTTCATGAAGGCGCGGGCTATCCCCATCCATGGAAAAAACCGACTCCGTAACCACGTAGACCTCCGCGGCATTCCCCGTTTTGTTATGGCGCCTTAGTTGCAACTGCAGGTCCTCCAGGTCATTGTGCCGGAATTTATAGCCCTTTGCAAGCCCCATGCGAATACCGTCCCGGATACTGGCATGCACATACTCGTCGTACAATACCAGATCGCCCCGCTGGGGGATCGACGCAAAGAACCCCATGTTGGCGTCATATCCCGAATTAAAAACCAAAGCCGGGGCCCCGTAGACCTGTTCCAAAAGGGACTCCAAATCCAGGTATAGCTTGTGGTTGCCGGTAAGCAGGCGCGATCCCGCGGCCCCGTTCCTCATAGGGTACGCATCGGTCACTAACTGGCCCGCCCAGGAAGATACGGCCTCATTCCTGGCCAGGCCCAGGTAGTCGTTGGAGGAAAAATCAACCAACCCACCCAGGCCTTTCAGGCTCCGTAGGGCGTTCATCGCCTCCCTTTCCGAGAGTTTTCTAGCGAGTTGCAAGGGAAAACCTTCCATAACCCCAAAGGTAGTATATCCTGTTTTTAAAAATCCTATTAGTTAGTATATTCGTGGGACCTAACCCTTGAATTAAATGAAAGTACCCTCCCGTATTCTCTGGCTCTTACTCTGGCCGGTTTGCGCAATGCCCCAGGCCAACCGTTATCATATTTCATTTGACAACGCCGTACACCACGAAGCCCTTATCAGTGTACATTTCGAGAATGTGCCCATTGACACGCTGGAGGTACGGATGAGCCGGTCTTCCCCAGGGCGGTATGCCCTGCATGAATTTGCAAAAAACGTATATGGTTTTGAAGCGACGAATGACAAGGGCGAAGCCCTGAACGTGCACAGAACAGACCCTTATTCCTGGAAAGTGAGTGGGCACCGGGGAACCGTACATATCCGTTACACCCTGTTTGCCGACCAGGGCGACGGCACCTATTCGCAAATCGATGAAACCCATGCCCACCTCAATATGCCGGCCACCTTCATGTACGCCCCGGCATTGGCCAACAGGCCCTTTGAAGTGACCTTCGAACCCCGGGCAGACCTGCAATGGAAAGTGGCCACCCAACTCCCTTTGATAACGGGCACGACCTATGCTGCCCCCAACCTGCAATACTTTATGGACAGCCCTACCGAAATCAGTGACTTCTCACTGAGGGAATTTGAGCTGCGCTCCAATGGGCAGACCTATACCATCGCCCTTGCACTCCACCACCAGGGGAGTGAAGTTAGTCTTGACACTTATTTTGAACAGCTAAAAAAAGTGGTGCAGCAAGAAATGGAGGTCTTTGGCGAATTACCCGATTTTGACTACGGCCGTTATACCTTCCTGGCCTGTTATATGCCACAGGTGTCCGGTGATGGCATGGAACACCGCAATTCCACGATCCTAACCAGTACCAGGGGCCTTGAAGAAGGGGGGATGGCCGGGAACATTGGCACCGTCTCCCATGAATTCTTCCATGCCTGGAATGTAGAACGCCTTCGGCCAGGATCACTGGAACCCTTTGGCTTTGAAGCCGCCAACATGAGTGGGGAGCTCTGGTTCGCTGAAGGCTTTACCAGCTATTATACCAACCTCATCCTGTGCCGGGCCGGAATTATTAGCCCGGAAGCCTATGTTTCAGGTTTGAATGGCACCTTCAACTACGTCTGGAATTCACCGGGCCGGATGTTTCACAACCCCATTGAGATGAGCTACCAGGCCCCATTTGTGGACGCGGCAACCTCCATAGACCCCCAGAACAAGAACAACACCTTTATTTCCTATTATAGCTACGGCAGCATGCTGGGTCTGGCGCTGGACCTTTCGCTTCGGGAACAAGGGCTTAGCCTGGATGGCTATATGAGGTTGCTATGGGATACCCGGGGGCGGAAAGAGGCCCCCTACCTGTTGGCAGACCTCCACAACGCCCTGAACCAATATGCAGGGAAAGCTTTTGGTGACCACTTCTTTGAAAGTTATATCTACCACAGCGGGCAGCCGGACTATAGGTCACTTTTTGACCGTGTGGGCATCAGCCTTAACGCCGAGCCTGAAAATGCCTGGCTCGGGCTTTCCTTTAGCCCCCTTGAAGGCGGCAGCCTCCAAGTCCAGGCCAACGCCCTGATTGGCAGCCCGGCCTATCTGGCGGGATTGGAACGGGGGGATATCGTGTACAGCATAGACGGGAAGACCCTTGATGAGACCCTTGCCCTGGATGAATACCTGCAATCCCTAGAACCGGGAAACCGGATTACCCTTGGCTATAAACGAAGGGGGCAGGCGCGCGAAGCCATAGTAGTTCTGGGGGCCAACCCGGCCCGTACCATCCGGCTAATGGAAGCATCGGGGAAACAACCTTCACCCCAGAGCCTGGAAGCACGGAAAGCCTGGTTAAATCTGAAATAGATGGAACTGAAGTACAAACAAGCGGATAACCGGCAGGAACTGGAGCAGATCCTCAGGCTACAGCAGCGCAACCTTCCTGAAAACCTGAGCCCGGAGGAGCGAAAAAAAGAAGGGTTTGTAACGGTACGGCACGACCTGGATTTGCTGGAGCGCATGAATGAAGCCTGTGGCCATATAATAGCCATGGACGGCGGTACCCTGGCCGGGTACGCGCTTTGCATGCACCCCATTTTTGCGGATAACATCGATATCTTAAAACCCATGTTTGAGCAAATAGCATCCCATATACCCCGGGGTTGCCGTTATATGGTGATGGGGCAGGTCTGCATAGACAAGGCCTACAGGTCGCGCGGTATCTTCCGGGGCTTGTACGAGCACATGCAGCAAATACTACATCCCGAATTTGAAGAGATCATCACAGAAGTGGATGCCAGCAATACCCGATCGGTCAACGCACACAGGGCCATTGGTTTCAGGGAGCTGTGCAGTTATACTTCAGGCGGACATGAGTGGCAGGTGATACAGCTAGCTACTGCCGTCCAGGGCCTGGAAACCACGTAGATCCCGGACAGTACTACCGGGCCTGCCGGCTTTTCTTCATGGGAGGGCACAATTGGCTGGTTTCTGGATTTTTGTAGTTGAGGGGGTGAATAGTATGCAGGAAGCAAATGCATTGGCCGTTTCGCCCTGATGTGTAAGAAGGCTTTCAGGACATTTTCCATGAACCGGAAATTCGCAACCCAAAGGTCTTAATAACGCATGGCTAACTGTGTCACCCGGCATGTACCATGGTGTTATTAATTGGTTGGCACCACCCACAGGGTGAGGCGCAAATCTGGCACCAATTAATACCTTGCTACCAGGGGAGAGCGTCGGGCTTCATCACAAAACATCCGTATTTACGGGGGTTCGGTGGTGATCGGCGCATATAAGCCGACTACAATTTTACGGAATGCCCGTTTTTACCGACCTTTGCACAAAAATTTGGCTATGGTGATCTATCTTGATATGGATGAAGTACTCGCGGACACGTATGGGGCCCATATTGAAATTTACAATCGTGAATTTGGTGAAAAACTGACCCTCGACGAATGCATGGGTCGGGAAGTATGGCAGTGCGTGCCGGAAGAGCGGCAGAAAAGTGTAAGGGACCACGCCCGCAACGAAGGTTTTTTTATCGACCTGAAACCGATTGAGGACAGCATCAGGGTAGTCAAGGAACTCAACAGCAAGCATGAGGTTTATATCGCCTCAGCCGCCATGCAATTCCCCAATAGCCTCAGGGAAAAGAGCGACTGGCTGGACACCTATTTCCCGTTTATCCCCTGGCAGCACAGAATCCTCCTCGGCCACAAGCATGTTTTGCAGGGCGACGTCCTGGTAGACGACCGTTCGTTCAACCTGCAGCGTTTTCAGGGTCGGCCGCTGCTCTTCACTTCACCCCACAACATACACGAAAACCATTTTGAAAGGGTGCATAATTGGGAAGAGATGGCAAAGCTTTTCCTTTGAGGCAAGCGTGGAAAACCACCATAAAAAAACCGGCCAAATGCCGGTTTTTTATTTTCCTTTCCCTCAGAACGGTTTAAAATCAAATCGCTGTCCCCCGACGGAGGCATCGGCCATCAATCCTGCCTTGGGCAGGGCGAAAACCGCGACGCCATCCTTGTACTTTGCGTTAAACGCAATACCGCTCTTTAGGGCCACGGCCGAAGTTTCGGCAGCAAACTGGAAATTATCATTCTTAAACCGCTCCAGATCTACCGGGGTTTCAAAAAAGATCACCTCGATAATGGCCTGGCCGCCTGCCTGCAGCCCAATATTCAGTTTTTTCAGGTCGGCCATCCCTATGGCTGTCCCATTTTCATAAACGACCCCATTGCCGGAAGCGCCCCCAATAATGAACCCTCCCTTGCCTACGTTGGGGAATATTACATAGCCGGCGCTATTGTCGAAGAAATCCTCTAATCCGCTATGGGCCTTTAAGAGGGCACTTTTTGCTTCTATGGCATCCTCCATAATTTTCTTGTCCTTCCTGTTCTGTGCGAAAGCCACGGTTACGGCCATAAATAAAACTATGGCCGTGATGGTTTTGATTGTTTTCATATTGCTGCTTTTTCTATTTATAAATATACGACAGAAGAACTGTTAAAGGCTGTTAAAGGGCGTTCGTTTTCCGTTGATATGTTACGGCAGGACTTGCTGGCATTGCCTCATGACCCGGGCCGCCGGGGGGGGGGAACCCCTTTTGCTGGTGGCCTGAACCTTCTCAAAGGTGGTTATTTACTAGCGGGTACCCCTGGGACTGCCAGGGGTAAGCAGTTCCAGAACCCGTGCTTTAAAGGTCGCTCCAACGGGCAAACGAATATCACCCAGGTACAATATTTCCTTTTCCAGGCCGGTCACCCTGTCCAAATTTACGATAAAAGACTTATGGACCTGCAGGAAACTGGCCGGCAATACTTCCAGGGCCTTGTGAACCGGCTCCCGGGTCAGGATGCGGGTATCTGCCAAATGATATGTCATGTAATTGCCATCTTTTTCCAGGTACTTGATTTCATCCGTGTGAATGCGGTAGATCCTGCTCCCGCTTTTCAGTAGAAGCGTCTCCGGGGCAGCGGGTGCCTTCCCGGGATCTTGCTTGAGCAATTTCGCCATGGTCCTGGTAAACCGGTCGAGGCTAATGGGTTTTAGCAAATAATCAACTGCCTGTACCTCATAGCTTTCCACGGCATATTCCGAATAGGCGGTTGTAAAGACCACCCGTGTCTCTTCAGGGATCATTTTTGACAGGGAAATACCCGAAATATGGGGCATATTGATATCGAGGAAAACCAGGTCGACTTTTTCCTTTGTCAGGAATTCGAATGCATTCAGCCCGTTCCTGAAGGTAGCCACCAGTCGTATCGCGGCAAAATGCGACAGGTAGCTGCGCAGCAGTTCTATAGCCCTGGGTTCGTCGTCTACGATGATGGCATTCATAGGGTTGTAATGCTTAAAGTTACCAAAAACCCATGATCCCTGGAAATCTCCAACCGGTGTTTGCCCGGGTATACCAGTTCCAGGCGTTCCCTACTGCTTGGTATGCCCGTACCGTGGCCTTCTTTTTTTGGAAACGCATATACCCGCGGGTTCCCTACGGAAAAGACCACCCTGTGTTTTTGCCTGAGATTGAAGGAAATGGTAATTTCCGAACCAGATTCCGGGGCGGTCCCGTATTTGAAAGCGTTTTCAACAAAGGGGATAAAAAGCCCGGGTTCTATTACCTGCCGGTCAAACGGGCCTTCTACTTGCCAATGCACTTGTACCTCCCCACTTTCAAAGCGAAGCAACTGGAGGTCCACGTAATTTTTAAGAAAGGTGATCTCGCCTGCGACCGTGGTTCGTTGCAGGCTGGATTTGTCAATCACATACCGCAACAGGCTGGCAAGCCGCTCAAAGGAATCCGCCAGCCTGGGCGATTGTTCCTGGTCCACCATTGCAAGCAGGTTATTCAGGGCGTTAAAGAGGAAGTGGGGCTGCAATTGTTGCCTAAGCAGGCTGAGTTCTGCCTGTTGCTTGGCCAGTACGAGTTGTGCCTTCTTGTATTCTGCAGAACGCCAGACCTTCCAAAGGCCATAGGCCGTGGCCACGGTAAAATAGAAGCCCATGATCCCCAGGCCGGTGGTCAGTGCCAGCTGCAGGAGGCTGTCCAGGGAAAGGAGGGCCTCCAGGAGATAGTAAATCGTTGGCATGCACAGCAGTAACAAAACAGCCCGCCAGAGGACAGGTTGCCACTTTTGGGATCCCCGCAGTTGCATGGCATTCCATAATTGCGCATAGAATACCAGGGCCGCCACAAGCACGCAAAGCCCCAGCTTTTTGAGCAGGGTTTCATTGCGAACCACGGTAAAAGTGGTATCCCCGTTCACTATTTCCAATTCCTGGGTCTGTATGGAGAAGCTACTAAGGATCAACCAGGAAGTAAGGGTCCAGAACAGCAGGTTGCCAAGAATTTCCAGATGATTTGCACGCACCCAGTAAAGATATTTAAAGTGGATGGCAGTTGGGCAGGAATTGGTAAGAACCGCCCTCATTTTGTTATGAACCGGGATCCCGGGGGCATGGCCTGTGAAAATCCGGCATTTGTAACATCCATAGGGCCATTCGTCATTTTTGCCCCAGGCGTACGGGAGATTTCCATACCCTTGCAGCAGTAACCACTTAAATGCAATCCTTATGAGAATATTACCTGTCCTGATAGCAGCCATTTGTTATACGCTGGTTGCCAGATCACAACCCCGGGTGGTGGAGCGCCTTTACCTGCCGGGCTTTGAAGCCAGGGTAGATTCGCTGGTAAAGGCCTATACCGACCTGGATATCTTTTCCGGGGTGGTGCTGGTGGCCGAAAAAGGCCGTCCGGTCTACCACAAGGCCTTCGGGCTTGCCATGCGAGACAAGAACATCCCCAATACCCCGGGAACCCGCTTTGATATCGGAAGCATGAATAAAAGCTTTACCAAGGTGGTAGTCTTGCAGTTGGTACATGAAGGAAAACTGTCACTGGATGACAAACTGGGGAAGTACCTTCCCGGTTTCCCTAAAAAAGCCGCGGAAGACATCACCCTAAGGCACCTCCTCAACCACCAGTCGGGCTATGGGGGGTATCATAGCGAGGAGTACTGGAATATCCCCCGGGAAGAAAAAACCCTGCAGACCGCCCTGGAACAGATCAAAAAACAACCGCTGGAGTTTGACCCCGGCACAGACCGCCGGTACAGCAATGCCGGGTATGTATTGCTGGGGCTGATCGCTGAAAAAGCCGCCGGAAAATCGTATTTCGACCTGGTAGAAGAACGAATCGCAAAACCCCTTGGGATGCAGGATACCTACCTGCGCGAAAAATATACCGTCCCCAACCGGGCTATCGGGTATTACAAGAATATGAGAGGGGAGTTGCTGGACAACGACTCCTTCCAGGAAATCGTCAAACCTGACGGGGGTTTCTACTCCACGGCTTCTGATATCCTGAAATTCTACAGGGCCTATCATCATGGAACGTCTTTGTGGAACAGGGAGACACAAATGCTGGATGAAGGGTATGCCCGTTATCAAAAGCTAAAAAAAGAGGGGGGGATCACAGGGCATGCCGGGGGGTTCGAAGGGGCCAACACGGTCTACCTGGAATTTTTAAGGGAACAGGTCGCGGTAGTGGTTTTTGCCAATATGGATGAAGTAGTTGCCGAAAACCTGGGTCAAGGTATCGTGGCCATCCTAAGGGGCGAGGCTCCGGAACAGCCGGGTATTCCGGCCATACAGGCAGTTTACAAAGCGTTTTCCGAGCAAGGCCTCAATTACGTCAAGGCACATTGGGAAAGCCTGACCACCAATTTCCACCCCGAGGACCCCAAAGACCTTATCCTGAATATGATCGGCTATTCCCTTCTGAGGGAGGGGGAAACCCGGGGGGCCGTAGAAGTTTTTAAACTCAATACAGAACTGTTCCCCGGGGTGGCCAATGTCTGGGACAGCTATGGGGAAGCCTTGCGCAAGATGGGCCACGGGCGGCAAGCCCTGCGGTCGTACAAAAAGGCCTTGTCCATTCAGCCGGGTATCCCTTCGGCGGAACAAGCGCTGCGCGAATTGGAAGCGGAAGGGTATTAGAAGCCCTTCGCAAGCCGGGATTTACGGTTGGGGACAGGGAAATGCCACAGCGGTTCGTGTTTTTTTCCTTGCCTGGGATGGGGGAGTGGACTTTTTTGTATCTTTAGGTACCTCCCCCGTGTTAATTCCACCTAATGAATTCCGGTGACGCATGGGGACATCTACACCATCCAAAAGACATTTCCGAACATCCCTGGCTTGCATAGCCGCGTTTGTGCTCCTATCAATTTCCTGTAGCAAGGATTCGCCAGGCCCGGAGCTTGAAAAACCCGCCCCGGTCAATAC
>LXTR01000006.1 GCA_001683825.1 Flavobacteriaceae bacterium CP2B | reverse complement strand
GGAAAGGGAGTACCGATGAGGGGGGGGTCAAAGTACCTTCCTACATACAATGGAAGGGGCACATCCCCGCGGCAAAGCAGATCGGGCAGATCGCAGGTGCCATCGACCTCTTGCCCACCCTGGCATCACTGGCAGGCATCGACTACCAACCGCCAAGGCCCCTGGACGGGAAGGACCTAAGCCCCCTGCTGTTCGGGACGGCAGAAGGCTGGCAAGACCGGATGCTCATGAGCCATTGGAACGGGGCCACCAGCGTGCGATCACAACAGTATCGGCTGGATAATCAGGGCAGGCTCTACCATATGGGGCTAGACCCCGGACAGGACGGGGATATCGCCGCGGAATTTGCGGTACTGGCCGATTCCATGTCGCGTGTAAAACAACAGTGGCTCCAATCCATCAGGGCATTATCTGCAACCGATGATACCCGGCCCCTCCCTGTGGGACATCCGGAATACCCCATAACACACCTGCCCGCCAGGGATGCGATCGGCCATGGGGGTATTGAAAGGAGCAATCAATATCCCAACTGCAGTTACTTAACCCGGTGGAACCAGTTAGACGCGTATATTTCATGGGAGGTGGAAGTACTTTCGGAGGGGAATTTCGAGGCAGAGCTCTATTACAGCTGTGCCGCCGAAAATACGGGGGCCACCGTCGCCCTGGAATGGGGGGAAGAAAGCCTGCCCAAAACCATCAGTGAAGCGCATGACCCCCCGCTTGAGGGGATGGAACACGACCGCTACCCCCGGATGGAGTCCTATATAAAAGATTTTAAACCCTTGTCCATGGGCAGGATCCACCTGAGAAAAGGGACGGGCAGCCTACGATTGAGGGTGCTGGAAATGACCGGGGGTGGAGTCATCGACTTTCGCCTGCTGGTTTTGAAAAGGGTCCCCTAGGCTTTTATTCCACCTCGTATAAAAGTACAGGGCTGTCTGCATATCCAAGCCGGACCGCTTTGGCTTCAAAAGACTGTGTGGACGGCAGGGGGGTGCGGTAGAAGTTCCATCCCGGGGTACCGGGTTCTTTCCATAAAAGGGTGGCGTCGCCCACGGGGTGGTGCAACAGGAAATGCCCATCCTTTTCATCCGCTTCCAAAGGGGGAAGTCGTGGCGCCTGCCCATCGGGCAACCACAGGCCGATCAACTCTTTTTCGGGATATTGCCCCAGGTCCCTGGTTTCCTTTATCCAGCGTTCCATCACGGCCCGCAAATGCAGCAAGGTATCCCGGTAGGCCCCTTTGCCGGCCAGGTTGTGGCGTTCGTAGGGGTCTTTTTGGAGGTCATACAACTCTTCCACGGGCTTGGGGGTCCGGAACCAGGCCGACGCGGCCGTGTCCAGGGTACCACTTTCCCAGTGCTGCCTGAGGGACTGCATCATGGGCATTTGCTCCCTGTAGCGTACGGGCAGGGCATTGGAAATTTCCGGGTTGAAATTTTTGATGTACTTGAAGTTTTTAGAGCGCACTGCCCGGAGGCGGTCGTATACCTCATCAAAACGGTCGGAAGTGGCAAAGATATACGGGGTTGGGGTACTGTCCCGGAAAGCCCCGAACTGCGCCTTTCCCTGCATTACCTTTGGGGGTGGTATCCCCGCCAGCGACAGGATGGTGGGGGCCAGGTCTATAAAACTAAAGAAGCGGTCGTCCTGCTGCCCCGCCCCCTGGTTTCCGGGAAACTTGACCACCATGGGAACCCGGATACCGGTTTCATACAAGGCGCGCTTGTGGCGCGGAAAAGGCCCGCCATGATCCCCGTAGAAGAAAATATAGCTATCCTGGTAGAGGTTGTCTTCTTTGAGCTGGCGGATAATTTCCCCCAACTGACGGTCCATCCGCCCAAGGTTGCTGTAATTGACCGCCAGGTCATGCCGGATCGTGTCATTGTCAGGATAGTAGGGCGGGACGGGCACCCGTGAAGGCGCGACCCATAGCGAATCGCCACCCCGACCCCAGATCCGGGATTCATGGGTCACCTCAAAATTGAAGACGGCAAAAAACGGGCTGCCCCCGGGGCGGTCTCGCCAATGGGCCTTGGGCCCGCTTACGTCCCAGGCCACAGGACTGGGCTTAAAATTATAGTCTTCCTTGGCATTGTTGGTACAATAATAGCCGCGCTTCCTCAGGTATTCGGTAAACATCCTGACCCCCTGGGGAGGGATGGGGGAATAACTGGGGATGCCAATTTCGGGCTGGTTTTCTTCAGAATAGGCGTTATAGGTACGCATGTTATGGGTGCCCAGCGTTGTGGGGTACATCCCGGTGATTATGGCGCTTCTGGCCGGGGCGCATACCGGGACCGGGGCATAGGCATTGGTAAACACCACCCCATCAGACGCCAGGCCCTCCAGGACAGGCATACGCAGGGTGCTGTCTCCATACATCGGGAAGAAACCGGGCGACTGGTCTTCGGCGACCAGCCATATAATATTGGGAGGTTGCGGGTGAATCGTACCCCCGGTTGGTTGGTCGCAGCTTAGTTGCAGGATGATACAAAAAAGCAGAAACACGGGGGCCGATACCCTTTTCATACGTTCTGGCCTATAGGTTCCTCAAGAATTTCAGGCTTTGGGGTACCTGTTCCACCACGCGGGACGATTCGTCTTCTATAAACAGGTATTCCATGCCCAGTTCTGCTGCCCTTTTCACCAGGCCTTCGATGTCTACCTGCCCGGTACCGAGGACGACATTGGTTTCCACATCCTCATGCCCGGTGTCGTTGCCCTCTACCCCCTTTTCCATGTCTTTGAGGTGCATCAGTACAAATTTATCCGGATAGGTATTTAACAGCTGCAAAGGATCGGCACCCCCGTGTTGTACCCAGTATACATCCATTTCAAAGCCAAAGTCCGTAGCGTTGGCAGCCATATAGTCAAAAAGGGTGCCCTCCTTATACGGCCTGAATTCATAGCCATGCGCATGGTAGGCAAGGGTGAGCCCTTCCTGCTTGAGGCGTTTTCCGGCCTTGTTGAATACGGCCACCGCTTTTTGTACGTCTTCAATGGTGAAGGTATCCCCATCATGGGGGATCCAGGCGCACATGACATAGCGGGCCCCGAAGCGCTTCGCGTTGGCGATGATGCCGTCTACGTCCTTCTGCAGGTCCTCATAGGACGTTCCCACACTGGTTACCTTAAGGTTGTATTTATCGAGCAGGCCCTGGAATTCCTCCTGCGACAAGCCGTAGGTACCGCCCCCTTCCAACGCTGTAATTCCCCAGTCACTGATGAGTTTCAGGGTACCTTCCACATCTCCCCCTTTAAACTGATTGCGGAGGCTGTAGAGCTGGATGCCGATCTCCTGCCCATAGGCCACACCGGTTTGCAGCCCCATTGCCATGGCCATCAACAGTAGAAGCACAACATAACGTTTTGTTTTTAGTTCCATCTTGATTTTGTTTTAAGTTTGTTTATACCTATGGACCGGTCAGGTCAACAAGTTACCGTTTTCATCCCATTCCGCGATGACGTTCCTCTGGCTTTGATCCACGCATTTGGCCAGCCATTCCTCGTCATAGGACACCCCGTGCTGGTCCAGTACGTCCTGGGGCACCCCATCCCATACATTGGGCGTATTCCCCTTGTAACCAAGGTCTTCTATCCCCATTTTGGAGGTGTAATACCCACTGACGGTAAGGTTGCGTATCATGGAGAAGAACTGGATTTCAAGGGGTTGCTCATACATGGGGATTCCGGCTTCATAGAAAGCGATCCCATCGAGCAGTTGTTTTTGTTCCGCTTCCGGGGCCGCTTTGAATTCCTTCCCAAAATCGGTATTGCTTTTGTGGTCCAGCCACATCAAACCGCCGCGGAGGGTCGTTTGCATTTCCGGGATATCCTTGGCCATGAATTCTATGAAATCGGGGACCCCTGCATCGGTGGCACTGCCAAAATTTTCGTTGGCCGGAAGGATCAGGGCGCAGAGTACGTTCAGGGTTTCCATCTCGTGCTCATTGAAGAACTGTTCTGCTTCCAGTTCCATGATCAGTTCCTTTTCTTTGGGGGTACGCCCGTAATTATAGGAATAGCCTTGGAGTTCGGCAGCGGCTTCGGCAAGGGCTTCCGTCTCCGGTTTACAGCCATGAATGGCCAGGCCACCGGCCACCCCGCCCAGGATCATTGATTTGATGCTCTTTCGTCTATCCATGGCTTAGATATTTTGCTGTTTTAATTGTTCCACAATATAGTCCGAGGCCCTCCATGAAAGGGCCAGGATCGTCCAGGTACAGTTCTTGTCGGCCTGGGATACAAAAGGCCCGGCATCGGTAATAAATACGTTGTCTACTTCATGTAATTGCTGGTATTTGTTCACCACAGACCTTTTGGGATCGTCCCCCATACGGGTGGTTCCCACCTCGTGGATGATCCTCCCGGGGGCCAGGAGCCCATAGTCTTCTTCCTTGGCAGGGGTGGCCCCCAGGGGTTCCCCGCCCATATTATGGATGAGTTCTTCAAAGGTTTCCTGCATGTGTTTGGCCTGTTTTCGCTCAAAGTCAGACCACTTATAGTGGAAACGCAATACCGGGATCCCAAACTCGTCTACCGTAGTGGGATCTATTTCGCAATAATTGTCCTCCCTGGCAATGGCTTCTCCCCTGCCGCCGAAACCGAGGACGGAACCATAATATTTCCGGACATCATCCCTCAGGCTATTGCCATAACCACCCGTTGGCAGGTTGAAGAACTTATTGAATTCATTCGGGTTAAACCCAAAGCCGTAGTTGGGCATTCCCATGCCGCCCCAAACCTCAATGTGGTATCCCCGTGGAAAATCCAGGTTTTTGTTGTCCAGCCACCAGGGGGTATAGACATGCATCCCGCCTACCCCGTCTTCGTTATAGGTTTTCCGGTTCATCAGCCCGGGGATAAACCCGGCCCTGCTGCTTCCTGTGGAATCATGCAGGTATTTGCCCACCATATTGCTGCTATTGCCCAGGCCGTTTGGGTGTTGCGGGCTTTTCGAATTAAGCAGGATGCGGGCCGAACTGCAGGCCGAGGCAGCCAGGACCACTACCCGGCCTTTAAGCTGGTATTCTTTGCGGTCATCCTTGCTGATATAGGACACCCCCGTGGCTTTCCCTTCCGCGTCGGTCAAAACTTCGCGTACTACAGAATTCACGTAGAGGTCTACCTGTCCGCCACTTTTCTGGGCCGGGAAGATCAGGCAACTGCCGGCCGAAAAGTCGGCATACACCTGGCAGGCCCTGCCGCACTGGCCGCAGTAAAAGCAAACGCCCCGCTCATTGTTGATCCGCTTGGTGAGCATTGACATGCGCGAAGGAATCACCGGGATATTGGATTTGCGTGCGCCTTTGATATAAAACAATTCGTGGAGGCGCGGTTTGGGAGGGGGCAGGAAAAAACCGTCGGGGTCATTGGGCAGGCCCTCGTTGGTGCCAAACACCCCAATGAGCTTATCTACCTTGTCGTAATAGGGCTTCACATCTTCATATCCAATGGGCCAGTTTTCGCCCAGACCGTCCACATCCTTGTGTTTAAAGTCTTTTGGGCCAAAACGCAGGGAAATACGGCCCCAGTGATTGGTGCGCCCGCCCAGCATGTGCGACCGGAACCAATCAAACTTGGTCCCGTCTTTATGGGTATAGGGTTCCCCTTCTATTTCCCAGCCACCATAGGCAGCGTCGAAATCGCCGAAATCGCGTACGGTGGAAGCCCCTCTCCTGGGCGATTCCCAGGGCCATTTCAGTTGTGTCATGTGTTCGGGTTTGGCCGGATCAAAAAAGGGCCCGGCCTCTACCACGGCCACTTTCAGTCCGGCATCCGCCAGTATCTTGGTAGCCATCCCGCCACCGGCACCAGATCCCACGATGATCGCATCGTACACTTTTGGGGATTCTTTAATTTGCATGGGTTAGTGATTAGTTATCCCACACAAGATAAACGATTCCCTGAAAGTTGGGGAGTTTTTTTAACGGAATTGTAGTCTTTGTACGCTCCTTTGAAGTTATTTGCAAAACAATTGATAAAAAAAGTCAACCAAGGCTTCGATGGTCTGCCAGGGCAGATTGTTCCCATGGGTCAACCGTTTTTGGTTGGTGGGAGTGGCTTCCGCCGGTGCGATTTCCTCAGGGGAAAAATAGTAAAGCCCGATATGCGGTTTGTTACAATTACAGCACGCGTTTGATACCCGAAAAATCCTGCCGGTATTTGGTGGGGGTACGCCCCTTGTTCTTTTTAAACACCCTGTTGAAGTTCGCGATGCTGTTGAACCCGCAGAGGAAGGCGATTTCGGAAATACTCAGGTCCTTTTCTATCAGCCATCGGGAGGCGTAGCCAATGCGCACATCGTTTACGTACTCCACAAAGGTTTTGCCGGTCCGCTTTTTGATAAAACGGTTGAAGGAAACGCTGCTCATATTCATCATATCCGAAACTTCGTCCAGGGTTATTTTGGTATTGTAATTTTCCTGTACATAATCATAGAGCAATTTCAGTTTATCGCTGTTCTCAAAACTCTCCATATAGATGGTGGTAGTGGACAACAACCGCTGGTTGCGCGAATTGGCGAGGTCGTAGAGGATGGAAAACAGCTCCAGGAAATAGTCGATCCCCTCCAGCTTTGAAACCTTGAGGATCCGCGGGATAATGGGCTGCACATCCTTTTCCGAAAAAAGGATCCCGTGGGCCGATCGCTCGAACATATCCTTAATCGGCTTCATGATCTTGCGATTGAGGAATGCCTGGTCAAAAAGGTCGTTGTGAAACTGTATGGTGATCTCGTGCATCCGCTTGCGGGGGCAGAGGTGCTGTTCCCAACCATGAAAGAGGTTGGGGCCCACCAGCACGAGCTCCAGGTCCGTGGCTTCTTCCATGCTGTCTCCGACAATGCGCCGGAGGCCCTTGCCATTTTCAATAAAGTTGATCTCGTATTCCGGGTGGAAATGCACCGGGTAGTCGAACACATCCTTCACCCGGTCAAACACCAAAAAACTATCCTGGTTGGAAATGGGCGTGATCTCCCGGTGGATCTTTTTCAATAATTCCATAGGTCTGCATCATTAGTGCCATTTTTTGATCACAAAATGACAAAATAATAGGATTACAATGATACTAAAATTAAATCGATCCTACCAAGGAATACGCCTGAATGTTCCCCTATATCGGTGAAGTCCCGATGTTTTAGGCTGTGGCCCTCACAAAAAGTTTTCCAAAGGCTCGCGGCCCGGTGAAAACGACCTGCATACCCCAAACGTCCGTGGGGAAATTAAAGAGCCCCTTTCGGGGCGTATACCTTAATATATGGCGGCATTGCCAAAACTGTTCATGGTTGATGCGCTTAAAGGTGTTTTTCGGGGCAGCGCGCTATGTGCAAATTTTGTCATCCCGGGCTCCGGTTCATCCAGAGGGGGTCTCCCCGGTACGGGTAAACGCCCCATAGAAATAATGGCCCAAAAAGGGGAAAACCCCGTGAAATCGGCATAGAAAATAATATTTGTAACAATTTGGAACCATTTTATAATAAGAGTAAATAATGATAAAATAATGTAAGGCATCCCTAATTTTTTCTAATAATTTTACTAATATTATCAAAAATTTACCTTTTCTTTAACATTTGAACGAAATCGTTTTCGGGCAGATGTTTTTAAATGTATGAACATCAATTAATTAAAACTAACTAAACAACAAATGATTATGAATCAAAGAAGTGATTATCATTCGTCGAAAATCACCGGAATGCTCTTTTCCGGGCTCGCATTTTTGTCGATGCTGATTTGTTTTGGTACGCAAGCAGTCTTTGCCAATCCAGAAAACAATCCCGATAATGCAGCCAATACCATTTTCCAGGTAGCTGTATCGGGTACGGTGCGGGATTCCTTTGGGACACCCCTACCCGGAGCCAACGTAATTGTTCAGGGAACCACCACCGGAACGCAGACCGATTTTGATGGGAATTACTCCATCAACGCGGATAGCAATGCGGTCCTGGTGTTCTCCTATCTGGGTTTTATCACCCAGACCATCTCTGTGGACGGACGTTCTACCATTGACGTCACCATGGCAGAAGACTCACAGGCCCTTGACGAAGTGATCGTTACGGGGTATACCACGGAGACCAAAAGGGAAACCACTGCCGCGGTTTCTATCGTGAAGGCCGAAGAGCTAGCCTCTATCCCTTCAGGAAACGTAGAGCAGCAGCTACAGGGCCGTGTGGCCGGTGTTACCGTACTTACCAACGGACAGCCCGGTACCACCAGCCAGATCAGGGTACGTGGTTTTGGTGCTTTTGGCGGGAACGCCCCTCTGTATGTAGTGGACGGGGTTCCTGTAGAGAACACAGACTTCCTCAACCCGGATGACATTGAGACGACCACGGTACTGAAAGATGCGGCCGCGGCCTCTATCTACGGAGCCAGGGCTGCCAACGGGGTGGTGGTTTACACCACCAAGCAAGGTGCCCGCAACAAGAAAACGCAGGTCAGCCTCAATATTTCCAGCGGTATTACGGACCCCAACGTGGCCGGCTCCCCCGCCATGCTGAACCCCCAGGACATGGCTACCTGGACCCACATCGCCTATGAAAACAACGCGGCGGCCAACGGTACGCCCGTGCAGTATACGCACCCCCAGTACGGCAACCAGCCTACGCCCAGGTTCCCCGATTATTTGCATGCAGACGGGCAGAACGGGGTATTCGAGGATGAGATCAACCTCGCGCAGATCCGCGCCAATTACGAGGCAGATCCTGCCAACGTCTTCCTTATCAGGCCCAACCTGAAGGGTACCAACTGGTACAAGGAAATCACCCGGCCCGCCCCTATTTTCAGGGCTACACTGGGGATCAATGGCGGTAACGACCGCGGACGCTTTTACTTCGGTTTCAGCGGACAGGAACAGGATGGTATCATCCTCTCCCAGGAATTCAAGCGGTATGCCGCCCGTTTCAACTCAGAATGGGACATCACCCCATGGCTTGCCATAGGAGAGAACTTCCAGGCTACCTACCGTTCTGCCAGGGCCATCTTTGGTGGCGGTGGCGGTGTCGAAGTGGCCGATGACGAATCAGAGGTACTTTCCGCCTACAGGATGCCTACCATTATCCCGGTATTCGATGAATTTGGCAGCTACGCCAGTACCAGGGCCGCCGGTTTCAACAACCCGCGTAACCCCGTAAGGCGTTTGGTGCAAAACCAGGGGGATGACCAAACCTACGGCATCGGTGGCTTTGGAAATGTCTATGTGAATTTGAAGCCCGTTCAGGGCCTGTTGATCCGCAGTTCCCTCGGAGGTGCTTATGGCAACAGCCACTTTGTGAACTACGACTTCCGTTACTTAGGGGATTCAGAGCCTGAGGCCAGTGACGCTTTCCAGGAAGGAAGCAGTTATTCCTTCCAGTGGGTATTCACCAATACAGTGACCTATGAAAAGTTGTTTGGCAACCACAAGATCAAGGCATTTGCCGGGATGGAAGCCCTGAATACCGGTCGCGGACGTTTTATCAACGGCAGGGGGATCAACCCGTTTTCTACCGACCTGGATTTCCAGAACCTGAACGTGGTACAAAGCCCCACCGTCAACAGCGGCCAGTTTAAAGGGGTGAACTTCTTCTCCGTCTTTGGAAAACTAGATTACAACTGGAACGAAAGGTACTACCTTACCGGGGTGCTTCGTCGTGACGGTGCTTCCCGTTTTGGTGCCAACACCCGTTACGGAACTTTCCCCGCGGCTTCTGCCGCCTGGAGGGTCATCGCAGAACCCTTTATGCAGGACCAGAATTTCTTCTCTGACCTGAAAGTACGTGGCGGATGGGGTGAAATGGGTAACTCCAACAACGTGGATCCCAATAACCAATTCTCGCTCTACGCCTCTGACCGGGGGAACACCTTCTACCCCATTGACGGTCAGAACAGTGGTGCCAACGAAGGTTTCGCCCAAAGCCGTATCGGGAACCCCGATGCCAAATGGGAAACCAGTACCACAACCAACATTGGTTTTGACGCCAGCTTCCTGGACAACCATATAGAAATTATCTTCGACTGGTGGAAAAAAGAGACCGAGGACCTGTTGTTCCAGGTACCTTTGGCCGGGGTTACCGGTAACTTTGCGGCTGCCCCTTCTGTGAACGTAGCCAGCATGGAGAACAAAGGGATCGACATCCAATTGATCACCCGTGGCAATATCACAGAGGACCTGAATTTTGAATTCACCTTCAACAATTCCTTCCTCTCTAACGAGATCACCTTCCTGGCCCCCGGTATTGATTTCTTCGGAGGCCCGACCTATAGGGGTATCAGCCCCATCCGCAACTCGGTAGGAAACCCTATTTCCTCCTTTTTCGGGTACAACGTGATCGGTTATTTTGCCGACCAGGCCGAAGTGGATAGCGCCCCTGACCAGGATGGCGCCGGAATCGGACGATTCCGCTACGAGGATGTGAACGGGGACGGGGTGATCACTCCTGACGACCGTAAATTCCTGGGAAGTGCCGTGCCAGACTGGACCGGTGGTGCCACCCTCCTGTTCCGTTACAAGAACCTGGAGTTCGAGACCTACTGGTATGCCTCTGTCGGGAACGAGATCTGGAACCAATCCAAATGGTTTACCGATTTCTTCGGGACTTTCGAAGGTTCTGCCAAAGGGGTCAACGCCAAGCGTTCCTGGACACCTGAATTAGGCAACAACGCCGTGGCTCCGATCTGGGAAAGCGCATCCAACATCTCTACCAGTGGGGCTGAAAACTCCTGGTACGTGGAAAACGGTGACTTTTTGAGGCTGCAACGCCTGGCCTTTACCTATAGTTTTGACCAAAACCTTTTGGACGCCTGGGGCCTGAGCCGCTTTAAGATTGGTATTTCGGCAAACAACATCTGGACCATTACCAATTACAGCGGGTTGGATCCGGTGGTAGCCGGTCCTGACACCAACTTTGGTATTGACGTGGGGAACTTCCCCGTGACGCCTCAATACCTAATTAGCTTGGAATTAGGCCTATAAACCCGATAACACGTTAAAAATGTATATATTTTTTATATCTTTAAAACAAAAAGTAAACTATGAAAACTATGAGTAGAGTTAAAAAACTATCCGTCTTCATGATGGCACTATTAGTAGTGTCCGTTTCGTGCAGCGATGAATTCCTGGAGGTGGCACCGACAGGATCCCTGGCGGATGCCCAGGTAAGCACGAAAGATGGGATTGAAGGATTGCTGATAGGCACCTATGCGGCAGTGAACGGGGTGTTTGGGAACCGTTTTGAGGGACCCAACCACTGGGTGACCGGGTCCATCATGGGCGGGGAAGCCAACAAGGGGACCGATGCGGGGGATTACACCACCATCAACCCAATCCAGCGCTATGAAACCGATCCCACCAATGGCGACCTCAACAACTTGTGGAGGGGTCGTTTTGAAGGGGTAAGCCGCGCGAATAAAGTGTTGGCCGCCCTGGCGGTTGCCACAGATGTGACCGCGGCCGATGCTGCCCGAATTGAAGGCGAGGCAAGGACGTTGAGGGCCCACTTCTACTTTGACCTGAAGAAGCACTTCAACAGCATCCCCTATTTTGATGAAACTGCTCTGGCTTCAGAAATTCCACTGATTCCCAACACACCGGATGTGTGGGGTAAAATCGAAGCCGACCTCCAATGGGCCTATGACAACCTGGGTGCCGTGACCGGTGCCGGGCGTGTCAACAAATGGGCAGCCGGGGCCTTATTGGCCAAGGCCTACCTCTACCAGGAAAAATGGGAGCAGGCCCGCGCCCTGTTTACCACCATCATCAATGAAGGGGTAACATCGAATGGGCTTACCTACCAGTTGCTGGATGACTATGCACAGATCTATAACGCGGAGAACGACAACCATGCCGAGTCTGTGTTCGATGTAGAATCTGCCAACAATACCGGTAGTACAGCAAATGCCAATTATTTTGACGACCTGAACTACCCCTACAATACCGGTCCTGACGGTCCCGGGAACTGTTGCGGGTTCTTCCAGCCCAGCTTTGAACTGGCCAACTCCTTCCGTACTTCAGGAGGACTGCCCTTGCTGGACGGATCCTACAATGATCCTGCCAATGAATTGGCGAACGACTACGGCCTGGAGTCCGACGATCCATTTACAGAAGACGCCGGCCCGCTTGATCCGAGGATCGACTGGTCTATCGGCCGCAGGGGAATCCCTTACCTCGATTGGATAGAGCACCCAGGAAAAGCCTGGATCCGAAGCCAGCCGTACGCAGGGCCTTACTCCCCCAAGAAGTACATCTATTACCGCTCACAGGAGAACTCCTTTACCGATGGAAGTTCCTGGACACGGGGGTACGCCACCATGAACTATACCATCATCCGTTTTGCCGATGTATTGTTGATGGCTGCCGAGGCTGAAATAGAATCTCCAAGCGGAAGCCTGGAGCAGGCCAGGACCTATATCAACCGGGTTCGTGCCCGTGCCGCCAATCCTGATTACTGGGTGAAGGAATATGACGATCCCAACCAGAATGCGGCCAACTATGTGATCTCCGAATACCCTCCGTTTGCTGACAAGGCCTCGGCCACGGCAGCACTGCGCTTTGAGCGCAAACTGGAGTTGTCCGGTGAAGGCCATCGCTTCTTCGACCTCGTACGATGGGGCGTAGCCGCCGATGTACTGAACGATTACCTGGATTACGAGTCCCAGTACCTGGTGACCAAATTCGGTGGTGCGAGCTTTACCTCAGGCAAGAATGAATATTACCCAATACCACAAGCACAAATTGATATTCAAGGTTCCGATGTTCTGACACAGAACCCAGGGTATTAAGCATGTGAATTAGCTTCAATGAAAAGGCCGTTATATACGGCCTTTTTTTTGATACTTTCTCAAGGTTCCCGCATCTTTGTATGCTTAAACAAAAAGATCAACAACTGCATGAATTCGAAATCATTACCGCTCTTTAGCGCCCTACTGCTAATCCTCCTAAGCGGCTGTAACAAAACAGAAAACAAAACTAGCCCCCTGTTTACCGTGGTCCCCGAACAAGAATCGGGGCTGCATTTCAACAACCAGCTCACCGAAAATGATTCTATCAATATCCTGGATAACGAATTTGTCTACAACGGTGCCGGGGTGGCCCTTGGCGACCTGAACGGGGATGGCCTGGATGATATATTCCTGGCAGGCAACCAGGTAGACAATGCCCTTTTCCTCAACAAGGGAAAATTACAATTTGAAGAGGTGACCCAGGTTGCCCGGATTGGAAAACCCGATTCCCTGCTTTGGTCTTCCGGGGTCTCGATGATCGACATCAACCTGGACGGCAAACTGGACGTCTATGTGTGCAATACCTTTTACAAACAGGAGAGCCGTCGCAGGAACCTGCTCTATATCAACCAGGGGAATGATGAGAAGGGGGTCCCCATTTTCAGGGAAATGGCCAGGGATTACGGAATAGCGGATACGACCTATTCTTCGCATGCCCAGTTTTTTGATTATGACAATGACGGCGACCTGGACCTGTATATAGGGGTAAACCGTATCGAAGGCATCAACCCCAACCAATTTAGCCCCCTGACCGATGACGGGACCTCCACAAGTCGTGACGTCCTGTACGAAAACCAATGGGAAGAAGGAACCCAACACCCGGTATTCCATAACGTGTCGGACAAAGCAGGCATCCGTTACCACGGGTACAGCCACAGCACCCTGATCCATGATTTTAACGGGGATGGCTGGATGGATATCTACGTGGCCAATGATTTTTTGAGCAACGACCTGATCTATATCAACAACCAGGACGGCAGTTTTACCAACAAGGCCGGGGAAATTTTTAAGCATTTCAGCCTTTCCTCCATGGGGAGCGACCTGGCCGATGTGGATAACGATGGTAACCTGGATATTTTTACCTCTGAGATGCAGCCCTACTACAACAAGCGAAAAAAGCTCTTCCAGGGCGCCAGCAGCTATCAAAAGGAAATATTTACCCGGAAATACCAGTATGAGCAACAATATACCCGGAACACCCTGCAACTGAACATGGGTACCAACCCGGAAACCCAACTCCCCATTTTTGGGGAAATGGGCATGTATGCCGGGATACAGGAAACCGATTGGAGTTGGGCACCCCTTTTTGCCGATTATGACAATGACGGCTGGAAGGACCTGTTGATTACCAACGGGTTCCCAAAGGATGTGACCGACAGGGATTTTGGGGATTTCAGGGCTACCGCCAGCCGCCTGGTGAGCAAGGAAAAACTGATCGCTGCCATCCCCGAGATCAAGATTCCAAACTTCATGTTCAGGAACAAGGGTGACCTAAGCTTTGAAGATGTCACAGACGCCTGGGGCCTGAATTTTGGTACGTACTCCAATGGCGCGGCCTATGGGGACCTCGACATGGACGGCGACCTGGACCTGGTCATCAACAATATCAATGACCCCGTATTGCTGATGGAAAACCACGCCGGCACGCAAAACCCGGAAGAACGCTATTTGCGGCTGCAACTGGAAGGCCCCCCAAAAAACCCCGCCGCCATTGGTGCCGAGGTAGCCATCTATGTGGGGGGAAGTGTACAAAGACAAAGCCTGCTCTCCGGTCGCGGTTATTTGTCCAAACCCGAAAGCACCCTGCATTTTGGGATGGGCCGGCATACCGCCGCGGACAGTGTTTTGATCCAGTGGCCCGGGGGAGAACTCCAAAAAATTGACAATGCCCAGGCCAACAAGACCCACCAAATCCTGTTTGACCCGGATACTTTTGTCAGCCAAAGCGATATTAAGATTACACCCGTAATGCAGGAGGTCTCACAGACCTATAACCTGACGCATGAAAGCAGGGATATCGATTTTATCGATTTCAACTTTCAAAGGACCCTGCCCCATAAGTTCTCACAATACGGCCCGGCCATTGCCGTGGGGGACGTGAATAACGACGGCCTGGAGGATATGCTGCTGGGGGCCAGCCGGAATTTCAAAGAAACCTGGTTCCTGCAACAGCCCGGTGAAACCTTCATACAGCTGGAAGTGGCGTACAAGGACAGTGAAAAGCTGGAAGAAGAGGATGCGGGCATCCTGCTGTTCGATGCCGACCAGGATGGCGACCTGGACTTGTATATCGCCAGGGGGTGCGCACAATACCCCGAAAACCACGAATTCTACAGGGACCTGTTATTGGTGAATGACGGGAAAGGCAATTTTAGCAGGAATACGGAAGCCCTGCCCGATATCCGGATTAATTCATCTACCGTCAGGGCGGCCGACTATGACCGCGATGGGGATTTGGACCTGTTCGTGGGTAGCCGGGTTCGGCCCATGGCCTACCCTACCGCAGACCGTTCGTTCATCCTGCGTAACGAAAGTAGCGAGGGCCAGATACGCTTCGTGGATGCAACGGCCGAAGTTTCGGAGGCATTGCAATACCCCGGATTAATCAGTGACGCCCTCTGGACCGACTTCAACGGGGATTTTTGGCCAGACCTCATCCTCGTCGGCGAATGGATGCCTATACGGTTTTTTGAGAACCGGGAAGGCACCCTGCACGAAGTTACCCGGTCCACCGGGATACAGGAGCACCTGGGCTGGTGGAACAGCCTAGCTGCAGCCGACCTGGACAACGACGGCGATATGGATTATGTGGCCGGCAATTTTGGCAAGAACATCTATTTCCAGGGCAGCAAGGAATATCCGGTGCGTATCTATGCCAAGGACCTGGACAATAACGGGATGGTAGACCCGCTGATCTCCTATTACCTGAGGGACAGCCTGGGGGTAAAACGCGAATACCTGTACCACCCCTGGCAGGATGTCGTGAAGCAATTTGTTGGGATCCGCAAGCGGTTCAATTCATATGGGGAATTTGGGGAGGCAACCCTTCCCGAAATGTTCCCCGATGGCCTGCTGGACGATGCCCAAAAAATGGAATTCAACTATATGCAGACTTCCTGGGTGGAAAACCTGGGAAATGGCTCCTTTGCCATGCACCCACTCCCTACCGCGGCCCAGACGGCCCCGATATACGGCATCCTCCCGAAAGACCTTGATGGCGATGGATACCTGGACCTGCTGCTGGTGGGCAATGACCACGGGATGGAAGTACAGCAAGGGCCTGCAGATGCCTTTATGGGCCTGGCGCTGCATAACGACCAGGAGGGAGGATTCCGTCCTATCTCCCTGGAAAAGAGCCATTTCTTTGTCCCCGGGGATGCCAAAAGCCTGGCCTCCATACACCTGGGCAATGACAAATCCTTAATCGTGGCTTCCCAGAACAATGACCGCCTGCGTGTCTTTGAAAGGACCAACGAAACCCAACTGCAGCATGTACGGCTTCAGGACCAGGAGGTCAAGTGCGAGGTAGTCCTGGAAGGGGGCCGTGTGCGCACAGAGGAATTCTATGGTGGGAACACGTTTCAATCACAATCAAGCAGGTACCTCAGCCTAAGCGGGAAGGTGCGGGAAGTACGCCTTTTCAACGCCCTGGGGACAGAGACCAGGCGACTGACCTTCTGATACGAAAGCCCCCCCAGAGGGGCTTTTTTAATATCCCAGTTGTTGCAGTGCGGCATGCAGGGTGGTCACCGGCAACCGGCAGCTGTGGTCCTGGCATACATAGATATAATCCTGCCCCTCAACATAGCGGTTTTTAAAAAGGGGCATCTCACTCGGTTGGCTGGTTCCCAAAATCAGGGTGTTGGGCAGGTATTCTTCCTGCAGTTGGCTTTGGAGCCGCGGGGCCCCGGGACCTACCACAGCCACCTCATAAAATGGGAATACCACCTGTAACATCAAACCCGCCCATCGCGTATAGCTGTCAGGATTTTGTTCTACATTTCGAGAGACCACTTTCAGCATGGCTACCGCTTTGCCGATTGCGGCAGGGTCATACCCAATATGGCCCAATTTAAAATGGTTGTGCGCCATCACCGCATTGGGGGAAGGGATAACCCCATCATCAGTTTTAATGATTTTGGCAATTAATGCGTCATCTTCCTTAAAGCGGTAGAGCCCGGAAGCCTTGTCGGTAAAAAGTTCTTCGGCCCTTTCCATAAACCCCCGCGCTTTTGTGAGGTAGGTGCTGTCTCCGGTGGCCGAATACAGTTCTAGGGTAGCCTCGGCCATCAAACTGTAATCTTCCAGAAAACCTTCGGTGCGCTTACTGCCTTCTTTGTAGGAATGCAGCAGCTTGCCTTCTACCAGCAGATGGGTGTCTAAAAACCCGAGGATCTCCTGGGCCTTTTGAAGGAATACCTCCTCCCCGAACGCTTTGTAAGCGTTTACAAAACCAGTAATGAGCAACGCATTCCATGAGGCAATGACCTTGTCGTCTATGCGGGGGGGAACCCTTTGCTTCCGCGCTTGCAAAAGCCGTTCTCTCCAGGTGTTCTTTTTGCTGTTACACACCTCCGCAGACAGTCCTTTTTGTAGCAGGAATTCCGTATCGCCTGCCAGCCTGTTAAGGACGTACTTCCCCTCCTGCCAGTCTTTCCCTTGGGCAAGGTCATAGCAGGCGGCAAACAACCTGAAATCATCTTCCAGCACGCGTTCCAATTCTTCCCTTGTCCAAAGATAGTAGCTGCCCTCCTCCCCCTCGCTATCCGCGTCCATGGCCGCAAAATAGGCCCCATCCACGTGCCTCATCTCCCGGTCCAGAAAGGCCGTTGTTTGCCATACCAGTTCGCGATAGGCCGGCTCTTTGAATAATGTGTATGCCTTGGAATAAACACTTAACAGCTGGGCGTTGTCATACAGCATCTTCTCAAAATGAGGAATCCGCCACCGGGGGTCGGTACTATAGCGGAAAAACCCTCCCCCGACATGATCATAGATCCCTCCCCTGCCCATTATGTCCAGGGTAGTTTTTACAAAAGCAAGGCTTTGCTCCTCCCCCGCCAGTGTCCCGTAAGCCATTAGAAAATCCAGGTTGTCGGGGAGCATAAACTTTTGCCTGCCCTGGTTGCCGCCCCATTCCATGTCCCAGTATGCCTTCCAGGTATCCACAGCGGAATGCAGTGATTCCCGCTTTGGGGCCTGCCCTTCTTCCGGCGGTTCCACCAGGTTCAATGCCTGTACGCCCCGTGTCAGCCTGTTGGCAAATTCGCGGGCCTTGTCAGGGGAATCCCGGTAGAGGGTGGCAATTTCCTCAAGTACCTCAATCCAGTCCTTTTTTCGGTGGTAGGTACCCGCGTAAAGGGGTTTTCCATCGGGTAGGGCTATAATATTAAGTGGCCACCCACCGGATCCCGTATACAATTGTGCGGCACTCATATATACCTGGTCCACATCGGGTCGCTCCTCCCGGTCTACCTTGATGCTGATGAAGTGTTCGTTCATCAACGCCGCCACCCCGGTATCTTCAAAAGACTCTTCTTCCATCACATGGCACCAATGGCAGGAAGAATACCCGATGCTGATGACAAGCAGCTTATCCGATTTCCGGGCCACCTCAAACGCTTCCGGGCCCCAGGGCTTCCAATTTACCGGATTGTGGGCATGCTGCAGGAGATAGGGGCTGGTTTCATCAATGAGGGCATTGGTGAATCTGTGCCCCGCCTCCCCTTTCCCATCCTGACCACAGGATACGCAAAGGGAAAGCGCCAGCAGCACCCCTATGAATTCCCCGGCAGGACCTGCTTTAAAGAGCTTCATTGTTTGGCAAGTATTTGATTTGGGGGTTCACCCACGGCGCTACACGGCTACCCCGGCCTGTTATTAATACTCATTCGGATGTTTGTAGTCCCCAAAACGATATTTGACCGTGCGCTTTAACGGGATCTGCATCCCCCCGGTACCTTCCAGCCAGTCGTAAAGGGCCTCCGACATGGATTTGATCAACGGTTGCTTTTCGGGGTCCGCGATAAGGTTGTACATCTCATTGGGGTCGTTTTGTAAATCGTATAACTCGTTGCGGTCCCAAATCCCGTGATAGCGGATATATTTGTACTGGTCTGTTCGCATGCCAAAAACCGTAGGGGTCATGGGAAAATCATATTCCCAGTAATACTCGTAAAACACCTCTTTCCTGCTCCTAGCGGGGTTGTTTTGGGTTAGGATGGGGATAAAGGAAACACCCGGCATTTCCCTGGGTTGTTTTACCCCGGCTTCGGCCATAATTGTAGGGGCAATATCGATATTCTGTACCATGGCCTGGGGCCTTTTCCCCCCTTCAAACAATTCAGGGCAGCGCACCAGGAGGGGCACCTTCACAGATTCCTCGTAAAAGTGCCGTTTGTCGATCAGGCCGTGTTCGCCCCAACTAAATCCGTTATCACCCATATAGATCACCAGGGTAGATGCGTCCAGGCCTTCCTTCCTGAGGTATTCCATCACCGCACCCACACTTTCGTCCACCCCCATGAGGGTTTCGCAATAGTCCACTACCAGTTCGTTCAAATCCGCATTGCTATGGTACATATAGTCCACGCCATGCCAGCTGGTCCGCTGGTCTGCCACCCACTGAGGCCATTTGAGGTTGCGGTACTCCCCGGTTTTGGTCTGGTCAAAGGTAGCAGGGAGGCTAATCTTTTGGCCTTTGTACAGGCCCTTGTGCCTCCTGGCAGGCTGGAACGCAGCATGTACGGCCTTATGTGAGAGGTACATAAAAAACGGTTTCTTTTTATCCAGTGCCTCCAACCAATCCAAAGCGTGCTCGGTAAGCAGGTCTGTGATATAGGTAGAGTCTGAATAACTAACGCGTGTCCCATTGATATTGAGTGTAGGGTTGTAATAGACCCCCTGCCCGGTGAAACTCTCCCAGTGGTCAAAGCCCGGCCTGGGGTCATCCGAGTGGTCTCCCATATGCCATTTCCCGAAGAACCCGGTCTGGTAATCGGCCTTTTGGAGGTATTGGGGAAAATAGGAGAGGTTTCCCGGGTCAGGGGCCTGGTTGTCTACAATGGTATGGGTATGGGAAAATAGCCCCGTAAGGATCGACGCCCTGCTGGGGGAGCACAGGGAGGTGGTCACAAAGGCGTTGGGAAGATAGGCACCTTCCCGTGCCAGGCGGTCTAAATTGGGGGTCCTGAGCCAGGGCACCTTCCCGGTAAAGCCCATATAATCATACCGGTGGTCATCCGTCAGGATAAAGATCACATTGCGCGGGCTCTTAGGGGGGTGGCCATCTTGGGGCGGATGGTCCCCCGGGCGCTCTTTCAAACCCATAAAACTGCCCAAGAGCAGCAATGCTGCCAAACTAAAAAAACTCGTTACCAATATTTTCATATCATCAATGTGAATTATTAAATTCCTGTTCCATCAGCCAATCGTAAAGTTCCTCTTCGGAATAGGCCCTTTCCCATGCATTATGACCCACCCCCTCATACCTTGTAAACCGTACATCGTACCCCATTTCCCTCAGCCTGCGCACCATGGACTCGGATTCTGTAATGGGGATTGATTGGTCTTCGGTGCCGTGAAAAACCCAAATGCCCATTTTCTTGTTGATCCAGGAGGCATAGGGCACCGGGGCCATACCGCAAACCACGGCAAGGGCCGCGAAGGTATCCGGGTACTGTACTGCCATTTCCCAGGCTGCCCCCCCTCCCCTGCTCAGGCCCGTGAGGTACACCCTGTTCGTGTCTACCCGGTTGTTAGCTACCACCGTGTCCAGTAATTGCTTCACGGCCCGGGTGTTCCACCATTGCCGTGCATGCGGGTTCTGGGGTGCCAGGATTAAAAAAGGAAACTCCTTTCCGCGGGCGATCAACTTGGGCGGGCCATTGGTTTTAACCATTGACAGTTCGCCCCCTGACTCCCCACCACCGTGCAGAAACAAAAGCAAGGGATAATTGGTCGCCTCATCCTCCTCATATCCTTTTGGATAGTACAGGTAATATTCCAGGGTCTCATAGGTCACGGTTTCCTCCACATCCGAAATCAACTGCGATTGGGCAGCACATCCCTGTAGTAAAATGAGCATTGCGGGGATTATAATACGGTACCTGTTCATGAATCGTTGTTTACTGGCATTGGGGTCACTTCCCGGACAAGTTACCGGGAAGATATCCAAATGCGCTCCATTATCCAAACCCGGGAAACTTTAGTTGGCCACAGCCGGCTGCTTTCAGAGATGTTCCATGGCTTTTTTGATCCCATTCGCTTCAATGCTGTGCAGGTACCGGGCAAGTTGTTCCTTTAGCCCGGGATACCGGCCCAGATCAGAGCCCCAAAGCCGCTCATGGCGCACAACCGCGGCCACTAGCTGGATGGCCGCCTCCGGGCCTCCCGGATAACGGGCCCAAAGCTGCCCGAAAAAATCAAAGTTTTCCGGGCTGTCCTTCCATGCTGGCGCACCTTCGCCCGAACCTGTTTTGTAAAAACGCAACAGGGCGGCAAAGCCAAACAACAAATGTCTTGGAAGTTGCTGGTACCTTTGGTAATAAGCCTCCAACGAGGGAAGTACCCGGGTCCGGAATTTAGCCATGGAATGCAAGGCAATGTCCAGGAGCCGGTGATTGATATACGGGTTTAGGAAGCGTTCGACCACACTGTTTTTGTAATCCTGTACTTCCGTGGCAGGCAGGTCCAGGGTAAGGCAAAGCTCCTCCTCCAGTAGTGCCTCCAGGAAGGACCGCATCGACGGGGCTTCAAGGCATTCGCGTACATACCTGAGACCCAGCAGTACCCCCACCGGCACCATGAGGGTATGGGTGCCATTAAGGATGCGGACCTTAAGGTCACGATACGGGCGAAGGTCTTTTACAAATCGGATATTGAGGGAGGTATGAGCGACAGGAAGCAGGCCTGGTAAAAATTCAGGCCCCTGGATCAACCAACTGTGATAGGGTTCTGCCGCTACCAACTGCTGGTCCCTGTATCCCAGCTCTTTTTCAATGGATAGTGCGCTTTCGGTAGGGTAACCCGTCACAATACGGTCTACCAGGGTATTGCAGAAGGTATTGGCATCCGCGATCCATGCGCTGAATGCTGCCCCCAGCTGCCATGACCCCGCATACTTTAGCACGCACTCCTTCAAGGCCGTTCCATTGTCCTCGATAAGTTCACAGGGCAGGATCACACAGCCTTTATGAAAGTCGCCTTCAAAGAACGTAAAACGCTCGTACAGCCAAAGGGTTAGCTTTGCGGGAAAAGTATGCGGGGCCGAATGTCCTGGCCACGGTGCCGTTTCATACCGGATACCAGCCTCGGTGGTGTTGGATACCACAAAGGCCAGGGATTCCAGGCGGGCGGTAGCCAGGAATTCACCCCACGCTTCATAAGGGTTGGTGATCCTGCGCACGCAATGGATCCTTTTTAATTCGGAGATTGGTTCCCCGTTTTTGATCCCTTCCAACAAGACATGGTATAGTCCCTGCTGGTCCCTGAGCGCCTTATAGGAACCGGACGGGGTGGGTTTTACCAGGGCAATGTCCCCGGCAAAGCCTGTTTCTTCATTGAGGACCTCCACCATCCATCCCAGAAAGGCACGCAGGAAGTTCCCCCCGCCGAACTGAAGGATTTTGATAGGGAATTCCGGGGCATCGGCGATATTGGATCGGTTCAGTACTTCCATCATTTGCTTCAAAGAGAAATTCCCCGTTTCCAGGGGATAAAGTCGTTTTGCCCCTTGAGCCTCGCCTTGCAACTAATTTCCCCGCTTGCCAGCCTGATGATCTGGTCGAGCAGGACTTCCCCCACTTCTTCCACGCTTTGGTCCCCGCTAATGATCGTCCCTGCATCGAGGTCGATGATGTCTTTCATGCGTCGGGCAAGTCGGGTGTTGGTGGCAACCTTCAATACCGGTGCCACCGGGTTGCCTGTCGGAGTCCCCAGTCCGGTGGTAAAGACAATAAGATTGCAACCAGACCCCGCGAGGCCCGTCGTGCTTTCCACATCGTTTCCGGGGGTGCATAACAGGTTCAGCCCCGGCCGGCTGACCTGTTCTGTATAATCGAGGACATCCATTACGGGTGAGGTCCCCCCTTTCTTTGCCGCCCCCGCAGACTTCATGGCATCGGTGATGAGGCCATCGCGCACATTCCCCGGGGAGGGGTTGTTTTCAAAAGCCGATCCCACCGCGGCCGCCGCCCTGGAGTACCCTTCCATCAGTTCCATGAATTTTTGGGCGGTTTGCAGGGTACTGCACCGTGAGATAAGTTCCTGTTCCACCCCGTTTAGTTCGGGGAATTCAGAGAGTACGGCACTACCCCCCAGGGCGACCAGCATATCAGCGGCATGTCCCAGGGCCGGGTTGGCCGAAATCCCTGAGAACCCATCGGACGCCCCACATTCAAGCCCGACGACCAATTTGCTCAACGGAGCGGGTTTCCTTTGACATTCATTGGCCCTGACCAATCCTTCGAAGGTTTGCCTGACGGCCGCTTCCATGAACTCCCGTTCCGTGCCACTTTTTTGCTGGTCCAGGAAGAACAACGGTTTTGAAAAATCCGAGTCGTTTTCCTTTATGGCTTGCTGCAACATGCCTATTTGCGCATGCTGGCACCCCAGGCTCAAAATGGTGGCACCCGCCACGTTGGGGTGGGTAATATACCCCGCCAACAAACGGCATAGGGTTTCGGAATCCTGTGGGGAGCCCCCGCATCCACCTTCGTGTCTTAGAAACTTAATGCCGTCTACATTGGGGAAAACCCGGCCGGAAAGCATTTCTTCCCGGCTGCTTACTACCGCTATCCTGTTTAGTTCTTCTACCGTGGCCCCCTTGCGGTACTTGGCGATCAGCTGGTGCGTATCGATGGCGAATTCCTTGACAGGCCCGTAGCCCAGGGGCTTAGCCAGGGCCTCTTCCAACATCTCGAGATTGCGGTTTTCACAAAATACCAGAGGTATCACCAGCCAATTGTTCTCAGTGCCCACACGGCCGTCTGCACGGTGGTACCCATAAAATTTCCGGTTCCTGAAACGACTGATGTCAGGGGGGGTCCAGGCGGGTTTCGCATCTGTAGCGGAATACCCGGATACCGCGTGTGCCATATTCCCGGTGCCGATCGCGCCTCCCCTCTTAATGGGGGTAATGGCCTTGCCCACACATACCCCGTACATTACCATTTCATCACCGGGATCAAAAGGTTTTAGGGCGAATTTGTGCTTGGCGGCAACATCATCCACCAATTCCAACCGCTGTTCCCCCAATTGTACCCCATCTCCCTTTTTTAGGTCCCGCAATGCCACCCCCAATGTATCCCTGGGGTCTATCTGCAGATAGGTTTTCGTTTTTCCCATAGTAATTCCTATTGTTTCCTCACCGCCTGCACAATGCCCAACGCCTTTTGAATATGTCCCCGAAGGGCTTCAAAATCGCCCGCGGCAAGCAGGTCTTTGGGGATCAATTGTGACCCCATACCCACACAACATACCCCGGAATTAAACCAGGCAGACAGGTTCTCCCTGTTGGGACTCACCCCCCCCGTGGGCATCAGGGCCACCCCGGGCAGAACATCCTTGACCGACTTAATGAATTCAGGGCCCAGTACATTGCCGGGAAATGCCTTGATGAGTTTTGCCCCCAAACGATGGGCCCCATAAACTTCGGACACCGTTCCACAACCGGGTACCCACAGGAGTTCATCCATATTGTTGACCACCGCCATTTCAGGGACCAGGGCGGGCGAAACCACAAAACGGGCGCCAAAATCATGGAATTTGATCGCGTCCGCCTTGCTGAAAATAGTCCCTATCCCTAAAATTAAATCATCGTACTGACGGGCGAAAACAGCCAATTCCTTAAAAACCTCAAAAGCATTTTGCCCGCGGTTGGTGAACTCAAAGAGACGGAGGCCTGCTTCATAACAGGCCGTCAAAACCTGCTTACTCACCTCGGTACTTTTGTGGTTGAAGACTGGGATTATCCCTGTTTGTTCCGCTTTTTCAAGGATTTCGGCATCTGTGAATTTTTGCATGGTGGTTGTTCTAATTCTTGGTTGTTATTGTTCTTGTTTGTTCTTTTTCAATGTCCCTAATCGATACCCATAGTATGACCCGGGATAAACCCATACCATCGGACAAGGCCCTTTTTCTATAGGTGCTTAAAAATACAACATTGCGGTTGTATGTTACCGGATTGGGGGCAATTCCTTGTCACATTTTATTCATAAGCACTTCGAAAACCCCGCTCTGGATCGGATCCCTGGTGAGCAGTCAGGATTTCATGGCCGGGAGGGTATACTTGATTGCCATTGCTTAAAGGAGCCAAGGTGTGACAATTTTATGTATTTTAGAATATAAATACGGATCCGCGAAGTTTTAAAAGCCACACCTACAGGGCCGTGGGTTGCTGTCCGGACCTTTGGATAGATATGGAAGAAAAGTATTTACATAGCCGGCAGCTCGAAAAATTAGCGGGGAGTATTTCCTGTGAGATCGTGCTACAGCAGGATGATTACAGGAAGGTCCATCTCCGTGATATCAACGGTATTTCGAGGACCCTCGGCCTGGTCCGTTTTTATCCGGTCAGGGGTGGTGATCTCCACAAAGCCCACTCGAAGATCGTCGCAGGGGGTATGCTGGGACTTACCCTGAGCCAATCGGGCATCACCTTTGACAAAGAATACATTTCCTCCTTCGAGATGGAGTTGCCAGACTGGCTCAAGGCGGAATTTTCCACGGATACCCCCCTTGGCCTTGTCCTCCATTCCAGGATACAGGTAGCCGGAAGGGCGGGAGATAGCCGGCAACCCTATGCAGAGGTCCTGGAAGTGATCCCCCCCGATCTCCGCCAGCATTTCGCCCATAAGGCCCCCCTGGAACAGGATATCCCCCCCGCCTTTAACGATTTGCTCGAGTTTGGCCAATGCGCTCAGCCTACCTCGAAAAATGAAATCCGGAAACGTTGTATTGTTGTGGGTGCCGGGCCCGGTGGCCTTGTTGCTGTAAAGGAATTGCTGGAACAGGGGATCGACTCGGTATTGTGCCTGGAACAGGCTGACGAAATTGGCGGGACCTTTGCCAGGAGTTATGACAACCTGATCCTTACCTCCTCTGTCACCTTCAGCATGTATTCCGATTTCTGGGTGGGCGAAGGAAAAGACCATCATTTCTGGAGCAAAGAAGAGGCGATAACCTACTGGACCGATTACGCAAAGCATTTTGATGTTTTGAGGCATGTTCGACTCGGCACCCGTGTAACGCAGGTCACAGACACGGGGAGTGGCAGCTGGAAACTGCAACTGGGGTCAGGCGAAACCCTGGTATGCGAACACCTGATCCTCGCCATAGGAAACAACAATATCCCCAGGTATCCCGATTGGAGCGGGCAGTTGACAGAGGTCGCTTATTCACACTCCAGGGACTACAAGAACGCGCTGCCCTACAAAGGAAAGCGTGTCCTGGTTGTAGGGGGTGGTGAATCGGGTTCTGATGTGGCCTATGAAATTTCACAGGTAGTGAGTCAGAGTTGGGTGAGCCTGAGGGAATCTTCCGGCTGGATCGTCCCCCGCCGAAGGGGGGGGCATGCCGCCGACGTTTCCACGCACAGGGGTATCTGGGACCTGCCCAGGGACTATGGGAAAATACTGAGCCCTTTTGTTTTGAAACTGGAACGGGCCCGCCAGGACCCCGTTTTTGACGCCCTTGCCGACCTCAATGAAAAGATCAGGGCAGAAAGGGGCATATGGGGGATCTACGGTACCAAAACCCTGGCCCTGCCCAAAGCCGTGGCACATCATGGCTGTAAGGTAGTGGGGGCCATCACCAAAGTGGAACAAGGTGGCAGAAAGCTAACCGCCAGTACCGGGGAAACCATAGTGGACCTGGATGCGGTAGTTTTCTCTACGGGCTATGTAAACCGTGTTGGGTTTATGCCTGAATCCCTGCAGTCCTGCGACCCCAGGAAAATGTATAAGCATCTCATCCATCCTGAATACGGTGACCGAATGGCCTGGATCGGATGGGCGCGTCCTGGTTTTGGAAGCCAGTTCCCCATCATGGAAATGCAGGCACGCTACATCGCACTATTGCTCAGCGGTAAGATGGAACTTCCCTCCAAAGCGGAAATGGGAGCAAGCATCGAGCGGGATTTCCAGGCCTATAAGGAGCAGTTCGAAGAAAATGCCGAAAGGATCCGTAGCCTGGTGGACTACCACCGCTATATGAACGATATGGCCGGGATGCTGGGTTGCAACCCTCCCCTGATGCAGTACTTCTTCCTGCGGCCAAGGTTGTGGCTGCACCTGATGTATGGACCTACACAGGCAACCCAGTTCCGGCTTCGGGGCCCTGGTGCAAAGCGCAAAATGGCACATGAAATTATCAGAAAACTACCCATCAGCACTTACAACCATATTGTCAAAGCAGGGCTTAGGGGCAGGATACGGTATGGGTTGGGCGGCATCCTCCCGAAACGCAAGAGGCCCGCGACCACAGTTGGGGTCGAAGGGGTTTGATCCACCATAAACGGTCAAAATCCAATAGTCTCCCCCGGGGCATCCGTGCCAATTCCCTGATGTCTTGTACGGTAGTACAGACGCGCCTCCTGACCGCCACACACGATCTGGGTGATACTAACGGTACGCACCCCCGGCCTTTCGAGTATGAAGGGGGTATCTTGCCGATCCCCATGGATTTCCAGGAGGTCTTCAGGATCTCTCTTCCGGTTGAAGAGCGCTTCCTTAAAATAGGTTTCCTTTTTCGCGTGTTCCCTGGGCAAATACAGGGTGGGTGACGACCACAAATGACGGCTTTGGGCCGCCAGGCTAAATTGGTATTTGCGCATGCCATCCCAGAGCAATTTCAGGACCCGGTCCGGTGCAATCATCAAAAGGGTAAAAGGTTCCACGCCATGCAGGCGAACCTGCCTGGTGTAGGATTCAAAATCTGTGTTTTCCAGTGCCTCGAGAACAAAATGTCCCCTGCTCTTCCGGTAAGGGGGCTCTCGGCGATGACGCCCAAAGGCCCCATTCAACAGGCAGGCAGCCCGCCCGGTATCATCCATGCCAATCCAACTGCCCCCCTGTAACGCATCGCGTGGCGCGATTACCCGCCGACCCCCTGCCAGGAGTATCTGTTCCGGGCCCAGGGTTTCTCGCCCCGGGTCCTCATCCCGGTTGGAGGTAAGAATGTATCCGTTATTCCAGGGAATATAACTAACGCTACACATGATAGGCTAAAGCCGGTTTTTGGTTACACCCGGAATTTCCGGGCCATAAGGGCCCCTTTTTTGGGGACCGCCCTCTGATTTTATGAACAATATACTACATCACGCCTTTTTGCATACAACTTCGTCCGCACGAAGATAGGCCCGCATCATCTATTTTGGTAACTTTATATACCGGTTTCCTACAGATGCTGCCGTTGCGTCCCCTGGAAGAAAGGTTGGCATCCATCAGGACAACAGCCTGTTTCTCCAAGCTAAAAATAGGGATCGGTGCCAAAATTTCAGTGATATGATCAAAAATTTAAAAGACCAAAAAGGGGTCCGTATCCTCAGCGAGAACTACGTGGGCCACCTTGCATTTATCGAAGGGGAAACCCCCTATATCCTTCCCATTACCTATTATTACGACAAGGAAAACCACCGCATCCTCAGTTATTCCTCCCAGGGGCATAAGATCCAGGCCATGCGAAAGCATAACCTGGTGGCCCTTTGCGTGGATGAGATTGATTCTGTAAATCAGTGGCGCTCCGTCCTTATACATGGTGAATTTGAAGAAATCAAAGGCAGCGATGCAAAATTCCTGCTCCACCGTTTCGCAGAGGGTGTTAAGGAGGTCATCGCCAGGAAGGAGAAAAAACATTTGGACTTCATCAGCGAGTTTTCGAGCAAGCTGCAGTCTCAGGGAATTCCAATTATCTACCAGATCAAGATTACGGATACCACCGGCAAATACAGGGAATAACCATCCCCCGTGTCCCCGGAGGCCATGGGGCTATGCAAAGGTGGGGCCAACCCCCTCAGGAAATCTTTTCCAGTTCAAAATTAATGACATCCCTTTCGGCTTTGCTGAGAACTATATCCGCCGCCCCGGCATTCTGAACCGATTGCTTCTCGTTCCTGGCGCCCGCAAGGGCTATGGTAATCCCAGGTTGTTCAATGGTCCATTTAAGTACCAACTGGGCCAGGCTAACCCCTTTCGCTTCCGCTATGGGCTGTATTTTCTTAAGGAACGCGTTGGTCCTGGAGATGCTTTCGTCTGTAAAGAATGGGTTTTGGGCCCTGTGGTCTCCTTCCTCAAATACCTGTCCGGGGGTCATTTTCCCGGTAAGCAGCCCTCTTTCCAACGGGCTATAGGCGAGGATGGACATATTGTTCTCCAGGCAATAGGGGACGGTTTCGGCCTCGATCCCCCTGTTCACCATGCTATAGGGAACCTGGTTGGATGCCAGCGGCACTGCTTTCCGGGCTTCCTCCATCTGGGCCACATTATAGTTGCATACCCCTGCGTAGCGGACTTTGCCTTCCCTGATGAGTTCGGCAACCGTTTCAAATGTTTCCTGGATGGGCGTGGTAGATTCGGGCCAGTGGATCTGGTAGAGGTCTATATAATCTATCCCCAGCCGCTTCAGTGAATCCTCCACTTCCTTTTTTATGCTTTCCCGCCCGGCATATTTATAGATATCTATCTCCTTCCCCCGGTTGTCTTTGCTATGCATGGCGAAATCTCCTTTGGCCAGGTCCCAGCGCATCCCGAACTTTGTCAGTATCTGGACCTCATCCCGTGGGATCCCACGGATGGCCTCCCCCACAATCTCTTCACTGGTTCCCTGCCCATAGATCGGCGCCGTGTCAATAGAGGTTACCCCGTGGTCAAAAGCACTGCGGATGGCTTTGACCGCCTCCCTGCGGTCGCTCCCGCCCCACATCCAGCCCCCTGCCGCCCAGGCTCCAAAGGTAATCGCAGAAATTTTCAGGTCCGTGTCTCCCAATATTCGGTATTCCATATCTTGTTGTGGTTTATAGGTAATTAGTCATTCTTGTATTTCCCGAATCTTCGCCACTTCATCCACCGTAACGGTTTCTGCCGCATTCCCAAAACTATTGCGGATGTAGGAAGCCACATGGGCGATTTCCTGATTGCTCAAATGGGCAAATCCCGGCATGGCATTGGTATAACTCCTGCCGTCAATCATCAGGCCCTCGTTAGACCCGTGAAGCAAAATGGCTATCAACCGCGCTTTGTCCCCGAGCACGTATTCGGTTCCCTTCAGGGGTGGGTTAAGGCCAGATACCCCTCCACCGTTTACCTGGTGGCATACCAGGCAATATTTCTCATATACCTCGCGCCCCGCTACCATTGTCGGGGAAGATGCGTCTGCCGCCATAGGGGTGCCCGTTTTCGCTTGTTCCGCGGGTTTAGGTCCCGGGGGTGCCTCCTTTTTATCCTGCCTCCCGCAACTGCAAAACAACATCAGGGCCAAAGCCAACAACACCGATTTCCCGGAAGGTCGTAGCCTCATTCCCCGGCCATTTGGGGATACACGATACGAAACAGGGTACCACCGGCATCATCCGAAACATACAGGGAACCATCCGGGCCTTGCGCCAGTCCTGTGGGGCGGTGTACTGCCTCATCGGGTGAGTAGATAGCGTCTTTCCCGGCAAATCCGTCGGCAAAGACTTCCCAATCACCACTGGGCATGCCATCGGCAAAAGGCACAAAGGCGACCATAAACCCCTTCTGCTCCAGGGGCGCACGGTTCCAGGAACCGTGAAAGGCAATGAAGGCGCCGTTCCTGTATCGTTCGGGGAACATGTCTCCGGTATAGAACAAAAGCGCATTGGGTGCCAAATGGGCGGGAAACGCCACCAGCGGGTCCAGGGCATCTTCGCCCCCGGTTTTCTTACCGTCGCCCCCATATTCGGGGGAGACGATTTTTTTGTTCTGGAAATGATCGTAATAGATATAGGGCCATCCTGCATCGTCCCCCCTGGCAAGTTTATAGAGGGTTTCTGCCGGCAGGTTGGCCGAAGCTTCCTGGTCGTAAAGGTCCGGGAAGAGCGTATTCAATTGGTCCCGCCCGTGTTGGGTGACATAGAGGGCGTCATCGGCCTTGTTCCAGTCCAGGCCCACAACGTTCCTGAGCCCGGTGGCATAATGCACCCCATCCCCATAGGTTTGCTGAAACTTATCCGTCCTGAATTGCCAGATTCCCCCGGCTGAGTCTAGGATGCTGCAGGGCATCATGCCCGGAGACCCCAGGGTCCTGTCCTGTTCCTGGCAGGCATTGGAATAGGCCCCGATATTCACATACAGGTGGCCTTTCCCGTCCAGGGTAAAAGATTTGGTAGCATGCTGCCGCCGGTCAATAAGCCCGGTCACCAGCGTATCCGGTGCGGTGTTGGCGGCAACCCTCCCATTCGCATCAAGTGGATAACGGAATACCGCCTGGTCCGAAGAGGCGTACAGGTACTGCCCGTCCAATGCCAGCCCGGAGCCGGTAAAATCGCCAAAACCCTGGCGGGTATCAGCTTTTCCATCCCCATCTGTATCTTCCAAATAAAGGATGGCCTGGCCTTCTACTAATTGCCTCAATTTCAGGTACACCCCTCCACCGGGTGTTACGGCAATGTGACGCGGGTTCCCCAGGGAGTCGGCCACTTTGACCACCCTGAAACCCTCCGGAACTGTGATCCCTTCGTTATCCGGGCTGAAAGCCAATTCTTTCTTTGCCGGTTCCTGCCCACAGGACAGGAGCAAAACACTTAATACTATCCCCAAAAAACAGGGTATTTTTCCAATGCCTGTACTTATCTTCTTGTTGTTCATATCTTTTTTTTTAGGTATCACCGCCAGGTTATACCGGGTGCGCTTTTGAGGCGGTTTTCAAGCAACCCGTCCGAAGCCATTTGGGCGCGCCACGGTGACCACACCTCTTTTCAGGTCCCCAGGGGTTTTAGAAAAACCCGCCGGATATTGGAAACCGTATCGGCATATGCTTCCATGGCACTGAGCTTTTTCCAAGCCGGATGGTCTATAAACGCTTTCCAGTGCGCATCCCGTTGTGCCATATCCTTGAAACCAAGCATATAGGTGAGGCAGGGCCTGTGTGGCCCGGCGATCATTTCACCAAAAAATACGGGGTATAGCCCTGTCTGCAGGAATATATCGATTTCACCCTGGTTGAACATCTTTATTTTACGCCTTACGGCATCCTCGCTATACCCTTCGTACGTGCGAAGTTCAAAAAGGGAGGCTCCTTCCTCAGGCTTTTTTAAACCGGGCATCCCGTCAAATGCCAGTAAGAGTGAGGAAGCATACCGGGTAAACAATGCCGCTTCGGGGCCCAACGCATCATAGGCTTCTGCGGCCTTAAGGTACGCGGGTGCCGAATACGTGTTTTGCGCCCTGAAATAGGCTTCGCCAGAAGGGTAGCCAATGACCACCCACCACTGGGGCGGATCCGTCAGGCCAATTTCTTCCAGTACCATAAAATGGTTGGCCCCCTGCTCCAGCAAGGAAGGCCCCAGGACGTTTTTCAGGTAGTCTTGCAGGAGTTGCCGGTTGGCCCTGAACTTGATATCATAGGTCCTGATTTCAAAGATTTCCTTTGCGGTTTGTGGGCCTTTTTGGGGTACCGTCGCAGACCACATGAACGGCAATGATCCCGCCGCCATAGAGGTAACTACAAACTTTCTTCTATTCATGAGGGTAGTGGTTTTTATAAACACATCCGCCGGGGAATGTCATTCCCTAAAAGTAACAAGAAAGCAGGGGCTTTTAAAACGAAATGCACTAATAAATAAAGCAGGTGCCGATTATCGCGATACGCGGCCCGAGGCATCACCCCCCATTAACTTTTCAACTTCCTCCACACTTACCAGGTTGGCATCTCCCAAAATCGTATGTTTAAGGCAGGATGCGGCTACGGCAAAATCCAGGGCGTGCTGGTCGTCTCCCGGGTATTTCAGCAGGCCGTAGATCAGCCCTCCCATAAAGGAATCGCCCCCGCCCACACGGTCAACGATGTGGGTGATCTGGTACTCCGCCGATTGATACATCGTTTCCCCATCGTACAACACCCCGGCCCAGGTATTGTGGGAGGCCGATATGGAGCCCCGCAGGGTGGTGATGACCTTTTTGGCGTTCGGGAATTTTTTCATCATCTGTTGGCAGACGGACAAAAATGCTTCCGCTTTCACATGTTCCCCCTGGGTGGTTATATCCAATCCTTCGGGTTTGATTCCAAAATGCTTCTCGGCATCTTCTTCATTTCCCAGGATAATGTCGCAATAGGAGGTTAATTCGGTCATGATGGCTTCGGGTTCCACCCCGTATTTCCATAGTTTCGCACGGTAATTCAGGTCGGTGGAAATGGTCAGGCCCAATTTTCGGGCTATTTTCACCGCTTCCAGGCAGGCGTCAGCGGCTCCCTGGGAAATGGCCGGGGTAATGCCCGTCCAATGAAACCACTGGGCACCTTCGAAAACCTTTTCCCAGTCTACCATACCCTGTTTGATTTCGGCCATGGCCGAATGGGCCCGGTCATAGATCACTTTGCTCCCGCGGCTCACCGCCCCGGTCTCCAGGTAATAGATGCCCAGCCGGTCGCCCCCAAAAATAACCTGCCCGGTCCCCACCCCGCGCTTGCGCATTTCCATCAGCGCACACTGGCCGATATCATTTTGGGGCAGGCGGGTCACAAAATCGACCGGGATCCCGTAGTTGGCCAGGGAAACGGCCACATTTGATTCTCCGCCCCCATATACCACGTCAAAGCTGCTGGCCTGGGAGAACCGCAGGAACCCGGGAGGTGCCAGGCGCAACATGATCTCACCAAAAGTCACTACTTTTTTCATATGTCAATTATTAATTTTTTCGATACCTTTTCCATATAATTCAGGCCATTTCTTTAGTGGGTGCCCTTTCCGGTCCCACGGGTTTTTTATGCCAATAGGAGGCTAAAACAGACCCCGTAATGTTCATCAACGGCCCAAATACAGCAGGGGCCAGTCCCATGGTGGCAATTTTCCCCAGCGAATTGGCAATGCCCGATGCAAGTCCGCCGTTCTGCATACCCACCTCAAGGGCAATGGTACGGGCGTCCTGTTCTTCCAGGCGCAACAGCCGGGCGTACCAATATCCCAATAAATATCCAAATATATTGTGTATAAATACCAGCAACATCAATAATCCCCCGATGTCGAGGAGGCTATCCCTGCCAGCGGCCGTGATGACAACAATGATTACGCCAATGGCGAGCATGGACAATACCGGCATGGCCTTGTCCAGCCACTTGGTTTTAGAGCCAAAGAGGCGGTTAAAAAGCAAGCCTGCCCCAATGGGAAGGATGATCATTTTTACGATACTCCACATCATGGCCATCACATCGATAGCGATAAATTCGCCGGCCAGTAATTTCATTAACAAAGGGGTCACAAAGGGGGCCAGCAGGGTGGCTATGGAGGTAATGGTGATGGAAAGTGCCAGATTGGCCTTGGCCAAATAAGCCATTACATTCGATGCTACACCGCTGGGGGAACAACCAATCAGCACGATCCCGGCCGCGATTTCGGGAGGAAAGTCGCTCGCTTTGGCCAGCACAAACCCCATGATGGGCATAATCATCAGCTGGGCGCTTACCCCTACCATAACCCCCTTAGGCGATTTGATGATCGCGCCAAAATCCTTTAAACTCATGGAGGTCCCCATGCCAAACATAATGATCTGGATCAGGGGGATGATCAGGGCCGTGAATTTAAAATCCCCGATCTGAAGGAAATACTGGGGATAATACAGGGCCAGGGTCACCCCTGCAAAGATCATTGCGGTGAACACATACCCATTAAGGGATGTATAGCCACTAAAGCCAAGGGCCAACAACCCGAAAAAGGCAATGATCCAGGGCCCGGCCTGTGAAAGGTTTCCACTGAAAATCATAAAGGCGATTAACAGGAAGAGCAACAGGGCCGCTCCCAGTGACATAGGGTAAAGGTGGTTTTTTTTCGACATTGATTTCTTTTATAGGTTGTAATGCCCGGAATTGGTTTTGCCCGGCTCTTATCCCAGATTTGGGAACTGTTAGTCCATCATGGTAATTTAAACGCCTGCCTGGCCAGCAGGAGCACGGAACCATCTGCCTGCCTCTGGTATACCTGCAGGTTCCCAATACGCACAAGCACTTCTTCTCCGTTGCTCATGCCTGTGGTTTCAAAAATATGCCTGACGATAGCCGTATCCCCAAACAAGGATACTTCCTGATTGGCCGTAGTGATATCCAGATAGTCGAATGGCCCCTGGAGCACATTCTCAATAAAGGTCTTTTTGTCTTCTAAGGTGGCATTGGAATGCCCGTAGGTGAGCTCTTCCGAATAAAGCAGTTCAAGGAGGTGTCCGTCCTTTTCCACCATGGCGGTGTGCAGGGTGGCAACCGCGTCTTCTACGGTGGTTTTGGTCATTGCGAGCGCAACGGTCTCGGAATTGGACTCCCCTGCCCCGGAACCGTCCGCCTGGTCCTTACAGGAAAGCAGTGCCAGAAGGAGGCAACAAAAGGTGCAAATAATAGTATGGTGTTTCATAGGGTTTGGTGGTTTAGTTGGTGATTCATGCGTTGGTTACCAGGTACGTTTGCTCAGGACCTTATCCAGTTCTGGCCGGGTCATAGTGCCGAGTTCCGGGTGTTTTGCCAGCCAATTGAGAAAATCCGTTTTTATTCCTTCCGACCACTGGCTGTCGATCTCCCCGGTGGAATAGCGGCCGGATCTGACCATTTCAAAACCGAACTGGTCTTTACGGGTCACAAATTCAGCGGTGCTCACTACCTGTTCCGCCAGGTGGGCAGGCACAAACAGTACCCCTTCTTCCTTGGCGATGACCAGGTCTCCGGGCAGCACGACGGCCCCTCCCACCCGGATAGGGGTGTTAAGGCCCATCAGTACCATTTCCTCCAGGAAGGAGGGGTGGAAATCGCGGACGAAAGCGTTGAAACCCGCTATTTCACTGATGGCTTCCAGGTCGCGGGCAGAGCCGTTAAAAACGACCCCATTCCCGGACTTGCTGAAGATGGAAGTGGCAAGAGTGGCCCCCATGAGGGTCCCCGCTTCGATCTTGCCAAAGCCATCAGCCACATAAACGTCTCCCCAGCTGAGCATTTCTATGGGCCAGGAATTGGTATTCCCCTTACGTCCGGCGGCATTGCCCCTTTCCTTAATGTGCCTTTCCACATCGGGCCTGCTGGGCATGTACATGGCCGTGAGCGCCCTTCCCACTACGGGTACCTCATCGTGTACCCGTTTCCATTGGCCTTCAAACTGGTTGGTATAGCCCTCGTTCTTAAGTACCGTCCAGGCATCGTCTATCCCAATATTCCTGGCGCGGTCTAAAAGGCCGTCCGGGATTCTGGGGCGCCCGTCCGGAAATCGTTCCCCTTGCCATTCTGACGTCAGGAAAACAAGTTCTTCCCTGTGCAGGGTCTGGGCAGGTACCGCCTGGCTGAGTAACAAGCAGGCCCAACCTGCCATTAAAAGTTCCTGGTATCGTTTCATTGCTGTATGAATCTTGCTGTTATTGGTTATTCCGTGCTTGTTCCCACAGGTGTCCGGCATTACTCCTGCTCCATGCGGGATAAGTACGCTTCAATGTCCTCTTTGGTCACCGTTAGTTCGCCGGGGTACCTGGCAAACCAGGCCCTGTACTCATTTTTGATCGTATCCGACCAGTCTCCATGGATCTCCCCGCTTGGATATTTCCCCTGCTGCAGCAAATGCCGTTCAAATTCGTCCCTCAGGGCGGTAAGCTCAGAGGCAGAGACCAGTGCCTGCACCATATGCGCGGGAATAAAGGCAACGCCGTACTCATTGGCAAATACCACATCGCCCGGGAAAACCGTCACTTCGTCAATGCGGATGGGCATGTTGATCGAGGTAGGGGTCATGTCTTTGATATACGAGGGGTGGTGCCCTTTGATCCAGGCGTTGAACCCTTCGGTATCTTTTAATTCCTGCATGTCGCGGACGGAGCCGTAAAAAATGACGCCTTTTCCCGTTCTGCCATAGACCGCGTTGCCCAGGCTGGAACCAATAAGGGTACCGTCCTTTACCTTGCCGTAGCCATCGGCCACGTATACATCGCCCTTGGTCAATATGTCTATGGGCCAGATATTGATACCCCCATGCTGGGACCGGCCTTCGGCTTTGCCCTGTGCCTTCACGATACTGTCCAGGTCGGGCCTGGAGGGCATGAACTGCGTAGTCAGCACGCGCCCGGTCATGGTTTCTCCCGGTTTCAGGATGATCCAGTCTTTGGCTACCTGGTTGCGGTATCCCCGATGGTACATATACCCCCATATTTGTTCGAGGGTGGCGCTTTTTAAGCGTTCCAGGACCAGGTCCGAAACCTTGGGACGCCCGTCAGCAAGGCGTTCGCCTTGCCACTGTGAGGTGATGGCCTTTACGTATTCTGGGGTGGCCCCGACCCGCTGGGCCCCTGCCACCCAGATACAGGCCAGCAGTGCGAGGAATAGACTAATGTATTGTTTCATAATAGGGTTGCTTTTTATAAAATTATGCTTTTGTAATGACTCCGTAAAGATCTTGGCGTACATACCTTCTAGCGTTATCTTCCCTCCTGTTCCATCGTTTTTCCATACAAGGTTGCATATATCGCATGGTGCCTATCGCCAGGTGCTCTGATGGCCTTAATAGGAATAGCCCCGGGAGGGATACTCCCAGGGCTTCCTTGGATAAAACTAAACTAACACTAACTCAAAAATCTTAAAGGTGATCAACGATCAATCACGTTGGAAACCCGTGTTTCCGGTATTAACTATAGGTCCTGTCATGCGACCTTAGTTCGTTCCACTCAGGGGTAGGCCTGAAAAAGCTTGTGTCCCGTGGATCCAGGTGCTTCTTGATGACCTCCTCATTGAGGTCGATCCCCAGGCCGGGGGCTGTAAGCGATACCGGCGCAAAGCCTTTATCGATCATTTTCCCGCCGTCGACCATGGTCACCAGGTCTTCCCACCAGGGCAGGTCTACCGAATGGTGTTCCAGGGCCAAAAAATTCTGGGTGGCCGCGGCACAGTGGACATTAGCCATAAAGGATACCGGGGTACCCGCCTGGTGCATGGCCATGGCGATGCCGAATTCCTCGGCATAGTCCCCGATACGCTTGGTTTCCAGCAAGCCTCCGGAGGTAGCCAGGTCCGGGTGGACGATATCCACGGAGCGGTTGTGGATCAGGGGTTTGAAATTCTCGAGGAAATGGATGTCCTCCCCTGTGGTGGTTGGGGTTTCTATGGCCTCCGAAATGGTCCTCCATTGTTCTGTATACTGCCAGGGGACCATATCCTCAAACCAGGCCAGGCGGTATTTATCCAACGCCCTGGCAAGCCTGATCCCGTTGTTCAGGTCGAAATGCCCGTAGTGGTCTGTGGAAATGGGGATCTCATAGCCCACCATGTTCCTGACGTCTTCCACGACCTTTTGCAGGTGCTCCAGGCCTTTTTCGGTGATCTGGATTTGGGTGAAGGGGTGCATGGTATTGCCGTAAGACATGTAATTTTTACGGTCGCCCCACTGCGCCAGGTTTTGTTCGGAATTCTCCCAGAACTTCCCATTGACCACGGTGCCGGGGATGCCTTTCAACTCTCCAATGGACACGTCCATTTTTAGCCAGGTGTAACCTTGTTCCTGCACCCTGAAATTGATAAGCTTTTGTTGTTCTTCAGGGGAAGAGGCCTCCGGGGTATCGGCGTACAATCGGACCTTGTCGCGGTATCGTCCGCCCAGCAATTGCCATGCGGGGACATTATACGCCTTGCCACAAAGGTCCCAGAGGGCCATTTCCACGGCACAGACCCCACCGGCCTGCCGGGCAGGGCCACCAAATTGTTTGATGCTCTTAAAGATCATTTCCACATTACAGGGGTTCTGGCCCAGGATCCGGCTTTTGAGCATCAGGGCGTAACGGACATCTGCGGCATCCCGAACTTCCCCAAGGCCATAGATGCCCTGGTTGGTATCGATACGGATGATGGCGGTGCCCCCCATCACTTTGGTCAGCGCATAGCGCATGTCTGTGATTTTAAGGTCGGAAGGGGCCGAGGCCCTGGCCACCTTCGAAGTGGTAGCCGACATCTTATCTTCAAAGGAATACCCCATAAAACTTGATAATGCAATCCCTCCCAGGGCTGTTTTCTTTAAAAAATTCCTGCGGTCGGCACCCGAAGTTGGCGCCTCCATGTCCCTCTGGAGTTGGGCCTTATAGGCATCCTCCTCCCTCTTTTGTTTCGCGATGATGTTCTTCAATATGGTCTTCATGATCAAAAGTTGTTATATGGTTTAGTACAAACGTGGTCCTATGGTCATTGCAGGTTCTTACAAGATTACCCGCTTCCCGGTTCGAACTGCCTCATAAATGGCATCTATGATCCTGAGGTCTTTTACCCCTTCTTCCCCGTCAACCGGCACTACCGCCTTATCACCATCAAGGATGATCCCTGCCATAGCATCCATCTGCAGGGTCTGGTGGGTTACATGCGGATGTGGCAAAGGCCCTTTATGCGTTCGGCCTTTAATGGGGCCGTATCCCGTAGAAGGCTGCATTTCGGCAAATCCTGAGGTTCCGTTCAGGAAAAAGCGGTCCAGGTTGTTCATGGCATAGGTTGACAGGCAGGATGCCACCGCCCCGCCCGGAAAGCCCATCTGGAACTGGATGGTTTCATCGATACCTTCCTTGAATTTTACAGGGTCGTTCTTGGTTTCCTGGGCAGTGACCCATACCGGCTCTTCCCCGATCATGTAGCGGGCCCCGTTGATGGAATAGATCCCTATGTCCATCATGGCACCACCCCCGGACAATTGTGGCTGTAAACGCCACTGGTTGGGGTCGCCAATGCGGAAACCCGACTGCCCCTGGAAAAAGAGTACTTTTCCAAAATCCCCCTCGCGGCGCATTTGTACCACCTCCAGGGTATTGGGTTCAAAATGCATGCGGTACCCCACCAAAAGCCGGACCCCTGCCTCTTTGCAGGCCTGTACCATTTCTTCCCCTTCCCGGGCATTTATGGCCATTGGTTTTTCGCAAATGGCATGCTTGCCGGACTTCGCCACCCGGATTACCTGCTCTTTGTGCAGGGCATTGGGGGTAATGACGTACACCGCGTCTATGTCCGGGTTCTCTTTGATACGGTCGAAGTTTTGATAATTGTAGCAATTCTTCGTTGGAATTCCATACTTCTTTTGCCAGTCGGCCACCTTGGAAGGGGTGCCGCTTATGACCCCCACCAATTTGGCCCTGGTGCTTTGCTGCATAGCTTCTGCCACGCGGGTCCCATAACTCCCCAATCCCATAATGGCTACCCGCAGTACGGGCCCCCGGGTGGTTTTCGGGGGCATAGCCCACAAAGGTGAGGCATGATACATTAGTGGCAATCCGACGGTGGATACCGTCACTTTATGCAAAAAATCCCTTCTTGATTTCATAGGTCCTGGTTTAATGGTTAGTGGTAATACGAAATGTACCTGCAAATACCCTTAAAAATAGGATTAAAAATCCCCCGCCACTTGTACGATTCTGTCTAAATGGGATACAAAAAAACAAGAAGGGCGTTGCTTTTCGGCAAGCCAGAAGGCCTATTTTGACGGATGTATGGAAGTTCACCTACCGTAGGTATGCCAATTTTGCGAAGGCACAGGTCGCGATAGCACTGATAGCCAATTCCAGGCCGCCATCTCGTGTATCATATCACAAAATTGCTCAGATAATGTCAATTTGTATACCCATAAATTCAATTTCAATGCGTACATTCCGCCCTACTTATCCCATCAAGATGCAACCAAAAAGCTTACTCCCCTTTTGTGTGCTGCTGATTGCCAACACCCTTTGCGGGCAGCAGGGCCATGGACTCTTCGATCGAAGTACAGACATCGGCGACTGCAAAACCCCCGGGTTCGCGCAGTACAACCCCGAAAACCAGACCTACCGGATTGGCGGGGCCGGCACCAACATGTGGTTTGGCTCAGATGAATTCCATTATCTCTGGACCAGTTTGCAGGGCGATTTCATCCTAAGGGCCGAAGCGCATTTTGAAGGGACGGGTGTGGACCCGCACCGCAAACTGGGCTGGATCGTAAAAAACAACCTCGACCCTAATTCCATGCATGTGAATGCCAGCGTACATGGCGATGGGCTTACGTCCCTCCAATACCGGAAAGCGGTAGGGGCCGATACGGAAGAACGCATCTCGCCCGCCAAAGGGGCCAATGTCATTCAACTGGAACGCAGGGGGGATACCTATATCATGTCTACGGCCATGTACGGGGAGGAATTTACCAGCGTGGAACTGGACGGCGTGGTATTGGACAACGAAGTATATGTAGGGATCTATGTGTGCTCCCACAACCCCGAGGTACTGGAAACGGCAGTTTTCAGGAATGTGAGGATCATTCAACCCGCCGCGCCCGATTTTACCCCCTATAGGGACTACCTGGGGAGCAACCTGGAAATCATGGATGTGGCAACCGGCCACCGGCAAATCCTCTACCGCTCTGCCCACTCCATACAGGCACCCAACTGGACTACCGATGACAAGGCGCTTATCTATAATTCAAAAGGGCATTTGTACAGGTATGACTTGTCTGACCACAATATCCAACCCTTGAATACCGGATTTGCCACGAACAATAACAATGACCATGTGCTGAGCTTTGACGGCACCCTGTTGGGGATCAGCCACCACGACCGGGAAACGGATGGCGCATCGGCCCTGTACTACCTGCCTTCCTCCGGAGATTCCCTCCCCAGGCGGGTGACCAAACCGGGCGTTGGCGCCTCCTACCTGCATGGCTGGTCGCCCGATAACACCAAAATGATATTTACCGGGAACCGAAAAGGCGTCTACAACATTTACGAAGTGACGGTAGCTACCGGCAAGGAGAAAAAACTCACCGATGAGCGTACCCTTGACGACGGGTCGGAATACAGCCCGGACGGGAAATATATCTTTTTTAATTCCATGCGGGCGGGCGATATGGACCTCTGGCGGATGGAAGCCGATGGAAAAAATCCGGTACGGCTGACATCGGACGGGTATAACGACTGGTTCCCGCACGTGAGCCCCGATATGAAATGGATCGTCTTTATTTCCTTCCCGAAGGACATTGATCCTGCCGACCATCCGTTTTACAAGCACTGCCTGCTACGAATAATGCCCTACGAAGGAGGAACCCCCAGGGTGATAGGATACCTTTACGGGGGACAGGGATCGATTAACGTCCCAAGCTGGTCGCCCGACAGCAAAAAGATTGCCTTCGTGACGAATACGGGGCTGTAGGGCATTTATCGCCCTAAAATGGCTGCACCACAGCGCCGGTTTTACGGATCAAATCGCTGGGCTGGCACCACCCCTATCCCATCCTTCCTGATTTTTTGTAACAAAAAGTTATATTCTAATACTATATTGTGTATCTTTGTTGTCTATTCGTTAAACAAATATTTGTTCTTAAAATACGCAGCGGATTATGCCTTGTGAAAAGAAACGTACCCCCCCCTTACTTAGCTGGGATATTGCCCAGCAAGGCTACTGGAACCTACTGGAGCATGGAAGGCGCCAGCAGGACCACCTGGTACTGGAACAATTCGCTCAACGATATGGGTGGACGAGCAACGCACGCGAGCTGCTGGACGCCCCATACCAGGCCCTGGTATTAACCGATTCCAGGCAAATCATCTCCTGGGTCAATCCAGGCTTTAAAGAGATGACCGGATACCCCGGCCAATACGCCCTTGGCAAGTCGCCCAAATTTTTACAGGGCAACCGTACAGATCCCAGGACCCGACAGGAAATCCGGGAACGTCTCTCACTCCAAAAACCCTATGCAGGGACCATTGTGAATTACCGCAAAAACGGGGAAGCCTACAAATGTGTTGTAAAGATTATTCCCCTTTTCAATGAACAGGATGCCCTTAGCCATTATCTCGCCCTGGAAAGGGAAGTGGCCTGAGTTTTCCCTGGCTTTACCCCGTACCTTTATTGCAGCCCCCCCCTTGTTTGACAGGTAAGGCGCCCGATACGGGCTATGGTCTTTGTGCGTTGTCCCGGGTTATTTGATCTGCCTCCCGTTGGAAGAAGGTGGCCAACCTATGGCTCCCGTAGCGCGGCGCAATGGCATCTTCGGCCATCATGGTCATGAAAAATTCATAGGGGCCATAGGTCTTTACCCCGGTGAAGGCGCGAAGCGCTATAATGGTCCCTTTACGTACCCAATGGGGGATGTGTACTATTTTTCCCGAAACCTGGCAGGCTTGCAACGCCATTATAGCCACCTCATTATGGGTCAGGATATCCGGCCCTCCAACATTTACTTCGAGCTGCTTGCCTGTTATCGCCTCTACACAAACATTTGCCAGGTCTTCCCCGTGGATGGGGTTGAACTTCTGCCGCCCGTCCCCAAAAAGGTAGACGCGCCCCTTTTCAGCCATTTGGAGAAAATCCTTCATGTCTGAAAAAAAGCCATTGGGGCGGATGATGGTATACGCAAGTCCCGATTTTTTCAATGCATCGACAAATGCCTCCTTGGCTTCCAGGATTTTCACATGCCGGTGCGCATTGCCATTCAGTACCGCCACATAGACAAATTTCCTGACCCCGGCCCGCCGGGCTTCATCCAGTAGGTTCATGTTGGCCTGGTAATCTACCTCCCAATAGGTCAGGCCGTCTTTTTGACGGGTGATCCCCAGGGTGGAGATCACCGTATCTACCCCTTCCATCGTCCCCAGGAGCATAGCCGGGTCTGTGGCTTTTGCCCTGCGTACACAATGCCCCCATTGGGCCGGAAAAGATACTTTTTCCGGGTTTCGGACCAATAAGGTCGCCGGTATTTTCCGGCAAGCGAGCTCTTTGGCTATATACCGGCCCAGGTACCCCGAGGCGCCTGCCAGCAATATTGTTTTGGAGGTGGTTTGCTCTTTCATCTGCTACCTATATTATTATGGATATCAAAACGAGGGGCATGGCGACAGGCCATTCCACCGCGGTGCGCGAGTAGTTGGCCTTCTGCCCCGTGCAAAGCACCCTGGCCGGGTTGCCAATGCCCCCGCTAACCACGCTGTCCCGTATCTGTAGGTTACAGGCCAAAAATAGGTATTCACCAGAGGCGGGTCGTTCCGGATTATAAGCACGAACATTTTCCCAACGGCGAATACGTTTGTTGCATAAAGGTATAAGCTAACCGTCCATACGTGCACAAGGGGTTGCTGCGTGGTACAGGCCGGTAGCCGCTCAGGAGTGTGTTTTAACCCATTGTTTGGGGGTCATGCCCGTATCCCGCTTAAAAAAGGTGTTGAATACGGTTTTGGAATTGAACCCGCTATCATAGGCAAGGCCCAGCAGGGTAATCTGTTTGTTTTCGGGCATGAGTGCCAGTTGCTGAAATTTTTGTACCCGGTAGGTATTGACAAAGTCATTGAAGTTCTTGCCAAAATGGTTATTCAGCAACCAGGAAAGTTTATTGGGGTGCAATGCCACGGTAGCGGCCATCTTCTTCAGCGATAGCCCTGGGTCCAGGTACAACTCCTCCCCCATTGCTTTGGTCACGGCCGCCGCATACTCTTCTTGTTCTTCCCCGCTCAGGGGACAGGGGGGGTCTACGGGGGGCGCAGACCCTTCGAAGACGGGCATTGCCGATGCCTCAAAAACGGAGGCTTCGAGTTTTTTGTACAAATCAGACTCGCGTAGTGGATCCAGGAACGGATCGTTTTTAAAATTAAAAAGTTGCCCGGATCGTTGGCGTAGCTGTTCCTCCAGCATTTGCAACGCTTTCGGTTGGTTCCCCCGGTAAATTTCCAGGTAGAGTTCCCAGGCACGTAAACTGCGCGTAGAAGCGGTATCCAGTTCTTCCCTTAGTTCTTCCTCCGTAATATTGAAAACTGTGGTGTGGTGAATGGCATCGTACAGGAACTGGCAGATTTTGGGACGTTCGAGTCCCCGGGTATTTCCACTGTAAATTGCAAACTGTTCCTGTTGCCCATCCCAGATTAGGGCTGCCGCTTTCATTTCCAGGGCTATCGGGAAACCAGGGTCCAGGCGTAATGCCTTTTCAATATGGAAAAGGGCATTCTTATAGTCCCGCTTAAAATAAAGCAGGTTCCCCCTGGTAAAATGGAGGTTCGCAGACAGGGGGTTTAAGACCAGTGCCTTCTGGTTTTGCTCCAGTGCCCGGTCTATTTGGCCCAGGGCCGCAAAAAAGTCGGCCAGGGCATCCCGCACCTCGGCTGCATTGGGGTTGATCTCCAGGGACTTACGCAGGAATGTATAACTGTCCCTGTAATTCCAATACCCCCAAAAACTGATCGTTCCTTTGGCGTAATACCCCAGGGACGAATTTGGGTCCAGTTCGAGCCCCTTGTTTATATGGTTGTAGGCTTCCCCCAGTCCTTTTTCCTTTTCCCTGTAGCCCCAACTGCTGAGCATACCGATGCACCAGCCTTTTTCAAAATAAGCCCTAGAAAAAGAAGGGTCCAACTCGATACATTGTGTGAAGTAGGTGATTGCCGAGGCCACATCCGCGGCATTCCACCGCATCCTCAGCTGTAACCCTTTTAAATACTGTTTGTAGGCTTCCACGTTCGATGCAGGCGTCTCTATCAGGTGGTCCTGAATGTCCAAATGCCCGTAGTGCTCCCTTATACGCTCGGCAATATTCAGGCTGATCTCATCCTGGAGCGCAAAAATATCGGAAAGCTGCCTGTTGAAGTTTTCAGACCACAAATGAAAGCCGGTATCTGTGCGTACCAACTGGGTGGTTATCCGGACGCGGTCGTTAAAAATACGTATACTCCCTTCCAGCAGGGTTTCTACCCCCAACTCATTACCGATGATACGGGCATCGATATTTTTATGCTTGTAGTAAAAAGAGGAGGTGCGGGCGGTAACTTTGAGCCCCCCTACCCTGGTAAGGGCATTGATAATTTCTTCTGTGATGCCATCTGCAAAATATTCATTTTCCACAGGGCCAATATTCACAAAGGGTAAAACCGCTATGGACTTTATGCGCTCTAACATGGAATCTGAGGACATCGGGGGCCTTTTCTGGATCTTCGGTAAAGATAAAAAAGGAAATATACCCGGGGGGGTCGCCCGGGTTAAAACCGGGCATTTTATTGGAGAGGGTGCCCATTTTGGTGTATTCCAGCCGGCTGCCGGTAACCGCTGTACAGGCCCGTTCAGGGCCAGGATTTCGCCTGCATCATAGCACGGATGAAATACGCAAACGGTTCCCGGGCCGGCTATGATAGCGCTTCTTTCTAACATTTGCACTACTTTTGAGGCCGAAAAACGCAGGAAGCCCACAGCTTCGGAAAAAATGGGATGACCGTGCGCGAGCATAAAAATAAACCGATAAGGGAAGGCTTTTGGAAGTCACAGGGGAATAACCTGTTCTGGCTCCGCATCGTTGGGGAAGAAGTCTATTGGCTTGGCATGAACGGTATGGCGGCAACCCATGATTTGGGTGAACGCTGGTGCCATGTAGGGCATGGAAAGCAAAGCGGGAATACCATTCAACTGACATGGGCTGATATCCCTGTCGGAGAGGATCGGTTACATGGGAGCATCACCATTGAAATCATCGATGAAACCCGGATGAAGGTCGTGGAAGATACCGGTGATTTTGGCCGGTCTGAATGGACCTGGCAGGCCACGCATAAGAATTTTAGTGAATTGGGCCGGTGAAGCCGGCCCATACCGTACACACCTAACTTTTTAGCCATGGATAAAGAACAATTCCTTCGGGAGTTTATGGAAGAGATCTGGAATAAAAAACAAATGGAAAAGGTCGGAAAATATGTCCACAAGGCATACACCATCCATCTCGATACGGCCGATCCATGGGAGGGGAAAACCTTATCCCATCCTGAATTCAAAGCGCGACTGAATTTTTCGTTCCAATCTTTTCCCGACATGCATTTTGAGATCACCTCTGCCATCCCCGAAGAAAACCATGTGGCCATCACCTGGATCTTAACGGGGACCAACCTGGGCATGATCGGGGAATACCCCCCCACCAAAAGGGCCATAAAAACCACCGGGATGACCATTTACCATTTTCAGGACAATTTGATCAGCGGGCATACGCAGGTTTTTGACCGGCATACCGTGATGAAACAACTAGGATTTATTCAAGGATGAAGACCAGAAAAGAACTCAAAGAGGCCTATAAACAAATGAAGCCACAGATGGGCGTATTTCAAATCAGGAACGTCACCAACAACCGGGTCCTGGTAGACGCCAGTACCGACATGCTATCCAAATGGAACAGGCATCGAATGGAGCTTACATTTGGAAACCACAGAAACCGAAGTTTCCAAAAAGACTGGAATGAAACGGAAGCCGCTAGCTTTGTTTTCGAAATCCTTTCGGAATTAAAACCCAGCGAAGAAGAAAACCCCAACTATCAAAAAGAGCTACAGGCGCTCCGGGAAATGGTCCTTGAGGAACTAAAGATCCCGAAAGACCGGCTTTATTCCTAAGGACTTCTGCCGGCACATTACGCCAAACCGGCAGCCACTCCCCTTTCCTTTCCGGGAAAAACCCCTGCCCTATCGCTGGTAATCCGGGTAATACGGTTACGGCCTATGCTCCCTATCCTGTAGTTACAGGAATAATAATCGCCTCACGCAAGCGGCTTTCTTAACCAAAGTCAATGAGACCCGGCCTGCACCCTCCTACATTTGACCCCGAACTTTCAAATGTTTCAGCACCATGAATACCGCACAAAAATCCTTCCTGGGAATCTTGTTAACCGCCAGCATTTCATCCTGTTCCGTACAGCAATTTCCGGTCAACACCGAGATAGCCCCTTTTGAGCATGGAGGCCATTTTTTTGGTGAAAAAACCAAAGATTTGGAATTCAAAAAAAGTGGTGACCTGCACCTGATTGGCATCAACGTACTAAAAAGTGACGTAGATGCATTGGTGGAGCAACTACATACGGAATCCTACACGATTGAAACCAAATCCAATTTATGGTTGAACATTGTAACATTGGGCCTGGTGGATTATAAAATTGTCAAGGTCATTAACAGGGCGCCCTAATCAACGCCTGATCAGGGATCCTAAATGCACCCGGCTGCTTTCCTTCTTGCCGGACGTACACTATTGCCTGCCAGCCGTTCTGGATGCGGTTAGTCCCAATGCATCTTTTGCAGCCTTACCGCGTTCAGAATGGCGAGCAATGCGACACCCACATCGGCGAATACGGCTTCCCACATGGTTGCCACGCCCCACGCGCCGAGGAGCAGGACCGCGAATTTTACACCGAAGGCCAACGCAATATTCTGCCAGACAATCTGCCTGGTAGACCGGCCTATGGCAATGGCCCGTGCCGCTTTAGAAGGATGGTCTGTTTGTATGATGACATCTGCCGCCTCTATGGCCACATCGCTCCCCAACCCCCCCATGGCAATTCCCACATCACTGGCCGCGAGAACCGGGGCATCGTTAATGCCATCGCCCATGAAAGCGACTACCGCGTCCGGATCCCTTTTCAGGGTCGCTACTTCCCGCAATTTGTCTTCAGGGAGCAGCGCCCCCTGCACTTTGGTGATTCCCAGATCGGTTGCCAGCTGTCGGGTAATGGCCTCCTTATCTCCGGAGAGCATTATGATATTTGAAATCCCCGAGGCACGAATTTGCCGTATCGCGTCCCGGGCATCCTCCTTGAGCTCATCGGCGACCACCACATACCCCTTCAGGGTGCCATCCACGGCGACCATGACGAGTGATTCGGCCAATACCGTTGTTTCTTTGGGCAGGCTTACCTGCCCGGATGCCATCAGCGACTCATTCCCAACCAAAACCCGTTTTCCGTTAACGATGCCAGTCAACCCACGGCCTGCCACTTCCATTACCTCAGTGGCTTCAAATCCGTCAAGCTGCGGTTGGTATTCAAGGATAGCCCCGGCAATAGGGTGTGTGGAATGCTTCTCCATGGCGACCAGGTACCCCATCAACTCCTGTTCGCTTATCCCGAAGGTTTTGATATGCTTGATTTTAAATACCCCTTTGGTTAGGGTCCCCGTCTTATCGATCACCATGGTGGTAATCCGCGTTACCACATCGAGAAAAGACGCGCCTTTAAACAGGATACCATTGCGCGAAGCCGCTCCCAATCCTCCAAAATACCCCAGTGGGATAGAGATAACCAGGGCGCAGGGGCATGAAATAACCAGGAATATCAATGCCCTGTACAACCAATCCCGGAAAACGTAGTCCGGTACAAAAAAATACGGGAGCAGTGCCAGGCCCAATGCCAGGTATACCACGATGGGGGTATACACCTTCGCGAACTTCCGGATAAAGAGTTCCGTTTTGGATTTACGCGCGCTAGCCTCCTGCACCAAATGCAGCATGCGGGCGATGGAGCTGTCCTTGAATTCCCTGGTGGTTTCGAATTCGATCACCCCTTCGAGGTTGATACTTCCGGCCAGGAGCTTGTCGCCCCTGTAAAGGGTTGCGGGCTTGCTTTCACCGGAAATGGCAGCGGTGTTCAACGACGCGCGTTCAGACAAAAGCGTACCGTCCAAGCCGACTTTCTCTCCCACCCGTACACGGACTTTCTCGCCGATCTGAACGCTTTCAGGCCTCACGGGCGTGTATTTCTTATCCCGGTACACCATGGAAGTCTGGGGCCTGACATCCAGCAAAGCCCTGATATTGCCCCTGGCTCTGGTGACCGCCGCGTTCTGGAAGAGTTCCCCTACCGCGTAAAAGAGCATCACCGCCACCCCCTCCGGGTATTCGCCAAGGGCGAAGGCACCCAGGGTTGCTATGGACATCAGGAGGAATTCGGTAAAGAAATTTCCCTTTTGGATACTTTTCCACCCCGCCATAACAACCGGCCATCCCACAGGGATATAGGCAATCAGGTACCAGGTGGCCCGGACCCAGTCCCCGAAAAATGACCCGACGGCCAAATAATCCATAACCAAGCCTGCGCCCAGTAAGATAAAACTGAAGACGGCAGGGAGATACACTTTAAAGCCTGACATTGAAATGCCCGGGGGGCGCATTGTGCCTGGTGTAGTGCCCTCCAATTGGCCCGGGTCCGACTTTTGCTTTATCATGCCTGCAAGTTCTCACTTTGAGCAATGCAATGGAAGTGCATTTTTAAGTACTGCATTTCTCGCACAGGCCTGTAACCACCAGGTTGACGTCTTCCGCCAGATAGCCTTCCGGCAGGTTGATCTGCGGAATTTTATGCTCGGTCAGACACACCGTTTCTCCACAGTTGCTGCAATGGAAATGCAGGTGCAGGTCCTGTTCTATGCTGCAATTGCAGCCGGGTTCACAGAGGGCGTACTTTGAAATCCCGGTACCGTCCTCTATCTGGTGAACAACCCCTTTCTCCTCAAAGGTTTTCAGGGTGCGGTACAGGGTGGTCCTGTCCACTTTGGTAAAGGCATTTTCAATATCGCTCAAAGCCATGGCCGCGTCCCGGCCTGCCATATACCTGTAAATAAGGAGGCGCATGGCCGTGGGCCGAATTTTTTTCGTTCTCAGGAGTTCTTCTATCTCGCTCATTATTCAAAGTTGCAAATAAAATTCCCATCGGGGAGCAAGCCAGATTGCACTGGTAGCCTGCAATTGCCGGAAGCCTAGCCAATTCCAATGCGCATTTTGCCGTCTTGTATACGCGCTACCCAACCGGGTATCGCTCTCGCATCTTAGGTGTAACGACATTTTAATCGGCAAAGCACTCCTGCATCGCGGTTAGCACCAAGGCCGCAAATTCCTGTAATTGCTCCGCATCAGGGGGCAAGCCAATCAGGCAATGGATCTGTCCCGGAAAACACTTGTCCCACACCTTTACCCCGGCTTCCCTGAGTCTGGCGGCATACAAGAACCCATCATCCCTAAACGGGTCAAACTCCGCGGTGATCATCACGGCAGGTGGCAAACCGGCCAGGTCTTCGGTCAGAATGGGTGACACTTCCGGGTGGTCATATGCACCGGGGGCATAGGTTTCAATCGAAAAATAGGTGGCATCTTTGGTCTGAAAATATCCCCAGGCGTTTTCCCGGTAAGAAACAGAGGTTTCCAAATGGCCCGGGCGCAGGTCAACAGGCAGGCCATTTAAGACCTGCAGTTTAATTTTGCCCGCCAGGCCTTCTTTCCTGGCGCGGTGTGTAATCACCGTCACCAGGTTGGCCCCGGCACTGTTGCCCATCAGCACCATCCGGTTGGTATCCCCGCCAAATTCACCGCCATGCGCAGCGATCCATTGGAAGGCATTATAACTATCATCTACCGCTGCGGGAAACTTGTGCTCCGGGGCAACCCTGTAATCGACCGCGAAAACAATGGCCCCATAGGTCCGGGCTTCCTGCCACAAGCTGTGTTCCAACCCTTCCAATAAAGGCGAAATAAACCCACCCCCATGGTAATTGATGATGATGGGTGCCTCACGCGCATTCGTTGGGTTAAAGACCAGGACGGGAATGCTGTCTTCCGTAATTTTAATACGCCTGACATCTTCCTTTGGATACGGCATGGGAGGCGGGCCGGCGTACTTAATATTGTCGATGGGCATGGCACGTAATTCCTCCAGGGTAAAATCCTGATATCCTATCAACTTTAAAAAATAGCTGATCCTTGGATCCAACTCCCCCGTACCGCATGTTTGGGCTATAAGCCCCTGTGGCATCACCCACAGAACGATGCCGAGAAGGGCAACTACTATTGATTTTTTCATCATAACTGGCGTATTAGCTCCCGGAAGAAGGTGCCTTGAACCAGGAGCCCCCCATTTGATGCGACGTACTTTAAGCCCCCACTTCCCGTAGCATCTAATTTACGCAATTGGCGGAATGATTTTGAAATTATGTTTGATGTTTACACCCCATCCTGCATTGGGTGATACATATTGGAAGTGGGTACGGGCTTCGCCCAACCCCGCCCCGGGTGTAAGTTAGGCCCACTCCCTGCAACAAGCTTGCGGGTACCAAATAAAAATCCCCGGGAAAAGCGCTAGCGGATATGGATAGCCATCCCCAATGCCTCTACGACCGGAAAACTGGCTTCCTGCGGCAAAATGATTGGAAGCAGGCATGGGGTTCTCCCAACCCCGCCCCGGGTGTAAGTTAGGCC
>LXTR01000002.1 GCA_001683825.1 Flavobacteriaceae bacterium CP2B | reverse complement strand
GCACCGCTTACCTACAGCGTGGGCGCCGGATTCCAGTCAAGCAACACCCTGAGCGTAACAGCCCCGGGCACCTATACCGTGACCGTAAGGGACGCCAACGGGTGTACCGATACCGATACCATCACCATCCTGCCACCCCTTGGGATTACCGCCCAGGCCACCCTGCAGCCAAGCTGCGCCTTAAATGACGGGGAGGTCACCGTAACCGCCCAAGGAGGGTCCGGAAGCTATGAATACGACCTGTTCGACAGTGGAAGCGTCAGTGTAACCGGAGGGGCCCGACAGGCGTCCAACGTGTTCACCGGACTGGCCCCCGATACATACACGGCCGTGGTTTACGATACCTCAGGGTCCGGTTGTGATGCCCAGGCCCCCGTGGTGCTGGAAACCCCAACCCCGGTGACCTTTGACCCGCATACCATTGTCGACGTCTCCTGCTTTGGCGGAAGCGATGGCAGTGTCAGGGTCAACCTGGAGCCACAGGCCCCAGGGGTGAACGACAACCCCGTATACAGCTACAACCTGTATGATGGTGGTGGCCTGCTCATTGCCGGGCCACAAGCCAGCCCATTGTTCACAGGCCTGGCCGCAGGCAATTACGAAGTAGAGGCCATCTCTGCCAGGAACTGTTCCCTCAGGGAAGCCGTAGTCGTTGCCGAACCCGTGGTGCTGGATGTAACCGCCGCTGCCACCGACTTTGCCTGCAACCCCGACAACACCCCATCCCAGGCGGTGATCACCGCCAATGGCGCCGGGGGAACCGCTCCCTATATGTACAGCATCGACGGAGTGAACTTTGTGGCCTCCAACACCTTTAACATCAACGATACCGGAGCGGTACAGAACTTTACCGTGACCGTACGAGATGCCAACGGATGTACCGATACCACCTTGGTGAGCATAGATCCGCTCAATGTGTTTACCGCCACGGTTACACAGAATATCGCGATCTCTTGTGTAAACCCCGAGGAAGTGTTGATTTCTGTGAGTGATGACGGCAACCCGGCCAACACCTATACGTTTGAATTACTTCCTTTGGGGAACCCCAACGGTACGTTAACCGCCACACCAGGCAATACTTCAGCCGTTTTTGAACTGACCGCGGTGGGCAGTTATAGCTTCCGTATTACGGATGATTCCACAGGTTGTTATATAGTGACAGCGCCTTATAGTATTTCCCCTTATGACCTCATTGACGTGGTAGCGGTGCCTACAGCCCCTGTGGTTTGTTTTGGAGATACCAATGGTTCTATGGAAATTGACATAACCGGCTTTACGGGTACCTATGACTATGAAGTCTTCACCAGCGCCGGAGTGTCAACAGGGATTAACGGGTCTGGTGACACCAGCACCAATCCTCTGGTTATTAATGGTTTATCGGGCGGTAATTATTTCGTTAGGGTTACAGAAACCGCCTATCCATGGTGCGTGGAGGATTCTAATGTGATTACGATTACCTCCCCGGACATGCCATTGACTTCGGTGGTTTCCGAAGTTTCCAATGTAACCTGTACCAACGACCAGGGAGAGATCCTGGTGGATCCCTCAGGCGGCTATGCCCCCTATGATATCGTACTGACCAATACGACCACCTCGCAGGTCTATACGGCCAACAACGTGAACGCACGGGTATTTGGTGGCCTGTCCGCAGGTAACTTCACCGTGGTTATAACTGATAACAACGGTTGCATCCTGAATGATGTGATCACCCTGACGCAGCCTGTGCCGATCAGTGCCGATATTACGGCAGCCCCCTTATCCCTGGTCTGTTATGGGGATACCAACGCCTCGGTAAGTGCTATTAATGTAGCCGGTGGACAGGGCACCTATCAGTACCAGTTGAACTACTATGACGCCAGCGGCACGAATATTCAGTTTACTTCAGGAGGCCAGATCAGCCCTACGTTTACCGGTTTGGGCGCGGGTATCTATAGCATCACCGTATCTGATGGCTGGAATTGCGATGTAGAGACCGTACAGGTGACTATTTCTGAACCCACCGATGTAAACAGCTCCCTAAGGCAACTGAGCACGCTGACGTGCAACAACTCCGCGCAGATTGAATTGTCTGCCAGCGGAGGTACAGGGCCGTATGAGTACAGTACGGACAATGTTAACTTCCTGCCAATGGCCGGTGGAAATACCCATGTGTTTACCGTCCCCAGTGGGGTTTACCAATACTATGTGCGGGATTCCTTTGGCTGCGAAGCCAGTATCTCAAACCAGGTGAGTATTGATCCCGTTCCCCCGCTGACGTTGGTGATTGATGACAGCGCGGCCATGATCAATTGTACAGGAGAAGCCACGGCGACCATTATTGCGCAAGCTTTTGGAGGCCTGGGCAACTATTCCTACGAGTTGTTTGCCGATGCCGCCCTGACCAACCTCCTGGCCGGGCCACAAAGCAGCAGGGTGTTTACCGCCCTCACTGCGGGAAGTTATTACATCCGCGTGACCAGTGTGGACTGCGTGGAGGTTTCGCCCGAGATCATCATTACAGAGCCCGTTCCCCTGCAGGTAGATTTCCAGCAAGCGGTAAATGTGACCTGTGCCGGGGAAGATGACGGCGCCATTATCGTGGAAGTCTCCGGAGGAACCGGTGAAATCCTGTACGCCATTAGCCCGAACCTGAACAAGTTTGATACGGAAAATGTATTTACCGACCTGGCTCCAGGCGTATACGACGTAATCGCCCAGGATGTAAACGGCTGCTTTATCCCCTTCCAGTTCACTATTACAGAACCAGCGCCCATTGATGTAAGCTATACCGCGCTACCCGAGGTGTGTGCAGGAAGCGAAGACGGTTCTGTTAACCTGAACATCAGCGGGGGAACCGCCCCTTACAGGACGGCCTTCAATTCAAACAACATTGCTGATTTTGTCCCCGGACAAACCTCCTTTACAGACCTGGCAGCCGGCACCTATGTGATCTTTGTGCGCGATGCCAACGGATGTGAAACCAACGTCATCGTAGAGGTGGAGCCCGGCGTGAACCTGAATGCCACGGTAGAGCCGGTGTATGAATGTACCGGGGCCCTCCCTGACAATTATGTGAATATCACCATGGAAGATCCCTCGGTGCTCGGATCGGTGATGTACGCCCTGGATTCCACGGATCCCGCGGATATGCAACTGACCCCGGACTTCAGGAATATCCCCGGCGGCACCCACTATATTGGTATCTCGCATGCCAATGGTTGTGTCACAACCGTTGATTTTGAGATTGACAGTTGGGAACCGCTGACACTGACCCTCGTCCAGAACAATATCAACGAGATTACCGCAGTGGCATCGGGTGGTCAGGAAGATTACACCTTCTATTTTGAAGACCAGAACAACGGAACAGACAATACCTATTACATCAACAGGACCGATACCTATACTGTAAGGGTGGTAGATGCCAATGGATGTGAAGCTGTTGCCGAGATCTTCATGGAGTTTATAGACATTGAAATCCCCAATTTCTTTACCCCTGACGGAGATGGAATGAATGATCATTGGGTCCCCAGGAATATGGAGGGCTTCCCGCAAATACTAACCATAATATTTGACCGTTATGGTAGGGAGGTCTACAGGCTGGGATACACCGATGCGGGCTGGAACGGCCTTTATAACGGCAAAGAATTGCCAACCGGTGATTACTGGTATGTGATCAAACTCCGCGGGGAGAACGATGAACGTGAATTTGTAGGGCATTTTACCCTGTACCGATAAAACTTAACCGAAACCTATGCGTTACCTACTGCTAACCGTATTACTGCTTTTCACGCTCCTGCGCCTTGACGGGCAGGAGCTGAATTCGCCCCAGCTATCGCAGTATCTGGCAGACAACCCCTTTGTGCTCTCCCCTACCTATGCCGGGATCGGTGACCATGTGAAGGTTCGCCTCAACGGGCTCACACAATGGGTGGGGATCAAGGATGCGCCCGATACGCAATCCCTGGCGGCCGATGCGCGCATTGGGAACCGTTCGGGACTGGGGGTTTTCCTTTATAATGACCGAAACGGGTATACGCGGCAACAGGGGGCCAGGTTGTCATTTGCACACCACCTGACACTGGACCGGTATGAAGATGAATTCCTCTCCTTTGGGATATCCTACAATTTCAACCAATTCCGGATCGATATCGAGGAGTTTATCGATGCAACGATGGACCCGACTGTCACCGACGACCGTTCTACCTCCAACCATAACTTTGATGTGGGCGCCATGTACCGGATCAATAAATTTTATTTCAGTATCAACGCCTCCAACCTGTTGGATAAGGACCTCACGCGATTTAACCCCGTTTTTGAGCCTAACCATCTGCGTAACTATTACGTCTATACGGGATACCGGTATACCAAAAACAAGAATAGCAAGCTGGAGATTGAACCCTCTGTCCTGTACAAAATTTTTGAGAGCGACGGGCGTTCTGAAACCGACCTGAATATGAAATTCCGGCTGTATGATTTTGAGGATTACTACTATACGGGGATCAACTACCGCTTCCTGAACGACCAAATTGGAAAACCCCTTTACATCGCCCCTTTTGTGGGGTTTAAAAAGAGTAACTTCTATTTTGGTTACTCCGTACAGATCATCCTGAACGACATATTGGCCTATAGCTACGGTACCCATGTGGTGACTGTTGGCCTCGACCTCTTCCAGGGTATCAGCAATTGCCGTTGCACCTATTGAGATATTTCCGCGCTTTCCACTAAGTTTGCACAAAACAACCTGCTTTGGGACGCATAAGTGTTAATACGATACGGGTATATGCCCATCACGGCTGCCTGGAAGAAGAAGAAATCATCGGAAGCGCATACGAGGTGGACCTCGAGGTTGAGGCGGACCTCAGCCTTCCTTCCGAAACGGACCACCTGGCGGACACCGTGGACTATGTCCACCTGCACCGCATTGTGACCGAGGAAATGGGGATCCGGTCCAAGTTGCTGGAACACGTGGGCCAAAGGATCATAGGGAGGATATGGAAAGAACTACCCACGGTAAATTCGGTTTCCGTGACCGTGGCTAAGTTAAACCCGCCCATTGGAGGTGATGTGGAGCGCGTCTCTGTGCAACTCAGGGGCCGACGTTCGTAAGTTTCTTTTTTTGAGCAGGAAAAAATAGTACATTTGCAGCACCAAAAGGCATCGTGGCCGAGTGGCTAGGCACAGCTCTGCAAAAGCTTGTACAGCGGTTCGAATCCGCTCGATGCCTCCAGGAACCCCTTCTTTTACCGGAAGGGGTTTTTTTATGGAATGCCCGCAAGGCCCATACCTGCCTCTCAGGTGATACCTTATTATTTTTGGGGTCGGATCATCTCGATCCCTTTTTCGATGTTGAGCCGGTCTTTGGGAAGGAAACCTTTGGTAATCAGGACCAACCCGCAAATAATCAGGATGATCCCCAGGCCTTTCTTTACCAGCAATATCCGTTTGCGGGTGAGTTTCGTTTTTAATTGTTTAGCCAGCAATATTTTCACGATATCGGTTGCCAGATACGCCCCCAGCATGGCCGAAAAGAAAATAAGGATCCTGTTGGGATCATTGTCAAGGCTGGGCCCCACGATGATAATCACCCCCAGCCAAAAAACCAGGACCCCGATATTGATGAGGTTTAAAATAAATCCTTTGACAAAAAGGTAGAGGTACCCGCTTCCGCGGGTGGCTATTTCGGCCTTGCTTTTGCCTACCCCCCTCTTAAAAAAATTGGTAATTCCATAGACCAGGAGGATCACACCGCCAAACACATAGAGGCCGGGCTGGTTGCTAAGGTTTTCGAGCAACTGAAAACTGCTGAAATAAGCGATTAATAAAAACAGGATGTCAGCCAGGATCACGCCCAGGTCAAAAACCAATGCCGCCCGGAACCCCTTGGTGGCACCGGTTTCCAGCAGGACAAAGAACACAGGCCCGATTACAAAACTCAGCAAAAAGCCCAACGGAATGGCGGCCTGTATGTCTTCAATCATGGGGGTACTACTTTTACATTCTTGTGATCCTGCCTCCGAACACGGTTTTTTCATCCATCTTTGCCGGATTGCCATGCACCAGGACCTCGCCCCCGGCCTTCACAGTGGCCTTCACATAGTCTGAGGCGAAAATTTCGGCAGTAGACCCGGCATTCACATTAACGGTGGAAAATTTTGTTTTGAAACCCTTGCCGTGGTAGACCCCGCCGGTATTGATCGCCACATCCTGGTTATGGGAAACACCGTTGGCGGTAATAATCCCTCCCGTAACCGCTTTTATAAGCAATTGCTCCACTTCAGCCTGTATCTGCAACTCTCCTCCCTCCTGTGCCTTTAATTCCAGGACGCCCTGTTTTATCACGCCCGAAGAGGTAATCCTTGCATCCTCGTTTACGTCGATAACCACCAGGGGGTCTGTGTAATAAAGGTCTATAAAGGTGCGGTACCCCGCAAATATCATGTCAATCTCCATGCGTATTTTCAAGACACCATCATTGTTGACGATGGCTACTTTTTCTGTGTTGGCCCCCGCGATTACCGCCTTGTTGACATCGGAGCGAATCAGGTTGACGGAAAGGCCGTCAAAGGCCTTTAATTCTTTGAATGCCTCCAGTTCCCTGGTGATCTTCTGGGCATAAAGCCCCTGAAGTCCCATCCAAAGTACAAGAAGCAACCAAGTTTGTTTCATGACGCCTGATTTTTTTTGCCCATGTGGGTTACACAATGGACGGGTAGGGGGAACCCTAATTGAGCTTACCAAGAAGGCTGAAGTCGAGATGCCTTTTTATCAAATCGGAATCTTTCACCATCACCTTTACCTCATCTCCTAGCTGGTACACTTTTTTGGTGCGTTCGCCAACGATGGCGTACTGCCTTTCATCAAAGGTATAATAATCATCTTTTATATCCCTAATTCGCACCATGCCCTCACACTTATTTTCGATGATCTCCACGTATATGCCCCATTCGGTCACTCCGGAGATTACCCCGGCAAATTCACGGTCCTTATGATCCTGCATAAATTTGATCTGCATGTATTTTACAGAATCGCGTTCCGCGTTAGCCGCAAGGTTTTCCATATCGGAAGAATGTTTGCAGCGGTCTTCCCAGGCCTGTGCCTGGGGTGTTTTCCCCCCGTCCAGGTAGTGCTGGAGCAACCTGTGTACCATCACATCCGGATAACGGCGGATGGGAGAGGTAAAATGGGTGTAATAATCAAAGGCCAAACCATAATGCCCTATATTATCGGTGGTGTAGATGGCCTTGCTCATACTCCGTATTGCCAGCGTATCTACCAGGTTCTGTTCCTTTCTCCCCTTTACATCCTCCAACAGCTTGTTCAGGGAGGCGGTAACCGTCTTCTTGTTCTTGAAATTCAGGGTATGTCCAAACCTGGAAACAATCCCGTTCAATGCCATCAACTTTTCTTCATCGGGTTCGTCGTGAATCCGGTATATAAATGTTTTTTCGGGCCGTTGCTTTCCAATGAACTCGGCTACTTTCCTGTTCGCCAGCAACATGAACTCTTCAATGAGCTTGTTGGCCTCTTTAGCTTCCTTAAAATAAACGCTTTCGGGTTCATTGCTTTCATTGAGGTAGAATTTAACTTCCACCTTATCAAAAGAAATAGCGCCTGCCTGCATCCTGCGTTGTCGCATGATCCGGGCCAGGCGGTCCATGGTCAAGACCGCCTGCACAATGTCGTCACTTACCGTATACCCCTTCTCCCTGATGGATATCTCTCCCGGTATCTTACCCTGCCCTGTTTCTATAATGTGTTGCGCCTCTTCATAGGCAAAACGCTCATTGGAGTTGATGACCGTCCTCCCAAACCATTGGTTTTTCACCCCGCTGTTCTTGTCGAGTTCAAAAATGGCGGAAAACGTGTATTTATCTTCCCTGGGCCTCAGGGAACAGGCGTTGTTAGACAGCACTTCGGGCAACATGGGCACCACCCGGTCTACCAAATACACCGAGGTTGCCCGCTCATAAGCCTCTTCTTCCAGGATGGTGTCGGGCTGCACATAATGTGACACATCGGCAATATGGATCCCTACCTCATAATTCCCGTTGTCGAGTAGCCTGAACGAGAGGGCGTCATCAAAATCTTTGGCATCCCTGGGGTCTATGGTAAAGGTAAGTACCTCACGAAGATCCTTCCTCCGGGCTATTTCCTCTTCTTTTATGGAGGTATCCAATTCATTCGCATAATGTTCCACCTCGGCGGGAAATTCGTGGGGCAGCCCATATTCCGCCAGGATCGCATGTATTTCCGTGTGGTGCTCCCCGGGGATTCCGAGCACTTCTTTCACATATCCGTAAGGAGAATCCGCATCGTCGGGCCAATTGGTAATTTCCACGATTACCTTCTCCCCGTTCTTGGCCTTCCCGGTCTTATCTATGGGAACAAATATATCCGTGTACATCCTGGCATCCGTAGGGCGCACAAAAGCAAAGGTCTTATGTAGGTCTATAATCCCTACAAACTGGTTCTTGTGCCGCTCGAGGACCCGGGTTATTTCCCCTTCCATTTTGGAACCATTGCGCCGGGAAAGCATCTGTACCTCCACTATGTCCTTATGGAACGCCCTGTTGATTTTATTGGACGGGATAAATATATCGGTCTCCAAACCCTCCACCACCACATAGGCATTGCCCCTCGCGGTAACATCTATCTTGCCCTGGTACACGCTGGGCGAATAAAGGGCACTGTACTTTCCCCGCCCCGCTTCCTTGATCCTCTTCTTCTCTTTTAATTGTCCCAAACGTTGTATTAATAGGTTTCGTCCTTCCGTATCCGTAATATCCAGTTTAGAGGCAATCTGTTTATAATTAAATGTTTTTCCAGGCTCTTTTTCCAATACGGTAAAGATGCCCTTGGTGATCTCGTTTTTCTTATGATCCTTCGCTCGTTTCTTTTTCCTTGACATTAAAATTTCTTTTGCCTGAAAAGTACGAATTATAATCCATAGCGGTAGGGCGTAGCATGCATTTCAGGACTTCGACTCCAGGAGGTTATGAACAAGTATTCCTATTAGATAATTTTCTTTTAATAATTTTTATATCAAAATGCTGTTTATGATAGGCTGTTAAGATGGTCGAAAAAAGAGTTTTGTAAAAGTTGCTCTGAACATAAATAATTAGTTATCCACAGGTTGTATTTTACAGGATACTTCTAATTCAAAGTATTAGGATAATTATTAACGATGCTCCTTTTTGATGTAAACAGGTTTTTATTTATAAGTTAATTTTCCAATCCTGTTAGGAACATCCGTTCCGGGTATTCATATCTTTTTCCTAAGTTATAAGAACTTCCTTTTCAGATGTGGCTATTTTTTGGTAAAGGTGTATTTTTGGAAGAAATAAAAATATAGTCCTAAATTCTTTTCCCCCGGCTATCAACAATCCAATTAAACAATAATACCTTAGTAGACAGCGAATTGTATTGTATCTTTGCACAGGGTTGTTAATAAGCGAATACAAGTGGTTTCAAAGCGCATTCGCTACAGGCATACTGCCATGAAAGGCCTGTTTGGATAGGAGTGTGCAAGAGGCCATAAAGCAATTTTATTTAGACTATAGAAGGTTGCGATAGCATATACGGAATATTTCTTTAATTGTATAAACATGAAAATAGCAATTGGTAATGATCATGCCGGAACCGAGTACAAATTGGCTGTCGTTGGTTTACTCAAATCAATGGGTATCGAGGTGATCAATTATGGGACAGACGGTACTGACAGTGTTGACTACCCTGATTTTGCACATCCGGTGGCCCAGGCCGTCGAGGATAAGGAGGCGGATCTGGGGATCCTGATTTGCGGTAGTGGCAATGGCGCGTCGATGACGGCAAACAAGCATCAGAAGGTGCGGGCCGCCCTTTGTTGGAACAGGGAAATAGTAGCCCTTGCCAGGGAGCATAATGATGCCAATATTTTAAGCCTGCCCGCCCGGTTCATTGCGTTGCCGCAGGCACTGGAGATGGTTAAAACCTTCCTGAATACCTCTTTTGAAGGGGGCAGGCACGAGCGTCGCGTTGAAAAGATTCCCTGTATGTAGGGATTACCGGTGATTCCTGGGCAAAGGCCTGGGAGTATACTGTATTTAAGACTGCCATATGCCCGGGGAACACCATCATGAACATCATGCGCATCACCACCATTCGCACGGGAACCTGAAGGGAAGAAACCTCTTTATTTCCATACTCCTCAATACGCTTATTACCATCTCCCAGGTGGTTGGCGGCATCCTTTCAGGCAGCCTTTCCCTGTTGTCTGATGCCCTGCACAACTTCAGTGATGTATTGTCGCTCCTGGTGAGCTATATCGCTACCATATTGGCGAAAAAAGAGGCCTCTGTGCACCGCACTTTCGGGTATAAAAGGGCCGAGATTATCGCAGCTTTCGTTAATTCTGCCACACTGGTCATTGTGGCTGTTTTTTTGGTAATCGAAGCGGTAAAGCGCTTTTTGGACCCCCAGGAAATTGGTACTGCGCTGGTGATCTGGTTATCGTTGCTGGGTATCCTTGCCAATGGTTTTAGCGTCCTTTTGCTACGGAAGGATGCGCACCACAATATGAACATGCGCTCGGCCTACCTCCATTTATTTACCGATATGATGGCTTCAGTGGCGGTATTGATCGGGGGGCTGCTTATGAAATATTTTGCGTACTATTGGGTAGATCCCCTGCTGACGATCCTTATCGCCATCTACCTTATCTATATGGGGTACGCGTTGTTAAGGGATTCTACGCGGGTACTGATGTTGTTTACCCCTAATACCATTGAAGTACAACGCATAGTAGACCACATCAGTTCAATTCAACCCATAAAGAATGTACACCATGTACATGTATGGCAATTGACCGAGGAGGAGGTTCATTTGGAGGCACACGTAGATTTTAGTGAAGACATCAACCTTTCCACATTTGACAGCATCCTGGCCAGGATTGAAGCGGAAGTATATGCACATTTTGGTATCACCCACGTGAACATACAACCCGAATTTGGAAAGTGCGACGAAAAAAAAGTAATTGTACAGGATTAAGCAACAACCCATGCACACGATAGCTAAAACTTTTGACGACCTCAGTACACGCGAATTGTACGAGTTCCTGCAGCTCAGGGCGGCCGTGTTTATCGTGGAGCAGGACTGTCCGTACCAGGACCTGGACGGGAAAGACCAGGAGGCTTTACACGTCCTCGGGAAAGAAGGAAATTTGCTGGTAGCCTATACCCGTATTTTTGGGCCGGGCGCCTACTTTGAAGAAGCGAGTATCGGCAGGGTTGTCACCGCAGAATCTGCCCGGGGTAAAGGCTATGGCAAGCAGATTATGGAGGTATCCATAAGGACGGTTGAAGAACGGTTCAGGACCCGGAATATCACCCTTTCGGCCCAGAGTTATTTAGTAAATTTCTATAGGGAACTGGGGTTTGTAGAAACCGGAGAGGAATACCTGGAAGACGGCATCCCACACATAAAGATGGTACGGCATTAAAAAAGCCGTCTCTGAGGACGGCTTATAGGCTCTTTTTCACGCTTTTTTAAATCTTTATCGGGGTCTTATTGGATAGGTTGATATCCTGAAGCATGGTGTCTGTAAATTTATAGTGTCCACGGGTGGTAATGATCCGGAAACGGTTGGAATTCATCCTGCTCAAGGTGTCCAGGAACAGCCACTTGGACTTCAACAACCTGGGCTTATCGGATTTCAGGCTAATATCAAAAAAATATTTCCTGCCATTTTTGGTCGCGACGATATCGGGCGTTACCACATTGCCACTGGCTTTTCTCATGTAGGACTTAGGACTTTCATATCCTTCAAGGTCCGCTTTAATATCATTAAAGCCGCGGGCTTTAAGGTGGTTGATCGACTTCTCCAAAAATTTGGCATTCTCTTCTTTATCTACTTTTACCATACCTGACAAGATATTAAAATATATGAGAAATACAAGTTTTTACCACTGATTAACAGCACTTTAAGATTTTGTGGTGTCTGTCAGGGCAGAAAGATCCTTGAGAGGTGGGCGGCATCGGGCCTGCGCCCCTTGCTGCCGAGGCTTACCACCACATAGGTGATAAGCGATACCAGGAAGGCGGGAATGATCTCGTGTACCTCTTCCAGGCCCGGTATTTCGAAACGCAGGGCGAACCGCCACACGATATTGGTAAGCATCCCCACCACCATAGATGCCAACGCACCCAGATCGGTCCCCCATTTCAGGTAGAGCCCCCCAAAGATCGCAGGGAAAAAGCTGGCGGCAAACACTGCTCCGGCGAACGCCGTCAGCTCTACGATGCCGGCCAGGGGAAAGAGGGTGAGCAGGTACACCAGGAGGCAGTATACGGCCATAAACCATTTGGTCCTTGGGATGATCCGTCCTACGGGCATTGGCCGGATGACATGCCAGATATCTTTTACAAAAGCGGTTCCAATAATGATGATGACGGAGGCCAGGGACGACATGCCGGCCGCGAACAGGCCTGCGACACACAGGCCGCTCACCAGTTTATTGTTGAATTTGTCGAGCATAAACCCGATAACTTCATCGGTATTGCGAATGAGGTATTCTGCTTCTCCTGGCGTGGCCATGCCGTGGACAAGGGCCCCCAGGCCCATCACGCATACCAGGGATATACCCAGGAAAACCGGGGTCCAGATCATAGCAAAGCGCATGCTTTTTTCATTGTTGATGGAGTAGAACCGGATGAGGTTTTTGGGTTCCGAAATTTGTTTCATACCTACCGCCAGGCCAATCCCAAGGATATATAAAAAGGAAACCAGTTCGCCAAACCTCAGCAGGCCTGAACCAATAGGTGTTCCTTCCGCGGTCAGGTGTTCGGTATTTCGCAGGCTTTCCATCAGGTTGTCTACCCCTCCCACATAGATAAAGGGAACCATCAGCATGATTATGGCGACCCCGAACATCAGGATCCCCTGTATGGCATCGGTCCATAACACACTGTACATCCCACCCCAAATCGTATAGGCGCAGGTAATGGAGATAATCGCAAATGCCCCCCAGGCATATGGGATGTCGAGTACAGATTCCAGCACATGTGCACAGCCCTTGGCAATGCCGACCATATACCAAAGCGTGGCAAAGAGGATAATCGCGGCAGACATTAACCGGATACTCCTGGCCATGTTGCTTTTATAGCGGAGATGGAAATAATCGGGGATGGTGAATGACTGCAGGCGCGCTGTTTGAAAACGCATCTTAGGCCCCAACAGCTGCCAGGAAACAATGCAGAAAAAGGTCCATATAAATCCCATCCAGGCCCATGACAAACCATATTCAAAAGCTTGCCCCGCTTGGCCGATGTAGGTGTTGGTGCTGGCCGAGGTGGAAAAGAACGCCAGGGATATAACCCAGCCGGGGATTTCCCGTTTGGCGATGTAGTACCCCTCTACCCCCCTGGAAGCACGCCGTCGGAAATACCAGCCAATCCCCAGGCAACCCAGGACGTAGAGGGTGGTCAGCAAAAGGGTGATCCAGTGGGCTTTAAAGTAGGCCATCGCGCTTAAGTATGATCCTTTTCTGGGCGGTCTATCACGATGGTGCGCAACAGCACCAGCACGGCGTTGATAACGACCAGCACGAGGATCCCTATGTATGGAAAAAGGGTTAAAAAATCCATAATTCTAGTATTTACCAAGGAAGCCTGGAACACCGGGTTTAAGAAGGTGACGGACTTTCTTTGAGCGTATTTTTGGTAACCTTCCCCAGCACATTCCTGGGTAATTCATCGACCAGCTGATATCTTCTGGGCACTTTATAGGCTGGCAAATAGTTTTTGACCCACTCAGACAGGGATTCTGATGGAATTACTTCCTTGCGGCTCACCAGGAATGCGGCGACAATTTCACCCCAGGCTTCATCGGGCAGGCCCACCACGGCACAGTCGAGTACATCGGGATGTTTCCTGAGGACATCCTCTATTTCCAGGGCCGAGATTTTATAGCCGCCGGATTTGATAATATCCACGCTGTCGCGCCCGAGGATTTTGTATGAGCCTTCATCCCATTGGGCAATATCACCCGTCCTGAACCATCCATCGGCCGTGAAGGCGGCCTTGGTTGCGGCCTCTTTTTGCCAGTATTCTTTAAAAACCGAAGGGCCTTTCACCTGGATTTCCCCCGGGGCACCGCCTTTGACCGGGTTTCCACTGCTGTCTGCCAGGCGCAGCGCGACCCCTGGCAGCGGCTGTCCGACATGGCCCGGCCGCCTTTCGCCCCGGTAGGGGTTAGAGAGGGCCATCCCGATTTCGGTCATGCCATAGCGTTCCAGCAGGGTTTGACCGGTGATGCGCTGCCATTTTTCCATCACAGGCACAGGCAGGGCTGCTGAACCGGAAACCATCAGCCTCAGTTTTTTACCCGCCTCAGACAGCACATTTTTGTCCGTTTCCGGGGCGGCCTCCCAATACTCTATAAGTTTGTAGTAGATGGTAGGGACCGCCATGAACAAGCTTAGCCGGCCCGCGCGGATGGCACCCCATACCGCGCCCGCATCAAATTTTGGCATAAACTCACAACAGGCCCCGCTCCATAAGGCACAGCTCATCACATTGATAATCCCATGCACATGGTGCAAGGGCAGGATGTTGAGGATATAATCATCCTTTTCCCATTCCCATGCCTTGACCAGTACCTCAATTTGTGCCTGAATATTGGCGTGGGTAGTCACCACCCCCTTGGGTTTACTGGTGGTACCACTGGTGTACAGGATCATCGCGCGCCGTTCCCGGCCTATCCCGGGAAGGGTGGCCGCCGGCCCCCGGAACAACTCGTGTACCCGGAGCAGGCGTACGCCCAATGTTTTTTCAAGGGGCCGGAGCAGCCCTTCATAGTCCGGGTGGACCACAAGGGTCCGGGCGCCGGTATCCTCTATCACGTACTGCAGGGAAGGCAGGGGGTGCAGCATACAAAGGGGAATGGCAATACCGCCTGCTGCCCAGATTCCCCAGGCTACTGCGGTATATTCATAGGAAGGGGGCACCAGGAAAGCCACCGGCGCTTCCTTGAGGTCGTTTGAGGAACCCAGCAGGTGGGTGGCTACCTGCCGGGCCCCGGCCAATAATTCATTATAGGTATAAGACCGTCCGTCAGAAACCACGGCCATGCGCCTTTCAAATTCCGACGCCTTTTGCAGTAATGGCAGCATACGTTGTCGCAGGTTTGTTTTAAGGGGGAATCACCCCTTTCTTAAAGATAGACTATTTTTCCGGTACGGAACGATTCATCGGCGGCTAAGACGATCTTCAGGCTGTTTACGGCATCCCGCAGATGGTCTGACAAGTCCGTGTTTTTGGTGATCGCGCTTAGGAACAGCTCCTGTTCCAATAAGCAAAGCCCATCATGATCGGGCTCATCGGATGTACTTATATACTCATCCTCCCTGGCAAACTCGCCTTTGGCATTGGTTTGGCTGTGGTGCAGCAGGAGCATGCCCGTTTTGGAATGGCTGTCCACATCGTCCGAGGCGCCCTTGTCCCGGTCCACAATGGAGACTGATCCGCGGGGCCCGATCACATCTTTGACAAAAAAGGCGGTTTCACTCATCATAGGGCCCCACCCGGCTTCGTACCAGCCGACAGAACCATCGTCAAACCGCACCTGTAACTGTCCGTAGTTATACATGGCGGGGTCTATTTCATCGGTTTGACGCGCACCAATGGCACTTACGCTTATGGGTTTGGCTTTGGTCATCAGGCACATGATGTCCACATAATGGACCCCACAATCGACGATGGGCGACATGGATTTCATCAATTGTTTGTGGGTATGCCAATGGGTTCCCGAGCTCTGTTGGTTGAGGTTCATGCGCATCACCAATGGTTTTCCAAGGCTTTGTGCGATCTTCACGAAACGCGCCCAGGCCGGATGCACCCTTAGGATATAGCCCACCACCATTTTCCGTTGCTTCTGCATGGCCAGATCCACCAGCTCCTGGGCTTCCGGGACGGTTAGCGCCAATGGTTTTTCGACAAAGACGTGGGCATTGGCGTTCAGGCTTTCGCGGATGTAGTCGGCATGGGTATCGGGATAGGTGTTGATGGAAACGGCCTGGGGAGTGGTTTTTTTGAGGGCTTCCTCAAAGTCCCCAAAAGTAGGTAAGCCCCCGAGTTCTGCAGACAACCGCTCCCTGCTTTCGGGCTTACGGCTCACCAAACCCACTATCTCGAAACCATCCAGTTTATGGTAGGCCCTGGCATGGCTGGTACCCATGTTGCCGCAACCCACCACCAAAATGCGTATTGTGTTCATTTTTTATTCGTATTTACTATTCTACAAATGGGGGCTGCCCCCCCTTTTTTGGTTTCAGGGTCATTCCAGGGCAAAGGCCAGGATCTCATTGCCCTTTTCGGTGCCCAGTTTTTCCCCTCCGCATGCGATGGCGATGTACTGCTTACCCTGCACCTGGTACATGGCCGGGGTTGCAAAGGCCGGGGCCGGTAATTTATATTTCCAAAGCAATGCCCCGGTATGTTTGTTAAAAACCCGGAAGTAGCCATCTTTTGTGGCCCCGATAAAAAGGAGCCCGTTTTGCGTTACCACCGCCCCCCCATAGTTTTCGGTGCCGGTGGGGCTGCCGTCTTTTTGGGTAAGCCCCGGGGTTTCCCCAAGAGGAACAGACCACAGGTAATCGCCTTCATTCAGGTCGATCGCGTGGAGTGTTCCCCAGGGAGGGTCTATGGCCGGAAGGCCATCCTGATCCAGGAACTTGTTATACCCTTTGTGTTTGTAGGGTAATTGGTAGTGGGTATCCGCTGTGGTGGCAGCCACCTCCCTTTTCTCGTTTTCACCAAAGAGGAAGGCCAGCAAGGCATCCCGTTCTTCTTGGCCTATTTGCGGAAAGCCCGTCATCATCCCCCTGCCCTGGGCTACAATGTTCATTACTTCCTGCCTGTTTATACGGCCGTTGAGGTTTTGGAGGGAGGGGTAACCGCTGGCCGCAATCCCTCCCCGGTCTTTTTGGTGGCACACGGCACAATAACGGGTATAAACCGCTTCCCCCGGGGAAGCATTTTCAGAAGGGCCTTCGGACTTTTCCATTTCCAGTATCCAGGCCATTTCGTTGCTGTTTACATAGAGGATGCCCGCTTCAGGGTCCGCTGCGGCACCGCCCCATTCAGCGGCCCCGTCATATCCTGGTAACAAGAATACCGGGCTTTCCGCGGGCGGGGCGTATATCCGCTTATCGGCAGCCTTTAAAGTTTGCCGCAAGGCTTCCCGGTTTTTGGCAAAAGGGCTCAGGTTGTGTTCGCCGATGTTGGTCGATTGCCGGGCGAAAGGCCGGGGGAGCACGGGCAGGGGCTGGGT
>LXTR01000051.1 GCA_001683825.1 Flavobacteriaceae bacterium CP2B | reverse complement strand
TTTATTTTTTAATAATGCAGAGAAAATATGTTTTAACAAGCAAACAGCTTTTTTATTGAAACGTTTATTGAGCCCTTCTGGACTCATAAGAGTTCCTGTAATAGCATGAAGTTGACTACACAGTCGAACTAAAGAATCACTCGCGACATGTTGACTAATCCAGAAACAGATAATAGCTAAATCATTTCCTGAAAATTTACGCTTCCGTTTTACAAAAATTAGTTCTTTAGCCAGATTCTCTAAAAATGAGGGAGTAAGATGTTGATATAACTCTTCAGCAAATAATTGTAGTTCACTTTGAATCGAAAGATTCATAAAAAACGCCACCCTTTCTGTATATTTCTACAAAAAGAATAGCGTTTTTAGGGTCGAATTAATATGAGATTATATTGGTTTAATAAAATCCTTTATAGAGTTTAATCTTTGGGGAAACGTATTATAATTTATAAGGATTATTTTTCGTTAAATTTTTCAATTCGTTTTCAAGGGAAAGCTTAAGGTTTTTCTTTTTCTTTTCAATGGATGTGATCTTATGAAAAGTTAACAAAGATAACATAGAGAATAATTTATAATATATCTCTGTAGATCCGTTCTTATTGTTTAAAATAATTTGCTCCATAGTATAGAATCTCCTTTTTTAACACAGTCCTATTTCTAATTTCAATACTTGCTTATTATTTTACCAATTTTTATTGAAATCTTCTACTTTACTAATTATTATTTCTTGATAATTTATATTCTAATTCTATATTTACCTTTAAAAGTGCAATTTTTTCATTTGGGGGATACTTCAAAATATTAAGTTGATGGGCATGGGGTACTGCCAGCATTTCGGAAAACCCCTAAGCTAAGAGTATACAAGATTTTATACAGTTTTTCGGCAAATCCAGTAACAAACAAGAACCCTAAAACCGCGCTAGAATAGGAATGTATAAAAAAATTTATAGCTCCATAGAACAAAAAAGAAGGTTCCCTTGTGAGAGTAGGGTTCCCTCCTTTTTCTTTGCTACCGATAATGATGCGTTATGTTAACTTAACCTGTATAGGATATTCATTACCCCAAAGTAATTAAAATATGCTTTGGGTTTTGTATTTTCCAAGATAAGGTGTAAATATATCTTTACATTTATACTGTTTTTATATAATCTATTAGTAAAGATATCTTTACATTGCAGGTGAAATGATGACTGTAAAAAATAAAATTAAGGAACTACGAGTACAACATGAAATTACACAAGTACAGATGGCAAAGGACTTACAAGTTACAAGACAAACGATTGTAGCCATTGAAAACAATCACTATAATCCAAGTTTAGAATTAGCATTGAAAATAGCTCATTACTTTAATCTAAAAATGGAGGACATTTTTACACTTGAATAATCTTGAAATAAAGGAGTAAAAGAATAATGTGGATACAAAAGCAAGACGAAATGGAAAAACATCATGTAGCAAAAGCCAGTAAAAATGGGTTCATGGTCTATACTGTTTTATTACTCATTTGGTCGTTATACGATAACTTTAGAAATGGTCATTTAGGAAATGCTTTTTTGATTTTATCAATAGGGAATGCAGTGTATTTTTGGACACTCGTTGTACAAAAAAGAAAAATAGAACGCTTTGAAGAAACAGATGACTCTGATACAACAATAAAATTTGTAAAAAGAAACAAACATTTTATTATATGGGTAGTTATCTTAATTGTTATAACTGTTATTGGATTACTTACAAAGTAAAAGGAAAAAGTAACTTCTGAGAATAGGACGTTATGTTAACCAACCATGAATATTATATACATCCAAAAATCCAAACAAACTGTTATCCTTGAATGGTACAATTAAAAAAAGGGGGAGAAAAAATGAATTGGTTAATGTTAAAGGATTCAAAAACCATGTCGGGTTTCGTACTTGCAATATTACTATCAATACTATCAGTTGTTTTAGCTGTAAAAGGAAGCGACTATTGGTTAGTACTTATTGTTCTTACAAGTGTTCTGACGTTCCTTAGCGTAAATAGAGCAGACAAGATTTACAAAGCAAGAGGTTAAAACAGTAACCTTCTCAAAAGAAGAAGTTTTTCCGATAACTTCCAATAACGATAATTATGTAAATAAGCTGTCCATCTGAACAGCTTATTTTTTTGCTTAGCGTGGTTTTTTTCCGAAATGCTGGCAAATACTCTTACTAGATTTAATTTGAGGCTTACCAACTATTAATCAAAGAAATTGTTCAATTCTTTACTCATTACGTTCGATGTTTTTTGCTTAGGTTTCTCAATATTATTAACCAGCGACTGCGATTTGTTATTTTTATTTTTTTGCTGATATTTTAAGTGCTCCTGGCGTTCTTTGTAACTCATAGGTTTATATTCTGGTTGCTTCACATCATTTTTCAAATGATCTTCTCTATTTTTTTCTAAGTTTTCTTGAACCGTAATACTAATAGATTCGTACACTTTTGCTACATCTTCATCTAGCTTGTTTTCTTCGGTATGATTAAGCGTTTCTTCAATGGGAATCGTGTTGATTTCTACATGTGTTTCTTCCGGCTCTGTTATTGTAACGGGAATTGAAGTAGATTCTATACTTGTTTCTGCAGTTCCTATCATTGTAACGGGAAGTCCATCAGATGGGAATTCTTCAAACAGTGGTTCAGTCTCATCAGGAATCCTGGAATGAATGATGGAATCCGTATTCCAATCTTGCTTTAGCATAGTAATAGACAATTCTTTGTTTAGTTCGGATACCTCCATGTTTATTTCATGGCATTCATCCATTAGGGGTGATTCTATATCTATGACTTCCTCTATTACTTCGTTTATGACTGGTTCAGTTATTGCAGTGCTTACACTTTCTATATGTGTTTCCTCTTGTACGGTTCCTTTGTCTTCGCTTGGAATCGCCACTTCCTGTGAAATAGTATTGTCAGATGAATGAGTAGTATTAATACTTGTTTCTTCTGTTATTCTACTATTATTTGAAATTAATACTTTACGATTACTATCCCCTGTGTAAGAACTTACAACTAGATTTTGTTCTAACTTCTCAATATATTGCATAGCTTTCATATAGCCAATCCTGAATTTTCTTTGCAGAAGAGATGGCGAGACTTGTTGTGATTCAATAATAAATTCCTTAATATCTTCATACAACTTATTTTCAGCTTCATCATCAACATCTCCCTGCTGATTCATAGTTGCAGGTTCATTAGATAAGGTTTCATTATGAGACTTGTGTTCCTTATAATCTTCCAATGATACAATGTGCTGTTGCTCTTCAGTTGTTTCTACAGAGCTATTTTGTTTCATCTCATCCTCTTGTATAGGCGGCAAAGTTTGAACTTTTTTCATGTTCTCTGCGTCTACATGCTTCATAGGATTTGCTTTTGCAATAGATTCATTAATAAGGCGAAGACGTTCATTTTCCCAATATCGTCCTATCTCTTCATCTACCCGTGTAATAGCTTGAGAAAATTCTTCTTTTGGTACAAAGTTACTCGTAATTTGTTGGACAGGTTGCACATGGTTGTCTTGTACGATACGAGCAGCACAGATAAATGCACCTTGTGCCATGATATCCCCTGGTGACATAACAACTTCTTTTGTTTTTTTGTAGGTTGATCCTAGTCGACTAACAGGATTATCTTGCATAGGAGAAATACCCTGTTCGGATTCCGCCTCTTTAAATTCTTCTTTTTCACCGAACATGTCAGAGAAAATTTTTGCATCATATGGCGTTACATCTCCAAATATCATTTTGTTACGGAATGAACCTAGTAAAGTAAACATGTATTGTTCTGTAAAGTCGAGAGCTAATTGAGATAGCGTTTGGCTAGCAATTGTTAAAATTACTTTATATTTACGGGATTGTGCAGGGAATTCTTTAAACGGCTTCACCACATAATCTGGGAACTCATCGACTATTATGTGGTGGTAAGGTGAGACGTTTGGTTCTCTCCGGAATACCGCATTCTGCATACTTAGCAATACAAATTTTCCTAATACGTTTGAAAGGTCGGCTAATTCCCCTTTCGCAGTATTTACAAGTAAAATGCCACCTTGCTCCAAATGGACATCGAAATCAAAATCGGATTTACCAAATAAAACACGTCGTATTAAAACGTTTGAAGCTAAATCTTTTAAGATATTGCGTAAACCTTTTACATATTCTTCTTCTCTGTCATAATGCATCGGTTGTCCGCGGTATTTTCCAGATTTATAAACTGCTGGTTCACCTTGAAAATCCATCTTTTCACGAATCGTATTATTAAACCACTCTTCAATTCCTTTTATAATCTTATATTCGTTTTTTTGGTCACGTGAAGCAGCTCCGGTTTGAACAAAATCATATAGCTTTTCGACCTGTATTTTTAATAGTTTGTGCATACGGTGAACACGTTCTACATCATCATACATCTCAATTAAGTCGTCGAAGGTAACATCTTTTTGCGGGTTGTGAAGCTTTAATAAATAGATATGTTGTTTAAGGTGGTTACGCTGGGCTTGTTCAAAGAACGCATTGTTAGATTCAGATAAACCTTGAATAACCATTGCGAAAACCTCTGCTACTTTATCTACCGGTCCACGCAGAATGTTTATATTTTTGGTATCGGGATTGGTTGGGTCAATGTAGTAAACCGAGCTTGCTGGGATCTTATGTGCTTGTACCAATTTAAATACTTTTTGACATAAATCATTACTCGGTTCAATAACAGTCACACCATTTAAAAATGTTCCTTTTACTTCTTCTGTATCATAATCATTCTTTTTATAGGCTGTTTCAAACTTATTTATAAAACGTACCATCCAGTGTAAATCTTGATTTATCATAGGAATAATTAAGCTTGATGTTTTACCAGAACCGATTGGACCAATAATGATTCCATTTAGCGTTCTATCTTTCCCCTTAATACGAACCATCTCTTTATGCTCAATATGCGGTCCAATTTCTACGTCAGGGTATATTTGTTCTTCTTGGCTATTAAACCATTTTTGTAACTTGTGATTTTTATATTCGTATTTTTGTACCCACTTTAATATTTCTTCTCGGTAACGAACAATATGGCCACTATACCAAAGTGTAAATAAAATCATAAATACTGTAGGTAAAAAGACAAAAATCATAGTGAGTGTGTGAAAATTCCCTGTTAAAACATGACCTATGGCCTCATACTCACCAAAATTAACATGTTTTGATTTATCCGTAAGATACGGGATAACCTTTGCATGGATTGGAGCAGTTGCAAACCATAAAAATTGAATATCAACTGCAATATGAGAGACAATCAAAATTATTAATTTCCCATTTTTTACATGCAAAGCAGGAATACGGCTATAAAACCTAAAGCTAAATTCTCCTAATAGCAAAGAGAAGAACATCAAAATAAGCGGTACATATGTAATTTCTATAGGATAAGAAGGTGGTTCAAATGCATAGTAGAGTAACTTGATGTAGTTTACTAAACCGAATCCGAATGAAAGAATAAATCCACTAATTAAGGTGATTGTAGTAAATAACGGTAATCGTTGTTTAAATGTCTCCATATAGGCTCACCTACCTCTTACAGATATAATTGAGCTTTATGATGGAATGTGAAGCGATTATTGAATTCTGGTTGAAATAGTCCCTTTGATTTTTCTAAAAAGAATTTCGCTGCGTCTTCAGTTTGTTTTAAATATAAATCAATACTATCTCTTTCACAGAGCTGGTTATATTCTTCCTGAGAAAGTACCGCAATATTTACTTCTATCTTTTTATTTGTTGCTGTCTCAATGATTACATCATACCAATAGTAATTCAGTTTACCTGGGATTTGGATATCTTGTAGAGAAACACTAAATGTTGCCCCCTCTTCTGTCATATGTTTTAGGACAAGTTCTGGATTTGTAAATGCTTCTCTTGCAGAGAGCACTCCCCCATTCGTTGTTGATGCAAATTGTAAATTCATTATCGTTTTCCACCTTTCTCCATATAAAAAAAGGCAAGCGACACCCACTGTAAAAACAGCGTGTGTCGCTTGCCTTTTTTTCATATGTTCTGATTTGATTGTAGTTTTAATTATATGTTCAATCGCTATTCTAACACCTTAAAAAATAAAAATCAATAAAATTGCATAGAAGTATATAAAAAACAATAGATTAATATAATTCTACAAGTTTACGTCTTTTCGGGTGTATGTTATTTGCGGTACGTACCACAATCTGTTCATCTGCGTCTATAGTGACATCTTCATTTTTGAGGGATAACAGTAGTACATTGTCATAAGTGTCCATTAAAAGTATATCTCTAGCCTTTTTGCGCTTTGGATAGATCACAACAAGTGGCACCCCCTCATCACCTTCTCTTCTTGAAAATACAACATCGTCTAATCTAGCAATCATTCGGTAATCATTTTCATTGCCAAAAATAAAGAAGAAATCTTGCATAGCGTCTTTATCTCTTCTATACGTGCGTCTAAGACCACCATCTATTATTTCTTTAAAGGTTTGAACTTTTTCAACAAATGCGTAACGCCAGTCTGCATCGCCTACTGTACGTTGAGATAAAGGTAAAAGGATATCTTGTTCAAAGTTTTGATTATCATCTATTTCTAGAATGATATCTGAAATAACATCTCCAGCTTCTTTCAAAGAGCAGATATACATATTTAGATTTGGTTGATTCATTAAAAGTTCATGATGCTCTCGCATAGAAAATAAGAGATTTTTCATGCGTACGTATGGTGGTTCTGCATCTTCTACAAGGAACATCGACTTGTCATACATAACAAAAACAACAGTTATATTCTTAGTGTTTTTTTGTGCATATTCAATATACTTCCCCACCTTTTCAACTAAGGTAGCATTGGTTTCTTTGCACATATCCATTTCAATGTAAATATTTTTATCTAGATATGAAATGTGTTCATCAGGAATTAAGAGTAAACCTGCATCTTCAATTTCTGTTTTCTTTTGTTTTTGATGATATGAGCGAATATCTAGTTCACTTAATATCTTATTCGTATTGGTCTTTTTCGAGGTTTCTAAAAGTGTGCGTACTAATATTTCTCGTGAGCAGAGTGTATGCAGTGAGATTGAAGAAGAATATCTACGTTTTGAAGAACCTTTAGGAATTCGTCCTATTTCTTGAAGGTAATCAACCATTCTATCTTTTAAGGAGAATGTCGCGCGTCTGGTTATACTATCATCTCTTTTATCAATTTTTTTAGTTAGGATAGCACCATATTTTGAAAAACGATTAAGTTTTGTAAACACACTATCCTCAGAAAAATCCCTACCTTCAAATGCACTATAAAGCTGAGTAATTTGTCGTGTAGTAAGATGCCTTTTGTAATATAAAAATGTGAATACAAATATATCAGCCTCTTTTAAACGAAAAGATTTCTGTGTGCCTTTACTTGTATATTTATACGTTTTACTTTTCATTATATGCAACTCCATAATTCGAATTTATTTTCAATAAATAACAACCATTTCTATATATCTTATTACAGTGAAGTTTCGTTGTAAATTATTAAAAATTCTAACTGAATTTGCGCTATCCTAGATACTAAAACTCGTACGCTGAAGTTTGGATCATTTCTCTTCTTAATAATTTGCTAAAAACATTGATTTATATAGTCTTTTGGTACTTCTAAAATTGTTCGGACGGAAGACATATTTTAACCGAACAATTTTTTAAGGATTAGGTATTGGAATTAAATTGTTCGGACAGCCTAACAATTTATTGAAACAATTACATTATATAAAACTGTGTTAAACATGCAGAAAATATAATAGATATCTTATTTGTTCATTGTGGTTTTTTATTGCTATTGAAATAGAAAAAGACCGACAAAAATTATATTTGTCGGTCTTTTGTTTAGAATGATAATTTCTTCTTTGTTGGTTGTGAATCGTCAGCAACTTCTGCTTCAGGTTCAGCACCAAAATTTAATTTTTTCTTTTTAGGCTTTTCTTCTTGTACTGAATCATCGAATGCAAAAAGCTTATTTAAAACAGCATTTGATTTCTTAGAATTAGCTTGCTCACGTTCTTCTTTAATTCTCGTAATCTCATCAATAATATCACTCACACGTTTTGGCAATGGTAGTCCCGCAACAACTGAATAGAATTTTACTATATCCTCTTCTTTTTTCGCTGTATGTTTATTAACATATGGAGCTATAGGACGTTCATCTACATATGGAGTTCTATCTTTTAAGAAGTTTTCCATTTGGTTAAGGAAAGAGAAGTTATATAATCGACTCGCTCGTAGCGGTGATGTAACGATAGAAAGTGCGCTCTTTTTAGCACTTTCTAGCTCTTCTCTTTCTGTATCATATAAAACACCTTTTTCTAGTGCGTTCCCTAATTGAGTCAAGTAACCTAGTGGGTTTTCAGTGTCTAATTGATTTGATTTTAGTTCTAGTTTTGCTAATGATAAAACGCCTGGTGTATTAATTACTTGAGCAAATTCACTCGCATCAAAATGTGTATCTGAAAACGGTGTAAATGATGAAGTAACTAGATTAATCTCATGTAATGCATCAGCAATATATTTGTTACTATAGCTAGTATATTCGTTTGCTAAAGCACTTGGATTTTCCTCTTCAAATTTTCTATATAGTTTAGCGTTATCTATTAATACAATAGAACCAAAAGCTTCTTGGTTCATAGCAATACTACGAATGCGTGAAGTTGCGTTTTCTAATACTTTTAAAGCCTCTGCATCACGTGGTAAAGTCAGCAATAATCCAAAATTGTAATCATGTTCATATAGCATTTCAATTGCCTTTAATAGAGCTCCAGTTCCTGTTCCTCCACCAAGACCACAAGTAATCCAAATGAAATCACGATCTTCAAATTCCTGCTTAACCGTTTCGAAAATCTTGGTTTCATGCTTTACAAATGCTTCCTCACCAACCTGTGGATTACGAGCTGCACCCTGCTCATATCCTTCTAACTGTATTTTACGTACATTTCCCGCGTTTTTAATCTCAATCTTGTTAAAATCTTGACTATTTGTATTAACAAGAATCGCACGATATGGATATTTGTTATTTTTAATTTGAGTTTCTTTATTTGCACACTCTGCTGCGATTGCGCATCCACCCATACCTAGTCCTAAGAATCCAAATTTCAAACTAATATTTCCTTGGCTTTCGATTTCAGAAAAATTGCCTGCCATATGTATAGCCTCCCTCAAATATATATTTTAGTTGTTTTTCTCAACTCGTTTTTCTAGTTCTTTAATTAAAACATTACCTAGATTTGTTACTTCGTAAACTCGAACGCGTCCAAATGGTTTAAAAGATATCAGCCCTGCTCCCTCAAGTCGTGCAGTCATAATATCCAAAGCATATCGCGAAGGAAGTATCTTTTTTCCTTCATAATCCTTTTCATTCTCAATTTGATATTCTTTATGATATTGGTTGATACAATCCCATAGCTTTTCTTTGTGCATTGCACCTTCAGCGTATAGTACACGTAGAGCCCAAATTCCTTCATTCAAATTCTCACAGAGTACATCAATAATTTCATTGTTACTCATTGATATATTAGACACTAATTTCACACCACCTTTAATGAAAAATAAAATTTATGCATAGTTACAAGAAAGTTTACTTAATATTACGGAATTCAGTCCCGCTATATATGCCGTAAATACTTCGGAATATACTTCCGAAGTATCGTATGTATTAACTATAATACATCTATACTAATTAATCAAGAATCTTTTAATATCAAGGTTTTTAATACTTACGAAATATAACCCGTAATAACAACCGTATTAATTACGGGTTATTATTACGTACTTATTACGACAATTATTACCGCTGTTTTTATCTAATAACTATCAGGTGCAACTGTAATTATGTGAAATTCTTTTTTATAGGAGTTGATTTATTTACGGTTTACTGAGCTGTTTTCTTATATATTGAGGTGTTACGCACGCTCATCCGACTAATCACCGCTTAACAACATGGGCAATTTTGATACAAAACTTATAGATTGAGCAATGATTGGTTGAGTAATCAGATACAAAAATACACAAAAATTCACGTAATCCGCAAAGGTATCCTTTTAGTTTCTATAGAATTTCTATATAATGTATTATAGGACAGGCATCATATAGTTAGGTGGTGAGCAAATGATTGATGAGCAGTTAAGCGATGGTTATTATCGTGTATCTGAAGTAGCAACCATGCTTGATATACCTGAAAGTACTCTTCGAAGATGGTTGAATGATTTTGATGAGTACTTGAACATAAAAAAAGAACGACAACTTAAATATGTTCACGAGGATAGTATCGATACAGTAAAAAAAATAAAACATTATTATTCAGAGTCAAAGAAAAAGCACGAAATAGTAGTGCTTTTAGATATGGATCCGGCTGTTATTCGTAACGTTTATGCTGAAGAGATTGATGACGATGATGAGCAAAAGGAAACATCGCTAGTTAAAGCACAACAGATGAATACAAATTTAATAGAGGCTTTAACAGAAAAGATTACTGAAGAAGTTACAGCCAAAGTGACGGTTGAATTAACAAAACAAAATATGGAATTCTTCGCTGCTGTAGCCAAGCAAAGTCAGGACAATTTCGATAGAATTAATAAACGTCTAGAGGAACGTGACGAAAAACTAATGAGCACTATACGATTAATTCAGGAACAAAAAAGTGCAAATGCTCAGAGACAAGAAAATACTGAACAAAAAGGCGGATTCTTCTCTAAGCTTTTCGGGAAAAAATAAAAGAGACTATCATTTTGATAGTCTCTTTTATTTTCTAAATCCTTAGGACACTTAATATCTTTATTGAGGTAAAACTCATTAATAGGTATCGTGATTAATTCAAAGTTACTATGTTATCATTTCAATTTTGTATAGTATAATGTGAATTCTTTATATATAGAGTTAAAATATATTTACAGGAGTTGATACATATGTGGAATAAGATTAATAATTATAAATATCACTTAAAAGATTTAAAATTTATGAATTGGCTATTTCCCGTTATTGGTTTGTTATATGCTTATGAATTCTTCTCTGGCATAATGTTCGGCCAAGAGTTTCGTTGGCTCAAATTATTATGCACGATCATAATGATTCTAGGATTTATGGATATTAGAAAGAAACTTAGAAACAAGGACTATAGAACAACGTTATGCTAAAGGAATCCTTATGGGTTCCTTTTTATTTTTTCCAATCTTTGAAATCGGCATACTTCATATATTCTTTTTTAATGACTCCTTTATGCCATCTACTCTTACTTTCAGGTCTAGTAGGTTTATTGTTATATTCATTAATATCTCCGTCTACACTGAGCCATTGAGGATTCTCATAAGCATATTTGTAGATGAATTGAATTCTCCTAAATGCAACTTTGGTTTAGCAGTTCTATATCCATATACAAAATAAGTTGTATCACGTTTCCCTAAAGTTTCAAAAAATGGTTTTGCTACCAAATCATTTTTTCTCATTCAAACATCCCTTTTATAATAACTATAGGTTTATTATAAAAATTAAGCACTATTAGTTTATTATTCTGTTAATCAATTTGCATTAATTCTTAGAACAATAACCTAATAATCATGTTTTTCACTATAACTGTATAGTTCGCTTTTTGTTTGAAAATTGATTTTGCTGCTAAAAATCCTACAATCACCTCTCAACCGCCCAATCACTGGTTACCCATCTTTAGAAATACGAACTAAAATCATACAGCTGACTGGTGATTAATTGACTGAGCAAGACTAGATTGAACATAACAAAACCAACCACTCAATCACCACTCAATTTATATGAGTGATTGCAACTTAAATATATTAACTGACCGGTGATTAGGTGAGTGCGATGAATGTGATTGGTTTCTTGTTCGTAAGGGGTTGGTTATTGATTGAGAGGCGATCATGTGGGTGATTAATACACAGTTTTTCGTTCGTATTAAGTTCAGCACGTTTATATTTTAAAAAAATCAGCTTGCAACCATGAAAAAAACTATTTATGATGTAGATACTTTAATAATTTTATATTCTTCTAGATATAAATTAATTAATAATTAAATGTTTATATAATATAAAAATAAAATATAATAAAGCAAAAAAAGGTTCCTCAGCCCAATGAAATAGCGCCAACTACTTCATTGTGGTTCACCGCACAAAAATCCCAAAAGAAATGTGTCAAGGACTGCGGTAAACAAAGCCAATAAACCTTTTTTAATTGCATGAAATTATAAGATGATTTTACTGTATCTTATGTATTTGTGCAACTTAAAAAGGGGATTTCTTGCGTAATTTTAGGCATTGTTTACCGTTGTTATACAAGTATTACTTTTTTAAGAGAGTAGTATTTTTGTATCCGTGGTATGACAGTGCCTTTTTCTGCTCTTTCGAAAGGAGTTAGCAACATTATGCATACGCAAATGGCTTTTTCCCAACAGAACTTTAAAGTTCATGGGGTTAAATTTTTTGATGGACTATTAAACATCGTAAAACTAGAAAATGAAAGAAAAGAGTTACCATCTTCAGCTTTAGCTACTTACATCTTGCTTCACTTTGAATGCAATGATATAGGAATGCTACCACGTGAATTTCAAATAATGGATCTTGCTAAGGAAAGTGGGATTCCCTACACAACAATTTATACAGGGTTTCAAATTTGTTTGGAGCGTAGACTCATAAAAGAAACACCTGTCGGAAATCGTACTGTATATGAAATTGTAGATTATGCGTTGTATAACCACACTACTGCAGAAACTGTAAACATGACAGGTATATCGCTATCGTATTTCCGTATTCCATTTCACCTAATTCAAACAGCGATAATGAGTAGTCTAGTAAAGGCTCGTGATAATAGAGGGATTATGTTTCTTCTAGATTTAATCAACACTTTTTCCAGAAAAGTAGGTATGGAACATCATAAACATAAAATTGAGGAGTTCCAGATCACAAGAAGAATGGCTTTCTTGAAAGAAAGATTAAAGCGTAATGCAAAAAAAGTAAGACAATATATAGAAATTATAAAACCAATTGTGCAATTTACTGCAATTGATTCTAAAGAGAAAAATTCTAATGAAACACGAATTACAAGTATAAGAAAACAGGTAAAACAAATCATCATTGAGAAGTTTAGTGTGGTTTTTTCTTCAAACTGCGTAATAGAGAATGATAGAAAAGAATTACATAAACCAGTAGCAAAGTGCAGAAAAGAAGCGGTGTCTCGCTTAAAGCATATGGGGCAATCATTACGAAAAAAAGATAAAGAAAATATTATGACTGCATTTAGACAAGAAATTGTTGATTATGCAATCTATTTACCAACAAATCAAAAACAAAATGAATTACTAATTTACGCAATGACTTATGCATTAGATAAAGTTGAAGGTTGTACGAAAGAGCAAGAAATATTTTCTATACCAGCATTTATGCGTGTACAGTTTAGGGAATCATGGATGTATTTTAAGGAAAAAAGCTTGTCCGTAGAAGAAAGACACGATGCAATGATAAATTATCATAAGAAAAATGGTGTTTATCCGGACTTTATGTGATTTTTTAAAAAATAAATGCAGCAGCCCTTGTTAAAAAATCACGTAAAAGCAAGGGTTATTTGGCATGTTCTTTACTTTGAAGACATGCTTTTTTATTTAGGAAAATGTATCTACGAGCATTTTTACGTAAGTATATAAGCTGCCTATGCTATGTTTGGATACGATTCAGTTTGTCTATAATTCGATTCAATACTTGTGGTTATCTTAATAATATTATTTTAAACTTGTGAATCCTGAGTAATACGGTATTTAACTTCTTAATTTGTGATTTCTATGATGTAGAACTTGTATGTATTGGGGATATTACGATAGGTATTTTAGTTTACTAGCAAGGAACGTATGTAATACAAGGCTTTAGAGGTATTTGCTGCATCTCTTTATAATTAATAATTGAGTTTAGTTATATATATTTCTTGTTGTTTGTATATAAAATACTTGTGATTATTTATATTTAATTACTTGTATTTTTTTAGATTAAATACATAGAAAAATAGAAAAAAGGAATAAATATAAGGTCCCAAGGATCTAATTAATCTATTGACTTTTAAAATTCATAGAGGTATTCTTATACGTGAGCAACAATTAATCAAGAGAAATATACAAATTAATAGATTTAATTTCTAGCTAAACGGACACACCGAAGGCACATAACCTGCCATCGGTGTGTCTTTTTTTGTATAAATAACAAGAAAAGGGAGAATTTGAAACTATGAACGAAATTGTGAACATGAGTAAGGAACGATTTAAAAAGTATTGTGAGGACAATGCAGCATTTGAGGAGAATATTAATCGTATTATTAATCACTACTTTTTATTACTAGGGAATAAAGCAAAAATCTTACAAGAAAGAGAGTTTAATAATGAGATTGAGGAAAAAACGTTTAAAAATAATGTGAAGCGTTTTGAAACTCTATTCCCTGCAGCCGTTAAGAATGCATTTTTAAAAGGGTATCAATTATGTCTTGAGTTTATAAATCATCCTGAAACACAAATTCCAGACAATTTATATACTGATCCGAACTTTATAAAAGATATTCCTTTTGCCTTAGCAAATGCATCTGAATTTGAATTGTACGAAATCATTCGAACAGATGAAACACAGGAGTTTAGTGTGTTTGCTATACGAACATACGAGGGGATTCGTCCGTTATTAGAGCAAGTATTCTGTGAAATCGCATTCGCTGGTGCTGAATGTGCTTTTGAACATGAGCGATTGGAAAAAGGTTTTGAATTAGAGAAAGGTGATATTACCTCGTTAACCAAAGCTCCTGTAGATCGTCTTTTTGCTATTACGCCTTCAATTAATGGAGTTGTTGTGCATGCAGAAGAGCATTGTGAAATCTGGAATCTAAATTGGAATAGTAAAGTAACAATTGACGACCCTTTTATTGAGGTTGCTGAGGTTACATTTATTTATCAAACAAAGGATATGATTCAAAAAAATATTGAAGATGGTGTTTTATACTACAGCATTCTTTATCTTGATACACCTTTACATGAGATACAAGATCGATTAGAAATACGAGTAAAACTAAATTCTGATTTTGGGGCTCCACGTCCAATGGAACAAGTTGAAATCGAGTATATTCTGAATGAGATTATTGGGAAGGTTCATCTTCAGGCACAGATTCCAATTGAAAATATGATTTTAATCCAACGTTAGAGTTTGTAGGAGGTTAACTATGTTGAAAAAAATCGGTTTAGCTATTAGTGATACTGTATATACGTCATATTTACGTGAGGATTTTACTGGTGCGGGATTTGAAGTAGCTGATAGTGATGTGATGCACATCAAGTATCTTGATGAAATCCTAGATATGGAACAACCCGATATTCTATGTATTAATGATAAACGATTAAATATTGATGCGGGACATGAAGAAAAACGTGAATTGATTATCTTACAGAAACTAAGAGATATTCGCTTTAATTGGGATATTCGCATTGTGGTATTTACAGAGCGTGAAAATGATGATGAGTTTTTGGCGAAACTGATTTATCTAGGTATTTATGACATTTTTAACTCTCGTAAAATTGATATTGATAATAAGGTTATCCCACAGCTGCTGCAGGAATCGGACATTAAAAATGTAGCAGAAATCGTAGGAGCAAGTCAGGCGCCGCAACAAACAAAGTTGCCTGAGGTTCCTGTTGATAAGGAAGAAGAGGAAGGTGGTAAAAGTGAACCAGCTTCTAGTTCCAACAAACTATTTAAAAACAAACAAAAGCGTAAGACTATTTTAGAGGAGACGCCAAAAGCACCTATTATAAAAAAACAGTATAAATTGGCTTTTGAGCCGGTATATGAGAAACAAATTGGTATTGCCATTCCAAGAAAAACAATTGTTGTGGCCAGTATGAATAGCAGAAGTGGTGCTACTTTTGTTTCACATCTTTTAGCTGCTTACTTAAATGAATTACAGATTGATGTGAATTATATAGAGAATCTTTATGATGATGGCTATACGTATCCGTTACTAAAGGGATATACGGAAGCACCAGAAAACTATCGTAGTGAATTTATGTTGCAGCGATATAAAGAGATGCTACAGAAGGAATCTGATATATTATCAATTCCAAAATGGAAGCAAGGAAGAATAAATTATATTGTAAAGAATCCTATAGTGGATCAAGAGCTGAAAAACGAAACAGAGCAGGACTTTGACCATTTTATTAAGGTTTTATTGGCTAACCAAGAAGCACCTATATCTATTATTGATGCAGGGAGCGATTGGGATAAAGATTTATACCATGAAATATGCGAGATGGCAGATTATATCTTCTTTGTAGCGGAACCAGATCTACATCAATTGCTAAAGATAGCGCATCCTCTTACACAAAGGGAGAGAAAGCTTGTTTCTTACTTAGCTTTAGAGAAAACGAGAATCATTGGGAATAAGTTTTCTCCTGCACTTTTAAAGCATGAGGTAGTAGAAGAATGTTTCGGAGATAAGGTATTAACTGCTTTAGCATCATATGAGATAGAGGATGTATTTGAATCTCAATTGAATAGCAGTACGTTACTATCTAGTCGGAATTATTATAAAGAGCTAGAAGGAATATTGAAGGAAATAGCTGATCTACTGCTACCAAATCAATTGTTGAATCAAAAGAAAAGTTCCATTTTAAGTGGGTTTCGATTTCGGAAGTCCGAAAATTAAGGAAGGATGAAGAGGGATGCAAAAATTTATTATAGGTGCTGCCTCACTATTATTATTTGTTGGCTGTTTATTCTTAATGACAGATATGATTATTGGAGATACAACACACACAGATAATAAGTCTGCACTAGAACGTGCTGGAAGTACAGCAATGGATAAATCCGTAAAAGTAGGTGTTTTACGAGCGCAAGAAGAAGTTGCAATTGAACCAGAAATCGCAAAGAAAGAATTTGAAAAGTCTTATAAACAAAATGCAACATTTAAGGATCCGGCATCAAAACGGGAGTTTTCTGTACATGCTGTACAAGAACAACCTGCAATGATTGCGGTTGAAGGAGAAGCCGAGACTGCTAGTTATACTAAACAATTTGATGAAAAAAAAGGCAGCATTAAAAGTAACGCAAAACACATATTTATTTATGAAGCAGATTCTGACAACAAGAAAGCTGGAGGAAACGTGAAATAAATAAGAAAAAGTAGGTGTGTAAGAAATGCAAAATACAGTAACAACAGCGCTTTTTCTAACGCTTTCTTTATTATTGATAACTCTTATACCAGAGGGTGTACTGTATGGAATGCAGTTAATAAAGGCACATGATTTTGCTTCTAGTACAGTAGAGTTAGCAGAACAAACAGGTGGTTTTCAGTACACATATGAAGGAAAAAACGTAAATCTAATTCCTGATATAGAGAAGAAAATGAAAGAGCAAAATATGGATGGATGGAAATATGAATATACAAAAGGGCGCGTAGATCATAATCAGCCATTGAATTTTAAGATAAAAGCTGAGCATCACTTCTTTATTTTTAAAATGATAGGGATTGATAGTGTGAAAGCACCAATATGGGCTAACAAAGATGGAATGGGACAAATCTATTTCCGTTAAAAATATCAATATGTATAAAAAGAGGTAAAAACTATACTGAAAAGTGTAGTTTTTTTGCCAGAAAAATATATTTAAAAATAAGTATATAAAAATACTTTACAAGTCTATTTTTATATGGTAAAATTTTCCATATAGAACAGCGGTTATAAAAAACTTAAATTCGTTAATTTATATGTTAAAGTATATGGATTTTATATTTAAATTCGGTACAATAAAGGAATCTATGAAAAAACTAATATATTTGGAGGAACAAACAATGGCTAATAAATTTTTAAAAACAGCAACAGCACTAACAATTATGGGAACATCACTATTAGGGGCGGGGGCATTTACTGTTAAGGCTGATAACACAGACTCATTAAAATTCAATGATGTTCCAGCAAATCACTGGTCTACAAAAGCAATCTATGGTTTAGCAAACCGTAAGGTAGTAGCAGGATACGGAAATGGACAGTTTGGTTTTGGTGACAATGTAACTCGTGGGCAAGTGGCGCGTATGATTTATGCATATGTAAAACCAGCGGATGCAGATGCTAGCTTCAAAAACCCGTTTTCTGATATTAAAGGACATATGTTTGAAAAAGAAATCTTAGCACTTGCTAAAGAAGGTCTTGTTGCTGGTTATGGTGAAGGGAAATTTGGACCAGATGATATTCTAACTCGTGAACAAATGGCGCAAGTTCTTACAAATGCTTTTAAATTTAAAGCTACTAAGACAACATCGTTTACTGACATTGATAAAAACTCATGGGCATTAAAAGCAATTAGTGCATTAGAAGAAAATGGCGTTACTATTGGTACAGGAGATAAGCTGTATTCACCATATGCACATGTAACTCGTGAACAATATAGCCAGTTCTTATTCAACTCTATTAATGTACTGGAAAAAGAAACAAAACCAGAAGTGAAGCCAGAGACAAAACCAGAGACTAAGCCAGAGACTAAGCCAGAAACAAAGCCAGAAACAAAGCCAGACGTTTTAGATGACAAACTAGTATCAAATGAATTCACTTTTAATAAAGAATGGTATGAATCATCAAAGGTAATTAATAATTCAAGCTCCATTCAAGCGCAATCTTTAATCAATGAAGTAAATAAAAAGTATAATACTAATTTAAAATACGCGGAAGTAGGTGGCGTTATAAGATTAGTGGATAATGGAATGTACTTACCAGAAGGTTCATTAAAAGCTCAATTTTATATTGTTCCAATAAATGAAGGCAGTTTCAAAGTTATCTTCTTAGATAATAATGATGCGACAGTAGAATTGGCTAAGAAATGGACGACTTTATTAAAATCAGATTTAAATTTAGATGAAGAAATTCAAGGAACAGTTGAATCTCATAAATTAAATACTTTTGAAAAAGGAAATTATAAAGTACGTATTGGAAACTCAACGGCAGATCACATGATGTATGTTCAAGTCGAGAGCAAGTAGTAGAATATATATTGTTTTTCTAAGTAGATAATGATAACATTTAAATATAATATAAAAATAACTAAATAATATTGAATTTACGTAAAGGACACACCTTACGTACCATCCCAACGGTACAGGTGTGTCCTTTTTTGTGTTTAGGAGGAGAAATGTAATGAAATTAAGAAAAAAACTTATAATACTGTGTACCTCTGCTATTATAGGTATGCCTACTTTAGCTAATGCTCAAAATAAGGATGTACCATTTTATAATGGTAATGATAATACATTTTTAAGGTCTGGGGAGTTACAGATGCCAGGTAAATATTTTCGTGCAGGCAGTGAATATGCACCAGCTGGTGTGGATTTAATGTATAAAGGTGACCTTCATTACCCAGCTGTATATAACGGTTCTTTTGATTTTGATAATCCACATGATAATCTGGTGAAAAACGAGGATCTTTCTGAACCTTATGTTCGAATCTCGAATGAAGGTTATTGGAATAGCGCAATTCCAGTAGGTGACCGTATGGTAACAGAAGTGGAGCGAATGAATGAAACCATTATTTCTACAAAGTATTGGGGTAATCCGGAATTCGTATTGCATAATTTATTTCCACATCCAATTAATAATGATGCACTCCCTATAAATTACGGTATGTTTTATTGGATTCGGGATGTAGCCTATCTTTCTGGTGGATATGCAGGGGCAGGAGGAGTAAGTGGCGTAAATAGATATAGTTTGTGGTATGTGCGTACAAGTAAGCCTGAAATAAAAGAATTTAAAGTCTCTAGTGGTAAGAAGGATACACCTGTTAAGTTTCTATTCAATGGTTTTGAGTATGTAAGTAAAGATAAGGGATATACAGAACGTGGTCCCAAACTTGATATAGGTAACCCTTATTCAGATATAGCAGGGGAACGAAATCGTGTAAAATGGATGCTGGATATTACAAAAAGTGGAGAAAAAGTTCATCACCAAGAAGACTACTTACGTTCAACACCACAAAAAGATAATCAAAAACCAAATGAAGGCGATGCAGCACGATTTACAAAAGAAGATATAAGTTGGCAACCTCAGATGTGTGGTCGTTATAATGCAAAATTAAAAATTATTGATGGGGTTCAAAGGGATTCAAATGAGAAAACAGTTGATTTTATTGTAGATGGTAACTGTGGGACAGAGGTAACACCTAATCCAGATCCAGGTAATGAAGATGACTATAAATATAAAATTGATTTTTCGGCTGATCGAATTGAAGGAGAAACAGCACGAGAAGGAAAGAATATTAAAACAAGAGTAGATGTATCACGTGATAATTTTAAACCAGAACGTGACCAATATAGAGAAAAGGTAAATAATAATATTAATAAATCTCAGCAGGAAGTATATAGTTCTGAATCCGCTAGGGATAGTGCGCAGTCTAGTTTAAGCTATTGTCGTCGTAATCCAATTCATGAGAAAGACGAAGAAGGTCATGATTACTATATTGATAGAGACTGCTCTTGGGAAGAAAATAGATTAGATGATGCTGCAAGTAGGCTAGATACAGCAAGACAAAAACTAGAAAAAGAGAAGAACAAAATTAAAAAGTTAGATGCACTAGAAGCAAAATATGCAAATCCGGAAACAGTAGTCGTGCTAAAACATAACGGACAGCAAGTAGCATTAGAAAAGGTAAGATTAACAGAGGGAGAAAAGAAAACCTTGAATCTTGACTGGCAACATAAAGGTAAAGGAACAATTCAGGCGGAAATTAACCCTGCTGGTAATCGTATAGACATCGAGGAAACTACGTACAAAAATAATCCTATTAAAACAGCGATTTATGAACCTTCAAAAGAAAAGGCAATGTGTGGAGTAACGAATGTAAAGGGTGTAGTAGAAACAGTAAGTGAACGTGTGTCAAAAGAAGATACAGTAGGAGAAATGTATTATGAAACATTGAGTGGGAGTGTTGATAGCTTATCACCATCTAAGCTCCATGCGGGGTATGGCTTTTCTTATGAGGTAAACGGAAAATACAGAAATGATTGGAATGCCAATTATCCAGGTGTATTTACAAAAGCAACGGCACAATATCCATTTGCAGATGAAGGACTAAAAACGACACAGGATTTAGAGGGTGTTTCTAATAATGGCTTAACATCAAAATTCCTACCGAAAAATATGTACTTGTCTGAAGTAACAGGACATGTCTTCGATAGTAAAAGACCAACTAAGTCTTTATATTGGGATGGGCAAGAAAAAATTATTGATGGCCAGCGCAAATGGTATGCGCCATTAAAAACGAAAGATGGGAAATATGCGTTTAATGTTGAAACTAACCCAGCAGGTGTGAATGAAATGAGCTTGTGCCTGACAAATGAAGTGGAAATTAAAGGTGTAGCGTACGATGATTTTAAAAAGAGAAGGGTACTTGCAGATCTTCCGTTCCCTGTACAAACACCAGGTTGGAACTGGGTTGGAAAGGAACATATTATTACTGATCTGTCAAACTGGTACTATATGAAGAATAGGAATTAGTTAAATAGTATTGTATAAAAACTTGAATCGACAAAAGTATATAATCCTTCTTAAACTAGTAGCTGAATGGATAAACCAAAGGCACACCCCTTAATGGGGTGTGCCTTTTTTCGTAGAAAGGGGAAATCTGAGTGGATAAAAAGAAAAAGCAGCGTGTGAGAAGAGCTATTTTTATTGGAGTAATCGCAATGATTGTATCGTTATACATTGGAAACGAATTACAAGATCGAAATGGGAAAAGTTATGCTCCTGCAAAGTATTTTGAAACAGGAACGAAATTGATTTCGTATTAAAAATACTTTGTTTCATTTCACTAACTATAGTGGATGAATACACATGACATGTACGATAGTTGGTGTTATAATATGTGTAGAAGTATTGTAAAGATAGTTTTCGCATAAACTAAAGAAGACGAGATGCTCCAACATCTCGCCTTATGTAACTGTTACCGCAAGGTGGCTGGTTGCTAAAAAGTTTATTTTTTCTTAGAACCGCCCTTCAAACGCTTGCCGGCATTGTGGGTGGTTCTTTTCGTTTTTCGTCGCTGTATTTGCTTCCAAGACGTTGATAGTGATTTCCCTACTCGTTTTGCCACAAATACAGCGACTTCTCTAGCAATTACTTTTAGAATCTCAATTGCTAACGTGAAAAGTATATCCATTCGATCACCTCCTTTCTCCATAAAATGAAAGAGAAAGGATAGCAACCGACCACCCTGAAATATTCAGTTACGTTAGATTAATTATAACATATTTACAGTTGGGTTGATAGCTTAAAAACATTGATATGACAACGTTTTTAAGATTTTTTAAGTTTTGGGATCAGAGATTTGAAATGGTAAAAATAATATTTTTTTTAGAAATGATTGACATGAAACTCTATATATCATAATATTGAAATTGTAATATTAAAGAAATCAAATCCAACATTTTCATATAGACTTTAGATTAGCTAAAAGGACACACCTAAGGCGCATTATGCCATAGGTGTGTCCTTTTTTTGCGTTTAAAGGCTACATAAGGAGGAATACAAACATTGAAGCCATCTAAGTTTCAAAAGAAGCAGATTGCTGCGGTAGGTTTAGCTGCTGCAACAGTAGCGGGTATCTATGGGTACAATCATTTCGCAGTCGAAAATGCAGTAAAACCGACAAAGATTGTTGTAGCCGCAAAGGATATACCTGCGCATACAGAGATTAAAGAAGACATGCTAGTGGAACGAACATTACCTGGTGATGCGATTCCCCCCAATGCATTACGTGCAAATAAAAAAGAAGTGGTAGGTAAGTGGACAAATGATGGGCAGCCCATTACAGAAAATAGCTATCTCTTTAAAAACAAAGTAGTAAAGAAAGAAGAGTTACCGGACTCTGCCATTTTAAATTTGAAAGATGGCGAAGTTGCATTCCCGTTACTCGTTGATTCGGAAACAAGTTCAGGGAATAGTATTATTCCGAACACGTATGTCGACTTATATTTCAAACAGGTTGTAAAAGAAGGAGACAATGAAAAGGTAGTATTCGGTGGTCTTTTCCAACGTGTACGTGTTACGGCCGCAAAGGATAGCAATACGGAAGATGCCTTCGTGCTAGAAAAAAAGAATCAAAAGAGGAACAAGAAGGAAAACAAAAGCCAAAGGTAACGCGATTATATACACTGGCTGTTTCACCTGAACAACTTCAATATCTAAACCGTGCGAAAACGCTTGGAGATGTCATTCCAGTTGCAGTTGGACAAAAAGTAGAACGAACAGGGAAAGAACTAGAACCTGCTGAAGGATTCTCGCAAATATCTGATCAAAAGAACATTTTAGACTATGTAGAGAAGCATTCGACCAATCCCATATCTAAAAACGTAAAAGAGTATGTAGCGCAGTATCTGAACGAATCTAAGTAAGAAAGGAGTTTTTAAGATGGATCGGCCAGTAAGAATCATTGCCTTTTATGCCACAAATGAAAACGTAGGAAAAAGTACGTTAAGTATTACGATGGCAAATGAGTTAGCTCATCTAGGGAAAAAGGTACTTTATGTAGAAGCGGACCAAGTAAGACCAAGTTTTGCGGTTGGAACTGGTCTTAGCCATGAGAGTAAAAACATGTTAGAGCTTGTAAGAAAAGAAAATGAATACAATCTCTTGCAGTATATTTGTACCAAGCAAGATTTACTAGAGAGAAAAGTAAATCCAAGGTTGATACAAAAATTACACGATAAGATGGATTTTCTTGTATTTCCATCAGGCTATAACCTAGCTCAATTCCCTGAGATTCAAAACAAAGAATTGTTTGTAACGACATTTATTGAATCACTTGTAGACACAGAATACGATTATATCATTCTATCGGTGCCGACTGAATTATCGGAGGTGTTGAGTTATCCAATCCTATACCAGGCAGACCTTGTTGTTCATGTGCTAAATGGCAATCCTCGTGGTGCATTAGCTATCAAACGTGAATTACAACTAATAGAAGATGCAAAGCTAACAATGCCTCGTATGATTCATGTTTTGAACATGGCAGATGAAAATTATGTAGAAGATATTGAAAAGCTTTCTTCTCAAAAAATAGCAGTAACGATTCCGTATGACAGAGATCGTACGAGTTACGAATGGGGAATGCAATTTGGTTCCCCACAAATTAATACAAAGGTCCATCACATTATGGAAGCAGCTGGTCTTGGTATTCCATCCCAGCAATCCTCTATGAAAAAGGGTCTCTTTGGTTTACGAAATTAAAAGGGGGACAAGGAGTATGTGGGGCTATTTACAGGAAAAACAAATCGCCTTAAAGCGAAATCGAGTGGATTTATATCACTTTGGTTACATGATTCGTTCCAAATCAGCTCGAAAGTTAGGAACAACTACAGCTCAACAAATTAAAGACATTACAGATGAAATTCGTGCATTTTTAGTAAAAGACCATCGTGATATCCTAAGTGAATCCTTTATGAATAAAGAAAAGAGAGCAGCTGTAGAACAAATTATTAAAAGCTTTCTATTAAGCAATCAAGTCGTCATTTCAGATGTACCTTCTGAACAGTTACTGAATATGGTGTGTGACGATATTGTGGGATTTGGGATTATAGAACCTTTAAAAGAAGATAAGGATGTAACCGATATTTATATCAATGGGACAAAAGAAATTATTTACGAAAAAATTGGAGAGGGAGAATGTACCTTCCCTTACCGATTTGAGACAGAAGAAGAAGTGAAAGCTTTAGCCTATAAGATGGTAAACAGTACATCAGAGTCATTAAATACGGCAAAGTCATATGTGGACTGCGTGTTTCCGTATATACGTATCAATATTGCGCTAGATGAACTTGGGGGACTCGGAACAACAATAACGATTCGTAAGAATGCGGATCACCTCCGTGCTTCTGAAGAGCGTATGCTATCTACTAATCAAGCGTCAAAAGTGATGTTGGACTTTTTGGCTGCAGCCGTGAAATCTAAAATGAATATTCTAGTTGCTGGAGCTACGGGTACAGGGAAATCAGAGTTTATGAAATATCTTGCCTCTCATATTCCGAAAGGAAAGAAAAAAGAACGTACTCTGGTAGTAGAAGATAACCCTGAATTATATTTGCATCGCATTTTTCCAGAACATCATTTTGTTCCGATGCAATGTAGGGCATCGGAAGTAGAAGAAAATGCAATCGACTTTGATAGATTGTTAACAAATGCTTTACGTCAAGGACCAAAGCGATTAATTGTAGGGGAATCGAGGGGGAAGGAAGCGTTAAAAATGATTAACTTCTTCCAAACAGGACATCCTGGTTTCACCTCTGTCCATGCAAGAAGTGCAAAAGAAGCAGTTAGACGTTTAATGCTTATGTGCCTGCAAAGTGGTGCGAATATCGATGCCCAGTATTTATATGAATTGATTTCACAGACATTTGATGTAATTGTCTTTTTGGAAAAGAAAGATGATGGAAATCGTTATATTACAGAGATGATTGAGTTATTGGATTATCAAGGTGATATACAATTTAATCAACTTTCTCAGTTTATTACGACATACGAGGAACATGATGAAATGAATGAAAGAGTAGGAAAGATTCATGGCCAGCATAAAATTACAGCAAGAATGTCAGCCGAAATGGAGAGGAAATTCCGTTCTTCTTCTGTAAACCCAGCTCTTTATGCACCATTCCTTTCACAACAGGAGGTGCAGTATGTATAGTTTGTTCGCCTATGGATGTATATTTTTAATTTTTATTAGTATAGTATTTCTCGTTTTACTTTTTGCAAAATCTAAAGGTTCTGCTCTTTCTCAATTTGTACAAGAAAACGAGAAAGAAGAAAGACGCTTGGAATTAAGGAATATTAAAGGGATACGAATGTATATGCCACAATCTGTTATCCAAGAAGCCCAAAAGTACGAGTGGAAATTAACGAAAAGCATGTACTGGGTATATACGATTCTTTCCGGAATGAGTATTGCAGCGGTATTCTATTTTTCCTTTGGAAGAGATCCTTTTACACTGATTACCGTTTTATCTGGATTTTTAGTTCCAAGGTTTTTTCTCTATCGAAGAAAAAAACGTTACTACTTGGTTGTCATTGACCGTCTTTCCATCTATATGAAGGCAGTAGCAAATGCACTTCAAATTAGTAATAATGCTAAACGCGTTTTGGTACAAGTAAAGCCAATGATGCATGAGAGCATTCAAGAAGAAATAGAAAAAGTTTCTCTTTTATTAGAAGGGGGAACTACAATGTACCGTGCATTTAGAGGATTCAATGAAACCTTTAACTTTAGAGAATTGGTATTTTTCCATGAAATGTTGGAAGTATGTAGCCGAGAAGGCGGAGCAAATTCAGTACAAGTCCTACTAGATATTGCAGAAGATTTCGAAAAACAAAAGCTATACCTGGCAAGATTGCGTTCTAGTTTGTCGCAAGCACAGCGTGCCTTTGTACAGAACTGTTTAATCGTCATTGCCATGCCGATTGTGATTATGTTGATGTCAAAAGAAGCATATGGATTTTTAGCAGGTTCTATGATGGGGAAAATTGCATTAGCGGTAAATATGTTCATTGTCTTTTTCTTAGCAACCCGTGTAGAAAAGATTGCGAATTATAATCCAACAGAAAGAGGGGAATAAAGTGGCTGCGATTTTAGCTGTAGTGGTATTCGTTGTCATGTACTGGGTATTCTCTACCTTTCTACAAAGTAAAAAAGACAGCGGTAGCCTACTTACAAACTATGTAGAAAATGCAAAACGAATTGAAAAAAAGAATTTAAATCAAATGATGCTCGCTCCTTTCCAGTCATTATCACATAAGTATCTGACAGAAGAAAAGAAAGAGCAGATTCAGAAAAAATTAGAAGAAGCTGGTTTGGATACGAAACCAGAAGAATATTTGAAAATGAAAGTTGCGTATCCCGTCATTTTCACGTCCGTTTTCTTGATATGTACGGTGTTTCATGATTACTACTTATTTAAAGTAGGCGTTTTGATTTCACCACTGCTTTATTTCTATCCTGATTATCTATTAAAGAAAAGAATCAAGCAGGCGATAGAAGCAAGGAAGTTCGAATTACCAGAGTATCTAATTCCTATGCTGCAGTTGTTAAAAACACATACAACATTAGAAGCAGTAAAAAAGGCGCAGATATATGCTGGGAGACATCTTCGACCGTATGTATCTACACTTACAGCGGAATTAGAAATGTATGCGGGTTCGGATCAACCATTTAGAAACTTCGCAGCAGCCTTAAATAGTCCAGAAGTTAATACCTTTACGATTGCATTGCAACAAGCACAAAAAAACGGACAAGGTACAGAGTCTTCGTATTATGGATGCACAGATTAAAATGATGCGTGAGTTAAAACATGAGAACTATAACCGTCTCATTCAAAATAAGCCAATGGAAATGAATAAATTTAACGTAGCTGTTATTGGATGTATTGTGATGTATCCAATGGTTATTGTTATTCAATCCTTAATGCAAGGATTTGCAAGTATATAAGAAGCTAGTATCCCAAATTGAATAAGAAGAGGAGCAATACACATGTTAACAAAAATGAAGAATTGGTTAAAAAATGAAGACTCACAATTATCATCAGAAAACGGTATGTTAATTGCCTTGGCAGTAATTATTGTATTAGTGATTGGCCCGTTTGTATGGAAAGCAATCCAAGGTGTTTATGATACGATTCTGGCAAGATTCACAAAAGCATCAAGCAATGCAGACGTAAATTCTTGGAATAAGTAATTAAAGGTTTAAATAGATAAGTTCTAATTTTAGTAGATTCTTAAAATTGATATATAAAGGAGATAAAATGAAATGTTAGCAAAAATGAAGAATTGGTTAAAAAATGAGGATTCACAGTTGTCATCAGAAAACGGAATGTTAATCGCTTTAGCGGTAATTATTGTATTAGTAATTGGACCATTTGTATGGAAAGCAATCCAAGGTGGTTATGATACAATTCTAGCTCGATTCACAAAAGCATCAAGTAATGCGGATGTAGATTCTTGGAACAAAAAATAAATTTTGATTGAAAATAAGAGGGGGCGTGTTTTATATAGCTCCCTTCTTTTAAAACATAAGGAGGTACTATGATGAGATTTAGTAAAGTGATGATTCCCACATTAGCAACATTAGCCCTTGGCATGTCACTAATGGGTACACCTGCAAGTGCAGCAACAACAGCTGATACAAAACTAAATCAAAGTATAACAGGTGGGGAACATAATATTACTGTTACACCAGTTAGTAACTTTAACGCGGTAACACTAAGTGGAGAAACACAAGTGACACATGCAAATCCTGGTGTGCTAACAGTGACAGATGCAACTGGTTCAGGGAATGGCTGGAGAATCAATGTAAAAGCAGATCAATTTAAAGTAAGTGGAGATACAAAGTCAAATCGGACACTTCCAAAGGGTTCCTTAGTTTTGAATAGTGGTGGTGCTACTATTACAAAAGTAGGAGGGACAAGTTCACCAAATCTGGAGTTTAAAACGACTAACTTTATAATTGATACAGATAATCAAGTTACGATTTTAAGTGCGAAAAAAGATGAGGGTATGGGGAAATATAATGTTAGTTTCAATGATAAGTCTCTAGCTTTAACGTTAAATCCACATAGTACGTATGTTGAGAATAAGGCTGGTGCTACCTCATATGAATCAAAACTGACATATTCTATTGTAACAGGACCTTAAAAGAAACTTATTATATAGAAGGGAATCACGTATGTATGATTCTCTTCTGTACATAGAAAGAAGGGGCAGAATGAAAAGCTATGTATATAAAATTTTAATTAGTACTTTGGTTGTGATTATATTCATTTTAAGTATAAGCTTAAAACCTTTTAAAGTAGTTTATGCGGAAGAAAAACAAGATAGTTTACCGTTTGATGTAAGCATTCATGTCCCGGATAATCAACTAGGTGATATAAAAAAATATTTTAATTTACAGGTGAAAAAGAAACAGAATCAAACAGTGAAAATGGATGTACACAATAAAGCTAATACTCCAATCAAAGTCAATGTAAAAGTTGCCAACGCTCTCACCTCTACAAACGGTGGTATTATGTATATACCAACTCGTGAAGTCTCACAAAGCATATTAACAGATACAGATTTCTATATGGATCAGTATGTACAAGCTCCTGACGCTGTTACCTTAGAGGAGAATCAAACGAAAACTATAGAGGTACATTTAACGGCACCAAATCAAGGTGGAGTGTTTTTGGGTGGATTATTATTTGAGTTAGCGCACGATACCCAAGGACAGAAGCTTGAAAAGGACGGATTGAACTTTTCTGTACATAATCGCATTGAATATGCGGTAGCAATACAATTGAATAGTGAAGAGACTGAAAATTCGGTCAATAAAGCGCCTCTTAAACTAAATGGCACAACTGTTGAATCTTATCCAACACAGCCACAAGTCCATGCACTTTTTCAAAATACAAATGCAAATATTGTGAGGGATGTGGCAGTTTACTATGAAGTTTTATCCCAGGATAACGTTCTATTTCATGGTAATATTCCAGCATTCAATGTTGCCCCGAAATCCAAGGTAGGATTGGCTATTCCCTGGAAAGCAAAAGAGTACAAAGATGGAAAGTATATGCTAAAAGTCAAAATAAAAGAAAATGGTGTATCTAAAACATATACAGAAGAATTCCAGATAACGGCTTCTAATGTGACAAAGTACGCGGAACAAAATGGTGCAGTAAAGGTATTACCGATATATTCAAATCAAACGTATATGATAATGGCTGGTGTTGGGATATTAATCATTTCAATATTTGTATTTGTATGGTGGAGAAAGAAAAATGAAAAACAGAGAGAAGAACTAAAAGCTTCTTAAATACGAAAGAGGTGAAAGGAGAGGATAGGGGTGAAACGGGGGAAGATTTTCACTTCAATCATGCTTTTAACTGCCACATGCTTGTTTATAGGTACAAAAGATAACACTATTTTAGCTGAAGAATCAATGAAAAAGCAGAGTGATATTCCAACACTCACTGCAAGTGGAAACGAAAATGAAGTCAAGCTAGAATGGGCGATTGATATCTTAGAGCAGGACGTATTATGGAAAATTGATTTTAATAACCCAAAAGACGTCAATTTGATGAGTGGTTGGGGAGAGTTTTACGGAAATGGGAATCAAAGTTTACAATCTGAAGTCTTTTATCCAGGTGGTACAGATACTAGTGGATACAAAGTATTTGATACAAAATCGGGAGGGAATCGAGTCTTATATACTTATAAAGTAAGAGAGAGTTCCATTGCTGTTTTTAAACGATTAAACGTACCTAATAATGCTTATATTTCAGCAACATTTAAAGCGAATTCACAAGGATTAGGGAGAATTAGTTTCTATGGTGATGGAAGCTGGGAAACAGGGAGAGAATTTGATTATTATAACGCTACTGTTTTAAAGGATGTTCCAGGCGGTTCAAAAGAAATAGAAATTAGTAATATCTCTTTGTTTCCAGAGAGGGAACCCGGTACCAACATACCAAGGGATAGAAGACATATAACTTCGGATATAAACAAAGATGTGTATCAAGATTCCCCCATGATAGAAAAGGTGATACCATATCAGGATGGTTCTGGAAAGGGCAAGATAATATTAAATAGTCCTATCGTGACTCCGATGAAACAAGGTGATCGTCTAAAAACAAGAAAATGGGCAGCACCTATCCAATTGCCAAATAATCGTACGGTCACAAAGAATGATTCTAATAAGGACATAAATAGATGGTCTACATTTAGTATGAATACTCAAGTTGCAAATAATCCGTTTTATATTACCGAGCAACGAGGCGTAACTTTTTATATGCTTGCGTATTCAGAAGGGATTACCTATGTGGATGAGTTAAAAGTAGGGTATGCATCAGAAGCAGAAGTATACAGGGGGAATCAGCAAATATATAAGGGCAGACTCTCTGACTATGTAGATAAAGAAGCAAAAGATCAAGCAGTACCAACAACACCAGAAAGCTTCCAAATTGAAAATAGGGAACTGAAAGAAACTAAAGTAACGTTTGCCCCTACGAAAGATGACGGGAGTATCTATCATTATAAAATTCGTGGAGTTGGCAGGAATGGCGTTTCGGAATTTTCAAAGGAAGTTCCTGCAACTGTAACAAGTGGCGTAAAGGGATATGAATATGTAGTGAATGATAAATCTGACACATCACTTGATAAGGTAGGTGGTGTTCAGTTTACAAATCAGACTAGCATTCAGTTTCCAACTGATTATGCCAAACCACAATATGTACATATCCGAACAGTAGATAAAGCTGGGAATAAAAGTACGACGAAGCATATTTCTACCACACAAAAAGGACGAGTAGACATGCTTACTGTTCCTAAAAGTGTAGAGTTTACTCCTATTCAACTAAATGGAGAAAAGCAAAATTCATTTGGTACATTAGGGAAACTCATGATACATGATAGTCGAAATCAAGCGGATGGATGGAGATTGAATATGACTATTTCTCCATTTACAGAGAGAGTCGAACATTGCAAGACAATTGCCAAAGGGTTCTCTATTCATAAAGAATCAAGTGAGTGTAACAAAAGTAAAGGGTCCAGAGACAGGGAAACCTATTGTACAGATTCCAAATACACCTGTTGATAATGGGGCAGCACACACTATTATCCGGGCTTCGAAAGATGTAGCAATTGGAGAATATCAACTCGATTTTGGTCAAAATGGATTACAACTGCAGTTAGATCCAGGGACAACTTATGTAGGGAAGAACCGGCAAGCTACTTATACTTCTACAGTCACTTGGTCTCTAGTGAGTGGACCGTAATAATTCATTAAAACAGGAAAAAATAAGGAGAAAAAATTATGAGTATATATGCAATAGGAATACTACTAGGATATATGTCCCTGAATGTATTTACTGATTTGAAATATAGAAAAACGAAAAATATATGGCATTTGCTATTTTTAATTGTAGGTATAGGAATCACGTATTTTGCTGGAATAAGAACTGGAAAAGAGATTGTGATTGTACTAGCTATGGCATTAGCGTGTGGTTTGTTGTTAGAGACATTTAAATTTTCTTCATCAGGTGATACAAAAATGCTTATTGTTGTAGCTTTATATATCAGTAATGTAGTAGAAGAAACAGCTATCCTTACAGCTATTACATTAACAGCTTTCCATTTACTATTCTTTTGGATTGCTAGTGTGTATCGATTAATTAAAATTTTAGGGTTTGTAGGAGCATTTAAAGACCAATTGGAGCATGCTGCTTCTATATTTGGGGCAAAACTACCAAAGAAAGAAATACAGCTGATACAGAGCTTCCCGGGGGCTTGTTCTATATTATTAGGAGCAATTGTGTATATTACTTTCACTATTTATCAAAACGGAGGTATGTTAGCTTGAATAGTAGAATCATTCATCAAAGAGAAACGTATATTTATTTTACGATATTCGCACTAGTAGGAGTACTGATTACAAATATGTTTATTAACATGGTATTTATACTAGCATATCCGTTACTTATCGGATTAATTGTACAGGTCGTCTTGCTTCAGAAGATAAAAAAACCGTTTTATCGGAGTGGAAAAGAATTAACGGAACAGTTAAAACTAAAAAATATGTTTCTAGTAGAATCAAACATTTTAGGAGATGAAGAAGGAACTGTATATGAAGTGCATCAAATGCCTTTTTCATTTTCTAATGGATTAATTAATAAAGATAAGAGTTATAAAATCATAAAACAAGAGTATGATAGAAAAGTCAAAGAGGATTTAACGAAAATTGCAAAATGGCAAGTTACAACAAGAGCTAGACTAGTTACGACAACGCATTTTCGTTTATATACAATTTGGCAGAAAAATAGTACAGGCTATCAATTAAAAAAATAGAGGATTGTGTTGATCCATATGCCAAGATGAACCTAATTCAATGGATGATTGCTTCATTCTGTACGACTGGTCGTATCAAGTATGATAAAAAACCAAAAGAGTGGGCAAGTTATGAATGGGTTACTTTAAGGTAATAAAAAGGCAGAAGAAAAAACTTCTGTCTTTTTTTATTTACATATTAAAGTTTTTTAGGAAGATGAGTATATTGTATGTGTAATGTCTACAATATTTGAAGGAGGAGATTTGATTGACAAATTTACCAATAATTTTAGGAATGCTATTTTGTTTAGGATGGGCTTTATTCTGCTTATGACTGTGTTAGTAATTAAGATGGGTGGATATTAATAGAGGATGTATCCAGCTGATTTTCTATTATACCAAATTAGTAGTTTTGTTTTATTAAGAAAAGATCTCCATATAAAAATGGAGATCCTTTTAAAATGACGATGAGATATGACTCAATATCTCATGTAGGACAATTTCATTATACATTATTTTCTGAAAAAATAAATAAGTATATACTAGTTAAGTAACATAACATTATTGAAATTTTGATGGAAATTGATTAATATAAATGTATATTTATTGTTTAATTGATTCCGTTTATTCCCACACCTTATTGTGTTGTGGTTGAGTTGTAGAAGCAAGTTGCGTCTTGTTTCAATTGTGAAAGGGCTTCTTTGAGCCGGTTAGTGTATATATAGCTTATTTTGCTATGCACATTATTAATCGACTTGAAGGGGCCCTTTTTGTGTTGTCTTCAAGTTAGGAATCACTTGTAAAAAGGTATTTAGATTTAGGTATACAAATAAAAAACACTGTGAGAAAAACACAAGATTTGTGTTTTTTTGCTTTGGAAGGGGATCATTATAATGAAAATGAATTATGAAGTATCTATATTTTGTTCTGCACATCCAGCTGATTTTATGCCAAATTTGCGTGCATTACGAATGAAGGTTACAAAGGAAGGAGCATTTTGGGAACGAGATTGTTATCAGTTTTCCATTAAACCATCAAACTTGTCACAGCGAGCAGCCAAACAAGCAGGGGAAATCTATTTGTATCATGTCTATTTCAATGGATGTATACGAGATTTCCTTTTTTTATTGGAGCGATGCTTTAGAGGGACAAGTTATCGCTTTACTGCAATCCGTGGTTTCCTAGAAATAGAAGGGTATTCCTTAAAGAAATGGAAGCCAATTTTACGTAGTCATCATATAAACTCTACTGATGTAGATTCTATTTTCAAGAAAAATGATCTTACAATGATTGTACATCACCATGGAGCTTTAGAGGTAGCTAAGCATGCGGAGAAAGGCGAGCAATTAAAAAAGTAAACTTTTTAAATGTAGATAGCTGGTTACAGGCGCTTAATCCGACGAAAGAAGATCTATTCTCTTTAACGGGTGTGAGTGTATCTTAATGAGTAATTTGCAAAACTATGTAAAAGTGTATATGCAGAGGGAATGACAGAAATCTGTAGTTAAAAACGACTATGAATTTCTGTCTTTTTATTTTATTGATGAACAAAAAGAATATCTAAATAGAAGTATAAAAAGTTTAATGGAAGTATCTGTTCCATATATAATAAACAGTATACAAGGAGTGGGGAATAATGAATTATAACATTCAAAAAGGTCAATTTCGTTTAACGAGTGCTTATCCAAGAGGTAGCTGGTGGGAATTTTACCGTGTTACGTGTCCGATTTGTCATGATACAGGTAATTGCATGCTGCATGTGTCACAAGAGAAGGTAGCATGCACACGTGTAGAAAGTAAATGGATTTATGGAAAAAACACGGGCAACCCAAGCTACATTCATTACATAAATGGAAAAGATAAGTATCAATTGCCTGCGGCGGATGAAGTTCAGATTCATGATAAGAAAAGTAATAAAGAATTAGATGTGTTTAATCGTAAGTTAATGGATTTCATACCATTACAGGAGCATCATCATACACATTTATTACGAGATAGAAAAATGACTGAAGAACAAATACAAGTACGTCAATATCGCTCTTTCTTAAAACAACAAATTGAGTTAGAAGAGGATAATACATATACGACAGTTTGGGAAAAACTATTTAATCAGATTGGGAATAAAAATTGCTGGCAGGGGATTCCGGGATTTTATGAGATGAAGAAAGGTCAACTTTCTCTTCGTTTGATGTCAGGTTCTCCTGGTATATTGATTCCTTTTCGAAACCAGTACAATCAAATTGTTGGATGGCAGGTTCGTGTGGATGAAGTGAAAAACTCTGTTCATGTGAAATCGGCACCTACTGGAATTCAAGCGGAATTAATCGAGCAGCCTAATGTTGTAAAGATAACTAAAGATGGTGATTGTATCTTTGAAGGCGAACTAGAAGTGAGCAAAAAGGTAGAGATTCCATTTCAAGAGGGACAAATTGTTGTAAAGATTCATAAAGGACAAAAGTATTTGTGGCTCTCATCAGCAAACAAAAATCAAGGGACTGGGGCAGGCGGTAGTGAAAATCCACTTCCTGTGCATGTAGCGGTACCAAGTTCTCATTTGAAACATTGGAATTCTGGTACACTTCATCAAACGAAATCAGTAATGATCACAGAAGGACCTATGAAAGCCGATTTGATTGCTGATTTGCTTCCAGAGAGATTTAATAAAGGGGAGATTTCTGAAATAGGAACAACGGTTCTTGCGATTCCTGGTGTAAATGCTTGGCGAATTGCTATGCCTGTATTAAAGGATATGGGTATAGAAAATGTCTATTTAGCGTTTGATGCCGATTTAGTAGAAAATCAAAAAGTAAGGAAAGCTCTTATAGACTTTGCGACAGAGTTAAAGCGAGTGGGCTATAACGTAATTATAGCTGCATGGAACCCAACGCAAGGTAAGGGGCTGGATGATACAATGCAAGCGGGATTTAAACCTGTATTTCAGAGATTGTGAAAGTTATAAAGTAGGTTGATATTTTTATAAATAGGTAGATTGAAAAAGATAGAGTTTTTAATTCTATCTTTTTCTTATATCCAATTAACTAAAAGAAGGGTAGAAGAGAATATGAATACATCTATGAAAAAAATCTAGTGAATTTACGAGTTGACTTTGCTTTCAAGCGCTTGTTTGGAGTAGAAGGAAACGAGGAGATACTCATTGGTTTTCTTAATGCGGTATTACAATCCTCTTTAGATGAGGAAATCATTTCTTTGCATTTGGATGATCCACATCTTCCAAGGGAACAAAAGGATGATAAATTGTCTATTTTAGATTTGCGAGCTACTCTGAATAATGGTATAAATTTAAATATAGAGATACAGGTTCGCGACAAAAAGGACATGATTGAGCGATCTTTGTTCTACTGGGCTGGCATGTATTATTCCCAAATGACTCAGGGGATGAAGTATACAGAATTAAGACCAACCATATGTATTAATATAGTGGATTTCATTCTGTTTCCAGGAGAAGAAGACTTTCATAATGTCGGTGTAGTCATGAACAAAAAATCGGAGCACATAATTTCAGAGAATATGCAATTGCACTTTCTTGAGATTCCAAAAGTAATTCGAGAATGGCAAGAAGATCGAATGGATCCATGGGAGGATATATTAGCACGCTGGCTATTATTATTTCCTGCATATGAAGATGAGAAATTAACTACAATCCTGGAGGGAATCGCGATGGAAAAAGATCCAGTTTTGAAAAAGGCAATAGAGGATTGGGAGCGCTTAAGTAGCGATAAGGACTTTTTACGCTTATATGAAGCGAGAGAGAAGGCAATAAAAGATAGAATATCAGAAATAGAGACGGCAGAAGAAAAGGCCGCGGAAAAAGCAGCAAAAGAAGCAGCAGAAGAAGCTAGAATAGCAACTAAGATAGAGATGATTCATAATTTAATTAATGTCGGTGTACCTATAGAGAAAGTAGCGGAAGCTACTGAATTAAGTGTGAAAGAGGTTAATGAAATTCTAAAAAATAAAGAGTAAATATAAATGATATAAAACAGGTAATTGTGATTACAAACAATTACCTGTTTTTTATTTTTGATTGATGCTCATTTTGTGATTACAACTATATTTTTTCTTGCTTTAGGATTTCCTCTAATTCATAACGAAATTCATTAGTCTTCTTAACATCATTTAAGATTGCCTCAAGATCTTCTTTTTCAACAAATTCTCTAATGGAATGGTTAAATACCATTAATCTACCGTATCTTTGTTCAATCTCTTTAAACCACGTCTCTTTTTTCAATAACTTAAAATTTTTTCGAATCATTTTTTCCTTTCTTGAAGGAATCGACATAACGATGCCTCCCAATACATCACTGATTAAGTCACCCATGAACAAGTCTCCTTTTTCCTTTATTTTAACATTTAAAAAAAACGATATGTCGTACGAAATTGAATATATAGCTAGTTATTTAGAATAAAGTTTAATTCAAAATGTTATATCTGCACTTATTTTTTTGTGGTTAGTCTTGGTTTGAATCTACACATTTTTTGGCTACAAATTTGGATACGTTATAATAAAAGTTATTGAATAGATGTAAAGGAAGAGGTAATAAATAATAAAGAAGTTAGAAGGATTTGATTTGTATTATGCAAAAGAAAAAAGAAGGTTATTATGTACATGTGTATACACTGAGAGACAAAAGTACTAAATCAATAAAAATAAAACCATCGCGCTCATTGAAAGAGGAAATGAATGTTTTAGGTCTTAAGGACAGTGATATTTTTCAAATTCAAATGGTATGGTACGATCCAAACCAAGAGGTTAAAAAATAATAAAGGTGTAAATAAGGGGTTGTATTTTTAAAATCGTATTGCTATAATATAAACGTAATAAGATTTTACAATAAAATATAAAATTAATCAGTTCGCATATAAGAGAAGACCTCAATATGCGCCATGTCCTTAGGGGACGTGTGCGTATATTGGGGTCTTTTTGCGTTTTGCGAGCAAAATCACCCGGAGGTGCAGGAATTATGTTGAATTGGTTGTCTGCAAAACTTATGACAACATCAGTAGGAGATTTCTTACTGGCAAAAGATAGTTTTACGGGAGGGCTTGGTAAGAACAGTAGTGGTTCGAATGCTGCAACTGTCCAAGATAGCATGAATACCCTTGTAAAAACATTAATTGGTTTTGGAGGTATTTGGGTAGTTGCTTGTGTTGTATTCGCAAGTATCAAACTCTCAGGCGCGCAAGGGAAGAACCCTGAAAACCGTACACAAGCTATGATTGGTTTAGCTTGCGCAGCAATTGGAGGCTTTGTCATGATCAAAGCGTACGACATCGCTTCATGGGTTACAACAATCTAACATAAGAGTTCGTACAAGCTCTCCTCCATTTGGGGAGAGCTTCTCTTATATAAGGGAGGAAACAATATGAGAAAAGTAACTGTTCCTGTTGACATGACTTCGGAACAAAAAACGCTGTTAGGTGTATTAAGTAAACGCCAATTGATTTATCTATTAGGTGGTGGGGCAGCTCTTTATTTATATGTACCATTTTTATGGCGGCTATTTGCACCCTTTGATGCGGTAGTAGCGTTTTTTATTTGCTTAATTTTAGCACTACCAACGGTAGTAGGTGTAATAGCGTTTGCTTTTATTTATAAAGAAAAACAACACATGTACCTAGATAGATTTTTACTTATCAAAATGCGTAGCCGTTCCGAAAAAGGGAAGTGGAGAAAAGGGTACGAGCCAACTACATGGGTAAAGGAGAATTTATAGATGTTGGAAATGATATATTTTGCGGCGATAGCCATTGTAGGATTTTTCTTTTATCGGAAAATGAACGGAAAACCGCTGTTTGGGTCTAAGAAAAAGGGGGAAAATCAAGGCAGAGTAGAGAAACACACTGCTGAAAAAAGTGGAAAGAAAAATAAAAAGAATATGTCTGCTGAATCAGAAGTTGATGAGGATAATGTTGATTTCTTTAGCGCTTTTGTAGAAGACATTAAGGAAATTGATAATCATATGATTCGTTATCATGATGACACATTTGTCTTGATTGCGGAAGCGCATCCAGTTAATTATTACTTACTCTCCAATATGGAACAAGAAGCGATTGATATCAAAATTGAATCCTGGTTAACCACATTAGAGTTCAATACAAAAGTATATATTCAAAGTAAGTTTGTAGATTTGACAGATCCTGTACGAAAAATGACAGAAACGATGAAAGGTGCGAAGGACCTTACACCAGAGACAGTACTATATGGGCAAGAAGTTATCGATAACTTAGAGTACTGGCAACGTTCGCAACCTCGATATGAACAAAAACGATATTTAATTTATCCATACAAGGTGGATATTAGTACGATTACTGCTGATACAGAGGACGAGTTAGAAGAAAAGATTGTAGATAAGGCATTTAACGAATTATATCGTCGCTATAACGCTTCTCGAAATCTATTATCGAAAGCAAAAATTAATGTAGAAATGTTAACGAAAGATAAATTAATAGAACTCTTATACGTAGCGTTTAACCGTCGTAAAGCTGTAAAAGCGCGTTTCCAGGACTTAATTGAAAACGAGAATTTCTCCTTATATTCAACAGGTGAAACGAATGAGAGAAAATTAGAGTTACTAAAGAAAGTGCTAGCGGAAGAAAAAACAGAAAAATCAAATAATGGGGTGGCGTAAACATGAAGTTATTCGGAAAAAAGAAAAAGGAAAAGAAAAAAATAGAAGCAGAAGAAAAAGATGAATTGGAACTAGAGGAGGAAGAATTGGAAGATGAGGAAATACCGACCCAATTAGACAATCAAACAACTGTGTTTGATGTTATCGCTCCAGAAGGAATGAAAATTGACGCAGAAGATTATGGAGTTATTAAACAATCTTTAGGAAGTAATACGTTCTTCCGTCCGTTTTATATTCCTCGTGATGGGTACCCACGTATGATGCAAACCAATTGGCTAAACATGTTAACTTCAGCTGGGGAAGTGGATGTCATGATTGATATTCATAAAGAACCAAAAGCAAAAGCAATGCGCTCATTAGATATGCAGCTTACGATGCTACGTTCGAACCTTTCTTTTCAACGTACACGAGGAAATATTGACCAAGAAAAAGACTTAGATGCAAAAATTCAAGATACAAACAATTTAATGGATGAAATCCAGTTCAATGAAAACGACTCCTATATGGTGAGTACAATGGGTGTTGCGTATGCCGAATCAAAGAAAGAATTGGACGTTTTATGTGAGTATATTGAAGATGAAATGCAAGCATCTCACTTTAAGATAGCGAGTACTTGGAATCGTGTGAAAAGTGGGTTGAAAGCTGTTATGCCACTAGGTGCACCAAATACTCTGCAAGATACCTATCGAAATATTGATAGACGTGCTCTATGTACATTTGCCCCATTTGTATCAGGATCCGGAAGATTTAACGGTGGGATACCAATAGGAAAGAACAAAATTACTGGACAAGTAGAATTTTTAAATTCATTTGGTAACGCAGATTATCGTCCGCCAAACTATAACATTGGTGTGACAGGAATTTCAGGATCCGGGAAAAGTTTACTTTTAAAAATGAAGCTAGCTCGTGAAACATCACTTGCAGATACACATGCGATGATTATTGATCCAGAGGGAGAATTCGTAAAAATCACCAAACGTTTAGGTGGTATTAACTTAAATATTTCACCTGAAAGTAATATCATTATTAATCCTTGTGCAATTGCAGTAACAGAACTTCAGATTACGGATAAAGATGAAGAACTAGAAGCGCTTGAACAATATGATAAGAAGGAACTCGTAGAGCGTGATGGCGTGAAGTATGTAAGATTTGTACCGATTTTAGAAAAAATCAATGAAATACTAGGATTCTTTGACATTATTATTCGTGGGCAAGACTTTGATCAACCAGGATTAAATGTATTCCAGCGTACGATGCTAGAAGACGCGATTCGTGAAGTGTTTGATAAACATGGTATTACCTCACATCCATCCTCTTTATATACAGATGAAGTGAAAAAGGTGGATGGACAATTAATTCAGTCTCAAGTGAGAAAGCCAGAGCCAGAGTTAAAAGAAATCTATGATGTCATAGTAGAACGTCATGGAGACGATGTGAAGGCAGAAGAGTTAATTGCTGCGATTCGTCCATTCTTACGCGATGGTTCAAAACCATTATTTGATGGACAAAGTCATTTTGGCCGTGATGTAGAAACACAGTTAAATGAATCTCGTGTTGTTAATTTTAATATTAGTCATTTAGAAGAAGGATTCTTAAAACCAATCGCTTTCCACGTTATCTTGAACTATATTTGGGAGCATTGGATTAAGAGTCCAGAACACACTATCAAGCGAAAAGTATTATATGTGGATGAAATGTGGCAGTTTATCGACTATGAACAAACGGTTAACTTCTTAGAAAAGGTAGCACGTCGTTCACGTAAAAGAAATGCTGGTATGTGTTGGGCCAGTCAGGACTTTGTTCGTATTTTAGAAAATGTGAAAGCACGTGGTATCTTGCAATCTACTTTCTCTTATTTCTTCTTAGAACAAAATAAGATTGATAAGAAAAAAATCCAAGAGAACTTTAATTTAACTGCTGGGGAGTTAGATATTATCCTAAACAACCCAGGAAAAGGAGAAGGAATCTTCCGTGTTGGGGATAGTTCGGTTTGGATTCAAACAGATCCATCCGACAAAGAAATGATGTTCATTGAATCAAATGAAGCGGTACTACAAGAGCTTTTAAATAACATGAAGAAAGTACAAGGGTACGCAGGATAATAGCGTACCTTTGAAAAGGAAGGTGAAATTATGCTTGAGAAAATAATAGATTGGGTCGGTGGCCTTATTATCCATATGGTAAAGACTCTCCTAGCGCCTATTTATGGATTTATGGATACTATTCCAGTTCTAGTCTTTGGTGGAGATAATGCTAATCTAGATTTTTTATATGAAAAGAATGCGGTTACGAATGTATTAGATACCGGTATGCCTGTCATGTTTAAATTTGTTGCTTTTTGTGTCCTCGTCAGTGTAGTTTTTACAGCAGCAAAATATTCAGCAACGGCTATAAATCCAAATAATCGGACGGCATTAATTGAATATGCAAAAGACTTAATGATTATCTCGATTTGTCTCTGGCATTTGGATTTCTTTTATAATTTTGTATTTAATCTAAACAATTGGATTACATTGGAATTTAAAGAGGCGATAAATGGAGTAAATAACGGGAATTTTAACCCGGATCAACAAATACCTTTGTTAAAGTCGGGGCTGTCTGACTATAAAACAATTACAGAGCTCTCAATGAAAGGTCATGAAAACGATTATATGTTTATCATATTCGGACTATTCATTGAAGCTGGATTAATGATATGGGCAAACTTTTATTATTTAATGCGTGCGGTGACACTGTACGTATTAATGTTACTAGGCCCTGTAATGGTAGGAATGTGGTTGTTCCCACAAAAGAAACAACAGACGTTATATTGGATTCGTGAGTTTATGGGAGCGGTATTAATCCAAGCGATTCACGCAATTACCTTATGGTTAGTCATTACACTGATTGGAGGTGCACAAAATCCTATTATAAAATTAGTATTGCTTGCCATGTTTATCCCGGTTGGTGAGATTGTAAAAAGCTTTATCGGCCTGAGCACCAATGCATCTGCAGGTATTCATAGAGCGGGTACGATGATGGGGATGGGTGCTTTAGCAAGTGTGGCTGGTTTAGTTAAAGGTGTTCGTGATGATTATCGTAATTCAAAAGTAAAACCAGATGATAAAGGGGATAAAGAAAAGACAAAAGAAGATGCAGATAACCCAAAAGATGCATTAGGAGCGAATTTAGGGACAGATATTGGCACAACATCTCGTGCAGCTCGTATGTTAAAAGCAGGTCAAGTTGGAAGCGCACTTGGTAAAGCAACGACAGGACTTGCAGGTATGGCAGCAGGTGCAGGTCTTGGACCAGGAGCGATGGTAGCAGGATCGCAGGTTGGAAGTGCATTAGGTGCTGCTCCTGGAGCAGCGGCTGGTAGGAGTGTTGCTGCAGTGGGTGAAGGAGCTGTAGCCTTAGGAAAACATATTGGTTCGAGTATAAAGAAGGGTGCGGACACGTATTCAAATCTAAATGGTGAATCGTATCCGGAACTAACCGATGAAGATATCGCACAGGATTTAGCTACAAAAGATTTTGAAAATTGGAAAGCGGATAATCCTAATTCTGCGGTGGCAAGCCGCTTAAAACAAGCATTCCCTAATGCTTCCGATGCAGAGATTGCTAAAAAAGTAGCGAAAACAAATAGTGATCAAATGTCTCGTTTCACAAATCAGCGGAAACAAGATTTACAAAATATGAAGAAAACTGCTACACCATATGGAAATGCTAGAGATTTAGTTAACGCTGCAACGAATGCATTCCAAAAGGGATATGAGGGAGACCATAAAGATACGTTTATGAGTCAATTACCAGAAAATATGTCAGCGGAAGAGAAAGAGAAACAATGGAATGACCATCTAAACGCAAAAGTACAAGGATTTAGAAACCACGCAGAACAGGCAGCGACAAAAGCGGGAGCCATGCCAGTTGATGCGAAGGATAAGCAAGGAAATAACCTGTTTGATAAGTCCTATGTCAATAAAGATGCGTTTGCTTCTCAACTTGCGTTAGGAAAAGTGGGAAAAGCAGTTGAGGGAGTAAAAGGAGAAACGTTAGAAAGTGGCCATCAAAATATGGGGCAAGTCGGTGCTCTTGTCGGTGCTTCTACTGCTGCATTTAAGAAAGGATATACTGCAGACCATAAGGCTGGATTCATGAAACAATTCCCTGCAGATATGTCGCAACAAGAAAAAGAAGCAGCATGGAATAAACATTTAGATCAAAAAGTACAAGGATTTAAAAATTATGCACAACAAGCGGCAGAATCGGCTGGTATTGTACAGCAAAAAGATGGTACAAACTATGCGAATAAAGAAGCTTTCGCTTCTCATTTATCACAACAGTTACAAAAAAATCCTGACTTAAATGCAATGGGGATATCCAGTGCGGCAGGCATTCAGAAGGCAGTCAATGGTGTGAAAACACACGGTTTGACAAGTGGAACTGGAAGCCAGCAAGCAAAACAAGTAAGTAATGTTGGGAACCTGGTACAAGCCTCTACAGAGTCCTTTAAACAGGGGTATGCAGCAGAACAACAGGCAAGCTTTATGAAAAACTTGTCTCCGACTATGTCTCAACAACAAAAAAAGCAAGCTTGGCAGTCTCACTTAAATGAAAAAGGAAATGAATTTAAGGCAGTCGCACAACAAGCGGCAGTACAAGCGGGAGCGATGCCCGTACAGGCAAAAGATACGAGTGGTAAGAGTCTACATAATCAATCGTATATTAATAAAGATGCCTTTGCTTCGCAATTAACGAAAGGTTTACAAAGCCATGCAAGTCTTGGAACGGTGAGTCAACAAGTAGGTTCTGGAATTACTAGTGCGATTCAAGGTGTTCGTTCACATGGCGTTGCGGCAGGAGGCGCGATTAATAAAGCTGTATACGCAGCGACACAAACGCAAGCGAGTATCGCACGTGCAGGAGATCTTTCTGTTGCGGAAATTGAACGCTCTTATGCAGATGCATCAACAAGTGTAGCAAATATTGCACAAAGTGCGGGTAAAATGTCTATCCCAACTTCCGCAGTGGGACGTATAACGCAACAAAGTGCAAAACTTGGCATGAGTGTAATGGAAGGTGCGAAACACCTTATGCTTGCGGATCGCATTGATACGGTATCAAATGCATACTTTAGTGCCGCGAGTGCTGTACAACAATCTGGAGGGAATGCAGTACAAAGAGTGATAAGCGGGACCACTGCGGCTGTCAATACTTCATTAGGAGGGAATGCGGCAGAGCGTCACTATAATGTAACAAAAGGACTGAGTTACGCCGCAGGCGTTATTGGTGGTGCGGGTGCTTATCAAGCAACTGCACGTATGGTAAGTAAACATAATCCGTATAACAGTGCAGTTCGTACAGAAGCAAAAGAGATTCAGGAAATTCAACAGATGGTACCGACAACAACAGATCATACAGGCGCGCAATCGGTTGTAAAAGGTGCAGTACGTCTTGTGACGACAAATAATAAATCATGGATTGAAGCAAAAGATGCTAGTGGTATGACGCAGGTTGTATCTCGTTATGGTAGTGGAGATAGTAGTATTCGTTCTGGACAAGTGGTATATCAGGATTTAAATATTTCAGACGGACAATTAACGCAGTATCGTAATGGTACGAAAGCTTCTCCAGCCTATATACAAGATTCAAGTGGTGGCAAAATCAATATTAATCGCTCGATCAATGTAAATCCAAATCAATTAGTAGGAAATCCAAATCAAAGACCGTTACAACAGAAACTGGTATTTAATGAACCACCACTTACGGTAAATCACAAGGTAGACAATGGTCACTTCTATATGTCTGATTTAGACTAAGGTGGCTATAAGAATGTACAAATGGTGGTAGAAAGAGATCGTAGTTACATGGTTGCGACAACAACAGATGGTACAGTGTCGCGTATTTCGCCATTCGGAAAAGGAGATACGCGTTTACAAGCAAACCAAAGGATTGAAAGAGCTTGTGAAGTGAAAGACAGTAGTATTAAGCCACGAGAAGAAATTTTAGTCACACATACACAGGACGAAGTCGTTCGTACAGAGACGCATTTGAATTTATCAGAACATGACCCACAAAATCTGATTCCATTTGCGCCAAACCCTCGCTTAGCACAGCGAAGAGGAAGAAATTCTCAAAATGGAAAATATGGTGTGATAAGTCTATGAGTCACAATCCTAATGATCCAAATGAACAGAAAAAAAGTAATCCTTTAAAAGATGTAGCTTCCCACTTTATTAAGAAAAAAGGGATGCAAGCGCGCGGGAAGATAGCGAAATTAGCAGGGAAAGCAGGAAAGGCGGCAGCGAAAGCTGCTGCCAAAATGCTAAAAGCAGGTATATTAAAAATTGTGGGTGCTGTTGTGGCAGCAGTTGGAGTACCTGCCGCTTTGATTATGGGAGTCATTATTGCTGTATGTGTAATCTTAGTCTCTTTGGTACCTTTTACCGATGATGATACGAAAACAGAGGAACAAGTTAAAAAATATATGGAAGTCTCAATGGCTCTGAATGTGGATTGGAAAGAAGTTGTCGCTTTTGATATGGCGCGATATGATAATGATTTGACTGGTAAAGATCCGCATGATGCTATATCATATTTCTTGGATATCCAATATTAAGAATATACGGAAAAAGAGGTGTGCGAGGCAGGACCGAATGGTCCTTGTGAAAAAAAGAAAAAGGAGATGCAAAAAAACAAATCTGAAAGTTACTCCGGACCAGATGTAAAAAAGATATTAGGAGATACAGATTTTAAGAAAAAAATAGATGAGATTAATGCGAGTGGAAGTAAAAAAGTGACAACATCTTCTCATGGGCTAGAGAAAGCGATGGAACTCGCAAAGTTTAGTAAGAGTCAAAAAGAGCGTGCTCGTGAGATATTAGAAGCTGGGTTGTTAGAGGCAACGTATGGACATCTGGCCCCTTCTAGTAATTTTGTTGGTGGTATGTGTGTAGGTAATGTGAGTCCTGGCGGGGAGCCTGTTAACCTTAATGCAAAAGTTACAGGATACCTTCCTAAAATTAAGGAAATGGCAGAAAAACATGGTGTTGCTCAATATGTTGGTATTTTGGCTGCTCAAATGATGCAGGAATCACAAGGAGAGGGAAATGACCCGATGCAAGCAGCAGAAGGGCATTATGGAGATTTAAGTTCATCTTGTATAGGTCTAAAAGGAAGTGCTCGTATAGGGTGTATTAAAGACCCTAATATTTCTATTGAAGCAGGCGTACAAGAATTTAAAGATGTGTTAGCAAAGGCAAATGGAGATATAGCACTTGCCTTACAGAGTTATAATTACGGTCCTGGATTCATTAGTTATGCATTAGCAAAAGGTGGATATTCAGAAGAAACAGCCATTGCATTTTCTAGGGAGCATGCTGGTGAAAATCCAGCAGGTTGTTCTGACCCTAATAACTTCCGAACCAAAGTTGGAGCGTGTTACGGAGATTTTACATATGTTTCCAAAATTTTAAAATATTACAAAGACTTGGGTTGTGTGACAGCTGGTGATGGAGAATGGATTTCTGATAAAGGTTGGAAATGGCCAACGAAATCAGGTCGTATTACAGATACATTTGATGCAGTTCGTAATGGAAAGCAACATAATGCTGTAGATATTGGAGCTATGACCGCTGGAAAACCAGGGGACCCTGTATGGTCGATGGAAGCAGGAGTAGTTACAGCTCAAACAGGATATGTAAACTACGGTGGTCTAGGTGTCTATATTGACCATGGAAATGGCATTGTATCTCGTTATTTACACTTGAGTAAGATTTCAGTTACACCAGGAACTATGGTAACAAAAGGACAAATTATCGGAGAAATGGGTGGTTCTAACTATGTTGGCGGCGTTCTGAATATGCTTGGATACGCTGTCCATTTAGATTTCCAAATTCGTATAAATGATCAACCGACGGATCCAATGAAGTTCTTTAAGAAAAATGATGATCCAGGGTTATCATCTGGTGGTTCTCCTACCATGACAAATGCTAAACGACAAAAGGTATTGGAAGAAGCGAAAAAATGGCTAGGGCAAGGAAAGGTCAGATATGTATTAGGAGACCGTAATCCACCAGGCGGTACGTCAGATTGCTCAGGATTCACGCAGTATGTCTTTAGAACAAGTATAGGTGTCCAACTTGGAGATTGGACAGGTGCTCAAGTTGGGCAAGGTAAACAAGTACCTGACATTAATCATGCACAACCAGGGGATCTTATTTTCTATGAAAATCCAGGGCACGTTGCAATTTATATGGGGAATCAAAAAATGATTCATATTGGTGATAACAAAGGTGTACAAATTACTGGTCTAAACTATACGGCAAGAGGTCAACATATGACGCAAATACGTAATGTTATAGACTGATAAAGGACGAGAGTAGATGAAGAAAATAATCAACATTTTATTCAATATGCCTCGTAAGTACTTAGTTATATTAGGAATTATAGTGTTAGTAGTAGGTGTTGCTACCTATAATACTATTCATCGTTACATGATGAAATCTCAAGTACAAGAGGAAGAGGAAGAGCAAGTAAATCAAGATGAAATCGAGATGCTTGGAGATAAACCAAAGGGATTTGATACAAAAGAGGACGAATATATCGCAAAGACAAAAACTGTAGAGGACTTACTACGAAAAATTTCTAATAGTAGTTATGATGTCCCATATTTGTTTACAAAGGCTGGATTTGGTATTGAACCAATGAAGATGACAAGCAATGAGCGTATGCTCGCTACAGAAGCTGTACAACGATATTTCCTAAATGGAGATAAGTTTTACAATGCGCGAATTACCAAAATTGACCGTGGGAAAAAAGTAGATACCTTTCATATTGAAGTTTTAATTCAACAGGTAAACTTCTTAGAACCACGACAATTTAAAGTGCAGGTAAACAAATATGCACAAATTGTAACACCAATTGCACAAATTCCACATGGACAAGAAGAAGTACCTGTGGATTAAGAAAAAATGAGGGTTGTGGAAGAAAAAACACAACCCTTTTATAAAAAAGAAAGAGTACCTAAATTTATTTATTGAATATTCATAATTTTCTGATATAATAAACCATAGTTAAATGAAATTTGTATATAGCGCTAAAATGAATATGGAGGAATACAAATGAGAATGTTAATTGGAACAGCTGCGAATTTTGTTTCAGGGTATTATATAGGACGAAATTCTGGGTTATTAGGAACGTTGCTTGGATGGGCTTTTTTGTTGGGTGGTGGCTATTTGTTAATAGAAAATTGGGATAGCATCACAGCATGGATGCATAGTTTGAATATTGTACGAGGGTTAGATGGTTATGAAGACATGAGCAATGGTTTTGTTTTCATCTGTTTGGTAGTAAGTGGCTTTATTCTCATCTTGTTGTCTCCGCTTTTCATTATTTTATTAATAGTTTGTTTCGTTTTAATGAATATTGTTGCTTGTACACTTGTGTTATTAACATCACCAAGTACATATATAAAGAAGAAAGATAAGGAGAATGAATGGGAATGAGTACAATTCTAGTTTTAGGTGGATCAAATGGAAGAACGTTAGAGAAGTTGGCCAAAAAAAGAGACTGCCAGGTTATTTTCCATGATGGGAAAAATCACGGTGGCGTAAAGAAAACGTTTCGAAGTGTGATAAAAAAATGCGATGTTATTGTCATTCAAAAAGGTGCATGTGGTCATGTATCTATTGATGTAGCAAAAGAGTACGCGAAGAAGTATGATGTCCCATTATTATTTAATCAGGGATTTGGTGGAACCGGTGCGCTTGAAATGGGATTAAAGCATTTGAAGGCTGCATGAGGTTTGATACATATCTAAGGAATTATAATTGTAAAATTAATATATAACATTAAAAAAGAGAATGAAAAGCGATGCTCTACTTACTTTACCGGTCCTCCAGAAGATATAGATCACGTTTGCTTGGATTATATGAAGGGACGTTTTGCAAATGTTAGAACAAAGAAGCAAGTTGAATTCATAAAACGTAGATATAAAGAAGCATATCAAATGGTAATTGGTGTGATGGACGGATTAAAGGTAGGCGACAAGGTAGTAATACACACTTGCTTAGAGTCAAAGCGTTATGACGGAAAAGTATGGACTTGTAGGACAAATCAGTTTACAGCAGAGAGTGGCACGCAAGTGGTTTTTCTAGAAGGGTTTAGAGGGTACTTTGCAGTTAAGTTTTTACAACGAATTAGTTTGTTAGAAAACTAAGCAGAATAGTTTTGTGGGAGCGATTAGTAGCTGAAATGCTAGTTATCTAGCCTTTTTGTGTTTATTGTTTTTGTAATGAGCGGTATCAAAAAGATAAAGAAAGTGGAGGGTGGAAATAAGAATATGAGTAGTGGTATTAGATATAAATCGGGTTTCGTTATTTTAATTTATTTTGTTATGACACAATTTGTAGGGATAATAGGTGTACAATTACTAGCGAAGACAGGTTGGTATGATATTCAGGGAAATCAACAGCAAGCAATCCAACAACTTCTTGTGCATTGGGACCTAATTGGGTTTTCACTTATGCTGATAATCATCTTTCTTATATATGGTAAAGAGATAATAAATGATCCAAAGTTATCGATTAAATTATCAAGAAATTCATTCATATGGATTTTAGTTGGGATCATATTCGTATTTCTTGCGCAGATAGTAGGTAGTATGTTAGATAAAAGTATATTTCAGTTAACTACTCAATCAGCAAATACGTCTAATATAGTCGCTGCTGCAGCAATATCTCCTGTGGCACTTATTTCAATTGTTCTTCTTGCACCGTTAGTAGAAGAGTTTGTTTTTCGTTATGCGGCCATAAACATTTTAATGTCTAAGTTTAAGCAAACTTGGAGCATACTAATAAGCTCATCGTTCTTTTCTATCATGCATTTTGATTTTCCATTTATATTTGGATACTTTTTAATTGGAGTTATACTGGCTTTAGTATATGTGCGTACTAATAGGTTACTAGTATCATTTGTTGTACATGCTAGTATGAACTTAATTGTTGTTATACTCCAGATTTCTTGATGAAAATGCAGTGGATTCGCGCAACTTACCAGAGATTTAGGTTTTTTGTTTAAGAATTTTAAAATTATGGTAGTCTTAATAAGACTACCATAATTTTAAAATGTGGGTTCAAGTTGCTGTATCGACTGAATTGCACCAAAAAACCCAATTCCATTACACGGGAATTGGGTTTTTTGGTGTGTGTTTTGTTAGCATAATGATTGACGGCCTAAAGGAGAGTTGTTTCTTTGTAGTTTAGTATAACTCAACTACAAAGAAAGTTCAAAATAAATTGATAAATATTTACATATTTTAAAAATACAAATCAAAAATGTTAGGATATGGTTTATAATAGTGGTGAAACACTCTCCTATGTTTCTAGTGATTATAACTTTTATCTGTTTTGGTGCGAAATCTGTTGAGGGATTTTGCACTTTTTTATTTGTTGTTTAATAGGATTTAAATTATATAGTGACCACTATTTCTTGTAAACTCCTTTTCTCCATACCCACTCAATAGGACCATAGCGGAAATATTCACTCCACATTTTGCTGAATATCATTTGTACAAAGATAATCAAAAGCCCGAAGGTACATAGTTTCCAGTAATATACCTGTGAGACATCTTTAAAGTACAACGAAAGTATGACAAGAGTTAGTATACTTTGGCTAATGTAATTCGTTAAAGCATACTTACCTACGTTCATAAAGGGCTGCAGCCACTCTATATATTTTTTATTCTCACAAACTCTAAGTAGAGTACAAATATAGAATATAGCTAGCGTTTTCCCTCCAAATAGAATCCATAGTTGTACATCCTTAGAGTAATAGACATCCATTTTTATAAAATAGTAGATAATAGGACAAGAGAGAAGACATGAAATGCATAACGAACTCCACTGTAAAAATCTAATCTTCTTTATTAACCCCGGTATCCTTTTAAAAATATTTTTCTTACCAGCCCATAACCCTATTAAAAATAAGCCTATATATTCCGGAATTCCTATTAGTAGTTGCTGGAATTCCTGGGTCATTAGAAAGAAAAGACGTGCTTTTACTTGATGAGAATAATGTATAAATAGATTTACGGTGTGATTGGTAGTGTTACCTGTAAACATATATTGATAGTAATTTGGTACTTCAGTAATAGTAGAACTTGCTCGCAAAAATACAATAATATGTAATACATAACTAACCAGTAAGAAACTACAACCAGCTATAAAAATAAGTTTAGTAGATCGCTTATAAAAGAATAATAGAATAAATCCAGCTAAAGCATACGCATGTAGAATATCTCCAAACCATAGAAGGGTGAAGTGGAGTAAACCGAAGACTAGTAAGATATACAGTCTCCGGGTAAATAGCTTATACATAGGATATCCTTTTGCTTCTGTATTTTTCATAAAGATATAAAATCCTACCCCAAATAAGAATGCGAAAATAGTGTAGAACTTTGCTTGTATAAACAAATCTACTAAAAAACGAATCGCTTTATCTGTACCGGTGTAACCTGCTTGATTAAAGGAATCTAGTCCTGTCATAGTGGGCAGATTCGCAAAAAGGATACATAGTATGGCGATACCTCTTATTATGTCTAAAGAATGAATACGGGCGTTTTGTTGCATGTTAATTCTCCTTTCTTCCAAAGAAAAACGAGCACTATACTAGCTAGCGCTCGAATTACGTCTTGCAAAGAATCCATCATAGGTAGCAGCTGACACGGCTCCTTCTAAACGTTCAACTTCTTCACCTCTGTTATAAGCTACAACAACTGGAGTGCCTGGAATGTCGAACTCTTGAAAGGCACTTTGATTTTCTGAGGTAGAGATATCAATACGATAGATAGTTCTATCATGCTTTTTTGACATACGATTGATATCTGGTGCAGCCTTTTTACAATAATGACAGGTTGGTTGATAGTAATACGCAATGAACTCTTCATGGGATTGTATTTTTTGCTTTAATTCTTCTTTTGAAATATCTTTTATATTTTCAGGTAATCCTTTTACATCTGCAGCAGATACAATTGTTTTTTCAGGTGTTACTATTTCTGTTTTGACTGATTCATTTTTAGTTAAAGTAAAGATCGTGATACCAATAACACATAAAGTTGTTATAACTGCTCCGATTTTGTAGATTTTTTTCATAGTAAATTCCTCCTTAAAGTAAAAAAAGGACAAACTTCGCCCGAGTTAACAGGGCGTAAGGTTTGTCCTTCACGCTACGTACAATAGAGTATAAACAATGGAAACAAATTTTCTATCTATATAATACCATAAGATTTATATAGAATGCTATAGATGATAAGAATCCAGGATAAAAAATTGATAACATAATTCCTAATTTATTTGTTTGGTGGGAGAATTTTATATACTAATAACATGGTGTGAATAACGATTTTATTAACTGTATATGTCTAAAAAGATGATGATTATCCTATTTTGTATAATTAAGAAGGAATTAGAAATAGAAAGGAAATTTTATAGGTTAATTGTTACAACTTATGGTTATGTTAGAAAAATAGTTGCTATAACATTAATTTGTGTATTTAAACTAATTGCAGTGATTTCTTTTTATAAAAGGGGTTAAAAATCGTATTTATAAAAATAGTAAAGTAATTGTTAAAAAGTTAGAGCGCAATGGGGAATAAATGGGGAATAGTATTAAAAACATAGGGAGCATAAAATAATACAAAGCTTAATATACTTTAAATAGTTATTAGTTCCATTATTATAGTTTATGAGAGAATAAAATTCTAAATTAAGTATAGAATTTTATTAATATTTCAGTGCACTGAGATGATAAGTAAGGAGTATATAGAATTAACTTATTAGTATTTATATTAAAGCCAACCTTAAGGACTATAGAAAACCCTTAAGGTTGTATACTAAATAAAAAAGTAATTTATTAAAATTATTAATGGATTTAATAGAAAATTAACTTTTTTAATTATTACAGTAGTAAGCTATTTCTTTATTTAACAATAGGGAAAACATTTGTATCAAAGAAAATTCGAATATCGTATGTTTAATCATAAATGACTGGAATTTTCACATGTACTTTACTATCTAGAATATTTAATAAGTTATCTACTTCAAATTCTCCAATACGTGAATTTTCCTGAATATTTTTCTCCAATACGGCTGTTTCTACAAATTTATTCCCTTTTTTGATTTGTAAACCTTTAATATAAGAACTACTGTTTACCTTAAATGAGATATATTTTTTATTATTTTTAACTGTTAAGGTTGCTGGTGATTTTACATAGCTGTTCATTCTAGACTCATTATCATTACTACTTTGCAATACTTTAAAATTAACAGTATATTTCCCATCTGCTAGTAGTGTATCGGCTTTAGTTATTTGTAATCCTAATGTGGTTATAGAAATTAATATAGTAAATGCAACAATGATTTTTTAAGTGTTTTAACATGTTATATTCATCACCTTTCAATATTGTTTATTAGGGTGGAATTTGTTAAAAAGTCTTTGTAATAAGCGTTTAATATGGCATTGCATAAAATTTCACAAAGCTATATCCAACTATAGTCACTATATAGACATAATAATAACCTTTAATATTGTAAAGAAACCAAGGAGCTTAAAAAATCGTACTCATGTCTATAAATGTAATTCCAAACAATGATCAATATTGATAATCATTATCAATTGTAGTTAAAAAATAAAAGGTATTACCTTATTACCTCTTTGTGCACATATCTTTTACTTGAGAGACTATTGACGAATCACATCCTTTCAAAAATTTCTAAAATCAATCTTAGCCTAATAATAAAACTTTTGTCAATTGGATTTTTACACATATTAAATCTTTATAAATTTAATATGTGTAAAAACAAAAGATATTTAAAAGTCTTTAATTTAAAAAATATAAGTTATGATATTTAGTAATAGATTTTGTATAAATTTTATTTTTTATATTTTTTTATTATTTCCATTAGTTGTTTTCTCTCATCTTCAATCGTTTTTTGGGACGGGATTTGAGGTTTACTCCTCTCACCTAATGATAGGGTTTCTGTATTTTTCTGTTCAGATAACCATTCTGGAGCAATTTCTGTTCTGCATCTTCTTTTTTTGTTTTGGGTATAAAACTATTTTCTTTTTTTCTACGAATTTCTAATTCTTCAATTTTATTCTCAATAGATGTAATTAGATAATTTTCGTAGTTTGGTACAGTACCTTTATTGTAATTATTTATACACTTTTTCAATACAGAATCAAATGATCTTTTTTGTATATTATTTTTGAATATATCTCTAACCTTATTGTTAATTTTTGATATTTCGCTATCAATCAAGAGTGGTGTGGGATGCATTTTTTGATTAATGGTTTCTATTTCAGGTTTTTTGTATTATTCCTAATTGTGTATAAAACAGTCGGTTTATCATCTTCAAGATTTTTTTGTGTTTTTTTGTTTACTTTATCTTTTGTATGTGTACCGACAGTACAGTACTCTCAGTACTGTACTGTCGGTACACTACTCTCAGTATTAAAAGTTTCAAACTGATGTACATTGAGTACATCAGTTAAATCTCTATCAATATCAAGGGATCCACCGTTCATGGGACTTAAGGATTTTACTGAATATCCAGAATATATTAATTCTGTAATAGTACCTTGGATAAATTCCACAAATTCCTCAGATTTAAATGGAATATCAGATACATTATAAAAAGATTGTTTTTTTCCGTTTACGTAACAGTTAAATCCAATTATATAGTTCTTATTGGCAAGTTCTTTCCAAGCGGCATCTATATTTTTTCTGCTAAATTTCTTATAAAGTTGTGTTTTATAAATAATCCAATCACTAGGTAGGCTCATAAGGTGAGAAAGAAGACCAATTGCACGTAAGTCAACTAAATCATTTTGTAAAGGATTGTTATGAATTTGAGCATATTGTATGGTGTGTCTTCTTTTTATTACATTGTTCATTATTTAATTTCTCCTTTTTAGAGACAAAAGAAAAAGGCATTTCTCCTAATTTTGAATATTAGAAACTATGCCACTTGCAAGCCTTGTTTAAAAATTGTATAATAGTAGTAATAGTTTTTAAACTTAAAAAGGTACAAGATGCATTTTGTTCTTTGAAAGACGTTCTAAACTTTGGTCGGTTGGGAGCGTTTTTCTTTTTGTCTATAATTTTTTATTTTTTCTAGCAGATTAATACTGTAATAGATTGTTACCAGATTTCGACAGTCGGACTAAACTTAATAGAAAAAGAGGTTCTTTACATATAACTAAAGGAAAAAATACCTAAAACAGCATTTGTTTTAGGTATTTTTAATTAACATAGATTATATGGCTTTAATTTTTTATACTCATTTTTAAATTAATTAAAATTTTAACAGTTTAAATCCCAAGATTGTTACCATGGGGAAACGTAGGGATTTAAACTGTTAAGTGATGCATGTTTAATAATTCATTAGACTACATACAGCTATCGATTGGAAATTGATAGGCTGATGGGACACAATAAAATGGGAATGGTATTTATTGCCTAATTGAATTATTAGTGAATAGAATAGATACTGGACTTAACAGAGGTAAACAAAGTATCCATCTAAATAATACAATCAATATGATGTAGAGCGGAGTTTGAAAAATACTTTTATAAAGGGTAAAAAATAATACATAATAATCTTTGCATGTCGCTATAATTAATTTGATATATCCCTATCGATAAAAACAAACAACACTTACATTATTTGTAAGCGTTGTTTGTTTTTATTTAAAAATCTATTACTACTGTAATTTTTGATAATATAATACTCTGTTATATGAAATAAAGTATTTATTATTTAAGTAAAAAGAAAGGAGTTTTACAGATTGAACGTAAAATATGGTCTTATAATGTTTATAGCGCTTTTACTAGGACTAGTCCTTTTTGGATATTTTAATATGCAATACACTGATGATTACAATCAAGAATGGACAGCATTTAATGGGAAAATATATAGAATACCCAAAAATGAATGTGGGTTAAATGGTGGGGGGAATTGATCAAAGATTAAAGTTAGATTGTTTAATAGGATATGCCCACGATTCGATAAAAAGAATTGATATGTTAGATGGAGAAAGGTATATATAAATGTTAAAATAATGTATTTAATATATAATTTTGATGATTGTTCGTGCTACTTAATTAATTGCGATATACGAATAATATAATTAATAAGTTGAACTATCTAATTTGTTAAGAAACGTAATTTTACAAAGTGTCAAAGGAATATAAAATTTAAATTATATCATAAATTATAAAAAAATCTTTATTTAATTATCTATTATTCTTCCCCTAACAAAAATGCTATTAATTTATACATTGCTTTTATAATTTGTATATGTGTCAGTCATATGTTTTTTCTAAAAGAGGAGAAAAATTCAGGTTATGAACATAAGTCAATGCACACAGAGAAAACGCACATAGGGAAATTTAAACAGTGCATAAAGGAGATTTTTATGAAAAAAAGAAAGATAAAAGCTATTACGTCATTCACGTTAATAGGAAGTATTTTATTTGGAGGAAATATTAATTCCACACAAGCTGAAAGTGATTTAAAAAAAATAGTTCCAGATCAAATGGTCCCAGCATTTCTGGACGTTCCATCAAATCATTGGGCAAATGTAGCTATAAATAATCTTTTAAAAAAAGAAATCATAGTAGGTTATGGTAATAATAAATTTGGATTAGGTGATTCAGTCACAAGGGAACAAGTAGCTGCTGTTATTTATCGTATTAAGTTTCCTGAAAAGGAAGTAGAGGCAGAAGCTCAAAATCCATATCGTGATGTAAATAAAAGTTCTACTATGTTTTTAGATGAAATTTTGACTTTAACAAAAATGGGGATTTTTAGTGGTGATGAGAAAGGGAATTTTCGTCCGAAATCTCCAATAAGTCGTGCAGAGATGACCCAGGTTATCAAAAATGCTTTTAATATACCTGTAGTAGGAAAACATAATTTTCGTGATGTAGCGAAAGATTACTGGGCAAATGATGCAATTAGTGCTTTACAGTCGAATCAACTTGTCTCTGGTACAGGGAATGGATTATTTGAACCTTATAAATCTGTAACACGTGAAGAATATGCTCAATTTATATTTAACGTGTTGAATTTTGAAGATCTAGTTAATAAAGAAAAGCAATTAGATGAATTGAATAAAAGGCGTGATGTAATAAATCAAAAAATAGATGAATTTGACAAGTTAAATTCACAACGTAAGGATCTTGAAAGAATGCTGGAAGAATTGAATCAAAAGTTGTCACAGCTTAAGCAGCAAAGTCCACAGCTTCAAGATCTTAAAAATAAGTTAAAGGAATCTCAAAGTCGACTATTGGAATTAAATAAAAAGGATTCAAATCGCTTAGAACTTAATAGTGAGATTAAGAAACTTAATGATCGGAAAGCTGAATTATTAAGTCTAATTATGGAATTAATTAAACAACAAAGTGAATTTGATAAGAAAATAAAAAATGAAAAAGATGATCTTAATAAAAAGCGAGAAGATTTAATTAATCGAATCGCTGAATCAAAGGAACTTGCTAAAAAGAAAGCCGAACTTAATACTAAATTGGTGGAACTTTTTAAAGTGCAAGAAGCATTGAACAAAAAGTCCGGTCAGTATTTGTATTATATAAACAAACTAGATAATGAATTAAGGGAATTAGCTGATAAATATAAAAATTCTGATAATAAAATATCGAGATTAAAAAATCACATAGGCGAATATAATAAACAGTTAGAAAAAATTGAGAACGAGTTAGAGGAATGTAATAAAAAAATAGATAATACAAAAAAACAATTAGCTGAATTCGATAAATCTAACAAAAAACAACAAGAGTTAGAGAGTGAGTTAGTGCAACTTAATAAAAAAATTGATGAACTAGGCAAACGACATAAACATCGTCAAGAGCTTGAAGCAAGCCAAAAAAAAGCTCTCGATGAAGCTAAAGAAATAAATAAAAAACTAGCTGAAAAAGATCCTGAACGCCAACACATTAATGACAAGCTAAAAAAACTTAATAATGATTGGCGATTAACTAATAATGAATTAAATAGATTGAACAGTGAATTACAAAAGGTTAACACGAAGCTGTTAGGTTATAGTCAAGAACATCAATATTATAATGCTCTTAATAAAGAAAGAACTGAACTTAGTAAAAAGGTAGATGAAATTTATCAAAAACAAAGTGAGATTGACAAAAATTATATTGAACTGAATAGACAGCTAGATGAACTTAGTAACCCTAAACCAAATGAGCAAGTACAATTACTTAAAAATCAAATTAACGAATTAAATAGTAGTATTAACCAAATTCTTAATCATAGAAAAAATGAAATTAATAATATTACTCAGAGAAAAGATCATATAATTGATCAACTAAATCAATTTCCTAAACTTAGAATACCAAACAGTTAAAAATGAATTAAATGTTATAGATCAGGAGATTGGCAAATTGGTTCAATCCAAAGCTTAAAAGAATAGAAAATCATCATAATTCCTAAAACAAACAACTGGTCGAACTGTTAACTTTAAATCAAATATTAATTTATTAAAAAATCTAAGTTTTTTGGTGAAAAGACAAACTTCTATAAGAAAGTTTGTCTTTTTTAACATAACGTTAGCAATAAATAGTCTATTTTGAAGTTAAGTACAAGTTTATATATTGTTTGGAGGTACTATTATATATGTTTAATTTTGATGTATCATTCCTAAAATGGATGAATAATATAGAAAATGTTACACTTTCATCATATTTGAAATTTGTTTCAAATATGGCAAGTGAAACGTTATATTTAATTATCATTTCAATGATATACTGGTGTGTATCTAAAAGAAAAGCATTTCATATGATAAATATAATTTGTATATCTGGATATATTAGTGTAATGACGAAAGGTTTTTTAAAAATACCAAGGCCATTTACTTACGATGGGATACAGGCCCTATATGAAGAGTCTGCTTCAGGTTATTCTTTCCCGAGCACACATGTACAGTTAACGACAACATTTTGGAGCTCTTTAATGGTTTTATTTAAAAAGAAAATAATTTATTTGATTGGAACTGTATTTATTGTACTTATCGCTATATCAAGGCTATATTTACGTGTACATTGGTTTAGTGATGTGATTGGATCTATTATAATTGGTGTTGTAATTATCTGTTTATATGTGAAATTTATAATGAAAATAAGTGATATAAAAATACCGTTTTTGCAGTGGGGGATAGTAATATTCTCTCTTATTGCATATTATTTCACGGATCAAGTAGAAAATTATAAAGTACTAGGTATCGCCACAGGGACTACGATAGGTATGATACTAGAAAGAAAGTTTGTTAATTTTAATGAAAAGAATGTATTTATAGTGCAACTTTGTAAAATAACAACAGGACTTTTTTTTGTGATGGCTATACAAGTCATACTAAAAAAATCCATCCCTGAGCTGATTTTTGTCCGTTATGCAATGACAGGATTTGCAATTACTTTTATATGTCCATATGTATTCCGTATTTTTCATGTTCATAGATAGAAAGAAGATATTCACAAAACAATTACGTCCTCGTGAAAAAATAAGTTTAATGTTCAAAAGACCTCTAAGTTGAACTGTATCCTATAAAATGGACAGTTTAATAAAAAAGCCCTGAAAAATCAAGCACTTAAAAGATGGTTCCGATATTCAATCGGAGCCATCTTTTTTAATGTCCACTGATAACGATTATAATTATACTCCTCCATGTAATCTTTTATGTTGAGCTCAAGGGATTCAAAGATTTAACAATCTTTGTAATCTAATTCATCGCCAACGCTTCAAGCATTGTTTTGGTTTCTTCTCACCAATCACAGCTAAGTCAAACTCATTCTCTAAAAAGATTTGGCTAGGACCTTTTCCTTGTTGATTTTCTTTTACCGCTCTTATTTTAAAATCTGGACAATAGCTAATTGAACGTTCCGACGCTTTTAATACATTTTTATTTTTTTCTAGCTGTTTTATTTGAATCTCTTTAAAAATAATTTTACTCATTCTCCGTACTCATTTCTATCGTTGGCTCCATTATAATGAGGTTTTTTGATAAAAATACACAAAAACCCCGAATCATGGGGCTTTTTTAAGTGTCCATAATTCGGGGGACAGTTCAGGTAAAGCCCAAGATGTCTTTTCTAATTGTACAAAATCTTACCACTATAAAAGGTTCATTGTTAAAGTTAGAAGCTAATAATTATCTATGGAAGTGGAGGAGGGGATTTAATGGATTTGTACATTGGTTTGGTTACAGTGTTAATAGATCTAGGTATAATAATTATTTGATTGTTATAAAACCTTAAATATATACGTTTTTACTCTTTATATCTACACTTGTTAAAGGTAATAAACTTATTAAAAGGGGTGAATTTAGCTTTATTAAAAGAATAAAA
>LXTR01000005.1 GCA_001683825.1 Flavobacteriaceae bacterium CP2B | reverse complement strand
TACTGTCCGGATATGTCAGCGTATAGGTAACCTTATACCCATTGGTGTTGGTCATGTTGTAGGTAATAGACCCATCATTGGCCCCAAAGCAGGATTCATCCATCACCGATGTGGTATACTCAACTGCGGGCACCAGGATAATATTGACCGTATTGGAAAAGGCAAAGCAGTTGTTGCGGTCTACCACCACAAAGGTATAGTCTCCCGGGTCATAGATATCAAAAATCTGGCTGGTCTGGAACTCGGAAGCCGGGATATCGGCAGGGGTAGGATAAGAGATTACGGTTGTCCCACCCTCATCCACATATTGCCAAATGGCATAGGTATGCGGGGTTTTGCCCCCGGTAGACTCCATTAGGATATTACCTTCCTTACAGCTAATGTGTTGTGAGACCCGGGCATCAAGATCCAGGTCTGTCAGGTCGTTAATAGTCACCTGTTCGGTGTACGAACAGCCGTCATCTGTGGTGACCAGGACATCGTAAACCCCGTCACTGAGGTTGGTAAAGGTGTAGTTATTATCAACACTGGGGCCATAGGTATCTATCGTTGTGCCCCCTTGGGAGATCTCATAATAATATTGGGGTTCCACATTGAGCACGGAAATGGCAATTTCGCCCATGCCGTTACAATCTGTGTCCTGGGGGACCACATCTACCTGGAAGTTCCTGGAAAGGACCCCTATATCTTCCAGTCGGAAAATACATCCGTCAACCACCCCTTGCTGGCGTATTTCTACGGTATAGGCGCCATTGGTGGCTATATCAAAACTGGGGTTTAGGCCATATGGCACCAGGATATTCCCGTTGGTGGCATCCAGCAACTGGTACTCGTAGCTGGCAGGCATGTTGGTTACCGTAATATTCCCCGGGGTGGCACAAATGATGTCTGTTACATTGTATTGCGGGTCCAGGGGGTTTTTAAATATATCAAAGTAGAAACGCGTAAAGCAACCGTTCTGGTAGTTGATCTGTATTCGGTATTTACCGGGATCCTGCGCCACCCAGTTGCTGCCACTGCCTACATTGTTCCAGGTACAGCCGGCATCTTTGTTCGCACAATCGGGTCCTGCCGAGCCACAACTGGCCTCGTCCAACTGCTCCCATTGGATGCTGGTGGCATCGGGGATGTTGATTTGTATAAGCTCCGTGTCATTTAACCCGCACAGGAAGATTTTGGGCAGTTCCTCCCCATCGTTAGGACAGGTGACCACTTCCCCTTCTACTGTGTTGGTAGTGTCGTTGATTAAATCTGTGATGGGGTTGGTCTGTGTATTTCCGAAGTATTCTACCGTGATGATCTCCTGGAATCCTTTACAGGGGTCCGCCACGATTTTGTCAACGATATACGTACCAATTTCAGTTACCCTCAGGGTGCTGGGGTCATTGTCCGGGTCACCATCGTTCAGCAGGGTGTCCCCCCCGTCGATCTGCCCGTTCCCGTTTTCATCAAAGTACCAGATGTAGTCATCAAAGTTATCTCCTGCGTCAAGGACCAGGCTGGCCCCACAAAGCTGTACGGTACGGGTAAAATCGCAGTCTTCCAGGTCGTCCAGCAGGAAATTGGTGGCCCCCGGGGTCACAAACCCGCAGGCATCAAAATCCGACACACTGGGGTCATCAGTGATCTGGTTGTTGTTGATCACCCCCTCGTACGTGGAGAAAGCGAGGTTTTGGATGGTATCGGTACAGGCATCCACAAAATCAAAACAATTCTCGGCTACCCTGACACGAAGGCGGATGGAGGATGGCGGGTCTCCCTCTTCTACCAGGTTGTCGGGGATGGTAAAGGTAATTTCATGGCTGACGGCGTCATACACATAGGTGACCCCGGGCGGGAGGACCAGGGAACCGGGGATGAACGTTACATTTACGGGGAGTACATCCCTGATGGTGTAATTGGTAGCATCGTCGTTGCCGATATTCTCGAATGTAAGTACATAATCCAACAATTGGCCCAGGTTTACCCCGGCCCCGGTAATATCGTTACCGCCAATATCCTCCACCCTTTTCTCCACCACGATGTTCGGTTCGATGATCTCCACGTTAAAGGAGTTGAAGAAAGGATAGTATTGGTCTCCGTTAGAAGTGAAGCGGAACGTGGCGTCTGTTTCGTTGTTGGGGATGACGGAATTAAAAGGGTTGTTCAACAAGAAGATATCGGTGTCGTATCCCAGCGTATTTACACTGTTGGGGGTCCGGTTGTTGGTAATCGCCCCGTCTAAGGTAATATTACTGTTGAAAAAGTTGTTGTTTGGGTTTACCGGGTTGCTCAAGGTGGTAAAGCCGGGGTTGCTGGCGGCCCGGATGCGCAACTGGTCCCCGGTAATCCGGTTGTCCCCTTCGAGGGCGGCTACCCCTAAACGGGCATTTACCGGCCCTACTGGGATGGTGTTAAAGCCGCTATAGTTGATATCTACCGTCGGGTTGGCGCTCCGCACCCTGGCAAACCCGTCAAAAGTGGTAATAAGCTTCCCGGTCAGGGAAGGGTTCTCATAGACGACCACCAGGGTCCATCCCGCGGAGGCTCCTCCGCCGGGTGAGAGGGAACCGACTACCGACCGGACGTTGGCGACAGTATAGTCTCCCGTCGGGTCGGGCAAGGCTGTCAAAAGCGCGGTTACGTCTGCATAACAGGCATAGGGGCTGTTCTGCCGCATGGAGTTGTCCGGGCTGGTAAAGCCGTCGTAGATAACTTCATCCGCGGTAATGTCCACATAGGCACCCCCCGGCACCATGAATTTTACCTGGTTGAAGTCGTTCTGGCGGTTGGTACCCACGGCCTGACCGGCCTGTTCACTGGGATAGGTGGCAGACCAATAGAGGCCGGCGTAGCGGATCAGGTTACAGTTGGCATTGGGGAACGTAAAATTGGCCCGGCTGGAGCTAAAAGTGGCCGGATCGTTATCCACATCAATGTATTGCATGTCCAGCCAATCGTTATAGGTAGAGGAATTCCCCGTGGAATTATAGGGGTCTTCGGGTTCGGTGTTGCCCGAACCCCCGTCACGGTTGACGATGTTGTTGGCTATAAAAGTGAGGTCTCCTTTGATATTGTTCTGATAACGAATATCAAAAGAGTGGTATTCCTGTGCGAATCCTATCAACGAAAAAAGAAGCGCAAGGGCCAGGCCTGTTTTTCGGGTAAAGTTTGGTAGCATTAGGTTATCAGATTTGGTGTAACGCGCATGATCCACATCTTGTCGTCATAGGCGTTGTTTATTTTTGAGTAGTAGGAAATGAGGGCGTTGTTCCAGGAATCGTATCGTTTTAAATAAACATACCGATAGTTATTTTCTGGATTTATGAAATAGCCGGCGCTCAGGCCACGCATATTCAGGAGCTTCACAAAACGGTTGGCGTTGTTGGGGTTGGCAAAGACATTTACGATGATATAGTAGCCGGTGCCTGTGCCCGTCACATCCAGTTGCTGGGGTTGGCTTTCCCTGGCCGTTACCTTGTCCTGGACAATGACGTTTTTCCGGAGGACATCGTTTTCGTACCCTTCGGATTTTTCCCTGATTTTTTCCGCGTTGGCGGCATAGGCCTCGTTGCTATAGCGGTTGTCCACGTCCATGATCCACAGGTCGCCATCGTACTGGCCGTCTAGGTTGGAGTTGTAGGCGTTCAGCGCTTCCTCATAACTGTCATAGCGCTGCAGGTAAACATATTTGAGGCCATTTTGGCGGTTGTCAATATAGTCTGCTTCCAGGCCTTTTGCTTTTAACTCCTCCACAAAGCGCTCCAGGTAGTGCGTGCCTTTATAAACATTGGCGATTACGTAATATCCGTCGTCTACCCCTTCCAGGCCTTTGAATTTCCTGCTCTTTACAGGGCTTTTGGCAGCGGGGGTGGTGGTTTCGACGATTTGGGTCCGGTCCCGTTCAGCCACGGGAACCTCTTTGGCGGCCGCTTGTCGTTCTTCGGCCTGTTGCCGCAGCTGTTCTGCCCGCGTGACGGCGGGTTCATCCTCCAGGAAGAGCTTTTTGGCACGTTCCTCCAGGTCGGGCCTTTCGCCCCTGGTTTCCTGACGCACCATGCGCATAACCATGTCAAAACGCCGTTCCAGGTCGTCTTTGCGATGGGCCTCCAGGGAATCCTGCCGGAACATCAGTTCGGCCAGAATGGCATCGTTCTCGGCCAGCTTTCGTTTTAATTCTTCGATTTCCTCGTCTTTGGAACCCGCGAGCGCGTCCTCTTCGAGCGGATCTTCTTCCTCCTTCTCCACCAGGGCGTCCTGTTCTTCTTCCAGCATTACCCGGTCTTCGGTAAGGGTGGGGGTAAAGGAGTAGGCAAAGGAAATTTCGTGGGTAAGTCCAAAATTGTCAAAGTTGCTGGACAGGCCCTTCTCCATCGTATACCCGATAGACAGGCGTTGGTTCAGGTTAAAACCGATCCCGGCGGAAGCCCCGTAGAAACTGTCGTACCCTCCCTGTACCCAACCTATTTTAGGGAGGTCCAGGATCAGGTTACCCCCCAGGACAATCTCGTCCTCCCCTACTTTTCGCACCCGGGCCAAAGGCATAAGGCGCCCGGATTCAAAAAGGCCGGAGGTTTTTTCAAACTGATGGGTATATTGAAGGTGTCCCGAAAAGGTTTTATCGCCGAATTCGGTGATGGACTCATTGGTCTTCAGGTTGTAGTCGAAGAGGTTTTCGGCAAAAAGGCCAAAATCAAACTGCCCGTACGAAATGTTGAAGCCGGGCTGGAAGGATAATAAGGAGCTGTCTGTAAAACCGTTTAAAAAGGGGTCCGGTTCAAGGGGGTTGGCCCTGCTCTCATCAAAACCACTGTTGTAATAGGAGAGGTTGGCCCCGAATGTAAAATTACTTTTATCACTCAGTTTTATACCATAGGCATAGTTGGCCAGCACCCCATAGTTACTTACCAACCCTTCTCGCTGGGTGTATAGGCTGAGGCCCAGCCCGGTGCGGTCACTGATCCTGCCACTGTAACTGAGGAAATACGTTTGGTTGTTGTCATCAAATTCTACCGATTGGTTTCTATGCAGCAGGTTGATGTACGACTTATCTTCCCTGACCGTTGAAAAGGTTGGGTTGATAAGGAACCGGTTAAACTTCAGCAGGTTCTGGGCCGGCACGTCGTATGTGATGAAAGGGCTCTCTTCCTGAGCCCCCATCCTGCCGACGGCAGCGATGCATAAAAGTAATATGAATAGAATTCGATTTTTCATTGCCCCTGTACTTATCGGATCACTGTGATGGTACCTTGTTTTAGTACAGCATCCGCATTTTTGATTTTGTAGAAAAAGACCATGTTCTGCCTGGGGAATACCCGGCTGGACTCCGGCCAGTTGTTTTGATAGTTGTTCTGGTTAAAAATTTCCTCACCCCTTTCGTTGTAAATGGTCACGCGAACATCCGCCTTGTTCGAATAGGAATTGGGAAGGACCCAGAGGTCATTGATCCCATCCCCATTGGCCGAGATGACGTTTGGCACCTTAAAGGTTTCCAGGTACTCCACGGAAACATTGCGGGAGACCTCACAACTGCCTACCGTGGCTATCAGCAGGTAGGAACCTTCTTCAGTGAAGGTCATGGAAGAAGAAGTGCTTACCTCAGCATTGTTGCTGTCGTACCAACGATAGGTTTCACCCCCGCTGGCGTTGACCGTACGCGATCCACCTTCCGGGAATACCACGGTACCGCTGATGTCCAGGGTAATCGCCGATTCATCGAGGGGGGCGATCACTACTTCATTCGATTTGAGCGGGCAGCCGGAACGCTCCAGTACCAGTTGGTATGTTCCAGCTTCCGTAATGGCCATGGAGCCCCCGCTCAGACCGAGGTCTGTACCATTGCGGAGCCATTGGTAGGTTTCCCCGCTCAGGTCTGTGGTGGTGCTGATCGTGATGATTTCAGAAGGGCCGCAGCTTACAAGGCTGGTGCTGCTGATGCTGAGTGTTTCGTTCACCAGCAGTTGTACCGACCTATTGGCAGAGGTGGCGTTATAACTGTCTAATTGCCCCCGGATCCGGTAGCTTCCGTTTTCGGCGACATTGGTCAGGCTGATGGTGGAGGCGGTCTCACCGGTTACGGCAGTCCCGTCTTTTTCCCACTGCCAGGTAAAGGAAGCCAACAGGCTGGAGGTAACGTCGGTTTTACCACCGCCCCCATCCACGGCATTGATGGTGCTTACCTCCAGGGCTATGCTGGTCGATTCGCAAGCGGTATACGGGGTGGCGTAACTGACCAGTACTTCAAAACTGGCCGGGGCCACCACATTGGTGGTTGTTGAGCTCACGACCGCCGGGCAGGGTCCCGCACTGTCTGTTACTTCTGCGTGGTAGGTGCCTGCGTCCGATACATCGGTCAGGTCCAGGGAACTGCCGGTAGCCCCGGCCACGGGAGCGCCATCCTTGTACCACTGGTAAAGGGGAGTCATGGCGGTTGTGGTAACATTCAAAGTAACCGTCTGGCTCGGCAGGAGGACCAGGTTCGCCGGGTTGTCACGGGTAACCGTAAAGCCTCCTGCACTGGTGATGGTCATAGCGGGGGATCGTTCAACACAAAGGCCCGACCCGAATATCTCTACCTGGTAGTCGCCCGCAAAGCCGGAAACGGATGCGTCTACCGTATAGGTATCATCATCGATGGTTGGCAGGGTTACCGCAGCACCGTCTTTGTACCATACATAGGTGATACCGGCTCCTGTGATGTTGGCTACGAGGTCTACGGTTTCCCCACTACAGAGGTTGGTCTTGGCCGGGGGGTCTATCTCGATGCCCAGGCTGCTGCCCGTGGTCACGTCGATGATGTTGCTCAGGGTGTTTCCAGAACCGGAGCAGGCCCCGTAGTCTATTTCAACATTATACATCCCATCGGCACTGACCGTGATCCTGTTGCTTTTTTCTGCCAGGGGCGAACCGCTCCTATACCAATTGTACTGATAGGTATCTGCATTGGGAAGGTTATATACCTCAAGGGTGATGGAGTTGCCGTCGCATACCTGTGCGGTACCATCCCCAAAATCAGCCTGCCCCTGGGGCCGAATGGTAAGTCCGCTATTGACATCGATATAATACATGGGAAAGGCGTCCGAGGCCGGGCTTGTCCTGGCCGGGCTGGTACTGCGAACACGGAACTTGTATCCTTCTCCCCGGATGTTGGTAGGGACCGTAAACTGGAAGTAAAAATCGAATACCAGGTTTTTACTGGCATCTTTGGCGAGTTCCACGGCATCCGAGAAGTTCCCCGAAGCATCGGAGAGCTCCAGGATAAACTCGTTATCCCCGTTGACCAGGGGTGGGTTCCAGGTAAAGTTCACCCAGTAATCGTTAAAGGACGCGGACGCACAAGCCTTGTTCCAGGCAGTTGAGCCCGGAGGGGGCGTTTGGTTGGGCGCGGGCACTGGCTTGTTCAATGTTTGAGCGGTAAGCTGAAAGCACCCGAGCATCAGAGCGGCCCCTATGATGAAACGGAAATGTGTAAGTAGATTTCGGCTCATAAGTAGTTTGTTTTGGGGGAACGGTGGTTTTTCCTGCTTTGAGATTATTCCTGGAAAAGGCCTGGTGCTTGGTTTTTTGCTGGCTATAAAATTCACTGGGTGGCTGGTTTTCTTGGTATTAGCCCAGTATGCAATAACAAATATGGTATTTAAATGGGCCTCAGGGAATTTAATGTTGTCGCAGCGATTAAATCTGTTGTGAAACGCGGGTATTACAAGGTGAGGCTTTTTTAAAGGCCGCTATACTGCCATTTTTGCTACCTTTGCGGCCTGAATATCCATTTTATGAAAGACGAGGGCAGATCGCTGAATTTTATCGAGCATATCATCGAGGACGATTTGTTGGCCGGATTCCCAAAATCCAGCCTTCGGTTTCGGTTTCCCCCGGAACCCAACGGCTACCTCCATATCGGGCATGCCAGCTCTATTTGCCTGAATTTTGGGCTTGGGGAGCGCTATGGCGCCCCCGTAAACCTTCGTTTTGACGATACCAACCCCGCCAAGGAGGAAAAAGAGTTTGTGGAAGCCATCAAAAAAGACGTGGCATGGCTGGGATACCACTGGGATAGCGAGTGTTATGCTTCGGATTATTTCCAGCAGCTGTATGACTGGGCGGTGATGCTCATCCGACAGGGCAAGGCCTATGTGGACAGCCAGACCTCAGAGCAAATGGCCGAACAGAAGGGGACCCCCACTGAGCCGGGGACCAATAGCCCTTTCCGGAATCGAAATGTGGCAGAGAACCTGGCGCTGTTCGAAGCTATGAAGCAAGGGGAATTTGCCGAAGGGACCCATGTGTTGCGGGCCAAAATAGACATGGCGGCATCCAATATGCTCATGCGGGACCCCATCATGTACCGTATCCTCCACCGGCCGCACCACCGCACAAATACCGATTGGTGTATTTACCCGATGTACGACTGGACCCACGGGGAAAGCGATTATATAGAACAAGTGACGCATTCGCTTTGTACCCTGGAATTTGCCCCCCACCGGGAATTATACGATTGGTTTCTGGACCAGGTGGTGACCGAAGGCAGGATCAGGCCAAAACAACGGGAGTTTGCGAGGCGCAACCTCAGCCATACCATTGTGAGCAAGCGAAAACTGCTCCACCTGGTAGAGCAAGGGGTGGTAAACGGGTGGGACGACCCCCGTATGCCTACGATCTCCGGGCTTAGGAGGCGCGGGTTTACCCCGGAATCCATCCGGAATTTTGCTGACACCATCGGGATCGCCAAACGGGAGAACGTGGTGGATGTCTCCCTGTTGGAATTCCACATCCGCGAACACCTGAACAAGATAGCGCCCAGGGTGATGGCGGTGCTGGATCCTGTAAAACTGGTCATTACGAATTACCCGGAAGGAGAAGAAGAATGGCTGGAGGCAGAAAACAACCCGGAAGACCCCGGCGCCGGCAACAGGCAAGTACCCTTTTCAGGGACCCTGTACATAGAACGGGAAGATTTTCGGGAAGAGGCCAACCGTAAGTTCTTCAGGCTGAAGTTGGGGGGTGAGGTGCGTTTGAAGAACGGCTACATCATCAAGGCGGTTTCCTGCAGCAAGGATACCGATGGGAATATTACGGAGATACAATGTACCTATGACCCCAAGAGCAAAAGCGGCAGCGGGAGCGAAGAAAGCCTCAGGAAGGTAAAAGGGACGCTTCATTGGGTGTCTGTGCCCCATGCACTCAAGGCCGAGGTGCGACTGTATGACCGCCTTTTTAACGATGAAACCCCGGATGGACATAAAGGGCGTGACTTCATGGAATTTATCAACCCTGATTCCCTGCAACAGCTAGAGGGATATATTGAACCGAGCCTGAAAGACGCTCAGGCCGGACAGGGCTTCCAGTTCCAGCGGCTGGGCTACTTTAATGTTGACAAGGACAGCACGGCAGACAGGTTGGTTTTCAACCGGACGGTGACCCTGCGGGATACCTGGGCGAAAATTGAACAGCGGAGGTAATTTCCAACTTTGCCTATTTACGCTTCAGCCGAAAAGACTAACCTCCGGCTGCTTCAGAGAAAAATACCATAAAGTTTATTAATGGGGTGCAACCGTCCCCGGAGGCGTCTTTTGATCATTTCAACCAATTTTTCAGCGGATATGGTCAAACACTTCCTACCGCTTCCGCTACCTTGCCTTTGATGCCGGGACGTAGCTCCGGCCCAGAGGATTTTCACCGCCATCCCCGCGTATTACCAAGGGGGTAGTGAGTGCGGTGGGGATTTGGGGCCGAAGGTCCCCGGAGAATTGTTAACCTTAAAAAACTGATTTAATTATGGCAAATGATAGTGGAAATGTAGTACTGGCCCTGTTGACAGGGGTCGCGATTGGCGCGGGCATGGGAATCCTGTATGCACCGGACAAAGGATCCAAAACCAGGAAGAAGATTAAGAAGAAAGCAATGGACGCCAGGGAGGAAGTCGCCAGTCGTGTATCACAAGCCACGGAAGAACTGACCAAAACAGCAGATGCCAAGAAATTAGACTTTGAACGCCGGTTGGATGAGTCCATTTCCAATATGAGTTACAAGGCCGACGACATTATCGCTACCCTGGAACGCAAGTTGGGCGAACTTCGCAAGAAGAACACGGAACTTCAGAAATAGGATATGGCTTTTGAGGCAATAAGGCAACAACTGGCCGATACGGAGGCCAATATCCGCTCCTATGTGGAGCATAGTGCGGAGTATTACCAGCTGAAAAGCTTTAAGGTCCTCATGCGCGGCATTACCTCATTTTCCAGGGCCCTGCTGGTGGGCGCCATAGCGTTTATGGCCTTGTTTTTCCTGTCACTGGCAGCTTCTTTTGGGATCGGGCAGCTCCTGAACAACACCTTTTACGGATTTTTGTGCGTAGGGCTGTTTTATGTCCTGGTGGGCATGCTGGCCTTTCTATTGCGGCACCAAATGGACGGCCCGCTCTTAAAGAAATTCTCTACGTTTTATTTTGAAGAACTATGAATGGAAAAGTATACAGCTCTTTTAAGGAGATCGACAAGGACCTTAAGATCCTGAAGCTGCAGCGCGAAATTGACAAGGAACAACTTACACACGATGTACGTTCCATAAAAAGCAGCCTGCACCCTTCAAATTTATGGGGCGGATGGGGCGCAATCGCGCAAAAGGTGATACTGTCGTTGCTTGCCGGGAAAATCATGGATCGCTTCCGGTAAGAAAGGGGATAACTTAAAATATACCCCCCGGTTTGTAAACGGGGGGTTTTCTAATGGTCTTAGTCCTTGGGTTTTTCCCTACGCTGTTGCTTCATGGCTTCGCCGATCTGGTTGCTGGCGGTAAACGATGCTACCATGTTGTTGAGCATGTCGCTCCCGGCCTGGGGCGAGTTGGGCAAGAGGATAAGATTGGTATGCGTTTCTTCCCCAATAGCCTGGAGGGTATCGTAATGCTGGGTGACCACGATGAGGGCGGATGCTTCCTGTGAGTTGATCCCCACCTTGTTGAGCACTTCCACGGATTCTTCCAGCCCACGGGCTATTTCCCTCCTTTGGTCTGCGATCCCCTGCCCCTGGAGCCGCTTGCTTTCTGCCTCGGCTTTAGCCTTCTCAACGATCAGGATGCGGGCCGCGTCACCTTCAAACTGGGCAGCGATTTTTTCGCGCTCGGAAGCGTTTATGCGGTTCATGGCCGCTTTTACCTGGGCATCCGGGTCGATGTCGGTAACCAGGGTCTTTATGATATCGTACCCGTAGTCCAGCATGGCGTCCTGTAGTTCGGATTTTACTGCGATGGCAATGTCGTCTTTTTTTACAAACACATCGTCGAGTTTCATTTTTGGGACCTCTGCCCGTACGACGTCAAATACGTAGGAGGTAATCTGTTCGTGCGGGTACTCGAGTTTGTAAAACGCCTCGTATACCTTGTCGCGGATCACCACATATTGCACGGAGACTTTTAGTTTGACAAATACATCGTCCAGGGTCTTGGTCTCGACGATCACATCCAATTGCTGGATTTTAAGGCTAAGCCTTCCGGCAATACGGTCTACCAGGGGTATTTTCATTTGGAGGCCGGAATTGCGGATACTGTGAAAGCGCCCAAACCGCTCCACGACAACGGCTGTTTGTTGTTTCACTACAAAAAAGGAGGCGAGCAAGATAAGCAGGCCGAAAAAAATAATCGGGATTAATAGAAAATTGCCCATAGCTAGGATTTTTGATTTAGCGGGAATTTAGCAAGAGTTTGACATATAAGTGCTGCCAATGGCTATTTTGTTACACCCAATCAGGGACAGGCGTTTTTTGGGGGAGCGGCAAAGGCCAGGTGAGCAGCGCTATAGGACCTACTGCGTCTTACCTTTCGCCCAGTTGTTTTACGGCAAAACGAATCCGGTCCAGGCACTCCTGCCGGCCAATCAGCTCCATGATATCAAACAGGTGGGGGCCCATTAGGTCCCCTACCAGGGCGAGCCGCAGCGGGGCCATTACCTTCCCGAAGGGCAATTCCTGCTCGCCTATCCATTCTTTAATGGTGTTTTCTAAATGTTGTGAAGAAAAACGGCCGGTCGCTTCCAGTAGTTCGCAGAGGTCACCCATGATAGCGGCAGTGTCATCCTTCCATTGCTTTTTTACCACCTTGGGGTTGAATCCGGTGGGGGAAGCAAAAAAATAGGAGCCGCTTTCCCAAAGGTCGCGGACGAAATAGGCCCGTTCTTTTAACAGGGCGACGGCCTTTTCAATGTATGCCATCGGCGGGACTGTTGCCGGCGGGTTTTGCGAGCCTTGCAGGGCCCCTAACTCCTGTTCGATGATGGGCTTTAACAAGGTGGCCAGCTCAAGGGGGCTTTTCATCTGCAGGTATTGGTGGTTGTACCATTTGTTTTTTTCGGGATCAAAACGCGCCCCGGATTTATGGACACGCGCAAGACTGAATTGCCCGATGAGTTCTTCCATGCTAAAAAGTTCCTGTTCCGTACCCGGGTTCCAGCCAAGCATGGCCAGGAAATTGATGACGGCTTGGGGGAAATACCCGCTTTCCCTGTAACCCGTAGCGCCATCCCACTGCAGGGGGTATACGGGGAAGCCCAGTTTTTCCCCGTCCCGCTTGCTGAGTTTGCCCTTTCCTTCGGGTTTCATGATAAGCGGGAGGTGCGCAAATTCCGGGGCTTCCCATCCAAAAGCCCTGTACAGTTGCACATGCAGGGCAAGGGAAGGCAGCCACTCTTCCCCCCTGATGACATGGGTAATCTGCATCAGGTGGTCGTCTACAATATTGGCGAGGTGATAGGTGGGCATGCCGTCACTTTTAAACAGTACCTTGTCATCCAGGATGTTGGTGTCTATGGCGATGTTTCCGCGGATGGTGTCCTGCAAGACCAGTTTTTCATCTTTGGGCGATTTAAAGCGGATGACAAATTCAGCGCCGTTGGCGAGCCGCTGTTGGGTTTCCTGTTCAGACAGGTGGAGGGAGTTTAAGAGCGCGTCCCGGTTCTCCCAGTTATAACTAAAGGTTTTGCCCTGGGCTTCAAGCGTTGCCCGCTGCCGGTCTAGAGACTCGGGGGTGTCAAAGGCGTAATACGCATGGCCATTGCGTACCAGGTTTTCGGCGTACTCCCGGTATTGTGGCTTGCGTTCGCTTTGGCGGTACGGGCCATAAGGCCCACCCAGGTGGGGCCCTTCATCAAATTGGATCCCGCACCAGCTCAGGGCCTCCAGGATATAGGCTTCAGACCCCTCGACATAGCGGTTCTGGTCTGTATCCTCAATTCTCAGGACCAGGGCGCCCCCGTGCTTTTTGGCGAAAAGGTAGTTGTAAAGGGCCGTGCGTACCCCACCTATATGCAGGGGCCCGGTGGGGCTGGGTGCAAATCGTACACGTACTGGCTGCTTCATAGGAAAATTATTGAAGGGCAAAGATAGGATATAGCACGTCAGCACGAAAGAAATCACGTTCCGGCTTCCCGCATCGGCTTTGGGATGCGCGGGTTCATGAGGCGAAACCAAAACGGGGGGCATAGGGCCAGGATCATGGATGTGGGATATCCAAAGGGCAACTGGGGCGAACGATCATGGTAATCTAAGAGTTGATATTTTTTGGAGGATTTGTAATGATGATCACTATGACGGGTGAGTTCGTACAGGATGATACGGCCCATAATGTGGTTGCTATTCCAGGAATGCATTTCCCTTACCCGTTCATAACGGCCCGACGGGAGTTTTGCGCGGAGCAGGCCGTAATGTTCGATATAATTGACGGTTTCCAGCAGGAGGATGCCTGCCAGGGCCGCCCCCAATACAAAGAGGAAACCGGCAGGTCCGGACACGAAATAAACGAGGGATAGGTATCCTGCCTGGATGAGTATATAAAACAACATATCGTTATATACAGACAAAAAAGGTCGGTCGCGAAGTTTTAGAAGCTGCAGCTGCAGCTGCCAGGCACTGAAATATTGACGGATCACCGAGGTAAGCCAGAATGAATACACAGATTGGTTAATTCTGGCAGTAGCAGGGTCTTCACGTGTTGCAGCGTGGACGTGGTGACCGAAATTGTGTTCTATATAAAAGTGCATATAAAGGCAGGGGAGCAGGAGGAATTTGGCCATGAACCGGTGGTACCACTCCCGGCGGTGCCCTAATTCATGGGCTACGTTGATGCCATTAGTGCCCAGAACAATCCCTACGGTAAGGGATAGGCCAAGATAGTCAAACCCAACTGGGCGATGTGTCGCAAGAAGGTGCAGGGCGTATAGGACGAGCCCGTATACTATGGGGGTGTTGAGGTAAAGTAACCAGTTAAACAGGGGGTTTAAGGCCTTATTTTGTCTTTCTTCCGCGTCCAGGTTGGACGCATCAACGTGCAGCAGTCGTTCCAGCAAGGGTACCAGGATAAACGCGTAGACCGGGGTTAGGAAATAACCACCCACCCCTGAATAGAGCCCGAGGAAGGCGGTAAGGGGAATGCTGAATGCCGCTAAGTACTTAAGGTCCTGCGCCATAGTTTTAACACTATTTTTGAACAGTGATTCTGGGTTAACCGGTATCTTGCTATTAAATATAAGCCGATTTTGGATAGCTACCGGAACATTCTTTGGAAACTAAACCGATTTTACAGGAGGTTTTATACCCGCATGCTTATAAAAGGCCTGCTCGTATTTTTCGTCCTCGGGATGCTGATTTTCCTGGGGGTACTCTCGGTGGAGTACGTTCTCTGGTTAAACCCAACGGGAAGGATGTTACTGTTGCTGTTGGGGGTGATCTCCGAAGCGTACCTGCTGTTGCGTTTCATTCTACGGCCGTTGTTCTACCTTTTTAAATTCAGACAGGGGATTAGCCACAAAGAGGCTTCCCTGTTGATTGGGCGCCATTTTCCTGAGGTGGGAGATAAACTGTACAATCTCTTTGATCTTGCGGAAGACCAGGACAAGTCCGAGCTTCTGCAGGCCAGTATTGAACAGCGGTCCAAACAGCTGGGTACGGTACCCTTTTCAAGGGCAATTGACTTTACGGAAGCATTCAGGATGGCCCGATACATAATAATACCAATAAGTATATTATTGGTAGTCTGGGTATCTGGTAACCTCTCCGGCTTTTTTGGTTCATACGAAAGGGTGGTGAACTATGCAACGGCCTACCAACCGCCAGCCCCTTTTGTATATGAGGTGATTATGGGCGAGCTAAGGGCATTGGAGAATGAGGCATTTACCGTCCAGGTGCGTACCAGGGGTTCCGTTAAGCCCGAGCATATCGCTATCCATGTAAGTGGCCGGGAATACCAGTTGGAAGAAAGCCAAGGCACCTACTCCTTTACTTTTGAGCCCCCTCTACAAACTGCGCGCTTTTATTTTGAAGCCAATGGCATCACCTCTCAGACATATTTGCTGGAAGCGCTGAAAGTGCCTTCCCTGGAGGATTTCAGGATGGAATTGCATTATCCGGCCTATATTAATAAACCGGATGATATCGTGCGGAGTTCTGGGAACGCGACCTTTCCCGAGGGCACTACCGTCACCTGGACGGTTAGGGCCAGAAATACGGAATCGGTGGGGTTTTATAGCGCGGATACCGTTGTGGATTTAACAAGGGAAGCAGATGAATTCACCCTGGCAAAGCGCATTTACCGGAGCCAGGAATACCAGATTGGCACCAGCAATGAGAATGTTCAGGACTTTGAAGCTTTAAGGTACCGCCTTACTGTCATTAAGGATGCCTATCCGGTATTGAAGATCAGGGAGTTTGTCGATTCCCTGGATCTGGAGCAGCGCTATTACGTAGGGGAGGTTAGCGATGATTACGGCCTAAGCAGCATTGACCTGGTGGTATACCCTGAGGAGGAACCCGATAGTATTCAGGAGGTGGGATTGATGCGCCCCAGGGCGAACTTTGAACAATTTTATTACACTTTTCCAACAGGGGTACGGTTGGTGGAAGGGGTGAACTACGCGTATTATTTCAGGGCAACCGATAACGACGGTATTCATAAGGGGAAAAGCAGTAGAAGCCAGGTTTTTCGTATGCGCGTGCTAAATGAGGAGGAAAAGGGGGTAAAACAACTGGAGTCACAGGAGAAGTTGCTAAAGGGGATGGACAGGACGCTGGAGGAGTACAAGCGCGAACAGGAAGAATACGAGGCCATTAATAAACGTCAGAGGGAAAAGGAGTCCCTTAATTTTAGGGAACAATCCCAAATTCGAGAATTTCTGGATAAACAAAAGCAGCAGGAGCAGATGATGGAGAAATTTAGCCGGGAATTGAAGGATAATCTCGAAAAGAAGCCGGTGGATGACACGATGAATAGACTGCTTCGGGAGCGGTTGGAAAGACAGGAAATGGAGGCAAGGAGGAATGCTGCCCTGCTGGACGAATTAAAGGAAGTAGCGAATAAAATCAACAGGGAAGAGTTAACCAAAAGGTTGGAGGAGTTGGGAAAGCAGCGGCAAAGCAATGAGCGGAGCCTTGAGCAGATACTGGAACTTACCAAACGGTATTACGTTACCGAAAAGTCGGCGCAGTTGGCACGGGACCTGGAAAAATTGGCCAAAGAGCAAAAGGCACTGGCCAGGGAAGAAAACGGGGAGCAAAATACGGTTAAATCGCAGGAGGTGTTGCAGGACAAGTTTTCAAAGAGTGCGCTTCAGTTAGAAGATCTCCTTAAAGAAAACCGGGGACTTAAGAAGCCGTTGCGAATTGGGGCCGACCAGGAGGATGCGGATGCTGTGAAAAAATTACAGGAAGGGGCAGTGGAGGAACTTTCGAAATCTCAGGGGAAAGAGGCACTTATTCAGGGGGAGGGTGCTAATAAGGAGAAGGAATCGGCCCGCAAAAAGCAGCAAGAGGCGGGAAGTAGGATGCAACAAATGAGCGAGGCACTGCAACAGGGTTCAATGGGGGCGGAAGGGGAGTCCTCCATGGCAGAGGACGCTGAAATGCTGCGCCAGGTCCTTGATAACCTGGTGACCTTTTCATTTAAACAGGAACGGCTTATAGAAGGAATGGAACTGCAGGGAGCCGATCTGGCCAACTATGCATCGGAGGTGAGGGATCAGCAACAATTAAAACAATTGTTCACCCATATAGATGATAGCCTGTTTGCCTTGTCGCTCCGGCGTGCTGAGATATCGGAATTGGTCAACAACCAAATCGCCGAGGTGTATTACAATGTTGATAAGGCGTTGGAAAGTATTACAGACAATAGAATATACCAAGGAGTATCTCATCAGCAATATGTGTTGACATCTGCGAATACGCTGGCGGATTTTTTAGCCTCCTTGTTGGATAATATGCAACAAAGCCTTGCGATGGGTTCCGGACAGGGAAAGGAAGATAATGGTTTCCAACTTCCGGATATCATTAAATCACAAGGATCACTACGCGAGAAGATGGGCCAGCAGGGACGTTCCGGACAGGAAGGTGCCGCCGGGCAGGAAGGACAGGGGGAGCAACAGGGCAATGGATCCCGTGGTGAAGGTAAAGGGGATGGCAAGGAAGGTACATCCGGCGATAAGGGGTCTGGTGGTAAGGCGGGTAATGAACGTGGCGGTGAAAAGGGTGAAGGCACAGCGGGCCAGCAGGGCCAAAGCGAACAGGAGCTCCGGGAGTTGTATGAGATATATAAGCAACAACAGGAAATTCGTATGCAGTTGGAGGAGCAGCTCAAAGATTTTATTCAGGAAAAGGACCAACAGCTGGCAAAGAAATTGTTGCGACAGATGGAGGAGTTTGAAAGGGACCTCCTTGAGAATGGCATCACACAACGCACTATTGCCAGGGTGAACCGTATAGAGCACGAATTGCTGAAACTGGAAAATGCTGCTTTGCGGCAGGGGGAGGATAAGGAACGGCAAAGCGCCACTAACCTGCGCCGGTATGAGAACCCAGTGACTACAAAACCCAGGAAGTTAGAGATATATAAGAACGAAGAGGAAATATTAAACCGGCAAGCCTTACCTTTGCAGCAAATTTTCCAGAACAAGGTCAAAGAATATTTTAAAACAGATGATTGAATACCATTATGAAACCGGGTTCCGCCTGAAGCGCCCGGAAGATTATACCGAATGGTTGCGGATGGTTGTTGAAAGTGAGGGGGCGGAGCTGGGTGAGGTCAATTATATTTTTACCTCGGATGAGGCCCTGTGTGAAATCAACACCAAATACCTGCAACATGATTATTATACTGATATAATTAGTTTTGATTATACAAAAGGGGCGGTATTGTCGGGCGATATTTTTATTTCAATAGACCGTGTAACGGAAAACGCGGGCGCCTATGGGGTGGCTGTGCCCGAGGAACTAAAGCGTGTAATGGTGCATGGGCTGCTGCACTTCCTGGGTTATACGGATGATACGGAGGCGGCAAAACTGGATATGCGCAACAAGGAAAACGAAAAAATAAAAATGTTCCACGTGGAACAATAGCGAAACTGATGTTTAAAGAGATGTATGATGTTGTGGTGGTAGGGGGTGGCCATGCCGGGGCGGAGGCCGCTGCCGCTTGTGCTAATATGGGATCCCGCACCTTGTTGGTGACCATGAACCTCCAGACCATCGGGCAAATGTCCTGTAATCCTGCCATGGGCGGGATTGCCAAGGGGCAGATTGTGAGGGAAATTGACGCGCTGGGAGGGTATAGCGGGATTGTTAGCGATCGCTCTGCCATACAGTTTAAGATGCTCAATAAGTCCAAGGGGCCAGCCATGTGGAGCCCTAGGACACAGAATGACCGCATGCGTTTTGCTGAGGAATGGCGGTTGCTTTTAGAAGCCACCCCCAATGTGGATTTCTACCAGGAAATGGTAACAGGACTACTGGTGGAAGGTACGCAGGTTAGGGGGGTACGTACCTCCCTGGGGATAGAGATCAGGGCCAGGGCGGTTGTGCTTACCAACGGCACTTTCCTCAATGGATTGATCCATATTGGGGAGAAACAGTTTGGCGGCGGAAGGGCGGGAGAAAAGGCTGCCACAGGAATAACGGAGCAACTGGTATCTTTAGGTTTTGAAAATGGACGCATGAAAACAGGGACGCCACCGCGGGTTGATGGACGCTCCCTGGACTACGGCAAACTCATCCCCCAGCCCGGGGATGGTATCCCGGAGAAATTTTCCTATTTAGACACCCCGGTACTCAAGAAGCAAAGGGATTGCCATATGACGCACACCAGCCCATTGGTGCATGATCTCTTGCGGGAGGGTTTTGACAGGTCTCCCATGTTTAACGGGCGGATACAGAGCCTGGGGCCGCGTTACTGCCCCAGCATAGAGGATAAGATCAACCGGTTTTCCGACAAGGACAGTCACCAGATCTTTGTGGAACCTGAGGGGTGGCATACGGTAGAAGTTTACGTAAATGGGTTTTCCACCTCTTTGCCGGAAGACGTGCAGTTCAATGCGCTTCGTTCGGTCAGGGGCTTTGAGAAGGTCAAGTTTTTCCGCCCGGGTTACGCTATCGAGTATGACTATTTCCCACCGACACAGCTAAAGCATACTCTGGAGACCAAACTGGTAGACAACTTGTATTTTGCTGGCCAGATCAATGGGACGACGGGCTATGAGGAGGCCGCTTCCCAGGGTTTGATGGCTGGGATCAACGCCCACCTTAAGATCCGGGAACAAGAGCCGTTTATCCTTAAGCGGGATGAGGCCTATATTGGTGTGTTGATAGATGATTTAATCACCAAAGGGACCGAAGAACCGTACCGGATGTTCACCTCCAGGGCGGAGTACCGCACCTTATTGCGACAGGACAATGCCGACCTCCGGCTTACGCCCCGCAGTTATGATATTGGTTTGGCGGGAGAAGATCGGCTTCGCAGAGTTTTGGAAAAGGAAGCGAAGGCAAATTCCTTTATTGAATTTTTTAAGAACACCAGTTTCAAGCCAGAGGAGGTCAATCCCATTTTGGAGGAAATAAACTCTGCCCCGGTACGTCAGGCCGATAAAATGGTCAAGGTGTTCGCACGGCCCAAGGTGACCATGTCGCACATGTTGCAGCTGGCCGAGGTCTCTGAATTTGTCTCCGAGAACCAGTTGGACAGGGACGTATTAGAGCAGGCTGAAATACAGGTAAAATACGCTGGATATATCGCCAAGGAAAAGGAGAATGCCGATAAATTGCAACGGCTGGAACACATAGCCATTCCTGAGGATTTTGATTACAACCGGCTTAAATCCCTGTCTTTTGAGGCCCGGGAAAAGCTGCACGAGATTCGGCCGGTGACAATTTCTCAGGCTTCGCGGATATCCGGGGTATCCCCAAGTGATATTAGTGTTTTGTTGGTATTCCTGGGCCGGTAAACCCCCATTGTTCCACGTGGAACATATTTCTGGTTGGCTGCCGGCCAGCGCGAAACGTATTGAATTTAAGACCCCTTGTGGCGGATCCTTTTTACCCATATTTTTTTGATGAACCCCATGAAACCCTACCTCCAAACACAAGACTTTTCTGTAAGCGGGGAGGCCTTTCAGCTGGTGCACGATGAGGCCTTAGACATGCTCCTTACGCAACCGCAACCCCAAAGCCTGGAACCATACTATCAAAGTGAGGACTATATTTCTCACACCGATGCTTCCGGGGGGCTTATCAATGGGTTGTACCAAACTGTCAAGAAGCGGGCGCTCAACAGGAAAATGAAATTGGTGCTGTCCCTGGGGCATCCCAAAACAACTTTATTGGATGTGGGTGCCGGAACCGGGGACTTTGTATTGGCCGCGAGGAAGCGGGGGTGGCAGGCCGAGGGGGTGGAGCCCATGGAGATAGCCCGGGACAATGCCAAAGCGAAAGGGGTCACCCTGAAAAAGGAGCTGGCCTTGTTGGCGGGACAGGAATTCCAGGTCATCACCCTTTGGCATGTCCTGGAGCACCTCCCGGACCTGGACGCGCAAATAGACAGGATACTCAGCCATCTGGAACCCGATGGCAGCCTGATCCTGGCCCTGCCCAATTTTAAATCCTGGGATGCCAGGCATTATAAAACCTATTGGGCTGCCTATGACGTGCCTCGGCACCTTTGGCATTTTTCAAGGAAAAGCGTAAAACGACTTTTCAGGGCAAAGGGGTTTGAGGTCACCCGGGTTACACCGTTGTGGTTTGATGCGTTTTATGTGGCACTACTTTCGGAGAAATACAAAAATGGGAAGGTGGTCTTGTGGAAGGCATTTTTAAATGGTTTGCGCTCCAACCTGTCCGCCCTTGCGACCGGCGAGTATTCTTCCCTCATCTACGTGCTGCAGAGGGCCAAAAAGCCAAAATAAGCACTTCTCCTGCGTTTTTAAGGCTTGCGCGGACCATAAGTCCGGCCTGCGGGGAAAGCTCGCTCCACGGGCCGCTAATAGCCCCCCACAGAATAGATAATACGTATTAAAAAAATATTATTAATAGATTGTAACTATATCAGAATTTATTGGGCAAGTTGGGTGCTGTACTACATTTTCACGGGCGCTTTAATCATCCAAGTTCCTTCGGGCTAAATCAAAAAAGCTTTGCTACTTTTGCGCCATTAAAAAACAATCGGAATGAAGAAATTAATTTTTGGGATGACACTGTTGTCAGTGATCGCCTGCCAGGAACAAAAAATAGGATATGTGGACAATGTGAAACTGATGGACCAGTATCAGGAGAAGATCGACATTGAGGCCAAATATCAAAACAAATCCGACGCCCTGGGCAAGAAACGGGACAGTATCTCACAGGCGTTTCAGATAGAAGCCCAGGCGTTCCAGGAGAAAGCGCAAAGCATGTCACAGCAAAAAGCGCAGGAAGCCTACGGCAGCTTGCAGCAGCGGGGGCAGATGATTGGACAGCAATTACAGCAAGAGGAGCAACAGCTGCAGCTGGAAGGGCAGACCGAAATGGATAGCCTGATCAAAAAAGTGAAAGGGCAAATCAAGGCCTACGGGAAGGATCACGGGTATACCTATATCCTGGGGGGCGGTAACGGGGGAAGTGTCCTTTACGGGGACGAAACCAAGGACCTCACCGAAGACATCCTCAGCCTACTGAACGAGCAATACAAGAAGTAGTTGCAATGAGGACCCAGGGGGCCTGCGGGTCAGGGTTGTAGTAAGTATACCAGAAAGATCGCAGGGATAAAATACACGGCGATGGTCTTGGCCCCCTCATAATCCTTGGCCATCCTTTGGCCGAACAGCAGCATCAGCAGCGAGATACAGGAGACTACAGCGCCAAAACGCGCCAAGCCGCTCTCTCCAAAAAGGATGATTTGCGATACGCCCAGGGCACATAAGACTCCCGCGATCAATTCGGTGAACATTACAGTACCCAAAAGCAGGGGCACCCATTTTTTTAAGGGGGTATCGGCAAAATGCCCCTTAAGCCACGAAAGGTTGCCCTTCCAATCGGTGATTTTGTCAATACTGCTCTGTAGAAATGTGATGATCAGGAAAAGGAGCAGCAATAATTCGGGCGAATAGTCAAGCATGTGTTCCATAAGGCGGTGGTTTAGGCGGCTTTCTTATGCAATAAACGCGTCAAACGGATAGACAGGTCCGTCAGGACAATCCTGGCATTTCCGTTGCGTTCGATATGGTAGATGGCCGATTCCAATTCCTGTACGATCTTCTCCACGTTGTTCTCATGGATAAAGGGGGCAAATTTTTGCAGCTTGAAACCGTCCACGTGGATCTGCATATAGGCAAGATCGGCCGCATTGTAGTTAATGAGCATCGCTTGTCTGATGACACCCAGGCAATAGAGCAGGAAATTTTTCTGGGTTTCCCTCCCGGTTCTTGCAACCTCTTCACTCCATAGGATTAATTCGTGAATTGCCGCCTTATTGCCCTTGGCTTTAAAGGCAGATCGCACCCACTGCACAAACCACTGCTCAAAGATGAGTTCTTCAGAATCCTTGTTCATCAGGTCCAGGGCCTTATTGAAGTTCCCATTGGCTTCATGGGCGATGCGGTGCGCTTCCTCCCGCAGCAACCCGCGTTCTACCAGGGCCGTGGCAATAGCTTCCTCTGACAGTGGGGGGAAATGCAGTACCTGGCAACGGGAGCGGATCGTTTGCAACAATTGTTCCTCATCTTCGGTAATCAATATAATGACCGTCTTTTCAGGGGGTTCCTCTATCAATTTCAGCAATTTGTTGGATGCCGGGATGTTCAGCCGGTCTGCCATCCATACCAGCATGACCTTATACCCCCCCTCGTAGGATTTCAGGGACAGTTTTTTGACGATGTGCAGTGCTTCATCCACCCCAATTTGCCCCTGTTTCTTTTCTATCCCGATATGCCGGTACCAATCAAACAGGTTCCCGTAAGGCTGTTCCGCGAGAAACTGCCGCCATTCGCTCATGAAGCTGTCGCTTACCGCGTGAGACTTCACCTTGTCTGAATTGGCCACCGGAAAGGCAAAATGCAGGTCGGGATGCGTAAACGCCTCGCATTTGCGGTTGCAGGCATCGTCACCACCCGTATTCTCGCCCCCCCGGTTGCCGCAGAGTATATAGCGCGCATACGCCAGGGCCATGGGCAGGGTACCGCTCCCTTCGGGCCCTACGAAAAGCTGGGCGTGGGGGATGCGCCCCGCCCCGGCACTGGTGGCCAGATGCTTCTTGATATGCGCCAATCCTAATACGTCCCTGAACAACATAGGTCCAAAGATACACCATTTGCCTTTGCAGCGCCATTTTTATAGCCACGGGCCTTTACCTAAGCCCATTAAATCTTTACATTTGCGCGTATCTCTAAACACCTTACGAATGATCACTATCGACGATTTTAACTTTGAAGATAAAAAAGCCCTGATCCGGGTAGACTTTAACGTGCCCCTGGACGAAAGCTTCCGGGTCACCGATACCAACCGGATCGAAGCCGCAAAACCCACCATTATCAAAGTACTGGAGGACGGCGGCAGCGCAATTTTAATGAGCCACCTGGGCAGGCCCAAAGGGGGGGCCGACCCCGATTTGTCGCTGGGGCATATTGTGGATACGGTTTCGGACATCCTTGGGGTTACCGTAAAATTCGTGGATGATTGTGTGGGCGAAAACGTTAAAAAGGCGGTAGATGCCCTCCAACCGGGTGAAGTGTTGTTGCTCGAAAACCTGAGGTTCCACGCGCAGGAAGAAAAAGGGGAAGAGGAATTTGCCAGGCAACTGTCAGCATGGGGCGATATCTACGTGAACGATGCTTTTGGCACAGCGCACAGGGCCCATGCCTCTACCACCATCGTGGCCCGTTTTTTCGCCAAACGAAAATGTTTTGGGTATTTGCTGGCACGCGAAATTGAGGCCATAGACAAGGTCATGGAAACCGGCGAAAAGCCGGTGACCGCCATCCTGGGCGGGGCCAAGGTCTCATCTAAGATCACCATTATCGAGAATATCCTGGAAAAGGTAGACCACCTTATCATCGGGGGTGGAATGACCTATACCTTCGTGAAAGCACAGGGGGGTAAAGTGGGGGATTCTATCTGTGAGGATGACAAAACCGGACTGGCCCTTGAGATACTGGAACAGGCAAAAGCCAAAGGGGTAAAGGTACACCTGCCCGTGGATGTCATCGCCGCGGACGACTTTGATAACGACGCCAAAACGCGGGTAGTGGCGGTAGACCAGATCCCCGACGGATGGCAGGGCCTCGACGCCGGCCCCAAAACGCTGGAAGCTTTTGGAAAGGTAATCAGCGAGTCCAGGACCATCCTGTGGAATGGCCCGGTGGGCGTTTTTGAAATGCCCAGCTTCGCGAAAGGGACCATAAGTATTGGCAATTACATTGACCAGGCTACCCAGGCAGGAGCCTTTTCCCTGGTAGGGGGAGGAGATTCCGTGGCTGCCGTAAAACAGTTTGGCTTTGAGGACAAGGTGAGCTATGTTTCCACGGGCGGCGGGGCCATGCTCGAAAGCCTGGAAGGGAAGGTCTTACCCGGAATTGCCGCAATATTGGACCAGGGATAAGCGTTTATTCTTTAAAAGCGGCAGGCGGATTGAAGGCCGTTTGTAACTTAAATTTTACAGTTACGCAAAAAAACACGATTTTCGTTAACCCCCACTTCCAAAGCGTATCCTTATGAGAACCAATGTCGCCATTCATTTGGGAGCTCTTGTGCTCCTGTTTTCCGTTAGCCTGAACGCCCAGCAAACCGATGGGGAGGAAATTGGTTTAAACGGGGAATACCCGGAAACGGAGGCGGTGGCAGACAGCCTGTCTGCCGGCCTGGCGGGGGAGGATGTACCCCTGGATCTGATCCTGTCGGATAGCATTACCGATGGCGGTTTGGCCGCGGCCGGGGCCGGCCCTCGGAAACCCGTCCTGCGCGACCTGGACGAGGCGGCCCGGTATGACAGCCTGTGGATGCGTGAGCTCTATGATTTCGCGGCCCTTTCGGACGACATGTATGACGAGGTGTCCGAGTTGGTCCTGGATACCACCGTGGTAGAAGTCAAAAAGGTGACTACAGCGGAGCTGAAAGAACGCCTGGCCCTGCTCAACCAGAAAACCCCGTTCAACATCGCCTACAACCCTTCCCTGGAGAATGTGATCAATTCATTCCTCGTCCGAAGGAAGGACCTGATGGAACGCATGCTGACCGCGAGCCAGTTCTATTTCCCCATGTTTGAGCAGGCACTGGATAAATACAACCTTCCGCTGGAGATCAAATACCTCGCGGTGGTCGAATCGGCACTCAACCCCCGCGCCAGGTCACGGGTGGGGGCCACCGGCCTGTGGCAGTTTATGTACGGCACGGGGAAGATGTACGGCCTGGACGTGAGCAGCTATGTGGATGACCGCAGGGACCCCATCAAGGCGACAGAGGCCGCCTGCCGGTATCTTTCAAAATTGTACGGTATTTTTGGGGACTGGGACCTGGCGCTGGCGGCCTACAATTCTGGCCCCGGTAACGTGAACAAGGCCATCAGGAGGTCTGGCGGTTACACCAATTACTGGAATATCCGGCGGAACCTGCCCCGGGAAACAGCCGGCTACCTCCCCGCCTTCCTCGCCACCATGTACATCTTCGAATATGCCAGGGAGCACGACCTGAAGATCCGCAAAGTGGAACGGCCGATCTTCGAGACAGATACCCTGCATGTGAAAAATACCATCACCTTCGACCAGATTTCGGAACTGGTGGGCGTCAGCAAGGAAGAACTCGCGGTTTTAAACCCGTCTTACAAGTTGGATATCATCCCTAAAGTGCAGGGCAAAACCTATACGTTGCGGTTGCCCAGGTACGCTGTGGGCGCCTTTGTGACCAATGAGGATGCCATTTACGCCCATGCCGAAGAAGCGCTGAAAAAGGAAGAAGCGGCCTTGCCCCAACTGGTAGAGGCCGAGGAACGTATCCGATACCGGGTGCGCAGCGGTGACTACCTCGGAAGGATCGCAGAACAATACGGGGTTGGGGTGAGTGAGATCAAACGCTGGAACGGCCTCTCGAGCAATATGTTGCGCGTAGGGCAACGACTGACGATCTTCCCTCGAAAGCCGGTGACCACCGTGGCCTCCGCGCGAAAGACTACGACACATTCCAGCACGATCAATGCAGATACCAAGGTTCATGTAGTGAAAGAAGGAGACTCCCTCTGGACGATATCCAGGAGATATCCGGGAATTACCATCGACAATTTACGAGAATGGAACGGTCTTAGCAGTAATAACCTCAGGCCCGGCACGAAATTGAAACTGTGCAGCTGCTAGCCGTAAACTACAGGACGTATGAAATACTTTAGAACACTATTTTCCTTACTGTTTATCCTATTCGTTTCCTGCGGGGACAATCAAAAAAAAGGAGCCTATAAACCTGAATCTATCGGGGCGATCAACCAGTTGGGGGTAGTCATCGAAGACCCGTTGTGGGAAGGGGAAGTGGGCGATAAAATCCGGGAGTACTTTGCCGCACCTATCCCAGGGCTTATCTGGGATGAGCCCCAGTTCAGCATCGAACAAATGCCGCAGCGTGTTTTTACCGGGACTACCCGACACAGGCGGGCCGTCCTTTTTGTGGCCATAGATACGGTCAGCGCCGCGTTTGTGAGGACCGACCTCTACGCGAGGCCACAGAAGGTGGCCGTCATCAAAGGCCGGAACCGGCAGGAGATTATGGACAACCTGGAGGAAAAAGCCCCATCCATTATTGCCGAGATGAAGCAAATGGAGCTGGAAGAAACCCAAAAACGGTTTTTGCGCTCCCTTAGCAAGGACAAGGTCCTGGAAGAGGAATTTGGGATCTCGCTCAGGCTCCCCTCCATCTACAAATTAGGCAAGCGGGAAGACGGGTTCGTTTGGATCGACCGTGAAATACAGAAAGGGACCATGAACCTGCTGGCCTATGAAATGCCCCCGGACAGTTTTCAATACGACAGCACCCTGGTCAAAGAGATCGTACAAATGCGGGATTCCATCGGCCGGCGTTTTATACCGGGCCCGGACCTCCCTGACAAAGAAACCTATATGGTGACCGAAGACGCCTTTGCGCCCTATGTGTACAAAACCCAGGTAAACGGAAAGTACGCCCTGGAAGTAAAAGGAATATGGGAGGTACACAATTACGCGATGGCAGGCTCTTTCCTGACCTACATCATCTGGGATGAAAGCAGGAACCGCTACCTGGTCCTCGAAGGGTTTACCTTTGCCCCTTCCACCAACAAGCGCGATTATATGTTTGAACTGGAGGCCATCATGAAATCTGTGAGGTTCCTGTGACCCAAGGCATATGATATGGACCAAAAAAAGCGCCTCCTGGGCGCTTTTTTGTTTTTCGGGTAGTCCGGGCAGGGACCGGAAAAGATCAGTCAAAGGCGAAGCCCGTAGCGACACGGTACACGAATGCGTAGAGTACGATGATAAAGATGGCAAAGCAGAACCAGAAGAACGCTTTGAAATAATACCTGACCAGTACATGTCCCAACTGCTGGAAGGCTTCAAGGTATAATTCTCTTAGTAGTACTATATACTTCATAGGTTTTGTTTTAGAGGGGCGGCAGCATGCCGGGTTTATTTAACTAACTCCAAATCAGTGGGTAAACGTATAACTGGGGCCCGGCTTTGTTGCAAAAGCCACACAGGCTGTGGTGTACATCCGAAACCATTGCGATATACCCGTGGTAGCTGCCGGTTTGCCCGGGGGTTACATCTTAACGATGATGAATTCGGAACGACGGTTCAATTGGTGTTTCGCAGAACTGCAACGCACGCTTCCGTTACATTCATTCAGCAGGCGCTCTTCGCCATAACCAATGGCACTTTCGATCCTGTCGGCGGCAATCCCCTGTTGTATGAGGTAGGCCCTTGTAGATTTGGCACGCTTGTCCGAGAGGTATTTGTTGTATACCGCGGGCCCGCGTGAATCGGTGTGTGATTCGATCTTGATCACCATTCCGGGGTATTGCCTCATCACTGCCACCAGCTTGTCCAGCTCCCTGCCCGCATCGTCGCGGATGTAGGATTTGTCGAAATCAAAGAAGATCATGTCGGTCTTGAGCTTCCGGATACCGTCCTCCACGACTATGCGGTCTTCAAGCCGCCTAAGCGCGATATCCACTGCTACCCGTTCGTTGTCCAGGGTACTCACTACCTGCGAATCTGTTGAAAATTCACTTTTTTCCGACCGAAGAGTATATTTTGTATTGCCCTCCAGGTCCTCAAAGACGAATGCCCCGTCGGCACCCGTGACCACTTCTTTCAGTTTCCTGTTGTTTTCATCCAGGAGGACGACCAGGGCTTCGGGGACCACATCCCCGGTCACCAGCTCGGTGATCACCCCTGCGATTGCGTTGTTGTTGGCCTCTTCGGGGATCAGTCGCTTAAAGGAATAGATGTCGTCATCTCCCTTGCCCCCGCGGCGGTTGGAGGCGAAGTACCCTTTCTGGGTCGTTTCATTCACGATATAAGAGAAATCGTCCTTGTTGCTGTTGATGGGCCGCCCCAGGTTCCTGACCTCCAGAAAGCCTTCTTCGCCGTCAAAGGCGACTTCAAAAATGTCAAGCCCCCCCAGGCCCACATGGCCATCGGAGGAAAAATAGAGTTTGGAATCGTTGATGAACGGGAACATTTCCTTGCGTTCGGTGTTGATTTCGGGGCCCAGGTTCCGCGGTTCGGAAAAGCCGCCCTCGTCAAGGACGTCCACGACAAAGATGTCGGTGCCGCCTATGGTGCCCGGCATATCGGAAACAAAATACAACTGTTTCCCATCCGGGCTCAGGGCCGGGTGCCCGGTAGAATATTCGTCACTGTTAAAGGGCACCTCCACGGCTTCGGTCCACTCCCCATCCACTTTTTTGGATTGATAGATTTTCAGGTTATTGACGCCATGCTTGTCCCGTTTCAGTTTCTTCCCATAGTTATTCCGGGTAAAGTACATGGTGGTATTGTCGGGTGAAAAGGTGACACCCGCCTCATGGTATTTGGTATTGATCTTTTTTGAGAATTTCACGGCGTCCCGCACATCTTCTGACTCCTCGTTTATTTTTGCCACATACAGGTCCAGATAGGGCTGGTTGTTCCATTTATACCGTCTGGTACTGAAAAATGCGGAATCCACGGCGGAGGCGTATACTACTTCACCCTCATTGTAGAACATGGGCGCAAAGTCTGAATATTTGGAATTGACGGCCAGGTTCTTGAGGGATACCTGCTCTTCGGTAGCCAGGATGTTGTCCATGATCACTTCCCTGGAAGCCGCCTCGGCCCTCCGGCCGGGAATGCTGCTCTCCTCTGTTTTGAGCTTTCGGTTATACAGGCGCATAAGGCGCTTGGACCGTCCATACCGTCCTGTGCCCTTCAGGGCATGGGCGTATTTGAACAGGTTGTCGGCCGACATCTCGTCCTTGTGCCGCTCAAAGAGTTGGTCATACCAGTAATAGGCCCGCCCCATATTGGTATTGAAGTAATGGGAATCGCCCGCCTTCCTGATAATGTCAAAGGAGGGGCTTTCGCTCTTGTTCAACACCATCTCGTAAAGTTCTGCCGCTTCGGCGTACCACATTTTCTCAAAATAACTGTCGGCCTTTTCGATAAGCTTGGCCAGGCTGGGCGGGTCTTTGGCCACCTGCTTTCGGACAGGGGGGTAGAACAGGCCCTCGTTGCGGTAGGGGTTTAAACGGGGGCCAAGGGCTATGGCCCCCTGCCCGTACGTCTTATCGGCAGTAGCCGGTGCCGGCTTTTGCGGGGGTGTGGGCACTTCGAGGATCCACAGGGTGTTCCGATAGCGGCCGTTCATTTTTGAGGCGGCCCGGGTGATGGCATCCGTACCCTGATGGAAGTGGCCCACATATACGTAATGCGCTTTTTTCAGCGGGTTGTAGAAATGTGAGGCCTCCAGTTTTCGGGCGCGCAGCCCAGCACTGAATTTTTTGGCATTGGCGGCTTCCCCGAATACCCCGGCGATCAGGTAATACCCCGATTCAAGGCCGTGGAGGCCCGATATTTTTCTGGTGGGGATCTGGTGCTCCCTGGCCAGTTGCTTGTATGCCAGGTCGGTACCCGGTTCCTCCGGGGAAACCCCGGACTGCAGGTGCTTTTGCGGACTGGGTTTTAGTTCCTTGCATTCCCGGACGTCCATGAGCCAGAGTTTGTCCCGGTACCGTCCGTTCATGCCCGAAGCGATGGCCTGGATGGCAGCCCGGCCGTCGGCGAAGTAGTCCAGGTATACATAGTGCAGCTTGCTCCCGGGGTTCCATACCTTTTTAGGGTGCAGCTGTTTATTTTCAAGTGTTTGTACAAATTTCAGGGCGTTCTTTTCCTCCCCAAAGACCCCTGCGACCGCATAGTAACCGTTGTACAATTCCTTGATTTCCGTAACGGTCCTGCTGGCGATGTTGTGCTCCTTTGCCGCTTTTCGGGTGTCGAATGAGGCGGGCTTTGCCCTGCCCACCGCACTGTTGGCAGCGGCGGGGAGGCGTGGGTCAAGTGCCAGTACCAGGTCCTTGTCAGCGGTCAGGCCCTGCTGCTGGTACCCCTGGCCAAAAGCCAGCATCGCGGTGGCGAGCAGCATCAGCAAGGTCAGCCTGAGCCCGTGGGTAGGGGAATGGAAAAAGATTTGCAGGAAAGGGATGCCCATGCGCGATCCGGTTTAAGGGCTGTGCCTTTGTAGGCAACAGCGGGTCATTACGTGTCAGTAACGCCGAAAATACGGCATCCTTTACGCTCCGGGGGTTATTTTGTTGTGAAAGGAGGGTTTTTTGTCGTGTAGGCAGGCAAATGTGTTTTCTTGGCTCCGTAATCCCCGTGTAAACCTAGCAAATTTGGGGGGTGATCGACCAACAACAGCAGGGTCCGATCTGACCGGAAGGGCCATGCCCGGGACGGGGCGCATACAGGAATATTACATAAATATACCGAAAAGCATATTGCTTAAATAAGGAGGGCAGGGCGATAAAAAAGGCACCGTATAAGGGTGCCTTCAATGCGGATAGGTTTTTCTCACGACCTATGAATCCTTCTTTTCTTCAATTTTTTTGTCGTCCTCTTTGGAGGCATCTTTAAATTCTTTGATCCCGCTGCCCAGGCCTCGCATCAATTCGGGAATTTTCTTTCCGCCAAACAACAACAGGACCACCATAACTACGATGGCTATTTGCCAGGGTCCAATGGCTAAAAAGGGAACAAGTACTACCATGATCATTTTTTTAGATGGATAACAAATGTACTAAAAAAGTAAATAGGTTGCTGCGTTTCCATGGATGAAGATAGGTTTTATTGCCTTGGGGGTGCCGTGAGCTTTAGAAAAGAAACGCGGGCTGGGGGATATTTTATATTTTTAATACGGTTTTCACACTAAATTGCCTGTGAACCGTATCTTTGCTTATTATGGCCAGGAAAGGAAAAAACAGAAAGGAAATCAAGAGGAAACTCCTGCATAAATATCGCCTGGTAATCCTCAATGAGAGTACGTTTGAGGAAAAGATCTCGTTCAAGTTAAGCCGGTTGAATGTCTTTGTCACCGGCTCCCTATTTATCATTGCGCTCATCGCGTTTACCACCCTCTTGATCGCGTTTACGCCGCTGCGGGAATACATCCCGGGCTATTCCTCCACGCGCCTGAAGCGACAGGCCACGGAACTTACCTATAAAACCGATTCCCTGGTGACCGCCCTCAATTATACCAACAGGTATTTAGACAACATACGCCTGGTGCTGCGGGGCGAGATAGAGAACAACGAAATGAACAGGGATTCGCTTTTTGAGCAGTATAAGATAGATCCTGCTACCGTAGACCTCACGCCCATAAGGGAAGATTCCCTGCTGCGGGCCCAGGTGGCACTGGAAGACAAATACAACCTTTTTGAAAGGAATATTTTTGGGAGCAGCCAGTTGTTGTTCGCGCCGGTAAGCGGTACCATTTCCCAGCAGTATGAACCGGAGCGCAAGCATTATGCGGTAGATGTGGTGGCCGCCAGGGATACCCCGGTCAAGGCGGTGGCCAACGGGACGGTCATTTTTTCGGAATGGACGGCCGACACCGGCTATGTGATCATCCTGGAGCACGAAGATGGCCTGTTGTCGGTTTATAAGCACAACGGGTCCCTCCACAAGCAACAGGGCGATGTGGTACGCGTGGGGGAGGTAATCGCCACGGTGGGGAACACTGGTGAGTTGACGACAGGCGACCACCTGCATTTTGAACTTTGGAGCCATGGAAGCCCGGTAAACCCGTTAAATTATATCGATTTTAAATAGGCCAGATGTCCCTGAAATCCCTTGCAGCCAGAATTTTTGCATCTGTCATTGCCCGGAGGACGGCCCGCTGGGCAAAACGCCCGGTGGAAACCCAGCAGCAGGTATTCCGGGCGTTGATCGGGCAGGGGCGGAACACTGCCTTTGGCAGGGACCACCATTTTGAAGCCATAAAATCCCCCGCAGATTTTGCGGAACGGGTCCCCATCCGGCATTATGAAGACTTAAAACCCTATGTAGAAAGGGTAGTAGGCGGGGAGGAAGCGGTGCTTTGGCCCGGACGCCCGGCCTATTTTGCCAAAACATCCGGGACCACCTCTGGCGTAAAATATATCCCCATAACCGCTGCTTCCATCGCGTATCAGGTGGCGGCTTCCAGGGATGCCATCCTGCATTATATCCATGAGACGGGAAATGCCGACTTTGTCGATGGAAAGATGATCTTCCTGCAGGGCAGCCCCGAGCTGCAGGAAAAAAACGGGATCAAGCTGGGGCGTTTATCGGGGATATCGGCCCATTACGTCCCGGCCTACCTGCAAAAGAACCGCCTCCCCAGTTGGGAGACCAACTGTATAGAGGATTGGGAGGAAAAGGTAGATACCATTGTGGAAGAGACCCTGGGGGAAGACATGACGGTGATTGCCGGTATCCCCTCCTGGGTACAGATGTATTTTGAAAAGCTGCAGGCCCGGAGCGGCAAAAAAATCGGCGAGCTCTTCCGCAATTTCCAGCTGTTTATTTACGGAGGGGTCAATTATGAACCCTACCGGGCCAGGTTTGAAAGCCTGATTGGCAGGAAGGTAGACAGCATAGAGCTGTTCCCCGCCAGCGAGGGTTTCTTTGCCTACCAGGATTCCCAGGAGGCCCCTGGCATGCTCCTCTTGCTCGATTCGGGGATCTACTATGAGTTTGTAAAGGCGTCGGACTTTTTTGAGGAAAAGCCCCAAAGGATCGGCCTGCAGGAGGTGGAATTAGGGGTGAATTATGTGATGATCATCTCCACCAATGCCGGGCTCTGGGCCTACAACCTGGGAGATACCATTCAGTTTGTTTCCAAGAACCCCTTCAGGATTATCGTTTCGGGGCGCATTGAGCACTTTATTTCGGCCTTTGGGGAACACGTGATCGCCAAAGAGGTGGAAGTAGCCATGCAAAAGGCCGTGGCCGCCACCGGGGCCAGGGTCAATGAGTTTACGGTAGTGCCCCAGATCAATCCGGAAGGGCAGCAGCTGCCGTACCATGAATGGCTGGTGGAATTTGAAAACACCCCTGCCGATATGCAAAAGTTCCGTTCGGTACTGGACCGGGCGCTGCAGGAGCAGAACAGTTATTATTTTGACCTGATTGAGGGCAGGATCCTGCAACCCCTGAAGGTGACCTTTATCAAAAAAGGGGGGTTCCGGGCCTATATGAAATCAAAGGGCAAACTGGGCGGGCAGAACAAGGTACAGCGGCTATATAACGATCGCAGTGCGGCGGAGGCGTTGCTGCAGCAGGCGCACCAGGAGGCGTGAATAGCCGCCTGTAACTCAGGCCCGGGCTATCGGTCCAGCGGCGGTATTTTGATCCCCCCACCTGCAATTCATAAATAATAAATGTACTTTTGGCCAATTATATGGAACACGTGAAGGATACGACCAGGGCACAGGAATCTACCAACGCCATCGAGCGTTTGTACATTACCATGCGGCATTTGTTCAACCGCGGGTTTTACAAACCCATGGGGGTCTCAGGAGAAACCCTCAAGAATGCCTTATTGCAACTTAGGCCGGAGATTTACGGGACCGTGGCCGAGGAAAAGTCGGAACTCAACGGGCTCATCTATGTCCTGGACCGCCTGCCGGAAGGCATAGAGCAATGCCGCTTTATCAACCTTACTTCAGACGAAGGCTATTCCAAGACGCATTTCGAGCCGATTATCCCCCCGAAAAGGCGCCGGAACTGTTATCGGATAGACCACGAGCAAATGAACATCGAAATTACCAGGGGGCGTTCGGATATTTACGACATCCTCACCCACCTGACCTTCCTGTTCACCGAGTCCGAAAAACTGGGGAGGAAAGTGTTGATAGAGGATACCCACAGGACCATTCGCGACTGGCAAAAACTGGAAGAGCTGGTAGAAAAAACCAAACTGACCCAGGCCGAAAGGGAACGGGCCCTGGTACACGCCGCCAATATCCTGGGAAGGTCGTATGTGGAAACCATGAATGTCTATGACAAGTTGGCGACCAGGAAAAACCCCGAGCGTTTCCTGAAAATCGTCTACTGGCTGGGCAAGCTGGCGGTAGAGGAGGAAACCGGCGGGCCCAAGCGGACCATCACCTTCAGTACGTTGCTTCGCGAGCGCCTGGGGCACCACATCCATGGAGAACGCTGGGCCAACACCATAAAACACACACTGCACAAGCACAATTTGCTGCACCGCCCCATCCACATCATCAGCGCCAACATGCATTCTGTGGTGAACTCTTTCTATGCGCAAAAGGCGCTGTCGTCCGCCATGCCTGGCAAAAGCCCGCTGGAAATCTATGAAGCCCTCAGTTCGGAAAAGAATTTAAGCCTCAGGAAGAAGGTCATCGACCTGGCCAGGCAAAACGGCATGATCTACATCGCCGACGATTCGGGAACCAGTATCGATGTGCAGATCTTTGATATGGCCAAACTCCATAAAGATGCCTGCTGTTACGAAGTCCCTGCAGGCATTCCCGATGAACAAAAACCCGTTATCTTTGTCATGGATTACGCCTTTGGGGAGCAGGCCTATGAGACCATTGACGAGTTGCTCAAACCCTTTAAGGTAAACGGGAGGGGGAAATCCCTGTTCCTGGATGTGGCCTCGATCTCCATCATGGGGAAGGCGGGTATCCTGGAAGGGGGCAAAGGGGACCTGATGATCCCCTCGGCCCATATTTTTGAGGGAACGGCAGACAACTACCCGTTTAAGAATGAATTGTGTGCAGAAGATTTCAAGGACTACGGCCTGAAGGTATTGGAAGGGACCATGGTGACCGTCCTGGGGACTTCCTTGCAGAACAAGGATATTTTGACGTTTTTTAACCAATCAACCTGGGGGGTCATCGGCCTGGAAATGGAAGGGGTGCACTACCAGAAAGCCATCCAATCCGCTTCCCGGATCCGGAAGAGCATACGGGAAGATGTAAAGGTGCGCTATGCCTATTACGCCTCGGACAACCCGCTGGAAACGGGGAGCACCCTGGCATCGGGGGGGCTGGGCACCCAGGGGGTGAAGCCCACCTATCTGATCACAGACAAGATACTCAAACAAATATTCAACACCTGACCATGGCAGACCAATCATCTAAAAACACCGCAAACCCCTCCGAAGAAATAGATTTGGGGCAGCTGTTCAAGTTAATCGGACACGCTTTCAGCAGGCTGTTCCGTGGGTTTCTCCGCGTATTCCTCTATGTTAAAAAGCGGATCATTGTGCTGGCCGTCCTCGGTATCGTCGGGTTGTTAGCGGGCTACGGCCTCAGTCAGATCCTGACGAAGAAACACGAAATAGAAGTGATCGTCAAGCCCAACCTGGAGAGCAAAAACTATTTATACGATGTCATCGATGAGATCCAGGCGAATATTGATGCCAATGACACGGCATTTTTCAGCCAGTTGGGACTCCAACTCAATAACCTGAAGGGCTATGAAATAGCGATTGAACCGGTATCTGACAAAAATGTGGAGCAGGAGGGGGAGATCGAATTCCTCGAACTCCTCCAGAAGTTTGAGAATACCGGAATGATTGCCGATGTGCTGAGGGCCGAGGTCCTTAACAGGACATCCCTGATCCACCGGATTAGCATCTGGTATAAAGACAGCGAGAAAGGCCCTGAATTTGCCAGGAAAGTAGTGGATTACATCAACTCCAATGAATTCTTCAGGCAGTTGGTAAACGTCAATACTTCGAACGCCACCGAACATATTACCGAGAATGAAAAGCTCATGGAGCAAATAGACCTTATTATCGCCAACTACTCTGAGCGCATGGCGCAGCAACAATTGCAAACGGGCGATGGCCGGATTCTTCTCGACACGGAAGAAAGGGTCAACATTACCGGTTTATTCGACCTTAAGAACAGCCTTATCCGGGATACGGAACGCAAAAAACTGGAACTCCTTGAACAGCGGGAGCCTATTACCATCATTAATTTCGGAAGGCCGCATCAGGTAAACAAAGCCTTTTTCACCAAGAAAATAGTGCTTGTACCAACCCTATTGATCATTCTGTTCCTTTTAATTGATTTAGTCCGTTACCTCAACCGCAAAGCGGGAGAATTGGCAAAGGCTAAATAATCAATGACGTTGCGCCTGGTAGCAGGGGCAACAAGCTGGGACATAAAAGCACATTGCGCTATGACCATTCTCGTCACCGGTGGAGCCGGCTTTATAGGCTCGCATGTAGTCCGAAGGCTGGTGCAGCGATACCGGGATTATACCATCCTCAACCTGGACGCGCTGACCTATGCCGGGAACCTCGAGAATTTAAAGGATATCGAAAACGCCCCCAACTATGTGTTCCTGAAAGGCAACCTGCTGGATAAGGGTTGTATCGATGATGTCTTTGGTTCGTATTCCGTGGACGGGATCATCCACCTGGCTGCCGAATCGCATGTCGACCGTTCCATCAGCGGCCCATCGGCCTTTGTCCAGACCAATATACAGGGGACGGTAAACCTGCTGGAAGCGGCACGGGCGGCGTGGAAAGACGGGCAGGGGAAACGCTTCTACCATATCAGCACCGACGAGGTATTTGGTTCCCTGGGCCAGGAAGGCCGCTTTGACGAAAACTCGCCCTATACGCCCAATTCCCCCTATGCGGCCTCCAAGGCGGCCGCAGACCATTTTGTGCGCGCCTACGGGACCACCTACGGGTTGCCGTACATCATCAGCAATTGTTCCAACAACTATGGGCCCAACCAATTCCCCGAAAAACTCATCCCCTTGCTGATCAACAATATCGTGAACCATGAGAAACTGCCCCTGTACGGGGAAGGGAAAAACATCAGGGATTGGCTGTATGTGGAAGACCATGCGGCGGCCATCGACCAGGTCTTCCACCAGGGAACAATCGGGGAAACCTATTGTATCGGAGGAGGCAATGAATGGGAGAACCTTGAGCTGGCCCGCTTGCTCTGTTCCCTCATGGACAAGAAGTTGCAGCATGCCGAGGGGAGCTCGGAAAAATTGATCACCTTTGTAGGGGACCGCCCGGGCCATGACCTGCGGTATGCCATAGACGATAGTAAAATACGGCGCGAACTGGGTTGGAAGCCCAGTGTTGATTTCGCGGAAGGCCTGGAACGCACTGTAAACTGGTACCTCCAGAACACCCGATGGCTGAGCCATGTTACCAGCGGCGCATATCAGGAATACTACGAGAAGATGTATTCCGGGAGAGACCACAGAAGGAATACACCATCATGAAAGGAATCATTTTAGCAGGGGGGTCGGGGACACGGTTGCACCCGCTTACACTGGCGGTAAGCAAACAGTTGATGCCCGTATATGACAAGCCGATGATCTACTATCCTTTGGCAACCCTTTTAAGTGCCGGCATCAGGGAGATCCTCATCATCACCAAACCCAAGGATGCGGAGCTTTTCAGGACCTTGCTGGGGGATGGCAGCCAATTGGGGTGCAGTTTTGCCTATGCCGCCCAGGAAACCCCCAAAGGCCTGGCAGACGCATTTATCATCGGGGCGTCTTTTATCGGTTCCGACAAGGTGGCGCTCATCCTTGGGGACAACATCTTCTATGGGTCGGGCCTGCAGCAGACGTTGCAGCAAAATACAGACCCGGAAGGGGGGATCATCTTTGGGTACCATGTGCAGGACCCCGAACGGTACGGGGTAGTGGAGTTTGACGCTTCGGGAAAGGCGATTTCCATCGAGGAGAAACCCCAAAAGCCCAAGTCCGGTTACGCGGTCCCCGGCATCTATTTTTACGACAACCAGGTGGTCGAATTTGCAAGGCAGATCCGCCCCAGTGCCCGGGGCGAGCTCGAAATCACCGACATCAACCGGGAATATTTAAAAGCGGGGCGCTTACAGGTAAGCATCCTGGACAGGGGGACGGCCTGGCTGGATACCGGGACTTTTGCCTCCCTGATGCAGGCTTCCCAGTTCGTGGAGGTGATCGAAGAGCGCCAGGGGTTAAAAATAGGGTCTATTGAAGAAGTCGCATATACCATGGGATACATTAGCAAGGCACAACTCCATAAACTGGCCCAGCCCCTGTTAAAAAGTGGCTATGGGGAGTATCTCATGCAATTGTAACGTAAGCGTAGCCAAACAGTGATCATACATCCAACATCCATTTCAGACTGCTACCTGATAGAACCCAACGTTATCGAAGACCACAGGGGCCGTTTTTTTGAATCGTTCAACAAAGCCGCCCTGGAAAAGGCGCTAAACCGCCCGTTGGACTTTGTGCAGGATAACCATTCCGTATCCCGGAAAGGGGTCTTGCGGGGGTTGCATTTCCAGGAAGGTGCCCATGCCCAGGCAAAACTCGTTCGTGTGGTCGCGGGCGAAATCCTCGATGTGGTGGTCGACCTGCGCAAAGACAGCCCTACCTACGCCCGACACCTCCGTATACGGCTTGCCGCAGACCGCGTTCAAATGCTTTATCTCCCCAGGGGGACGGCGCATGGATTTGTGTCCCTAAAGGAAGACACCGCCTTCCTCTATAAGTGCGATAACTACTACCACAAGGAAGCCGAGGGGGGTATACGGTTCGACGATGAGCACCTCAACATAGACTGGGAATACCCCGTGGAGGACCTGATCCTGTCTGACAAGGATAGGCGGCTCCCGGGCTTTAAGGAATGGGAAAAATGCTAAAGGTGCTTGTTACAGGGGCCAACGGGCAGCTGGGACGGTGCCTTGAGAAACACAGCGGGGAATATCCCCGGCTGCAACTGGACTTGCGCGATAAGGCCACCCTGGACATCACTTCCAAAGCCCGGATCCACGCCGCCCTGCGCGAAGGGGTTTTTGACTATTGTATCAATGCGGCGGCCTATACCGCCGTGGAAGCGGCAGAGCGGCACCCGGAACAGGCCCGTGCCGTAAATGCCACCGCCGTGAAACACCTGGCCGGGGCCTGCAGCGAAAATGGGGTGTGCCTTGTCCATATCTCTACCGATTATGTATTCGATGGCTTAAAGGTAGGTGCGTATACCCCGGCAGACACCCCCAACCCCATCAACGCGTACGGACGGTCTAAATGGGAAGGGGAAAAACACATCCAGGCGATGATGGAACGGTATTTTATTGTCCGCACTTCATGGCTCTATTCGGAATACGGGGAGAATTTTTACAGGAAGATCCTGGCGAAGGCTGCCAGCGGGGGGACCATCAGGGTAACCGACGCACAGCGGGGCTGCCCGACGGATGCCAACCACCTGGCAGTATACCTCCTGGAACTCATAGCCAACGGACGGACAGATTACGGGATCCATCATTTCACGGATGGGGAGCCTATGACCTGGTTTGAATTTGCACTGAAAATCCTGAAGGAAAACAATATGGAAGGGCAGGCACGGGTTGTCAGGGATCATAAAAGTCGTAGTTTTGCCGCGCGCCCTGCCAATAGTGTGCTGTCTGCTTGATTCAAAATCGTAAGCTGTATCAGGAGGCTATGAGATTTTCCTCGGATATTTGGGCGTGCTTAACAGGAACCTATGCTTTTTAACTCACTGGATTTTGCCATATTCTTTCCGCTGGTCTTCACGCTTTATTGGGTCGTGGCAAAGAACAAAACGGCAAGAAACAGCTTCCTCCTGGTTGCCAGTTACTTTTTCTACGGTTGGTGGGATTGGCGGTTCCTGTTTTTGATCGCCATCAGCTCGCTGGTCGATTATATCGTGGGGTATATGCTGTACCAGACCGGGCAGGCCAGGCGCAGGAAAATCTTACTCGGGATAAGCCTGTTGGTGAACCTGGGGTTTTTATGCTACTTCAAATACACCAATTTCTTTATAGAAACCTTTGTGGATTCCTTCAGGTTGTTCGGCAAATCCCTAGAAGTAAGCACTTTGAATATCGTATTGCCGGTGGGCATCAGCTTTTACACCTTCCAAACCTTGAGCTATACCATAGATGTGTACAGGAAGCAGCTGAAACCAACCAAGGATATCCTGTCTTTTTTTACGTTTGTGGCCTTTTTCCCCCAACTGGTAGCCGGCCCCATAGAAAGGGCCTCGCATTTGCTGCCCCAGTTTTATAAGACCTATAGGTTTAACTACGCGCTGGTAAAAAGCGGGTTGTTGTTAATGGCGTTTGGGTTGTTCAAGAAGATGGTCATTGCAGACCGTGTCGCCATCCTGGTCAACCAGGTGTACAATAATCCACAGGAGTACCACGGGTATGAGACCATAGTGGCGACGGTGTTTTTCGCCTTTCAGATTTATTGTGATTTCTCGGGCTATTCGGATATCGCCATAGGGATTGGCCGGACCATGGGCTTTGACCTCATGAAGAATTTTGACAGCCCGTATTTCTCCAAATCCATCACCGAATTTTGGCGCAGGTGGCATATTTCATTGTCCACCTGGTTCCGGGATTATGTCTATATCCCGTTGGGGGGCAGCAGGAAGGGCGAAGGAAGGACGTATTTTAACCTGTTTGCCGTTTTCCTGATCAGCGGCCTCTGGCACGGGGCTGCCATGACCTTTATCATTTGGGGCGCCATCCACGGGCTGATCATTGTGCTGGAAAAGGCGGTAGTTCCCATCAGGGCTTATGCCTACGATTCGCTTAGCGTGAACAGGGATAGCTTCTCTAACAAACTGTTTTTCGCGGGGATTACTTTTTTTATCGTTTGTGTTTCCTGGGTTTTTTTCAGGGCGAACAGCCTGAAGGACGCCTTTTCCATCCTTTCAAATTCGCTTGTGGACAACTATGAAGGCCTGTACTATGGCGGCCTGTTTAAGCTGGGGTTGGACCCGGTAGAGTTTTGGGTGGCCATGGTGGCTATTGCCGTGTTGTTGCTCTTTGACCTTTTCCATAAAAAGAAGGCGGCCATACAGTGGCTGTCGGCTCAAAACATGGTTTTTAGGTACTTTGTGTATGTTTGCATTGTGTTTGTTATTCTGATCTTTGGGGTCTACGGGGACATGGCACCAACAGAATTCATATATTTTCAATTTTAGGATGCTCAAGTTTTTTATAAGGGCCATATTTTTTGCTGTTTTAGTCTTTGGGCTTATTGCGTTTTCCAGTAGGTTATTCCTGAACAAGGAAAAACTACAATCGATAAAAAGTAAGGAACTTCGCAGTGACAGGGAGGATATTGGCATCGCTTTTTTTGGGTCTTCACATGCGTATACCACATTTGACCCGAGGGTATTTGAAAATGAAATCAAGGTGAAGGCATTCAATTATGGAGCGCCCTTACAAAATTTAATGGTGACGCTTCCCGTTGCCGAGGAGGTAATTACCAAGAGAAACATCAGGCTGGGAGTGGTTGATATTTTCCAATCCACCATCGTGGAACCCCCGCTGACCGAACGTGCGGCCGCTTTTCAGTACGGTACGCTGGACTATATGGACCTGTCCCTGGACAAGGTTGAAGTGCATAACAGGTTATACGGAAAGCAAAAGCTGCTGAATGTCTTTCCGGCAATACGCGAACACGCACTTTGGAAAGAGCGGTTCTTTCAGCCGGGGTTCGCGCTAAACAGGGATGACGATTATTACAGGGGCTTTAAAACCCAAATGTACTTTGACAAAAAGAGTTGGGAGAAGAACACCAGGGACAAGGATACATTTGCTGCCCCTCAGCTCATTCAAAGTGAAAAACTGAGCGAGGGACAGAAGGAAGTAATCGACGATATTATCGGTCTTTTTAGGGAAAAGGGTGTTCCTTTGGTTTTTGTGAGCGCCCCGATCCACAGGCGGTACATGAATGACAAATATTTTACCTACCTGGAATTGATCAAAGCGCATTTCAAGGAAAAAGGAGTCGCGTTTATAGATTACAATGCCCTGTGGGATGAATTAAATCTGCACCTTTATGATTTTGCGGATATCAGCCACCTGAATAGCAGTGGCGCCTTAAAAGTGTCAGGACATCTCGCAAACTATATAAAGACGCGTTTTATTGGCATGGAGGACCCACAGGTTCCTAATGACAAAAAGCTGAAAGCAAACAGGTATTACCACATCGACACCGGTTTTAAACATGTTTTGGGGCATCAAAGGATAACAAATAACAGCATCAGCGAGAAAACCGGGATTCTTGAAATTGCGGTTTTCAAGGATGCGTATGACAGATTGGAAATAGTATTGATAGGCGACCGCCTGAAAGATATTCAGCTTAAGGTGTCCTATGAGGTGCCATTGCACGAAACCCGGAATATCCCGCCATCGGTAAGGAACAGGATCGATGGAAATACATATGTACAGCGGGCATCATTGCCCGATTTGAAACAGCAGAGTACTTACACGGGGTTTAAGTACCATGGAAAGGAATTTAAGGTGGTATTGGCCGATTGCCCGTTTACGGAGATCAGCGGCCTGAGGATATCCGTTGGCGACTCGGGCCCGGCAACCCGGGTCTTTACGTTGGACCACCTGCAATTAAAGGAATCCCTGCCGACTATTTTGCCATAGGCGGCGGGCATTAAATGTTCAAAGTAAGGACGATACGCAGGTGTCAAATATGAATAGGTTATGAAAAAGAAAGTACTTGTAGTTTTTGGCACCCGGCCGGAAGCCATTAAAATGGCCCCGCTGGTCAAGGAATTCCGGAAATACCCGGAAAAATTCGATACCAGGGTCTGTGTAACCGCCCAGCACCGGGAAATGCTGGACCAGGTGCTGGAATTTTTCGAGATTGAACCGGATTTTGACCTGGACCTGATGCAGCCCAACCAAAACCTGTACACGCTTACCGCCGAGATTATCACCGGGCTAAAGCCGTTACTGGAATCCATCAACCCTGACTACGTGTTTGTCCACGGGGATACCACCACCACCATGGCCACCAGCATCGCCGCTTTTTATTCCGGGGCACAAATCTGCCACGTCGAAGCCGGGTTGCGGACCTTCAACATGAAATCGCCATTTCCGGAAGAAATGAACCGCTGCGTCACCGGGGTCCTGTCTGCCATCCATTTTTCCCCCACGGAAAATGCGAGGGAGAACCTGGAGAAGGAAAACAAAAAGGCATCGGACATCCTGGTCACCGGCAATACGGTGATCGATGCCCTGGGGTACAGCGTGGCCAAAGTCACTGCAGCCGGCTTTGCGCACCCCGAAATAGAACAAATAAGGCATTTGGTAAAACCGGGTATAAAAACCCTGTTGGTCACCGGGCACCGAAGGGAAAACCACGGGGAGGGCTTCCTGAATATTTGCCGGGCCCTGAAGACCATCGCCCGTGACCATGAAGATAGCGCCATTATCTACCCCGTGCACCTGAACCCCAATGTACAGCGGCCGGTATACGAGTTGCTCGACGGCATTGCCAACATCCATCTGATAGCCCCCCTGTCATATCCGGCCTTTGTATGGCTGATGGAGAAATCGTACCTCATCATTACAGACAGCGGCGGGGTGCAGGAAGAAGCCCCCAGCCTGGGCAAACCCGTCCTGGTGATGCGCAATACCACCGAACGGCCGGAAGCGGTCTCGGCCGGCACCGTGAAACTGGTGGGTACCGACCCGGAAATAATCGTAAAGGAAACCCGCCGATTGATAAAGGAAGAAGGTTATTACAATGAAATGAGCGGCAGGCACAACCCCTATGGGGATGGCAGGGCCTGTGAAAGGATTGTGACATTTATTCAAAACCATACCTATGAAGGATAAGCAAGTGGTCATGATGGGCCTCGGTTATATTGGCCTGCCCACGGCGGCATTAATTGCGAGCAAGGGCACCAGGGTACATGGGGTAGACATCAACCAGCAGGTGGTAGACACCATCAACGAGGGCAGGATCCATATCGTAGAACCCGCGTTGGAGCACACCGTGAAGGAAGTGGTGGCCAGGGGCCTCCTGAAGGCGTCTACCAGCCCCGTGGAGGCGCATACGTACCTTATTGTGGTCCCTACCCCCTTTAAGGGGAAGAACGAGCCGGATATCTCCTTTGTGGAAGCGGCTACCCGGGCCATACTACCCCTGCTCAAAGCGGGGGACCTCTATATCATAGAATCTACCTCGCCCATAGGCACCACAGAGAAGATGCAGTCCCTCATCTACCAGGAGCGCCCCGAGCTTAACGGGAAGATTCACATGGCCTATTGCCCCGAACGCGTTTTGCCGGGCAACGTCATGCACGAACTGGTACATAACGACCGGGTCATCGGGGGGGTCGATGAGGTATCCACGGAGAAGGCGGCAGCCTTCTACGGGAACTATGTGGAGGGGGCACTCCATAAGACCAATGCCAGGACGGCCGAAATGTGCAAACTGGTTGAGAATTCTTCCAGGGATGTGCAGATTGCCTTCGCCAATGAACTTTCGCTGATCTGCGACAAGGCCGGTATCGATGTCTGGGAACTGATCAACCTGGCCAACAAACACCCCCGGGTACATATCCTGAGGCCTGGTTGCGGCGTTGGGGGGCATTGCATTGCCGTAGATCCCTATTTTATTGTTTCCGATTACCCCCTGGAATCGAAAATCATTGGCACGGCCCGGGAAATCAATAACTATAAATCATTCTGGTGCGCAGAAAAAATCCAGTCGGCCCGGCTGCAATTCGAGTTGGACCACGGGCGAAAACCGAGGATTGCCATTATGGGGCTCGCGTTTAAACCCGATATTGACGATCTAAGGGAATCGCCCGCCAAATACATTGCGCAGAAAGTACTGCAGCACGCCAATAATGAGGAGTATTTCTTTGTAGAGCCGAATATCAACACGCACAATATCTTTAAACTGACCCCCTATGGGGAAGCGATGGAAAAGGCCGATATCATTGTATATCTCGTCGCACATAAGGAGTTTAAAAATACCGTGGCACCCGTGGATAAAGTGGTACTCGATTTTTGTGGGGTCAACCAATACTGGCAATAGGGATCGTGGCATTAACCGGGATAAAGAAGGCCTTACGCAAAGTTTTACAGGATGCCGATAACAAGGAGATCCTGGTAAAGGGGTTTTCCTTTATGTCTATACGATCGCTTGGGCTGATCGTGGGCTACCTGTTTACGCTTTTTATTACCCGGGTGTACGGAGCCCCGGTATACGGCCTTGTTTCTCTGGCATTTTCACTCTTCGTCATCGTGGGGATGTTAGGGCGGTTTGGGCTGGATATCAACCTGGTCAAATTTTATTCAGACGTCCGGCAACAGGCAAACATCGGGTTGTTTTACCGGATTCTTCTGAAGTCGCTTGTGATTTCCGGTTTGTTGGGGGTCGTATTGTACCTCACCGGCGGGGCCATCGCCACCGGGATTTTCAACAAGCCAGCCCTGCAGCCCTATATACACTGGATAGCCTATACGATCCCTTTTTGGTCGGTTTCCCTGATCTGTGCCGGATACCTGCGGGCCCGGGGTCAAAACCACTGGTTCGCTATCCTGAATAACCCCGGGCGCTTTTTCTTTTCACTGCTTTTTATACTGCTGCTGGCCGAATGGACCGATGATCCGCTGAACGCCATCAAAGCCCATTTCTACGGGGTGGTTGTCCTTGCCATAGTGGCATTTATCGCTTCTGTACGGGTGCATGGGCCCCTTTCCCTGTCCACCAATGTGAGTTCCTGGTCATTTGTCAAAGAAGCCATCCCGATGATGCTGTCCTCCACGGTTTTAGTCCTTTTGGGGTGGTTGGACACCTTTGTCCTGGGGATCTATGAGACGGAAACCAATATCGGCATCTACAATGTGGCCCTTAAGATCGCGACCTTTACAACCTTTACCCTGCAAGCAATCAATTCCATCCTGGCGCCCAAGGTCGCCAGGAGTTATAGCGAGGGCGACATGGATACCTTCCAAAAGACCATTCGGTTTAGTACCAGGATCAATTTCTTTTCCACCCTGCTCATCGTGGTACTTATCATTGTCGCACACGAGTGGCTCCTCGCACTTTTCGGGGAAGAATTTAAAAGCGGAACGACCATCCTCTTTGTACTCTGTGCCGGGCAGGTATTGAATTCCGTATCGGGATCTGTGGGGCTGATCCTGCAGATGACAGGAAAGCAATTAATCTACCAGAACATAGTGCTCGTGGCCCTGTTCCTGAATATACTCCTGAATTTTAGCCTGACGCCCCTGTATGGTTCCCTTGGGGCAGCAGCGGCCACGGTGGTGAGCATGGCCACCTGGAATGTGTTGGGGGCGGTCTATTTAAAACGCAAATTGAACATTGTGTCTTATTACGATTTTAAATAGGGCCAGGCGTACCCAATAGGCGCATGGAGGATGCAACAGCCACCGGATACAGGGGACACAGCACCGTATGCTGAGGTTACAGGATACCGGGAAATGGTGCCCGATAGAAAGGGGCCTGGCCGTATCCCGGGTGTTATGCCTTGCATACCCTTGTTTTACCCAGTGGGGCATGCGGTTTGCCAGGATTCCCCGGTGCTTGTATTTTAGCGTGGTATAATGGGCTGCCCCGGGGGTAGCTGTTCCGGATGGCGAATCAGGGATGAAGGACTGCTGAATAGCCCCAACAAAAGAGGAATAACGTAATTAAATGGACCAACAATACGATATTCAGGTTAGTTTTGCCACAGGATCATAGCTGAGGTTGAAACCCGGCCGCCCCTTGGCAGGGAGGCAGCGGCATCAGAAAAGCTGCCTGCCTCCCCTTGTCCCTTGCCATCTGACATGGTGGCGTCCTTTGGGCAAACCAGGCGTGCCACGGCCATTTTTAAGGCGCGGGGTGCTGCCACAATACGCGATAGCAAAAGATGAGACACTTATTCATAACAGGCACTCCGCGAAGCGGTACCACCATGGTTGCCAGTATCCTGGGAAGCTGTCCGGATGCCGTGGCTACGCCGGAGTCCGACTTTTTCTTCGACTTTTATTTCAGGCACCCATCGTTTTCCGTGGACAAGAAGGCATACCTGGAGTTCTTGCAGACAAACTACCGGTTTAAACAATGGGGCATCCGGGCAAACGACCTCCGCCTGGATGCCGATAACCAGGGGCGGGTGAATTTTAAGGAAGTCATTGAACAGACGGTCAGCCGCTATGCCGAGCAACATGCCAAAGGCGCCGGGGCAGACTTTGCCAGGATAGACCATACGCCGAGCAATATAAAGCACTTCAGGATCCTGGACGAAATGTTTCCAAAAGCCAGGTTCCTTTTCGTGATGAGGGATCCCAGGGCGGTTTACGCCTCCGTTAAAAACCTGGATTGGGGGGCCAATACGGCTATGAAACTTTCTGACATTTGGATTGAGTATGCCGCCCTGTATTACTCGGTCAAAAATCTGTACCCAGAGAGGATATTCTTAATCAGGTATGAAGATATGGTGAGCGATCCCTCCAAATTTGCGAAGGATATCTGTGCCTTTGCCGGGTTGGAATACCACGATGAAATCCTGAAGGGGCAGGGCTTTGTCCTCCCCAAATATACGGCTTCCCAACATCGCCTGGTCGGCAAAGAACCCAGCAGGGAGGGAATAGACAAATGGAAAAAGAACATCTCCGGACAGGACCAGGCCCTGATCGAAGCCAGATGCGGCACCATCATGAACGCTTTCGGGTATGCATGTTTACAATCAAACACCTATAAGATTGGGGTAAAGGCACAACTCAGCGCCTTGATCAGGGAAATGTATTATTATTTGATCAACAAGGTCAAAAAAGGCCAAAGAGAAAAAACCAAACCCTAGATTCCTGCAGATGTTCAAGATTTATCGGGCGATATTAATTATCATTGCGCTATCCTGTTTCTCCTGTGAGTTAAAATCCAAGACCGCCCTTTATTTGGAGCGGGGACTCGACATTTTAAGCAACAGGAAACAAGTGGATTTCTCTTTCAATGAGGAGATTGTCATTGAGGAGATTGGGGTCATCCGGGACAAAAAAGAAAATAAGAAGACGCTTGTATTTAAGTTGCAGGAGGATGTAACGGCCGGGGACCTGGCGGGGTATGTGCTGGGCGTCAGAGCCGTTATCCGTGGGAAGGGCAATAAAAAGCGGGTGGAGGAATGGGATTTTAAACCCGTGATAACAGAGGTGAAAAACACCCGGTACCTCGTAAAGGACATCCACGTCAAAGAAGATAAGATTCAAGAATTTACCGTTTACCTTTACCGGGTCGGCGATGGGGAAAAACATGTACAAGGCAATGTTTTAACCGTAAATAACCTGTATACCTACAATGACTAAGCACCAGAACGCCATAGCCCTTATCACGCCTTTAAAGGATGAAATAGACAATATCCAGAAGTTTCTCGATGCCATAGGGCATCAAAGCATCCCGATAACGTGTTTGGTCATTGTGGAAAATGACAGTATTGACGGGAGCAGGGAATACCTGGAGGCCATTACATCGGTCAAAAATGTCGGGCATTTTAAGGTGCTGCATATTAATTTTGAGGATACGTCTTATCGGGTAGGGAAAAAATATGCCACCATCATCAATGAAGGCATGCAGTATATAAAAACCCTGGGGCTCTATGAGGCACTCGATTTTGTAGGGATATTGGATTGTGACGTCTTCCCCGAAAAGGAGTACTACGGGAAGTTGACGGCTTTCCTGAACGCCAATCCCGAGATCGGGATTGCCAGTGGCCTTACCTATACGGCAGAGGGGGTCCCCCATATCGCGGACAAAGACTTCGTCAGGGGCAATAGCAGGCTATGGAAAAGGAAATGCCTGGAGGAAGCCGGCTACCCTGTGGTGTATACCGCGGATACCGTGTCTGTGGCCCTGGCGCATTTGAAGGGGTGGAAAACAAAAACATTGAAAACGGCCATTGTCACCTCCAGGGAAATCGACACGAAACTTACCAATTCGCGAAGTAAGGGGTATCATGCGTATTTCAGGGGACATACCCTATTCTATATGGCACTCAAGTTTTTTTACTATGCGGTCATCAAGGGCAGGTTCAAAACCGGATATGATTTTTTCCTCGGATACTTCCAAAGCATGATCCAGAGGAAACCGAGGATAGGCAACCGTGAGGTAAGGAATTATTTCAGGTGGTATTTGCTGAATAAGTTAACACACAAGTTTGAATAGTGAGTGTTATTGTATTACTTCTTTGTATCCTTGTTTCCGCCTTTTTTCACCAGGCCCTGTACTTTGTCATACCCCTGCTTTCCATTTATCATTTGTCCTACAGAAAGGACGCCACCCTCAGGTTAAACCCCGTACTTAAATTGTACCTCTCCGTCGTGGTGGCGGTGGTGTCTTTTTTTGTGATCCAATCGCTGCTCGGGTTTGAAATAAAGTTCTTTTCCTTAAAGGGGATCGCGCGCTATGTCACCTATTTTCTCTTTGCGGCATTGGTCTTTTCTTTCGACAACAGGAGTATCGGCCTGGTATTCAGGCTTTTGATCCTATACCTGGTGCTGACACTCCCCCTGGGGGTCTACCAGGTAATCGCGATCGACAGGTATCAGAATATTTTCAGTCATGCCAACCACCTGGCCTATGTTTTGGCGATTTGCATGTACTTTTTAATTTTTCACAGGCCTTTTGACAAATGGTTCAGGTTGGTGGCCCTGTTTTGCCTGGTCATCTCGCTATTGCTTACAAAGTCTTCAGGGGGGATCCTGGTGGTCTTGTGCCTTTTGGGGTACAACATGATTGTTTCCAAACGGATTTCCCTGAACAAGAAACTGATGCTCTTTGGTTCTTTTTTGGTCATTGCACTACTGGCCTTCAAATTTTCTGAGAAGGTATCCAGCCAGATAGCGTCTCTCGACTATTTAAACTGGGATTTTCTGGAAGACCGGGTAAGGGACTTCAGGGGCGGGGGGTACGGGTCCCTTATATGGCGGATCATCTATTGGACCAAAATCCTCTTCACATTTCTTATGGAACCCTTCCACAAGCTGGTGTTCGGCATAGGAGTTGATTCGCTTACAGAAGGCAACATGCCCTATACTTTTATGAAGCGGGACCCCCATAACGATTTTATCAAGGTATTGGTAGAATTCGGCTTTTTGGGGTTGTTGCTTTTCCTTGGCTTTTTTAAGAAGATCTACTCGATCACCCACAGGAACTTCAACATTCTCATATTGATCGCGATACCGATGTTTTTTGGAAATGTTATCGTTAATTTCCCGTACAATATTGCCTTTATATTACTCATCGCCTATGAATATAATCGGATTACTGCCCCGGCTGACTAATGTTTTATTAGGGCTGTTTGTCCTTTTTACAGTCTTGCCGGTGAAATTAAATTACAGTAGTATCGCCATTGTTTCACTGAGCGTATTGGCCATGGCAGCCATGCTATACGGCCGGGACAAAGAACGGAATCCCCACAGGAAGTTGTTCCTGATAAGCCTCCCGTTTTTTGTATACCTCCTGGGCATGATCAATACCACCAATGGGGCCACCGGGTTCGATTTTGTTACAAGAAACGCCAGTTTCCTGGCTTTTCCACTCATTTTCTACGGCCTGGGCCACTGGGTGAACAAGAAAGTATTGCTGCGGGTGTTTCTGGCGGGCCTGTTGGTCACGGATTCCTATTTGATCTACCTGTTTGTCTATTATTTCAACTTCGGGGAACGATTTTATATGGTGGTTACCACTGATATTTTCCATTCAACCTACCTGGGGATGTATAACCTGGTAGCCTACTGGGTTTGCATTTACACCTACAAAAATACCGGGTCAAAATTGTACCTGGCAATGGCGTCCCTCTTTATCCTGGCTTCGGTCCTCGCCTCTTCCAGGATTGTTTTCCTCCTGGCCGTGGCCTCGCTTGTTGGGACCCTGCTACTCATTGTGAAATCAAGGAAGAAAAAGGGGTTCATGCTTCTTTTTGCCGGCATTGTGACGGTTCTTACCTTATTGTTTGTACCTTCCATTAAGCAAAAGTTCAACCAAATAAGGGAGTTGGACCAGATCGGGTTTGACGAGGATAATTACAGGAGTATTTCCTCGCGATTTGCGAAACTTGAAGCATCGACCAGGGTCCTTGGCAGGAATTTCATCTTTGGGACCGGAACCGGGGATTTATTGGATGAATTGGTGGCCGAATATGAGCAGATGAAGTTTACCATGGGGTATAAGTACCGGTATAACCCGCACAACCAATATCTGGATAACCTCATCAGGAACGGGATTGTAGGGGGCGGGATCTGTTTGACGGTGATTTTTTTATACCCCCTTTACATGGCCTATAGGCACAAGAACATTCTATTGGCTACTTTTGTATTGGTAATTGCCGGGGTGAGTCTGACCGAATCTATTTTGGATGTACACAAGGGAATCACCTTTTATACATTTTTTATAACATTGTTGCTGTATCAACCGGAGCCGGAAGGCGAATCACCATAAATATACCTTGCGGTTTTTTAACAATGTCCTGCGGTAGGCAGGATGGGTTTACCCCAAGTGAAAGGAGGGATACTACATTAATGAATATAGACGTTTATCAAAGAAAAGAGTATGAACAAAACGGAACAAATCAGAGAAATCGTTTTTGAAAGTTTAAAAAAACTGGGAGCGGAAGAGGAGATCGGAGATTTTGCGAATCCATCGATGGATACCAGGATACGAAAGCACCTGGACAGCATGGGCGTTGTGGCGCTGGCGGTGGATTTAGAAGAGCTGTATGAGGATTTATTTGATAGCAGTGTCAAAATCCTGAACGAAGAAGAGGCGAATTTCATGAGTAATTTTGAAACCGCCGAAACCCTTGTTAAATATATCGACGGGCTTTAAAAATGGGAGTATATATTAAAAATGTCGCGTATTATTTACCGGAAGTAACCGTTTCCAACGAAGACCTCCAAAGCGAGTTTAAAGACCGGGATGTAGGCAAGATGGCGAATAAGATCGGGGTTTTCCGGAGGCATGTTGCAGGGCCGGACGAGACGGCCCTGGACTTGGCCGAAAAGGCCGCGAAGAAACTGTTCGAGGAAAACGACAAAGATGACATTGATTTCGTCATTTTGTGTACCCAAAGCCCGGACTACTATCTCCCCACCACGGCCTGCATCCTGCAGCACAGATTGGGCATCTCCAAAAATGCGGGGGCCATAGACATTAATCAGGGCTGTTCGGGTTTTGTCTATAGCCTATCACTGGCCAAGGGCCTGGTAGAGGCAGGGGTTTCCAAAAACGTGTTGCTGGTCATGGCCGAAACCTACTCCAAGCATATCAACGAGGGCGATTTGGGCAACCGGATAATTTTCGGGGACGCCGCTTCGGCCATTTTGGTTTCCCATACACAAACCATGCAGGTGGGCAATTTTGTGCTTGGGACCGACGGGGAAGGAGCCAACAACCTCATTGTGCCCAACGGCGGGCTAAGGAACAGGTTTGACAGCGCCTGTGAGGTTACGACCGATCAAAGGAATGACCGTCGGACAGACAATGATCTGTTCATGAATGGGTCGGAAATCTTTTACTTTGCGGGGAAACAAATCCCTTCGGTGGTGGAACAGACCCTGGCGGCCAATAATCTGACGAAAGGAGAGGTGGATTTTTACCTGTTTCACCAGGCCAACAAATACATGATCGATTTCCTTGCCAAAAGGCTTAAACTATCAGCCGATCAATACTATTTTGACATTGAGGACATAGGAAATACCGTATCTTCAACGATCCCCATAGCCTTAAAAAGGTGCCTGGATAAAGGAATTATCCAAAAAGGGGATAAGGTTTTGCTTTGCGGCTTTGGGGTGGGGTATTCCTGGGGCTCCGTAGTGGTTGAAATTTAATCCCGATGATAGATGTGTTTAAAAACTTCTTAATCAAGCTGTTGCCGGCAGGCTTCAAAGGAAGGATTAAAAAAGCCATTACCTCTTTTAAATCCAGATACCCAAAGGTCCTTATTTTTTTTAACGGGTCGTTTTCGACTTCCGAATTGCTGAAGGAGATTGATTCCCGCATCCCCGACAACACGGAGGTCCTGATGATCCACACCTCGTTCAACAACATGAAACCCATGTTCCGGGGCACGGTGAATGAATTGTTGGACGCGTTGATAAGCTATGCCGCCGCCAGGGATATTACCTTGGTTTTTCCGGGCTTCGTCCTCGGGAAGAACAACGCGGATATCAAAATGCATTACCTCAGGAAAAAGAAGTTTGATATAAATAGGTCACCGACGACGGTAGGATTGCTAAACGAATGTTTCCGGAGGAGGGAAGGTGTCAAAAGAAGTTCGCACCCTTCGCATAGCTTGCTGGTTTTGGGCCCTAAAGCCGATGAAATCCTTACCGACCACCACTTGTGCGACACTACCTTTGGGGAGAAGACGCCTTTTCACAATATCGAAAAGTTTAACTCGGTGATCGTCGGGCTGGGGGTTTATTTTTACAGAAACCTGACGCATGTCCATGTGGCCGAAGACCTGCTGGGGGAACGTTTTCCGTACCCCGTAAGCCCAAGCCACGAAACTGTCCCGGTAGAGCTTGTCCTTGGCAATGAAAGGGTCCCGTATGACCTGAAGGTATTTAACAAGGAACTGTCCGGCAGAAGAAATCTGTTCATCCTTAAAAAGTACATGGGTAAAGAGCACCTGTACCAATACAATTTTAAAGGGATGCCCATGTTTATAGCCCAACCCGGGAAGGTGACCAGCACCTTGCTCCACCTGGCCGCCAAAGGAATTACGATTTACAGGTCATGAATATCTATATCACACTTGATTATGAACTCTTCTTTGGCGAGAAGAGTGGCACCGTGGAGCATTGTATCATTCAGCCAACCAACGCCTTGCTGGAGCTTGTCAGGCCTTATGATATCAAGTTTAGCTGTTTTGTGGACTCGGGGTATTTGTTGGCGCTTGAAAAGCAGAAAGGGGAGTATCCCGAACTTCAGCTCCAGTATGAAAAGATATGCCAACAGCTAAAGTATTTGGCCGGGCATGGCCATGGCATTGAACTGCATATTCACCCGCATTGGGAAGACTCTTTTTACAATGGTGATCGATGGGTATTTGATACATCGCGTTACAAACTGGCTGATTTCAGTGGGCCCCAGGTACGCGATATCGTCGGCAGGTATACCGATGTACTTCGAAGGTTATCCGGGAAAGCCCCTAAGGCCTACCGGGCAGGTGGCTGGAGTGCACAGCCTTTTGATGCCATTGGCAAGGCCCTTGCAGCGAATGACATCCGGATAGACAGCTCCGTATACCCGGGAGGTTTTTACCACTCGACCCAACAGGTATTTGACTTCCGGGGGGTTCCCCAGTACGAGACCGCTTATCGCTTCTCCGAGGACCTGACCCTGCCGGATGCCGCAGGGCAATTCCTGGAAATACCGATAAGTTCATACCGGGTATCCCCTTTGTTCTATTGGAAATTCGTGCTGGTGAAGCTCCTGGGGAGGCAGGCGCACCAACCATTTGGGGATGGGCAGGCTATTTCCAAGTCCAAAGCAGGGATGTTTCAATTGCTGACAAGGTATTCGAGGAGTGTGGTGTCTATAGATGGGTACAAGGCGTCATTTTTGGAAAAGGCCTTTAATAAATACCGTAAAAACACGGAAAACCAGGGTAATTTGGTCATTATTGGTCACCCTAAGGCGTTTACGCCCTACTCGCTGTCCAAGCTTGGGCAATTCCTGGATGCCACGCATGGGCAACACCTATATAAAATCTTTACATGAACAGGGTACACTTTCTGAATACCGCCATTGACAACCTTTCCATGCAGGAGACCCTGCAGCAAATTGAGGATACCATTGCCGAAGGCAGGCAAATGCACCACGTGGTGGTCAATGCCGGGAAGATTGTAGCGATGCAGACCGACCTGCAACTGCGGCAAAGCGTTAATGGATCCGATTTGATAAATGCCGATGGGCAGGCTGTGGTCTGGGCGTCCCGGTTTTTGGGCAAGCCCCTGAAAGAGCGGGTTGCTGGCATCGACCTGATGATAAAGCTGGTTGCAATGGCCCATAGCAAAGGCCATAGGGTGTACCTGCTGGGGGCAAAAGAGGAGGTGGTTAAAGCCGTGGCGGATGAATTTTCACAGCAGTATTCTCCCGGCATTATAGCGGGTTACCGAAACGGGTATTTCAACAAGGATGAAGAAAAGGACATCGCGAAAAGTATTGCAGAAAGCAAGGCCCATATACTGTTCGTGGCCATTAGTTCGCCCACCAAGGAAAACTTCTTATACGAGAACCGGGAACACTTGACCGGGGTAAATTTCATCATGGGGGTAGGGGGCAGCTTTGATGTGGTCGCGGGGAAAGTCAAAAGGGCCCCTGTTTGGATGCAGCGGGTGGGCCTGGAATGGTTTTTTAGATTCATACAAGAACCAAAAAGGATGTGGAAGCGGTATCTCATCGGGAATTCAAAATTTATACTGCTGGTGCTTAAAGAACGTTTTAAACTATGACGCCCGAAAGAAAGGTAAGAGGAGTATTGAACCGGTTCCTGACAGAGCCCGTCATCGCGATCAACAAGGATAAAAATTAGCGGCCATGGAGAATTTACGGAGGTTGAAATCAGGGGCACTCTACATGGCAGTGTTCACCCTTCCCATGTACATGCGCCTCAATAATATGCTGTTGGCGGTTTTTATCGCGCTGGCGGTGACCGACCTCATTTACCGGTGGCGAGGCATGGAAATGAAGCAATTCCTCATCAGGGGCTGGCCTGTATGGTGTTTCTTTGTCCTGGCGCTTTGGGCCTCTTTTTACGGCGGTTCTTTGGCAGGCTTCCATTACCTGGAGAAATATTGGTCGCTCGTTTTGGTGCCATTGGCAATTTTGCCGGACTATAAACATTTTGCCGCTCACAAGCGACAAGTTTTCCTGGCGCTTACCTGGGGCTGCGTGGTTACCCTGATCATCTGCTATGTGCAGCTGGCCGTAGTAATGATCGGGAATAACGAACCCCTGCTTAGCTTCTATGCGTCGGATCATGTGGGACAACGCTTTACGGCCGTCGCAGACACGCATCCCACCTACCTGGGCCTATTTGTCGTTACCTCCATCCTGTTTCTTATCCAGGACCGGCTATTCAATAAAAGGATTAAGGTGCTGGTATCACTGCTCCTGATGTTTGGCTTGCTTCAGCTGGCAAGCAGGATGCCACTCTTCCTATTCCTGTTCTTTTTTGTGTTTTTACTGGTAAACCAAATGCAGCACAAAAGGTGGCAGGTGGGTATCCTGCTGCTTGGGATCCTGGCATGCTCCTCGGTTTTTATATTGATTGGGAGCGATTACATGAGGGATAAAATGTTTTCACCGGAAATCGTGGTAGACGACAAACGCGTCCAGCGCTGGGAAGTTTCATACGAGATTTTTCAGGAAAACCCGTTTTTGGGTGTCGGCTATGGAAATGTACAGGCGCTAAGGAATGAAAAATTTATGGAGAAAGGGTATGAGCTGGCAGCTTCCAAAAACTACAACGCGCATAACCAGTTCCTGGAATACCTAAGCACCAATGGGGCCTTTGGCGGGTTTGTTTACGCGATATCGCTTGGATTCCTGTTGCTGTTGAGCATTTATAGGAGAGACCCGCTTTTTAGCCTTATCTTTCTCGCATTTATTATCGCAAACCTTACAGAATCTATGATGGTGCGTATCAAGGGGATCGAGTATTTCGCGTTGTTCGCCAGCCTGTTCTTGTGTGGTTTTCGCGGGGACAACAACCATAAAGAATACCTGTACCCCATCTGAAGGCTTTGAAGGACCTGAGGGCCCTCTTTAATGCAGGGTTGTGGATGTTGGGTTTAAACGCCTGAATAAATATATATTTTGATACTTTTGGACGCTCCTGAACTATAGTCGTTTATGTTCTTCACCATTGGCAGAAATTCGGACCTGATTACGCCCATGTCGTATTTGATAGATCTAATGATCATCAACCTCTTCGCGTATTTCCTCCCGATCAACCTGGTTGAAGCGATACTCTTTCACGGGTATATTTCTCTTTGCTGGGTGGTCATAGCCTTTAAGATAGAATTTTACGTCATACATCGCTATACCAAGGTGACCCACATACTTCGGTTGCTGTTTGTCCAGTTTGTGTTTTTTTTCCTGATCCTCTATGCGTTTATAGGGTTTTTTAAGCAGCCCAATATGAGCCGGCTCGCCCTGGCTCAATACGCGGGGCTGGTCATGTTGGTTGTCGCCTCCGTAAAATTTATTAGCTATGTTTTGTTGATGAGGTACCGTGAAACATATCACGGCAATACCAGGAAGGTAGTCGTCATCGGCGATAATAAAAAAACCGCACAACTCATCAAAGTCTTTGACGAACGAGTGGAATACGGGTATAAGTTTATCCGGCAATTTTGCCCGCGGGAACCCACATTCCAACTCCATGAATGTTTTCTTTTCCTGGTCAGGAATAGCATAGACGAAATATACTGTTCGGTTTCAGAACTGAAAAATGAGGAGATAGCCGAGCTCATCAATTTCGCGGACAACAACCTTAAAACCATCAAATTCCTCCCTGACAACAAGAACATCTACTCGAAAAAACTGAAATTGGAATACTATGACTACCTGCCCATACTGTCACTTAGGGATATTCCGCTTCACGACCCCCTGAACGCCCTTTTGAAGCGTTCTTTTGATGTGGTTTTTTCCCTTTTTGTCATCTTTGGCCTGCTTATATGGATAGCCCCGATCCTCGCCATCCTGATCCGGCTTGAATCCAAGGGGCCGATCTTCTTCATACAGCGAAGGACGGGCCTGGACAACAAGGAATTCCAATGTTTTAAGTTCCGTTCCATGGCGATGAACCGCAATGCCGACCAGGTACAGGCCGGGAAAAATGACATGCGGGTGACCACCATAGGGAAGTTTATCCGCAAGACCAGTATCGATGAGCTCCCACAGTTCTACAACGTGCTGTTCGGGAATATGTCGGTGGTAGGCCCCAGGCCGCATATGTTGAAGCATACCGATGAATACGCCAACAAGGTTGATAAGTACATGCTGCGGCATTTTGTGAAACCGGGGATCACCGGCCTGGCCCAGGTACGGGGCTACAGGGGCGAGATTGAACACGATATGGACATCCAGGGACGCATTAAGTTTGATATTTTCTATATTGAAAACTGGTCTTTTTTCCTGGACCTGAAAATTATCCTCCAGACGGTGCTGAATATGTTCAAGGGAGAGGAAAAGGCCTATTGAATGCGCCGCTGAGAAGACAAATAGACTATATTTAAAAGGGAACCGGGATGCCCTACTGGCATCTACAGATCAAAACAACAGGATGAAAAAAGTACTCATTACGGGCGGAGCAGGGTTTTTGGGGTCGCACCTTTGCGACCGTTTTATCAGGGAGGGGTTCCATGTCATTGCCATGGACAACCTGATCACCGGGGACCTCAAGAACATAGAACACCTCTTCCCCCTGGAGCATTTTGAGTTTTACCACCACGATGTGACCAAGTTTGTCCATGTCCCCGGCAAGCTGGATTACATACTGCATTTTGCCTCCCCGGCCAGTCCTATCGATTACCTCAAGATCCCCATTCAGACCTTAAAAGTGGGGTCTTTGGGGACCCTCAACCTGCTGGGGCTCGCCAAGGAAAAAAAGGCCAGGATCCTGGTGGCCTCCACCTCGGAGGTATACGGCGACCCCCTGGTACACCCGCAGAACGAAGATTATTTTGGCAATGTCAGCCCCATTGGCCCCAGGGGGGTTTACGATGAAGCCAAGCGCTTTATGGAATCCATTACCATGGCCTACCACCGCTTCCACAAGGTGGATACCCGTATTGTCCGCATCTTTAACACCTACGGCTCCAGGATGCGGCTGAATGACGGGCGGGTAGTGCCTACTTTTTTGGGGCAGGCGCTGCGGGGGGAAGACCTCACCGTTTTCGGGGACGGGAAGCAAACCAGGTCTTTCTGCTACATCGATGACCAGGTGGAGGGCATCTACCGCTTGCTGATGAGTGACTATACCGACCCCATCAACATCGGCAACCCCCATGAAACCACTATCAAGGAATTTGCCGAGGAGATTATCAAACTTACCGGGACCACGCAGAAGATTATATACAAACCCCTGCCGCAGGACGATCCCATGCAGCGACAACCAGACATTACAAGGGCCAGGCAGCTATTGGACTGGGAGCCCAGGGTAGAGCGGGCCGAGGGCCTTAAAAAGGTTTTTGAATATTTTAAATCCCTCCCCCCCGGGGAATTAGCGCAAAAGCACCACAGGGAATTCAACAAAAACCCGTTATAAGTCAGGGCCAAGCCCTATTTTTGCCCAAAGCAGAAAAAATGAACGTATTGATCCTCGGTTCCGGCGGGCGCGAACACACCCTCGCCTGGAAACTTGTACAAAGCCCCGGCCTGACGCAACTCTTCGTCGCGCCCGGAAATGCCGGCACTGCGGCCATCGCCAACAACCTCCCCATGGGGGTGAATGATTTTCCCGCTATCCGGGAAGCCGTCCTCGAAAAAGAGATCCATTTGGTGGTTGTGGGCCCGGAAGACCCCCTGGTAAACGGGCTCCATGATTTTTTTCTTTCCGATGCGTCCCTGAAACATGTCCCGGTGATCGGGCCCCAAAAACTGGCCGCCACCCTGGAGGGGAGCAAGGAATTTGCCAAGGAGTTCATGGCACGCCACCAGATCCCTACTGCGGCCTACCAAAGCTTTACCGCAGGCCAGTTGCAGGAAGGGTACCGTTTCCTCGAGAAAATGACACCGCCCTATGTGCTGAAGGCCGATGGCCTGGCGGCCGGGAAAGGGGTGCTGATCCTCCAGGACCTCGGGGAAGCGAAGAACGAGCTCAGGGCCATGCTCCAGGATGCCAAATTCGGGGCGGCGAGCAGGACGGTCGTAATCGAGGAATTCCTGTCGGGCATAGAACTCTCCTGCTTCGTGCTTACCGATGGCGAGAATTACAAGGTCCTGCCCATGGCCAAGGACTACAAGCGTATCGGGGAGGGCGACACGGGCCTCAATACCGGGGGCATGGGTGCCGTATCACCGGTTCCCTTCGCCGATCGCGAATTTGTCGACAAGATCCACAGCCGCATTGTTAAACCCACCATAGCGGGGCTTAAAAAGGACAACATCCCCTATAAGGGTTTTATTTTTATCGGGTTGATCAAGGTAGGTGCCGATCCTATGGTGATCGAATACAATGTGCGGATGGGCGACCCGGAGACCGAAGTGGTGATCCCACGGGTTAAAAACGACCTCCTGGAGGTGTTCCGCGCGGTAGCCGAAGAACGCCTGGACGAAATCGACCTGCAAATAGACGACCGTTCAGCCACCACTGTAATGACCGTATCCGGGGGCTACCCGGGGGCCTATGAAAAAGGAAAGCCCATTTCGGGGCTGTCATCAGTGGCAGACGCCATCCCTTTCCATGCGGGAACAACGCTAAAGGATGATGTGGTTTTGACCAATGGGGGCCGGGTATTGGCGATTACCGCTTTTGGCAGGGACCATAAGGAAGCCCTCGCCACGGCGTACCGGAATGTGGCCAAAATCCACTTCAGTGGTATGTACTATCGGAAGGATATCGGGTTCGACCTGTAGGGGACCCAGGCGGGATCACTCGCATACGACCCGCCGGTTACAGGTAAGAATGGGCGGTAACGCTCTTGTCTTCTTCGCCCCGGTCATTGAAGCCTTTAAGTTCTTTGAGCCAATAGGTCATCGCCACCATCCCAATAATGACAAAAATCCAGTTGATCACATTGGCAGACCACCAATTTTCCATAAACCTGAAAAAATCAAAAGGCCAGAACAAATGGTTCACGAATAAATCCTCTATGCCCTCAAAAAATGCTCTCATCTTGGTTATATTTACCTTACAAAAATATAAAAACCCGGGATGATTTCAAGCATTTTTGGCAAAACAAAGCCCGTAAACTACCTGTTGCTCCTGGGTTTCCTCTCTGTTTTTTACTGGGCGATACACCTGCTGCGCTTTGACAGGGGCTATTCCCCTGAGGAAGTAGTGGTACAACTGCTGCTGCTGGGAGTACTGTGCTTCAGTGTTTTCCTGGTGAATTTTATTGTGAAACGCAACCAGATTACCGGGAGCAATGCCTTTGCGATGCTCTATTTCGTATTGCTGATTGTGCTGTTCCCGGAGGTGCTGATAGAACCCAACGCCATCATGTGCAGCTTTTTCCTCCTGCTGGCCAGCAGGAGGCTTATTAGCCTGAAATCCCTGAGGAATATCAAATTGAAGATTTTTGACGCCACGCTCTGGACGGCCGTGGCCAGTCTTTTTTACGATTGGGCGCTCCTCTTTTTAATCCTGGTATTCGTGGCGATCTACTTTTACGAGCCCAAGAACATCAAGAACTGGCTTGTTCCCCTCAGTGGCATGCTTGCGGCCATCCTTATTTCAAGCAGTTTGCTGATCCTGATGGGGATGCCGGACTACCTGGAGGAACATTATACCTTCTCGCTTTCGCTGGACCGGGATTTTTCGGCCCTCTATTCCTACAGCACCAAATTGCTGCTCTATGCCATTCTGGTGATCCTTGCAGGCTTCCTTGCCTTTCTGAAAATGGGGACCCTTGGACTGGGGAGGATCATCACCGTGCGCCTGATCGCCATATCAATGACCATCGGCCTGGTAGTGACCTTCCTTAAAACCGATGAAAACGTATACCCCGTGCTCATTACGTTTTTTCCGGCGGCAACCCTGATAACCAAATACGTGGAAGTGATCAGGCGCGTCAACGTGCGGGAGGTGGTATTGGTCTCCTCGGTACTGGCCCCGTTTATCCTGCTGCTCGCCAGGGCGTTTTGAAATAAAAAGTATCTTTGCCCTAAACGGACCGTCTTATGTTCAGCGCCTTTTCCTTTACGATTTTTGAAGAAAGCATCACAACCTACCACGTGGAGGACCGGGTAGACCAGCCCCTGGTCAACCCGTACCCCAAAGATGAAGTAGCCCACCTGCTGTATAAAAAAAACTGGATTGATACGGTGCAGTGGCATTACGAAGACCTGATCCGCGACCCGGGGATCAATCCGGAGGCCGCCCTGCAACTGAAAAGGAAAATAGATGCCAGCAACCAGGAACGCACGGACCTGGTGGAATACATCGATTCGTATTTCCTAAAAAAATACCAATCGGTCAAAGTCAAGGAAGATGCCCGAATCAATACCGAAAGCCCTGCCTGGGCCATCGACCGCCTTTCCATCCTGGCGCTGAAGATCTACCATATGCGCGAAGAGGCCGGACGCGCCGATGCCAGCCCGGAGCACAGGACCCGGTGCCAGGAGAAGCTCAAGGTGCTCCTGGAGCAGAAAAAGGACCTCTCCCTGGCCATCGACCAACTGCTTGACGACATTGCCTCGGGCGAAAAATACATGAAGGTATACAAGCAGATGAAGATGTATAACGATGAAGAACTTAACCCCGTCCTTCGTGGACAAAAATAGGCCTGAGAAACTCCTGGTAATCCGTTTGTCGGCCATGGGGGACGTTGCCATGACCATCCCCGTACTCAAAGCCCTTGCCGAACAATACCCGGCCCTGCAGGTCACCGTGTTGACCCGCGGGTTTTTTAAGCCGCTCTTTGCCCCCCTGGATCGCATTGGTGTCCTTGTGGCCGATGTCAGGGGAAAACACAAGGGCATTGGGGGATTGTGGAAGCTTTATCGCGAGTTGCACGACCTCCGGTTTGATGCCGTGGCTGACCTGCACAACGTGTTGCGGAGCAATATCCTGAAAAGGTTCTTTGCCCTGAGTGGCCCCCCAGTTTACCAGATAGACAAGGGCCGGGCCGAAAAGAAGGCGCTGACTTCCCGGCGACAAAAGGTTTTTGAACCCCTGCCAACCACCCATGAGCGCTACGCCCGCGTATTTGAGGCACTGGGGTACCCCGTAGATCTGGACCGGGTGGATTTCCTGCCCAGGCAACCCATCGCAGACAGTACCCGTTCCCTCATGGGCAAGGACGCCCTGCAGTGGATTGGTATCGCCCCTTTTGCGGCCTTCCCGGGGAAAGAATACCCCAAACCGCTGATGGAGGAGGTGTTAGCACGCCTGGATGACTCCGGAAAATACAGGCTGTTGCTCTTTGGAGGGCCCGATGACCAGGCGGCACTGTCGTTTTGGACGGCCCAATTTGAACACTGTGTGAACCTGGCGGGCAAGTTTCCTTTCGCAGAGGAGCTGGCCCTGATCTCCAACCTGGACCTCATGCTCTCTATGGATAGCGGGAATGCCCACCTCGCCGCGAATTTTGGCGTTCCCGTGCTGACACTTTGGGGACTCACCCACCCGTATGCGGGCTTCTACCCCTTCAAACAGGATCCGGCCAATGCGCTTTGCTCAGACCGGCAGGCATATCCGGGGATCCCCACCTCGGTGTACGGCAACAAAATGCCCAGGGGCTATGAGCGGGCGATGGAGAGCATCCGTCCGGATGCCGTTGTGGATAAGATCCTCGATATGCTGGAGGGAAGCAAAAACAACCCTATACCGCGGCCTTAGGACGCAGCGTCCTGCAATACCCCCGTAACTGCTGTATATAGTTATATCGCAATGAGCGGGCATTCCCTTCCACCATTAATGTCCTCAGCCCGAAGTAGGAGGAAATGATATAGGTAGCCACCCCCTCTACGTCTACGTGGCGGTCTACGAACCCGTCGGATTTGCCACGTTGTAAGGCGGTTACCAGGTTTACCTCCCATACTTTGTATAGATCGGTCAGGTACTTCATGATCTCCGGGTTCCGCCCATTGAACTCCGTCATGAAGTTTCCCAGCACAAAGCCGTGGTCCATTTCGTTGTTCTCGGCCGTCAACAAGGCGTTGTCAAAACATTCTATAAGGGCGGTAAAGGGCTCCCCCTTGCGCTCCAACGGCTCTATCAGCAGGGCGTATACCTTTTGTACGATGAGGTTCTGTACAATACTGATGAAAAAATCCTCCTTGGAATCAAAATGGTGGTAAAAGGCGCCTTTGGAAAGTTCCAGGGATTTCAGAATATCGTCTATACTGGTGTTGTAATAGCCCTGTCGGTAGAACAATTCAAGGCCTTTTACTTGCATTCGGTGCATGGTGGCCATGCGTTGTAGGTTCTTATTCATGGGATTTGGGTTTTGGGTCTTCACAGACCGTTTCGTCTGTAACAAAGAACCCCCGGAGGTACCTTTTTTTTAGGATTAGGGGATGTAGGGCCCAAAAAATTCGTCCAGTTGTCAAAAATCGGCTGAATGGCAGGTCGCCGTATCGGAAGACCGACCACTTGGTCGGTGAAATTCTTCGACCAATGGCAACTTTGTGGCCTTCGTGCTGCGGATTTTTACATCGTATTTGGCCCTTTGGCGATGTTTTCGGGCCATGGCCACCCATATCGTCCGCCGTAACCGGGATCCTGTTGCCAACTCCCGGCCGGCCTCCACCCAAAGAAAAGTGTTGGCCTGCTGCCCGCGGAAAAACCCCTCCCCCGGATAGCTCCTTCAAGGACAGGGTTTGGTACGGGATTTGTTCCCCTTTATTGGCGTTGCATGGGAGCTGTGAACTACCTGCAGCCCAACGGGGGCCTGCAGGACGCCATCCCGGGGAAAATCAACCCTCTGGCGGTTATGTGCCGGGGAAGCAGGCAATTCCGCGCTTTCACCCATGAGGCCCGGGACGGCCCCGGGACGCGCCAATATGACAGTAAATATGCCATAATTGCAGGCGGAGGCCAAAGGAGGGGATTCCAAAGGCGCCGGACCGGGAAGGGGCCCGCAGCGCGTATTTGAAGATCAGGCAATAAATGAAGTTTAACAGTACCTCCGGCGAATGCCGGGGTAATAGCAACTAAAACACAGGGATATGAAGACTGAACAGAAATCTTCGAGCAAAAAAACCTATTGGTATTCGGGGCTTATCGCCCTGGCGGTGAGTTTGATGGTGGTCGCGGGCTTTCAGTTTTTCAGGCCGGAGCCGGTGACGATCAGGCACCTGGACACCAGGGCGGGACACCAGGCACTTTATACCACGGATAAGGAAGGGGACATGGTGCCCCTGGATTTTACGGCTACCGCCCGAAAAGTATTGGACGCTGTGGTGCACGTGACCAGTACGCGGTCTGCCGGGGCGGGGGAGATGCGGCAATTTGACTACCGGCAATTGCCAGACCCTTTCCGGGAATTCTTTAAATTCCATCCTTTCGGGGATAAAGAAGGGACCCCTGGGGAGGAGGGCGAACGATGGGCCCCACAACCCATGGTAGGTAGTGGTTCTGGAGTAATCATCAATGAAAAAGGGTATGTCATCACCAACAACCACGTGATAGACCAGGCCGATGAAATCGAGGTAACCCTGCACAACAACGGGACCTACAAGGCAAGGGTGATTGGCACCGACCCCACTACGGACCTCGCGCTGTTGCAGATTGAGGCCGAAAACCTGAAAGCGCTGCCTTTGGTGGACTCAGACGACGTCGAGGTTGGGGAATGGGTCCTGGCCGTGGGCAACCCCTTCAGCCTTACCTCAACGGTAACTGCCGGCATCGTCAGCGCCAAGGCGAGGAACATCAACATCAACAAGGAAAAGTTCGCTGTAGAGAGCTTCATACAGACCGATGCGGCCATCAACCCGGGGAACAGCGGCGGGGCCCTGGTCAACCTGGATGGTGGCCTCATCGGGATCAATACGGCCATCGCCAGCCGTACGGGCACCTATAATGGCTATGGCTTTGCGGTACCGAGCAATATCGTCACCAAGGTGGTAGAAGACCTCCTGAAATACGGTACGGTGCAGCGGGGTGTCCTTGGGGTGAGCATACAGACGATCAATGGACACCTGGCAAAAGAAAAGGGGATTGAATTTACTCAAGGGGTCTATGTGGCCGCCGTGACCCCGAACAGCGCGGCGGATAAAGCGGGCCTGAAAGAGGGGGATATCATCCTCGAAGTGGATGGCCGGCCGACAAATACCTCCCCTGCCTTGCAGGAACTGATCGCCAGGCACCGGCCCGGGGACAAGATCAGCCTGACGTTCCTTCGCAACGGGAAAGAACAGATCAAGGAAGTAGTCCTGGAAGGGATCGGCGGGAGTACGGAACTTGTGAAGGTAGAGAACCGGGAAGCGTTGCATTTTCTGGGGGCCGAGTTTGAGACCCTGGATCAGGAGACGGCCCGCAAACTCGATATTGGCGGCGGGGTAAAGGTAACTACCCTGTATCCCGGAAAACTCCGGAGGGAAACGCAGATGCGTGAAGGCTTTATTATTACCAGGGTAGATGGAAAGGAAGTCCGCGATGTAAAGGGGCTTGCCAATGCCCTCAAAGGCAAACAGGGGGGCATTATGCTGGAAGGCCGCTACGAGGGCCAGCCTGGCAACTATTACTATGCCTTTGGCATGGAACCATAAGAAACGGGGGGCATTAGGCCCCCTTTTTAAGGGAGGTTCCCGGGAACGGACCAGGCGGCGCGATTTTTTGGGAACAGGATATTTTGCAGGATAAAATAACATCAAATGGCATATAAGGATTACTATCAAATACTGGGAGTTGACAAGAATGCCAGCGAGAAGGACATCAAGAAGGCCTACCGGAAACTGGCCACGGAATACCATCCTGACAAAACCAAAGGCAACAAGGCCAAGGAAGAGCGGTTCAAGGAGATTTCGGAGGCGTATCAGGTACTGGGCAATGCCGAAAAGCGGAAACAGTACGATGCCCTGGGGACAGATTGGGAGCTTTTCCAACAGTCGGGGCACAGTTTTGAGGAATTCATGGAGATGAAGAACCGCTCCCAGCGGCCAAGGGGCCCGGGGCAGCAGTACAGTTCGGCCTCCGGCCCTGGGGGCACCTATGATTTTTCGGATATTTTTGAGTCTTTCTTCGGCGGGAGGGAAGCCGGTTTTGGAAAATCGGGCCGTGATTTTCCCGGGACCGACGTCATGGGGGAACTGCACATAAGTCTGCAGGAAGCTTACAGCGGGACCGAGCGCATCCTTGACCTGGACGGGAATAAAATCAAGCTAAAGATAAAGCCGGGGGCCTACAGCGGGTTGCAGCTAAGGGCAAAAGGCAAAGGGCAGAAAGGGGCCCGTGGCACTGCGGGCGACCTTTATGTAAAGGTACTGGTACAACCGCACCCGGTCTTTGAACGAAGGGGGGACGACCTCTATATGAAGGCAGATATCAGCATGTTCGACGCCCTCCTGGGGGGGCAGGTAGAAATTGTGACCCTCTCGGGCAAAGTGAATGTACGGGTCAGGGAAGGGACACAGAATGGCAAGCAAGTACGGCTGAAAGGCAAAGGGATGCCGGTTTACGCCAAACCGGGACAGTTTGGGGACTTGTTCCTGACCCTGGAGGTTAAACTGCCCGCGCAGTTGACCCCCTCCCAAAAAGAACTCCTTGGGAAGCTAAGGGATACAATGAATGTAAAAACGTAGCAAAATGAAAGCAAATTTTAATCAGTTGGTAGCCTCGGATACCCCCGTCCTCGTCGATTTCCACGCCGAATGGTGTGGCCCCTGCAAAGTGCAGGGCCCCATTCTCCAGGAAGTGGCCAGGGAAGTGGGGGATAAAGCCAGGATCATTAAGATCGATGTGGATAAAAACCAGGAAATTGCCGCCCGGTACCAGGTGCGGGGGGTCCCCACGCTCATCCTTTTCAAACAGGGGGAGATCCTCTGGAAGACCTCGGGGGTGGCCGATAAACAACAGGTATTGCAACACCTCCAAAAGAACATTTGAGATGGCCGGCCTAACCCTTTTTGATGCCCGGTTGTTGAAAGCCCTGGAAGCGTTTGAGGAAGCATTCGATTTCAGCAGGATGCCGTATTCCTCACGATCATTCGCGCACTATGGGTTCCAAGATGCCTATACCCTGCATAAGGCGGTGAACAGGGCTATCCGTATCTGTAAGAACCTGGGGGTCGAGCCCAGGAAGCACTTCAGGTATTATTATGCGATAGACCTGCAAAAACACGAGGCATCCCGGGAGTGGAGGGTTTCCAAATTGGGATTTTATCTCGTCCTTTGCAATGGAGAGCCAGAGAACCCCTATACCGGTTCTTTACAATTGGAGCTACTTCGGAAAGTATTGGATGAACTTGGTTAAAACGGCGGGAACAAGCGTATCCCCGAACTATGGAAGCGTTACAGGAACGGTCAATCGGGCTGGTGTTGTCTGGCGGTGGGGTCAGGGGGATGGCCCATATTGGCCTTTTACGGGCCCTTGACGCCTACGGGATCCGGCCTTCGGTGGTATCGGGGACCAGCGTGGGGGCCATCGTAGGGGGGCTTTATGCCCATGGGCACGACCATGCCGGAATGATGAATTTCTTCAGGAAGACCCCTTTGTTCAGGTATAATTTCCTGACCATCAACAAACCCGGACTCCTGGATACCGACCGGTATGTGGGGATTTTTAAAGAGTACTTCCCCGGGGACACCTTTGAATCCCTGCAAAAACGCCTGTACGTCACCACGACCAACCTTCAAAAAGGCACACAAGAAGTCTTTCACCGGGGGGAGCTGATACGACCGCTTTTGGCGTCGGCCGCCCTGCCCCCTGTATTCAGCCCGGTCGAGATCAACAGATGCCTTTATGCCGACGGGGGTATAATGAATAACTTTCCCTCTGAGCCCATCGCTTCGCAATGCGACTACCTGATCGGCAGCAATGTCTCGGTGGTAAAGGAGGTAGGCAGGGACGCCATCCGCACTTCGCTGCAGCTTACCAACCGCACTACCGCCCTCATGATCTATGCTATCAACAACCAGAAAATAGCCAGCTGCGACCTGTTATTCGAGCCCAAGGAACTGGAGTCCATCGGGGTCCTGGATAAGCGCAGCCTTGAAAAAGCCTTTCAGATAGGGTATGCCCATGCCAGTAAGGTCCTGGAGCAGGCTTTTGGGTAAGGATGTAGTCAGGCCAAGGCGGCCCCGTCCCTATACGTCATCATAGTCTACCTTCAGCACAGGCGTGAGGGGATGGGCCTGGCAGGTGAGGATAAAGCCTTCGGCAATTTCCCCGTCGGTAAGGATCTGGTTCTTTTCCATTTCGGCCCGTCCTTCCCTGATCCGGGCGATACAGGTACTGCAAACCCCGCCCTGGCAGGAATAGGGGGCATCGATATTTTCCTTTAACACGGCGTCCAGCACTTTGGTGCCTTTGTCCATCGCAAACGTAAATTCCTCATCGTCCAGGATGACGGTAAGCTGGGTTTTGCCCTCGGGCTTTTCCGGAAGTTCGTCTTTTATTTCGGTACTCGTAAATAATTCGTAATGGATCTTTTCTTCCGCTACCCCATCGCCTTTCAGGGTATCCATCACCAGTTGTATCATGGCTTCGGGTCCGCAGACGTAGTAATCGTCAAACGCCTGCCCCTTGTGTTTGTTTTTGAGCACATATTTGATCGTCGACGTATCGATCCTCCCAAAAAGCGATTCTTCTTCTTTCGCCTGGCTAAGGGTAAAATACAGGAAGAACTGTTTGGGGTGTTCCAGTTGCAGTTTCACCAATTCCGTATAGAACATGGTTTCTTTGTAGGATTTGTTCCCGTACAGCAAGACAAAAATGTTGGAGGGGTTGCTTTCCAGCACTGTGCGTGCGATGCTCATAATTGGGGTAATCCCGCTACCTGCTGCCACCGCCACCACCTTTTTGGGTGAGGAGGCAGGTTTAAAGACAAAGCGTCCTTCCGGAGGCATCACCTCGAGGACATCCCCTTCCCTGAGCCTCGAGTTGGCAAAATCGGAAAATCCGCCCCGGTCCACCTTTTTAACGCCAATGGTGATCGAATCCTTGCGGGGCGAGGAACTGATGGAATACGCCCTTCGCAACTCTTTTCCTTTGAGTTCTTTTTTGATGGTTATATATTGGCCGGCGGTGAACGCGAAGGTTTGTATAAGCTCCTTGGGTATGTGGAAGGTAATCGCTACAGCGTCAGGGGTAAGCGGGCGGATATGTTGGACCTTGAGGGGATGGAAATGCGTCATTTTCACAAATTTGTTGCAAAACTAAGCATTGCGGGCGCCATAAAAAATGGAAAGTTCAAAAAAGTGCCGTCCGGATATGCTTCTGCCATGGACTTCACCGGGGCCTCCCCTTGAAAGGACGGGCACTTTCCCGCCCGGGTCGGCCGGGTCCGGGTGTTGAACCGGATTGCCGGGGAGCCTGTCCCGGACCCCCGGCGGGAACGCCTCACAACATTTCCTCTGCATCCGTATACTAAAGCCCTGCTTTTTTAGTTAAGGTTACGAACGAATACAGCGAATTTTGAAGCTTCGTCAGCGAATTATTTTTGGGGCCATTTTATGGGCGATACTTTTCCCAGCCTGTTCTACAAAGAAAGATGCTTTTGTCAACCGGAACTGGCACGCACTCAATACCAGGTACAATGTACTGTACAATGGCCATATGGCTTTTGAAGAAGGGCGGGAAGCCCTGAACAACTCCTATCAGGACAATTACTGGGAAATACTGCCGGTAGAACGCCTACAGGTCAGCGAGGAAATAAAACTCGATTCCGAAAACAATACCCCCAGTTTTATCCGGGCCGAAGAAAAAGCCACCAAGGCCATACAGAAACACAGTATGGAGATCAAGGACCGGGAGCGCAACCCACAGACCGACGAGGCCTTCCTGCTTTTGGGGAAAGCCCGTTATTTTGACCAGCGCTATATCCCCGCCCTGGAGGCCTTTAACTATATCCTGCGCAAATACGACGCCAGCGACAAGCTGAACGAGGCCACCATCTGGCGGGAGAAGACCCATATACGACTCGAAAATGAAGAACTGGCGCTCAAGAACCTGAAACGGCTGCTGAAGTATGAGCGTTTAAGGCCCCAGGAATATGCCGATACAAGGGCGATCATGGCCCAGGCCTATATCAACCTCAACGCACCGGATACAGCCATCCGAAACCTGAAGATAGCCGCGGCCTATACCAGGAAAAACCCGGAAAAGGGACGTTATTTTTATATCATTGGCCAATTGTACGACCAGATGGGGTACCGGGACAGTGCCAATTTCGCTTATGACAGGGTCATCGGCCTGAACCGCAAATCGCCCAGGGTGTACATGATCAATGCCCACCTGCAAAAAATACAGAACACCCGGATCACCGGCGAGAACAGGGAGGCCCTCCTGGAATACCTCACAAAGCTGGAAGAGAACCGGGAGAACCGGCCCTTCCTGGATAAGATCTACAGGCAACTGGCCGTATTCCACAGGGCTACCGGCAGCGATAGCCTGGGTATTTCCTACTATAACCGTTCGCTTCGTGCCACGCGCAATACCCCCCAGTTGAACGCCCTCAACTATGAAGACCTGGCCGATTACCATTTTGATGAGGACCGCTATAAAACAGCCGGGGCCTTTTACGACAGTGTACTGACCAACCTCCCCGAGAATACCAAGAAGTTCCGTGATATCCGAAAAAAGCGGGATAACCTGGAAGACGTGATCACCTATGAAGAGATTGCCCAGAGGGCCGATAGCGTGATTGCCCTTTACCAGATGACCCCCGGGGAACAAGTGGCGTATTTTGAAGCCCATATTGCCCGTCTCAGGGAGAAGGCCGAGGAGGAGGCCAGGGCGGAAGAAGCGCGGATCACCGCTGGCTTTGCCGCGTTTGCGGCATCGCAGGGAGGGAAACAGAACAAGGGCAAATTCTATTTTTACAATATTACCAGCCTGGGGTACGGACGAAATGACTTTAAGAACAAATGGGGGGAGCGGGCACTGGAGGATAATTGGCGGTGGAGCAATAAAAACAGGGTAATGCCGGCAGAAGAAGGACCCGTGGCTGGGGCCGGTGACGGCAATACCCGGTTGGCACCTGAGGGCGAGGAGCGCTTTTCCCTGGACTATTATATGGACAGGATCCCGCGGGAACAGGCGACTGTAGACAGCCTCAAGGCAGAACGTAATTTTGCCAACTACCAGTTGGGCCTGATCTACAAAGAAAAATTCAATGAGAACCAGCTGGCAGCGGCCCGCCTTGAAGCGGTGCTGCAGGCCAATCCCAACCCGCGCCTGGTATTGCCCTCCAAATACAACCTGTATAAGATCTATGAGCAGGAAGGCAGCCCGCTGGCGCTGTCGATGAAGGAGAATATCATACAGAAGCACCCCGATTCGCGTTACGCGGAGATCCTGCTCAACCCACGGGCGGTGCTAAGTCAGGCGACCGACAGCCCGGAAGCCAAATATGCCCAGCTCTACGAACAATTTGGGGCACAGGACTTCCTTGGGGTCATCACCGGGGCCGAGGAGAATATCCAAAACTATACGGGCGACCCCATGGTCCCCAAATTTGAAATGCTGAAGGCGAATGCCATTGGCAGGTTGCAGGGGTACGAATCCTTCAGGGAAGCCCTCAACTACGTGGCCCTGAACTACCCCAACAACCCGGAAGGCAAGAAGGCGCAGCAAATGATCGAAGAGCAGTTGCCAAAACTGGAGCCCCGGGAGTTTTCCCAGGAGGCCAATGCCGCGGGAAGGGGCAACTGGAAAGTGGTGTTCCCTTTTAAAACATATCAGAAAGCCGAAATCGCAAAACTGAAAGAACGGCTGGAGAAATCCATGGTGGACCTCCATTACCCGAACCAGGTTTCTGCAGACCTCTATGACCTTGAAACCCAGTTTGTGGTGGTACACGGATTTACCTCCAGGGACTATGCCCTGGGTTATGTGGAACTGCTAAAAAACAACAGGGATTACCGGATTGATCTTCAGAATTTTGTAATTTTATCCTCCAACTACAAAATCGTCCAGGTCCACAAGAATTTACAGCAATACCTGCACGAAGTTTTAACCCCAAAACCATGAACGGAATGTTTTCAGACAACAAAAAACCTAGAACTATGAATGAATTAGGAGGGCAACCCAACAGAATTGAAAAGAACACCAAAATTAAGGGTGAGATCATATCTGAGGCCGATTTCAGGATCGATGGAAAACTGGATGGGAATGTAAAGACCTCCGGAAAAGTGGTGATAGGGAAAGACGGGTATATCCATGGTAAAGTGGAGTGCGTGAACGCCGATATCGAAGGGAATTTCAACGGCGAGCTCCTGGTCTCGGAATTATTGTCGCTTAAAGCTTCTGCCGTAATCGAAGGAACCGTGGTGGTCTCCAAGCTTTCAGTAGAGCCGGGGGCTACCTTCAATGCCTCCTGCACCATGAATGGCAAAGGAGGAAGTAGCACCACCGCAGCAAGCGCTTCTGCAGGGGGCGCCCAGGCGGCTGCCCCGGGCAGTAAGGCCGGGGGAGACAAGCCCGATGAGCGCAGGAGCGGGAAGGAAACGGCCAAGTTGCGCTAGCCGGGGTGATGGCACCCGGCAGCCACCGACCAGGACTGTGAGCCCTGTCCCCATGATGTGGGACCGGGATTTTTTTTGCCAGAGCAACAACACCAAACCAATGGAATCTGAAAAGGAAAATCAAAAAGATGGGAAGGGCCGCCTGGATACCTGGATCAAATTCAGTAACATTGGGCTGCAAATGGCCATCATCATCGGTGGGATGGCGTACCTGGGCGTTTGGCTCGATGGGAAGTACCCCAACCGGTATTCGGCATATACCGTCATCTGCTCGCTATTTGGGGTTTTTGCCGCCCTTTATAACGTTTTCAGGCAGGTAAAGAACATGAACGAATAAATCCAGGCTACATCCACCAGATACCCCGATTGGAAAATGAGCAAACTGATGAGTGAATACCTATGGAAACTGCTGCTGTTTACCGCCGCCTGTTTCCTGTTCCATTATTTTCTGCAGGGGTACCTGTCTGTCCGCTATGCGTTTTACCTTTCGCTCTTCCAGGTCTATGGCTTTCTGGTCCTGCTCACCCTTTTTGGCTATTTGCTGGTATTGCTCGTCCACCAGCGGGATTCGGAGAAGACCGGGATGGCCTTTATTGCCATTGGCTTCCTGAAAATGCTGGCCGCCGTATTGTTCCTTTACCCCCTGATTTCCTCGGAAGTACAGGACCTGCTCGTACAGGTGCTCGCCTTCTTTGCCCCCTATTTTTTATATTTGGGATTTGACACCTATTTTACCATCCGCCTGATTTCAAAAAATTAGGCCTTCCGCCCCTCCGGCAGCCCTTAAAAAGCCGATCAAAAATTTAGAGGAAATACCTTTCATGTCTGAATAAAATATGTACTTTTGCACGGAAATTTTGAGGTTGACCAATGTGGCCTTAAAGCAATGTGTATGAGCGTACAAAAAACCGTGAAAGTACTTCTTGCAGCTATAATGCTCGCGCTGGTTCCTAACACAGGGGCCGCTGCAACTTCAGATCCTGCGAACGCATCGGAAGAAAAGGAATTCAACCCGGCAGAACTGGCCATGGAGCACGTGCTGGATGCCCATGAATGGCACCTGGCAGATTACAGCGGGCACAGCGTCAGCATCCCCCTCCCTATTATTTTATGGGACAATGGGTTAAAGGTTTTTATGTCTTCGGCATTTGACCACGGGCACAGTGTGGTGGAAAGCGGCGGGTCGCATTATGTCATAGAACACGAGACCATCTATAAGACCGATGCCGGGGGGACCCTTACCTACGATGAAGCGGGGCACCCCACCAATGAGAAACCCCTTGATTTTTCCATCACCAAGAATGTGGCCTCCATGTTCCTGTCGGTACTGCTGTTGCTCGGCATCTTTATAGGGGCCGCCAGGAGTTACAGCGGAGCCAACGTCCCCAGGGGCATCGCGAGTTTTATGGAGCCACTGATCGTATTTGTGCGGGATGACATCGCCAAGAACAACATCGGAGAAGCAAAGTACAGGAAATTCCTGCCCTACCTGTTGACGGTATTCTTTTTTATCTGGATCAACAACCTGATAGGGCTGTTGCCCATTCCTCCCGGGGGAGGGGCCAATGTGACCGGAAATATCGCCGTGACCATGGTACTCGCGATATTTACCTTTATACTGACCAACATTTACGGGAATAAGGATTACTGGAAGCACATTTTCTGGATGCCCGGGGTACCGGTGGCCGTAAAGCCACTCCTGGCCATCGTGGAATTCCTGGGGATTTTCACCAAGCCTTTTGCCCTGATGATCCGTTTGTTTGCCAATATTACCGCGGGACACATCATCATTTTGAGCCTTATTTCACTCATCTTTATTTTTGAAACGGAATGGGCTTCCATAGCCTCAGTGCCCTTTGTGATTTTTATGAGTTGTATAGAATTGCTGGTGGCCCTCTTACAGGCCTATATCTTTACCTTGCTTTCTGCGCTTTTCATCGGATTGGCGGTACAGGAGCACGAACATCATTAATGACTAAAGTTTTTGTTTAATTTAAATACGTTAGAATGGGAGCAATTGGAGCAGGATTAGCAGTGATAGGAGCCGGGATCGGCATCGGTTTGATCGGTGGACGTGCCATGGAAGCTATCGCAAGACAGCCTGAAGCAACTTCTAAGATTCAAACAAACATGATCATTGCCGCCGCCCTTGTTGAAGGGGCTGCACTTTTCGCAGTGGTAGTAGGTTTGATCGCCGTGAACACCGGCGCCTAAGTTGCAGGAATTACCGGCCCCCTGGGGGTTGCCTTTGGGGCCGGTTTATTTAAATAAAAACGAACAAACTAGGATATTATGGATTTAGTTACACCGGGGATTGGATTGATATTTTGGTCGACCATTACCTTTATTCTCCTCTTATGGCTGTTAAAGCGTTTTGCCTGGAAACCCATCCTGGGTGCGGTAAAATCAAGGGAAGAGTCCATTAAAAATGCCTTGTCTGCGGCCGAGGACGCCAAAAAGGAAATGCAAAACCTTACGGCAGACAGTGAAAAACTCCTGAAAGAAGCCAGGGCAGAGCGGGAAGCCATGCTGAAAGAAGCCCGGGAAATACGGGAGAAGATTGTGGCAGACGCCAAAGAGCGCGCTGAAGCCGAGGGCGACAAGATGATCAAACAGGCCCAGGCCACCATCGAAAGCGAGAAAAAAGCGGCCGTGGCAGATATCAAAAGCCAGGTAGCCGAACTCTCTGTTGCCATCGCGGAAAAGGTCATCAAAGAAAAATTTTCAGATAAAGCCAAACAACTCGAACTGGTCGATACCATGTTGGGGGAGGTAAAACTGAACTAAGCCATCACCTATGAACCAATCCAGAGCAGCTGTAAGGTACGCGAAAGCCACATTGGAGCTTTGTCAGGAGCACAAAGCCCTGGAAGCCGTTGAAAAGGACATGCGGGCGATCCTGCGGGCCATTTCGGACCACCCCCAGCTGAGCGACTTGCTGGGAAGCCCTGTGGTAGAGGGGGTGGCCAAGAAACAGGTACTGACGGCCATTTTCAAGGAGCAGCACGCCATTTCCAAGGGGTTGATTGCGCTCCTGGTAGACAATAAGCGGATCGCCATGCTGAATGAGGTGGCGTTGAAATTTATTGTGCTCCACGAGGCGTTGAAAGGGAAGGATGTGGCGTATATCACCACGGCAGTGCCCCTCAATGAGGCGATGGAAAAAAAGGCGCTGGCGCAGCTGGCGAAGATCACCGATAAGAAAGTCACCCTCGAAAACAGGGTAAACAAAGATATTCTGGGGGGGTTTGTGCTGCGGGTCGGTGATTTGCAGTACGACGCGAGTATTGCCACCCAATTAAACACCATAAAAAGAGAATTTACTAAAAGTTTATAACCTTTGGGGCCGGCTCAAGCATAGGGCGGTCTGTATTTATACTGAGATCACATGGCAGAAGTTAAAGCCGCTGAAATATCGGCAATTTTAAAGAAACAACTGGAAGGTTTTGAAGCAAAGGCTTCCCTGGATGAAGTAGGAACCGTATTGCAGGTGGGCGATGGTATCGCCAGGGTATACGGGCTTTCCAATGCCCAGTATGGGGAATTGGTAGAGTTTGAAGGAGGCCTGGAAGGGATCGTGCTCAACCTGGAGGAAGACAATGTTGGGGTAGTATTGTTGGGCCCATTCAAAGAAATCAAGGAAGGTGCCACCGTAAAACGTACCAAGCGCATCGCATCGATCAATGTGGGCGATGGTATCGTGGGCCGCGTGGTAGACACCCTTGGGAACCCCATAGACGGGAAAGGCCCGGTTTCAGGGAAGTTGTTTGAAATGCCCCTTGAGCGCAAGGCGCCCGGGGTCATCTTCCGCCAGCCGGTAAACGAACCCCTGCAAACGGGGGTTAAGGCCATAGACGCCATGATCCCTATCGGGCGCGGGCAGCGGGAGCTGGTGATTGGCGACCGCCAAACCGGGAAGACCACGGTATGTATTGATACCATCCTGAACCAAAAGGAGTTTTACGATGCCGGGAACCCGGTCTATTGTATCTACGTGGCCGTAGGGCAAAAGGCCTCTACCGTGGCTGCCATTGCCAAAACCCTTGAAGATAAAGGAGCGCTGGCATACACGACCATTGTGGCTGCCAATGCCTCTGACCCTGCCCCCATGCAGGTATACGCCCCATTCGCCGGAGCGGCTATAGGCGAGTACTTCAGGGATACCGGTCGCCCTGCCCTGATCATATACGATGACCTTTCCAAGCAGGCCGTGGCCTACCGGGAGGTTTCGCTCTTGCTTCGACGCCCACCCGGACGTGAAGCTTACCCCGGCGACGTATTCTACCTGCACTCCCGCTTGCTGGAGCGCGCGGCCAAGGTGATTAATGACGACGCCATTGCAAAGAACATGAACGACCTGCCCGAGGTGCTGAAGGGCCATGTAAAAGGAGGGGGGTCCTTAACGGCATTGCCCATTATCGAGACCCAGGCAGGTGACGTTTCGGCCTATATCCCTACCAACGTGATCTCCATTACAGATGGCCAGATCTTCCTGGAACAGGACCTGTTCAACCAGGGGGTGCGCCCGGCGATCAACGTGGGGATCTCCGTATCCCGAGTGGGGGGTTCTGCCCAGATCAAATCCATGAAGAAGGTGGCCGGTACCCTGAAGCTGGACCAGGCCCAGTTCCGCGAACTGGAAGCCTTTGCCAAATTTGGTTCCGACCTGGATGCCGCTACCCTTAACGTGATCGAAAAAGGGCGCAGGAACGTGGAGATTTTGAAACAAGCACAAAACGACCCCTACACCGTCGAAGACCAGATCGCGATCATTTACGCGGGTTCCAAAAACCTGCTCCGCGATGTGCCTGTCGATAAGGTCAAGGAGTTTGAAAAAGATTACCTGGAGTTCCTGAATGCAAAGCACAGAGATGTATTGGATGCCCTGAAGGCTGGGAAACTCACCGATGAGGTGGTAGATACCCTGGGGGCTGTGTGCAAGGACCTGGCTGGGAAATATAAGAAATAGAACGTTTTGGGGCGGTCCCGCCCGGGCCCTTTTTGGGGTTGGGCTGCAGGCTGCCACCGTCGAAGGTATAGGAAATGGCGAATTTAAAGGAAATACGGAACAGGATTACTTCGGTGAATTCAACCATGCAGATCACCAGCGCCATGAAAATGGTGTCGGCTGCAAAATTGAAGAAAGCGCAGGACGCGATAACGGCGATGCGGCCCTATGCCGATAAGCTGACCGAACTCCTGCAGAACCTGAGTGCCAACCTGGAAGAGGATAGCGGAGGGGCGTATTCTGAGCAGCGCGAGCTGAACAAGGTCCTGGTGGTAGCCATCACCTCGAACAGGGGGTTGTGTGGCGCCTTCAACACCAATATTATCAAGCAAAGCGCTTCTTTGTTGCAAGGCAAATACGGCGGGCAACAGGTGGAATTTTTCACCATCGGCAAAAAGGCCAAAGACATCTTGAAAAAGCGCCACCGGATCGCGGCCGACCACAGCAGTGTCTATGATGACCTGACCTTTGAAAATGTCGCCGCCATTGCCGAAATCCTGATGGACTTGTATGCCGGCGGGGCCTATGACCGTATAGATTTGGTGTATAACAAATTCAAGAATGCCGCCACCCAGGAGGTAATGACCGAACAGTTCCTGCCCATAGCACCGGCTGAAGGCGTGACGGATGCCGGCGCTGACTACATTTACGAGCCGGGCAAGGCCGAAATCGTGGAACAACTGATCCCGAAATCACTCAAGACACAATTGTACAAGGCGATACGCGATTCTTTTGCCAGCGAACACGGGGCCAGGATGACCGCAATGCACAAGGCCACCGATAACGCCAAAGAGCTGAGAGACCAGTTAAAACTCACCTATAACAAGGCAAGGCAGGCTTCGATAACCAATGAGATCCTGGAGATCGTAGGCGGAGCCGAAGCATTGAATAAATAGGGGTACGCCCCGGAGAAGATACAGAACCCCGCCCTGAGCGGGGTTTTTGATTCCCGCCCCGCCCGGGCGTGGCAAGTCCAGCGCATCGGCAGGGTGCCTCCCGGGGCATTGCGGGGCCTCCTGCAACGGCTTTTTGGGTCGGCCCGGGGGGAAGCCGCCAACCCGTGGCAAATCCCGTAAAAAGCCTCCTGTGGCCGTAGCGGGAGGAAGGTTTATAGTAAGGGGGAATTATCCAAAGGAAGAAAAACCTGCTTTGTTTGACGCTTTTAAATAGCTACTTTTAAACGCCAACTAACGCGCACGCTGTTGAGTCTGTTCCAAAAACTTTTCAAGCAAACATTTATCTATGGCCTGGCCACGGTCCTGCCAAGGATGCTCTCGTTTATTTTGGTGCCCGTTTTTACCAGGGTCATGCCCCCGGGGGCCTACGGGGAGGTAACGCTTATCTATGCCTGGTTTGCTATCTTCAATGTGTTCCTGGCCTATGGTTTGGAGACCGCTTTTTTCCGGTTTTACAATAAAAACGAAAACAAGGAGAACGTTGTTTCCACGGCCCTGCTGTCTATCGTGTTTTCAACCTTTTCCTTTGTCCTGCTGGCCTTGCTGTTCCATAATACCTTGGCCGGCTACCTCAACATAGACCCCAGGTACATGGGCTATGTGGTGATTATCCTGGCGCTGGATGCCCTGGCGATTGTCCCTTTTGCCTGGCTCCGGGCTACCGAACGCCCCATGCGCTATGCCGTCGTAAAAATCGTGAACGTGGGGCTCAACCTGGGGCTGAATATCTATTTCCTGCTCCTGCTCCCCCAATGGCAGCAAGGCGGCACCCTGGCCTTTTTGCATTGGATGTACGTACCCGATTACGAAATCTCGTACATCCTGATCTCCAACCTGATCGCCAGTGGGATGACCCTGTTGATGATGGGCAGGGTCTACCTGCGGAAAAACTATGTTTTTGACAAGATCCTCTGGAAACGAATGATGCGTTACGGGCTTCCCGTCATGATTGCCGGTTTCGCCTATACCATCAACGAGGTCTTTGACCGCTACCTCCTTACCGAATTGCTCCCGGCAGAAATAGCCAAAAGTGAGATGGGAAAGTATTCTGCCTGCTATAAACTGGCCCTTTTCATGACCTTGTTCGCCACGGCCTTCCGCCTTGGGATAGAACCCTTCTTTTTCAGCCATTCTTCCACAGAACAGCCCCAGAGGGCCTATGCGCAGATCACCAATTACTTTGTGATCCTTGGGAGTATCATTTTGTTGGGGGTGGTGGTCTTTGCCGATGTGCTGAAACTGATATTCATCCAAAACGAAGCCTATTGGGAAGCCATGGCGATAGTGCCCCTCATTGTCCTGGCCAGTTTCTGCCTGGGGATCTACCACAACCTCTCGGTTTGGTACAAGGTAACAGACAGGACGCGTTTTGGGGCCTATTTCTCTATCGCGGGAGCCCTGATCACCGTTGCGGTCAACTATTTTTTTATCCCCAGCATTGGCTATTACGCTTCTGCCATCGCCACCCTCGCGGCCTACGGGACCATGATGTGCCTGTCGTATTACTACGGGAGGAAATACTACCCTATCCCGTACAATTTCAGGAAGATCACCTTCTATCTCGGGATCTCCATCCTGCTGTCGGCCCTTTCCTTTTATACATTTAACAGAAATTTGGTGATAGGGAGCCTCTTTCTTTTAGTATTTTTATTCCTGGTCTACAGGATGGAGAAGGAACGCCTAAAGAAAATATTTTTAAACCGTACATGATGAAGATTAAAATTGTAAACCGATCGGCCTATGACCTTCCTTCCTATGAAACCAGGGCTTCTGCGGGAATGGACCTCCGGGCCAATATTTCTGAACCCCTTACGTTACAATCCTTAGAGCGGGCCATCGTTCCTACGGGTTTGTTTATCGAGCTTCCCGAGGGGTTCGAGGCACAGGTGCGGCCCCGGAGCGGACTAGCCGCCAAAAAGGGGGTCACCGTATTGAACAGTCCCGGTACCATTGATGCCGACTACAGGGGTGAGATTGGCGTGATTTTGGTAAACCTTTCGGCGGAGGCCTTTGCGCTGCAACCCGGGGAACGGGTGGCACAGCTGGTCATCGCAAAACATGAAAGGGCCGAATGGCTGGAGGCAGATTCCCTTTCGGTGACCGAACGCGGAACCGGGGGCTTTGGAAGTACCGGGCGGTCCTGATACAGGGTGGCCCCTCCTAGCGGCCACCAAAATTCTTGTACACTATGAAACTACTGGCATGCATATTGCTGTTTTTCCTGGGGATATCGGCTTCCGGGAACCTTTATGGCCAGGAAGAAGAGAGCGCCGCCGTTTCATTGGAAGCCAATACGGATGAGTTTCAGGAGTGTTTTTTCGAGGCGCTGAAACAGAAAGGAATAGAGAATTATGACAAGGCGATCAACCAGTTGCTCGAGTGCAAAGGGCTGGACCCCTCCAACACGGTCGTAGACCATGAACTGGCCAAGGCGTACCTGGCCAGTGAACAACCGCTACAGGCCCTGGAGTATGGGATTGCGGCCCTGCAGGCCGACCCCGCCAACCTTTGGTACCTGGAAACCCTGGTGACCGCTGCCTTGCGACAGGGAAATACTTTGGAGATGCTGAAAGGGCGTATCCCATATGGCAATACCCGGCTCAGGGAGAACCTGGCCAGGGTTTTTTATTTCAAAAATGACTACCAGGCGGCCCTGGAGGTATTGAAAGACCTGGAACGATCCCGTTTCTCGGAACAGCTCAGGGCCCTGGTCAGGGATTCGTTGGAGCGAAATCAGGCGGAGGCCATGCCCATGGAAAAGGAGGAAAACCCCCTGGAGGCCTACCGCAGCAGCCTTCAGGAATTACTGGAAAAGCAGGATTACGGCGCGTTGGAAGAATTGTCCCTGGAAGCCCTGGAGCAGTTTCCCTCCTATCCGTATTTCTATTATGCACGAGGGCTGGTACTGAACCACGGGGCCCGGTATGCACTTGCCGCATCCGTGATGGAGGAAGGCCTGGATTACCTCCTGGACGACCCCGCGCTTGCCGCGGAGATGTACAGGGCCCTCGCCGCGGCCTACACCGGCCTGGGCAATATTTCAAAGGCAAATATGTATCTTAGCAAAATAAAATCAGGTTCTTAAAGCTATGAAGGGACGTACAACATTATGGCGGCCATGGCTGCTCCTCGGGATCCTGACGACCCTGCTGCTCTCCTGTAAATCTGCCAGCCTGCTGACTGTGGGGGAGGTAGATGCCAAACTCACCGCAAAGACCATCATCAAAAACCACTATAGGAGCCAGGCAGACTTTAAAACCCTGAGTGGCCGGATGAAAATCGAATATTCCGATGGAGAATCGGCCCATTCCTTCAGTGTCAGCCTCCGCATGGAAAAGGACAAGGCCATCTGGATCAGCGCTCCCCTGGGGGTGGTAAAGGCTTTTATTACCCCAACACGGGTATCGTTCTACAACAAACTGCAAAACGAATATTTTGACGGTGATTTTTCCTATCTCAGCGGTTTCCTGGGGACCGACCTGAATTTTGAAAAGGTGCAGAACCTGTTGCTAGGACAGGCGCTCTTTGATTTAAGGGATGGAAAGTACAATGCCGGGGTGCACGGGGACACCTATGAGCTCAAACCCCGGCAGGACCTGGACCTGTTTAAGATATTTTACCTGATCGAACCCGGGAATTTTAAATTGAGTACCCAGCAATTGTCGCAACCCCAGAAGAAAAGGCTGCTGGAGATACGGTACAAGGACTATCAACAAAAGGGGAAGCTCCTTATCCCGAATGAAATAGGCATTACGGCGATAGACACCAACAAACGGAACATTATCGCCCTGGCCTACAGGAATGTAGAACTGGACCGGCCTTTGAACTTCCCCTATGAGATTCCCAAGGGCTACGATGAGATTGTTCTGAAATAAGATGGGTTTAAGGAACACATATTATATCGGACTGCTGCTGGTGTCCATGATGGTACCCGTTTCTTCGGCCTGGGCACAGACCGATGAACAAAAGGCCCTGGAAGCCAAGCGGGAACAGCTGCAAAAGGAAATAGCCGAGATAAACCGCCTGCTTTTCGCGGAGCGTAAGGAAAAGGGAAGTATCCTGGACCAGATGGAGGTGCTCGACCAACGGATCAACGTACGGCAGCAACTCATCAGGGTCACCAACCAGCAATCCAACCTGTTAAACCGGCAGATAAATGCCAACATCCGCAACATTTCGCAACTGCGGGAAGACCTGGAACTCCTTAAGGAGGAATACGCCCGAATGATCCGGAAGTCTTACCAAAACCGGGCGCAACAGAGCCGGTTGATGTTCCTTTTGTCTTCCGAAAATTTCTTCCAGGCTTTTAAGCGGTTACAGTATATGAAACAGTATACGGAATACCGCAAGGAACAGGGCAGGCAGATCGTACTCAAAACCGAGGAGCTCACCCAATTGAACCGGGATTTGACGGCACAGCGAAAAGCCAAGGACCAACTGGTAGCCGAAAACATGAAAGCCAAGGATGAACTGCTGAAAGAGGTGCAGGATCAAAAAGAACTGCTTAAATCCATCCGCCAGAATGAAAGCAGGTACGCCACCGCCATCGAGAACAAAAGGAGGGAGGCCAGGAGGATTGATGAACAGATAGAGCGTCTGATCCGCTCCGCGATCGCTGCCTCCAACAAGGATGCGGGCAGCAGGAGTACAGACAACAGCAAGTTTGTGCTGACCCCCGAGGCCACCCTGGTAGCCAATAACTTTTCGGCCAATAAGGGCAAACTTATCTGGCCGGTGGAAAAGGGCATCAAAAGGCAGGGGTTCGGGGTCTACAGGGACGCGGTCTATCCCGGGATTAAACACCAAAGTAACGGGGTGATCATCGCCACGGACGAAGGGGCCAGGGCCCGGGCCGTTTTTGAAGGCGAGGTGATCGCCATCCTGGCGGTGCCCGGGGGCAACAAGGGGGTGCAGATAAAGCACGGGAATTACATCAGCACCTATTATAACCTGTCCAGTTTATATGTAAAAAAAGGTGATAAGGTAGGCGTCAAAGAGGAGCTTGGGGAGATATATACCAATCGGTTTAATGGCCTGACCCAGTTAAAATTCTACTTGTATAAAGATGCCACCCGCCTTAACCCGGAGGAGTGGATCTATCGTTTATAAAAAAGAAAAGATGGCAAAGATCACAGACATACAGGGTACCTTTAAGTTGCACAACGGGGTACACATGCCCTACTTTGGATTGGGCGTGTACCTGTCTGAGGACGGTAAGGAGGTAATCAATGCCGTGCAATGGGCCCTGGAGGCTGGCTACCGCCATATTGATACGGCCTCTATCTACAAAAATGAGGCGGGGGTAGGCCAGGGTATCCGGAAGAGCCCCATCCACAGGGAAGAGGTTTTCCTGGTGAGCAAGGTGTGGAATTCAGACCAGGGCTTTGATACGACTTTACAGGCTTTTGAGGACAGCCTGGAACGGCTGGGGACGGACTACCTGGACCTGTACCTGATCCACTGGCCCGTAAAGGGGAAGTACAAAGACAGCTGGAAGGCCCTGGAACAGCTATACCGGGAGAAACGGGTACGGGCCATTGGGGTGAGCAACTTCCTGCAGCACCACCTGGAAGACCTGCTCGCTACCGCAGAAGTGGTCCCTATGGTCAACCAAATGGAATTTCACCCTTACCTGGTACAACAGCCCCTGCTGGAATTCTGCCAGTCCCATAAGATAAAGTACGAGGCCTGGTCCCCCCTGATGCAGGGCAATATCTTTGAACTGCCGGTATTGCAGGAATTGGCACAGAAGTACGATAAGACGGTCGCCCAGATCGTCCTGCGCTGGGACCTTCAGAAAGGGGTGGTAACCATCCCCAAATCGAGCAAGAAGGAACGGATCATCGCCAATGCGGACCTTTTTGGTTTTGCACTATCCCAGGAGGACGTCAACCTGCTCGATAGCATGGACAGGGGCCAGCGATTTGGTCCGGACCCCGATACTTTCGATTTCTGACACGGCCCGGGGCACTTTCAGTTACCGGGGTTTCTCTATAAACAGGGCCTTGAGTTCCGTGGCATCAGCCGGCTTCATCTTGCCTGCCAGCACCAGGCTCAGTTGTTTCCTCCGGAGCGCCGCCTCATAGCGTTGTTTTTCAAGCACGGTTTCCGGCACCAGGGGGGGTACTTCGGTGGGTTTGCCGGTTTCGTCCACGGCCACAAAGGTATAGATGGCCTCATTGGCCTTGGTGCGTTCCCCGCTAAAGCGGTCTTCCATCCAAACATCGATAAAGACCTCCATGGAGGTCCGGAACGTGCGTGAAATAGCCGCTTCTACCGTGACCACGCTACCCAGGGGCACCGAACGGTTGAAGGCCACATGATTCACGGAGGCTGTCACGGTGATCCTGCGGCTGTGGCGCCTGGCGGCGATACTTGCCGCACGGTCCATTCGGGCCAGCAGTTCGCCCCCAAACAAGTTGTTGAGCGGGTTGGTCTCGCTGGGAAGGACCATATCGGTCATGATAGTCCTGGATTCGCTGGGTGTTTTTGACTGCATTCCAAAAAGTTTGATGCAAAGATAGGCGCAAATACCGATTCCGGCTTATGGCGGTATTTTATTTTAGGCGGAGGGGGTGGGTGGTGCTAGCGCGCTGATAAGAGCCAGGCATCGGCAGACACCGTGTTTTTGATATGCCTCAGGTACTGCAGCGCTTCCCCGGCTTCTTCAAAACTCGCGAAGGTTACCTGGTGCAGGCCGTACGCATTCTCGCCGATATAGGCGGCATCATAGCCCTTGTCCCGGAGTTCCCGTACTTTTTTGTCGGCGTTTTCCTGTACCCTAAAGGCACCGGCGATCACGTGGTGGATACCGCGGGGCTTTATTTTTACGTCAAGGCTCAGGGCGGGCAGTTCCAGGGGCCTGGCATTAAAAAAGGTGGCTTCCTGAATGTTCCGTGTAACCACTTCCTGGGCCTCTTCCTGCGCCATTTGGGTAATGGTCAACCCATTCTGGTAGACCCTGAAACCGGTTAAGCCCGTCGCAACGGCCAGCAACAGGATGGCTGCATACTTGAGGTAGGGCCTGAACGACCTCCGGTTCCGCGTTTCGGGGGTGATCATAAATGGGATTTTCTCCTCCAGTTGCACTACTTCTTCCTTAAGGATTTCCCTGGACACCCGGGATGAGACCACGGGGCTGAGCCCAAAAGAGGCGGTGAGGTAATTGATCTGTTGTTGCGGCTGGAATTGTATTTTGCCTTCGCGGTTGAGCCACAATTCCCCTACATTTTCCAACTCCAGGCGCTTGCCTTCTTTGAGTTGTTTTTTCCAGTCGCCCACCTGTTCATGGACGCGCGCCAGCATTTTTTCATAAGAGCTGTTTTCAGCGCTGGCCATGTAGGAAACCAGCAGGCCGTCGTTGGAAGCGAGTTGCTGGTTAAAGGACACCACCTTGGTCGGTGGGTCAAAGGTATGGGTAGCCTTATGCAGGATGGCAGGCCTTCGCTGTGAGAGGAAGGCACCAAATTCTGGTACCACCACACAATTGTAGCGGTAAAGCAATTCCTGGATGTATTTCGCTGTTCCCATATGTACAAAGATCAAAAAATTTCGGCGGGCAGGAAACCCGGGTTCGTAACTTTTTATTAACATGGAAAAACAGGTACTTTGTGAACAACTCTCAAAAACTTCTTAAATGACTAAAAAAGAGCTACTTGCGGCCTTGCGTTTACAGCATGTCCCCAATATAGGGGATACCACGGCTAAAAAGCTCATTGCCCACTGTGGCAGTCCAGCCGCCGTTTTTGCCGATAAAGTGCGGCAATTGTTAAGGATCGAAGGGGTTGGGGCCTATACGCTGAGCGAGTTGCACCGGGCAGAACACCTGGAAGCGGCGGAACGGGAACTGGCCTTTATGGAGGCGCAGCAGATCCAATATACCTACTTTACAGACCCGGGGTATCCGAAGTACCTGAAACATTGTGTGGATGGTCCTGTGCTGATGTTTCAGCGGGGGAACATCCGGTTGGGGGACCAAAGGGTCATAAGCGTGGTGGGCACCCGCAGCATCACACCTTATGGCCGGGCATTTTGCGAACGGTTTATTGAGGAGATTGCCCCGTTGGAGCCGGTGATCGTCAGCGGGTTTGCCTATGGGGTGGACATCTGTGTACAACGTGCCGCCATGGCCCACAATTTACAGACCATTGGTTGCCTGGCCCATGGGCTCAACCAGATATATCCGCCTGTGCACCAACGCTTTGTGCCTGCCGTCGAAGAAAATGGCGGGTTTTACACGGAATTCTGGTCGACCAGCCACCCGGAACGGGAGAACTTCCTGAAAAGGAACAGGATCATCGCCGGGATGAGCGAGGCCACCGTAGTGGTAGAATCAGCCGAAAAGGGCGGGAGCCTGGTGACGGCTGACCTAGCCATGGGATACCACCGCGATGTGTTTGCGGTACCCGGGCGGGTGGGGGACGTTTACAGCAGCGGCTGCAACAACCTGATCAGGCACCACAAGGCGCAGTTGATCACCAGCGCGGCCGACCTCATCTACCTGATGGGGTGGGACCTTGAGGAAAAGGAGGCCCCCGCCGTACAACGCCAACTGTTCGTGGAGATGGATGAGGCAGAAGAGGCCATCTACCACTACCTGCAGCAGCATGGGAAACAACTGTTGGACGCCATTGCCCTGCAATGTGGCATGCCTGTTTTCAAGGCGACGTCTACCCTGCTGAATATGGAAATGAAAGGAGTCATAAGGCCGCTTCCCGGAAAATTATTTGAAGCCATTTAGGTTGCTTCCCTGCCCCTGGTTCAGTAGCCCAGTTTGGCCCGCACGCGTTTGAGGACGGCATCGGCTACCACGCCCGCCTTTCCGGCCCCCACGCTCAGGGCCTGCTCTACCTCTTCTGGGTGTTCCATAAAGTAATGGAATTTCTCCCGGGCTTCTCCAAAGCGTTCCAGGATACAGTCGTAAAGGGCCTGCTTGGCGTGCCCGTACCCATAGTTGCCTCCCAGGTAATTGGCCCGCATTCCTTCGGTTTGGGCGGGGGTGGCCAGGATGCGGTAGAGAGCGAAAACGGTATCTGTGTCGGGGTTTTTGGGGGCTTCCATGGGCGTACTGTCCGTGACAATGCCCATGATTTGTTTTCGGAGTTTTTTATCGGGGAGGAAGATATCGATCAGGTTCCCCCGGCTTTTGCTCATTTTTTCCCCGTCGGTGCCCGGGATGTACATGGTGTCCTCCTGCACCCGGGCTTCGGGCAGCACAAAGGTCTCGCCCATTTGCGCATGGAAGCGCGAAGCGACGTCACGGGTCATTTCCAGGTGTTGTAGCTGGTCTTTTCCCACGGGGACGTAGTGGGCGTCGTACAGCAGGATGTCTGCCGCCATGAGCATGGGATAGGTGAACAAACCGGCATTTACGTCTTCGAGCCGGTCGGCTTTGTCTTTGAACGAGTGGGCCAGGGTAAGGCGCTGGTAGGGGAAGAAACAGCTGAGGTACCAGGCCAGTTCGGTGACCTGGGGGACATCGCTTTGGCGGTAGAAAACGGTTTGGTCCACATCAAGGCCAAAAGCCAGCCAGGTCGCGGCAATGGCCAGGGTATTGTTCTTCAGGGTCTCGCTGTCTTTTACCTGGGTGAGCGAATGCATGTCGGCGATAAAAAGGAACGATTCGGTATTGGGGTTAGAGGCCATGGAGATGGCCGGGATAATGGCTCCCATTATATTTCCAAGATGCGGTCTTCCCGTACTTTGTATCCCAGTAAGTATCCTTGTCATTGTCCCGAAATTAAAGAAACACAAAAGTAAAAGAAATACCATAACGCGGCCAAAATTGTTACTTTTGATTTTATGCGTTCCCTGCTGGTAAAAATTGGGCAATCCCTATATCGCTTCTGGTTTTATGTGTTGGTAACCCTGCCAATTGTCTTGTTTTTCCCTGTTTTGTTGGCAGTGACGCTTTCTGAGCGGACCTATCCGCAGTTTTTTTGGCTGGCGCGCAATATATGGGCCAATGTAATCCTGTATGGGATGGGTTGCCCGCCGCGCATCACCTATGATGAGCCGCTCCTACGGGGAAAAAGCTATATGCTGGTGGCCAACCACACCAGTATGCTCGACATCATGCTCATGTTGCGGGTAAGCCAGAACCCTTTTGTCTTTGTCGGCAAGAAGGAGCTGGTGAACATCCCGATTTTCGGCTTCTTTTACAAGCGGGTATGCATCATGGTGGACCGCCAGGACAGCAAGAGCCGGACCGGGGTTTACCGCAGGGCGCAGCGGAGGCTGCACCGGGGGTTGAGTATTTGCATCTTTCCCGAAGGGGGGGTACCCGAGGAACACATCCTGCTCGATGAGTTCAAGGACGGGGCATTTAAAATGGCGATTGCCCATCAGATAGAGGTAGTGCCCATTACCTTTTACGACAACAAGAAACGCTTTTCCTTTACCTTTTTCAGCGGGGGGCCGGGACCGCTGCGGGTAAAAGTACACGCCTTTATCAAGACCGACCAGTTGAGGGAGGCCCAGAAAACAAGCTTGAGGAACGAGGTACGGGAATTGATGCTGGAGGATTTAAAGCAGGACGCCCCCATCCCCCGGGGACGTGCCTGAAGGCCATAGCTAGAACTTGAAGTTAAGCCCGCTGTAAACCCCGACGGAATACGGGTTAAACGTGCCATCGGTACCTGAAAAGGTATTCAACTGGTATTTAAATACCGGCTCCAGGCTGAGTTGTATCCTGGGGGCTACCTCATATTGCAAACCGACCCCCAGATTGGTACTGAAGTTTACGGCGTTCAGGTTATTGGCTTCCCCCATTTCCGTCGCCGAGCCATTGGATTCCAGGGTCACGGAGTTGTCTACCAGGAAAAGGGAGCTGAGGCCACCGATGAGGTGCAGGCCGAGTTTGCGGTCTATCAGTGCCAGGTTGAGTTCCAGGGGCACTTCTACATAACCAAACTGCTGTACCATCCGGCCATCGCGGGAGGGGAATTCAGCAGCTACCTCTGCAGACAGGGCATCCTGGGCTGCTTTGGCCTGGGAAGCGTTGCGCACCACCAGGTTGCGCGAGCTAAGGGCGTAATCGATATTGTTGATCTGCTGGCCCGATGCCGCCGCTATGGACGCGGAGAAGGAAATGTCGTTGGTGTCATAGCCGTAATCCACTTTGTGGACCCCTGAACGGAGGCTCAGTTTTGGCGAGATTTGGTAGGATAGCGTAAGCCCGTAGCTCAGGTTGACGTTCCCTGATTTTGAATTGGAGACAAAACTGGAATGTATGGGGGATCCCTGTCCGAAGGAATTAAAATAGACAGGAGCGATCCTGGGCCCCGCAGACCAGCGGGGTGATGTGGCTGCCGCCAGGGCGTCTTCTTCTTCCTGTGATTTGGCGATCTCTTCAAACAGTGATTTCTTGCCGCTGGGTGCTTCCTCCCCACCGGCTACTTCCTCCGCAGCCTGAGGTAATGGGCCATCCCCCGTTGGCGGGGCGGTGGGTGCCTCTTTCCTGGTATCCTGGGGGGTAACGGCAATCGCGTTGGGATGGGGCAGGCCGGAAGGCTGGTCATTGCCAGCCACTTGCACGGCTTCCTTCCCGGGCAGGGCCGGGGGGGTGATATCCATTTCCCGGGCCTGGATGGCCCGGTCCCGGGCGGTTTCAGTGCCCTGGCCAGCGATGGCCTCAGGCTCCTCGGGGTTGCGCTGCTCGCGTACGGCGGTGCCCTGCGCTGCTTTTTGGGATTGCCCCGGAGGTAAAAGGGGGTCTTTCAGGTCATTCTTTACGGCGGGCCGTTGGTCCTGTTCTTCATTGGGCGTCTGGGCTACAGCGTCTTCCCGGCCCCCCGGGGGCACAGACGCCGGTGTTTCGGGCAGTTCCTGCCCGGATGGGGCAGTGGTCTCGGTGTCTGTGACCGGCACTTCAGCTGCGGGGTTGGATCCTTCCGGGGCCACCAGGTAGACAAACAGGGCCAGCAAGGCTGCCGCCCCACCCAGTTTCCACCACAGGGGGATAACCATGCGCGACTTTTTTCGCTTGTCAAGGGAAGCGGCAATGTTTTGCCAGACCTGGTCGTCCGGCACTTCGCTATAATCTTTTAGCTTTTCCTCGAACAACCTGTCTATAGGATCTTTTTTCATGCTGCGTAGGATTATGCAATATTCATGTTTGTTTTTTTGATCTTTTCTTTCAGGATCCCCCTGGCCCTGGCCAGGTTGGATTTTGAGGTGCCCTGGGAGGTGCCCAGCATCTCGCTGATTTCCTTATGGGAATAGCCGTCCAGGACGTACATATTGAATGTGATGCGGTACTTGTTGGGCAGTTCCTGAACGTACCTTAGCAGGGTAGAGACCGCAATGTCCGCGTAGGGCGAATCTTCCTCTACCTCTTCTTCGGTGTTTTCCGATACGACATTCAGGAACTCTTCCTTCCTGTATTTTTGCAAAACCGTGTTGACGGTAATGCGTTTCATCCAACCCTCAAAGGAACCTTTGAACTTATACTGGCCGATCTTTTCATAGATGGTCAGGAAACTGTCGTGCAGGTTGTCCTCTGCTTCCACCCGGTTCCTGGAATATTTGAGGCAGATTCCGAACAACACACGGGAATACTTGCGGTACAGCGTTTCCTGTGCCTGCCTGTTTCCCTTTTTGCACTTATGTATGAGTTCGTCCAGACTCAAGTTGTCGGTTAGATTTAGTATACGTACGGAAATGATGTTTAGGGGTTTACAGGAACCTCATATTCCAGAAAAACACCGTTCCCGTCTTCGTCCTCTCCAGTCCAGAACCTGAAAATATAAGGATCTGAATAGTAGCACACAAAGGTAAAGTACTCTACCACCTCATCGGTCACCTGGGCACAGGACCTGTTGTCGAGTTCTGAGCCAAAAGCGACCACATTGCGCGTTGTGGTGGCCGGCTTGGTGATATCGAATCCTTCGAAGAAAGTACAGTTGTTGGGCCTGAGGTACGTCACCTTCACCTGGTAGGTATGGTTCAGTTCAAAGTACTCGGGCAATTCTGCGTCTACGACCTGGAGTTTCACAAAATGAAACGTCACATTGTCGTCCTCCAGATCACAGGAGGACAGAAAGGGTGTCATTGCGAGGAACAACACCCAGTATAGGATTTTTTTAGGGGTCATCTTTATGCTATTTCTACTTCTAAAGATGATCACTCACAGCAAAGGTTGCTTTAGAAGTAGGCGAGATGCCACAGAAATTTTCGGGAAAGCTGGGAAAATTTGGGGTCAGAGTGCGCTAATCGCTTCTTTTATCTTGCCTTCCAGTTCTTCCAGCAGTTCGGGATTATCCTGGAGCAACGCCTTCACCGCATCGCGGCCCTGTCCGAGTTTGGTGTCCCCATAACTGAACCAGGAGCCACTCTTTTTGATGATCTCGTACTGTACGCCAAGGTCCAGGATCTCCCCTATTTTGGAGATACCTTCCCCATACATGATGTCGAACTCCGCCTGTTTAAAGGGGGGTGCCACCTTGTTTTTCACCACTTTCACGCGTGTTTTGTTTCCCTGTACGTTCCCGTCTGTGTCCTTTATCTGGGTAGACCTGCGGATATCCAGGCGGACAGAGGCATAGAACTTGAGGGCGTTACCCCCGGTAGTGGTCTCCGGGTTCCCAAACATCACCCCTATCTTTTCCCTGAGCTGGTTGATAAAGATAACGGTGCAATGTGTTTTGCTGATCGAACTTGTTAGTTTCCGGAGGGCCTGGGACATGAGGCGGGCGTGTAACCCCATTTTGGAATCGCCCATTTCCCCTTCGATCTCGCTTTTGGGCGTCAGGGCCGCCACGGAGTCGATGATCACGATGTCTATAGCCCCTGACCGGATGAGGTTGTCCGTAATTTCAAGGGCCTGCTCCCCATGGTCTGGCTGGGAGATGATCAGGTTGTCTATGTCGACCCCCAGTTTCTGGGCGTAAAACCGGTCAAAGGCATGTTCCGCGTCAATAAAGGCGGCAATGCCCCCGGCTTTCTGGGCTTCGGCAATCGCGTGCAGTGTCAGGGTGGTTTTACCCGAAGATTCGGGCCCGTAGATTTCCACCACCCGCCCCCTGGGGTATCCGCCCACGCCCAGGGCAATGTCCAGACCCAAAGAACCGGTGGGGATCACCTCTACATCCTGCGCCACTTCGTCCCCCATTTTCATGACCGCCCCTTTCCCGTAGGTCTTATCCAGTTTGGCCAGGGTGAGTTGAAGGGCCTTCAGTTTCGATTCTTTTTCGCTGCTCATTGTTGCCATTTCTATAGTGTTAAGAAAGCTAAATTACCATTTCTTTTTTCATATCGCAACGGCAGAAGCAACCTTTTTGGAATTCCTACATCCTAGGAGTGTAAGTTCGTTCAAAACCCATATCTCAGTTGGTTTAGGCTTGGTGCAAAGATGGCCATCTTCTATTTGAAAACTTCTATGAAAAAGAGAAGGAAATTGCTATGAAAAAGGAAGGTAGATGTGCCAGTAAAGGGCCCTGACATTTAATGTTCAGGGCTCTTTTTCATTGGAGGAACCATCAATTATCAGTACTTTTGCGCCAAATTTCATTCTTTAACTTAACGATTGGTATAGCATGCAACTGTACAATACTTTAAGTGCAAAGGAAAGGGAAGCGTTGATCGAACAGGCCGGCAAGGAGCGCCTGACCATCTCCTTTTACAAATATGCACATATCGGAAATCCCCGGATCCTGAGGAACCACCTCTTTATCCACTGGAACGAACTGGAGGTACTGGGCAGGATTTATGTCGCCCATGAGGGCGTGAACGCCCAGCTTTCAGTACCGGCCGAGAACTTTACCGCCTTTAAAGCCCACCTGGACAGCATTTCGTTCCTGGAAAACGTCCGGTTGAACATCGCCATAGAGCAGGACAATAAATCTTTCCTGAAGCTCAAGGTAAAGGTACGCCGGAAGATCGTGGCCGACGGGCTCAACGACGCTACTTTTGATGTCACCGACAAAGGGATCCACGTGGGGGCCGAGCAGTTTAACGAGCTCATTGAAGACCCCGATACGCTCCTGGTAGACATGCGCAACCACTACGAGAGCGAAATAGGCCATTTCAGGAATGCCATCACGCCCGACGTGGACACCTTTCGCGATTCGCTGGACATCATAGAAAGGGAATTGGCCCCCTACAAGGAAGACAAAAAGCTGGTGATGTACTGCACCGGGGGTATCCGCTGTGAAAAGGCCAGTGCCTATTACAAGCATAAAGGGTTTAAACAGGTATACCAGCTGGAAGGCGGCATCATCGAATATACCCGTCAGGTGAACCAGAAAAACCTGGAGAATAAATTCCTGGGCAAGAATTTTGTATTTGACCACCGCCGGGGAGAACGCATAACCGAACACGTCATCGCCCGGTGCCACCAGTGCGGGGAGCCCTGCGATACCCATGTGAACTGCGCGAACGAAGCCTGCCACCTGCTTTTTATCCAATGTGATTCCTGTGCCGCCAAGATGGACCAGTGCTGTTCCGATGACTGCAAGGCCATTGTGGCCCTGCCCTACCAGGAGCGGAAGAAACTGCGCAAGGGCAAGGTGGTGAGTAACAAGATCTTCAAAAAGGGCCGTTCGGAGGTGTTGAAATTCAAGAAATAGGTACGGGTGGCACACGCTGCCCGGCGCTTGGTGCACCTCGCTTTTTAGGCCTGCACACCCCCTGAGGGCCCTCCCCCGGGGCGGGTGAGATATGCGCGGCATCATTTCGGAATCCGCCACAAATTATTGTATCTTTACCGTTAAATAAGTATGAACCTTTTTCAGGGGAACCCTTTATTTTTCCCCTGATCCAAGATATATAATATGGGTTGTAGCAGTTGTACGACCGGTAAGGGAGGACAGCCGCGGGGGTGCAGGAACAATGGGACTTGCGGATCAGACGGCTGTAACAAATTAACCGTGTTCGACTGGCTTTCCAATATGGCTTTACCGGGAGGGGAGGAGCCATTTGACTGTGTGGAAGTCCGTTTTAAAAATAGCCGAAAGGAATTTTTCAGGAATTCAGAGGGCTTGCCCCTGGCCATAGGCGATGTCGTGGCCACCCAGGCCAAATCGGGGCATGACGTGGGGATCGTTACCCTGACGGGCTCCCTGGTAAAGGTGCAGATGCAGAAGAAGAAGGAGGACTACAAGGACCAAAACCTGCCCAAGATCTACCGCAAGGCCACCCAGAAAGACATAGACAAGTGGCAGAAGTGCCGCTCAAAGGAAGAGGAGATCAAGAAACGATCGCGGGAGATGGCTATCCTGCTCCGCCTGGAAATGAAGATCTCCGATGTGGAGTTCCAGGGGGATGGTTCCAAGGCCACGTTCTACTATACAGCCGAGGACCGGGTAGATTTTCGCCAGTTGATCAAAGACATGGCCAAGGCCTTTGGCATCCGCATTGAAATGCGGCAAATCGGGTACCGGCAGGAGGCCCAGCGCCTGGGCGGGATTGGTTCCTGCGGGCGCGAACTCTGTTGTTCTACCTGGCTCACCGATTTCAGGTCGGTAAGCACTGCTGCCGCCCGCTACCAGCAATTGTCCCTCAACCCCCTCAAACTGGCCGGGCAGTGTGGGAAGCTGAAATGCTGCCTCAACTATGAACTCGATATTTACCTGGAAGCCCTGAAGGATTTCCCTTCCCAGGACCTGAAATTGTATACCCAGAAAGGGCTCGCCTTCTGCCAGAAGACCGATATCTTCAAAAGGACCATGTGGTACTCGTACAAGGATGAACCTGCCAACTGGCATGCCCTGACCACCGACCAGGTACACGAGATCCTGGAGAAAAACAAGAAAAAGGAAGATGTGGCCAGCCTGGAGCAGTACGCGGCAGACAACCTGGAGGAAGACAGGACGGTATTTGAAAACGCGGTGGGGCAGGACAGCCTTACCCGTTTTGACAAGCCCAAGCGGAGGAAGAACCGCAACAAGAGCCGCAACAAGGGCAGGAGGAATAAAAAAAGTACTTCGAGGAATGCATAGGGCCCGTTATCTGTTGCCGTGTTTGCTATTAATGGCCGGGTGTAATGATGACCTGGTCTTTTCCAGATACCAGCCCACCCAGGGGGGAAGTTGGGGCAAGGAAGAGGTGATGCGTTTTGAATTCCCGGCCCCCGATACCCTCAACCGGCACAACCTCTTCATCAATGTCAGGAATGACGACCGTTTTCCCTACAGCAACCTTTTTGTGATCGCGACCCTGGACTTCCCGGACGGGACGACCTTCAAGGACACCCTGGAATATGAAATGGCCCTGCCGGATGGCCGCTGGCTGGGGAAAGGGGCCGGGAGCCTCAAAGAAAATAAACTGTGGTACAAGGAAAACATCGTTTTTCCGTTTAAAGGCGTATATACTTTAGAATTAATCCATGCCATGCGAAAGAACGGAAGTGTGGAGGGCATACAAAACCTGCCCGGAATAACCGACCTTGGCCTGGAGATTGAAAAGAGCAAATAAGTTATGGCCAAAGCCAAGAAAAAGAAAAGCGCCCCCAACTTCACCAGGTTTATCAAATGGTTCTGGATCCTTTTTGCCACCGGGATCCTGGGGGTTGTCGTGATTTTCCTCCTGGCCTCCTGGGGGCTTTTCGGGGAAATGCCCACCTTTGAGCGCCTGGAGAACCCGCAGACCAACCTGGCTACCGAAATCATCTCGTCTGACGGGCAAACCCTGGGGAAATTCTACCTGGATGACAACCGTACGCCCGTAGCCTACGAAGACCTGCCCCAAAACCTGGTCAATGCCCTGATAGCCACCGAGGATGCCCGTTACTATGAGCATTCGGGGATCGATGCCCGGGGCACCCTCAGGGCCATGGTCTTCCTGGGGAAACGGGGCGGGGCCAGTACCATTTCCCAGCAGTTGTCCAAGCTGCTCTTCACCGAACGCATTTCGGGCGGTACCTTTGAACGCATCCTGCAAAAAGTCAAAGAATGGGTGATTGCCATCCGCCTGGAGCGGCAGTACACCAAGGAGGAGATCATCACCATGTACATGAACATCTATGATTTCCTGTACAATGCGGATGGCATCCGCTCTGCCTCCAGGATATATTTTGGCAAAGAGCCCAAGGATTTAAAGACAGAGGAGTCTGCCATACTGGTGGGCATGTTAAAAAATTCGTCCCTCTACAACCCGGTGCGCCGGCCTGAATTAATGCTGCAACGCCGCAATACGGTTTTGGGCCAGATGGCAAAATACGATTTTATCACCGAGGCAGAGCGTGATTCGCTACAGGCGCTCAAAATGGACATCAATTTCAGCCCCGAATCGCACCGGGAAGGCCTGGCAACCTATTTCAGGATGTACCTGCAGCGGTTTATGAACGAATGGATTGAGAAGAACCCCAAACCCGCGATGGAAGGGGAGCGCGACCGCTGGAATATCTTCCTGGACGGCCTGAAGATCTATACCACCATCGACGCCAGGATGCAGGCGAATGCCGAAAAGGCGGTTGAAGCCCATATGAAGAACCTGCAGCGGGAATTTTTCCACCAGAATACGCCGGAGCGCAACCCCACTACCCCTTTTGTCGACCTTGAAAAAGAAGAAATAGACGGCATCATTGAACGGGCGATGAAGAATTCGGACCGCTGGAGGGAGATGAAAAATGCCGGGGTGGCCGAGGACGAGATCCGGGCGTCCTTCCGCCAAAAAACCGAAATGACGGTCTTTGACTGGAACAGTGAGACCCGGGAAAAAGACACGGTGATGACCCCCCTGGATTCTATCCGCTATTACAAGACCTTCCTGAGGGCGGCGCTGATGTCTATGGAACCCCAGACGGGCCATGTAAAGGCCTGGGTGGGTGGCATCAATTACAAACACTTTCAATACGACAATGTCATCCAGGGGGCCCGGCAGGCAGGCTCTACCTTTAAGCCCTTTGTCTATGCGGCGGCGATTGACCAGTTGCGGCTATCGCCCTGCGATTCCCTGCCCGACAGCCAGTATTGCATCGAGGCCGGCAAGCACGGGAACCCCGAGGCCTGGTGCCCCAAAAATTCGGACGGCAAGTACAGCGGGAAGATGTTTACCCTCAAGCACGCCCTGGCAAATTCTGTGAATACGGTCACGGCCCAGTTGATTGACCGTGTGGGCCCCAAACCGGTAGTGTCTATTGTGAGGAACCTGGGCATGCACCGGGAGATCCCCGAAGTGCCCTCCATAGCCCTGGGCACACCGGACTTTAACGTGTATGAAATGGTAGGGGCCTACGGCACCTTTGCCAACCAGGGCGTCTACGTAAAGCCCGTAATGGTTACCCGGATCGAGGACAAGAACGGGGCGGTGCTCTATGAATATGTGCCCGAGACCAAAGATGTCCTCAGCAAGGACGTGGCCTACGCGATGGTCAACCTGATGCAGGGGGTCACCGAGGGGGGTTCCGGTACGCGCTTACGGCACGATTTCAACAAGGAAAACACCCTCTACAAGGAGATCATCACCGGTTACCCCTATGGGTTTACCAACCCCATTGCCGGTAAAACGGGAACCACGCAAAACCAGAGTGACGGCTGGTTTATGGGCATGGTCCCCAACCTGGTCACCGGGGTATGGGTAGGGGGCGAAGACCGCGCCACCCATTTTAAATCGCTTTCCTACGGCCAGGGTGCGTCTATGGCCCTCCCCATCTGGGGCCTTTATATGAAACAGAATTATGCAGACACGGAGCTGGCGGTATCCCAGGAAGAATTTGTGGAGCCCGAGGAACTGTCCATCAATGTAGATTGTACCAAGCTCATAGAAGAGGGGGCCGATACCCATGATATTGAAGACGACCTGGACGACCTTGATTTCTGACCCCTCGCCGTACGGCGGCAAACCCGGAAAACACCCATAACTTATCCCGCCATTTGCGCGGGATATTTTATTTAAAACCGTATTTTAGTGCAGGGGGCTGCGCCCCGCCAGACAACCAAAGGAAAGCGCTTGATATGATACAAAAAAAAGTGGCCGGAGTTCGCGAAGCCCTGCAGGGGTTGAAAGACGGGATGACCATCATGCTCGGGGGGTTCGGGCTCTGTGGAATCCCTGAAAATGCCATTGCGGAGTTGGTGCGGCTAGGGCTCAAAGACCTCACCTGCATCAGCAACAATGCCGGGGTCGATGATTTTGGCCTGGGGCTTTTGCTGCAAAAGCGGCAGATAAAGAAAATGATCTCCTCCTATGTGGGGGAGAATGATGAATTTGAACGGCAGATGCTGAGTGGCGAGTTGGAAGTGGAACTTACGCCCCAGGGGACGTTGGCCGAAAAATGCCGGGCCGCGCAGGCGGGTTTTCCGGCCTTTTATACCCCCGCGGGCTATGGGACCGAGGTGGCCAAGGGAAAGGAGACCCGGGAATTCAATGGCAAGATGTACGTCCTGGAGGAGGCTTTTAAAGCGGATTTTGCCCTGGTCAAGGCATGGAAGGGGGATGAGGCAGGGAACCTGATCTTTAAGGGCACGGCCCGCAATTTTAACCCCGCTATGTGCGGGGCCGCGGGGATTACCGTGGCCGAGGTGGAGGAACTGCTGCCGGCCGGTGCGCTGGACCCCAATGCCATCCACATCCCCGGGATTTTTGTGCAGCGCATTTTCCAGGGGGAGCGGTACGAAAAGAGGATTGAACAGCGCACGGTCAGGAAGCGCCCCTAGGCAAGGGATACCCGGTGTTCGGGAGGGTAAAGGAAACCAGAATGAAATCTTTCAGAAACATATGCTCGATAAGAACGGAATAGCGAAACGGATTGCCAGGGAAGTCAAAGACGGGTATTACGTCAACCTCGGGATTGGGATCCCAACCCTGGTGGCAAACTTTGTCAGGGATGACATCAGTGTCGAATTCCAGAGCGAGAACGGGGTGTTGGGGATGGGCCCCTTTCCCTATGAAGGCGAAGAGGATGCCGATATCATCAACGCCGGGAAACAGACTATCACCACCCTGCCCGGGGCGTCATTTTTTGATTCTGCCCTGAGTTTTGGCATGATCCGTGGCCGGCATGTGGACCTGACCATCCTGGGGGCGATGGAGGTGGCCGAAAACGGCGACATCGCCAACTGGAAGATCCCGGGCAAAATGGTAAAGGGGATGGGGGGTGCCATGGACCTGGTGGCCTCAGCCGAAAACATCATCGTCGCCATGATGCATACCAACAAGGCAGGGGAATCCAAATTACTGAAGCGTTGTACGCTGCCCCTTACCGGGGTCCGCTGCGTCAAAAAGATCGTTACCAACCTGGCGGTGCTCGAAGTGACCCCCGGGGGGTTCCACCTCCTGGAAAGGGCTCCGGGGGTGTCTGTGGAAGAAATTCAAAAGGCGACCGCAGGAACCCTGATCATCCAGGGGGAGGTGCCCGAGATGGCTTTGTAGGGGCCAGGAATACCGTTCATCGATTATTTTTGCCCGGCTCAAAAAATTCACAACGAAAAAGCGAGAATTCACAACAATATTCTGGGATTTATCAAGTTTTACAATATCTTGCAAAGAGAATTATTAATCCCCAAGTTAACCCTAAATACCCAGTGCTATGGAGTCTCAGTTGAACCAGAGGAAACCCGAAAAGGAAATTCAGGTCTATCACAATGAATTTTTCAGGGGGGTCCTCATTCTGGCCAGAAAACTTTTCATGTTATAGACGGACTGAAAGTTTAAAAAAGGAGCAAAACGCCTAAGTTCTGCTCCTTTTTTTATTTTTATACCTCTGGAAACTTCTTCCTAATGGGGCTTTTATTGCATCAGTGCGGCACTGCTGACCTGGACCGGCTCGCCCGGATCTCCAGGACCACGTTTATCCACGCCTTTGCATCGCAGAACAACCCCGAAGACTTTGAACACTACCTCTCCACAGCCTTTCACCCACAGCAGCTCCTGAAGGAACTGGAGAACCCCCATTCACACTTCTATTTTGTTTTTGACGGCCAGGCCCTGGTGGGTTATTTTAAGCTGAATGAGGCTTCCGCCCAGACCGATATCCGGGAGGCAGATGGCCTGGAACTGGAACGCATCTATGTGGTCCGGGGACAGCAGGGGAAGCAGATAGGGAAGTGGATGCTGCAGCAGGTACTCGACATCGGGCGGGAAAAGGGCAAAACCTATGTATGGCTGGGGGTATGGGAGGAGAATACCGGGGCGATCCGGTTTTATGAAAAGGCCGGTTTCACCAAATTTGGGACCCACCCCTACTATATCGGAAAAGATAGACAAACCGATTGGCTTATGCGGCTGGATTTGGGTACCTTGGACACCTAACGAATTTTCCTTCCTATGAACAAATATTGCTTTTTCCTCTTGTTGCTTTTGGCCGGGCCCACAGGCGCCGGCGCCCAAACCACCCCGTATTTTCCCGACCGGTCCGGCCTGTGGGAAACACGGACCCCGGCGGAAGCAGGCATAAACGCCAATGACCTGGAGCAGGCTGTCGCATTTGCGCAGGCAAACGAATACTCTGGCTCCCGCGACCTGCGGATCGCCATCCTGAAGGGATTTGAGCGGGAACCTTTTCACGAGATCCTGGGCCCCACCAAAAAGCGCGGCGGCCCTGCGGGGATGCTTTTGAAAGATGGCTACCTGGTCAAAGAATGGGGCGATACCCGGCGGGTAGACATGACCTTCAGCGTAACCAAAAGCTTCTTGTCGACCATGGCGGGGCTGGCGGTGGACCAGGGCTGGATCGCCTCTGTGGAAGACCCCGTGGACCGATATGTTTGGGACGGGACCTTTGGGGGCGAGCACAACAGCAAGATTACCTGGGAGCACCTGCTGCAGCAGAATTCCGACTGGAGCGGCGAGTTGTGGGGAGGGAAAGACTGGGCGGACCGCCCACCGCGCGAGGGCGGGCTGGACGACTGGAAATACCGGACGTTGCACGAACCGGGCACGGTGATGGAATACAACGATGTACGGGTCAACGTTTTGGCGTATGCGCTTACCCACCTGTGGCGCAAACCCCTGCCCATGGTCCTCAAGGAGCAGATCATGGACAGGATTGGGGCCTCTTCCACCTGGCGCTGGCACGGGTATGACCATGCCTGGACCGAGATTGACGGGGTGATGACGAAATCGGTCACGGGGGGCGGGCATTCCGGCGCCGGCATCTTTATCTCGGCAGCCGATATGGCCCGATTCGGGCTCCTGTTCATGAACCAAGGGGTTTGGAAGGGTGAGCGCCTGCTCAGCGAAGCCTGGATCCGGCAGGCGACCGCCCCCTCGGTTCCCAACCCCAATTACGGCTACATGTGGTGGCTCAACCGGAAGGGCGAGGAGCATTGGGAAGGATTGCCGGAGCACCTGTTTTACGCGGCCGGTTTCGGGGGGAACTTCATCGTCATCGATACGGAAAAAAACTGGGTTTTGGTGACCCGCTGGCTGGAGCCCTCCAAAATAGGGGCACTGGTGAAGCAGGTGTACGAAGCCATGGATTAGACCCGGGAGAGGATTTCGCCCGCCTGTTGCAGGGTCTCGTCTTTTTTGGCAAAGCAGAAGCGCAGCTGGCGGTTGTCCTGTTGGTTGAGGTTGAAGACTGAGATGGGGATGCCCGCGATCCCGAATTCGGCGGCCAGGCGTTTGGCGAATTCCACATCGGGCTCGTCCGTGATGGTATCGTACTCCAGGATCTGGAAATAGGTGCCCTGGGCGGGGGTATAGCGAAAGCGCGACCCCTGTATGGACTGCAGGAAGGTATCCCGCTTTTGCTGGAAGAATCCCGGCAGGTTCAGATAGTGCTCCGGCTCTTTCAGGTATTTGGACAGGGCCCTTTGGGTAGGGTGGTGTACGGCAAATACCGCAAATTCATGGATTTTAAGGAATTCTTTCATCAGGGCTGCCGGGGCGGCGCAATAGCCCATTTTCCAGCCGGTGGCGTGGAAGGTCTTGCCAAAGGAGGCGCAGAGGAAGCTGCGTTCGGCCAGGGCGGGGTAGCGGGCCACGGAGCGAAGGGGCTGCCCGTCAAACACCAGGTGTTCGTAGGCTTCGTCGCTCAGCACCATCACATCCGTGCCGGCCAGGCTGTTTTCCAGTTCTTCCATGTCCTCGTCTGTGAGGACCGTCCCGCTGGGGTTGTGGGGGGAATTGATGACCACCATGCGGGTCTTTGGGCCTAAGGCCTTGCGGAAGGCCTCCCAGTTTATCTTAAAGTGTTTGCCTTCCATCTGCAGGGGCACCACGGTGCCACCGGCCGCTTTTACCGTGGGTTCATAGCAATCGTAGGCCGGTTTAAAGACGATGACCTCGTCCCCGGGGTGCACCATGGCGGTGATCGCCGTATAGATGGCCTGGGTGGCGCCCACGGTAAGGGTGATTTCCTTCTCAGGGTTATAGGAGGCTTTGTAGAGGTTCTGGATTTTTTCGGCAATGGCTTCCCTCAGGGAATAGATCCCCGCCATGGGGGCGTACTGGTTGTAGCCGGCTTTCATGGCCTCGTTGAGGTAGGCGATGAGCCGCGGGTCTGCCGGGAAATCCGGGAAACCCTGGGCCAGGTTGAGGGCGTTGTTTTGCAGGGCCACCTGGTTCATGGTGGAGAAGATGGACTCCGGCAGGTTGGGGAGTTTGGAGGGGGGCAGGGTGATCAAGGGCGTTGTTTTAGCATTGCCCATAAAAGTACGGAATTTTGCATGGAGGCGAAAGCGGAGAAGCTGGTATAGGGTGGGGTTGTTAAGGAGGGTTGCAGTGTCACGTAAGGTGGACGGGACCGGCATCGAATGGCAGGGGATGGGGGGATAGCTTAACCCCACCCAAGGCTCAAGATATGGCCTTAGGACGAAGCAACCTTGAAGTGTTGCCGTGGAACGATTAATCCGTTTTGCGGCAATGCGGATGGTAGCAGGAAATTGCCTTGGCGCTGGGTTTTTGGTGGGGCCTCTCAAGGCCGCCCCGGAGCGGGGGTATAATGGCACTTTGATAGCGTGAGACGGCAATGCCGTGGTTGGGCGGGCGGGGTTAAGCAACCCCGCCCCGGTTGCAAGCTAACCTGCTTTACTGCAAAAAACCAGCAGGGGGCCACCACAGGCAAATAGTCCCGGTAAACTATACACCGGCGCCGATTTCCCGGAAAACCATGTGAAAAATCCCGGGAACCCTCCCGCCAAAATACAACCGCTTTTCGTTACTTTTGAGGAGGCCTTTTGTTTCCTGGAAAACAACCGCCACAGACAACCGCGGGTTACAATGGATGGGGCGGTGATGCCGTGGTGTTTTCTGGCAGGACATCAGGGATTTTATAAACACCTATGAAACACGCGTTATACCTCTTTATCGTATTGCTGCTGCCTGGATGCAGGGCACAGGAACCCCAACCGGACGGGTATGTTTCCGAATCGTTGCAAATAGAACGTATCGGGGTGGGTATTTATAAGCACATCTCCTATCTGGAAACGGAGACGTATGGAAAGGTACCCTGCAATGGGATGGTCTATTGGAACGGGGACGAATCCATCGTCTATGACACCCCGACGAACGATCAGGCGGCCTCGGAATTGATAGACTGGTTACAAAACACGCAAAACAAGCAGGTGAACGCCGTTATCGTGACGCATTTCCACATCGATTGCCTGGGGGGGTTAAAGGAGTTCCATAAGCGCGGGATAGCGTCTTATGCATCAAATTCCACCATCGCCCTTGCCAGGGAGCAGCAGCAGGCGGTACCGGAGCGCGGGTTTGACCAACAGATCGAATTGAAGGTGGGCAAGGCCACGGCCATTGGCCGGTTTTTTGGGGAAGGGCATACCCGGGATAACATCATTGGTTACCTCCCCGGGGAAGCAGCGTTGTTCGGGGGCTGCCTGGTCAAGGAACGGAATGCGGGGAAAGGGAACCTTGCCGACGCCAATACGGCCGAATGGGCCAGCACGGTACGGCAGGTCAAAAGCGCATTTCCGGGGGTGAAGACCGTGGTACCGGGACACGGGGAACACGGGGGCATGGAACTCCTGGACTACACCATACAACTTTTTGAAACCGAGTAGGGGTTGACAACCCCGGGATTAAGCCCGGGAGCGCGCGGCTACGGTGGCTACCTGCGTCATGGTGCCGGGAGCTCGTTCCGGGCAACGACGTTTCACGCGGGGGGCTTCCCCCCCGCCCCGCTATCAAGATAAGCTTCCATACTGCAAAAAACCAGCAGGGGCCACATGGAGGTAAGTCGGGACGGGCGTTGGGGGGTATTGAATTAGGGGGCAATTCTCCCCCCGAAAAAAGGGGCGCAGGCGAGTGCCAGCTGCGAAGATGGCGTGGGTACTACTATGGGGGCTTCCTGCCCCTCCCGGAGACAATTTAGTGCTACTGCCTGCAAGAAGCAAACAGGGAATACAGGTTGCTGTATGGCCCGTGAACGCCTGTTTCCGGAAACCCCGGTAGCTCTAGCGAACAACCCCTGCCCCCCATAACCACATAACCCCATAGCCGTTAACAGGGACACTTCCCTGCAAGGTTTTTTCGTTTTGGGGTAGTACCTTGAATCCGGGGCGGGGTTAAGAGGCCCCACCAAAAAAACCCGGTGCTGTCCCAGGTTCCCTACGCCCTTCCGTATAGCTTCATAACCGCATCACTGCACTACGGTATCACCCTCTAAGAACCCGAAAGCCATTACGGTTTTCCTCAACCTGGGTATATAGCCATTTGGTTACTTTTGGGCGTTTCCAATGTTTAATCAGGGCATGTGCTGAACATGTAGGGTAGTGCATGGCAGGCCTTTACTCAGGCTGCTGTGAAGTATAGAGCATGCGCGTGGTTATTATGCACAATATGGTCGAATCAAAATTAACATAAAGATGAGACAAACAATCCTGCTTCTTTTAACGATCATTTTATTGATGCCGAAAAATGCACAGGCCCAGGACGACGGGGCCGCCATTGCTGCTGTTGCCGGGGGGCTTATGGCGATTGGGGCCGGTATTGCAGCGGTTGAACAGATGAAGGAACAGGCGGAGCTTACCGCGACTGAATGGTTTTTGACCCATCATCCGGAGTTCGACAAATTTTCTTTAAAAACGCTTGATTTTGATGGAAAGAAACTGAAGGATATGTCGGCCACCTCGGTAATTACCTTCAAAATAAGGGAATTCGAGATCCATGGGGACGAACCGGAACCAGGAAAAAAGCTGGTGTTGTTTGGTTTTACGAGTTTTGGCTGGATCAATGAATATGGCATTGATTTCAATAAGGTAAGGTGGCATTTGGTGGATAGTGACGAATGGATGAAAATGATGGTGGCATATTCTAAAGTGGCTTCAGGTGAAACCAATGAAGCAACCCTGAAGAACGTGCTCAGGGAAGGAAAAGTGGTAAATAGGGGAATAAAGGCAAAGAACGAAGGGGACATAGATTTTTACAAGATAGACGGCGACATGTACCTGGTGACCGATTATTCCCCCGACATGAAGTTTATATACAATGAGCGTTCCCTGGGGATTTATTTAAAGGAAACCATGGATTTGATTCAAATGGGACGAGGCGATATCATCAGGATTCATGAATTCTTTTTTGAGGAGTAACTGTTTCGCCTATTGGGAACACAATAACCATCACCGCCTCATCACCCCACTATAGAAAAACCCTATCAAAACGATGGTTTTTCATTAAAGACCCTTATGTCCTTTTTACTACTTTGGAGGCTCCCTTTTGTTTATTGGGACCCCTTAGATTTAATAATATTGGTCAATGCGAAGCGGTGTCCCACAGGCCCGTATATCCGGGATAGGGGGAGGGCTATATATGTAACTAAGTATTATTATTACAAGTTGTAAGCCACTTAAAGAAAGAACAATATGAAACTTGAAAGGGTCATAATTTCAAACTACAAGACATTAGAAAACTTAGACATTTCTATAAATACATTTTACACTGCTATTTGTGGTAAGAACAATGCAGGTAAGTCGAGTTTACTTAATACTCTGAAAAATATTCTTGGTTATGAAGTCGGACCCTTTGACGACATAAACGAAATGGAAATTTCGCATAAAGAAGATTATACTATTTGGAAAGAGACAAAGAACGAACCAATAAGATTTTGCTTGCACATACGATTTTTTGCAGAATTTGACTCGGGTTTGATAAAGTATGTAGAAACATTTGCTAAATCCGAAAGCTCCGAATTTGACAACACAAAAGATGAATATCTATTAAAAGTTTCGATTGCATTTCTTGAAGAGAAAAACAACCCTGACATTTCAGTTGAGTTCGATGGAATCACTTTTAACGACTATAACTCAAGAGAGATAATCTCAAAAATTCGGAATTCAAAAACCCTAATTTTCCATGATTCAACACAAACGAGAAGGACTTACGGACGATATCATGGCTTTTATGATGACTTCTCTGCAGAAGAACGTGAAGCAATAAAAAAGAAAAGTGTTATACTTCAAAAAGAGTTCAAAAAAATATCAGAACGACACAAGAGAGACCTGACTGACTTAATTGGACGTCTAAATGAAAAATATGATATAAATCTCACAGTGCCAGGGTTTAGTTTTGAAAAAGTACCTTATGAAATATCATTAGGAGAAAAGGATTTCGATATTCCATTGGACGGTTGGGGAAGCGGAACTAAGAATAGAACACTCATTTTGAAAAGCCTTTTCAATGCCAAGAAATTTCTCGAGACTTCTGAATCCACAAGGAAAATTGCACCTATTGTTTTAATCGAAGAACCTGAAAGTTTCTTACACCCTTCAGCACAAGCTGAATTTGGAAAATTGCTTCAAGACTTAGCTACGGAGTTTAAAATTCAGATTATTACAACTACTCATAGTCCATTTCTATTGTCAAGCCTTGATGACCCTACTTCTAATATTCTTTTAGAAAGAAGAATTGAGAAGCGAAAACTGAGAGAGACCATTAAAGTTGACACAACGGGACCAGATTGGAAAAAACCATTTGCCTTAGCATTAGGCATTGAAGGTCCTGTAAGCTACCCCCTTTTAGAACTGCTTAATTGTCGAATTTAATCATATTTTCTTTTAGGCCTGAATGATCCCTAGCGTTCAATTCAGCATACTTTATCGGAGGAAGATTGCCTAAGGCGTCATGAGGCCTAAAATGATTGTAATCCTCCATCCAGATCTGAGTCTGTTCCCGTACCTGATCTATGTCTTCAAAGATGAATTTATCCAATACCCCTTTGCGGTAACTGCCATTGAATCGTTCAATGTATGCATTCTGGGTAGGCTTGCCGGGTTGTATGAATTTAAACTCTATACCATGCATCTCGCTCCATTCTGAGGCGAGCTTCGCAATGAACTCAGGTCCATTG
>LXTR01000001.1 GCA_001683825.1 Flavobacteriaceae bacterium CP2B | reverse complement strand
CGAGCCTCTGCCTTTTCACGTAAGGCCTGCTCAATCTCATGATCATCCTTGGGAAGGGGTTTGTAGTAATAGACGCTCTTGCTCATATTTAAAACACGGCACGCCCTGCTGATACCGAAATGGGCAAGTTCCTGGCTGATAAAACGTTTACGGCAGGGCTTTAGAGCTTTTTTTCAATGATCTCCTTGGCCATTTGGTGGTCCAGGGCTAGAGTGGCATACATTTGCTTGAGCTTGCGGTTCTCCTCCTCAAGTTCCTTGATCCGTTTTAGCTCCTTACCACTCATTCCGGCATAGCGCTCCCGCCACTTATAAAAAGCAGCCGTACTAACGCTATACTCCCGGCTGATCTCCGCGGCGGTCTTACCGTTATCGAATTCCTTTAAAATCTTGGCAATCTGGGTAGGTGAAAATTTACTCTTCTTCATGGGTTGAACTATGTTTAAAATTAATCATTTTTATAATTTTAAACAGTTCGGTTTTAAGGGTAGCTTACAACTGGATTTCCATCCGCATCAAATTCAACATCCCTAAGAGCAGATACTTTCATGATTAAAATTCTTCTGTTAATTAAACTAAACCATAGAAAGAATATTTTGTCACTGCTTCAAATAGGCAATTAAAAAGAGAATGAGAATGGCTTAAAGAGCAGATAAGTGCTTTTTTACCTTTAATGCTGTTGCATTGGATACTCCCGATAGCTTTGCTGCCCTTCTTATGCTCTCCCCATTGATTAAATGCTTGGCGCATAAAGCATTTTTAGACTTGCTAAGAAACTGTTTGGAGGTTAGACTGCGACTACCACCATTTGAGGTATAAACACCCCTCTGCTTCGCTCTTTCTATGCCTTCCCTTTGCCTTTCTTTTATCTGTTCAAGCTCAAACTCCGACAAAGTTGCCATTATAGAAATAATAAGGTTAGCAACAGGATTTACTTTGCCATCAATGATTGTTGATAGACCTTCTTTTTGAGAAACTACGGCAATTCCTCTATCAGTCAATTCCCGTATGGTGGTTAAGATGTCCAGTGTATTTCTTCCTAATCTATCGATACTCTTGACTTGAACCTCCTTTATATCTCCTCTATCAATTGCCGATAAAAGTCTTTTTGCGGATGGTCTTTCATTGAAAGGTATTGAGCCACTACACTTGTCTACAAACTGTTCAACTCCTCTCTCTTCTTGTCTGTGGATGTTTTGCTCCGCTGTACTAACCCTGATGTATTTTGCTTTCATTCATCAAACAAACGTACTATTCTCAACATGTACTAAATTATTCGATGAAATCCCCGACTTTTGGATTGATTTTATGTACTAGTTTGCGGTATAGGTTGGTTTTAGTACAATGAAAACGTTAAATCTATTCTTTTTGGGGCAGGGTGGTTATAGATTCTGTTTTCCAAATATCAGACGGGAATGTTTTTTATACTGGTAACTCAATTACTCCAACCTACTCGATAGTTATTTGCTTTCAGCATATAATCTTCGGGACTTTCATTGATGGCTAAAACAATTCTGAATCTCTCCCCTAAAAAATCCGTCATACCTCTCATTCCCTAAGTTGAAAACAATAAGGTTGTTCCTAGCCCTTGTTAGTGCGGTATATATTAATTCGGCATTCGTAAACTCTCCATCCTCTTCCTCTTTCTCTATAATTAGAAACAGTGTGTTTATCTCCCACCCTTTGAAGCTGTGTGTTGTTGATAACTTAACGGTTCCTGTTTTCATCCAAAAATGATTTTTCTTTGTCCTTCTCAACTTCTCAATGGCATTTACATTCCCCTTGATTCTTTCAAATTCTTCCTGACTTTCAAATGTTGTAATGGTTTTCTCTTTCTTTTCTGTTCGTATTAAGAAGTCTAATTCTCTAAGAATTTCAACTTTCGAACAGAGGATTGCAGAATCTGAAGAATGTATTTCATTTCTCCCCAGAACATTGTATATAATTTCAAGAAGTTCGTTTGTCTTTGGTGAAAGAAAAGAATGATACTCAATTATTCTCTTTTCAAAATCGAATTGAGATAAGAAATTGATTTCATCAAGACTATACTTTTGATTAAATACAGTCTTTTGAAATTTCAATGCGATGTTTCCGATGTTATTAGTAAATCTATAAGATGTATTCAGGGTTTTATTCCATGCCCCCATAATAGTGCGGACAATTGGCTCATTATTTTCATCCAATTCCCTATTGTAAATGTTTTGTTTTTCATCGCCAAAAACTACGAACTCTGTTTCATTATGAGTAAAATAGGTGGTAATAATATCTATCCATGATTGAAGATAATCTTGAATTTCATCAATTAGAAGAACGTCATATTTTTCGATACTATCTCTAACAGGCTTAAAAAAATTCACATTCTGCCAATCTGCTATACTTGTTATTTTCAAGTTGTAATTATTAGCTTGTGTTTTAAAGAATTGATGGTAATTCGTGATATAAAAGTATGACCAATAGAATTCTTCTCGAACATCTGATATTCTGTCGTGAATGTAATTTTTTAGAGACAAGTTGTATGTCAGAATTAGTACTCTATTACCAGTTCGAATATGAGCATTTACGGCTCTTTTGGCCAGAACTAAAGTTTTTCCACACCCTGCTACTCCTTTAATTTTTCTTCTTGGCCTTTGTTCACTTCTGATTAGTTCTTGTTGTTCTTTAGTATAATTAATTACCTTTCCCTCTTCTATTTGATGTAATGGTGGTTTAAGGTATCTACGAATGCTTTTGTAAAGTGTCTCGTCAAAAAAATAGGAATTTCGATTCATCCAAAACCTTGATAGAACTTTGTCAAAAGCATCATTCCATAATGAATCCCTACCTAGAACAGCTATATGCTCCACAAAATGTCTATATCCAGAGTATATTTCATCCTGAAAATCATTTAGCAAAAAATCTTTTATTTGATTTTCATTACACTTATGAAAGTAAACAAGACAATTAACTGTAGCCCAATTTTTTCTATTGCCAACACTCCTGTGAAAAAGTTCTTCACAATGTAGATTAAATAAATTGTCTTTGTAGGCTTCGACTTGGTTTAATGGAGACCGCAAGTGGGTGTCATTCTCTTTTAACCTCCAATTGGTTTTCTTGTCAATATAATAATGGTTTAAATCCCAATCTTTTACTTCAATAATTAAGACTCCACTTCCTTTTCTCATTATGGCGAAGTCGGGATTATCTCCATTTAGAAATGGCTGATAATAAATTTCGTAGGTATCATCCAATTTTGACAAAAGGAACTTCAAAAGGGTTAATTCACCTTCTGTTGGCTGTACTTTCTGTCTTTTAATTATCTCTAAAGAAGGTTCTAACAATGCCATTCTTTGAAATTAGGGGCGACCCGCCTATTTTGATTTAGAAAAGCGATTTGAGAATTAGATGTCCAAAATTCTACCTTTAGTAAACATAATCAACTTTCAATGAATTTCGTTTGAATCATTCATGATAAGTATTCCCCCACAGTTAATTTTTTTCTAATCAGAAATCTCACTTTTTTAACTTGTGTATCGTTCATTCATTATTAAAAGAGGAATCAACATCCCCATTTACAACAAAACCTTATCCCTTATTTAGAACGTCTGTCACGATGTTCTACAAGGTTTATTCAAACACTATAAATATGGCAATGTTATCTTGCCTATCAATTTTCTCTAATTTGAATTGTTTTATCAAAGAAAAAGTTCTTCGAAATTCAGTTTAATAGTAAATAATTTTTGAACTCTCTAGTTCTGTTTCTGGTATTTAGGACGGGGGGGGGGTACTTCGGAAATCGGTTTTCCTAAAACGGGGGCATACGTCCAAATAGTATTGTAACCATATCCCTCTACTTTGCTAACTATTTGAAAGGCTCTACGCTATTTCTGCATTACTGTCAATTCCTTCCAATATCTTGAAGATACTTCGTATTTGAACCTCATCCTTGAATACTCCTGAAACCCCGTCCTGACTCTGGTCGGTGAAAGGAGACTCAAACAGCATCTTCTTGTCTATTCTACCATTGACTGTGAGGAAGGATATAATTTTTTTAATGAAGGTCATTTGGTCTGCTGTGAGGTTGCCAGAGGTAAGGAAATCGGCAAAGGCATCGTTGGCAGCTTGGGCATCCAAACCAATGATTCCTCTGATAAATACGCCAAGAGGCATTTCTCCGTATTCTTGTTCAAACTTCTCTTTGGATTCCGCACCTTCCTCCGTGAACAGGATGCGTTCTAGTTCCTTTAATTCAGCAGAGGTAATAGGAATGTTCTTATTGAGTTTATCAATGGTTATATGGTGCTTATTTCGCCTGATATAACTCTCAACTCTGTCTTTATAGGATTGTAAACGAATATAGTTTTGTGCAGGGTCACGCCAAGCTGCATTATCCAAGTCCAAATAGTCTTGGAAATTAGTATAGACAGGGTTTTGGGTTTGACTATCCAAGTACTTGATGAGTTCCCTAAGGGCTGTCCGAACCCTCTCCAACTTCCTCACATCAACAGCTTTCCAGTAGGATTCTGTTTGCAATTCCTTTATTAAAGGTAGCTGTGTTTTAATCTGTGGGATGTTGTCTTTTCTTTGAAGCCCAGATGCAATTTGATATATCCTTGTCGTGAACTTGGTAGTATCCCTACCTTCCAATAGTAAAGCAATCTGATAACTAAGGATAAGCACATCAAATCTTCGGGCTAATTCATCATCTTCTTTTTCGACCGTCTGCAAATGAGATAAGTGCTGTCGAATCTCCTGTAAATCAGATTTAGAAAGGTTTAGCCATTTGTTCTTGTCGGAGTATTGATTCACGTACCTCAACTCCTTACGTACTACAAATCGCTCCCTGTCGAGATTAGCAATAGTCTTATGTAAATCAAACAGATAGTTATCCCTAATCTCCTGTTCTGCTTCGGATTTCTCTTCCAATTCCGAGATGAGGTGTGCAACTTGCAGTTTTCCTTCAAAAACTTGTTGTTGCAAAGACTTCGGATTACTCGGGGTGACTCCATCTGGTTGTTCATCAAAGAACTCGAAGTTCTCACAGTAATCGAAAATGAGGAAGTGGGTCTTATCTTCGCTTGGAGCAAACAAGTCAGGACACAGCCTTGTTCCTCGACCTATCATTTGCCAGAATTTGGTCACGCTGCGTACAATCTTGAAGAATACGAGATTAACAACTCTAGGGGCGTCGACACCCGTATCCATCATGTCCACCGAAACAGCTATCTGTGGGTTTTGTTCCTGATAAGGGTCAACAAATTTCTCCAACAAATCCTGCGCCTTCGTCTCATAGTTATCTATAACTTCCAAGAATTTACCTCCATACTCTGGGTAATTCTTATTGAAGCGGTCTCGGATGAAAACAGCATGAGCATGATTCTTGGCAAAGATGATGGTCTTACCAAGTTTATCGCCTCCGTCAACCTTGATTCCGTCAGTCATGACATGTTCCAACACCCTATCAACCGTATCGGTATTGAACAACCATTTGTTAACAGCTGACCCGCTTATTTGGTCAGGAACTTCCTCTGTGGTTGGGTCACCAAACTTCTCTTCGTACTCTTCTTTTTCAGCTTCCGTCAACTCTGAATACTTGATGCCTTCCCTTTGGAATTTCAGAGGTACACTTATTGATTTTGGCGGGACAAGAAAGCCATCTTCAACAGCGGTATCCAATTCGTAAGCAAAGGTGGGAACATCGTCCTCTATACCGAATAAACTGTAGGTGTTGCGGTCTATATCTTTTTTGGGTGTTGCGGTCAATCCAATAAGAAGTGCATCGAAATATTCAAAGATAGCTCGGTACTTCTGGTAGACCGACCTGTGGGCTTCATCAATAATGATGAGGTCAAAATGCCCTACCCCATAGAAGCGTTGTTCGCCGCTTTTAACCCCATCTATCTTGTTCATTATAGTGGGATAGGTGGAGAAAACCAATCGTGTAGTATCGTCTTCTTTTTCTTTGGTCAAGTCTATGGATGAAAGTTCTGGCAAATGCTCCTTAAACGCATTTTTAGCCTGTGTAACGAGTGCATTTCTATCTGCCAAGAAAAGTACCCGTTTGACCCAATTACTCTTGCTCAACATGTCCACAATAGCCGCAGCTGTTCGCGTCTTTCCGCTTCCTGTTGCCATGACCAGAAGACTAGCCCTTCCTGCACCTCGAAGTGTTCCATTCGTACCCGTAACCGCAATGTTTTCAGCTACTCGCTGAATAGCTTCGATTTGATAGGCTCTACCTGCTATCTCTTTATTTACCTGAAAGTGTCTGGGGTCTTTTCGGGTAGTTCTGCGGTCAATTAACAGCTGTAGTTCATCTTGGGTATAGAATCCTGAAATCTCCCTGTCCACATAGAACTGGTCATCCCAGACATAGGTTTCGAAACCATTGGTATAAAAGATGATAGGGCGTTGCTTGTGCATTTGTTCCAAGCAATCGGCATATAATGAGGCTTGATGTCTACCCTTTCGGGCATCCGCCATCGTCTTTTTAGCTTCTACAACAGCTAAAGGCTTCCCATCTTTACCCCAAAGCACATAATCTACATAACCTATTCCAGTAGAGTTTGTGCTTATAGGCATACCTTGAACCTCGTATTCCAAGTCTTTGCCTTCTCGCAGATTATCCCATCCTGCATCTTTTAATAGCGTATCAATGTAAAGTGACCTAGTTGCCGCCTCAGAAACCAAAGTGGGTATTGCCTTATCATGCGATTGTTCCTGCTCCCGCTTTTTACGTCTTTTGGCATAATCTACTTGCTCGAAATCGGGTATTTGTATTCCATAAATTTCTTCTTGGTCTGCAACACTTCCAACCTGTTGTTGCTGCTCGTACTCGCGTTTTAATTGTAAATATTGTCTTTTTAGTTCTTCTAGTTCCTCCTTAGTCTTTTCCTGTTCCTTGCCATCTGGAATATGGTCGATACTAAAAAAAGGCAACTCAATATTCTGAGTGCTGTAGTATTTACCAAGAAATCCCAGAAATCTGAATAAATTCTTTATTGAGGCTAAGGAATGGTCTTGACCGATGGATTTACCGTGCGCTGCGTTATTGCCATTTAATCGGATGAGGTTGATTTCCCTGAACATACTGGGCTTTATCACCTCTTTGAAGTCTCTATTGTGAATTAAGCTATTTAGTGTGGTGTCGTAGGGATATTCTAAGTCTGCGTCATTCTGGTACAGCCAATTCACCCCCATTTCGAGGGCAGAACGGGATAGTATTGCACTCGCCTTTGGCGAAGTCAAAGCTAGTTTCTCGGCTTCTATAGCTTCTTTGTAGATTCCAAGAAATTCATCCCGTAAGAACTGGAAATTTGACATTATAGCGTTTGATAGTAATCCTTGATTTTTCGTGCCATTAATTTTCTTCTCTCCCCCAGAAATGCCTCGTAATCATCAAAGGACATATCGAAAATGGATTGAGGAATACAATTTTGTTCCATGTTGGTTCGAAGTTGTTCAGAACTGTTGATACCTCCATATTTCAATTCTCCATTCTCACATTGATGTTTGATGTCGTTGAAGTATTCATCAGGCGATTTATCTCCTACTTTTATGTTGACCTCCTGCTGCATGTACACATAGTTGGCTATCTGGTTATACTTACCTCTAGTAAGCCCTCTTTTCTTTAGATAGTTTCTTGGGAAGATATGATGGATGTCTCCTCGATATGTGATGAGGTCTCCTACCGTAATTTCTTTGGACAAGAAACCCTTGTCATTTGCTCTTACCTGACTTGCGAGATACACATTAAAGTATGGACTACTAGAAACCGAAGAGTCTAAACTCTGAACCAAAGAGACATTCCAAAACGCATCGGATAATTCCCCTTCTTCCTTTTCTTGTAGGTAATCCCCAAAGGGTTTATTGGCGATTTGTTTGATGTCAAAATCGAACAGAGATTCGGGAGAACCAGAGTACCTTCCCGTAAGCACGGAATAGACAAACCAACGCCTCACATAACTCTCTATCCTTTCAGGACTTACACCTTTATCCCGTAGTTTGAGGTAGACGATATAGGCAAAGTTTATAGCGTTTTGTGAACGAATCATTCTCGGAGAAATAAACCCTGCCGATTTGATTATCATCATGAACCGCTTAAAGTGGGTTTCGTTCATGAAGTTCAGCACGCCCTGCGACAGCTTATCAAAGGAAGCCTCCGCAATCGATTCTTCGAACTTTCTTGTTTCAAAGTTCCGTCCTGATAATAGGCTAACTAAATCCGAAAGCCTTCCCCGCTCAAATTCAGTAGTAAATGCCACTCTAAGCACATCGGTATACTTCGGGTCATATAGGTCTTCATTCTCATTTTTCAGCCATGACATCTTCTGGAAATATTCCGTCTTGGCAAAAGCTGTGTCGTTATCTGCGATGAATTGATAAAACTCTGGGGCAACAGCTAAATGACTAAAGTAGTCGATGGCTTTGCGTAGTTCCTGACCACCGTATTCATCATTCGCTGCGATTTTACTCATAGCAAAGTCTGCTTGACTAAGAACAACTCCCTGTGAATTGATACGGATAAATATTTCTGTCACGGTTTCAATGTCCAAGTCTGCAGCCAGTTCTATAAGTCCGATTTGCTTTTTAGCGAGGTCGAACAGATTAGAGATGGATTTGACTACCTGCTCTTGGTTGACCTCTGGATTAGCTTGGAGGTACTTGTTAATAAAGCTAAATGTATTGGTACTCCCGTTCAGCACTTCCGAAATATTAGGTATCCATTGCTTGTCTTTGGCAATTACAGCGGTTTGTACCTCGAACACCTCTGTTATCGGGTTAAAGGCTATCTTGATTTTAACCCGCTTGTACTCTTTGTCGATAACATATTCACCTAATAGGGCAGCTGTTAAGGCTGTAATCCGCTGCTGTCCATCAATCAACACCTTTTTTCCTTCTGCTGTTGAACCATCTTTTAGACGCACATTGGGATTTCGCCATGTAATGATATACCCTACAGGATAGCCATTATACAGGCTATCCATCAAGTCCCTCACTTTGGAAGCATCCCAGACAAACGGACGTTGAATTTCAGGGATTGCAATTTCGCCACTCTTAACCCAAGCCAGAATGGTTTCGATGAGGTGTTGATTGACGCTGTATTTTTGTAACTCCATGTATTTTAGTTGGTTAATTCTCCTGTAAACGCCTTTTGGAGCAAAGAGTTGAATAATTCTTCTGCTTTTTCCAAACTGGCTGTTGTGATTTTTTTTTGATTCTCTATCTCAACTACGTTGACCGCAAACTGATTTTGGATTTGAATGGGTGGAATTATCAATTCAAAGCTTTTAATTTTCTTCAACGTAAATCTTTTTATTGCAGCACCTGACATGTATTTTCTCATTAGTCCATTTTTAACACCTTCATAATTCAACCAAAAGCACAAAAATGCACCGTTCAATTGATTCGGATTTGTTTTAATTAGTGCAACACTCGATAATAAACTAATTTCCTGTTCAAATTGATTTAAACAAGCTATACCTGTTGTAGCTCCATCTTTTATGTACAGGACATCACCTTTTTCTGGATTGCATCTCTTATAAATTTCCTTATGACGCTGTTCATCCACAAATGTTGGATTGGACAGAAAGTCTAACCTAAAATTTTTAATGTGCTTAGCTGTAACATAGGGGTAGCCTGTCGAACTCAATGGCGGTGAATGATGAGTTCCATCTGTAATTTTATTACTGACTTCATTTAGATTGTTAATTTTCCAACCTTTCGGGTTGCTCACTGGGTCACCAAACATCTCCAAAAAGATACTCTGCGCCAGTTGGTCGTACTTCTCTAAAAGGGCTTGGGTTTTTTGGCGGTAGGCATCAGCGGTGTCAAGTATTTCGGCTATCCTAATCTGTTGGTCTAAGGCAGGAAGAGGGACTTTAATCATATTAAGTGATGATTGAGTCAATTTCCCTCTAGTAGCACCATTTATGTGAAGATTCAAATCAGCATAATTCAAATAGTATTTAAGATATTCCAATTTTAAATTTGGCTTTGCAGTAAGTACGTGAGCGTGGTTATTTACCCAAACCTTTTCATCATAAATCTGCGCACACTTTTCCATTTTACCCCAACTACCACCATCTTCCGCAACACAAAGTATTTTCTCGTCAAAAATGTATTCGTCAACATATCCCATAATATTGTTAGCCCCAATATATGGGTATATGGGATTTTTAGATTTTTCTTCCCTTTGCTTGGCATTTAAAGGAATCCGTTTCCTATCATGATTATTTGTGATATCCTTTATTGAAACGTAGTCAAACTTCATCCAAGTAATTCCTTTAGTCTACTTAATTCTAATTTTCTTTGTTCGTCTAGTTCTTCTATTTCACTTATGATTACTTCTGGTGAATCATATTCAACTTCATCGTTTTCAATCTCCTTATATCGATTTATCGATAAATCCCAGTCATTCTCTTTGATTTCATTAAAAGGGACTAAGAAACTTTTATCGGTACGCTTGCGTTCAATTTCAGATTCCAAATTATTCCAACGCTCAATTAGGTCTGGTATGTCGTTATCCTTCACCTCATTTCGTTTATCATCTAAACTATACCCATCCGCTTCCATGTCGTAGAACCAAACCTTATCCGTTCCTCCTGTTCCAGTTTTGGTAAAGTAAAGGACAGCGGTACTTACCCCCGCATAAGGTTTAAAAACCCCGCTCGGCATAGAAATCACAGCGTCCAGTTTATGATTCTCCACGATTTCTTGTCGAATTTGCTTGTGTGCCTTAGAACTGCCAAATAACACCCCGTCAGGAACAATTACAGCACATCTCCCGCCTCTTTTTAGCATTCGAAGGAACAACCCCAAAAAGAGCAATTCTGTCTTCTTAGACTTGACGATTTTAAGGACGCTGTTCTCAACGGAATCATAGTCCAGACTGCCCTTAAAAGGAGGATTAGCAAGTATCAAGGAGTATTCATCCCTGATATCTCCAAGACTTTCACTTAATGAGTCCCCTTTGATAAGCTGTGGGTTGTCAATGCCATGTAATTGAAGATTCATAGCCCCAATACGCACCATCGTATCGTCTATCTCAATCCCATGAAACATTTCATTGTTGAAGTGGTTTCTAAACTCTTCTTTTAGAAACCAGTCTTCATGATTCTCCCGCAGATATTCCCCTGCTGTTACTAAGAAGCCCGATGTTCCTGCCGATGGGTCGCAGATTATGTCATCCTTCTTTGGCTGTGCCATATCCACCATCATTCGGATGATATGTCTTGGGGTTCTGAACTGACCATTTCGCCCTGCAGTAGCGATTTTTGACAGCATGTATTCGTAGAGGTCGCCCTTCGTATCACGGTCGTCCATGTCAATCTTATCAATTAACTGAACTACTTGGTCGAGCAATCTGGGGGTGGCAATAATGAGCGTAGCATTGCTCATGTATTTGGTAAACACGCCTCCTTTAGCCCCCACTTGTTTCATGTGGTCAAAGACACTCATGCCATCCACCATTGGTTTGGTGAACAAGTCGTACATGGTTTGAGGGTCTTTGTTCTTAAAGGAACTCCAACGAAGTTCCTTTTGCTGCGGGGTGAAGATGACGTTTTCAAGTTCCCCTCCGATGAGGTTGACTTTCTTTTCTTCCGCCAGTTGGCGTTCGTCTAAACGTCTGATAAAAAGTAGGTAGGTGAATTGTTCTATTACGGTTAGTGGATTGGAGATGCCTCCTGTCCAAAAAGATTCCCAGATTTTGTCTACTTGGGATTTAAGCGTGCCTGTTATCATTAATTTGTATTAGGTGAAATTTCATTGGTCTTCGTAAACTCCCATTCCGTTTTTGGCAAATTACTATAGCCTTTAACATCCATTATCCTAACGGTTGTTTTTGAAGGATATTCAAAGCAAAGTAAAACTTTATTATCAATTGCCTCTAGGTAGAATCCCTTCATGGACTTAGGTCGATTCTTAACTTTTGCCTTAACCAATGCCCAATCCAAACATTCATTATATCTACTTTCTCCAATTTCTTCAAGCAATACTTTAATTGCCTTTGTATCATAGTTTCTAAACATAACTTTTAGATTGATTGGACTAGGTTCTATATAGATGATGGGGGTCTCTCGAACTTGGACAGACATATCCTTTGCCATAGAACTAGCACCAAAAACGGATGATGCCAATCCATTAGCCATAAATAAACCCTGATGCACATTTTCTGTCATTTCAAGGGGCATACCAACGTAAGGTTTGAATCCTCCTGTAATTAGAGCCGAGTCCTTAATTAAGTGAGCCCCAATGCCTGCCCACATTGCCCCAATAGCGAGATTCTTATTTTTGTCAATAAAGGTTTTTGATTTATCCCAAAAGCGATGGTGGGAATCAGGCAAATTACTATGAATATGACTGTAAGAATTAAATATTACCCTTGAAGTAAATTCGAATATCACACCCGAAACTATAGAATGGCTCATCCAATGGCGATGATATCCCACACCTGCAGCTAAATCTAAATCTGGGATTCCGCCTTCTAAATCAACTCCACCTGCAGAGGCATAAAAAATCAAAATAGCCATTAGCCCAGAAACCAATTTATCAACAAGCTCATCCTTGTTTTTTGGTATTTCTTTGTGTAATGCCCTTACTTTAGCAGGTGCTGTTACTCTGTAATAATCTAAAGTTTTAAGACCTTTTTCGGTATAGATAAATAGCTTATTAATATCTGAATTAATGGAGGCTTTGACTCCGTGAGTTCTGTAATACTCGAACTTATCAACACTGAAATCGCAAACGTTTCTAGCTAAATTTCCTAGTACTTTTACCGCGTCTTTCTTTGAATCAATAGTTTCCTTTCCACTCTCAACAATCACAGCCAGTAACAGTGACTTTAATTCATTTTCAGTATACGTCTTTTTAATAGCTATCTTTAATTCATCATAAATTTGAACTAAGTCGCTCTCACCTAAAGGGTTAATTACTATTGTTCGCTTCTGTAGAATTAAAGTATTCATCCTAGTTATATAAAGGTATGGGTTTTTTGAAGGAATAGATTACAATTATATCCTTACCAATAAAGAATTTTTTTGCTTCCATCCTTCTTGAATAAAACCACCTAACTCTCTCTATTTTAAAGATATATTAAGTTTGGGTTTCTATCTGAATCATCAGAATCTGGATACTTAAAAGCCCTCCATTCCTCTTCTGTTATTCTATCTAATTTAAATCTTGTACGTTTAGTCGGAAATAGATTGTCTACAATATTCCGATGCGCTTTATCCTGTTCTTGGATTGATAAATTCTGTTGATATCTATGCGATATTGAAGATGGCTTATGTCCCATCATCTGGTTCAATAAAATCTCATTTACACCCAACTGTCCACCAATACTTCTGAATATCCTTCTTGGGTCTTTTGTTTTTAGCTTTGGGATATCCATAGTCTCGCATATTCTCCCTAAGGTTTTGCGATGATAGCCATTCTGTTGCCTATAAGATTCTGTATCAGGCTTTGCTAACCATCCGAATATTCTTTCCTCATCGGGAGTACCAAACTTGTCAATTATATCTTGCGCCTCTGGGGTTATAGCATTATCTACCCAAACATTGTTATTTCGACTACGTAATTTGAACCGTTGAAACCTTATCCTTTTCACACCATCAACTTCATGGATATCCGACCATTTGAGATTGGCAATATCCGCCATGTCATGACCACCAACATATATCTGGAACATAAAAAGGTCTCTTGTCCTTTCCATATTCTCTTTGTTCTTTTTTGTTGTGCTCTTCTTCGGTACAAAATCCCTAATAGCAGTTAATGCTTCTTTAGTAATAATCTTCTTTTTATCGGGTTGTGACTCTACAAGTATCTTTAATCCTTCAAATGGGTCTTCATTTGGATTGTGAACTAATCCTCTTCTTTTAGCTTCACCATAAACTGTTCTTAGGCTTCGTATGGTTTTATGAATGATAGACCCCCTAGTAGTACTGTTTTGACGTTTGAATAGTTCATACGCCCTCAATTTCCGATAGGTTATATCATTAATATCAAGCGATTCCCCTTGCCAATTCAATAACTCCCTTTTAAGTTCCTCAAAATGCCTTGTTGAAAGCCCTTTCACCTCCCGCTCATGAATCATTTCATCAATGAACTCAATCAACAGCTTAGAGTCTTTCTTTTCAAGTTCAGCTAAACGCTGTTTAAGTAGTTCTATTTCTCTTTGATTTGTATACCCGTTAACAATGACCTCAATTGCTTGGTCAAATCCGAGATTCATCTCATTAGCAAAATCTGTACGCTGTTGAAGTTCCCCTAATAGTCGGGTTAGTTCTGGGGTAATCTGGATATTCTTCCGTTTCTGAAAGAATCCTGAACTTCTCCTTTTTTGTTCCTTAGATTTTGTACAGTATACCTCTATCCGAATGGGATGCCCCTTCTTGGTATTGGCATTTTTATCTAAGTAAAACTTAACTGTGTACATATCTGACTATTATCTGACTAGAAATATACACAAAATAAGGGGTTTGACTGATATCTGGAAAGAAAAAAGCCAGTCTGAAACTCTGTTCAAACTGGCTTAAATAACTGACAATCAGTTAGTCGGGGTGGCAGGATTCGAACCTGCGGCCTCCTGCTCCCAAAGCAGGCGCGATAACCGGGCTACGCTACACCCCGAGTGGTGTATTTGCTTTTGCAGGGACAAATCCTGCAGTTTCATTTATGTAAGAACTTCTGCGGCCTTCCTGACGCTTCGGTCAGGACGCGATCACCGGGCGCAGTACATCCCAACCGAGCTGCGGAGCAGCGAGCATTGGGACTTCCACCCGGGACAGCCCGGGCCGTACTTTCAATTTTCAAATCCCAAATTCCAGGGAACTCCTTGGAATGGATAAAAAATAGGATCTGAAAGAACATATCTTCCGCGGATTTGTCCGCCAAATCCCGCACTAGCGGGAGAATGCGGAGAGACTGGGACTCGAACCCAGGCGACGGTTACCCGTCGACAGATTAGCAATCTGCTCCGTTACCACTCCGGCACCTCTCCATAAAATTATGAACTCGCATATCAAAATGCGGATGCAAATGTAATCCGATATATCCTATCACGCAACTTTTTGCATTGATTTATTCCGGTTTCTCATTATCCGGTACTTATATGGCTGCGTTTCCATAGGGGCTTTGAAATCGTATCCGAATGACGGTTATCCACGTTATTTGGTTGCCAGCCAGGACGGTATCCAAAAAAAAGCAGTGACGACCTCAGAATGCGGCCGAATTTTTATGCGTAACAGACCATGGAGATTGGCTGGCGTTCAGAAGTTTCACCTTTTCAATTTACGATAAGGCCCAATGGGTTGCGGCCGGTATGACTTACATCGATGTTCCTGCCGGCCCGTGGGGGGGGCTTATCGCTCAAAGCCCCGAGACCTTTGAATGACAGGCCTTGCGGTGCGACCTGGGATTTCTTGTGAGGTAGTTTTTCACGTGGTCCCTATCCAATGGATAGTTCGTTAATATTCAGTAATGTAATCGAATTTTGATTATATTTCATGATGGAATTTGACCGGGTTCGAGAGTATGTTTGAAGGAGGTATTATGAGAATCCCAACTTGCGTAAGGGCATGCAAAAGTCTGGTTGAAGCACCTTAGCGGATTCTAAGGTCCCCACCATCACTATAGCTGGTCCAATCTTAAAATTCTTCAGGCATGAAGGCATTACAAACGGATTGGTTTAAGGTATTGAGGACCCTTTTTTTGCATTTACTGTTTTGGATCCTGATCATAACCTATTTTGCATGGGGATTTGGATTGGATGTTGAACCAAGAAAATCCTTCGCCAACGCCCTGTTTTTCCTTCCTGGTCATGTAGTGATGGTCTATACTTTACTGTATTTCCTGGTGCCCAGATACCTTCTCAAGAGGAAATTCTGGCATTTTTTTGGTGGCTTTATCCTTTTGGTGGTGGTATGTGCGCTTTATACCATATTGGCTCAATTATCTGTGAATAGTGTTGCTGCTCTGCAGGGGGCATCCCTCACTGTGGGAAGGAACATCCTTCCCTTTATTCATGTCGGGGCAATAGCTGCATCTATCAAATTACTTAAATACTGGTATTTTCAACGCAAACAAACCATTGAGGCCGAACAGCAACGTACCCTTGCAGAACTTCAGTTGCTAAGGGCGCAACTGCATCCGCATTTTCTGTTCAACACCCTGAACAACCTTTATTCGCATACCCTGGAATATTCACCAAAATCGCCTGAAATAGTCATGAAACTATCTGGTTTGTTGCGCTTTATGATCTATGAAAGCAATACACCCAGGATACCCCTGGCCAAAGAGATAGAATTGATGCAAAACTATATAACCCTGGAGCAATTGCGTTATGGAGAGCGCCTGGAAATTTCTGTAACCGTTGTTGGTGATGTAGAAAACTATCAGATTGCACCACTGTTGCTGCTTCCTTTTTTGGAAAATGCATTCAAGCATGGAACCAGCAAACAGATCGATCAGTGCTGGATCAATTTTAACCTTACCCTGGAGGGAAATACGATGCATTTTAAGCTGGTAAATAGTATTGAACCCAATCCGGACGGCCACCCGCCTGGTCCGGGTGGCATAGGGTTGCAGAACGTCGTCAAAAGGCTTCAATTGCTTTACAGGGAACGCCACCAAATCGAAACAATAAGGCTGGATGAAGCCTTTGTGGTAAACCTCGATATCGCGTTGGAAGCCTTAGAAGGGAAATACGAAGACCCACTCCAACCTACCGAAAAAACCACGAAGTATGCAGTGTAATTGTATAATCGTTGATGATGAGCCCCCTGCCCTGAAAGTGCTTTCCAATTATATGGATTGGGTACCTCAACTAACCTTGGTTGGGTGTTGTAAAAATGCCTTCGAGGCCATCACTGCCTTGCGTGAAAACCGTGTCGACCTTATGTTTTTGGATGTACACATGCCCAAGCTATTGGGAACAGATTTAATTAAAACATTGCAACACCCGCCCAAGGTTATTTTCACCACGGCCCATAAGGATTTCGCCATTGAAGCCTTTGAATTGGACGCTGTCGATTATTTGTTGAAGCCCATATCCTTCGAACGCTTTGTAAAAGCTGTCAACAAATATTGTCTCCTCAATACTATAGCCCCTGATTCCCCGGCTACTTCCCCTGGGTTCCTTTATTTCCGGGTAGATCGCAAAATGGTAAAGGTATTCCTCGAAGATATCCTGTACATTGAAAGTTTTAAAGACTATATCGTTATCCACAGGGAAAATGAGCAGAAAATCAGGGTGAAACAAACGCTCAACAGTGTGGAGAATATGTTGCCGAAGTCTTCTTTTATGCGAATACACCGTTCCTATTTGGTATCTATAGAAAAAATAACAGCCTATACGAAAAACGATATTGAGATCGGAAAAAGAGAACTGCCTATTGGCCGGAGTTACGTGAATTCCTTTAAGAAGTTAACCCCGGACAGGTTTAACCTGCCGGATGGGGTTGAAGAGCGCTAACGTTCATGCGATTGCCGGGGGCACCTGCTCCCGTACACCGCCTGTTTAGTTGAAGGAGAGTTTGGCCTCGATACCAAAGGTGGTCTCTGTTGGTGGCGACGATATGAATTCATAGTTTCCCCTTCCTAAGATGTTGTTGACAAAAAGCCCGAGGTTCAATGATTTGGTCAATTGATAACTCCCGTTGGAACTTAGGTAAAATCCTCCAAGAGGTCCGTAATTCCAGGTATCGCCAACACGACTGCCCTCAATGACGGGCGAACCATTGTATATATTGTCTAAATTCGTTCTTGCAGCAACACTACCTCCCGAAAAGAAGTCAAATTTTTGTATCCATCGTGCAAACACAGAGGCTTGAAACTTATTATACTTCGCATTGAATGCTGAACTGATCTTGTTTTTTGGGGTATTAATTGACATATCATTGTCATCCACCCTGCCATCGCTGTTCACGTCATTTTTAAGGTCGTTTCTATCGATACTATAATCGAAGTAGGAATAGTTAAGGGTGAGGTTATAATGAGTTGTAAAGTAGTAGTTTAAGCCGATGTCAAATCCATAGGTGTTTGCCTCCCCAAAGTTGATGTTGGTGAAAATGACAGCCCCCGGATCCAGCGTGCCGGGTGCCGGGCCCTGAGTAAAATCCGTGATGGGCCGGTTGCCCCTGTGGGTAACCACTGCCCCCCCAGAAGTTCCGCCGGGAACAATGTTTATTATTGGGCTTATCATGTTTTTGGCCCAATTGTAATAGATATCCATATCCAGATACAACTTTCCATCCATGAGTATATCCTTGTAGCCCAGTTCCAGGGTCTGTATGGTTTCTGGGGCTATCGGTGCTATTTTGGTGCCATCTGACAAGGTATACCCGTCGCTGTTGCCCAGCATCATGCCTCCGATCAAGCTCATATGGGTATTGATGATCGTTGGCGTACTAAAGCCTTCTCCAAAGGTCAAGCGCCAGGTACCCCGGTTCTTGGTAAAGGTAACCCCTACCTTGGGTAAAAAATTGAACCCAAACAAACTGTGCTCATCTGCCCGGACCGTGGCGACAAGCTGGATTCCGGATTCGCTTATGTCATACATTATCTGGCCGTATAGCCCATACTGGCTCAATTTTATGGGACCCTCCTCGTCCAGCAAATAGGTGTGATTAGAAAAGGCTGCTTCTTTTTGGAATTGAAAGCCTGCGACCATATCCAAATTTCCAATACTTGCATTGTATTGAACTTCAGCGTTCCACCGGTGCGAGTCTTCCTTTATGACAGCGGCCCTTGGTCCGTTTAAAGAGTTGGCAAAGGCTTCCTCTTCGGACTGACCCTGGGCAAGAAGGGTATAATAATTCAGCGTGCGGGTATATACGCTGACAGAGCGATCCATACGGATCCAAGTTTTGTACAACTGCGAAAACCACTGCCCGGATTTATACGTGGCCTGAAGACTTGATATATTCCAGTCGGACAAATTATTCCTGCTGCCCCCGCTGAGATTATCACTTTCGTTAAATGTATAATTTATCCCCAGTTCACTCCTGTCACCTGGCTTATAAAATACGGCTGCCAATCCTTTGAGGAAATTCACATCCCTTGCAACACCTATTTCCGCCTTTCCCTCGTATACCCCGGGCTCGGAAGTGGCTATATATACCGAGTCCGTGAATTCCTCCTCTCTACCGGAAATATATTCTGAAGTAACCTTGTATGCCCAATTTTTATTGAGGGCATGGGCATGACGAAACCTGAAATTGAGCAGCTCATTAGAACCCGCACCCATTACGATATCCGTCCCGGGATACTGGAATGGGGATTTAGAGAGGGTATTGAACAAACCATTCAGGCAGTTGGGGCCGTAAAGCGCAGAAGAAGGACCCAATACTATCTCGACCCTTTCGACATCCTCTTTCACAAAAGCGCTCATGGGGCCCACGGGGGTCCGGATACGGGTATGCGAAATCCGGTTGTCATCAAGCAGGAGCATCTTTTGGTTGAAGGCACTGTTGAACCCCCGGATACTGATGTTGCCCCAGAAATTTCCAATACGCGAAAAATCAACTCCTTTCTGAAGGGCAAAAAGTTCTTCAGGGCTTCCGATAAAATTTTCAAATCGACCTGCGTTGATCAGGTTAATCGCAGCCGCTGATTGGGTCATGAGCTCCAATCTTCTGGAGCCCGATATGACAGCTTCGTCCAAAATTTCAACAGAAGCATCCAAATTGATGTTCCCCAGGTCTATCTTTGCATCGCGCACGGTGACGTGTATGATCCTGGAGGCATAACCAAGAGACGAGATGCTGATTTCGTAGCTTCCGTTTTCCAGTTCCAACTGAAAGTATCCCTCACTGTCAGAAATGGTGCCCTTAGCCGAAAATTGGATAAAAATATTGACATTGTGGATTCCTGCTCCAAGGGGGTCCACAATGCGGCCGGAAAGGGTATTCTGGCTATAACAAAGCATAGGGAGGAGGAAGCAAAAGATAAAACGGATTGTATTTTTCATCGTATTGAAAAAATAATGGTCCCTGGCCCAACAGCCACTATCTTCATGCATTGCCGGTAAACATCGGCGAGGGTATTTTACAGCATGAATATAGTTCAAATTTCATTGCGAAATTCATAATTCTGCAAGTGTGTAAATAGTTTAAACGGCATGGTATTGGTCTTAAAATCAATGCAGTGGGGAAGGTTAGGATAGGGCGATTACGTGTTCCTGCCTTTCTTTTGATCACTGGGGCAATCGGTTCAAAATCTGATCGGGAACTCCAATTTTTGAAGCTTTCCGCCACATCGTGGAACACAACATTCGGCCAGGCAACCTGACCGAATGTCCATGTATTCGTATCACCGTTAGTGCCTGAGTTCCCTAAGTGCATGCTCAAATACATACTTACCCAGTAGACGCCCCTTTTTTTCACCCTCCTCGACAGCCTTCCTGAAATGGAAACCGATATAGATCCTGGACAGGGCATTCTCCCTTCCTATTTGGGTGAAACTGGTAAGCTTCCTTTCCACGCCAGGCAAATAATATGGGCTGGTTACCCTGATCGAAATCTTATCCCTGCCAAAAAAGAGCTTCAATAACTCGGATCCGGCACCACCGGTATACGCATGTGTCGAAGGGTAATCCGGGGTGGGTGGGGTGGTAGATATGCTGGTCCAGCCCAAATCGCCGGTGGTATTCTCATTGCCGTCCGTATCAGCAGCACGGATGGCCGTGATAGGTCTCCAGTAGTTGTAAAAATATTTGCCTTCAAATGAACTGATGTTTGCGTCGATCTGCGTTATGTGGAGCAACGCTAACAACCGGGCCGCTTCCCATCCGTCCAGTTTTTCCTGATGAATCATAAAGCGGGCAATCCTGTTTGTTGAGCTGGAGACATTCTCAATCCAAAATGTCCCAATTTCAGTTTGCTCATCGGTTCTATCGGGGCATGCAGTACAACCCAGGCGTTTTACTTCATTAAAGTCTGCGGTATATTCCCGTGAATTGATGGGATATGGCGGGACGGCCCTGAATTGGTGTCCTGAAGCCATTCCAAATGGTGCCAGGTTTCCCAGATTAGCGGCGTATACGGCATTATTGGGCCAGATGGGAGGGTTAGCAATCGCCCAGGGCATGTAATTCGCCTGGTGTACCCCTGGATCTGTCCCCATCTGGTACGAAGAGAACCCCATAGGGATGTCGTCCTGTCTTTTTAACAATAAAGCAGAAGCGGCTGCTGTACCAATCGCTATACCGGTTTCCCTATAATCGGCATCTTTGATCCCCGAAAGGATGGTAGCCAACAGTTCATCGGCACTGGCCTGGGATGCGGGGAATAGTTGGGTTAGCACCTCAAAGGCCGCTTGTGAGATCGCGGCATCCGCCAGCGGTGTAATGTTCTTCTTAGAAACACCCCTGGCATCGACACCGCTGTTATCCACTGCCGTGGTTTCGTACTTGGGCACAATAGTATTCAGGGCATCATGCATGGCCAGTGAAACCATGGCATAAATCCTGGCCTCAGCCGGGGGCGGCATTTTGTTATCGATAGCCAAACTAATGGCCTCGTTCCATTTCAGAACAACGTCGTTATGATATGATTTAATCATCCCGTTGTTAAAGTTTTTCAATGCTTCGGAATCCGTACTACCAAGATCCGGCTTTGATTCGATAGGGGCTATTTCATCCTTTTCGCAGGCGCTCATCCCTATCAACACGATCAATGTCACCAAATGTTTTACATGTTTTTTCATGATGCTGTTAATTAATGATTTATGCTAAAAGTATTGCCTGATTAGGCTGCCGATTTCTTTCGTGGACGATGGAAGCCCATTGGACGATGTACAACGGGTTGCGGCCGACCAAAGGCGAATTTTTCTCGGGTTGGGATGCTTCAGGGGAACCACAGCCTGAGGATGGGGTGTATATGGGTACTGGTAAATGACCGCGGTCAGAAGGAGAAGTATCTTGCAATATCCCGTAACTACCATGCAATTGTGCCATGGCAGATGGGGCGATAGCAGCCGGTGACCCGGACGGATTCGCCATGAGTTCCCCTCCGGAATACAACCTCTTTTTGCAGTTTGTCGACCAGTGTTGGACGTTCGTCTACAAACCATTGGTCAATATCATTCAAAAGAGTTATGGGCAGTGCGTAGCGTTAGCTTAGTGGAAACGTTAAATTATATAGCTATGAAACGCATGGTTTTTCTTAGTGCATTGATGCTCGGCCTACTACTCTTATGGCAGTGCAGCGGCGACGCGTCCGACGAATACGCCTCTTTGATCTTCAACCCAATAAGCCGGGAAGATCCCACTGACCAGAAGGATGATAATACATCGGACCCCAGTTGGGGGATCTCACCCACAAAATCAGACTTACTCGACGAGGGCGTGAATGGCTATTCACTGGCCTATAATGCCAAGTTGGTTGTGCAAAGTATCGATACCCACCATTGGGACCCTAAGTTTGACTATATTGCGGATTGGTTATTGGGTATCCGACTACCCAATGAAGCAATGACACCGAGCGATACCACCCGCATTTTGTTCTTTCCAGACAGACATAAGGTGTATATCCATGCCACGTCCTTCCACCCGTCTATTTTGGGATACGAATGGATGCGTTGGGACCTGACTTACAGGATGGATGGGAATGATCTGGAACTGGAAGGCGTTTCGAAAGCAATCGGGGGCATGATATACTGCAATACCGCAGCGGAGGATACCTCCCTGAACACCTTTCATTTTCAAGGCACGTATGACGAAAGCCTGGAATGCTATAAAGGAACGTATACCTGGTCCCAGGATAGTACGGAGACAGCTTGCGCCTTTTCCTGCACGGGTGCGATGGTCATTCTATTGAATGAGTTGAGGTTTTAGGGGTGTGGCAGGCTTTATGTTAACCCGGGGGTTCACCATAGTACAGGCGGTGATCCCCCGGTCTTGTTTGGACTATATTATACCTCAGGCCTGCATTCCGGGGCCGGGCAATTCAGGTGCCCCGCTGGTTTGATGCATTAAAAATTTGTTCTTTGATACTATAATGATGGCGCATGTTTCGCCATCATGATGCCGTGTTCCGATTAATCTCCTTCGATTTTCATAAGTAAATCGTACCCAGGATATGTAGTACAAACACATATGCCTGCCTATAGCCTATTTTGTCCTTGGCATACAAGGCCGAGCATATCAAAATGCGGATGCAAATGTAACTCTATAATGCAAGGAACACTACTTTTTTTCTTTTTTGCCCCGGCCGGGGTAGCGCGATAGCGTTGATTCATAGGCTCCATCCCCCTCTGTTACCCCGGCGGCCCGGCACCGATGACACATAAGGCAAAATGACAGAGGGCCCCCATAAGAAGCCTTTGCATACGGAACATGGGTGTATTTATCTCTTGAAGGTATCTAAACCATGGAGGTTCTGAATGGCCAACTCGCCTGCCCAAGTGTGGTCCAGGTCGTTTCCGGCTACCTCTCCGTTTCAATGACCAAAAAGGGCAGCACTTCACGTTAAAATTGTACCTTGGGATGTTCTATATAGTGAATTGATAATCCATGATGAAATATATCGTTTGCCAGCAACCGGGAACGTTTCTGATGAAAGAAAAGCCTGCCCCTCAAAAAACACCTGGAGAAGCCCTGGTCCGCGTTAAAAAAGTAGGTATTTGCGGTACCGACCTCCATGCCTATGCAGGTAACCAGGCCTTTTTTAGCTACCCCAGGATCCTGGGGCATGAACTCGCGGCAGAAATACTTGAAATTGAAACGAACCCCCTCGGATTAAAAGCGGGAGACCGGGTGGTGGTAATGCCGTATATAAGCTGCCATGCCTGTGCGGCTTGCCGAACTGGAAAAACCAATTGTTGCAGGAATATCCGGGTACTGGGGGTGCATACCGACGGGGGGATGCAGGAAATTATATCGGTCCCTGTGGCCCTGTTACTTCCGGCGACAGGATTGAGTGAGGATGAAATGGCCATCGTCGAACCTTTGGCCATTGGGGCACACGCTATTCAGAGGGCGGGTTTGCAGGAAGGTGAAACCGTGGTGGTAATTGGCTGCGGGCCCATAGGGATCGGCATCATGAAACTGGCACAACTTGCCGGAGCCACGGTCATCGCGATCGACCGGGACTCCAACCGGCTTGCCTACGCCAGGGAAGAGGTGGGGGCAGACCAGGGGGTCCTTGCCGGACCGGACGCCATCCAAAGGGTCGCCGACCTTAGCGGTGGGGACATGGCGGCTGTGGTCTTTGATGCTACCGGGAACAAAGGAGCCCTGGAATCAGGGGTCCAATATATCGCGCATGGTGGGCGCTATGTGCTGGTGGGCCTCTCTAAAGGCGACCTGGTATTTAACCATCCGATGATCCACGCCAGGGAAGCCAGTATCCTCTGCAGCAGAAATGCCACCAGGGAAGATTTTATGCAGGTGATTGCCCTGCTGCGCCGGGGGGAGTTCCCGACCGGCACCTATATTACCCACCGGGTAGCCTTTGAGGAGATGATTGCGCAGTTTGATCGTTGGCAGGATACTGAAAGTGGCGTGATTAAAGCCCTCGTTACCTTTGGTTAGGCACTGTGATTTGAAACATAGGGAAGGGGACGGGTCCCCGTTCATTTTGATAGCTCCATGCTAGTTTGTTTTCTGGGGTAGCACAGGTAGGGCCAGGAATAGGAAGTGGCATCAAAACCCTAGGTAAAAGGGACATTACCATGTATAGCACGCCTATGGAGGGAAGCAACATTGTTTTGCCCTGAAGAACCGCGAAAACAAGGGTAATAACCCATATCTGGCTAGTTGATGGCCCATGGCAAATTCAAATTAAAGAAGGATTCATGGCCAGGAATGCCCGTAGATTTATTAGTTTTGCCGAAAATTAGCAAAAAGGTCGCGTAGCTCAGCTGGATAGAGCATCTGCCTTCTAAGCAGACGGTCCCAGGTTCGAATCCTGGCGCGATCACCAATGTTTACAGGGTCTCGAAGCTTTTAGCTTGTAGAGGCCTTTTTATTTGCAACCTTTTTGCAAACGGTTCAAAAATTAACATTTATTTAAGAGTATTTAGGGCATTTCCAGCCGTGCCTAATCTGTTTTTTCCTGTGTTAAATTGAAGCTCAAATTTTACCTTATTTGCTTGGAATTCGAAGGTGGAACTCAAGATTTCCGTGAAAAATGACCCGATTCTATTGACCTGGACTGCTATTTTCGTGAAAAAGAAATGAATAATATTTATTCTCCCTATTGCGGAAATCCAGTTAATATGGGACTTTCCACAGGAAAGTGAATGAATAGCGTCGCGCAAGCGTGCTATCCTCTTGCTTCTTCCTTTTCTGAATTTTGAGGCTGGGGCACAATAATGGCAGACTGGGATTAGTACTATTTGGAAGGAACAGAAATCTATGGGTTTATTACCAAGGCATTGTAGGCTTCCACCCAGGCGGGAATGGTAAAATCCTTCTTTTTGGTATTTCGGATGGTCTCACATAATTCGGAAGCGCCGGGGAAGTACGATTCGGGTGTTTCCTGAACGATATCGGGGTGCATGTACTGCACTATCTCACCGCGTTTCAAATAGAAATGAGTTTCTATATGCATTTCTCCCCCGAAGCCGGGCATACTCACCATACGGCTATAGGTATCCGTATAAAGTTCGGCATTTTCGCCAGTCTGCAATCGTTGCATAAACCGAAAATTACCTTTATTGTTGATAATTGAGCGGTATTCCACATTTCCCACTTCTACATTTTTATAGAATCGAGGTTCAATTTTAATTTTCTTATTGTTTTCATCCCGCAGTTTAAACCCATTTTCCAGGGACATTAGCGGTTTATAATTTTTGATAAACCCGTCTATGGTAGTACCGTTATTAAGGGTTACCCTGCAGGCCGCCATATTACTTTGAGCCAAGGTAGTAAGGCCTGTAAAAAGATAAAAGAATAGAAATAAATTTTTCATGGTTAATGAACTTAGATATGAATTTTTTCTTCTTAAATGTAAGAAAATTAGATTCTGTCGCATTAATTTAAAGACTATATAATTTTAAAAGAAGCTTAGCGTGTAGGTACCCCAAAAATTAGGGCAGTAAGTTTAATTATTAAATTTACTGTATATGAAACGAAGAAAGTACACCTCCAAGTTCAAGACCAAAGTGGTTTTGGAAGCCTTAAAAGAGCGTCATAGTCTGGCCGAACTTTCCCAGAAGTATCAAATTCATCCCACACAGATAAGCTCCTGGAAGCGGGATTTTCTCGAAGGAGCCGAGCAGGTTTTTGAATCAGGAAAGCAGGACAAACGCAGCGAGGCTGAGAAGAAAAACGATCAACTGCTCAAGACCATTGGTGAGCTTAAAGTAGAGAATGATTTTTTAAAGGACGCCTTGCGCTAAAACCACTCTCCGAGAGAAGAAAAATGATACGCAGGGGTCATTCCAAACTAAGCGTTACCAAACAATGCAAGGCGTTGTCTGTGCATCGTTCAGGGCTTTATTATAAGCCCAGAGGGGAGAGCGAGCTGAATCTAAAGCTCATGCGGGAGATGGATGAGCATTACCTGCACCACCCTTTTAAAGGCGCCCGGCGCATGCATATCTGGCTAACCAAAGACAAAGGCTATAAGGTCAGTAAAAATCGTATTGAGCGGCTTTACTATCAGGTTATGGGTCTTAGAGCCATTCTGCCAGGTAAACACACCTTACGCAGATGTAAGGAACATAAGACCTATCCCTATTTGCTCAGAAACCTGACCATTGAAAGGCCCAATCAAGTCCGGGCTACGGACATCACCTATATCCCACTCAAAAAAGGGAATAGGTACCTGGTGGCCATCATTGATCTGCATAGCCGCTATGTGCTGAACTGGAGCATATCCAACTCCATGGATGCCCAGTGGTGCAGGCAGGCTTAAGAGGAGGCCATTGAAGTACATGGTACCCCGGAGATCTTAAACACAGACCAGGGCAGTCAGTTTACTGCTGAGGAGTTTGCTAATTATGTCTTGGGTCAGGGCATACGACTTAGCAAGGATGGAAAGGGCAGAGCTACCGACAATGCTTTTATAGAAAGACTTTGGAGAAATGTAAAGTATGAGAAAATCTATCTGAATCCCCCTAAAGATGGCATGGATCTTTACTTGCTATTGGCTGAGTACTTCGACTATTACAATCACAGAAGAAGGCATCAGTCTATCGATTATGAAACACCTGCTATTCTCTATCAAAAAGCAGCATGAATATGTATCTAAATTTGAAGGAAAGCTGTCCTAAAGATTGGGGGATCTACATTATATCCATGTATGGACGGAATGTAAAAGTCTTAAACTAGTTTATTTTTTTTCATGTGTTCCTCTCGGAATTTTGGAGCATGAAAAAAATAGTCATATTCACTTCACTATTCATTCTCGGATTTGCGCAAAACTCCAATGCGCAATTCACACAGGTAGAACTGTTTTCTGGTTTTGACAAAACGGATTTTACACTCTATTCAAGTTATCCGATCAATGAAAAAAATACGCTGAGCATTGCAACCCTTGCGTTCTTTCAAAAATTCAATAAAAAAGCGAATGAGGCTTTTGATGAGGCAGGCATTCAACCCACTTTATTTTGGAACATCAACAAGCATATTGCCATTGGTCCATCTTTATACTACAACAGTTTTGCCGGTTATTCAGAACGCCTGTCGGCAAAGCTCACACTAAAAAATCCACGCGTATTATTTGTAATTATCCCTACGGTTGCCCATTCCGAGCAAAAGGACGCTGGCTATGCCGAAGTGTTTGCACAGTTTCAGTTCAACTCACCGATCAATGACAAGGTATCCCTTTGGTTAAACGGGCAGTTTTTAACTGTCTGGGACAAGTTTAAAACACACTCCAGGAGTTTTCAGCAATTACGTGCAGGAGTGTCATTCAATGGGCACCAATTCGGTGTAGGTGTGGACTTTGACCAGTATGGGCCTGACCCTATAGGAAAATCATCTCTCGGTTTGTATTACCGAAAAACGCTATAAACAATTTTAAATCTAAACATTATGAAAAAACTAGTAAAAACACTTCTGGCGACAAATCCCATTATCGGATTCAGCATTGCACGATTAACACTTGGTTTGGTCATATTCCCGCATGGTGCCCAAAAACTCCTGGGGCTTTTTGGCGGCAATGGCTATTTGGCAACCATGGATTTTTTCACCATACAAATGGGATTGCCAAGTTTTGTGGCCTTCTCGATAATAATGATTGAATTTTTCGGCTCCATTTCACTGATTCTAGGATTCTTCAGCCGGTTCTGGGCCTTATCGCTTACAGGAATGTTTATGGGTATCATCTATACCACGCAATTGGAACATGGCTTTTTTATGAACTGGTTCGGGAATCAAGCTGGTGAAGGTTACGAGTATTCCCTTCTGGTAATCGGCCTTGCCTTGACCATATTGGTAAATGGCAGCGGAAAATGGTCAATAGATAAATTAATCACCAAAAATCAGTAATCATGAAAAAAATAATCACCATAGCAGGAAGCAATAGTCAAAAATCCATCAATAAAAGTTTAATCACCTATACCTCTGGTTTATTGGAAGATGTGGAAATTATTTCAATTGACTTCAATGATTATGTATTACCCATTTATGGAGTTGATTTTGAGGCAGAAAATGGTATTCCGACATCCGTTAAAAGACTGGACGCCTTATTTAATACCGCCGATGGGTTTATGGTATCCCTGGCAGAACACAATGGCTCGTATTCGGCGGTATTCAAAAATACCTTAGACTGGTTGTCTCGTGTGAACGCGAAGGTCTGGAGGGAAAAACCCATGCTGTTAATGGCCACCTCACCCGGAGGGAGAGGCGGTGCATCCGTTTTACAATCTGCAAGTGCCTACTTCCCGTTCATGGGAGCCAGCATCACAGATACATTTTCATTGCCCTCTTTCTATGACAATTTCAACAATGGGGAAATCAATGATGAAAGCTTGCAAGCGGAAATCCATTCCAAGGCCCATAAATTTCAAACAACAATTCAATCCTAAAGAAATCACCTGCACTTTGTCTTTGCGTGTAAAACTTTTGATGTAACACGAAAGACTTCCATTGGTCTCCTTATCCAATTCAAAAAAACCAAAAAATGAAAAACGCTCTTTTAAGTATCATCTGTTTGTTACCTTTCGTGCTTTTTTCTCAAGCCACTGATATCAAGAAAAAAGTGTTGATGGTCGTCAGTAGCTATGGAAAAGATATGGGATTGGTAAGACCAGGCTACGAGTTTGATGAATTCTCCCAGGCATATTTAATTTTTAAAAACAATAATTTATCCATAGATGTAGCCAGCCCCAAGGGGGGGAGGGTTGAACCAGACCAATACAACAAGGATAAACCATATAACAAAATACTTTTAGAGGACAAGTACGCCCTGAGTTTGTTGGAAAATACAAAAGCTACAGCCACTATAAATGCAGATAACTACAATGCCATCTATGTTGTTGGTGGTAAAGGGGCCATGTTTGATTTACCTTACGACCCTTCACTTCAAGAAATTGTATTGAATTTGTACCAAAGAGATAATACCGTTATTTCTTCCGTTTGTCATGGACCAGCAGCTTTTGTAAATATCCTGTATAATGATCAGTACATTATAGACGGTGTAGCACTCACCGGTTTTTGCAATACGGAAGAGGAGCTTTTTGGGAAAAAATGGGTTAGGGAGTTCCCTTTTAGCCTGGAAACCAAACTAAAGGCAAGAGGGGCCATATTTAAGCAAACCGATTTTATGCTATCGAAAGTTGTGGTATCAGGAAAGTTTGTCACAGGTCAAAATCCCTTTTCAACAACAAGATCTGCAGAAGCAGTAGTTGAATCTTTAGGACTAAAACCCGTCAAACGAGCACTGTACAACGATGAGAGGAGTGCCTATTTTATTCAGGACATACTGGATAAAGCAAAAACCATTGCATGGGCTGAAATGGAACTGGCCAAAAACGAAGCTAAATACGATATACAATTAATTGCTGCCTATGGATACTATAAGATCTTGGCTTCCACAGAAAACAGGGAAGACTTGATAAAGGGTGTTGAATTGGTAGAGTTGACCTTACCCTACTTTTTTAATGAAAACCTGTTACTTTTATTGGCCAAAACCCATGCGTCACTGGATAATAAGGAAAAAGCGAGGCACATAGCAAATGAATTGATTGCTAAAAACCTTTTGGAAGAAGCATCAGAAAAATTACTTGAAGAATTGAACTGATATAAAATTGCATTGAAAATCAGGCAATGGATTAAATTGGACAGTTAAGCAGTCCTAAAAGGGGGTAGCTTACAGACAGATTAAGAGGAAAAAATAAATAAAAAAAGTCTTATGCCACATTTTGTAATAGACTGTTCAAAACAAATTGTAGAACAGAAGTTGCCAGAAGAGATCATGCAAGAAGTTTATGATGCAGCAAAATCAACCGGATTGTTTTTGGCAGAAGAACTAAAAATAAGAATTAATCCCTTTCACTATTACAGTACAGGAAACACCAGAGATGACTTCATCCATGTTTTTGCTAATATTATGGAAGGAAGAAATACCGGACAAAAAGCGAACCTGTCAAAACAAATCATTACAACCCTAAAAACAATGTTTCCAGAGGTTCCTGTAATTTCTATAAACATAAGAGATTTTGAGAAAGCCACGTATTGCAACAAGGAAATGGTTCAAACCTTAATTCAGTAAAAATGAAGAAAGCATTCTTAGCATTATTGATCGTATTATTTGTCATGGCGTGTGACAATGAAGAAAACAAAAAGGGAAGGATACTGATTATAGTTTCGAATACTGAGGACATGGGGGACCCTGAAAAACATTTTGCAGGGAACAACCTGTGGGAAGTAGCACCCCCTTACCATATATTTGTTTCCCACGGCTATAAAGTGGATTTTGTTTCGCCCACTGGAGGAAAAGTACCATTCTCCATGGACCCTGTTGGAATAAGCAGTTATACCATTAAGTATGAAAATTTTAATGGCAATGTCGAAAATTCATTAACCCCTGAATTCGTGGATTATACAAACTACAAAGCCGTTTTTATCGGTGGTGGGTATGGACCATTGTTTGATGTTGCCAATAATGAAAATTTATTGTCAATAATAGCTGAAATTTATGAAAATGGAGGAATAGTGGGAGGTTGCGGGCATGGACCTGGTGCCTTTGCAAATGTTAAGCTTAGCAATGGTGAGTATATGGTTAAAGATAAAAAGGTGACCGGATTTCCAAATTCGACTGAGGTCACCAAAAGTTGGGCCAAAGAGGGAACGTTATTACCTATAATGCTGGAGGATCAATTAAGAAAAAACGGAGCCATATTTCAAACCAAAAGTGATTTGAATGATAAACATGATGTGGTAATCGATGAGAGAATAGTGACGACTATGTTCCTTCCCTCTTCCGCAATAGTGGCAAAAGAAATGATAAATGAAATTGAAAAAAATTAATGCCGACAATGTTGAAGCGCAATTCTTAAGCGAAAATCATAGGTTATAATCCAAAATGGGTAGTTACATGACACGTTGTAGCTTAACTGTGGAAATTTAAAGTGAAAACATGTTAAGAAAAAGTGCTTATAAAATTCCCGCTTTAATCACTAAAGTTGAATTAAATGATTGATGTCTTATACGTATTCTTACCCAGTTAAAACTTATTGCTCGATTTAATATTGATTGCCACCAGGGTCAGGAGCGCAGCGAGTACTCCTGCGTTTGATTTTGTACGTAGGTGAGAAACATAGGACCGCATGCTGTCAGGCGTTTCCCGCCCACGCAGCGGCTCACCCCTCACTGCGAAAGCGCCACCTGTTCTTCCGAGGTTTTCGGCCGAATAGGATACATTGATTGCTTTCAGGATCACGAGCGTAGCGATTGATCCTGTTGTTACGCATTGCAGCGCTTTGCGGGTTTGGTATTTGCACAAGGGATGGCTATTGTTTGCCTGCGTACTTTCCCATGGATTCTTTTTATTGGCTATCCGCAAGCTTGTTGCAGGTAGATGCGGTAACTTATACCCGGGGTGGGGTCAGGGGCCCCAGTCCTCATCCCAAACTGTCGCTGAAGGAAGTGGGTCAATCATTAAGGGAGGTAAAGGCAAAGGCGCTCAAGATTCGCCAAAGCGTATGCTATGGGATCATTTCGCCGGTCAGCTGCAAGGATCCTGCAGGGAGATATGGTAACTTATTCCCGGGGCGGGGTTTGGCACCCCTCGCTATCAGCATGGTTTTATATCGTCTTATGGACAACGCTCACATATAAAACTCCGAAGCTCAGCCCCAAACACCTGTACCATCCCGGGACTGATGGCGCCAGGTCGGGATAAAGTGTGGCAGGGGCGGGGTTAAGAATCCCAAACCTCCGAGCCAATTCGTACTCCTTTGTTTAGACATCGCAAAAAAGATAGGTAATAGGAAGCAGTGTAAAGATAATCTTGAGACTTCAGAATAATCAATGCTCTATAGCATGTTAGCGATACCGCAGCGAAGGCTACATCCAGGGCATCAATGGGCTCTCTCTGAAAACTCCAGCGTAGTTTTTTATCGGATTCCGTGCCATTCACCCAAATACATCGCCAAGAATCGGTGACTATCCGTAGTAGCAACTTTTTGTTAGACATATCTCCGCGAATCCATCTGCCAACCGATGAATGGTTTTTGTGATGTTTCCAGATCCAATTCTATTTTGGCCTGATTGTTATTATGTTTTTTTCTTTCTTGACACCCATTTTTATTTGTCATACTTAATATACCATGGTATCCAAATACGGTGATAATTTAGTACGGGCGTATTCTATTCAGGATTAAAAGTTTATGGCTTATGGGCGTTTGCCTGGTTAAAAAAAATGAAAAAATGAATATCAGAATAGGCGAAATACTGCTTATCTTTCTCGTTTTTTTTAACACCTATAAGGTTTCAATGGCGCATTGGGATGAAGCGCTAATGCGCATTAATAGGTATCTCATTGTTATATACAAGTCCCTTTGTTTCCCGGAATACAAGGATGTTTGATGTCAGAAAAATGGTGTCATCAAGTTTACGCCAATAAAGCCAAATGGCAAGTTTTAGGATCGATTTCTAAAAAGACGGGTATGTCTTCCTTCAAAAATCACCTTGCCCCGGAAATAGGGGAGTTGTCATATGGCTTTGTAGCCTTTACATCGCCGGAGCCTTACCTAAAATTATTGCAGTTTGTTTAATATCTTGTTGATCTCTTCCATTTTTGGTTTTGTTTTAACCACCTTGTTGTTCTTTAAAAAATCCACACAACCCAAGGCCACCTTTTTCCTTGGGTGCTTTTACTTCTTGCTTTCCGTCTATGCGCTGCAGGCCTTTATTATCGATGGGGGCTATCTTGAATATGCCCCCTGGTTCTTTCTGTGGCCCCTCATCCCGTATAATCTATTTGCCGTTCCCATATACTTTTATTTTATAACGGTCCTCGAAGATCGATTCAGGTGGAAAAACAGCTATCTGCTGCTATTCCTTCCCTGTGCCATAGGTGTGGTAGATGTGGGGTATGTGTATCTGCAGCCGGATGCGGTATACGATGGTCTTCGACTTCAGGCGACCACCGATCCCAAGAGCAGGATGCATGCCGGTTATTGGCTGTTAAACCTGGATCAACATATGTTTATGCGCCATGTTTGGCAGTTCGCTGCCTTAATGATCGTCCTGCCCCGGGTAATGAGGTTTATGAGGACAGAAGCTTCGGCTCGTCTGAAAATGATTTTAAACCGATGGCTTTTGGTTTTCTGGTTCATATTGACTTTGTTCGCCCTATCGGCCACCTTGTACGCCTTGCTAAACATGCTCGGAATCAGCATATTCGATAAAAGTGCCCTGGTGCCCATTGTCCTGTACCTGATTATGACCTTTATCGGGGTAATCCCGATTTATTTTCCTACCATCCTTCATGGTTACCCCCAGGCGATCAAAGAGGGATCAGGTTCCAATGAGATTTCGGGACAGGAATTGGATAATAGGTTTGGTTTGGATGCAAGGGAGATAGAACACAAATTGGAGCTTTTGGTACGAGAGGAATTTCATTTGCAACAGGATTTTAACCTTACCAACCTGGCCCGGGAACTGGAGATGCCGGCACATCATTTGTCCTATTTCATTAAACAGCATTTTGGTCTGAGTTTTACTTCCTATAAGAACCACCTGCGTATGGAGCGCGCCAAGAAACTGATCAAAGAAGGTTTTTTGGAGACCAATACCATGGAAGCCCTTGCCTGGGAGTGCGGCTTTGCCAGTAGAAGCTCTTTTAGTAAGGCCTTCAAAAATACAATGGCACTTAACCCCAGTGAATATGCGCTACAACACCGGTAGGCCCCTCTGACTTATTTGCATATCTCCCTTTCCCTTCATTTAAGGCTCTGCAAGGAGGTGTCCAGATTAAATCCGGACACCAATATACCTGTCTTAAATACAATACATCTTTAATTACATTGTTTTTTTGCAGACTATACGACAAACATAATAAAGAAAAATCCTACATAGTTTAAATGCACTTGCGCCCGTTTTAAATCCTAAAAAAAGTCATGGCAATTCCTGTGGGCTGTGTGTTTTAACTGAAACCGCTCAAAAATTTTAATCAACCAAATCTTATGACAACTATCATCAAATTTCTGCTCCTTGCCCTGTGCTGGCTCAATTGCGGCAGCTTGTTGGCCCAGGGCGAATTCATCACCACCTGGAAAACCGACAACCCCGGCACAACCGATGCCAACAGCATTGAAATTCCTACCGGGGGCGGTACCTTTTCCTATACGGTGGACTGGGGCGACGGTTCCACCGATACTACCGTGTACGCCGGCAACGCCACCCATACCTATGCCACCCCGGGTACCTATACCGTCAGCATCAGTGGGGATTTCCCGCACCTGAAATTTGATTTTGGAGGTGATAATGAGAAACTGCTTTCGGTGGAGCAATGGGGAGACCAGGTATGGGGCTCCATGTCGTATAGCTTTTACAATTGTTCGAATATGGTCATCAATGCGACCGATGCACCGAATCTTTCAGGAGTTACTGATATGTCTGGTATGTTCTTGGGTGCCAGTTCATTTAACCAGGATATCAGCAACTGGAACGTCTCAAATGTAGGCAACATGAATAGCATGTTTTCTAATGCCTATTCCTTCAACCAGGATATAGGCGGCTGGGACGTTTTTAATGTCGACGACATGCATGCCATGTTTAAAGATGCATCATCCTTTAATCAGGATATCGGCACCTGGGATGTGAGTCTGGTAAGGGATATGAGTGAAATGTTCCAAGGGGCTACGGCCTTCAACCAGGATATTGGTGCCTGGACCATAGAATATGTAAGGTCTATGAAGAAGATGTTTCGTCATGCGACCGCTTTTAATCAAAGTCTTAACGGATGGGACGTAAGCGGAGTATGGGACATGAGCGAGATGTTCTGGGGTGCAAGTAGCTTTAATCAGAACATCGGTTCTTGGTCTGTTTACAATGTGCAGGATATGAGCTATATGTTTTACGAAGCAACCTCCTTTAACCAGGATATCAGTGGCTGGAACGTAGGCAGTGTGCGACAAATGAGCTTTATGTTTTATGGTGCAAGTTCTTTTAACCAGGATATCAGCAGTTGGAACGTCTCTAATGTGGGAAAAATGTCCAATATGCTCGACGGTACGAGTTTTTCACCCCAGAATTACGACAAATTATTGAACGCATGGAGTGACCTTTCATTACAAGGTTTTGTTGCTTTTGGTGCCGGCAACAGCACTTATTGCAGTGGAGGGGACGCCCGCCAAAAGATCATCGATGATTTTGGCTGGACCATTACTGATGCTGGAAAGGGTTGCCCTTTCATCACCACCTGGAAGACGGATAACCCCGGGAAATCCGATGACAACAGCATCGAAATTCCTACCGGAGAAGACTACACCTTTGCCTATACGGTAGATTGGGGCGATGGCTCCATGGATAATACGGTCTATACCGGTAACGCCATCCATACCTATGCCACGCCGGGCACCTATACGGTGAGCATCAGTGGGGCTTTTCCGCATTTACAATTTCGCTTCTACGAGGATACCGACGGGGATAATAAAAAACTGCTTTCTGTAGAAAAATGGGGGAGCCAAGTCTGGGAATCTATGGAGAGTAGCTTTGCCTGGTGTTCCAATTTGGTTATTAATGCAACAGATGTACCCGATCTATCCCAAGTTTATAGTATGCGCTATATGTTCCAGGGGGCAACTTCTTTTAACCAGGATATCAGCGGCTGGAATGTGTCTAATGTTGTCGATATGAATTCTATGTTCTACGCTGCCACCTCCTTTAATCAGGATATCGGTAGCTGGGATGTGTCCAATGTGTACGATATGACGTATATGTTTTACGATACCCCCGCTTTTAATCAGGACATTGGCGGTTGGAACGTATCCAATGTAAAATACATGCTGTATATGTTCTGGAAGGCAACCGCCTTTAACCAGAATATTGGCGGCTGGGATGTGTCCAACGTAGTCAATATGGAATGGATGTTCCGAGAGGCAACGGCTTTTGATCAGGATATCAGTGCCTGGAATGTGGGCAATGTAACCAATATGTTCTATATGTTTCTTGAAGCAACATCCTTTAACCAAGATATTGGCGGCTGGGACGTGTCCAGTGTAAACGATATGCGTGGGATGTTCTATGGTGCAACTTCCTTTAACCAGGACATTGGTGGCTGGGACGTTTCCAATGTATCCACCATGTCACAATTGTTCCTGAGGGCAACATCCTTTAACCAAGATATCAGCGGCTGGGATGTGTCCAGTGTAAACAATATGAGTGGTATGTTCTACAAGACCCCCTTTAATCAGAACATTGGCGGTTGGGACGTATCCAGTGTAATCAACATGTCATATATGTTTGAGGAGGCAACCGCCTTTAACCAAGACATCAGTGCCTGGAATGTGGGCAATGCCACCAACATGTCAGAGATGTTTGAGAGGGCAACCTCCTTTAACCAGGACATCAGCGGCTGGGATGTGTCCAATGTGAACAATATGTCTGAGATGTTCCGGGATGCAACCGCCTTTAATCAAGATATAACTGGCTGGGATCTGGGTAATGTTATAAACATGGAAAATATGTTTCAACAGGCCACCGCTTTTAATCAAGATGTTGGTTCTTGGAATGTTGGAAATGTCACTAATATGAAGGGAATGTTCTTGGGCGCAACTTCTTTTAACCAGGACCTCAGCGGCTGGGATGTGTCCAATGTAAACGATATGACAGAGATGTTCAAGGATACCGAACTCTCTAGGGAAAACTATGACAAGCTCCTAAACGGCTGGAGTGCTCTGACCCTGAAGAACGGGGTGGTTTTTGATGGAGGCAACAGTAACTATTGCGATGGGGCGGATGCGCGCCAAAAGATGATTGATGATTTTGGATGGACCATTACCGATGCCGGGGAAGATTGTCCACCGCCATTTGTCACCACCTGGAAGACTGATAATCAAGGAGCTTCTGATGATAACCAAATCATCATTACAACCGGGACCGGAACCTTTGCCTATACCGTAGACTGGGGGGATGGCTCCACAGATAATACGGTATATACGGGTAACGCCACCCATACCTATGCCACCCCGGGTACCTATACCGTGAGGATCAGCGGGGATTTTCCGCATCTTAAATTTGATTTTGGCGGGGACAATCAAAAATTACTTTCTGTAGATCAATGGGGGAGCCAGGTCTGGGAATCCTTTAGTCAGGCATTTTATGGATGTACCAATATGGTGATCAATGCCACTGATGCACCCGATTTATCAAACGTGACCAACATGAGCCTAATGTTTTCATTGGCAAAAGCCTTTAACCAGGATATCAGTGGTTGGGACGTATCCAATGTAACAAACATGAGGGGAATCTTTGAAGGAGCCGCTTCATTTAACCAGGATATCAGTAGTTGGGATGTCTCTAAGGTAACCAATATGAGCAATATGTTCTCAGTTGCAGAAGCCTTTGACCAGAACATTGGCGGTTGGGACGTATCCAATGTAACATCGATGAATTATATGTTCCAAAGCGCCACATCTTTTAACCAGGATATTGGCAACTGGGTGGTGTCCAATGTAACCAGTATGAGAGGAATGTTTTCCCAGGCCAGCTCTTTTAACCAGGATATTAACGGCTGGGACGTATCCAAGGTTACCGACATGCGTGCAATATTTTACAATGCAAGCTTCTTTAACCAGGCTTTAAGTGGTTGGAATGTCTCCAATGTTACCAAAATGTCCGATATGTTTAATAGAGCAGGTTCTTTTAATCAGGACATAGGAGGCTGGGATGTATCCAATGTGGAAGATATGGGTTGGCAGTTCTTCCAGGCCAACTCCTTTAATCAGGATATTGGGGGCTGGGATGTGTCTAAGGTGAACGATATGACATATATGTTCTATGAAGCGCCAGCCTTTAATCAGGATATTAGCGATTGGGACGTATCCAATGTAGTATCAATGTATGGTATGTTTGAACAAGCAGGGCTTTCCATAGAAAACTATGACAGGCTGCTAAACGGTTGGAGTACCCTGACCTTAAAAAATAATGTTTCTTTTGATGCCGGCAACAGCACCTATTGTATCGGAGAGGAAGCTCGTCAAAAAATCATAGAAGATTTTGGCTGGACCATTACCGATGCCGGAAAGGATTGTGCCGCTTATGATAAAGACGGAGACGGAATACTGGACATGGACGATAACTGTGCCGCCGTATCCAATAGCGATCAGCTGGACACGGATATGGACGGAGACGGGGATGTATGTGACACGGACGACGACAACGACGGCACCCCAGATACGGACGACGATTTTCCACTAGACCCGGATGAGGATACCGATACCGATGGGGATGGTACTGGGGACAATGCCGATGAGGATGATGACAATGATGGTACCCCTGATACGGACGACGATTTCCCACTGGATCCGGATGAGGATACCGATACCGATGGGGATGGCACTGGAGACAATGCCGATGACGATGATGACAATGATGGTACCCCTGATACGGACGACGATTTCCCACTGGATCCGGATGAGGATACCGATACCGATGGGGATGGCACCGGAGACAATGCCGATGAGGATGATGACAATGATGGTACCCCGGATACGGAAGATGATTTCCCACTGGATCCGGATGAAGATACCGATACCGATGGGGACGGCACCGGAGACAATGCCGATGAGGACGATGACAATGATGGCACCCCGGATACGGAAGATGATTTCCCACTGGATCCGGATGAGGATACCGATACCGATGGGGACGACACCGGAGACAATGCCGATGAGGACGATGACAATGATGGCACCCCGGATACGGAAGATGATTTCCCACTGGATCCGGATGAGGATACCGATACCGATGGGGACGACACCGGAGACAATGCCGATGAGGACGATGACAATGATGGCACCCCGGATACGGAAGATGATTTCCCACTGGATCCGGATGAGGATACCGATACCGATGGGGATGGCACCGGAGACAATGCCGATGAGGATGATGACAATGATGGTACCCCGGATACGGAAGATGATTTCCCACTGGATCCGGATGAAGATACCGATACCGATGGGGACGGCACCGGAGACAATGCCGATGAGGACGATGACAATGATGGCACCCCGGATACGGAAGATGATTTCCCA